>NZ_NXIA01000005.1 GCF_002412165.1 Curtobacterium sp. 'Ferrero'
CGCCCCGCGCTCCGCGCAGTCGGAGGCGTCCCGCGCGCACCGCGCGCCGCAGCGCCGCCGGCGGCGTGCCCCGCGTGGCGACCACCCGGAGCCGTGCGCACCGTGGCGGCGGTGATCCGCGCCT
This sequence comes from Curtobacterium sp. 'Ferrero', assembly GCF_002412165.1. Lineage (GTDB taxonomy): Bacteria > Actinomycetota > Actinomycetes > Actinomycetales > Microbacteriaceae > Curtobacterium. The sequence continues at coordinate 125 of NZ_NXIA01000005.1, forward strand.
CCAGACCGATGCGGGCGCATCCATCCCGCGACGCACGACGACCCGATCCTGCACCTGCGCCGGCCGCGTGTCCGCGCGCCGCGGCCGGGGCAAGTCCTCGTTCACCTCCCGTTCACCCGAGGGCACCTCCCGGGTCACCTCGCGTCCCTACAGTCGCTCCCGGGTCAGCACCGGCCCGCGGGACCAGCAGCGGCCCCAACCTGCACTGACATCCCGAACTGCACCGAACATCCCGAAGGGACCCCTGTGAACATCAAGCGAATCGGCACGGTCGCGGCGATCGCGATCGCCGGCGCGGTCGTGCTCTCCTCCTGCGCAGCGAACGAGGACGCGGGCAACGGCTCCAGCGCGTCCGCGACGTCTGCCTCGGGCACGGACTACTCGAAGCTCTCGGGCACGCTCACCGGTTCGGGCTCGTCCGCCCAGGCCACCGCCGAGGCCGCGTGGGCCGCCGGCTTCCAGGACAAGGCCTCCGGCGTCACGGTCAACTACTCGCCCGACGGCTCGGGCGCAGGCCGCAAGAACTTCATCTCGGGCGCCGCGGACTTCGCCGGCTCCGACGCCGCGCTCTCCGACGAGGAGCTCTCGGGCTCGTTCGCGAACTGCGCCGCGGACTCGAAGGCCATCGACATCCCGGTCTACATCTCCCCGATCGCGATCGCGTACAAGGTCAACGGGGTCTCGGACCTCACCCTCGACGCGAAGACCATCGCGGGCATCTTCTCCGGCAAGATCACCAAGTGGAACGACTCGGAGATCAAGTCGCTCAACAGCGGTGTCGACCTGCCGGACGCCAACATCACGGTGATCCACCGCTCGGACGACTCGGGCACCACGTTCAACTTCTCGCAGTACGTCGACGCGAACGCCGGCGACGTGTGGGGCAAGGAGCCGAGCCAGACCTACCCGTTCCAGGTCGGCGACTCGGCCAAGGGCACCTCGGGCGTCGCGTCCGCGATGGCCAGCGCCTCGAACGCGATCACCTACATCGACGACTCGGGCGCGGGCTCGCTCGACAAGGCGAAGCTCATGGTCGGCGACAAGGCCACCGAGATCTCGGCTGACGGTGCCGCGCAGGTCGTGGCCGACTCGAAGCAGGTCTCGGGCCGCTCGGACAACGACCTCGCGATCGACATCGACCGCAAGGACACCGCCGAGAACGCCTGGCCGCTGGTGCTCGTCTCCTACGCCATCGCGTGCCAGGAGTACAAGGACTCGTCCAAGGGCGAGCTCGTGAAGGGCTACCTCGACTACGTCGTGTCGCAGGACGCGCAGCAGGCCGCCGCGAAGGAGGCCAAGTCGGCCGCCCTCTCGAGCGACCTGTCGGAGAAGGCTGCGAAGGCCGTCGCCTCCATCAAGTAACGCCCCTGAGCGCCCGGACGCCGGTCCCACCCACACCTGACCGGCGTCCGGGCACTCGCCCGTCACGGCGACGTCCGTGACACCCCTCCCTCCCCCGATCCCGCACCCGTGCCCGCGCCCGCAGCCCGGCTCGGATGCCTCTCCGACAGGAGTCCCATGACGACCGCACCGGCCCGTGAAGGGGCCACCGTGATCCCGAAGCCGAAGGCCGTCGTCCGTGTCGGCGACCGGGTCTTCTCCGCCGCCTCGGTCGTGGCCGGCGGCATCATCCTGCTCGTGCTGGCCCTCGTGGCGGCGTTCCTCGTCTGGCAGAGCATCCCGGCGTTCAGCGCGAAGGTCGGCGAGCTGCCGAACGACGCCACCAACTTCTGGGACTACGTCGGGCCCCTCGTCTTCGGCACCGTCTGGTCCGCGCTCATCGCGCTCGTGATCGCCGTGCCGCTCTCGCTCGGGATCGCGCTCTTCATCTCGCACTACGCACCGCGCCGCATCGCGCCGGTGCTCGGGTACGTCATCGACCTGCTCGCCGCGGTGCCGTCGGTGGTCTACGGCCTCTGGGGCATCGTCGTCCTGGCACCCTTCGTGAAGCCGTTCTACCGCTTCCTCAACGAGTACCTCGGCTGGTTCCCGCTGTTCTCCGGTCAGGTCTCCGGCACCGGTCGCACGATCCTCACCGCGTCGATCGTGCTCGCGGTGATGGCGATCCCGATCATGACCGCCGTCATGCGGGAGATCTTCCTGCAGGCCCCGCGGCTGAACGAGGAGGCGGCGTTGGCCCTCGGCGCGACCCGCTGGGAGATGATCCGCCTGTCGGTCCTGCCGTTCGCCAAGTCGGGCATCGTCTCCGCGATCATGCTCGGGCTCGGCCGCGCGCTCGGTGAGACGATGGCGATCGCCCTCGTGCTCTCGGTGTCGACGAACGTCACGTTCCAGATGCTGACCTCGCTGAACCCGTCGACCATCGCCGCGAACATCGCCCTGCAGTTCGCCGAGGCGTCCGGCACCGCCCTGAACGCGCTCATCGCGTCGGGCCTGATCCTCTTCGTCATCACCCTGGTCATCAACATGCTCGCGCGCTACATCGTCCGCGCGCGGGTCAGCTGAGAGGTGCAACGCCCGATGTCCCTCGCGCTCCGTCAGACCGGCATGGCCGGCAACGTGTACGCCAACGGCAAGCTGCACAAGTCCGTGCCGTGGCTCCTGCTCATCGGCTCCTGGGTCGCCCTGATCGCGGTCTTCGCCCTGCTCAACGCGGGCGGTGCCGTCAAGGACTTCAACGTCGTCGCGGCCCTGTTCCTCGGCACGGTCCTGTTCGACGTCCTGATCGTCGTCGTCTCGCGCATCGTCGAGGGCGGGCGCAAGGCCGTCGACCGGCTCGTCACCTCGCTCGTGGTGACCGCGTTCGTGATCGCCGTGCTGCCGCTGGTCTCACTCCTCTGGACCGTGATCGCCGACGGGCTCGCCCGGTTCGACGCGCAGTTCTTCTCGTACTCGATGCGCGGCGTGATCTCGGAGGGCGGCGGCGCGGTCCACGCCCTCGTCGGCACGCTCGAGATCACGCTCTTCGCGGCACTCATCTCGGTGCCGATCGGCCTGCTCACCTCGATCTACCTCGTCGAGTACGGCAAGGGGGCGCTCGCGAAGGGCATCACGTTCTTCGTGGACGTCATGACGGGGATCCCGTCGATCGTGGCCGGTCTCTTCGCGTACTCGCTGTTCGCGCTCTTCCTCGGCCCGGGCGCCCGCTTCGGTCTCGTCGGCTCGATCGCGCTCAGCGTGCTGATGATCCCGATCGTCGTGCGCTCCACCGAAGAGGTGCTGAAGATCGTCCCGATGGAGCTCCGCGAGGCCTCCTACGCACTCGGCGTCCCGAAGTGGCTGACCATCGTCAAGGTGGTGCTGCCGACCTCCCTCGCCGGCATCACGACGGGCGTCATGCTCTCGATCGCCCGCGTGATCGGCGAGACGGCCCCGCTGCTCGTCACGGCCGGCTTCACCGCCTCGATGAACTACGACCTCTTCAAGAACCCGATGATGACGCTGCCGGTGTTCGCGTACACGCAGTACTCGCAGCAGGGTTCGAACCCGGTACCGTTCGTCGACCGTGCCTGGACGGCGGCACTCCTGCTCATCCTCATCGTGATGGCGCTCAACCTGCTCGCGCGCTTCGTCACCCGCCTCTTCGCCCCCAAGCTCCCGCGCTAGCCGCGAGCACCGACTCCCCCGCAAGCCCCGAAGGAATCCACTGTGTCCAAGCGCATCGAGGTCGACGGCCTCAACGTCTACTACTCGAAGTTCAAGGCGGTCGAGGGCGTCGACATGACGATCGAGCCCCGCACCGTCACCGCCTTCATCGGCCCGTCCGGCTGCGGCAAGTCGACCTTCCTCCGCACCCTCAACCGCATGCACGAGGTCATCCCCGGTGCCTGGGTCGAGGGCTCGGTCAAGGTCGACGGCGACGACCTCTACGGCGCGGGCGTCGACCCGGTGCTCGTCCGCCGTCAGGTCGGCATGGTGTTCCAGCGGCCGAACCCGTTCCCCACGATGTCGATCAAGGACAACGTGCTCGCGGGCGTGAAGCTCAACAACAAGCGCATCTCGAAGTCCGAGTCGGACGACATCGTCGAGCGTTCACTGCAGGGCGCCAACCTGTGGAACGAGGTCAAGGACCGCCTCGACAAGCCGGGCATGGGCCTCTCCGGCGGTCAGCAGCAGCGCCTGTGCATCGCGCGTGCGATCGCCGTGCAGCCCGACGTGCTCCTGATGGACGAGCCTTGCTCGGCGCTCGACCCGATCTCGACGCTCGCGATCGAGGACCTCATCGAGGAGCTGAAGAAGGAGTACACGATCGTCATCGTGACCCACAACATGCAGCAGGCCTCGCGGGTGAGCGACCGGACGGCGTTCTTCAACATCGCCGGCACGGGGCACCCGGGCAAGCTCATCGAGTACGACGACACCGCGACGATCTTCTCGAACCCGTCGGTGCAGGCCACCGAGGACTACGTCTCCGGCCGCTTCGGATGATCCACTGACGTGCTCACGACGGCCCCGTCGGACTCCGGTCCGGCGGGGCCGTCTCCGTGCGTCGCGGGCATCGCGCGACGGCCGGGAGGCGCGGCCCACCCCCGCACTGCGGCCGGCGGCCCGGCAGGTGGCGGGGCGGGACGGTGCTGGGCCAGGCCGGTCGGTCGTGTGGGGACGACAGTGCGGTCGTCGGACGACAGCGGCGGCGTCGCGTGTGCCCGTCACCGGAGGACGCCCACGACAACGACAGCGTGGTCGTCGGACGACAGCGTGGTCGTCGGACGACAGCGTGGTCGTCGGACGACAGCGGCGGCGTCGCCGGACAGCGGCAGGGACGGCGGGACGCGAGTGCGTCGCGACGAGGACGCGGACGAACCCGCCCGGCTACGCCTCCGTGGAGACCGCGGCGATCGGGGTCGTGGTCGGCTGCTCCGACCCGCCCTCGGGCTCGACGGTGATGCCCACGGTGACGCCCGAGCTGTACCGGCCCTCGAGGACGGCGGAGTGCACCCCGTCCGACGAGCGCTCCATGAGACCGGCGGCCGTGATCGCGCCGCCGGAGTTCTTCGGCTCGATGTACCAGAGCTCGTAGACCTTGCCCTTCGGCGCCTGGTCCACCCCGTCGAGGATCACGGCGGACTTGCCGAGCTCGGCCGACCAGACGACCGTGGCCGTCCCGCCGCCCTGCACCGGGGTGGTGCTCCGCTTGAAGTCCGACGCGGCGTAGATGCTGTCGAGCACGCCCGAACTCTGCGACGTCTCCGGGCCGGGCTGGTCGCCGGGGACGAAACCGTTGCCGATCCCGAGCCCGACGCCGAGGAACACCACCGCGACGGCAGCCGCGGCGGACAGCGCTGCTGCCGGACGCTGGAACCAGCGGCGGCGAGCCGCGGTCTCGGCCGGACCCGGCCCCGCGACGGAGGCGGGGGACGGGGCGGAGGCGGGTCGTGCCTCCAGGCCGGCGTCGGGGACGGCAGGGGAGGCCGAGCGCAGCGGCGCAGCCTGCGGTGTGGTCTGGATCTGCGCCAGCAGCGACGCCTTGAGCGACGCCGGAGGCTCGATCGGGTCGGTCGAGTACGCCAGCTGGAGCGCGGTCTCGCGCAGCGAGTCGGTCTCGGCCTGGAGTTCGGGCGATGCCGTGAGGGCAGCCTCCACCAGGGCACGCTCGTCGTCGGACAGCGCGTTCAGCGCGTACGAGCCGGTCAGCGAAGAGGGGTCGTCGTGTCGTTCGGTCATGAGGTCACCCCCATCTCGTCTCGGAGTCGGATCATCCCGTCACGCAGACGGGTCTTGACGGTGCCGATCGGCACCCCCAGGTGTGCGGCCATCTCGCTGTGCGAGTAGCCGCCGTAGTACGCGAGCTGCACCGCCTGGCGTTGGAACTCGGTGAGCTTGGCCAGCGCTCGGCTGACCCGCTCGTGCTCGATGCGGATCTCCACGGACTCGGAGACCTGGTCGAAACCAGCCTCGAAGTCGCGGATCCCGATGCGGGTGTCACGGTCGTGCGACGACTGCGATGCCCGGACCCGGTCGACCGCTCGGCGGTGCGCCATGGTGAGGACCCAGCTGGCGGCCGAGCCTCGACCGCGGTCGAAGCGTGCGGCCTGCTGCCAGACCTCGAGGAAGACCTCCTGCGTGACCTCCTCGGACTGCGCCCGGTCCTTGAGGAGCCGGGTCACGAGGCCGAGCACACGGCCGGACAGTTCGTCGTACAGGTCGGAGAAGGCTGCCTGGTCGCCGCCGGCCACCCGTGAGAGGAGCTCGTCGGGCGATGGGCGAGCCGCTTCGGCAGCGCTCCAGCGCTCGGTATCGCGTTCCACGATGGACAGCATTGCAGGTTTCCCCCTCTCGGTGCACGGGGAGCTGCAGTCGTCCAGGAGTCGTGCAGCAGGTCAGGTTCGGTGTTTCGTTTTGTGGCGAGGGCGGCGTGACCCGCAGGGAATTGACCGGCAGGGACCGGACCGGGTCGCACCGACCCTCGCCGTGGCGGGAAGAGGATCTCGCCACGGTGATGATTCGGTGTCCTGCTCCTGCTGGATTGGAGGGAATCTCGACCGAGCCGGATCGGGCACGCCCGGGTCCGTGCGTGTCCTCCGAGCGAGAACACGGTCGTCGGCGCACAGGGTCGTCTCGTAGACTCGGAGTCGCCGGGCCGCAGCAAGCCCCGGGCTCCAAAATTCGCCGCTTCGAGCGGCCTCGCGCCGAGAGGCGCTTCTGCGGCCCGGTTCTTCGCTGTCCGGGGGCGGTTCCGCTCACCTGTGGTCTGTGGGTCCGCCACATCCGGACGGGAGGCGCGGCACCGGTGGGTACCAGGCCGTGCGTCCGGTGGGCGGTCGCGTCGCCCAGGGTGCGGGCGTCGGGCGCGGGACGCACGCCGTTCGGCGATTCGTCTGCGTCGGCGCTTCGTCTGCGTCGTCTGCGTCGGCGCTTCGTCTGCGTCGGCTGCGCCGTCAGTCGAGGCTGTCGCGGCGCCAGAGCGCCGCCGCCTCCGTCAGGTCGGCAGCCAGCTCGGAGAGGCGCAGCGCCCGCCGGGTCAGCTCGCTCGCGCGCGCATCCGCCGTGAGGTCCGACTCGTCCGCGACCGCCGTGGCACCAGCCGCCGTCAGCCGGCAGAACGCCGCACCACGGTCGAGGGCCACCGCGAGGTCACCCGTGTACAGCCCGTGCAGGATGCGGTCGGCGAGCGTCAGGATCTCCGCCGGTCCGGTCGGCTGCTCGGCCCCGGCGACGGCCTGGTCGATCGTGCCGATGCGTTCCGTCCCGCGCGCGAAGAGGTAGGAGACCTCCTCCGGGGACTGCCGGATGACGGTGCGCACGAGGTAGATCCGCCACAGCGCCCCGGGAAGGGTGTGCGCGCCGACCCGTGCCCACAGCTCGGCGATCGCGTCGATGCCGTGCACGTCCGTGTAGGTCACGAGCCGTTCGACCACGGCGGGGTCCGGGTCCTGGCGCACCCGGTGCAGCAGCGCGTTCGCGGTCTCGTGCGCGACACGGTTCACCACGGCCGGGTCCTCACCGCCCTGGATGGCAGCGAACTCGGCATCGGTGAAGTGGACGGGACGATGGTGATCGCGAGGCACCGCGACAGTGTAGGCGCGGCCACCGACGCCGGGCGTCCCCCGTTCGCCGAGAACGCAACCACGCGCTGCGGCGTACCTTCTGGCGGCAGGGAGGTACCCCTCCCGGACGTCGAGGAGAGGACCTCATGAACGCCCTGCTGATCATCCTGGCCGTGATCGCGGTCATCCTGCTGTTCGTCGGCGGTTTCGCCGCGAGCCTGAAGTTCCTGCTGTGGGTCGGCATCGTGCTGCTCGTCGTCGCGGTGATCATGTGGCTCCTGCGCATGCTGACCGGACGACGCAGCTAGACACCGCTCGTTCTCCCCGGAGGCCCTCACCCGCTAGCCTTGCGGGTGAGGGCCTCTAGCTCAGTTGGTAGAGCACCGGACTTTTAATCCGAGGGTCGTGGGTTCGAGCCCCACGGGGCCTACCAGTCCCGAACTCCGCCCTTTCATCTGAGGGTCGTGGGTACGAGCCCCACGGGGCCTCCCCAGATGTCAAGCGCCGATCGGCCCACAGACCTTCGGTTCGGCGTCCGTACAGCATCGACGTAGGATCGGACCATGCGCGATCGTCCCGCGGGTCGGATCGGCTCGCTCGACGGTCTCCGGGGGATCGCGGCAGCGGTCGTCCTCGTCCACCACGTGTTCCTCACGATCCCGGCGTTCTCCCGGGGCAACTACGGTCTCGCGGTCCCGTCCGGGGTCGACTGGCTCGTCCACTCCCCGGCGCACCTCGTATGGGCCGGCACCGAGGCGGTCTTCGTCTTCTTCGTGCTGAGCGGCTTCGTGCTCACCCTGCCGTCCCTCCGGCGGACGCAGGACTGGAACGGGTACTACCCGAGCCGGCTCGTCCGCCTGTACCTCCCGGTCGTCGCGTCGGTGCTGCTCGCGCTCGCCCTGTTCCTCCTCGTGCCACGGACGTCGGAGGGCGACCAGGCCCTGTGGGTGAACGCGCACGCCGAGCCCCTGACCCTCCGCGGGCTGCTCGGTGACGTCACGGTGGTCGACCCGAACTTCCTGAACAGTCCGCTCTGGTCGCTCACGTGGGAGGTCGCGTTCTCGATCCTCCTTCCGCTGTACGTCTCCGTCGCCGCCGTCACGCGCCGCTGGTGGTGGGCGGTCGCCTTGATCGCGATCGTCCTCTCCGCCTACGGTGACCGCGTCCACGTCGAGTGGTTGGTCTACCTGCCGATGTTCCTGCTCGGCTCCGCGATGGCGTCCGGCTGGGAGCAGATCCGCGAGGTCCCGAAGGGCTGGGGCTGGGTGCTCCTGGTCGCCGCACTCCTCGGCGTGACGTGCTCGTGGTGGTTCCCGGGCTGGATCCCGAACGGCGGTGTGCACCAAGCGGTGACGCTGGCCTGCGCCGGAACGCTCGTCCTCCTCGCGGGCAAGTGGGTCCCCGCCGAGCGCCTGCTGCTCGGCCCGGTCCCGCGGTGGCTCGGCCGGCTGTCCTTCAGCCTGTACCTCGTGCACGAGCCGATCCTCGTGTCGATCGCCAACGTCGTGCCGCGCGGTGGCTGGTGGATCGTCGTCGTGCTCGGACCGCCGGTGGCCTTCGGCGTGGCGATGGTGTTCTCCCGCCTCGTCGAGCTCCCGGCGCACCGGCTCGCGAAGCGCGTGGCGACGCGGGTGTCGGAGGCGACGCGCGCCGACCACGCCGCCTGGTCGTCCCGCGCCTGAACGCTGCGACCAGGGTCCGGTGACACGTCCCCGGTACAATTCCGGTCGTGGCCCGACGAACCGACGGCGGATGGCCGGACGGATCAGGTCCGACTCCCGCGAGACGACGCCGCCGAACCCTGCCCGCGCTGGCGTTCGGCGCGATGGCGCTCGGCGTCTCCGGGTTCCTGGTGATGCTCCCGTCGGTGTCCGACGCCTGCCAGCCCGTCGCCCGGCCGTCGGCGTCCCCCTCGGCCGTCGCGCGAGCGATCGAGCCGGGTTCGGACGTGCTGATCATCGGCGACTCGTACACGGCGGGCCGCGGGTCGTCGGACGGCGAGCACGGCTGGGCGCAGGACCTCGTGGCCGACCGCGGTTGGGACGCGAAGATCGACGGCATCCCGGGCACCGGGTACGTCAACACGGGCCGCCCGCGGACCTCGCGGTACGCGTACGAGGCCCGGGTCGCGAAGCAGCACGCCCTGCACCCGGACCTCGTCATCGTGCAGGGCAGCCAGAACGACTGGGACGCCGCTCCGTCGACGCTCCGGTCGGCCGTGACGACGACCCTCACCCTCGCGAAGGAGCAGTGGCCGGACGCCGTGGTGGTCGCCGTGGGTCCGTCCGCACCGGAACCCCGCGCCGAGAGCACGGCCAGCATCTCCGACATGGTCTCCGCCGGCGCCCGAGCAGCGGGGGTGCCCTACCTCGACGCCCTCGGTGACCGGTGGTTCACGTCGGCGAACAGCCCGGGCTACGCGGCGGAGGACGGCGAGCACCTCAACGACGCCGGCTACGCCTACCTCGCGGACCGGATCGGCGCTGCGCTCGACACGATGGCGGCGGCGCCGGCCGGGCAGCAGTGCGCCTGAGCGGGCGCGACGGTCCGGACGGGGTACAAGTCCTCCTCGGCTGACTCTTGGGCGTTGCACTGCACAGTTCAGTGCGCGTTCAGCAGGTTGTTGGGTTGCCGCCGATAGAGTCGCTCGCGGATCCGAACGACGGCTCCTGCGAGACAGCACCACTGCAACACGAACGGGGTACACCGTGATCGAGCCCATCGAAGCCACGCACACCAGCGCCGACGGCGCGCGCCGCATCGTCGAGCTCGCGACGGCCACCGGGACCACCATGAGCGACCAGCTCCTGCTCGACACCCTGCGCCGCAACGCACAGGTGACCACGCGCCACATCCGCGAGGACTTCCTCGAGATCGCGACCGCCACCACCGTCCTCGGCTACGTCTGCCGGCAGCGGTCGGAGTACATCGCCCTGCGCGGCGACGACCCGGCGTGGGCGCACGAGGTCGGCCGCTACGGCACCGAGGCACTCGCGGTCGAGGCACTGCGCATGCGCCGCGGCTGACCGCTCCACCGGACACGCTCGCACACGACGAAGGCCGCCCCGACCGGGGCGGCCTTCGTCGTGTGCGGTGGCCATCGCGCTGCGTCGTCTCCGCGAGGCTCGGGCCCGTGACGCGGTCGGAGCGCTGCGCCCGGGCGTCAGGACCAGACGCGCCGGATGCCCCAGGTCCCGGTCCAGGTCTCGTCGGGCTCGAGCCACCGCAGACCCTCGCCCGAGTTGAGCGCGTTCGCGGGAGCGGTCATCGGCTCGACCGCCACGGCGAGCCCGGTGCCCTCGCCCCTCGGGAAGGTCCGCGACGTGAACACCTGCACGTACCGGAACGACTCGTCCTGCCAGAGCTCGACACCGTCGCCCTCCGGCCCGTGCACCGTCGTGCGGCGGACGCCCTCCGCGTCCGGGGTGATGTCCGTGTACGCGGTGTCGAGGTCCGAGTCGCCCGCCCGACGACCGGCGCGGAGGTCGGAGTCGGTCCCGGTGACGTCGAACGACCCGTCGGGCACCTTCTGCTCGTTCGTCGAGAACGCGGTCGCTGCGTCGAGCGTGACGACGAGGTCCTCGGGCGGGGTGTCGCCGGCGCGGAGGTACGGGTGCGCCCCGACGGCGAACGGTGCACGGCTCCCCGAGCGGTTCGTGATCGTGTGGGTCACGCGGATGCCGTCGTCGACGAGTTCGTGGTGCACCCGCGTCTCGAGCGTGAACGGCCAACCGTGCTGGGGGTGGATCGTGGCCTCCTGCTCGATCGACGACTCCGTCTGGGACACCGTGCGGTACGGCGAGAACCGGAGCAGACCGTGCGAGGCGTTCCCGTACTTCGGCTCGGAGACGTCGAGCTGCTGCGCCGCGCCGTCCAGCTCCCACCGACCGCCGGCGACCCGGTTCGGCCACGGGACGAGGACGATCCCGTCCGCCCCGGGCGGCGCCTGGTCGACCGCGAACGGCTCGGTGAGGTCGAAGCCGGCGACCCGGAGCTCGCGGATGCCAGCGGCGACCTCGGTGACGACGGCCTCGACGACCCCGTCGGGTCCGGCGTGGCGGAGGCGGTACTGGGCTCCGGTGGGGGCTGCGGTCATGGCGGGCTGGTCCTTCCTCGGTGCGCGTGCGGGTTCGGTGGGGCCGTCACCGGCCGTCACCGGCCGTCGGCGACGACGACCTCGACCCCGGCCGCGCGGACGGCGTCGACCAGGGCTGTCGGAGCCTCGGCGGTGACGACGACGTCGATGTCGTGCAGCGGACGGACGACCCCGACGTGGGCCCGGCCGAACTTCGACCCGTCCGCGACCACGACGGTACGCCGTGCGGTCTCCGCGAGCATCCGCTTCGTCTCGGTCTCTGGCAGGTTCACGTTCGTCAGCCCGTGCTCGACGTCGAGGCCGGTCCCGCCGAGGAACACCACGTCGGCGGCGATCATCGGCAACACGGTGCCGTTGAACGGAGCGACGAGGGAGTGCTGCAGCGGTCGGAGCGTCCCGCCCGTGACGATGACGGTGAAGCGGGGCACCGCGGGTTCCAGGGCGAGTGCCGTGGTGAGCGAGTTGGTGACGACGGTGACGTCCGCGAGGTCCGTCCGCGCGACCAGGGCGGCGGCGACCGCGGCCGGCGTGGTCCCCACGTCGAGCACGACGCACTCCCCGGACCGGACGAGCGCCGCAGCTGCCCGGCCGATCGCGGCCTTGGCGTCCTGGTGCTCGACCGCGGTCTCCTCGAACGGTCGTTCGCCGGAACCGGCCACCAGGCGGACCGCACCGCCGTGCACCCGCCGGATCCGTGCCTCCAGGTCGAGGGCGGCGAGGTCCTGGCGGACCGTCACCTCGCTCGTCCCGAGCGCCGCGGCCAACGCGGACGTGCGGACGAGACCGGGTGCCCCGTCGACGATGGTCACGATGCGCTCCTGACGGAGCGGTGCCGGCAGCGCGCCGTCGAGGAAGAGGTCAGCGTCCGTCACCCGCCCAGTTTCGTCCGCTTCCGTCTGCTTTCGCAAGACTTCGTTCCGCGGTAGGGTGTGTCGGTGATCACCAAGCGCGCGACGAAGCTCGCGGACGGCCGCGACCTGTTCTACTTCGACGACGCCGACTCGACGCTGCCCGCCGAGCGGAGCATCGACCAGCGCGTCCTCGACCCCCGCCCGGAGACCGCCCGCATGCGGCAGGACGTCCTGACCGGCGAGTGGGTGTCGATCGCGGCGAGCCGGCAGAACCGGGTGTTCCTGCCGCCGGCCGACCAGGACCCGCTGGCCCCGCAGACCGACGCGAACCCCTCGGAGATCCCGAGCCGCTACGACGTGGCCGTGTTCGAGAACCGGTCGCCGTCCTTCGGCCCCCAGCTCGAGGCCGACGACGCTCCCCCGTCGCTCGGGTCCCTGTCCGAGGTCGGGCTGAACCGCCAGTTCCGCAGCGTCGGCCGGTGCGAGGTCGTGTGCTTCTCGCCGGAGACGAGCGGATCGTTCGCGTCGATCTCCGAGTCACGCGCCCGCACGGTGGTCGAGGCTTGGGCGGACCGGACGGCCGCACTGTCGGCCATGCCCGGCATCCAGCAGGTGTTCCCGTTCGAGAACCGGGGTGAGGCGATCGGCGTCACCCTGCACCACCCGCACGGGCAGATCTACGCCTACCCCTACGTCACGCCGCGCACCCAGCGTCTGCTCGCGAGCATCGAGCGCTTCGGGCCGGACCTGTTCGAGCGGCACCTCGAGAACGAACGGGCGTCGGAGCGGGTCGTCCTCGCGGGTGAGCACTTCACCGCCTTCGTGCCGTTCGCCGCGCGCTGGCCGATCGAGGTGCACATGCTTCCGCACCGGCACGTGCCCGACTTCGCGGGCCTGACCGACGCCGAGAAGGACGAGCTGGCGCACATGCACCTGCGCCTGACGCGCGGCCTCGACGAGCTCTACGGCGACCCGACGCCGTACATCGCGGCGTGGCACCAGGCCCCGGTGCACACCGCCCGCGACACCGTGCGGCTCATGCTGCAGATCACGTCCCCGCGGCGCGCGGCGGACAAGCTCAAGTTCCTGGCCGGCAGCGAAGCCGCCATGGGCGCCTGGATCGGGGACCTCGTGCCCGAGAAGGCGGCCGAGTTCATCCGAGGAGGGATCGAACGCGCATGACGTTCCAGCAGGTCTACGGGTACGAGCCGGCGGTGCGGTACTCCGCCCCCGGTCGCGTCAACCTGATCGGCGAGCACACCGACTACAACGACGGGTACGTCCTGCCGTTCGCGATCGACCGTCGGACGGTCGCGTCGATCAGCGCGCGGGACGACCGGCTGCTGCGTGTGGCCTCGGCGTTCGAGCCGGACGCCGTCCACGAGCTGTCGCTCGACGACCTGTCGCCCGAGCGCATGGACGGGTGGTCGGCCTACGTCTTCGGCATCGCCTGGGCACTGCGCGAGCAGGCGGGAGCGGACCTCGCCGACAAGACCGGGTTCGACGTGTTCATCGACTCGGACGTGCCGGTCGGTGCGGGCCTGTCGTCGAGTGCGGCGATCGAGTGCGGCGTGGCGCTGGCGTTCAACGACCTCTGGGAGCTCGGCCTCGACCGGAAGACCCTCGCCCGGGTCGGTCAGTACTCCGAGAACCACGCCGTCGGCGCACCGACCGGGATCATGGACCAGTCGGCGTCGCTCCTCGGCGAGCAGGACGCGGTCGTGTTCCTCGACTGCCGGACGCTCGACACCGCCGTGGTCGACCTGGCGCTCGAGGCGAACGGGCTCGAGGTCCTGGTCATCGACACCCGCGTCGAGCACGCTCACGCCACCGGCGGCTACAAGGCGCGTCGTGAGTCGTGCGAGCGCGGCGCGGCGGCGATGGGCGTCGAGGCACTCCGCGACGTCTCCGTCGAGGACCTGCCCCGCGCCCAGGAGCTCCTCGACGACGAGACCTTCCGCCGCGTCCGGCACATCGTGACGGAGGACCAGCGGGTCCTCGACACGGTCCGCACTCTCCGCGAGAGCGGGCCGCGCGCGATCGGCTCGCTGCTCGTCGCGTCGCACGAGTCGATGCGCGACGACTTCGAGATCTCCGTGCCGGAGCTCGACCTGGCGGTCTCGACCGCGGTCGAGCACGGTGCCGTGGGCGCTCGGATGACCGGTGGTGGCTTCGGTGGCGCGGCGATCGCGCTGGTCGACCGGGAGGCCCGTGGCACGATCACGGACGCCGTCACGTCCGCCTTCGCCGCGGCCGGGTACCGCGAGCCGAACGTCTTCACCGTGCACGCCGCGCAGGGCGCCCGGCGCGACTGACGCGAGCGACGCTGCGGACCACCGCCGCGCAGCGAAGCCACGCGTGCCGGCGGTTCAGCGGGTCATGTGGCCCGTCGTCACCGTGACCCCGCCCCACGGGAACCCGTGGGGGTGCAGGACCTGGTGCTCCACCTGGTCGATCACGACGTGTCCCTGCCACACCCAGTAGACGAGCACGCCGAGCACCACCACTACCGGGGCCGCGATGTACGCGGTCCGGCGGATCACCGCACCGACCCGGTCGTGACCGAACCGCGCGAGCGTCGGCGGCAGGACGACCCCGAGGGCGAGGACCAACACCAACACAACCAGTGCGGCCGGAGCGACGTGGCCGACGGCGGACACCGTGGGCGGGGCCGTCGCAACCGGGTTCCCCTCGGCGTCGATCCACCCACCGGACGCGTCGACCCCGCCGTACTCCGACGATGCACTGAACAGCACCGCTCCGTGGGACGCGGCCAGCGCGACCACACCGAAGAGCACGAGCGGCCAGGCTCGGAGCCGGAACTGCCGTCCGGTCGGCGCCATCACGGGCTCGGTCTGGACGGCTGTGGTCTCCCCCATGCGGCGACCGTACCACCCGGCGCGCGGTCCGACGGAGGTGATCCGTGCCTCCAGTCCGGGCCAGACGCGACCGGAACGCGGAAGCGACAGATCCCCGTGGGCGGGCCGAGGAGATCTGTCGCTCTCGCGAGGGCGACCGTCAGCGCAGGTGGCGCTCCGCCGCCTCGACGACGTTCTTCATGAGCATCGCCCGGGTCATCGGCCCGACCCCGCCCGGGGTCGGCGAGAGGAACCCCGCCACGGAGGCCACCGCCGGGTCGACGTCGCCGCGCAGCTTCGCCTTCCCGGTGGCCTCGTCGACCACACGGGTGATGCCGACGTCGATGACCGCGGCGCCGGGCTGCACCCAGTCCGGCTGCACGAGTCCGGCGACCCCGGCCGCGGCGACGATGATGTCGGCACGGCGGCACTCGGCAGCGACGTCCTCGGTCAGGGAGTGGGTCAGCGTGGCGGTGGCCTCGAGCCGGGTGAGGAGCAGGCCGAGCGGGCGTCCGACCGTCAGGCCCTGGCCGATGATCGTGACGTGCTTGCCACGGATCGGGACTTCGTACGCCTCGAGCATCGCGACGATGCCGCGCGGGGTGCACGGGAGCGGAGCGTCGATCGTGCCGGCACCACCGGGGACGGCGAGCACGAGCTCACCGAGGTTGGTCGGGTGCAGACCGTCGGCGTCCTTCGCCGGGTTCATGAGCTCGAGCATCGGGACCGGGTCGATGCCCTGCGGCAGCGGGAGCTGCACGATGAACGCGGTGACCCGCGGGTCGTCGTTCATCTGGAGGATCGCGGACCGGATGTCGGCGGCACTCGCGGTCTCCGGCAGGTCGATGCGGACCGAGTCGAGCCCGATCTGCGCCGAGTCCTTGTGCTTGCCGGCGACGTACGACACCGAGCCCGGGTTCTGGCCGACCATGATGGTGCCGAGTCCGGGGCGGAACCCGTGGTCGTGCAGGCGGTCGATGCGGAGCTTCAGGTCGTCGAGCGTGCGGGCGGCGAGGGCGGTGCCGTCGATGCGGACGGCAGAGCCCTCGCCTGCCCAGAGCTCGCGCGGCAGTGGCGTGGGCGACGGGGTCACAGCGCTCACGCGTAGAGCGGGAACGCGTCGGCCAGCGCCATCACCCGGGCCGAGAGCGCCTCGATGTCCGGGTTCGGCATGAGCGTCAGCGCGATGATGTCGGCGACCTCGGTGAACTCGGCGTCGCCGAAGCCACGGGTCGCCAGCGCCGGGGTGCCGATGCGGACACCGGAGGTGACCATCGGCGGGCGCGGGTCGAACGGCACGGAGTTGCGGTTCACGGTGATGCCGACCTGGTGCAGGAGGTCCTCGGCCTGCTTGCCGTCGACCTCGGACTCGCGGAGGTCGACGAGGACGAGGTGCACGTCGGTGCCGCCGGTGAGCACGTCGATCCCCGCCCCGCGGGCGTCGGCCTGGGTGAGGCGTTCGGCCAGCAGCTTGGCGCCGCGGAGCGTGCGCTCCTGGCGGTCCTTGAACTCGGGCGTCGCGGCGAGCAGGAACGCGGTCGCCTTCGCGGCGATCACGTGCATGAGCGGACCGCCCTGCTGGCCCGGGAACACGGCGGAGTTGAGCTTCTTGAACAGCGACTCGTCGTTGGACAGGATGATGCCCGAGCGCGGACCGGCGAGCGTCTTGTGCACGGTCGAGGACACGACGTGCGCGTGCGGGAGCGGCGACGGGTGCAGGCCCGCGGCGACGAGGCCCGCGAAGTGCGCCATGTCAACCCAGAGGGTCGCACCGACCTCGTCGGCGATCTCGCGGAACTTCGCGAAGTCGAGCTGCCGCGGGTACGCCGACCAGCCGGCGATGATGACCTTGGGCTGGTGCTCGACCGCCTTCGCGCGGATGTCGTCGTAGTCCACCTCGAACGTCTCCGGGTCGACGCCGTACGACACCGCGTTGTAGAGGCGGCCGGAGAAGTTCAGCTTCATGCCGTGGGTCAGGTGGCCGCCGTGGGCGAGCTCGAGGCCGAGGATCGTGTCGCCCGCGGACGCGATGGCGTGCAGGACGGCGGCGTTCGCGCTGGCGCCGGAGTGCGGCTGCACGTTCGCGTAGGCGGCACCGAAGAGGGCCTTCGCCCGGTCGATGGCGAGCTGCTCGGCGACGTCGACGTACTCGCAGCCGCCGTAGTAGCGCTTGCCGGGGTACCCCTCGGCGTACTTGTTCGTCAGGACCGAGCCCTGCGACTCGAGGACGGCGCGCGGCACGAAGTTCTCGGAGGCGATCATCTCGAGGGTGTCGCGCTGACGGCCGAGCTCGTTCTGCAGCACCGCCGCGATCTCGGGGTCGACCTCGGCGAGCGGTGCGTTGAAGCTGGACTGCGCGGTCACAGCGGGCAGATCGGTGATGGACACGGGACTCCTCGTTGTCTGTTCCGTCGCGCACGAGCACGACGAGGTGGACGGGTGGGCGCGGCCCAGGCGTACGGCCGCGCACCGTGTCAGGTGTCGCTCCCCGATGGTGACCCATCCAACGCCAGTCGCGACGTGACGATCGTACCGAGCGGTCCGGTTCGTGTCACCCTGGTTGCATGACCCTGCTGCACCCGGACGTCGACGAGCGCACCGCCGCACGGTCCGACACGCCCTGGGTCACGGTGGTGTGGGACGACCCGGTCAACCTGATGTCGTACGTCACCTACGTGTTCCAGTCGTACTTCGGCTTCACCCGTCCGAAGGCCGAGCGGCTCATGCACCAGGTCGACGAGGAGGGCCGGGCGATCGTCGCGACGGGCGCTCGCGAGGTGATGGAGGCGCACGTGCAGGCGATGCACGGCTACGGCCTGCAGGCGACCGTCGACCGGGCACCGACCCCGTGATCCCCTTCGTCCGACGTGCCGACGGCGTGCACCTCGCCATGTCCTCCGGCGAGCGCGGCGTCCTCACGTCGCTCACCGAGCAACTGCAGCAGGTGCTCGCGGGTGACCTGTCCGCCGACCCGGTGGCGGCGCGGATGTTCCCGGACGCCTACCCGGGCGACGCGACGGCGAGCGCGGAGTTCGGCCGCCTGACCCGCTCGGACCTGCTCACGCAGAAGACCACGAACGCCTCGGTCGTGCACGACTGGCTGACCGGGGTCCGTGACGGCGCGCTGGCCCCGACGGACGAGCAGGCCTGGCTCCGGTGCCTGACGGACCTCCGCCTGACGATCGCGGAGCGACTCGGGATCACGGACGCGGCCAGCGAGGAGGCCTCCGCCGCGGACCGGTCCGACCGTGCGGTGGGGCTCCGTGACGTCTACGACTGGATCGGGTACGTGCAGGAGCACCTGGTGGACACGATCAGCACCTCCTGACGGTCAGCCCTCGCCGAGCATCTCGGCACGGTGCGCCCGAGCCCAGTCCGAGATCGACCGCGGCGGTGTCCCGGTGATCCGCTCGACGTCGTCGGTGGACGCGTCGACGCCGTCGAGCCCGTTCCGGGCGACCCGCCCGAACTGCCGACGGAGCCCCTCGGCCTGCCAGGCGTCCACGCCGCCCACCCGCAGCAGGGCACGGAACACGCGGCTCGGCAGGTGCAGGTACCGCACGCGTCGGTCGAGCCCCTCGCTGAGGCCACGGGCGACACCGTGACCGTCGAGCAGCTCCGGTCCGGTGAGCACGGGCTCCGCCCCGGTGTGCTCGCCGCGGAGCAGGACCGTGGCGGCGACCGTGGCGATGTCGGCGGTGTCGATCCACCCGATCACCCCACGACCCATCGTCTGCGGGAAGACACCACGACGGATCACCGGGGCCGAGGACACCAGGTTGGTCATGAACCCCGACGGGTGCAGGATCGTCCACTCCAGCCCGCTGGCCCGCACGGCGCGGTCGACCTGCCAGATCGCGGCCGCCCACGGCATCGGGGAGTGCTCGGCTGCGTCGCCGCCGGAGAGGTGCACGATCGCCCGCACCCCGGCGGAACGGGCCGCATCGACCGCGGTCCGCCCGTGGCCGGCCTGGCGTGGTGACGCCGCGGTGACGAGGAAGAGCTGGTCGACCCCGGCGAGCGCGTCGGTGAGCGCCGCTGGGTCGCCGAGGTCGGCCAGACGCGCCTCGATGCCGCGGGCGGCGAAGGCGTCCACCTGGTCCGGGCGTCGCACGATCGCGCGGACCGGGGCTCCGGCCGCGCGGAGCCGTTCCACCGTCTGACCGCCGACGTCGCCGGTGGCTCCCGTGACCGCGATGACGCCGTCGCTGTGCTGTGTCATGGCCCCTCCCGAGTATCAGTTTCCTGATACGTGACGGTACGCCGGTAGCCTGGACCGGTGTCCCGCGAGTTCCCAGCAACGCACGACGAGGTCGACGCGATCGCCGCGTGGACCGTGATCCGGGCAGCCCGGGAACTGGCGAGACGGTTGGGCAGCGCGCTCGAGCCGCTGGACCTGACACCGGTGGAGTTCGGCATCCTCGTACAGCTCGCCGTCGGCGACCACCCGACCCAGGCGGAGCTCGCGCGGGCCGTCGGCGTCCGACCGCAGAGCATCACGACGCTCGTCACGGCACTCGACGAGCGGGGACTGCTCGACCGTGGGGCGACCCGTGGCCGGGGGCGGCCGTCCCGCATCGCGCTCACGGCCGAGGGGCGCGCGCTCCTCGCCCGGGCCTGGCCGATCGTGCAGAGCAGCAACGCCTGGTTCCGCGAGGACGCCGGTGTCGTGAACGCCGCACTGCACCCCCTGCTGGGCGAGACCAGCACCGCCGTCGCCGACGTGCCCTGATCGACAGGCAACCTTGCAAGTCTGCCTGTCGAGGCCTACAATGGTGCAATGACGACCAGGACCGCGACCGACCTCGCCAGCGACCTGCTGACGATCCACGGGCGCATCCGTCGGACCCTGCTCACGGGCAAGTCCGACGAGGTCACCGCGTCCCAGACCGCCGCGCTCGGTCGACTCCTCCGACACGGCGAGAGCACCGTCGCGGACCTCGCGCGCGCCGAGGGCGTCCGTCCGCAGTCCATGGGCGCGACCGTCCAGGCACTCGTCGACCTCGGCTTCGTCGAACGTCGGCAGGACCCCTCCGACGGCCGCCGGACGCTCGTCCGTGCGACCGCCGCCGGAGCCGCCGCCCGCGAGGACGCCTGGAGCGCACGGAGCCGCGTCCTCGCCGAGCGCCTCGCGGCGCTCGGACCGGACGACCGCGAGACGGTCGCCCGCTCCCTCCGCATCCTCGAACCACTCGTCGAGCCGTGACCGCCTGGAGGCACGACCCGCGTTGCACGACGCGGGTCGCGCCTCCAGTCCGTCGCGTCGCGACCACCCCGCAAGGCAGGCCACCACGTCCAGCAGCACCACCTCGTCACCCGACCTCGACGCGACGTCCGGGAGCGGCGGGAGCGGCTTCGGTCCGAAGCTCCTCGTCCCGGTCCTCGTCGGACCACTGCTCAACCCGATCAACACCACGATGGTGTCGGTCGCGCTCGCGCCGATCTCCCGCGACCTCGGCATCGGCGCGGCGCAGGCGATCTGGCTCGTCGCCGCGCTCTACCTGGCGAGCGCCGTCGCCCAGCCGACGATGGGCAAGCTCGCCGACCGGTTCGGCCCGAAGAAGGTGTTCCTCACCGGGCTCGTCATCGTGGGCGTCGCCGGGGTGGTGCCCGAGTTCCTCACCGGGTTCGGCGGGGCGGTCACGGCGCGGGTGCTGATCGGCATCGGCACCTCGTCCGCGTACCCGGCCGCACTGACGACGCTCCGGCAGCACTCGGCGCGGATCGGCAAGCCCACGCCGCCGCTGGTCCTCGGTGCGCTCTCGATCACCTCGCTCGTGTCGGCGGCCGCCGGGCCACCCCTCGGCGGTGCGCTGATCGCGGCCTTCGGCTGGCACTCGATCTTCCTGGTCAACGTGCCGCTCGCGGTCTTCGGCATCGTGGTGTCGGCGCTCTGGCTGCCGTCGGACCGGCTCCGGCCCCGGAACGACGACGACCTGCCCGTGCTCCAGGCGCTCGACCCGGTCGGCATGCTGCTGATGACCGGCGCCGTGTCGGCCCTGCTGGTGTTCCTGCTCGACCTGTCGGCGGGGCTCTGGTGGCTGCTCGGCACCGCCGTCGTGCTGCTCGTCGCCCTGGTCCTCTGGGAACTGCGGGCGACGAAGCCGTTCGTCGACGTGCGGCTGCTCGCCCGGAACGGCGCACTCTCGCGGACCTACGTCCGGCTGTTCCTCGTGTACCTGCTGGCGTACACGATGACGTACGGCTTCTCGCAGTGGGTGCAGGACGTGGCCGGCTACTCGAGCGACGCGGCCGGGTACATCCAGCTGCCCGCCGCGGTCGTCGCCGGGGTCGCGTCCTTCCTCGTCGCGCGGAGGACGGCCGTCCGGGGGCCGCTCATCGCCGCGGCGGTCGTGCCGATCGCGGGCGGCCTGCTCCTCCTGCTGCTGCACACCGGGTCGCCCGTGGCGCTGCTGGTCCTCGCGCCGGCGCTGTTCGGTGTCCCGCAGGCGTTCGCGTCGGTGTCGAACCAGGCGGCGCTGTACCGGGTCGTGCCGGCCGAGTACATCGGCACCGCCGCCGGGCTGTCGCGGACGAGCGTCTACATCGGGGCGATCGGGGCGTCGTCGCTCATCGGCGGCGTGTTCGGGACGGCCCCGACGACGCCGGACCTGCACGTGCTCGCGTGGGTGATCGTCGGCGTCGCGGTGGCGGCGAGCGTCCTGACGGTCGCCGACCGCGCGCTCGCTCGCGCCGTCACGGACCGGACACCATCGGCCTGACCGGGCACCACCTGACGGTTGACCACGGACCCGACCGGTCGCCGCCCGACCCGACCGGCCACCCCGCCGACCCCGTCGGCCCGACAGGCCACTCCGCCGTTCCGGCCGGCCACCCCACCGGCACGACCGGCGCCGGGCACGGTCCTCGTCCCGGCCGATGACCGATCGGGTTCGCAGATGCGCGGTTCCGCGAACCGGATCGGCCACGGTGTGATGCGGTCGTGTCCGTCGGCTGCAGCACCAGGGCGAGCCGACGGACGGAGGTGCGCCGCGCCTCCAGACCGGTACGACGCAGCGACAGCGCGAGCAGCGCGAGCAGCGCTCCGGAGCGCGCCCGGTACCCTGATCCGGTGACCGACCCGACGCCCGCGCCCACCGCGACGACGCCCACGCACTGGACCCTCACGCTGGTCTGCGACGACCGCCCGGGGATCGTGCACGCCGTGTCCGGAGCCGTCGTCGCCGCGAACGGCAACATCACCGAGTCGCAGCAGTTCTCGAGCGCGGACACGAACACGTTCTTCATGCGCCTGCAGGTCATGGCGCCGGTCGACCGCGAGGCGTTCGAGCAGGCCCTCGCCCCGGTCGTCGAGCGCTACGACGCCCGCGTCCAGCTCGACGTCGTCGGCCGACCCCTGCGCACGCTGGTGCTCGTGTCGAAGGCGGGGCACTGCCTGAACGACCTGCTCTACCGGCAGCGCGGCGGACAGCTCCCGATCGAGGTGCCGCTCGTGCTGTCGAACCACGCCGACCTGCAGGAGCTCGCGTCGTTCTACTCCGTGCCGTTCGAGCACCGGCCGGTCACCGACGCCGCGAGCAAGCACGACATGGAGCAGCGCATCCTCGAGGCCGTCGACGAGCACGACATCGAGCTCGTCGTCCTCGCCCGGTACATGCAGATCCTGTCGCCGGGGCTCTGCGCGGCGCTCGAGGGGCGAGCCGTGAACATCCACCACTCGTTCCTGCCCGGGTTCAAGGGCGCGAACCCCTACCGGCAGGCGCACGCCCGCGGGGTGAAGCTCATCGGTGCGACGGCGCACTTCGTCACGAGCGACCTCGACGAGGGACCGATCATCGAGCAGAACGTCGTCCGGGTCGACCACACGAAGGACCCCGCCGAGCTCGTGTCGATCGGGCAGGACGAGGAGTCCCGCACGCTCACCCAGGCCGTCCGGTGGATCGCCGAGGACCGTGTGCTCCTCGACGGTGCCCGCACCATCATCTTCAGGTAGGAACCGTGTCCGCACCGCAGAGCCCCGTCGACCGGTCCGACGACTGGTCCGACACCCCCGACCCGCACGCCGTCCGTCCGCGGCGCCTCGACGCCTGGACGGTGCTCCGGGTGCTCGTCTGCGCGTTCGGCCTGCTCTCGCTCGCGTACTGGGGCTACATCGCGTGGCCGTTCCCGATGCCCGGGCTCCTCTTCGTGATCGGCGCGCCGCTCTTCGCGGCCGTCGTGTGGTTCCTCTTCCGCTCACCGCGTTCCCCGATCGAGACCGACATCGTGGGCAAGACCATCGTCGAGGTCGCCCTCGTCATCGCCGCCGGTGCCTCCTGGGTGTCGATCGGGCACCCGGTCATCGGACTCGTGTTCATCGTGGTCGCCGCGGTGTCCGGAGTGGTGCAGTTCCGCCGGGAGACGCCGTGACGGGGGGCGTCGGGTCCGGCGCGGTCGGTCGGGAGGCCCGGCGCACGCTGGTCCGGTCGGCCCGCGTCGTCGACGCGGCCGGCACCACGGCCGACGGCTGGGTGCTCGTCGTCGGCGACACGGTCCACGCGGTCGGCTCGGGCCGCGAGGCCCCGGCGGCCGACGAGGTCGTCGACCTGGGGGACGCGGTCCTGACGCCCGGGTTCGTGGACCTGCACGGACACGGAGGCGGTGGCGCCGCGTACGAGGACGAGTCGTTCGACGCGGCCCTCGACGTGCACCGGCGGCACGGCACGACACGGTCGGTCCTGTCGCTCGTCGCGAACCCGCTGCCGTCGCTCGTCGCCTCGCTCGACCGCGTCCGCGCGGTGATGGCCACCGATCCCCTGGTGCTCGGTGTGCACCTGGAGGGCCCCTTCCTGTCGCCGGGGAACAAGGGGGCGCACAACGCCGACTTCCTCACCGCTCCGACGCGCGAGGCGGTGGACACCCTCCTCGAGGCCGGCTCGGGCGTGGTGCGACAGGTCACGATCGCGCCGGAGCTCCCGGGCGCGATCGACGCGATCGGGCAGTTCGTGTCGGCCGGGGTCACGGTCGCCGTCGGCCACACGGTCTGCACCGCCGACCAGGCACGCGCCGCGTTCGACGCCGGCGCGACCCTGCTCACGCACGCGTTCAACGCCATGCCCGGCATCCACCACCGAGCACCCGGACCGATCTCCGCCGCGGTCGCCGACGAACGGGTCACGCTCGAGCTGATCCTCGACGGCGTGCACGTGCACCCGTCCGTGGCGTCGATGCTGCTCGGGGCCGCTCCGGGGCGCGTCGCGCTCATCACCGACGCGATGGGGGCAGCCGGGTCGGCGGACGGCTCGTACACCCTCGGCTCGCTCGCCGTGACGGTCGCGGACGGCGTCGCCCTCGTCGCCGGCACCGAGACCATCGCGGGGTCGACCCTGACGCAGGACGCCGCGCTCCGCACCGCCGTGGCGGCCGCCGGTCGGACGCTGCCGGAGGCGGTCGCGGCGCTCACCGCGGTGCCGGCCCGGGCGCTGGGCCTCGGCGACCGGTTCGGACGGATCGCGCCGGGGTGCTCGGCGGACCTCGTCGCCCTGACGCCCGACCTCGTGGTGACGCACGTCTGGGGTGCCGGCCGCCCGCTCCGCTGACCGCCGTCGCCCGGACTGGGGTCTGTCCGTTCCGCGCAATCCCGCGACGACCACGGTAGTTTTCGCACCGTGCCATCCCTCCAGGACGTCTACGACGACGAGGACGCCGGCCTCGACCGGGACGCCCGGCTCCGGGTCGTCCAGTCCGCGTTGCTGCCGACGCCGGACGCCCTCGGCAGCGTCGGTCCGGTGGGCTGGTCCGTCGCCCACGCGTGGCGTGCCGCGGCGGACGTGTCCGGCGACCTCGCCGAGTTCGCCGTCGCGCCGGACGCCCGGTCGGCGACCGTCACGCTCGGCGACGTCATGGGCAAGGGCGTCCCTGCGGGCCTCCTCGCCGCCCACCTGCTCGGCGCCCTCGACGCCCTCGCGCGCGAGGCACCCGGCGTGGCGGTCGAGGGGGCCGAGACCGCCGTCCGTCCCCGGCTCGAACGCGCGTCGGCGTTCGCGACCCTGTTCCACGCCCGGCTCCGGTTCGCCGACGGGTCGCTCGAGTACGTCGACGCCGGGCACGGGTTCGCCGCGGTCGGGCACGCGGACGGCAGCGCACGACGGATCCCCTCGGTGGACCTCCCGATCGGGCTGCAGCCCCGCGGGTTCGCGCGGCTGCCCCGGCGCCTCGACCTCGACCCCGGCGACGTGCTCCTCATCGCCTCGGACGGCATCCTCGAGCTCCCGGACGCCACCTTCGACACCCTGACCGGTCTCGCAGCCGGGCTCGCCGCGGCCGGGTCGCTCGCGGCGGGGCTCGCCGCCTTCATGGACTCCGTCCCGGACACCATCGACGACGACCTGACCCTGGTGGCGGTCCGACGGGAACGCACCGTCCGGGTCGACACCGCACCGCCCACCGACGGGAAGCACGACCGATGACCCTCGTATCCCTCGTCTTCACGGCCGCGCGGACCGGCCGCTACACCGAAGCCGGGCTCGTGCAGCTCCTCGCCGTCGAACGGGCCAGGAACGCCGAACTCGGCATCACCGGTATCCTCGCGCTCGACGACGCGAACGTCATCGGTGTCACCGAGGGCCCCGCCGACGTGGTGCACGCCCGCGTCCGCGAGGTCGCTGCCGACCCGGGCAACGTCGACGTGCAGATCGTCGTCGACGACCCGATCGAGGAACGCGCGTACGCGGACTGGTCGATCGCGTTCCGCACGGAGGACCCGGCGATCCGCGCGCTGCCCGGCTTCGTCGACCTGTTCGACCCCGAGCGGGCACCGGACCCCGACGCGAACGCCTCCCGGTCCGCAGCGCTCCTGGAGTGGTTCCGTCGGACACCGCCCGAGCAGCTGTCCACCCGCCGGAGCGCCACCCCGGTGCGCGAGCGTGTCCTGCAGGCGTCGATCGACGTGCTCCGCGACGTCGGACCCAGCCGCGCGTCCCTCACCGCGGTCGCGGAGCGCGCCGGCCTCACCGTCGACGAGGTGACGTCGCACTTCCCGACGCTGCCGCTCCTCCTCGCCGCGACCCTCGCCTCCTGGCTGGAGCAGGTGATCGCCCCGCTCGCGCCGATCGCCGCGTCGGAGGGGACGATCGCCTGGCTCCGTGCGCTCGTCGTGGCCTTCGCCGAGGACCCGGCCCTCGACCGGCTCATCGTGTCGTCGCTCGCACCGGCCGCCGATCCCGGGGAGGCCGCCGGCGAGGACTTCCTGACCACCTACCGCGCGTTCCGGGCGAGCATCCGGGCCGCGCTCGAGCAGGACGTGCTCGCCGGACGCGAACCCGACACGATGGACCCGCAGAAGGGTGCGCAGCAGCTGCTCGCACTGTTCGACGGGCTCCGGATCCAGAACCTGTTCGACCCGGAGCCCGACATGGCGGCGACGTTCGTCCGCGCGGCCGTCCGGCTGCGGACCGGGTGGTCCGAGCCCTACCGGGACTGACCGCGGAGCGCCGACGGCACCGGTGCCGAACCCGGCACCGGGCTCAGACGGACGCCTCCGTGCCGCGGACCCGTCCGACGACGACGTCCACGATGCCGGCGACCAGGGCCGCGGCGACGAAGCCGAGCGCGACGCCGAGGCCGAGCGGCAGCCCCTTCGCGTAGTCGCCCTGCGAGCTGGCGAGTGCCGAGTAGAACACGCTGCCGACGGCGGCGATCCCGATCGCGGACCCGACCCGGGCGCCGACCTGGATGAGGCCACCCGCGGACCCGCCCTGCTCGACCGGCACCTCGGAGAGCGTCAGCGTCTGGTTCGGCGAGATCGTCAGGCCCGAGCCGATGCCGGCCACGAGCAGCGGCGCGACGAGCCACCACCCGAGGTCCGACCGGTAGTGGTTCGCGACGACCCAGATGACCCCACCGAGCCCGAGCAGCACGAGGATCGTGCCGACCACGATCAGCTGCCGACCGAACCGGTGGACGATCCGGCCGCCGACGGTCGAGGCGATCCCGGAACCGATCGCGAAGGGCACCGAGGACAGGCCGGCCAGGAGTGCCGAGTAGTGCAGCCCCGATTGGAGGGCGAGCGTGAGGACGAAGAACAGCGGCGTGAAGCCCGCGAAGTACACGGTGGCGAGCCCGACTCCGAGCGAGAACGACCGCCGGCGGAACAGCCCGAGGTCGATCACCGGCTCCTTCGACCGCTGGTAGCGGCGCTCCCACAGCACGAAGAGGACGGCGAGGACGACCGCGACGACGACGAGCCACCACTTGGCGGGGCTCTTCCACTCCTCCGACTGCACGAACGGCAGCAGCAGAGCCACGACGGCGGCACCGAGGAGGACGATCCCGACGGGGTCGAAGTCGTGCTTCCGGCCGCGGTCGGCACGGCTCGTCGCCGGCAGGTAGCGGAAGGCCAGGAGGACCGTGATCAGTCCGACGGGCAGGTTCACGAAGAAGACGAAGCGCCAACCGTTCTCGGTACCGAACGCCGTGATGAGCAGGCCGCCGACGAGCGGGCCGATCGCGGTGGCGATGCCGACCGTCGCGCCGAACAGGCCGAAGGCGGTGCCGCGCTCCTTGCCGCGGAACAGCTGCTGGATGAGGGCCGTCACCTGCGGGGTCAGCAGACCGCCCGCGAGGCCCTGCACGAGCCGCGCGATGACCAGGAAGAGCCCGTTCGGTGCGAAGCCGCAGAGGGCGCTCGCGACCGTGAACAGGCCGACACCGACGACGAACATGCGGCGACGTCCGGATGCGTCGCCGAGCCGGCCGCCGGGGACGAGGAGGAGTCCGAACGACAGGGCGTACCCGGAGAGGATCCACTGCACGGCCTCGGGGGACGCGCCCGGCAGCCCCTTCGAGATCGACTCGAGTGCGACGTTGACGATCGAGACGTCGAGCAGCACGATGCCACCGCCGAGCAGGCAGATGACGAGGGCCTTCCACCGGTTCGGGTCGGGCTGGTCGGCCTGCGCGGGCTGGTCGCGCCCCGACTGGTCGGGGCTCGACTGGTCGGGGCTCGACTGGTCGGTGCGGGCGTCTCGGTCAGACGACGGCGAGGCGGGTGTGGCGGGTGCCTCGACGGTCGCCGCGTGGTGTGCGGCGTGGTGCTCGACGGCGGGTGCCTGGTCGGGCTCGACGGGTTTGCGGTGTTCGGCTGCCATGACCGGGGCCACGGTAGGCCTCGGGTGGTCCGGGAACCCGGGGAGGACCACGCCGTGGCGTACCCCGATCCCTGCGGACCCGGACAGCGGCGTCACTCCGACCCGCGCGCCGCCCCGGTCCGGACGGGCTCGTCACGGCGCAGCCGCACCAGGCTCGCCACGGTCGCGCCGACCATCGCCACGAGGATCACCACGAGCGACACCCACGTCGGGATCTCGGGCGCCCACGCGATGTGCTCCCCGCCGTTCAGGAACGGCAACTCGTTCTCGTGCAGCGCGTGCAGGACGAGCTTCACGCCGATGAACGCCAGGATCAACGCGATCCCGTACTTCAGGTAGACGAGCCGTTCCAGCAGCCCGCCGAGCAGGAAGTACAGCTGGCGGAGCCCCATCAGCGCGAACACGTTGGCGGTGAACACGATGAACGCGCTCTCGGTGATGCCGAAGATGGCGGGGATCGAGTCGAGCGCGAACAGCAGGTCCGTCGTCCCGATGGCGATGAGCACGACGAGCAGCGGCGTGAAGTGCCGGACCCCGTCGTGGGTCGTCCGGAGCTTCATGCCGTCGAACTCGTCCGTGAACCGCACCCGCCGGCGCAGCAGCCGGACCACGAAACCGTCCTCCTGGTCGGCGTCGTCGTCCTCGCGGAGCTGCTGCACCGCGGTCCAGACGAGCCAGGCGCCGAACAGGTAGAAGATCCACGAGAAGTCCTCGATCAGCTGAGCGCCGACCAGGATGAACACGCCGCGCAGCACGAGGGCGATCACGATGCCGAGCATCAGGACCTCCTGCTGGATCTGCTTCGGCACCGAGAACCGCGCCATCAGGATGAAGAACACGAACAGGTTGTCGATGCTCAGGCTGTACTCGGTCAACCACCCGGCGACGAACTGGCCCGCAGCGTCGCCGCCGGCGAACACGAGCATGAGCGCCGCGAACACGAGCGCGAGCCCGACGTACACCCCCACCCACGCCCCGGACTCGCGCAGGGACGGCACGTGCGGCCGACGCGCGACGATGAGGAGGTCGGCGAGCAGGACGGCCACGATGGCGACCAGCGATCCGACCTCGAAGACGAGCGGGAGTTCGGGCATCGAGGACCTTCCGGGGATGGGGACGGGTTCGGCCGGGGTTGGCCGCCGCCCGCGTGCGACCCCTCCAGTCTGCGGGAACGCGAAGGGTCCTGTCCGCAGTGTCAGGATGGGCGCATGAGCGTCATGGTCTCGCCGTTCGATGCACGCCGCTCCCGCACGAGCGAGAAGTACACCGCGTACCCCGCCGACGTCCTGCCGATGTTCGTCGCCGAGATGGACTGCGTGCTCGCGGAACCGGTGCGCGACGCACTCGTCCGGGCGGTGACGGACGGGGACACCGGCTACGTGGGCCACACGCGGGTCCTGCCCGAGGTCTTCGCCGACTTCGCGCGTCGACGGTGGTCGTGGGACGTCGACCCCGACCTCGTGCGCACCACGACCGACGTGTCCGTGGCAGCGGTGGAGGTGCTCCGGCGCGTCATCGCGCCCGGAGACGAGGTCGTCGTCATGCCGCCCGTGTACCCGCCGTTCCGGGAGTACGTCCGCGAGGCCGGCGGCGCCGTCCGCGAGGTCCCGCTCCTGCCGCCGGCGGAGGACACGGCCCCCGACAGCACAGCTCCGTCCGACACGACGGCGGGCTGGCGGATCGACCTCGACGGACTCGCAAGGGCGTTCGCGGACGGCGCCCGGACGGTGCTCCTCTGCAACCCGCACAACCCGCTCGGGCTCGTGCACGCTGCCGACGACCTGGTGGCGCTCGCCCGCCTGGCCGCGGAGTGGGACGCGGTCGTCGTGTCGGACGAGATCCACGCCCCGCTCACCCACGCCGACGCGGTGTTCACGCCCTTCCTCGCGTGCTGCGACGAGGCGGCGGCGGTGGGCGTCACCCTGACGAGCGCGAGCAAGGCCTGGAACCTCGCCGGCACGAAGTGTGCGCTGATGGTCGGCGCTTCGGACCGCGCCCGGGGCTGGTTCGAGGGGCTGCCGGTCGAGGTGGTCGAGCGCACGGGCATCCTCGGCTACACCGCGAGCGTGGCCGCCTTCCGCGACGGCGAGCCCTGGTTGGCGACGCTCCTCGCCGAGCTGGTCGGCAACCGCCGGGTGCTCGCCGAGGAGCTCGGTCGTGCGCTGCCCGGGGCGGGCTACCGGCAGCCGCAGGCGTCGTACCTGGCGTGGCTGGACCTGCGGGCGCTCCCGTGGGGTGACGATCCCGCGGCGGTGCTCGTCGACCGGGCCCGGGTCGCCCTGTCGAGCGGGCCGGACTTCGGCCGGCAGGGCACCGGGTTCGCGCGACTCAACTTCGGGTGTTCGGAGGAGACCCTGCGCGAGGGACTCGCGCGCCTGGCGGCCGCCCGCTGACCGCAGCGACGCTGCGGACGCGGGACCCCCTGCCGGCGGTCACTCGAAGCGCTGCCACTCCGGCTTGTTCGCGTAGGTGTGGCGGTAGTAGTCGGCCAGGCGGAGGCCGGCGGCCGCCTCCTCGTCGACGACGACCGTCGCGTGCTCGTGCAGCTGCAGGGCCGAGCCCGGCACGAACGACGACAGCGGCCCCTCGACCGCTGCGGCGACCGCGTCGGCCTTGGCGGAACCCTGGGCGACGAGGACGAGCTCGCGGGCTTCGAGGATCGTGCCGAGTCCCTGGGTCATGCAGTGCGTCGGGACCTGGTCGAGCGCGTCGAAGAACCGGGCGTTCGCCTCCCGCGTCGAGGGCGCGAGGGTCTTGATCCGCGTGCGGGACGCGAACGACGAGGTCGGCTCGTTGAACCCGATGTGCCCGTTCGCCCCGATGCCGAGGATCTGCACGTCGACGCCGCCGGCCGCACGGATCGCCGCGTCGTACTCCTTCGCGGCGAACTCCAGGTCGGCGGCACGGCCGTCCGGCACCCGCACCCGCGACGGGTCGAAGCCGAGCGGCTCCACGACGTCCCGCGCGATGACGGACGCGTAGGACTCGGGGTGGTCGAGCGGGATGCCGACGTACTCGTCGAGCGCGAAACCACGGGCCTGGGCGAACGACACCTCCCCCGCCTCGACCCGTTGTCGCAGGTCGGCGTAGATGCCCTGCGGGCTCGATCCGGTGGCGAGGCCGACGACCGCCGTCGGCTTCTTCGCGACGACCGACGCGATCTTGGCCGCGGCGACGCGACCGACCTCCGCCGGCGTGGGCAGGATGATGATCTCCACGATCACGAGCCTACTGGTCATGACCAGTCCGCGACAGGGGTCGGTAGCGTGGGGACATGCCCACGCCTGACTTCGTCCTGTCGCTCCGCTCGAAGATCGGTACCGATCCGCTCTGGCTGACCGGGGTGACCGCCGTCGTGACCCGCGGGTCGGGCGACGACCGCGAGCTGTTGGTCGTCCGACGGTCCGATTCCGGCGCCTACACGCCGGTGACGGGGATCGTCGACCCCGGGGAGGAGCCGGCCGTCGCCGCCGCGCGGGAGGTCCTCGAGGAAGCCGACGTCGTCGCGGTGCCCGAACGCCTCGCGTGGGTGCAGGTGCTCCCGGAGATGACGTACCCGAACGGCGACCGGGCGCAGTACCTCGACCTCGTGTTCGCGTGCCGGTACGAGTCGGGGACGCCGTTCCCGGCCGACGGGGAGAACACCGAGGCGTTCTGGGCACCGGTCGCCGCGCTGCCGCCGATGTCCGCCGACATGCGGGCACGGGTCGAGGCCGGCCTGTCCGACGAGGTCGCGACGCGCTTCCAGCGCTGACGCGAGCCTGGCGGTCGCGGGCGGGGCGGGCGCGCGCGGCGTCGCTTCCGCCAGAGCGACAGTCCCGTGCGGCCGTGCAGGACGCATCTGTCGCTTTCGCAGCTGCGACGGCCGCGCATCGTCGGACGGGAGGCGCGGTGCGGGCCCGCACCGCGCCTCCCGTCCGACGTGGGCGGCGCTCCGCTACGCGAGCGGCGCGACCGCGACGGGCGCGCCGAGCAGGCGCAGGGCGACGGGCTCCCCGACGGCACGGCGGTCGCCGACCTCGTGCTGCACGCTGACGATCGTGTCGTCGTCGAGCCGCACGGTGGTCCGCCGGATCGACCCGAGGAAGCTCGACGACACGACCGTGCCGGTGACGCCCTCCGCCGCGAACGCGATGTCCTCGGGCCGGACGTAGGCCAGGACCGGACCGTCGGCTGCCGAGCGGTCGAGCGCCGGCACCGTGAAGCCGTACACGAAGACGTCGCCGCCACGGAGGTCGCCCCGGAGCCGGTTCGACTGGCCGATGAAGTCCGCCGTGAACGCCGAGACGGGGGCGCTGTAGAGCTCCTCGGGCGTGCCGATCTGCTCGATGCCGCCCGCGTGCATCACGGCGATGCGGTCGGAGACGGCGAGCGCTTCCTCCTGGTCGTGGGTGACGAAGACCGTCGTGATGCCGAGGTCGCTCTGGATGCGGCGGATCTCGTCGCGCAGCGAGACGCGGACCTTGGCGTCGAGCGCGGAGAGCGGCTCGTCGAGCAGGAGCACGCGCGGCCGGGTGACGAGCGCGCGGGCGAGCGCGACCCGCTGCTGCTGGCCGCCGGAGAGCTGGTGGGGGAACCGGTCGGCGAACTCGCCGAGGTGCACCATGTCGAGCGCCTCGACCACACGTTCGCGTCGTGCGGCGGCGGGGACGCGGCGCATCTCGAGCCCGAACGCCACGTTCTGACGGACGGTCATGTGCGGGAACAGCGAGTACTGCTGGAACACCATGCCGATGTCGCGCTTCTCGACCGGCACCGTGCTGACGTCCGAGCCGTCGATGCTGATCGTGCCGGCGTCGATCGCCTCGAGACCGGCGAGCGCACGGAGCGCGGTGGTCTTGCCGCAGCCCGACGGGCCGAGGAGCGAGACGAACTCGCCCGGCTCGATCCGGAGCGACAGGCCGGCGAGGGCGCGGTGCGCGCCGTAGCGCTTCTCGACGCCGACGAGCTCGACGGTGGCGCCGGTGCTCGCGAGCGTGGCCGGGGCGGCGGGGGCGGTGGTGGTCATGCGGACTCCTCGGGGCTGCGCCGGCGGCGGACGCCGACCCGGCCGATGACGACGAGCAGCAGGAACCCGAACAGGAGCGCGGCGAGCGAGAAGATCGCCGCGACGTAGGGGTCCGTCTGCTGCACGAGCACGAGTGCGGTCTGGAACGTGGTGCGGGACAGGAACGAGGCGAGCGTGTACTCGCCGAGGACGACCGTGATCGTCAGGAAGCACGCGGCGACGATGCCGCGTCGGAGGTTCGGCAGGAGGATCCGCCACGTGACGGTCCACCACGAGGCGCCGAGGGAACGGGCCGCCTCGGACAGCACCGTCAGGTCCACCGCCGTGATGGCGGCGGTGATCGGGCGGAACGCGAACGGCAGCGACACGATGCCGATGGCGAACGCGAGCGTCCACGCGCCCGAGCCGAAGACCTGCGCCACGACCTGGTACACGGGGATGAACCCGACGACGAGGACCACCACGGGGACGGTGATCGGCACGAGGCACACGAACTCGAGGACCCGCTGCAGCCTCGGGTAGCGCAGGGCGGTGATGATCTGCGCGGGCAGGAGCACCAGGAGCACGATGCCCACCGTGATCACGGCGATGACGAGCGAGGCGCCCAGGCCGTCGAACACCGGCTGGTACGTCGCGGCGTTCACCGGGTCGGCGAGGGCCGTGTAGTGGTCCAGGGTCAGCGCCCCGTCGGTCCCCTGCCGGAACGTGAACTGCAGGAGCGCGAGGAGGGGGACGGCGAACACGAGGCCGACCACGCCCAGCACGATCGCGGCGGTGACCCGAGACGGGGCCGGGCCGAACCCGCGGGGGTGAGCCGTGCCTCCCGGCAGTGTGCCGGCCGTTCGCCGTCGGGCGGTGACCGCCGCGTCGACGGCTGCCTTCCCGCTGATCGCGCTCATCGCTGCCACCGCGCTGCTCGACGCTGCAGGAGCGAGTAGGCGCCCATCACGACCGCCATGACGACGACCATGCCGAAGGCGAGGACCCCGGCGACGTTCTGCAGGCCGATGATCGTCTCGCTCGTGAGCTGCGCACGGATCGTCAGCGGGACGATGCCGCCCTGCGAGATGAGTGCGGCGGCCGTGGCGAACGACGAGAACGCGTTCGCGAAGAGGAGCAGCAGCGACCCCCAGAACGCCGGCGCGAGGACGGGGAGTGCGATGCGACGCCAGTAGGTCGCACGCGAGGCGCCGAGGGTGGCGGCCGCCTCGCCCCACTGGGCCTTCACGCCCTCGACGGCGGGCATGAACGTGAGGACCATGAGGGGCACCTGGAAGTAGACGTACGGGAGCACGAGGCCGGGCACGGTGTAGAGGAACGTGCCACCGGCGTTGAGGTCGACGTGGAAGGCGGCGACGAGCCAGCTCGTCACCAGCCCTTGCACGCCGATCGTGGCGATGAAGGCGAACGCGAGCATGACGCCGCCGAACTGCGCCAGCACACTCGAGGCGGCGTCGACCATCGAACGGACGAGTCCGTCCGGACGGAGCGCGGCGAGCGCCCAGCAGACGACGGCGCCGAGTACCGAACCGACCACGGCCGAGACCGCGGAGACGCCGAAGGAACCGGCGAAGGCGCGGAGGACGGACGGGTCGGCGAACGCCGCGAGGTTCGCGACGGTGAACGCGCCGGAACCGTCGAAGAAGCCGCTGCCGACGGCGATGACCGCCGGGACGGCGAGGAACAGCAGGACGTAGGCGGCGAACGGGGTGAGGCCGAGCCAGGCGACGCCGACCCGGCGCCGGACACGGGGTCCGGCGCCGGGTCGGGTGGTGGCGGCCGGGGCGGCGACCGTGGTCGGCGCGGGCGTCACCGCCGCGCTCGTGGCCGCGGGGCCTGCGGTCACGGCGGCTGTGCGGGCCGTCCCGGATGCCGGTGTGGTGCTCATGCGGGTCAGGAGCCCATCGTGGAGGCCCACTTGGCCGACAGGACCTTCGCAGCCGCCGTGGCCTGGTCGTCCGTGAGCTCGACGTAGTCCTTCGGCATGCCGCCGGCGGCCTCGAGGGCGTCCTTGTCGACCTTGCCCGACTGCTCCAGCGCGGCGAGGGTCGACGGGAACGCTCCGGCCTGCAGGTACAGGTTCTGCACGGTCGGGCTCGCGATGTACTCCTGCCAGAGGCGCGCCGCGGCGGGGTGCGGGGCGTCCTTGTTGATGGCCTGCGAGTAGTACGAGCCGAGCGCCTGCCCCTCGGGGACGACGGTCTTCCAGTTCTTGTTCCCGCTGGATCCGGCGGCGGGACCCCAGGCGAGGTTGTTGTACGACCACTGGATGACCACGGGGGTCTCGCCCGAGGCGACGGTGGCCTGGGTGGGCAGCACGTTCTGGAAGTTGCCGGCCTGCTTGAGCTTGCCGAAGTACTCGACGCCCTTGGTGATGTCGTCGGCCGAACCGCCGTTCTCGAGGGCGGCCAGGTACACCGCGCTCGCGGCCTGGTTCGCCTGCGTCGGGTCGCCCGCGATCGAGACCTTGCCCTTGTACTCGGAGCCGAGGAGGTCGTTGAGGTCCTTCGGCGCGTCCGCGATCTTCGAGGAGTCGTAGCCGATCGACATCAGGCCGGTGTAGTCACGCGTCCACTTGCCGTCGGCGTCCTTGAGGGTCTCCGGGATGTCGGACCAGTTCGCGACCTTGTAGTCGGTGAGCAGCCCGAGGTTCTGCTGCAGGACCGCGTTGCCGAGGTCCAGCACGTCCGGTGCCGTCGACTGGCCCTTCTGCGACTTCACCGCGGCGACCTCGTCGGCGGAGGAGCCGTTCGGGTTGGCGGAGTTGACCTTGATGCCGTACTTCTTCGAGAAGCCGTCGATGATCTTGCCGTAGTTGGCCCACGACGGCGGCAGCGCGATGACGTTGAGCTGTCCCTCGGCCTTGGCGGCCTTCACGAGGGCGTCCATGCCGCCGGCGGACTGGGCGCTGGTGGCGGTCTTCCAGGCGGCGTCGTCGGTGGTGGAGGCGCTGCTCGTGGCGGAGCAGCCGGCGAGGGTGACGATCGCCGCGGCGGCGAGGGCGAGGCCCGCGAGCGCGCGCTGCTGGGTGCTGCGCTGGAGAGTGCTGCGCTGGTGGGTGCTGCGCTGGTGGGTGCTGCGCTGGTGGGTGCTGCGCTGGTGCAAGGGGGTGCCTTTCGGGATGACGGATCCGTCCCGCACGACTGTGCGACTCGGTCGGTCACGAGGATGGTCGCGATCGGTATCCGGCCCACAGCGGCAGGGTGAACGGGGATCGAACAGTTCCCGGTCGGTCGTTCAGGTGGCCGGGTCTTGTGGCGCGGCGGTCGGACGTGCTTTGCTCACCGCACCGGGGCGCTGCGGCGCCCGAACGGACTGGAGGCACGCATGCGGTTCACGACGACGGTCCTGCAGGCGAGGAAGACAGCCACCGGGTTGCCGGTGCCGCCGGAGGTCATCGAGGCGCTCGGTGCCGGGAAGCGTCCCGCGGTGGTCGTCACGCTGAACGACGGGTACCGCTACCGGTCCACCGTCGGCGTCATGGGAGCGCAGTCGCTCGTCCCGTTGTCGGCCGCGCACCGGGAGGCGTCCGGGATCAGCGCGGGTGACACGGTCGAGGTCACGCTCGAGGTGGACGCGGAGCCCCGAACCGTCGACGTGCCGGACGATCTCGGTGCCGCGCTCGACGCCGCCGCCGGGGTGCGGGCCGCGTTCGAGGCGCTCTCGGCGTCGCGGCAGCGGGCGCTCGTCGACCCGGTGCTCGCCGCCAAGGCCCCCGAGACGCGGGCGCGGCGTGTCGAGAAGGCCGTGGAGTCGCTCCGCGCGTAGCGGCGCGGGTTGCCGGGTGCCGGCGCGGGTGCCGGGTGCCGGCGCGGGTGCCGGGTGCCGGCGCGGGTGCCGGGTGCCGGCGCGGGGTTCGGCGGGCGCTGGTTGCCCGGTTGCCGAATCGCTCGTAGGTGGCCGAATCGCTCGTGGGTTGCCGAATCGCTCGTAGGAGGCCCGATCTTCCGACTGACCACGAGCGATTCAGCTTCCTATTGCACGTGTGATGGGCTGGAACGCACGGGCTCGACCGACCTCAGGCCCCGAGTTCGACCAGCACGCGCGGGATCTCCCCGACCAACTCGCTCGCCAGGTACCCGAGCGGACCCACCTGCACGGCGAGCCGGTCCCCCGCTGCGGCGTGCACGTACGAGGCCCACGCCACCGCCTGCGCCGGGTCGGCCCCACGGGCGAGCAACCCGACGACCGCTCCCGACAGCACGTCGCCGCTGCCGCTCGTGCCGAGGCCGCCGGAGCCGGTGCCCTTGCGCCACGTGCGTCCCCGGGGCGTGGCGATGGCGTCCCCGAGTGCGACCACCGCCCCGAAGCGCTCGGCGATCGCGACCGCGTCGGCCACGTCGTCGTCACCGCACTCCCGTCCGAGCAGGCGCTCGGCCTCGCCGCTGTTCGGCGTCATCACGAGCCGGTTCCGCAGCGGTCCGAGCTGGTCGCGGACGTCCGCCGCGACACCGAGGGCGAACGCGTCGAGCACGACCACGGTCTCCGGCCCGACCGTGCGCGCGAGGTTCGCCACGAGGTCCCTGGTGCCGTCGGGTTCGTCGAGTCCCGGTCCGACGAGCACGGCGTCCGCGAGCTCGAGTTCGGCGGCGATGCCCTCGACCGCACCGACGGCCACGTGCCCATCGGCGTCCTCGTCGAGCGGCTCGACACCGGATTCGGGAACGGCCACCGAGATGTGCGGTGCGATGCTGCGTGTGACCGCCAGGGTCAGCCGACCGGCCCCGACGCGCAGTGCCGCGAGGGCGGAGAGCATCGCGGCTCCGGGGGTGCGTGCCGCTCCGCCGACGACGAGCACCTGCCCGCGGCCGTACTTGCCGGCCCCTGGTTCCGGGAGCTGCCAGTCGCGGAGGAAGTTCGGGGTGACGGGTTCAGCGGACACGGGCGTCGTCCTTCCGACCGCTGTGTTCGGTCACCTGGCGGTCGTCGAGGTGCTCGACGGCCGAGAACTCCTCCAGCGACCACGGCTCGCCGATCCCGTCGCGGCGGAGGCGGGTGAGCGACGCGTTCGCGACCGTGTGCGTCTCGGCGAACTCCATGAGCGCCCGCTCGTCGAGGTCGAGGCAGACGGCCACCGTCAGCATGACGACCGCGTCGTGGGCGGCGACGACCAGGCGTTCGGGGCCGTGGAGGCGGTCGACGTCGGCGAGCACCGACCGGAGCCGGAGCATGACGTCCACCCACGATTCTCCGCCCGCGGGCCGGTGGTAGTACTTCCCGAGCCACTGCCGACGGCGTTCCTCGTCCGGGTACCGGTTGCGCACGCCCTGCCGGGTGAGGAGGTCGAGGACTCCGAGTTCGCGGTCCCGGAGCCGCTCGTCGATCCGGCGAGGCGGCTCCTCCGAGCCCGCTCGGTCCAGGGCGATCCGGATCGTCTGCTGGGCGCGGAGGTACGGCGATTCCCAGAGCTCGACCGGGACGGCGTCGACCCGGCGTCGGGCGAGCTCTCGTCCGAGTGCCCGCGATTGCTCCTCACCGAGCGGACTCAGCGGGACGTCCGCGTCCCGGTGCCCGGCGTCGATGACGTCCGCTCCGTCGGCCTCGGCGCGGGCGGCAGCGACGTTCGCTTCCGACTCCCCGTGGCGGACGAGCCAGATCTCCCTGACAGCCATGGCGCCACGCTAACGATGCGTGGCTGGGTCACCTCACCGGACGACGCCCCGTGCGCTGCGGAGCGGTCGGAGGAGGCACGGGAGCCCCGCGAGTCGGAGCCGGTGCGCGAGCGCGGGCAGGTCCCACAGGTCGCGCCACTCGAGGCGGATGATGGTGCGGACCGCGGGCACCGTCAGGAGCGACTCGTGTCTCCGCTTCTCGTGGACGAACACCTCGTGGGGTGCGCGGCCAGCGAGGTAGCGGTCCTGCGTGTACTTCGCCCGTCCGTCGATCTCGATCACGACTCCCTGCTCGGGGAACCAGAAGTCGACGTCGAACCGGTGGCCGCCCACCACGAACGGCTGCTGGAGCACGGGCGCGGGGAGCCCGAGTTCCCGGAAGACGACCCGCGCCAGCGACTCCGCGACCGACCCGGACCTGCGGTCGGCGAGTTCGAGGGCGATCAGCGCCTGCGCACGGCCACGGTGGTGCGGCAACCCGTCGAGCGCCTCCGTCATCGACCCGTGTCGGACACCCAGCCGCAGGGCGGCGTCGGCGAGGACGACCGCCTGCCGCACGTCCCCGGCGAGCGCGACGTCGGCCACGGTCCTCGCGATGGTCGTGAACCGGAGTCCGCCGT
This sequence comes from Curtobacterium sp. 'Ferrero', assembly GCF_002412165.1. GTDB lineage: Bacteria > Actinomycetota > Actinomycetes > Actinomycetales > Microbacteriaceae > Curtobacterium. The sequence continues at coordinate 39,706 of NZ_NXIA01000005.1, forward strand.
GCGACACGACGTGCTCCGCCCGGATCGGCCTCGTGTGGAGCACGAGACTGTCGGAACTCGAGCGGTACTGCCTCTTCGGGACCGTCGCGTGGACGGGCTCCGGCCATCCACCGAGCCACGGCAGCCCGTGGACGGCGGCCGCCGATGCGTGCGAGCCGACCGCCGCGACGCTCCGTCGACCGAGTCGTCCGAACACCCGGGTGACGTACCGCTGTCTCGGCCCAGCGGCGTCCCAGTCCGTCCCGCGGACGAAGGCGTTCGGCGCCACCCGCACGAGGCGGTCCGGTCCTTCCGAGGCCGCGAGCCGGCGGAGCGATGCCCCGGTGCGACCGGCTTCCCGCAGCGTGCTCGCGCGGTAGATGTCGAGTGGGAGTTCCATGCCGGCAAGGGTGCCCAACCGACCATGCGCGGTCGCGACCTCGACGGAGAACTGTTGATGAGCCTCCCGGCTGCAGCGCCTGTGGAGGAATGAGCAAACGACCCATCACGCCCGCAATGGAAAGCCGTTCCGCTCGTAGGTGGTCGGAAGTTCCGACCTCCTACGAGCGGTACGGCAACCCACGAGCGGAACGGCCAACCACGAGCGAAACCGCAACCAGCACCCACGAGCGGAACGGCCAACCACGAGCGAAACCGCAACCAGCAACCTACGAGCGGAACGGCAGCCCACGAGCGGAACGGCAAGCGGCGCCGGGGGAACGCACCCGAGCTCCCCCGACGCCGCAGCCTCTCCGCCGGGTCCGCTGCCTCGGACCCGGCGAGCCCCCGCTACGCCCGCTGTACCCGCAGCGTGACGATCTCGAACGGGCGCAGGGTGAGCACGACCGGCTCCCCGGCACCCCACGACGACGACTCGACGGGCCGTTCGAGCAGGTCGACCGCGGTGACGGACGACACGTCGAACCCGAACGACACCCCGACGTCGGTCGCCCGACCACCCGACGCCTCGTACAGCCGCACGACGACGTCCCCGGTGCGGTCCTCGGCGAGCTTGACGGCCTCGACGAACACCTGCGGCGACGACACCGTCACGAGCGGCTCGACCGACGCGGAACCCGGCACCGAACGCACCGGCAGGTTGAGCCGGTAGCCGGAGTCAGCGGCGTCGAGCACCGAGGCGCCCACGCGCAGCACCGTCCGGAACACGTGGTGCCCCTGGTCGGCGGACGGGTCGGGGAACGTCGGCGCCCGCAGCAGCGACTCCCGCACGAGCGTCGTCGTCCCACCGTCCGGACGGGTCCACCGGGTGATGTCGTGTCCGTAGGTGGAGTCGTTCGCGACGGCGGCGCCGAAGCCCGGCTCCGCGACGTGCACCCAGCGGTGGGCGGAGGTCTCGAACCGCGCCGAGTCCCACGAGGTGTTCTGGTGCGTGGGTCGGTCGATGTGGCCGAACTGGATCTCGCTGGAGGCGACCGACGCCCGGACGTCGAGCGGGAACGCGAGCTTGAGGAGCTTCTGCCGCTCGTGCCAGTCGACCGCGGTCTCGACGAGGAGCTCGGCGCTGCCGGCGACGGCGGAGAACCGCGTCGTGACGGTCGACGACCCGAAGGCACGGGTCACGACGACCTCGTCGCCGTCGACGTCCACCGAGGTCGCCGTCAGCACGGTGCCGTTGCGCTGGTACGCGCGGTCGATGTCCCACGCCTCCCACTGGTTCGGGGTGTCCCGGAACACGGTGTACTGCGCGGCGGCCCCGTCCGGCGCGACGGCGTCGCGGCCGGTCGCGTGCTCGACGAGGGACACGACGTGCCCCTCGCCGTCGATGGTCGCGGTCACGACGCCGGTGTCGAACACCAGGTGGTCGCCGTCCCGGACGGGAGGCACGGCTCGCGGCGCGTCGTCAGGGGAACCACCCAGGGCGGTCACCGATCCGACGGCGACGGGCGAGGCGTTGAAGCGCACCGTCCCGCCGTCGCCGCCGGCACGCCCGGCTCCGCCGGACGGCGTCCCCTCGGTCGCGGGGGCGTCGACCACTCCGCTGCCGCGGGCATCCCCGTGCGCGGCGGTCCTCGCACCGACCCCGGCGAGGGCCTCAGCGCCGCCGTTCGCGAGCGCGGTCGTGGCGGTGCCGATGAGCTCCTCGAGGACCGCGGCGACGCGGGCGTAGTTCTCCTCGGCGACCTCGTAGACCCAGGCGATCGAGGAGCCCGGCAGGATGTCGTGGAACTGCTGCAGGAGGACGGTGTGCCAGGCCTCCTCGAGCGCGTCGTACGGGTACTCGGCACCGAGCCGGACGGCCGCCGTCGCCGCCCAGAGCTCGGCCTCGCGGAGCAGGTGCTCCGAGCGGCGGTTGCCCTGCTTGGTGCGGATCTGCGACGTGTACGTGCCGCGGTGGAACTCGAGGTACATCTCCCCCGACCACACGGCGGGTTCGGGCAGCACGCGCTCGAGCTCCTCGAACACGTCGGCCGGGGTGCCGAGCGTGACGCGCGGCGAACCGTCGAGGTCGTGCTGGCGTCGTGCGGCGGCGACCATCTCGCGGGTGGGTCCGCCGCCGCCGTCGCCGAAGCCGTACAGGAGCATCGCGGTGTTGGCGACGCCGCGCTCCTTGTTCTGCCGTTCCCCGCGGTGCAGGTCGGCGGCGGAGACGTCCGAGTTGTAGGTGTCGGCCGGGGGCAGGTGCGTGAGGACCCGGGAGCCGTCGATGCCCTCCCAGTGGAAGGAGGTGTGCGGGATGACGTTCGTCTCGTTCCACGAGGGCTTCTGCGTGACGAACCACTTCGAGCCCGCGGCGCGGACGATCTGCGGGAGCGCACCCGAGTAGCCGAACGAGTCCGGCAGCCAGGCCTCCGGGGTGTCGATGCCGAACTCCTCGAGGAACAGCCGCTTGCCCGCGACGAACTGCCGGGCGAGCGCCTCGCCGCCGGGCAGGTTCGTGTCGGACTCGACCCACATGCCGCCGACGGGGATCCAGCGCCCCTCGGCGACCCGCTGCTTGATGCGTTCCCAGATGGACGGGTAGCCGTCGCGGATCCAGGCGTACTGCTGGGCGGACGAGCAGGCGAAGGTGAACTCGGGGTCGCGGTCCATCAGGTCGAGGACGTTCGAGAAGGTGCGGGCGCACTTCCGGATCGTCTCGCGGACGGGCCAGAGCCAGGCGGAGTCGATGTGGGCGTGCCCGACGGCGACGGCGCGCTGCGCGGACCCGGCGGCCCCGACGGCGAGGAGCGGCGCGAGGACCGCGCGGGCGTCGGCTGCGGTGCCGGCGACGTCGTCGGGGTCGAGGGCGTCGGCGGCACGCTCGAGGCCACGGAGGATGTCGGCGCCGCGGGTGCCGTCGGTGGGCAACTCCGCCATCAGGCCGCGGAGCACCCAGACGTCCTGCTGCAGTTCCCAGACGGTGTCGTCGCGTTCGACGAGCTCGAGGGCGCGCAGGCGGTAGATCGGTTCGGTGCCGGCGGTGGAGCGGGACCCGAGCGGGGTGGCGCCCTGGAACGAGTCGCCGCCGATGTCCGGGTTGGCCGCGGCCTCGACGTAGACCTCGAACGACTCCCCGGGTCCGACCTCGAGCGGGATCGTGTCGTTGAGCGGCTCGATGCCCTTGATGGTGGTGCCGTCCGGGCGCCAGGCGAGCCCCTCGGCCTGGAACCCGGGCTGGCGCTTCGAGAAGCCGAGGTCGACCCGCAGCTCCGCGGTGGTGCCGGGCGCGGTGCCGAAGTCGGCGGGGACGGTCCCGCGGACCCGGAACCAGGTGGTGCCCCAGGGCCGGTCGCCCCACTCGTCGCCGACCGCGAACGGGGCGTACTCGGCGGCCGCGGCGACCGCGAACGGGACGGGTTCGTCGGGGACCGTCCACGCGGCGATCTCGACCGGTGCCGAGCGGCGCAGGACCGCCGGGTCGATGCGGTCGCGGACGAGCCGGGCGATCCGGGCTTCGACGAGGGGTTCGTCGTGGTGCATGGGAGTGCCTTTCCTGGTTCTTCCGTGGGCCCGATCAGCCCTTGATGCCGCCGGCGAGGGCGCTGCCGCCGCCGAGGCCCCTGGACACGATCACGTAGAGGGCGATGACGGGCACGGAGTAGACGATGGAGAACGCGGCGAGCTGCCCGTAGGCGACGGCGCCGTTCTGCCCGAAGAAGTTGAAGATGCTCACGGCAGCGGGCTGCTTGTCGGGCGACAGGAGCAGCACGAAGGGGACGAAGAAGTTCCCCCACGCCTGGATGAACACGAAGATGAAGACGACCGCGATCCCCGGGCGCATGAGCGGGATCACGACCCGCCAGAGCGTCGTCAGCATCGAGGCGCCGTCGGTCCACGCCGCCTCCTCGAGGACGATCGGCACCGAGTCCATGAAGTTCTTCGACATCCAGATGGCCATCGGCAGGCTGGTCGCGGCGAGGAAGAAGATGCAGCCCCACACGTTGTCGATCAGGTTGAGCGACACGAACAACGCGTAGACGGGCACCATCATGGCCGTGATGGGCAGACCGGTGCCGAACAGGATGCTGTACAGGAACGGCTTGTTGATCCGCATCCGGTAGCGCGACAGCGGGTACGCGGCGAGGATCGCGACGACGACCGTGACCACCGCGGTGCCGCCGGAGAGCAGCAGGCTGTTCGCGAGCGGGATGAACGACAGGTCGGGCGTGAGCACCTTCGCGAAGTTGTCGAGCGTGAACTGCGACGGCACCTTCACGGAGAGCGACGCCTGGGTGTCGAGCGACGCGAGCACGAGCCAGAGCAGCGGCACCGCGAAGCAGACGGCGATGGCGAGCAGGACGACGTTCGAGACCCAGCGCATCGTGCGGCCGCGCGGCGAGGTCATGTGCAGCGCGCCGGGGGCGGTGACGGCCCGGGTGGTGGTCGTGTCGGGACGAGCGGCGGTGATCGCCATGTCAGTCCACCTCCGGCTTCAGTGCCTTGATGTAGATGATCGAGAAGACGGCGCCGACCACGAGCAGGATCGTCGCGATGGCGGTGCCGAATCCGAGCTGCGAGAACTTGAACGCCTCCTGGTACGCCAGGATCGGCAGCGTCGACGAGTTCGTGCCGGGGCCGCCGCCGGTCATCACGAAGATGAGGGTGAACACCGACAGGGTCTGCAGCGTGGTGAGCATCAGGTTGGTGGAGATCGAGCGACGGATCACCGGCAGCGTGATGTAGACCAGGCGCTGCCAGCCGGTGGCGCCGTCGACCTCGGCGGACTCGACGATCTCCTCCGGCACCTCCTGCACGGCGGCGGAGTAGACGAGCATCGAGAACGCGGTGCCGCGCCAGATGTTCGCCAGGATCACGGACAGCATCGGGTACGTGTAGAGCCAGTTCGGCCCGGTGATCCCGATGGTCTTCAGGAACTCGTTGAGCGTGCCCTGGTCGTTGAAGAACGCGTAGGCGGCGAACGAGGCGACGATCTCGGGCAGGACCCACGCGGCGACGACGAAGGTGCCGACGATCGCGCGGACCACCTTGTTCGCGTTCCGCATGAGGAAGGCGAGCGCGAGTCCGAGGACGTTCTGCCCGACGACGGCGGACGCGAGCAGGAACACGATGGTCAGGACGACGGACTTCGGGAAGTCCGGGTCCTGGAACAGCTCGACGTAGTTCTTCAGCCCGACGAACTGCTGGTCCGCGGCTCCGGCGCCGGTGAGCGCGGAGTTCGTGAACGAGCCGGAGAACGACGAGATGACGGGGCCGAGCAGGAAGATGACGAGGAGGACGACGGCGGGCAGGAGCGGGACGGCGCGGCCGACGCTGCGGAGCGGCTTCCGCCTGCGCTGCGTCGGTCCGTCGGTGCGCTTCGGCGCACCGGGCGCCGACAGGGTCGGCGCGAGGGGGGTGCTGGACACGGTTGGTTGCCTTCCGGGTGCGGAGAGGGTTCCGAAGGTGGGGAGGGGACGGACGGGAGGCGCGGTGCGCGACGCGAGCCGCGCCTCCAGTCCGTCAGGTGGTGACGACCGTCAGCCGGCGGAGACGGTGTTGTCCTTGCCGACGGCCTGCTCGACCGCGGAGTCGTACGCGGCCGCCGCCTGCTTGGGCGTCTGCTGGCCGGTCATCACCGACTCCATCGCGACCTGGATGGCGTTGGACACCTGCGAGTAGTCACTCGTCGCCGGGCGGAAGTTGGTGTGCTCCACCAGCGACGAGAAGAACTTGAAGGTCGGGTTGGCGTCCGTGTAGGCGCTGTCCTCGGCCACGTCCTTGCGCACGGCGATCTGGCTGTTCTCGGTGTCGTACTTCAGCGAGCCGTCCTTGTCGAGGAACTTCGCGATGAAGTCGAACGCGGCCTGCGGGGCCTTCGAGTTCTTGCCGACCGCGAGCGTCCAGCCACCGGACATCGAGTTGTAGCCGGGCTCCTGGCCGTTCTGCGTCGGGAACGGCGCCTGGCCCATCACGGACGACCAGTCGCTCCACGGCGCGGTGCCCGACTTCAGCCAGGTGCCGGACTGCCACGAGCCGTCGAGGTCGATCGCGAGCTTGCCCTGCGGCAGCCACGTCTGGGCGATCGTGGTGCCGACGTTGGTGTCGAGCGCCTGCTGCGGGGTCGGGCCGAGGCCGCCCTGGTAGACCTCCTTGACGAACTTCAGCGAGTCCTCGAACTGCTTCGAGCCGGTGACCCACTTCTTGTCCTTGTAGAGGGTGTTGCCGGAGCCGTCCGCGCCGTAGAGGAGCATCTCGAAGCCCTGCATGGTCGAGGCCTCGCCCTGCGCCTTGCCCGAGTAGATGTTGAACGGGATGACGCCGGAGTCCTTCTCCTTGATGGTCTTCGCCGCCGCGAGGACGTCGTCCCACGTCTTCGGCTCCCACGGGACGGGCAGGCCGACCTTCTTGAAGATGTCCTTGTTGTACCAGAGGGCCCGGGTGTCGGTGCCCATCGAGACGCCGTAGGTCTTGCCGTCGACGCCCTCACCGGCCTGCTTGGCGTTGTCGTAGAACTGGTCCCAGTCCTTCCACTTCGCCGTGTACTTGTCCAGCGGCAGGAGGTAGCCGGCCTGGGCGTCGGCCTTGATGAGGAAGGTGTCCTCGTACATGACGTCCGGCGCGGTGGCGGCCGCCTTGTTCATGAGCGCGAGCTTCGTGTAGTAGTCGTTGCCCTGCGCCTGGATCGGCACGAGGGTGACCTTCCGGCCGGGGTACTCCTTCTCGTACTCCTTCTTGACTTCCTTCATCTGAGCGTCGAGCTGCTGGAAGGCGCCGAACTTCTGGTACGCGATCTTGATCGTGTCGCTCGAAGCGGATCCGGAGGTGGAACAACCCGCCAGACCGACCGCGGCGACTGCTGCTGCGGCGAGACCGGCGATGATTCGGGTGCGGCGTTTCATCGGTGCTCCTTTGCACGGGATGTCGCGGGTGCCGTCACCCGCGTGGGATTACTCCACCGTATTTACTTATCCATGTCAAGGGGTATTCCGGTACCGCTCCGGAACGGTCGCGGGGGCAGGTGCCGGATCGCTCGTAGGCGGCGGAATCGCTCGTGGGGAGCGGAATCGCTCGTAGGAGGCCGGATCGCTCGTCGGTGACCAGATCGCTCGTAGGAGCCCGGAACTTCCGGCACCCGACGAGCGATCCGGCTTCCCAGGTCGGACGCGATGGGAAGGCACGACCTCAGATCGGGGTGGCCCCGCCCGACACCGTGATGCCCCCGGACGCCGGGACGTCGACGAGCAGGACACTCGGCCGACCCACGTGCCGCCCCTGCCGGATCACGACGCGGTCCCCGGCGGACACCTTCCCGACCGCGCGGAGGTACGCCCCCGTGGCCGCCGCTGCCGATCCCGTCGCCGGGTCCTCGGTGATGCGCCCCGCAGGGAACAGGTTCCGCGCCTCGTACTCGAGGGCACCGGTGCGGTGCAGCACGACCACGGTGCCCTCCCACCCGGCCTCCTGCTTCAGGGCGAGGAGCGTCGCAGGGTCGAACCGGAACTGGTGGAACACCTCGGCGTCGTGCAGGACGAGGACGGGGTGCCGGTTGCCGGCCGCGGCCTCGAGCACGGGGTACCCCTCGGCGATGTCCGACGGCCGGAGTCCGGTGACGGCGTAGAGCCGCTCGAGGTGCTCCCGGTCGACCTCGCCCGTCGAGGGCTCGACACTCGTCATCGCGACCACCACCGCGCCGTGGTCGTCCGTCGAGGCGCGGACCGCCACCGGGCCGACGGCCGTCTCGAACACCCGGTCGGCCACCCCGTGCCGCTCGGCGAGGACCACCCCGAGCGCGATCGTCGCGTGTCCGCAGAACGGCACCTCGGCGCCGGGCGAGAAGTACCGCACCCGGGGGCGGTCGGTGGTCCCGCCGACGACGAACACCGTCTCGGGGTAGCCGACCCGGCGGGCTGTGGCGAGCATCTCGTCACCGGTCATCGACGCGGCGTCGAGCACGATCCCGGCGGGGTTGCCCCCACCCGGCCCGTCGGCGAACGCGGTGTACCGGAGGATCTCGGAGGTCACCCCACGACGCTACCGCCGGACGCTCTGCGCCACGGGGCGGCCCGTCAGTGCCGGATCAGCAACGTGCTCGCCCGCGGCGACAGCGCGGCGTCGAGCACCAGGCACGCCGCTCCCACCGCGGCCACCTCGGCACCGCGGTCGCTCTCCACGACGGCGATCGGGTGCTTCGGCACGAGGATCGGCGAGTCGACGATGGCGGTGCGCGCCGCGGGCAGCGCCGCCGCCGCGATCCGCGACCAGAACGGCCCACCGAACACCACCCGGTCAAGGTCGAGCAGGTTCACGATGAGCACCGCGGCGTTGCCCATGACCCGTCCGGCGTCCGCCGCGAGGGCGTGCGCGTCGGGGTCACCGGCGTCGATCGCGGCCGCCAGCGCGTCCCAGGCCCGGTCGACCGCGGCGGCGTCGTGCACCTCGCCGAGCTGCAGACCGCGCTCCTGCGCCACCCGCACCAGGCGGTCCGGTGCGACGGCGGCGCCGACCTCTCCCCGCGAACCGGCGCCGTCCGGGGTCCCCGCGAGCGGCCCCTGGTCGACCATGATGTGCCCGGCGTCGCCGGCGTTGGCGCCCACACCTCGGACGGGCTCGTGGTCGAGGACGAGTCCGACGCCGAAGCCGGTGCCGAAGTACACGAACGCGAAGTTCCGGGCGGAGGACTCCCCCGCGAGGAACATCTCGCCGACGGCGGCGGCCGTGACGTCCTTCTCGAGCAGCACCGGGGAGCCGGTGGCCTCGGCGACCGCGTCACGGAGCGGCACGTCCCGCCAGCGCGGCAGGAACGGCGGGTCGAGCACGACCCCGGCGTCGGCGTCGATCGGTCCGGGGGTCGCGATGCCGACGCCGAGCACCGTGGTGTCGTCGATGCCGGCACCGGTGACGAGGGCGTCCACCGCCCCCGCGATCGTGCGCACCACCTGGTCGGGGTCGTCGGCGGTGGGGGTCGACGTCGTGCTCTGGGCGACGACGGTGCCGGCGAGGTCGAGCAGCACGTACGTGACCACGGCGGGGTCGACGTGCACCCCCACGGCGTACCGGCTGCCCGGCTCGAGCCGCAGGATCGTCCGGGGCTTGCCGCGTCCCGACACCACGGTGCCCGACTCGACGATCATGCCGGCCTCGATCAGGAACCGCGTGACGTTCGACACGGTCTGGGCGCTCAGGCCGGTCCGTCCGGCGAGCTCGACCCGGCTGAGGCCCTCCGGCGAGCGGCGGACGGCGTCGAGCACCACCGTACGGTTGAACCCCCCGATCGACGGGAGGTTCGCTCCACGCCGGTGCTCTGCCATGCGGTGACCATACCGTGCGCGGATCGCCCGCCCGGCACGGTGACCACACCGCACGCCGCCCGCCCGGCACGGTGACCACACCGCACGCCGCCCGCCCGGCACGGCGACCACACCGCACGCCGCCCGCCCGGCACGCCGACGATGCCGTCCGTCGCCAAGGCGCACCGGGCGACAACGGTGCGGTATCGGTCTCCCGCACGCGCTGGCCCCCGCACGGGGAGCACGGATACCCTGAGCAGCATGGCCGATCTGCGACTCGAAGAGCTCTCCGCGACGACCGCCGCTGCGGCGAACTCCCTGACCCTGAAGCCGGGGCAGGAACAGTTCGTGCAGCCGTCCACGTACGCGCAGGCGGAGTCGGACGTCAAGCCGAGCTCGGCCTGGACCCGCGTGGTCCTCGACGGCGACGAGGTCGTCGGCATGATCATCGGGACGTTCGACGCCGACAACTCGGAGGAGGAGCTCCGCAGCGCCATCTGGCGGGTGAACGTCGCGGCGAGCGCCCAGGGCCGCGGCGTCGGCCGCTTCGCCGTGCACGGTCTCGCCGAGGAAGCCAGGAACCGCGGGTTCGAGCGCCTCACGGTCGTCTACGAGCCCGGCGGCGACGACAGCCCGGAGGCGTTCTTCCGCGCGATCGGGTTCGAGGTCCTGCGGGAGACGCAGTACGGCGACCACTTCGCCGTCCTGAACCTCGGGTGACCGCGGAGCCGTCCCCGCCGTTCGACTTCGGGGCAGCCGTCGCCGACGTGGTGCGGTCGATCCCGCCGGGGCACGTGATGACCTACGGCGACGTCGCCGCGGCGCTCGGTTCCCGCGCGTCGCGCGCCGTCGGCAAGGTGATGGCGCACGAGGGCGCCGACCTGCCGTGGTGGCGCGTGGTCCGGTCCGGCGGGCACCCTCCGATCCGCCACGAGGCACGGGCGCTGGAGCACTACCGCGCGGAGGGCACGCCGCTCGTGCAGGGCGCGTCGGCCTGGAGGCTCGACTTGCGTCGGGCGCGCTGGTCGCCCCCGCCGGGCGACCGGCAGGGCGAGGTACCGGGTGACCGGCAGGCCGACGCGACGGGCGACCGGCAGGCCGACGCGACGGGCGTGGCGGAGGCGGGTCGCGCCTCCCGTCCGACAGCGGGCGACGTCGGCGACGCCGACGGCTACGACCCCACCGACCCCGGGTTCCCGCGCGACCCGTTCTGATCCGGGACCCGACCGCCGAGGTCGCGGAGCCGACGCGCGGGCACCCCGCCGTACAGGCCGCCGGAGGCGAGCCGACCGGCGACGACCGCCCCGGCCGCGACGATGACCCCGTCCTCGACGACGGCGCCGGGCAGCACCGTGGTGCGCGCTCCGATCCAGACGCCGGCCCCGATGGCCACCGGGCGCCCGCCGGCCTCGCGTTCCCAGTCGCCCGCGTCGTCGATCCCGTGGTGACTCGTGACGATGAGCGTCTGCATGCCGATCGCCGTACCGTCCCCGATCGACACGGGGGCGACGGCCTCGATCGAGACGTGCTTGTTGCAGAACACGCCGTGGCCGATCGTCAGGTTCCGCGGCGACCCGGTCAGCGAGAACCCGGTTCCGGGACCGGACCCGACGCGCGCGCCGGCCGCGTTGAGCACCGCGCGCCGGAGCACGCGGGGGACGAGTGCGGAACCGAGGAGGGTGCTGAACAGGACGTGTTCCGTGCCGGTCGCGAGGTCCTCGCCGAGCCGGGCCGCCGTACCGCTGCTGGGTGGGGTCACGCCCGGATCGTAGAGCCGGTCGGGTTCGCCGCGGAACGCGTGGGGCGCACTCTTGCGGCTTCACCACTCTCTGTGGGAGCGCACACTCGGACGCCGACGACGCCGGCGGTGCTCAGACGTCGAACCGCACGCCCTTCGGGTGCGACGGCAGCAGGAACAGGACGAAGAGCACGAGCGACCCGATGCCGAACGCGAGGTGCAGGAACTGCCAGAAGCCGGACAGGTTCGCGTCGTGCAACCGCCGCGCACCGAGGGCGAGCGAGCCGACGAGTGTACCGAGCGTCCAGATCATGAACAGGTACGCGCCGACCGGGTTCTCGAACAGCGGGGCGTCGGGCGTGAAGACCTGCGGGACGAGCTGCAGCACGAGCCCGATCGCGAACGAGGTCAGCCACCACCACCAGAACTCGGACCGCGAGGCACGGCCGGTGAACACCGTGTACTTCCGCCAGAACCGTCGGACCGCCTCGGGGAACGGTGCGCCCGGGAAGGGGTCGCGCAGGGCGATGCCGCCGGGCTGCACGCTGTCGTCGCTCATCCTGCAAGCCAACCACGACGTACAACCCGGCCGCCCCTCACACGAGCGAGTCGCGCCAGGCCGCGTGGAGCTGGGCGAACCGTCCGGTGCCGGCGATGAGGTCCGCCGGGGTGCCGTCCTCGACGATCCGTCCGTGCTCCATCACGAGCACCCGGTGGGCGATCGCCACGGTCGACAACCGGTGCGCGATGATCACCGCGGTGCGGTCGGCGAGCAGGGTCTCGAGGCCCTCCTGCACGAGCCGCTCCGACGGGATGTCGAGCGACGCCGTCGCCTCGTCGAGGATGAGCACCTTCGGGTCGGCGAGGAACGCCCGTGCGAAGGAGAGCAGCTGACGCTGCCCAGCACTCACCCGGCCGCCGCGCTTGTTCACGTCGGTGTCGTACCCGTCCGGCAGCGCCATGATGAACTCGTGCGCACCGACCGCCCGGGCCGCCCGTTCGACCTCCTCGCGCGATGCCCCGGGCTTCCCGAGCGCGATGTTGTCGGCGACGGACCCGGAGAACAGGTACGCCTCCTGCGTGACCATGACGATGGCGCGGCGCATGTCCTTCGGGTCGAGGTCCCGCAGGTCCACACCGTCGAGCCGCACGGACCCCCGCGACGGGTCGTAGAAGCGCGCCATGAGCTTGGCGAGCGTCGACTTCCCCGCACCGGTCGACCCGACGAGGGCGATCGTCTGGCCGGCCGGGATGTGCAGGTCGAACTCCGGCAGCACGACCTTGTCCGCGTTGTACGCGAACTCGACGTCGTCGAAGTCCATCCGCCCGGACGCGTCCGGCAGGTGCACGGGCTTCACGGGGTCCGGGACGCTCGGCCGCTCCTCGAGCACCCCGGAGATCTTCTCCATCGCGGCCGAGGCCGACTGGTACCCGTTGTAGAACATCGCGAGCTCCTGCGCCGGGTCGAAGAAGCGCTTGGCGTACAGCGCGACCGCGAGCAGCGCACCGACCTCGAGCGACCCGCCGACGATCCGGAAGCCGCCGACGACCACGACCGCGGCGAGCGTGACGTTCCCGATGAGCACGAGCACCGGGTCGAAGGTCCCGAACAGGTTGAACACCTTCGTGTTCGCCACCCGGTAGTCCTCGACGTACCCGCCGTACTCGTCCCGGTTGCGGGACTCCTTGCGGAACGCCTGGACGGCCCGGATCCCCGTCATCGTCTCGACGAAGTGCACGATCACCCGCGCCGAGGTGACGCGGGTGGCCCGGAACAGCGTCTGCGAGTTCGACTGGAACCAGCGGATCAGGAACCACAGCGGCACGAGGGACACCGCGAGCACGAGTCCGGACGTCGGGTCGAGCGCGACGAGGGCGATCGCGGTGAACACCATGTACAGCACGCCCTGGATGAGCTGGTTCAGCCCGGAGTCGAGCAGCTCGCGGATGGAGTCGAGGTCGCTCGTCTGGCGCGAGATGATCCGCCCGGACGTGTAGGTCTCGTGGAACTCGAGCGAGAGCCGCTGCGTGTGCAGGAACACCCGTTTGCGGAGGTCGAACAGGATCGCCTGGCTGATCCGCGCCGCCAGGACCGTGTACCAGGCGGTGAGGACCGCACCCGCGATCGCCACGACGATGTACGTCGCGACGACCCCGAACGCCGGCACCCAGTCGTTCCGGTCGAGCACCGCCGGCAGGGCGTTGTCGATGCCCCACGCGATGAGCGCCGGACCCGCGACCGTGCCCGCGGTGGAGACCACGACGACGATCCCGAGCAGCACGAGCCGCGCCTTGAGCGGAGCCGCGAGCGACCCGAGCAGGGCGAGGGACCGGCGCCGCAGGCGCTTGCTCTCGGCCTTCGTGAAGTCGTCGCGCTCCTCCCCGCGCACACCGAGGGTGGTGATCGACGCGGTGATCGGTGCGGAAGCCTGCGCTTCCGGGGCGTCCTGCGGGACGGACGCCGCGCCTCCCGGCTGCCCGGACGTCTCGACAGGCAGCTGCTGTTCCTGCTGGCTCATGCCATCGCCGCCTTCCGTGCGGTGGTGTCGTCCTCGTCGAGCGACGAGATGACGTAGCGGTAGTGCTCGTTGGTGGCCATCAGCTCCGAGTGGGTGCCGACGGCGGTGATCCGGCCGTTCTCCATGAGCGCCACGCGGTCGGCGAGCGTCACGGTGGACGGGCGGTGGGCGACGATCAGCGAGGTCGTCTCGGCGAGGACGCGGCGCAGTCCGGCCTCGACCCGGGCCTCGGTGTCGACGTCGAGCGCGGACAGCGGGTCGTCGAGGACGAGCACCGACGGCCGCGCGGCGATCGCCCGGGCGAGCGCCAGCCGCTGACGCTGCCCGCCGGAGAGCGACAGGCCCTCCTCGCCGACGCGGGTGTCGACGCCGTCGGGCAGGTCGTCCACGAACGACGCCTGCGCGATCTCGAGCGCCTCGCGCATCACGCGGTCGGCCTCGTCACCGGACAGGTCGGGCCGGCCGAGCAGCACGTTGTCGCGTACCGACGTCGAGAAGAGCGTGGCGTCCTCGAACGCGACGCCGACGTGGCGCCGGAGCTCCTGCCGGGTGAGGTCGCGGATGTCCACCCCGTCGATCGTCACCGATCCGCCGGTCACGTCGTAGAGCCGCGGCACGAGCGACAGCAGGGTGGTCTTGCCGCAGCCGGTGAGCCCGACGAGTGCCATCGTCTCGCCCGGCCGGAGCTGCAGCTCGACGCCGTTCAGCAGGTCCGGGTACTGCGCGGGCGAGTCCTGGTAGCGGAAGTGCACCGCGTTGAAGGACAGCGCACCGTGCGGCTCGGCGATGGTCTCCGGCTCCTGCGGGTCCTGGATGGTGTTCTCGGAGTCCATGACCTCGAAGAACCGGTCGACCGCCGTACGGGTGTCGAACGTCATCGAGAGCAGGAAGCCGATCGACTCGATCGGGAACCGCAGCACCGTCGCCGTCGCGAAGAACGCGAAGAGCTGACCCACTGTGAGCTGGCCCTGGCTCGCCAGGTAGATGCCCGCCAGCAGGCAGAGCGCGAACGCGACGTCCGGCACGAGCAGCAGCCAGAGCCAGATGCCCGCGATCGCCTTCGCCTTCTCGATCTCGGTGCCGCGCAGCGCCTCCGCCTGCTCGCTGAACTCGTCGAGCTTCGAGCGGCCGCGGCCGAACGCCTTGAGCACGCGGATGCCGTGCACGGACTGCTCGACGCTCGTGGCGAGGTCACCGACCTGGTCCTGGCTGCGCCGTGCGACGACCGAGTACTTCCGCTCGAACAGCAGGCCGTTGACCCAGAGCGGGATCGATGCGACGAGGAACACCAGCCCGAGCAGCCACCCGAAGGTGAACAGCACGACGAAGCCGACGATGATCGTGACGATGTTCACCACGAGCAGGACGACGCCGAACGCCAGCCACCGGCGGATGAGCGACAGGTCGGACACCGAGCGGGACAGCAGCTGGCCGGACTCCCAGCGGTCGTGGAACGCGACGGGCAGGTCCTGCAGCTTCGCGTACAGGGCGTTGCGCATGCTCGTCTCGATGCGCGTCGACGGGCGCATCACGAGCCGGCGACGGGAGGCGATGAAGAACGCCTCGAGCGCGCCGAGCGCCAGGACGCCCAGGCCCGCCGGCCAGATCTGTGCGGCGTCCTTCGAGGACAGCGGGCCGTCGACGAGCCACTGCAGGACGTAGGGGATGGCGAGCGCCACCAGCGAGGCGCCCATGGCGGCGAACATGCCGCCGATGAGCCGCCCCTGGTAGGGCCGCACGTAGGGGAGGATCCGCGCGATCGCGCGGACGGTCGAGGGTCGGTCGGTGGACGGGCGCGCCTGGTCTGGCGTCTTGGACATGCGTTGCGTCCTCGTGCGTCGTGCCGGTCCCCGGGCGGTCGCTGCGGTCGCAGCTGCCGGCCTGGAGGCCCGGTGTCCGTTGCGTGGTGGTCGTCGGCCGAGCGGGTGGCCGGGTCGCGGGCCGCCCCCACCTGGTCGGTGGGTCCGGTGTGCCGCGTCGGGGCCGCCCACCGCCGCTGGTCGTGCGGCGTCGGGTCGGTCGGAGTGCGCCGGGGGCGACGTGGTCGTCCCCGGGTGCAGGCGTGGGCTCGCGTGCGCCCGTGCTCGTCGTCGCCGGTGGTGTCCCGGCGGCTCGTCGCGTGCTCGTCGTCGCCGGGGTCCCGGCGGCTCGTCGCTGGCTGTGGGAGCAGCCCTACGCGGACAGCGGTGCCGTGCCGACGGGCGTACCCGCGAACGGGTACGGCGCGACGGCCGCGGGTGCGATGCGCGGTCGTGCGTCGGGAGCGGTCCCCACGGTGCGCACGAGGTCCGCACGGGCTGCCATGGCCGTGGTCCGGGTCGTCGTGTGCATCGTCACTCCAGTCGTCGTCTTCGTCACCGTTGTGTCCGCCGCGCCGCCGGTCCCGCACAGTCTCCTGCTGGGGGTCGTCGGCTGCCTGTCGCGGAGCCTTACAGACTATTCACAGTCGATCATGGAGCGCAAGCGTTTTCCGGAGTTGCCGGTTGTTCGACTCAGTGGAAGAAGTGGCGCTCACCCGTCAGGTACATCGTGACCCCGGCGGCCTTCGCCGCGGCGATGACCTCGTCGTCGCGCATGCTCCCGCCGGGCTGGGCGACCGCCCGGACCCCGGCGTCGAGCAGGACCTGCAGGCCGTCCGCGAACGGGAAGAACGCGTCCGACGCGGCGACCGATCCGGCAGCGCGGTCCCCGGCCCGGTCGACGGCCAGGTGGCACGAGTCGACGCGGTTGACCTGGCCCATGCCGACACCGACGCTCGCGCCGGCGTTCGCCAGCAGGATCGCGTTCGACTTCACCGCGCGGCACGCCTTCCACGCGAACGCCAGGTCGGCCAGGGTCTGCTCGTCGGCGGGTTCGCCGGACACCAGCGTCCACGTGGACTGGTCGAAGCCGTCGAAGCGGTCGGCGTCCTGCACGAGGAAGCCGCCGGACACCTGCTTGACCTCCTGCGGCGCGAGGGCGAAGTCGGCGGGCAGCTGGACGAGGCGGATGTTCTTCTTGCGCGACAGGACCTCGAGCGCCTCGGGGTCGAACGCCGGCGCCACGACGACCTCGGTGAAGATGTCGGCGACGGTCTCGGCCATCCCGAGCGTCACCGGACGGTTCGCCGCGATGACACCGCCGAACGCCGACAGCGGGTCGCAGGCGTGCGCGGCGGCGTGGGCGGAGGCGATCGGGTCCGACGCGTCGGTCGGGGCGACCGCGATGCCGCAGGGGTTCGCGTGCTTGATGACCGCGACGGCGGGCTCGGTGAAGTCGTAGGCCGCCCGGACCGCCGCGTCAGCGTCGACGTAGTTGTTGTACGACATCTCCTTGCCGTGCAGCTGCGTCGCCTGCGCGATGCCGGTGCCGTGCTCGGAGCGGTACAGCGCCGCACGCTGGTGCGCGTTCTCGCCGTAGCGGAGGGTCGAGGCCAGCCCCCCGTCGAGCGTGAGGCGCTCCGGGAAGTCCGCACGGGCCTCCTGGTCGGCGGCTGCGGCCCCGACGACGTCGGAGGCGAAGTACGACGCCACCGCGGTGTCGTACGCGGCCGTGTGCGCGAACGCCTGCGCCGCCAGGCGCTTCCGCAGCTCGAGCGTCGTCCCGCCCGCACGGACGGCCTCGACGACCTCGGCGTAGGACGACGGCGACACGACGATCGCCACGTTCGGGTGGTTCTTCGCCGACGCGCGGACCATCGCCGGCCCGCCGATGTCGACGTTCTCGACCACCGTCGCGGCGTCGGCACCGGACGCCACGGTCTCGACGAACGGGTAGAGGTTCACGACGACGAGCTGGAAGGCCTCGATGCCGAGCTCGGCGAGCTGCTGCTCGTGCGACTCGAGCCGCAGGTCGGCGAGGAGGCCCGCGTGCACCGACGGGTGCAGGGTCTTCACCCGACCGTCGAGGGACTCCGGGAACCCGGTCACGCTCGAGACGTCCGTCACCGCGAAGCCCGCGTCGCGGATCGTCTGTGCGGTCGAACCCGTCGACACGATCTCGACCCCGGACTCGGCGAGCGCCCCGGCGAGCTCCAGCAGGCCGGACTTGTCGGACACCGAGACGAGTGCGCGGCGCACGGGCACCACGTCGCGGTCGCGGTACAGGGCGGGGTCGGCGGCGTGCACGCTCATGTGGTCGGTGAACCCTTCAGGTCGATGGTGCCGTTGGCGATGTCGAGGACGGTCTGGATGAGGAGGCGGCGCTCGACCGGCTTGATGCGGTCGTGCAGCGTCGACTCGGTGTCGCCCGGCAGCACCGGGACGCGCTCCTGGGCGAGGATCGGACCCGAGTCGACGCCGTCGTCGACCGCGATGACGCTCGCGCCGGTCTCCGTCACTCCGGCAGCGAGGGCGTCCCGCACGCCGTGGGCGCCGGGGAACTCGGGCAGGTACGCCGGGTGGGTGTTGATGATCGCCGGGGAGAACTCGGCGACCACGGCCGGCGGCAGCAGCCGCATCAGCCCGGAGAGCACGAGGAGGTCGGGCGTCCACGGGCGGATCTGCTCGGCGAGCGCGGCGCCCCACTCGGCACGGCTGGCGTAGCGGGAGTACGGCACCGTGAACGTGGGGATCGAGAACTCCTCGCCGAGGCCGAGTCCCTCGGCGTCGCGGTCGGCCCCGATCGCGACGACGCGGGCGGGGTACTCGGCGTCCGTGGTCGCCTCGAGCAGCGCTCGGAGGTTCGACCCGGTACCGGAGATCAGGACGACCAGTTCGAGCACGGTGTCCAGCCTAGCGGGGCGTCGGGGCGCACTACTCCGACTTCGGCCGCCGCCACCAGGGCAGTTCGTCCTCGGGGATCTGGTCGGTCGCGTCCCATCCCGGACGGGCCGGTGCCGAGGCGGCGGGAGCCGTCGCCGCGTCGTCGTCGACGTCGTCGCGACCCGCCACGAACTCCTCGGTGCTCCACGGGAACGCGGGCTGCGGCTCGGTACCGGGCGCCGTCGGGAGCGGCTCGTCGTCGACGGGGCGCCGCTGCGCCTCGGCGTCGGCGCCGGTCACGCGGTCGCGGAGGGCCCCGGCCCGGTCGCGCACGTCGCCCGCGGCGTCGCGGAGCCGGTCCCTCAGAGCGGTGCGCGCGCGCTGCGGGCCCGCTGCGGGTGTCGGCGTGACGCGCTCGCTGGCCACGGCGTCGGTGCGGGCCCAGTCCGGCAGGGCGACGTCGGCGTCGGGGTCGGATGCGGCTGCGGCTGCGGCTGCGGCTGCGTCGGGGCCGGCTGGGTGCTGCGCATCGGCGGCCGACCGGGAGGCACGGCTCGGCTCCGCCAGGCCGGTCCGGCGCGCGGGCGGCGCGTCTGCGGCGGCATCGTCGTCGGTGATCGGCTCGGTCAGGGCGGACGGTCCGGCGCCGGCCACGCGGAGGTGCTCGGCGTGCTCGGCGTGCTCGTGGTGCTCGTCGTGCTCGTCGTGCTTGCTGTGCTCGTCGGGCTCGCCGGGGACTCCGTGAGCTCCGTGGGTCTCGCGGACCACGAACCGGTGGCTGTCGGTGCTCCGCACGGCTCCGGCGCGGTCGAGGGCCGCCAGCAGCGACTCCTCGGGCTCGACCGGGTCGTCCTCGGTCTCGGTCCACCGCTCACGTCGCGCGGGCAGGCGCACCAGGTCGCTCCCGATCGCGAGCGCCACCGCGGCCGGGACGCCGACCTCGAGCGCGGCGACGAGGCCCACGACCAGTCCGTCCGGCCCGACGTCGGCGAGCCGTCCCGGTCCGAAGGACCCGGAGGACAGCCATGCGACCCCTCCGGTCAGCACCCCGGCGACGACGCCGGCCGCCACGCCGCCGAGCGCCCGGTACAGCGCCGAGTCCTGCGCGCCGAGCGCACGCACGAGCCGGGGCCGGAGCATGCCGGCGACCGCGAACCCGGCGACGACGGGCACCAAGACCCAGACGAGGCCGAAGGTGTGCCCGGACGCGGGCAGCGCGCCGAACACCGGTAGCCCGGGGATCGGACCGAGCGCTGTGCCGATCGGCGAGACGCTCGACCCGGTCCCGATCGCGAAGCCGGGTCCGACGAGCCACGCGGTCGCCCACCCCACGAGGTCCGGGACGAACGCGAGCTGGCCGACGGTCAGGGCGACGCCCCCGACGACACCGGCGTGCGAGCGCTCGTAGAGGGTGATGACCTCGGCGAAGGACCCGAACAGCAGGAAGGCGACGACGACACCGGCGATCCCGACCACCACGGCGGTGACGGCCGTCCCGGCGCGGAGCCCGAACGCGATGACCGCACGCCACACCGCGGGGATGCGCTGCACGAGGTCGATCGCCCGCTGCGACACCGCGTCCGCCGGGAGCATCCGCCGCACGCGGCACAGCTCGGAGGCGGCGAAGGCGGGGATGCCGAACCACAGCGCGGGGAGCACGACGGCCTGCCACGTGCTCGGCTGCGTGGCCGTCGACGTGGACGACAGGGCGATCAGGAGGCCGAGGACGGCCACGACCGCGGTGCCGACGAGCACGCCGGTGGTGCGGTGCGCGGTCTCGGCGAACCGGCGCCCGGCACGGGCCCCGAGCCAGGCGGTGACGATCGCGAACCCGAGCGCCGCGACCGTGACGTGGATCGGTGCGGACGCCCCACTCACCCCGGACGCCTTCGCGGTGGCGGAACCGAGCACGAACGTGACGTCGACCCCGTGCCCGACGAGCCACACGCTGCCGGTCGCCTTCCAGAAGACGTCCCAGTCGACCTGCAGCCCGTACTCGAAGCCCCACAGGAGCGTGAGCGGCACGAGCGCGATCCCGACGCCCACGCCGACCGTCACGATCCCCTCGATCGCGGCGAGCACGGCGGTTCCCAGGCGGTTCATCCGGGCCAGGGTACGTGCCGTGGGGCGGGAACGACGGGAGGCACGGCGCGAACCCGCACCGTGCCTCCCGACCGTGTCGACGGACCCGCGGTCCGACGGACCCGCTACGCCTTCGCGGCGGCGACCACCTCGCGCAGGAGCGCCGCGGTCTCGGACGGCGTCTTGCCGACCTTGACCCCGGCGGCCTCGAGCGCCTGCTTCTTCGCCTCGGCCGTGCCCGCGGAACCCGACACGATCGCGCCCGCGTGGCCCATGGTCTTGCCCTCGGGCGCCGTGAAGCCCGCGACGTAGCCGACGACCGGCTTCGTGACGTGCGCCTTGATGTAGTCGGCGGCGCGCTCCTCGGCGTCGCCACCGATCTCGCCGATCATGACGATGGCCTCGGTCTCGGGGTCGGCCTCGAACGCGGCGAGCGCGTCGATGTGCGTCGTGCCGATGACCGGGTCGCCGCCGATGCCGATGGCGGTCGAGAAGCCGAGGTCACGGAGCTCGTACATCATCTGGTAGGTCAGGGTGCCCGACTTCGAGACGAGACCGATCGGGCCCTTGCCCGTGATCGTCGCCGGGGTGATGCCGACGAGCGACTCCCCCGGCGTGATGATGCCGGGGCAGTTCGGGCCGATGATCCGGGTCTTCCCGCCGAGGGCCTTGGCGTGCGCCCAGAACTCCGCGGAGTCCTGCACGGGGATGCCCTCGGTGATGACGACGACGAGCGGGACCTCGGCGTCGATGGCCTCCATGACGGCGTCCTTCGCGAACGCCGGCGGCACGAAGACGATCGAGACGTCGGCGCCGGTGGTGTCCACGGCCTCGCGGACGGACCCGAAGACCGGGAGCTCGACGTCGCCGTGCGTGACGGTCGTGCCGGCCTTGCGGGCGTTGACCCCGCCGACGACGTTCGTGCCGGCCTTGAGCATGAGCGCGGTGTGCTTCGTGCCCTCGCCGCCGGTGATGCCCTGGACGATGACCTTCGAGTCCTTGATGAGGAAGATCGACATTGTTCTGCAGGCTCCTTACGCCGCGGCCGCGGCGAGCTCGGCGGCCTTCTCGGCCGCATCGTCCATGGTCGCGGCGACGGTGACGAGCGGGTGTGCCGCCTCCGCCAGGATCCGGCGACCCTCGTCCACGTTGTTGCCGTCGAGGCGCACGACGAGCGGCTTGGTCGCCGAGTCGCCGAGGATGCCGAGCGCGGCGACGATGCCGTTCGCGACGGCGTCGCAGGCGGTGATGCCGCCGAAGACGTTCACGAAGACGCTCTTCACCTGCGGGTCGCCGAGGATGACGTCGAGGCCGTTCGCCATGACCTCGGCCGAGGCGCCGCCACCGATGTCGAGGAAGTTCGCGGGCTTCACGCCGCCGTGGCGCTCACCGGCGTAGGCGACGACGTCGAGCGTCGACATGACGAGTCCGGCGCCGTTGCCGATGACGCCGACCTCGCCGTCGAGCTTGACGTAGTTGAGGCCGTGCTGCTTCGCCTTGGCCTCGAGCGGGTCCTCGCTGGCGGTGTCCTCGAGCTGCGCGTGGCCCTCGTGGCGGAACTCGGCGTTGTCGTCGAGCGAGACCTTGCCGTCGAGCGCGAGGATCTGGCCGTCGCCGGTGCGGACGAGGGGGTTGACCTCGACCAGGGTGGCGTCCTCGCCGGCGAAGACGTCGTAGAGCTTCGCGAAGACGGCGGCGACCTGCGGGACGAGGTCGTCCGGGAAGCCGGCCTGGCGTGCGATGTCCTCGCCCGCCTCCTGGTTGATGCCGGTCAGCGGGTTCACCTCGACCCGGGCCAGTGCCTCGGGCTTCTCGACGGCGAGCTGCTCGATCTCCATGCCGCCCTCGACGCTCACGAGGCTCAGGTAGGAGCGGTTCGCCCGGTCGAGCAGCACGGAGAAGTAGAACTCCTCGGCGATGTCCGCACCCTGGGCGATCATCACGCGCTGGACGGTGTGGCCCTTGATGTCGAGGCCGAGGATCGCCTGCGCGTGCTCGTACGCCTCGTCCGGGGTCTTCGCGACCTTGACGCCGCCGGCCTTGCCGCGACCGCCGACCTTCACCTGCGCCTTGACGACGACCACGCCGCCGATCTTCTCGGCCGCTGCCTTCGCCTCCTCAGGGGTGTCGGCGATGATCCCCTGGAGGACGGGGACGCCGTAGGACTCGAAGAGGTCCCTGGCCTGGTACTCGAAAAGATCCACGCTGTTCTTCTTCCCGCACGTTCCGTGCGATCGGCATCGGTCACCTGGTTGCCACACTCCACATCGAGGGTCGCTCGATGTCGAGACAACGGCCGCGGGTCAGCCTAGCGCCGGCAGGTGGACGCGCGGTGCGCGCGGGTGCGGACCGCTCACTGGCGGTCGACCGGGAGGCACGGATCGCCCCTGGTGCGCGCTGGCCGCAGCGCGCACTGCCGCAGGTGCCCCCAGGACCGCTCCGGCACGGTGGACGCGATGGACACCGCACTCCGTACCCGCGCCGCCGACGTCTTCGGCTGGGACCTCCGAGACGCCCAGGCAACGGTCATCGACGCCGTGCTCCGCGGCCGTGACGCCCTGGCGCTGATGCCGACCGGCTCGGGCAAGTCCGCGATCTACCAGGTCGCCGGCCTCGCCCTGGACGGGCTGGTCGTCGTGGTGTCGCCGCTGGTGTCGCTGCAGCAGGACCAGGTCGTCGGGCTGCGGTCGCACCCGGACGCGCCGGCCGCC
This sequence comes from Curtobacterium sp. 'Ferrero', assembly GCF_002412165.1. GTDB lineage: Bacteria > Actinomycetota > Actinomycetes > Actinomycetales > Microbacteriaceae > Curtobacterium. The sequence goes on from NZ_NXIA01000005.1 coordinate 63,085, forward strand.
GTGACGATCAACGCGACCGTCTCGGCGTCCGAAGTCGCCGACGCGTGGGACGCCATCGCCGCCGGGGACGTCCGCTACGTGTTCCTCGCGCCGGAACAGCTCGCGAAGGACGAGGTCGTCGAACGCCTCGCCGACGCCGGCGTCGCGCTCCTCACGGTCGACGAGGCGCACTGCGTGTCGTCGTGGGGGCACGACTTCCGTCCCGCGTACCTCGCGCTCGGTGAGGCTGCCGAGCGCCTCGGGCGTCCGCCGGTCCTCGCCCTGACGGCGACCGGCTCGGCTCCGGTCCGTGACGACGTCATCGCCCGGCTCGGCATGCGGGACCCGGTGGTGCTGGCCGCGGGCTTCGACCGCCCCGGCATCCGCATCGAGGTCGAGCGGTACGCCGACGCCGACGACAAGCGCTCGGCCGTCGTCGAGCAGGCAGCCGCGGCGACCGGCACCGGCATCGTGTACGTCGCCACCCGTCGCGAGACCGACGAGTACGCCGACGCTCTCCGCGCGCGGGGCAAGGACGCCCGGCCGTACCACGCCGGCATGCGGGTGAAGGACCGCGAGGCCGTGCTGCACGCCTTCCACGACGGCGAGCTCGACGTCGTGGTCGCGACGAGTGCGTTCGGCATGGGCATCGACAAGCCCGACGTCCGCTTCGTCCTGCACGCCGACGTCGCCGAGTCCGTCGACGCCCACTACCAGGAGATCGGTCGTGCCGGACGTGACGGCCAGCCGGCCACCGCGACGCTGCACTACCGCTCCGAGGACCTCGGCCTCCGCCGCTTCTTCGCCTCCGGGACCCCGAGGCCCGCGTCACTGCGCGCCGTGTTCGACGCCGTGCCCACGACCGGGTCGATCCCCCGCTCGGCCGTCGCGGACGCGTCGGGCCTGTCGTCCCGCACGGCAGCCCGCGCCGCGAACACCCTGGTCGAGGCGGGTGCGCTCGACGACGGACCCGACGGGTTGGCGCGGGTCGACGGCGGGCCCACCAGCGCGGCCGCGGCAGCGAAGGCGGCGTCGGAGCGTGCCGACCAGCGTGAGGAGGTCGAGCAGTCCCGCATCGCGATGATGCGCCGGTTCGCCGAGACGCTCGGGTGCCGTCGCCAGTTCCTCCTCGGGTACTTCGGCGACGAGCTCGCGGAGCCGTGCGGCAACTGCGACACGTGCACGTCCGGCACCGCCTACGAGGACGCCGCGCACGGCGCCGACGGGGCGCACGACGACGTCTGGCCGCCGGAGTCGGCCGTCGAGCACGCCACGTGGGGCCGCGGCACCGTGATGAGCACCGAGGACGACCGCGTGACGGTGTTCTTCGAGTCCGCGGGGTACAGGACCCTCGGCATCGCGGACGTCGAGGAGCGCCACCTGCTCGAGCGCGTCTGACGCCCGGCTCTCGTCGCTCGGGCGGGGGAAGGCGCGGCCGCTCGACCACCCGTCGGCGACCGCGCTCCACTCCCCCGAGCACGCCAGAGCATGCACCGGCGTCGTGTCGCGGAGGTGACCATGGGGTGAACGCGACCCGAACCCGGGCCGCTCCCCGTGCCTCCAGGCCGGTCCGGTGCGCGCACCGGACACCTGTCCCCCGTACCGTCCCGTTCCTCCGACGGCCGTCGCGTACGCAGGAGGACCACGACGAGAGGAACACCACATGAGCACCGACGTCAACCAGGCCGCACAGGAACGCCTCGGCGGCATCATCCAGGACCGCGCGTTCGACCGCTTCGGCGAGGTCTGGGCGGAGGACGTCGTCGACCACGACCCGGCGCCCGACCAGGCCCCCGGGCTCGCCGGCATCGTCGACTTCTGGCAGGACTTCACGACGGCGTTCCCGGACCTCGAGCTGACCCCGGACCCGCTGGTCGTCACCGACGACTTCGTCACCGCGGTGTTCACGATCCGCGGCACCCACACCGGGCCGTTCCAGGGACACGAGCCCACCGGGAAGTCGTTCGAGGTCCGCGGCATCCAGGTCGCGAAGTTCCGCGACGGCAAGATCGTCGAGCGCTGGGGAGCGACCGACGAGCAGGGTCTCGCGCAGCAGCTCGGGCTCGACGACGCGTCGAGCGACGACCACGGCGACGTCCGCTTCGTGTCCGCCTAGGCGTGGCGCGTAGACAGGACACCCACACGACGAGAGGAACACCATGAGCGACCCCGGCACCACCCCGAACGACGGCTTCGACACCGAGGGCTTGCGCGGCGACGACGTGGACACCGAGCACACCGGCCCCTACGAGGTGGACGAGCGCGAGGAGTCCCTCGAGACCGTCACGAACGACGCCGTCGCGGGCGAGACCGTCGAGCCCCAGCCGGGCGACGGTACCGACGACGGCCCGACCGGCGGCGCGCCCGCAGAGGGATCGCCCGACCTGTGGGAGCACGACGGCGACGAGGACCACCCGGACCTCGGCGACGACCTCGGCACCAAGCCGCTCTGACGCCAGACCGTGCACGAGGGGATGCACTCGCTAGCATCGCAGCGTGATCACCCGGCTCCGGCAGCATCTGCGTCGGTACCCCGGCGCGGCACGGCTCCTGGCGGTCGCCGGCCTCCTGCTGATCGCGTCCGCGGCGCACACCGGCGTCCGCTCGGGCCTGACGGCCTGCGGGCCGCAGACCGCGGGGCCCGGCTGCACGGCGACGAACGCGGGGTGGGTCGTACTGCTCGTCGCCGGGGTGCTGGCCGCGGTGGTCGGCGGCTCCGGCGCGGTGTGGCCGCTGCCGGCCGTCTGGCTCGTCGTCGCACTCCTCACGGCAGCGCAGGGCGAGGTCGGCAGCTCGGGGTTCCTCGTGGGGGCGCTCGCCCTCGGCACCGTCGCGCTCGGTGCGGCGGTCTGGGCGGATGTGGCGGCGGCCCGCGCGCGGGCGCGTCGGTCCCGGCGTGAGCGCTGAGCGCCACGTCCGTCCCGGTCGGACGGGAGGCACGGCGCACGACCCGCACCGCGCCTCCCGTCCGACCGCTGGTCGCGACCGCGAACTGCGCGACCTGCTCGCCGACAGCACCCCGGTCGCGGCCGGCGGCCGCGCCATCCTGCTGCAGATCGCCGACCCCGTCGTCGCCGCGGGCGTCCGACGCCACTCCGACTTCGCGCGGCGGCCGCAGCAGCGGCTCGCGCACACGCTCGCCTTCGTCTCCGCCGTCGTCTCCGGGACGCCCGCGGACGCCGCCCTCGCCGCCGCGTTCGTCGATCGCGCGCACGTGCCCGTCGCGGGTGCCGACGACGTCGACCGACAGCTCTGGGTCGCGGCGACCCTGTTCGACTCGGCCCGACTGGCGCACCGGCGCTTCGGCGCGGAGCGGTTCGGCGACCGTGCCGAGGAGGTCCTCGCCGCCTACGCCCCCATCGGGACCGCGCTCCGCGTGCCGCCGTCGCGGTGGCCCGGGTCCGTCGCCGCGTTCGACCGGTACTGGTCGGAGTCGCTCGACCGGCTGACCGTGACCGACGACGCCCGCGGGGTCGTGCGTGACCTCCTGCACCCGCGCGCCGCGCCGTGGTGGGTGCGGGTCGCGATGCCGCTCGTGCGGGTCGTCACCGTCGGGATGCTGCCCGATCGGCTCCGTGCCGAGTACGGGTTCGCGTGGGGGCCGCGCGAACGTCGGCGGTACGAACGTGCCGTCCGTCGGCTCCGCGCGGTGCGACGGGTCGTGCCGGGGGTGCTCCTCCGGTTGCCCGGGCCGCTGCTGGTGCGGGCGATGCGGCGGGCGGCGGGGAAGCACCACACGGTACGGTGACGGGCATGCCGGTCGACCACTTCGCCATCACGGTCCCGCGGTCCTGGTTCGAGCTGCCGGTCGAGCCCGACCGCCGCGACGACCGCATCAGCACCCTCGTCCAGGACCGCATCGCCGAACACCGCGAGCTCTGGGACCACCGCACCGAGATCGTCCGCGTCCTGCGGCGGTTCGCCCGTTCCGCGTGGGACAGCGGTGCGCGGTACTGCGCAGCGTTCGCGGAACCGAGCGAGGACGGCGTCGTCTCCGGTGCCCTGACGGTGACGGTGCTCCCCGCACCCGGCGACCAGGACGACCCGACCGGCTCCCTGATCGACCACGTCGCTGCGCTCGGCGGGAACGACGCGGGCATGCACGTCGACGTGCACGACCTCCCCAGGGCGGGACGCGTCCCGCGGGTGTGGGGGACCTCGACCGTGCAGGCGCCGGACGACCGCGGTTCCTTCGACGTCGTGCTCATGCAGACGTTCGTCCCCGCCGACGGCCAGGTCGCCCTCGTGAGCGTCTCCTCCCCGGCGACCGACCTCGCCGAGCCGCTGCTCGAGCTGTTCGAGACCGTGACCGACACCTTCGAACTGCTCGACTCGGCTGCCGGGTCCGACGGAGTCCGCTGATGCGCATCTGGCCGTTCCGCCGCCGTCGGAAGCCCGCCGAGCCCGTCGTCGAGCACGTCACCGAGGCCGACCTCGCCCGGATGGCCGAACGTGGCGAACTCGCCCGCGTGGTCACCACACCGCCCCCGGCACCGCGCGCGTCCGCCGACCGGGTGCGGGCGACCGTCGCGCAGCTCCCCGGCCGGCCCCTCGGCGGGGCCGCGGTCGGGCGGGGCGGTGCGCCGGCACGACAGCGGCCCGGAGCGGTCCTCGTGCTCGACGACGAGCGGCGGGTCACGGTGTCGGGCTCCGGCCTCATCGGCCGCGACCCGGCGAGCACGCACCCGGGGGGCGCGCACGACCACGTCATCGCCCTCGACGATCCGGAACGCCTGCTCAGCCGCACGCACCTCGAGTTCGGCTTCGGAGCCGAGGGGTCGTTCTGGGTCCTCGACGCGGGCTCGGCGAACGGAGCCGAGCTCCGTCGCCCCGGGTTCCCGGCGGTCATGCTCGCCCCCGCTCAACGCACCGTCGTCGCGCCGGGGGACACCGTGGTCTTCGGCGGGCACACCCTGCGGGCGGAGCCGGTGGTCGGGCTGGTGGACGAGGTGCAGCTCGGCTGATCACTCGGGGACGATCCGACCAGGAACGCCTACTCAACACGAGCATCGAGTCGCAGCTCAGCGAACACGGTCAGCGGATCCTGGCGGAAGCCCCCGACAGTGCCGACAACGCGATCTGACCGCGTCAGCGGTACCGCGAAGGGGTGCCCCCGCAGCCGGACCACGTCGGTGAGCCACTGGTCTACGAAGGTCCGAGACACGATGTACGGCCCGGAGACGCGGGAGGGGATCGTGTGGATGAAGATGGTCGCCATCGTGTCCGGCTGATATGTCGGGCTGCTAGGCTCGCATCGCATCGAGACCTGGGGAGGGATGATGGTGCGGCCGTCTGGGTGGGATGTGGTCGATCAGGGTGGTGACCCGGTCAAGGGGGACCCGGCGACGATCCGGATGATGAGTCGGGAGTACCAGCGCATCTCCGACGCCGCCTCCGACGCGTCGACCCGGTTGAACTCGGTGAAGGGGTCGGGGTGGTTGACCGACTGGGAGGGCGAGGCGGCGGACGTGTTCGTCGACGCGATCCAGGACACCCCGTCGGACCTGTCCAAACTCGTCGACAGTTACGCGTTGGCCGCGTCGGCGTTGTCGGGGTGGGCAGACGTGGTCGATGACACCCAGTACCGTGCCGATGGTGCGTTGGCGGACGCGAAGGACGCCGCCGGTGACCTCACCGCCGCGCAGGACCGGCTGTCGGACGCGCAAGCGACCCTGACCCACTACCAGAGCGCCGCCCGGTCGTTGTCGCAGGTCGCGGACCGGTACCCGGCCGGCTCCGACGTGCCCGACGGGGTGGACGTGCCCACGCCGGCGCAGTTGCGGGCAGCGACCGACAACACGTCCGTCGCACAGGGCTCCGTGTCGAGTGCGCAGGGGGACATCGCCGCGGCGCAGTCCCGGATCGATGCCGCGAAACGCCTCGTCGCCGACGCGAAGGGTGACTGGGAAGACGCAGAGCGGCGGACCGCGACGAAGATCGGTGACGCCGCCGACGCGGGGCTGGGGAAGCAGTCGTTCTGGGACAAGGTGTTCGGCTCCGAAACGTGGGAGACGATCGTGTCGGTCGCGAAGGTCGTCGTCGCCGTCGGCGGGATCATCGCGATGATCATCCCCGGACCATGGACCCTGGTCATCGCCGCGATCGCACTCGTGGTCCTCGCCGACACGTTGTACAAGATGAGCCAGGGCAAAGCCGACGGATGGGACCTCGCCTTCGCCCTCCTCGACTGTGTGCCCGCAGGCGGTGCTGCGGCGGCCGCGCTCAAGGGAACGCGGGCAGCAACCGCCATCGCCAGGTCGGTGGAAGCGGTCGGATCGCTCCGCGCGGTCCGGGTCGTCCGGACACTCGCGGGCGGAGCTTCCCGAATCGCTGGTTCGGCCGCGAGCCGGGCTGCTTACCGGTTCGGGCAGAAGGTTGACGGATTCGCCCTGAGCGCTGCTCGTTCCGATCGGTTCCAAGACGCCTACCTCGCGGCTCGCACCACGATCCATCGGCTGCGCGGCGGGCAGTTCACCGACCAGGGCAACATCGTCGTGCACCGATGGACGCCCGTCGAGCGGGGGCCGCTCAGCGGCGAGGTCGCGAACACGGCGGACACCTTCCGGTCGAGCACCTACAGCGAGGTCCTCGTCACCAACCGCGAGACCACGCTCTACCGCAGCGTCAACAGCGGTTCGCGGTACCCGATCGGCGAGTTCTGGGGGAAGACCGAGCCAACGGGACCCTTCGCGACCCAGCAGGAGTTCGCCCTGCGGCCCGAGTGGAACGCCGATCCGAACACGCCGGGCATCAACACGCCTCTCCCGCAGGCCGACCAGTACCTCAAGGCGGACATGCCCGTCGGCACCCGTGTCTACGAAGGTCCCGCCGCACCGCAGTCGTCGATGTCGTGGAACCACGAGACCGACCAGACGCTTTACGGCAACGCCTTCCAGCAGACGCCCGGCGGCAAGGAGCAGGTCTACCTGCCGCGCAACGCCTTCGGCACCCAAGAAGAGGCCGCCAAGCGCCTCGGCCTGCCATGGGATGATGCCCTGAACCGACCGGCCACCCTGCCGGTCACCGGCCGCTGATCGAGGACCCGTGACCTTCCCCACGAACGACCTGGAACAAGTCCTGCTCGCGGCGAGCCGGAACGAGACGGGGATCAGCTCGTTCCTCGATCGGCTCCTCGACTCGGACCTCGTCGTGCCGACGGTGCCCACGCCCGATGGCGGACGTTCGCTCGACGTCCTCTCGATCGACAACCGCGCGTACGTCACGGTGTTCACCTCCACCGACCAGGCGTCCGCTGCCTCGGCGGCCGGTGAACTCGACACCGTCCCCGCCCGTACCCTCCTCGGCGCCGTCCCGGACCACGTCGGGTTCGCCGTCAACCCCGGCGGTGACCTCGGTCTCCCCGTCCACGCCGAGACCCTGCGTCAGGCTGCCGAGGGCTCGACGCGACTGACGGCCGGCACCCGGATCCGGATCGGCCACCCCGCGGCGGAGCCGACTGCGTTCCTCGAGGCGCTCGCGTCTCGATTGCGCCAGGTCCCCGCCGTCCACGCAGCACGTCGTGCGTGGGCCTCGGTGGGCGACCAGCAGCCCGGACTCGTCATCGGGGTCGACCTCGACCCCGACAGCCCGGACACCCGGCGAGCCGCGGTCGACACGATCGGGCAGGCCGCGCGGGACCACGAGACCGGATTCTCCGTGGACGCGGTCTTCACGAACGACCGCGACGAGTTCACCACCTGGATGCAGGACGAGGCTGAGCCTTTCTACGAGAGCGCCTGAGCGTGGTGCGTCGGACAATGCCGGCGACGCCCGTCCCTGACGAGCTGCACCTGGCGGTCGACACCACGGGGAGCCCTCTGACCGTGCCGTTCGACCGGGGTCGTTCGTCGGTCTTCGCCTACTCGGTGGCCGACGACCGCCCTGCCAGCCGCGGAACCACCACCCGGCCGGTCTCCCGGCAGTCGCTCGTCGACGACGAACGGAGAGGGAGTGCCGCTGTGCAGGTCGACGCCGCGGACGGCCATGTCGAGGGGCTCCCGGTCGTCGACCCGAAGCGTCGTGGCCACGGCCTGTTGAGCATCCCCCCGGAACACGTACGGGCCCTTCGGCTCACGGCGGCGGCCGGCATCTGGGCCGAGATCACCTCGCGGGAGTCCGGAGCCGACTCAGCGTGGAAGCTGCTCACCACGGGCGCCGATGCGCGCACGCTCTGCGTCGTGCTCGACCCCGACCCCGACGCCTGGTGTACTCGGGCCGCGGCCGCGCTCGGACCGCGCCCGCACCCCGAGGTCACGGTGGTCGACAGTCCAGATGCGCTGCCCCTCGCTTGGCGGCACGCCGGGCGCGCACTCCTTCCGACCGATGACTGAGACGAGCGCACCACGCTTCATCCGAGTCGGCCCGATCGCAGCCCGACGTTTCGACGAGCGCGGCCGTCTCGAGATCCCCCTGGACGGCGTCGAACAGGGTTCCTGGGTCGGCACACCGATCGAGCGGCTGGTGTCGAGAGCGGCAGCGCTCGCACTCGTCGTGGACGTCCTGGACCCTGCGGTCGATGCGCAGGTCGGTGCGGAACACCGTTTCATCCTGAACAGCCGGATCGACGGTCGGATCGACACCAGAACGGGCAACCCCCCTCCGGAGAGGCAGGCGTACGGCGCCCTCGTGGACGTTCCCCTCGACCTCGACCTCCTCGATCGGCATGCGGTCCTGGTGCACGATCGGGTCCCCGGAGGGCCTGCGAACGACGCGATGTCGCTGCGGTACCCGCGAGTGGGGCGCCTGGTCGAGCAGCTCGGACCGGGGGTGACGTGGTATCCGGACGGCGAACGCGACTACTTCGACCAGTTGCTCTCGTTCGCCGGTGCTGTGACCGGTCGTGATCGTCGTGAGGGCGACCGCCGGGCGCGACTCTGGGACAAGCAGCTCGAACGGTGGCAGCGGAAGAGCAGCGACGCCGAACGTGCCCTCGAGGGGCCGTGGACATGACCGGAGCGGATGCGCTCACCATCTGGGGTCAGTCAGTTGAGCTCGACGTGTGGATGGCGGCTGACGAGGACGGCCAATCGGTCGTCCTCGCACTCGAGGGCCAGCCTGCCAAGTCGTTCTCGTTCGATGACCAGGGCGACGACGCGCACGGTCTGATCGACCACGCCGGGAACGTTGTCCCGGACGGGATGAACCAGGTGCTGATGGATCCCGCCACGCGGAGCCCGCAGCCAGGCGTCCTCACGACACACCAGTACGCCAACGCGCTGCGGGACCTCGGCACGCGTGGCACATCGGTCGCAGCGGGGATCGTCACGGCACCGTGGGACATCAGTGAAGCGACACAGTACGTCCAGGACCGACCACGGTGACCCGAAGCGGCATCACCCGGGCGGGCCACGAACTGCTCGACCGTTCACCGTCGTGGAACGCCCTGCCTGACCGCGCCGCGGACGGGCGATGGGTCATCACCGACTCCGTCGCTCCGATGTGGCCGGAGTACGGCGCGAGCCTGCAACTGCTCAACGCGCTGTCCGCCGACGGGTACGACGTCGATGACCTCGACGGCATGCTGTTCGAGCGTGGGCGACAGGTCGTCGTCCCGCATGTGGCACTCGTCCACACGAGATCTGCGCCGACCGTGCTCGCGTCGCTGGCGCTGGCGCACACGTTCCACGTCGCGTCCTTCGCGCTCGACGGGCGGACCGACGTGAACATCGAGGATGGTCGGAGGAACGAGTACGAAGCCCGTCGCTTCCGCACCACCGTGAGTCCGGACAGGGGAGCACTCGATCGCCACGAGCCCGGTGTGGTGCCGATCACGGTCTCCCGCATCGAGAAGTCCGTGGAGCCGCTCCAGCCGGATGAGCGTGGGATCTACACCGTGCCGCCGACCAGTCCGTACGAACGAGGGTGGGGCAGACTCGCACCCGTCCTCCGCACGATCGCTGAACTCGGGTTCGACGTCCGTCCGGACCTCGGCGCGTACAGGTCGCTGTCCGCCGTCGTCCGGCCTTCTTGGGGCATTGAGATCCGCGGAGCCGACGACTGGACGGAGCTGCTCGCACGATTCGCGTTCCCGCAGGGCGTCCAGGCGGAGGTGCTCTCCGATGGCTACGCCCTGATCCGCGACATCCCGCACCCCGACGTCCCACTGCAGCCGACCTTCGCGCTGGTCTTCACACCCCGGCCACCTGCCGCATCCAGCTTCTCGGCAAGGATCTTCTCATGATGAGCAACAACACGAACATCTCGTCGGAACAACGGCGGGCGCTGATGGTGCGCTCTCGGTTCGCGTTCGCAGCTGCCTCGGTCATCGCACTCCGGCACGACGAGCAGGGCATACCGCTCGGCGTCCTCAGCCCCGAGGGTGTCCCGCTCGCGCTGGCGTTCACCGATCCCGCTGCGGCCCTCGCCCGGATTCCGGCGGGAGTCGCCGCGACGCCGCTGTCCCTGCCGATGTCGAGTCTGGTCGCCGGCCTGCCCGCTGACTGGGGTCTCGTGCTCGACATCGGCCACCCCTACCCGCAGGTCGTGCAGCCGGACGAGAAGCAAGCGGTCATCGCCGCTGGCGGCCCGTTCCCTGAAGGCGCTGATGTCTCGCTCCGTGCGGCACAGGCCGCTTCCCAGGAGTTCTCTGACGCGCTCGCCGAGCATGCACCTCGCACCCCGGGCGTGGTCCGGGTGTGGCTGTTCAGTCATGCCGTCGACATCGTGCCCGCGGACTTGATGGTCGTCGTGTCGACGACTGACCGCAACGCTGCGATCGCCTTCGCCGACGTCGTGTTCGAACTTGCTCGGGTGCATGACGTTGCGGTCCCGGTCCTCACTGCCTGGATCGACGAGCTGCCGGTCGATCACGCCACCTGGGTTCGCCGTCAGGCTCCGCTCGCGAACGTTCCACAGCGCTGATGCGAGGCGAGATCGTCTCCCGTCCGGTCGTCCTCATGCATCGAGAAGAGGCGGTGGCCGGGAACCTCTCGCTGGTCGGGGAGGACACCGAAGACCGCGTTGGCCGTTTCGTCCTCGAGTGCGCTGTCGAGGGGCTTCGCTTCCGGGGCGAGGGGAGTGATGTCACTGCGGCTCTCGATGCGCTTCGGTCCCGACTCGAGGCCGCCGATCTCCTGATCCAGGTCGCCGGAGCTGAGCCCGATGTGGTCGTCAGCCCGATGAGCCGTCAGATGGGTCAGGGACGCCGAGGCTACCGGGTGCAGATCGGACGACCTGCCGACCGGGACGCGATGGTCGATGTGCTCGAACCTGCGAAGCACGGGGTCACGCTCGCCGAACAGTCCGATGCGGCGAACCGTTGGTATCGGAGCCTCGCTGACCGGTCGGATCACGGCCGTGTGCAGTCGCCGATCGCGTTGCAGGACGAGATGGCAGGACGAACTCTGGCGGCGACCAAGGTCCCGAACGAGCTCCACCTGGCTGTCGATGGCGCCGGCCAGCCTGTGACGGTGCCGTTCGACCGTGGTCGGTCGTCCGTCTTCGCGTACTCGGTCGCAGACGATCGCCCTCCTGCCAGAGGGACGGCGACGCAGCCCGTCTCCCGCGAGGCGCTCGTCGAGGACGAACGGAGCGGCCGCTTCGCCGTGCAGGTCGACGCGGCAGCCGACCACGGCGACGGGCTCTCGGTCCTCCACCGTCCGGCTCGTCGTCCCGGGGTGCTGAGCATCCCGCCGGAGCACGTACGCGCACTCCCCCTCTCGGCTGCGCAGGGGATCTGGGCCGAGATCGTCGTGCGGTCGTCGGGGCCGGACTCAGCCTGGACGCTGTTCACGACGGGTGCCGACGCGCGGCGCCTCTCCCTCGTGCTCGATCCCGACCCGGACGCGTGGTGCATCCGTGTCGTCGCCGCGCTCGGCCCGAGGCCGCACCCGGAGGTCTTCGTGGTCAACCGGCCGGATGCGTTGCCTCGCGCTTGGAGGCGAGCCGCACGGCACCTCCTGCCCGAGCCACCGCCGCCGCGGCCACCGACAGCTTGACCCTCGTGCCGTGACGTGCCCGGCATCAGGTTCGACGGCGAGATGACCGCACAGCACGTCTGAACCCTACGGGCGATCGGGATGTGACCGTCCCCCGGCGACCTGGACGTGGGCGGACCGCGCGCGGTTGGCTGGGGTCATGTCCGCTTCCCTGTCCGGTGACGAGTCCCTGCACCTGCCCGAGTTCGACGCCCCGCCCGCATCGCCGATCGACCTCGCCCGCAAGTGGCTCGACGACGCTGCGTCACGTGAGGTGTCCGAGCCGATGTCGATGACCCTCGCGACCGCGGGAGCCGACGGCCGCGTGAGCGCGCGGACGGTCGACGTCAAGCGACTCGATGACCGCGGCCTGGTGTTCGGCACCTCGACGCTCAGCCCCAAGGGACGGCAGCTCGCCGAGAACCCCCACGCGGCGCTCCAGGTCTACTGGCGCGAGACGATGCAGCAGCTCCGGTTCGAGGGGCGCGCCGTGCAGCTCTCCGACGCGGAGTCCGACGCCCTGTTCGCCGACCGCTCGCCGAAGTCCCGCGCCGCGACCGCGATCGCCGACCAGTCGGACGTCCTCGAACCGCGGACCCTGCAGGACCTGATCGACGACGCGAACACGCTGCTGTCCGACACGGACGACGACGTGCCCCGGCCTGAAGGCTGGGTGGCCTGGCGGCTTGAGCCGGAGGTCGTGGAGTTCTGGCACGGCAGCCGGGACCGGATGCACCGGCGGCTGCAGTACGTGCGCACGGAGGACGGGTGGGACACGGCGCGACTGCAGCCGTAGCCCGATTCCCGCCCGCCGGCACGCGCCCGCGCCGCTACAGCTTCTCGATCGGCGCGATCTTGATCAGGAGCTTCTTGCGTCCTGCGGCGTCGAACGCGATCTCGGCGATACGCTTCGCCCCCTGGCCCGTGACCGCCGACACCGTGCCCTCGCCGAAGTCGACGTGCTTGATCCGGTCACCAGCCACGAGCTCCATGTCGCCGTTGTCGCGGACCTGGCCGGACACCCGGTTCGCCCACTCCGTCTTCGGGCGGGTCTTCTGCGCCGCTGCCGCACGGTCGTAGGAGCCGCCGCCCCAGCCGCCTCCGCCGCGGTAGCCGCCACCGCCCCCGCCGCCGAACCCACCAGCGCCGCCGCCACGACGGGCGTTCAGCGCGCGGGGCTCGGTGCCGCCACGGCTGTTCGCCATGCCGGGCGACTGCTTCCACTCGATGAGGCCTTCGGGGATCTCCTGGAGGAACCGCGAGGGCATCGCCACGTTGACGTCGCCGAACTGCGCCCGGGTCATCGCGAGAGACAGGAAGAGCGACTTCTTGGCGCGGGTGATGCCGACGTAGAACAGCCGGCGTTCCTCCGCGGGACCACCGGGTTCGTTCGCGGACATCCGGTGCGGGAGCAGGTCCTCCTCGACACCCGTGAGGAACACCGCGTCGTACTCCAGACCCTTCGCCGTGTGCAGCGTCATGAGCGACACCGTGCCGGAGGAGTCGTCGAGCTCGTCCGCAGCCGCGACCAGCGACACCTCGGTCAGGAAGTCGGACAGGGTGCCGTCCGGGTTGTTCTTCTGGAACTCGCGCGTCACCGCGACGAGCTCGTCGATGTTGTCCGCCCGCGCGGCGTCCTGCGCATCCGGCGACTTCCGGAGGTTCTCGAGCAGCCCGGATCCGTCGAGGAGCTGCGTCAACGTGTCGACGACCGGCTGGTCCTGCGCCTTGGCGGAGACCTCGTCGAGGAGTGCCGCGAACGCGGTGATCGCGTTCCGGACCTTCGGACCGAAGCCGAGCTCGTCCGCATGTCGCAGGGCCTCGCGCATGGTGGTCTCGTGCTCGTCGGCGTACCGCTGCAGGGTCGTCTCGGTGACGGCGCCGATGCCGCGCTTCGGGACGTTGAGGATGCGGCGGAGCGCCATCGGGTCGGCCGGGTTGGCGATGGTGATCAGGTACGCCATCGCGTCCTTGATCTCTGCGCGCTCGTAGAACTTCGTGCCGCCCAGCACCCGGTACGGGATCGCGGCCCGGATGAAGATCTCCTCCAGCGCGCGGGTCTGTGAGTTCGTCCGGTAGAACACCGCCATGTCGCGGTAGTCCATGCCGTCCTCGTGCAGCCGCTGGACCTCGTCCGCGACGAACTGCGCCTCGTCGTGGCCGGTGTACCCGGTGAAGCCGACGATCTTGTCCCCGGCACCGACATCGGTGAACAGGTTCTTCGCCTGCCGGTCGAAGTTGTTCGCGATGACGGCGTTCGCGGCGTCGAGGATGTTCTGCGTCGAACGGTAGTTCTGCTCGAGCAGGATGACCTTCGAGTTCGGGAAGTCCCGCTCGAACTCGACGATGTTGCGGATGTCGGCCCCACGGAAGGCGTAGATCGACTGGTCCGAGTCGCCGACCACGGTCAGGGACGCGGGCGCGATCGATCCGTCGGCCTCCCGCATGCGCGCGACGTGCTGCCCGGCGTCCTCGAGCGCGTCGACCTGCTCGACCGGGACCGGACGCGTGAGCTCACGGATGAGGGCGTACTGGGCGTGATTGGTGTCCTGGTACTCGTCGACGAGGATGAACCGGAACCGCCGCTGGTACAGCGCCGCGACGTCCGGGAACGCCCGGAACAGGAAGACCGTCTGGCCGATGAGGTCGTCGAAGTCGAAAGCGTTCGCACGGCGGAGCTCGTCGGTGTAGCGGCGGAACACCTGGGCGAACATGACCTCCTGTGGGTCGTTCGCGTTGATGTTCCGGACGTAGGTGTCGACGTCCTGCAGCTCGTTCTTGAGCTTCGAGATCTTCGAGGCCGCAGCACCGACCGTCAGACCGAGCTGGTCGGCCTCGTACTCCTTGATGATCCGCTTGAGCAGCGCACGGGAGTCGGCCGAGTCGTAGATCGTGAACGACTGCGAGAACCCGAACCGCTCGGCTTCACGCCGCAGGATCCGGACACAGGCGGAGTGGAACGTCGAGATCCACATGCCCTCCGACTCGCCCCCGACGAGGGCTCGGACGCGCTCGCGCATCTCGGCCGCGGCCTTGTTCGTGAAGGTGATCGCGAGGATCTGGGACGGCCATGCCTCGCGGTTGGCGAGCAGCAGCGCGATGCGACGTGTCAGCACGCTCGTCTTGCCCGATCCCGCACCCGCCACGATGAGCAGGGACTCGCCGCGGTACTCGACGGCTTCCTTCTGCTGGGGGTTCAGACCCGCGGTGAACGGGTCTTCGTAGGCAGCGGCCCCGCCACCCTGCTCGGGCGACGAGTCGAACGGTTCCAGCACGATCGTCATGTCCGGTTCAGTCTAGGCCGCACCCCCGACAGCCGGACCCTCGGCAGCCGGACCCCCGACAGCCGGACCCCCGACAGCCGGTGCAGTGCCGCCCACCACGACCCCACGGAGTGGCTCACCCCCGTTCCCCGTGCCGTCACCCCGCCGCCACCACGACGTTCCGCTGGGCGACGGGCACGAGCGGCAGGTCGCTGACACCCCAGTCGTTCCGCCCGATCCGGATCGTGCTCCCGGTCCCCGGAGCGTAGACGCCGTACCGCGGATGCGCGGCCGTGGCGACGACCGACCCGAACGCACGGTTGTCGCTGATCGTCACGTCGTTCGCAGCGTCGCGGACGTCGACGGCGCTCCGGTAGGCGGGCTTGTCCACCCAGCCGAGGTCCTCGACGGTGTTGCCGACGACCTCGGAGGCGGTGTTCGAGTGCGAGAGCATGATGCCCCTGGTCAGTCCGGACGTGATGCGGTTGTCCGCGATGACGAGCCCCGAGGTGAGCGACGCGAAGACGCTGGCCGACATCGAGGTCCCGTCGCCGTAGCCGCTGATGGTGTTGCCGCGCACCGCTCCCGTCGCCCGCTCAGCGGAGGACCCGACCGTGCTGCCGGCTCCTTGCACCTTGATCGCGCCCCACCTCGTGCCCGTGTCGGAGTACTTCCCCGTCCACGTCACGGTGTTGCCGGAGACCAGTGCGTCGAGCGGTGCCGCGTCGGGCGCCGTCCCGGCCAGGCCCTTCAGGGGCACGAGTGCGATCCCGGTCGCGCAGTCCACCACGGTGTTGTCCCGGATCGTCACGCGGACCCCGCCGTGGGTGTCGATCCCCTCCCATCGCGGAACGTCGCGGACCTCGTTGCCGACGATGACGATGTCCGAGCAGCGCGGCGCGTCCTCGAGGCTCTGGTTCGTGTCCCGCGTCGCCGCGATCCCGTACGAGTTGGGGTAGTCCTGCTGGTGCAACCCCGAGACGACGCAGCCACGGACGGTCCCGCCGACGACGGACAGCAGCCGCACTCCCGAGTAGGCGATGTCAGAGATGCCGATGCGCTCCAACACCAGGCCGCGGACTCCGCTCACGAGCACGCCGGCGTACGGGAAACCCCGCACGGACCCCCCGAGCACCTGCACGTCGTCGAGCGTCCCGGTCGCCCCGGCGCTGACCGCGATGCCGCTCGACCGGGAGGCGTCCTGCCCGGTGAACGTGCTCCCCGGTCCCTCCACACGCGGATCGAGGAGGGTGACGCCGGACGACCGCACGGTGATCCCGGTCTGGCCGGCACCGACGACGATGCAACCGCCCGGGCCGAAGGTGACGGTGCCCGGGCGGTCGACGACGATCGGTCCCCGCACGGAATCGATGACCTCTCCGTCCCAGCGCTCGGCCACCGTTGCCCGCGCGCGGTCGGCGGGCGGCACCCCGACAGCCAGGGCGAGGCCCGCACCGATGGACCCGATCAGGAATGGACGTCTTCGCACCGAGCCATCATGTCATGTTCCAGATGTCGGTTCCGAAGCGGCGGATCGGGCCGCGATCGCCAGGTCCGGGTGGTCCGCGAACACACCGTCGACGCCCGTCCGGACGATCGACGTGAACCACCGCTCCCAGTCCCCGTCCGCGGCGAGGTCCCCACCGCGTCGGAGTGGCGCCGGCAGGAACCGGTTCTCCGGCCGCAGCGTCCACGTGAACACCGCCAGCCCGGCGGCGTGCGCCCGGTCGACGATCGAGCTGCGCACCGGCCCGCGGTCGTCCACCGCGCGGGTGTCGACCCCGGCCATCAGGGTCCGCAGCGGCACGCTGATGCCGTGGAACTCGCCGGCGAGCGCAGCGAGCGCCTCGTCCGACCGCTCCGACGCGTACGACGGAGCCGCCGACCCGTGGACGGCGACCTCGTCCGCGGCGCTGCCCCGCGCCTCCTGGAGGTACACGAGCCGACCACCCGTCCGACGCGCGCGGAGGTCGCGGAGCACGCCCTTCTCGAACGACTCGACCGTGAGCCGCTCGTCCTGCCGCCACCCGGCGGCGGCGAGCGCCCCGTCGAGCAGCTCGCCCATCGGGAACCCGGCCCGCTCGAAGAACGTCGCGTGCTTGACCTCCGCCACCAGTCCGACCGGCCGCGGAGCGTCGTCGAGGATGGCGAGCAGGTCCTCCAGCCGGAGGACCGGGTCCGTGCCGTCGTGGGCCGCCGACGCGGGGCGGAGCTCCGGCAGTCGTTCGCGCGTCCGGAGCGTCTGCAGCTCCGCCCACGTGAAGTCCTCGGTGAACCACCCCGTCAGGGTGTGTCCGTCGACGGTCTTCGTCGTCCGACGGTCCGCGAACTCGGCGTGGTCGGCGACGTCGGTCGTGCCGGAGATCTCGTTCTCGTGCCGCAGGACCAGCACGCCGTCCCGGGTCGGCACGAGATCCGGCTCGATCGCGTCGCACCCCTGGTCGATCGCGAGCGCGTACGCACTCCGCGAGTGCTCCGGGCGGTGTCCGGAGGCGCCGCGGTGGGCGATCACGAGGGTCATGGGCGCACCCTAGCGCGCTGCCGCGAACGGCAGCCGTCGCGGATGGGGCGACACCTGAACGGGCCGGGAGGCTCGGCTCGCGTCCGCCTCGCAGCCCGCGCCCGACGGGCGCTCAGGCCCGGCACGGCGAACTCCGAGCGCGCGGTGCGACGATCAGCACGAGCGACCGCGGGACGACCGTTCCGCTCGCTGCGAATCCCCAGCCTCCGGGGCTCGATGCTCCGTAGGCTGAGAGGACTCAAACATCCGAGAGAGGACACCATGGCCTTCAAGCCCGGTTTCGACCAGTCCCCCGCCTTCAACGACGCGGGCCGGAACGCCTGGGGCACGGGCGCCGGTCAGCAGCAGGCTGGCTGGGGA
The DNA here is from genome assembly GCF_002412165.1 of Curtobacterium sp. 'Ferrero'. Taxonomy (GTDB): domain Bacteria; phylum Actinomycetota; class Actinomycetes; order Actinomycetales; family Microbacteriaceae; genus Curtobacterium. Next base: position 81,123 of record NZ_NXIA01000005.1, read on the forward strand.
CAGACGCCGCAGCAGGGGCAGTACGCCCCGGGCATGACGCCCGAGCAGCTGCAGTACATGTACGACCGTCCGTCGGCCAGCACGGTCGACACGGACCGCATGTCGTACGAGGACACGATCGTCAAGACGCTCCTCGCCTTCGGTGTGCTCCTGGTGGGTGCGGTCGCGGGTTGGAACCTCCCGCCGGTCGTGTGGATCGTCGGGGCGCTCGTCGGCGTCGTCCTCGCGATGGTGAACACCTTCAAGAAGAAGCCGTCGCCGGCGCTCGTCCTGCTGTACGCCTTCTTCGAGGGGCTGTTCGTCGGTGGGATCTCGGGCTACTACAACAGCGCGTTCGACGGCATCGTCACCCAGGCGGTGTTCGGCACGCTCGGGGTGTTCGCGGTCACGCTGCTGCTCTTCACCTCCGGCAAGGTCCGGGCGACGCCCAAGGCCACCCGGTTCTTCCTCGTCGCGATCGTCGGCTACATGGCGTTCTCGCTCGTGAACCTCGTGCTCATGTGGACCGGTGTCACGAACACCGCGTTCGGTCTGCTCGGCGTCACGGTGTTCGGCATCCCGCTCGGCGTCGTGATCGGCATCTTCGTGGTCCTGATGGCGGCGTACTCGCTCGTCCTCGACTTCGACCAGATCAAGACGGGCGTCCAGCGCGGCGCTCCGCGGATCTACGCGTGGACGGCGGCGTTCGGCCTCATCGTCACACTCGTGTGGCTGTACCTCGAGATCCTGCGCATCCTCGCCATCATCGCGAGCAGCTCCCGCAACTAACCCGCACGCACGACACGACACCGAGGGCCCCGGCGACCACACCGGGGCCCTTCGTCGTGCTGGGAGCACCCGCCCGTGTTGGTCGCACGACGTGCCGCGCGCAGAACCGGTTGGTCGCAGAACCTGTCGTCACCGACCGGCTCGGGCGACACGTTCTGCGACCAACACGCGATCCGACGGCGCCCCGCACGCACGACACCCCGCACGCGCCGCGCTCCCCGCACGCACGAGGGCCCGGCACGCAGCGCGCGTGCCGGGCCCTCGTGGCGGGGAGTGGCTACTCCCACTCGATCGTCCCCGGCGGCTTCGACGTGACGTCGAGCACGACGCGGTTCACGTCCGGGACCTCGTTGGTGATGCGGTTCGAGATCTTCGCGAGGGTGTCGTACGGCAGGCGCGTCCAGTCGGCCGTCATGGCGTCCTCCGACGAGACCGGACGCAGCACGATCGGGTGACCGTAGGTGCGGCCGTCGCCCTGGACGCCCACCGAGCGGACGTCGGCGAGCAGGACGACCGGGCACTGCCAGATCTCCTCGTCGAGGCCGGCGGCGGTGAGTTCCTCGCGCGCGATCTTGTCGGCCGCACGGAGCAGCTCCAGCCGCTGCTTGTCGACCGAACCCACGATGCGGATGCCGAGCCCCGGGCCGGGGAACGGCTGGCGTCCGACGATGACCTCGGGCAGACCGAGCTCGCGGCCGACGGCGCGGACCTCGTCCTTGAACAGGGTGCGGAGCGGCTCGACGAGCTCGAAGGTCATGTCCTCCGGCAGCCCACCGACGTTGTGGTGCGACTTGATGTTCGCCGTGCCCGAACCGCCCCCGGACTCGACGACGTCGGGGTAGAGCGTGCCCTGCACGAGGAACTTGACCTGGCCCTCGGAGTCGGAAGCCTTGGCCTCGAGCACGAGGGCTTCGGCCGCCGCCTCGAACGTGCGGATGAACTCGCGCCCGATGATCTTGCGCTTCTGCTCCGGGTCGCTGACGCCGGCGAGGGCGTCGAGGAACTGCTGCTCGGCGTCGACCGTGACGAGCCGGACGCCGGTGGAGGCGACGTAGTCCTCCTCCACCTGCTTGCGCTCGTCGGCGCGGAGGAGCCCGTGGTCGACGAAGACGCACGTGAGCTGGTCGCCGACGGCCTTGTGCACGAGGGCCGCGGCGACGGCGGAGTCGACGCCGCCGGAGAGCCCCGCGATGACCCGCGCGGAGCCGACCTGCTCCTTGATCCGCGCGACCTGCTCCTCGATGACGTTCGCGGAGTTCCAGTCGCCGGGGAGGCCTGCGGCACGGTGCAGGAAGTTCTCGAGGACGGCCTGGCCGAACACGGAGTGCTTGACCTCGGGGTGCCACTGCACGCCGTAGAGCTTGCGCTCGTCGGACGCGAACGCGGCGACGGGGGTCGAGGCGCTCGAAGCGAGGACGTCGAAGCCCTCCGGCGCCTTGGCCACGGAGTCGCCGTGCGACATCCAGGTCACCTGCGACCCCGGCTGGTCGCCGAGGAGCACGCTGTCGGTACCCGTCACGGTGACGTCGGTCGCGCCGTACTCACGCTGGCCGGTCTGCGCGACCTCTCCGCCGAGGGCCGTCGCCATCGCCTGGAAGCCGTAGCAGATGCCGAGCACCGGGACGCCGAGGTCGAGGATCGCGCCGTCGAGGGACGGGGCACCGGCCTCGTACACGGAGGACGGGCCGCCGGACAGCACGATGGCCGCCGGGTTCTTCGCCTGCACCTCGTCCGCGGTGATGGAGTGGGGGACGATCTCGCTGTAGACGTTGGCCTCGCGCACGCGGCGAGCGATGAGCTGCGCGTACTGGGCTCCGAAGTCGACGACGAGGACGGGACGCTGTTCGGTCTCGCTCACCGAGCGGCCTCCTTCTCACGCTGCTGGGCAGCGGTCAGCTCGTGGTAGGTGTCCATGGCGATCTTCTGCATGCGGTGCTCGACCACGAAGGACATGAACGGGATGACGCCACCGAGGGCGATCAGCAGGAAGCGGATCGGCTTCCAGCGCATGATGCTCCACAGACGGAAGTCCGTGAAGAGGTAGAGGACGTACAGCCAACCGTGGGCGATGAGGATGCCGATCGACAGGTTGAACGTGCCGGGGGCCTTGCCCGCCGTGCCCTCGGGCACGAAGAACTGGCCGCCACCGAGCTGCATCTCGAGGTGCAACGGGGTGTACTTCAGGATCATCTCGACCACGAGGGCGAGGAGCAGCACACCGGTGATGTACGCGGAGACGCGGTACCACTTCACCGCACCCGGGATCTTCGGGACGTCGCGGGTTCGGACGGTCAGGGCCATATCCGCCATCCTACCGTCGGTCGAGGACGGCCCCGTCGGCGCTCGCACCGTCCGCGCTGAGGAGCCGTTCACGACGCTCCTCCTCCTCGCGCTCGAAGGCGTCCTTCACGAAGCGGTACCAGAGGAACACCGCGAACCCGGCGAAGACGGCCCACTCGATCGCGTAGAACAGGTTGAGCCAGTCGAACTGGACCTCCCGCGTCGGGGCACGGTCGGCGATCGTGCCGAGGTCCGCTGCCTTCGCGGTGCTGCCGTCGGCGACGACGTACCCGAGGTACATCCGGTCGTCGAACTGCTTCCACGTGTTGACGAACCGTGCGGGTGCGACCGCCGAGTACTCGCCCTTGTCGTAGGCGTCCTGGTCCGGCGATTCGGCCGGGTACAGCCGGCCCTCGACCGTCACGGTCGCGCCGTCCGCCAGACGGTCGCCCCCGGCGACGGCGGCCGTTCGCTGGTCGGACCACCCGATGACGACCGGGAGGCTCGCTCCGGTCCCCGAGACCACCAGGTGTCCGACGGTCTGGTAGGTCCCACCCCCGCTGCGGCCGGTCAGGACGGTCGTGTCGCCCTCGACGAAGGTGCCGCTGACGCGCACCTTCTGTCCGGCGAGCGAGTCCACCACGGGGCGCATCGGCGCGAGGGCGTCCTCGAGGGACTTCCGCGTCTCGGTCGTCGCCGGGAGCGGCTTCCCGTTCTCGATGCTCCGCTCGAGCTGCCACTTGCCGAGGAACGCGAACACCGCCGCGAGCAGGAGCGCGAGCAGCAGCAACGCGATCCACTTCGGTCGTCGGGCAACGGCCCACATTCGTATCAGTACTCCGGATCGCGCTGTCGCACCGGACGTTCGGGACGCTCGGCGGGGATCTCCACCGACGAGGTCACGGGTTCGTCGACGGGCTCCGGTGACCCATTCTCCCGCTCTTCCCTACCAGCCGCCTCCACGAGCGCGAACTCCTCGGCGAACTGGCGGTCCCGTTCGGCACGGCGGGCGGCGGCGTCGGCGTCCTGCTGGGCCACGCCGGCGACGGCCGCGGCGTCGACGGCGTCGTCCATCGCCGTGCTCGTGCCGCGGCCGAGGCGCGCGCGGAGCCGCGAGCGCAGGCGCGCGACGCGCGCCGGGCGGACCGCCACGCGACCGATGCGGTCCGAGTTGACGGCGAGCACGGGACCGAGGATCGCCATCACGAGGACGTAGAGGCCCGCGAACGCGGTGATCCGTGCCTCCAGGCCGGCGGCGGCGGACAGCGTCGCCAGGATGAGCGCGAACTCGCCGCGGTTCACCAGGATGACCGCGGTGTTGATCCCCTGCTGGACCGAGAACCCGTTCATCCGGGCGACGACCTGTCCGGCGACGGCGTTCAGCACGACGGTCATGCCGATCGCGCCGAGGACCGGCCAGAGCACCTCGCCGAAGGTGGACAGGTCGAGGCCGAGGCCGAAGTTCACGAAGAAGAACGCGGCGAACACGTCGCGCATCGGCAGGGCGAGCTGCTCGATCCGGTCACGGTAGCGGGTTGCGCCGCAGAGCAGGCCGATGACGAACGCGCCGATCGCGTCGGTGACGCCGAGGATCTCGCCGATCCCGCCGAACATCACCGCGAGGCCGAAGAACAGCACGGTGAAGAGCTCGTCGTCACGCGTGGCGAAGATCCGCGAGACCCACTTGCCGGCGAACCGGGCGAGGGTGAACATCACGACGAGGAAGCCGAACGCGAGCGCGAGCTTGCCGACGACTCCCCAGACGTTCGTGTCACCGGAGAGGACGACCGAGACGATCGCCAGGTAGATGGCGATGAAGACGTCCTCGATGACCGTGACGCCGAGGATCATCGGTGTCTCGTCGTTCGCGAGCCGCCGGAGCTCGATGAGGAGCTTCGTGACGATGGCACTCGACGAGGTCGCGGTCATGCCCGCGATGATCAGGGCCTCGCGCGTGCCCCACCCGAGCGAGAACCCGAACGCGAAGCCGACCCCCATGTTGATGGCGACGTACGTGCCGCCCGACACGAGGAGCTTGCCCGCGTTGCCGTAGAACTCCTCCTGGTCGAACTCGAGCCCGAGGTTGAACAGGAGCAGGACGAGCCCGAACGTCGCGATGAGCTCGATCGTGTCGGACTCGACGCTCAGGCCGAACCAGGGCGTGTGCGGACTCGCGACGAGCCCGACGACCATGTAGATCGGGATGGCGGGCAGACCGATGGTCTTGCCGAGGCGTCCGAGGACGTAGGCGATGAGGAACAGGCCACCGATGGTCAGCAGCTCACCACCGAGCTCCACCCTTACGCCCCCGGCGGGGACGGGGCCTGCGCCGCGGCCGCGAGCTGACCGCTGCGGTAGTACGAGAACGCCTTGGCGACCTTCTCGGGGGAGCCGGCGACCACGATGGTGTCCCCGGGGAACACGACGAAGTCGGGCGAGGGTGCGGGGTTGGCGGCGTCGCCGCGGACCACCGCGACGACCGTCAGGCCGATGAACCCGGCGTCGTGCAGGTCGCCGAGGGGCTTGCCGGCGATGGCGTCGTCGTAGTCGACGGAGAACCAGTCGATCGACAGGCCCGGGATCTCGTCGAGCTTGTCGAGGCCCTCGGTGATGCGGGTGCCGCCGAGCAGTTCGGCGAGCGTGTGTGCCTCGTCCTCGCTGAGTCGGAGCGAGACCTTCTCGGACTTGTCGGCGCCGTCCGAGACGTCGGCGAAGGAGATGAGGTCGGAGTGTCCCGACCGGTGCGTGATGACGCCGCACTTGCCACCGTCGTCGGTGTAGAAGCTGTGCAGCACGCCGACTCCGGGGAGCTTGACGCGATGGACGTCGACCATTGGATGGCCTCCCTTGTTGAGTACCCCGATGATAACCACGGGCGGCCCTCGCGCATTCCGCAGCGCACCGCGCCAGCAGGCCGGTCGGGGGGCAGGTCCGGTCGGGGGGCGGGTCCGGTCTGGAGGCGCGGTGCGGGTCGGCGACGTCCGTCGCCTACCGGGGTTCGCTCGTCTTCTCGCCGACCACCTGGCCGTCGGACGCCTTCGCGCCGTCCGCGCCGCTCGACCGGCCGCCGCCCACGACGACGTCGTCCTCGTCGAAGCCGAACGCGATGTCCGGCGCCTCGAGCCGGACGCGGTCCGCCGACTCGTCGTCGGGCTGCAGCTGCGACTCGCGCTCGGCGGCGACGCGCTTGAGGTAGTTCGACACCTCGTTCTCGGTGGTCTCCTGGTCCCAGCCGAGGACGTCGGCCATGAGCTTCGCCGCGACCGGCGCCGCCGACTCGCCGCGGTCCCACGCCTCGATCGAGATGCGGGTTCGGCGGGCGAGCACGTCCTCCAGGTGCAGCGCTCCCTCGTGCGACGCCGCGTAGACGACCTCGGCCCCGATGTAGTCGTCGGCCTGCGGGAGCGGCTCGGCCAGCGACGGGTCCTGCTCGACGAGGTCGAGGACCTCGGTCGCGAGCGTGCCGTACCGGTTGAGCAGGTGCTCGATGCGGACCTTGTGCACGCCGAACGTCCTGGCCGTCCGGCCCCGCCGGTTCCAGGCGGCCGGGTAGCCCTCGGCGCCGAGCAGCGGGATGTCCTCGGTGGTCGACTCCGGGATCTTGCCGTCCATCGCCGCGACGGCCTCGTCGATGGCGTCCTTGCCCATCACGCGGTAGGTCGTCCACTTGCCGCCGGCCACGACGACGAGCCCGGGCACGGTGTGCGCGACGACGTGCTCGCGGCTGAGCTGCGACGTCTGGTCGGACTCGCCCGCGAGCAGCGGACGGAGGCCGGCGTAGACGCCCTCGACGTCCTCGCGCGTCAGCGGCACCGCGAGCACCTTGTTGACGTGCTCGAGGATGTAGTCGATGTCGGCCGCGGTCGCCGCCGGGTGCGCCTTGTCGAGGTTCCAGTCGGTGTCGGTGGTGCCGACGAGCCAGTGCCGACCCCACGGGATCACGAAGAGGACGCTCTTCTCGGTGCGGAGGATCATGCCGGTGTTCGACTGGAAGCGGTCGCGCGGGATGACGAGGTGCACGCCCTTCGACGCCCGCACCTTGAACTGCCCGCGGGTGCCGACCATCGCCTGCGTGTCGTCGGTCCAGACGCCGGTCGCGTTGACGACCTGCTTCGCCCGGATGTCGAACTTCTCCCCGGTCTGGATGTCGTGCGCGTGCGCCCCGACGACCCGCTCCCCGACCTTGATGAAGCCCTCGATCCGGACCCGACTCGCGGCGTGCGCACCGTACGACGCGGCCGTGCGGACGAGCGAGGCGACGTAGCGCGCATCGTCGACCTGGGCGTCGTAGTAGGTCATGCCGCCGATGAAGGCGTCCTTCTTCAGGCCCGGCATGTTCCTGAGCACCTGCTTGCGGCTGAGGTGCCGGTGGTGCGGGACCCCGGGAGGTCGACCGCCGGACCAGCTGAACACGTCGTACATGGCCATGCCGATGCCGATGTAGAAGCGCTCCCACACGCGGTGGTTGAGCGGGTACAGGAACCGGACGGGCTTCACCAGGTGCGGGGCGATGCGCTGGAGGAGCAGCCCGCGTTCGATCAGGGCCTCGCGGACGAGTGCGAAGTTGAGCTGCTCGAGGTAGCGGATGCCGCCGTGCACGAGCTTCGACGAGCGGCTCGAGGTACCAGACCCCCAGTCGCGCGCCTCGACGATCCCGACGCTCAGGCCACGGGTCGCGGCGTCGAGCGCGCTGCCGGCACCGACGATGCCGCCACCGACGACGAGGACGTCGACCTCGTGCTCCTTGAGCGTCGCGATCGCGGCGGCGCGTTCGTCCGGACCGAGCTTGGTCGTCGGGTCGAACCCGACTCCTCCGGCCGCGGTGCTGCCGGTCGTGGTGGTGGGTGCCTTCGCCATCGTCGCCTCCGAGTCACGGTCGGCGCCGGGGCGTCACCCGGGTCGGTTCCCGGGCGACGGCGTCACTGCTGGTGGTACGGCGCCACCACCACTTCTACTCGCTGGAACTCCTTGACGTCGGAGTATCCCGTGGTCGCCATCGACCGGCGGAGCGCACCGACGATGTTCGCGCGGCCGTCCCACGTCGGGGTCGGACCGTGCAGGACGTTCTCGAGCGGGCCGATCGTGCCGACCTCGACCCGGCGGCCGCGCGGCAGCTCGGGGTGGTGGGCCTCGGCGCCCCAGTGGAAGCCGCCGCCGGGGGCCTCCGCCGCGCGCGCCAGGGCGGTGCCGAGCATGACGGCGTCGGCGCCCATCGCGATGGCCTTGACCACGTCGCCGGCGGTGTCGAGGCCGCCGTCGGCGATGACGTGCACGTAGCGGCCACCGGACTCGTCCATGTAGTCGCGGCGCGCGCCGGCGATGTCCGCGACGGCCGTGGCCATCGGGGCGTGGATGCCGAGCGCCGCGCGGGTGGTCGAGGCCGCGCCGCCACCGAAGCCGACGAGCACGCCCGCGGCACCGGTGCGCATGAGGTGCAGGGCCGCGGTGTAGGTCGAGGCGCCGCCGACGATCACCGGGACGTCGAGCTCGTAGATGAACTTCTTGAGGTTGAGCGGCTCGGTGTTCTGCGAGACGTGCTCGGCGGAGACCGTGGTGCCGCGGATGACGAACAGGTCGACACCGGCGTCGACGACCGTCTGCGAGAACTCCTGCGTGCGCTGCGGGCTGAGCGACCCCGCGACCGGCACCCCGGCGGCCCGGATCTCGGCGAGGCGGGCGGTGATCAGCTCGGCCTTGACCGGCTCGGAGTAGATCTCCTGCATCCGCCGGGTGACGTTGCCGTCGGTGAGCGACCTGATCTCGTCGTAGTACGGCGTCGGGTCCTCGTACCGGGTCCACAGGCCCTCGAGGTCGAGCACGCCCAGGACGCCGAGCTTGCCCATCTGGATCACCGTGGCCGGCGAGGCGACGGAGTCCATCGGGGCGGAGAGGATCGGCGACTCGAAGGTGAACGCGTCGATCGTCCACTGCACGTTGACGTCGCGCGGGTCGCGCGTCCGTCGCGAGGGGACCACCGCGATGTCGTCGAACGCGTACGCCCGCCGTCCGCGCTTGCCTGCACCGATCTCGACTTCACTCACGCGGGACAGCCTAGCGGGCGGCCTCAGCGCGGGGCCCGGCCGCGACGACGGCGGCGGCGGAGCACCCGCAGCACCAGGCCCAGCAGCAGCGCGAGCACCACGAGCACGACGAGCAGCACGGCGGCGGCCTTCACGAGCAGCGCGGCACCGACGAAGAGCACGGCGAAGACCAGCCAGGCGGCGGCGTCGAGCACGAGGGGGCCGGGGGTGCGCACCCGGACGACGATACCGGCGGGGCGGACGCGAGCCGTGCCTCCCGGCCGTCGGCGAGCAGGCAGTCGGCGAGCCAGCCGAGCGGGATGAGGAGCGGGGCCGTGCGGCGCGGAGCGTCCACGCACGACCCCGCTCGGTGCGGATCCCGCCCCCACAGCGGGACCCGCGGGTCGACCGGCGCTACCGCGCCGAGTCGACGTCCTTGGCGAGCGTCCCCAGGTACAGCTCGATGACCTTCGGGTCGTCGGCGAGTTCACGCCCCGTGCCCGAGTACGCGTTCCTCCCCTGGTCGAGCACGTACCCACGATCGCAGATCTGCAGACAGCGTCGCGCGTTCTGCTCGACCATGATGATCGACACACCGGCCTTGTTGATCCGGCGGGTGCGGATGAACGTCTCGTCCTGCCGCACCGGCGACAGGCCGGCGCTCGGCTCGTCGAGCAGCAGCACCTTCGGGTCCATCATGAGCGCGCGGGCCATCGCGACCGACTGGCGCTCACCGCCGGACAGCGACCCCGCCCGCTGGTTCCGTCGCTGCGCGAGGACGGGGAAGAGGTCGTAGATGACCTCGAGGCGCTCGGCGAACTTCCGGGGCCGGAGGTAGAGCCCCATCTGGAGGTTCTCCTCGATGGACAGCGACGGGAAGACGTTGTTCGTCTGCGGCACGAACCCGACGCCGGCCTGGACGAGCTTGTTCGCCTTGAGGTTGGTGATGTCCTCACCCTGCAGGGTCACGGAGCCGTCGCGGACCGACACGAGCCCGAACAGCGCCTTGAGGAGCGTCGACTTGCCGGCGCCGTTCGGGCCGATGATGCCGATGAGCTCGCCCGGGTAGCAGTCGAGGTCGCAGCCGTTGAGGATGTTCACCCCGGGCAGGTAGCCCGCGACGAGGTCCTTCGCGCTGAGGACCGGCTCACCGCGGTCGATCGTCGCGGTGGCGCCCGTCGCGGTCGCGCCCGTCGCGGTCGCGCCCGTCGCGTCGGTCGCCGGACTGGAGGCGCTGCTCGCGTTCGTGGACTCGCTTGCGTCGGTCATCGGGTCGCCTCCTGCTCGTCCTCTTCGCGCTGTTCGTCTTCCTGCTCGACCTCGTCGGCGAGCTCCTCGTAGGTCTCCTCGGTGAGGAGCGAGTCGTCGCCCAGGTCGGTGTCGTGGTGGGCGCCGAGGTACGCGTCGATGACGGCCTGGTCGTCCATCACGGTGTCCGCCGGCCCCTCGGCGACGACCTTGCCCTCGGCCATCACGACCACCCAGTCCGAGATGTGCCGGACCATGTGCATGTCGTGCTCGACGAACAGCACGGTCATGCCGTCGTCGCGCAGGGACTGGATGTGCCCGAGGAGCGACTGGGTCAGCGCCGGGTTCACGCCGGCCATCGGCTCGTCGAGCATGATCATCGTCGGGTCGGACATGAGCGCCCTCGCCATCTCGAGGAGCTTCCGCTGCCCGCCCGAGAGCGAGCCGGCGTAGTCGTCCTGCTTCTCGAGGAGCTTGAAGCGGGCGAGCAGGTCCTCGGCCTTCGCCGTGATCTCCCGCTCGCGCTTCCGCCAGAGCGCCGGGACCAGACCGACGAAGAAGTTCTCTCCGGGCTGGTCGCGCGCGCCGAGCAGCATGTTCTGCATCACCGTGAGCCGCGAGAGCGCCTTGGTGAGCTGGAACGTGCGGACCATGCCCTTGTTCGCGATGTGCGTCGCGCTCGTCTTCTGCAGCGTGTCGCCGTCGAAACGGGTCCGCGCGCCCGGGCTCGGCTTGTCGAACCCGGTGAGCAGGTTGAAGAACGTCGTCTTGCCGGCGCCGTTCGGACCGATCAGCGCGGTGATCGAGCCGCGCTGGACCTCGAGGTGGTCGACATCGACCGCGGTCATGCCGCCGAAGCGCCGGGTGACGGTGTCGACCGTGAGGATCGGGTCGTCCTTCGGGTGCGCGTAGGTCTCAGACACTGAACGTCAGCTCCTTCTTGTTGCCGAGGAGTCCCTGTGGACGGAACACGATGAGGAGCATGAGCGCGACGCCGACGAGCACGTAGGAGAACTGCTCGGCCTGCTGCTGGTTCATGATCGAGTCGGGGATGAAGTCGCCCGCCACCGTGCGGATGAAGAGCCGGACGACGAAGAACAGCACCGCGCCGAGCACCGGGCCGAACACCGTCGCTGCGCCACCGAGGATGAGCGCCGTCCAGATGAAGAACGTCATCGAGCGGCCCATCGCGTCGGGTTGGACGGAACTCGGCAGGACGTAGACCACCCCGGCGAGCGCCCCGAGCGCACCGCCGAACACGAGCGCCTGCATCTTGTACGAGTAGACGTTCTTGCCGAGGGAGCGGACGGCGTCCTCGTCCTCCCGGATCGCCTTGACGACCCGACCCCAGGGGCTGCGCATGAGGAGGAACAGCACGAGCGTGAACAGCGCGACGAGACCCCACGCCGCGATCCGGATCCACCAGCCGTTGACGCCGTTGTTCGCGTACGTGAACCAGAGGATGGTCGTGGTGCCGTCGGGCAGCGGGCTGATCGCGTTGAACGGGTCGCGGTAGGTGGCGCCGGCGATGCCGTTCGACCCGCCGGTGGTGTCGGTCAGCAGGCTCGACCGACCGACCATGCGGATGATCTCGGCACCGGAGATCGTCACGATCGCCAGGTAGTCGCCGCGGAGCCGCAGGGTCGGGATGCCGAGGATGATCGCGAACACGATGGCGATCGCGAGGGCGATGAGCACCGCGACGACGAACGGCAGCCCGTTCGTGATCGAGATCGCGAAGCCGTACGCGCCGAGCAGCAGGAACGCCGCCTGGCCCATGTTGACGAGGCCGGTGAGGCCGAAGTGCACGTTCAGGCCGATCGCGGCGAGGGCGAACGCGGCCGTCGTGGGTGCCAGGGCCTCCTGGCTGAGACTGCTGAGCAGGTTGACGAAGTAGTCCATGACGCGCTCCCTTAGCCGATCCGCTCGGCGCGACCGAAGATGCCCTGCGGCCGGAACAGCAGGATGAGGATGAGGATCACGAGGGCCGTGGCGTACTTGAAGTCGCCCGGCAGCACGAGGTTCGTGAGCTCGACGACGATGCCGATGATCATCGAGCCGGCGAGTGCCCCGTACGCGGTGCCGAGCCCGCCGAGGGTCACGGAGGCGAACATGAGGAGCAGCAGCTGCAGGCCGGTCTGCCAGTTCACGCCGTTGAGCACGAGGCCGAGCATCACGCCGGACAGCCCCGCGAGGCCGGCGGCGAGCGTCCACACGAACCGGATCACCCGGTCGACGTCGATGCCGGACGCCGCGGCGAGCGCCGGGTTGTCCGACACCGCGCGGGTCGCGCGGCCGAAGCGGGTCTTGGCGAGGAACAGGCCGGTGGCGACGAGCACGACGAGCGCGATCGCCATCGCCACGTAGGACTGCACCGTCAGGGTGATGCCCGCGAACGAGACCGTCTCCGGGTTGCCCTGCTGGATGCGCACGGTCGAGGCGCCGAAGAAGTACTGGAAGAGGTACTGCGCCGCGATCGAGAGGCCGATCGTGACGATCATGAGCTGCGTCAGGCTGATGCGCTTGCGGCGCAGCGGCCGCCAGATCGCCGCGTCCTGCAGGTACCCGGTGGCGGCGCAGAGCAGCGTGACCACGATGCCGGTCACCCAGATGTTCCACCCGAGCTGGTTGGCGAAGACGTAGGCGAGGAGTCCGCCGAGGGTGACCTGCTCACCGTGCGAGAAGCTCGACAGCCCGGTCGTGCCGTAGATGAGCGAGAGGCCGATCGAGGCGAGGGCGATGAGGAGCCCGAGCCGGATGCCCGACGCGAACTGCTGCCAGGCCCGGGTGAAGCTGAAGCTGCTCGTGTCGGCCTCGGTGGTGGCGCCCTGCTGGTCGGAGAGCTGGAAGATCTGTCCCACGTTGGCACCGAGCGTCGCGTTGACGGTCCGCTTCGCGTCGGCGGCGTTCGTCAGGTACTGCCCCTCCGGCAGGGAGTCCTGGTCGACGCTGACGGTGTACCGCCCGGCCGTGGTGACCGCGACGGACCAGCGACCGGCGTCGTCGGTGCTCGCGGTCTGGTCGAACCCGCCGGTCCCCGTGACGTCGACGGCGACCCCGGCAGCGGGCTCCCGCTCGGAGTCGAGGATCGTGCCGCGGATGCAGCCGGTCGTCGGGCTCACCGCACACGGCTCGGTGGAGGCGGACGAGCTGGCGCTGGCGGACGGGCTCGCCGTCGCCGCCTGCGCCGCGGGCGACACTGCCCAGTCGATCGCGAAGGTGGCGAGGAAGGCCAGGAAGAGTACTGCGGCGAGGAGCAGGCGGCTGCGGCCTGGTGCCCCTCGGCGGAACCGGCGCCGCAGCGCTGGTCCCGGCGGAGTGATGGAACGCACGGGTGAGCCTCTCGTTCGGATGTCGAGGACCCTAGGCAGTCTTTGTGTCCCCCGTGTTTCCACCACGTTCCCTGGAGAAATCGTGCCGTAACCGTGATCCTGCACAGGTTCCTCGGTGTGCGCTGCTCCGGAATGCGCATCCACGCCCGCGCGTTACCATTGCTCATCCGGAACTCGTCGCTGCGTTCCCGGTGTCTCGACCACTTCAGTTCGCCCACGAAGGGGACCCATGGACCAGCCGGATCCGTTCGGATTCATCGGACTCACGTACGACGACGTCATGCTCCTGCCGGGGCACACCGACGTCATCCCGAGCGAGGCGTCGACGACGTCCCGGCTCACCAAGCGCATCTCGGTCAACGTGCCGCTGCTGTCCGCCGCGATGGACACCGTCACCGAGGCCCGCATGGCCATCGCGATGGCCCGCCAGGGCGGCATCGGCATCCTGCACCGCAACATGTCGATCGCCGACCAGGCCGCCGCGGTGGACAAGGTCAAGCGCAGCGAGTCCGGCATGATCACCAACCCGGTGACCACGACCCCCGACGCCACCGTGTCCGAGGTCGACGCGATCTGCGGGCAGTTCCGGGTCTCCGGCCTGCCGGTGGTCGAGGGCGACGGCAAGCTCGTCGGCATCATCACCAACCGCGACATGCGCTTCGTCGCACCGTTCGAGCACCAGACCACGCTCGTGCGCGACGTCATGACGAAGGCTCCGCTCATCACGGCACCGGTCGGGATCGACCCGGACGACGCCGTCGCGATCTTCGCGGAGCACAAGATCGAGAAGCTCCCGCTGGTCGACGAGGCCGGACGGCTCAAGGGCCTCATCACCGTCAAGGACTTCGACAAGAGCGAGAAGTACCCGGACGCCACCAAGGACGAGGGCGGTCGCCTGCGCGTCGGTGCGGCGATCGGGTTCTTCGGCGACGCCTGGCAGCGTGCGACCGCCCTCCTCGAGGCGGGCGTGGACGTCCTCGTGGTCGACACCGCCAACGGCGAGAGCGAGGGCGTGCTCGACATGGTGCGCCGCATCAAGGCCGACAAGGCCTTCGTCGGCGTGGACGTCATCGGGGGGAACGTCGCGACCCGAGCGGGCGCCCAGGCGCTCATCGACGCGGGTGTCGACGCGGTCAAGGTGGGTGTCGGGCCGGGTTCGATCTGCACCACGCGCGTGGTCGCGGGGGTCGGCGTGCCCCAGGTGACCGCCGTGTACGAGGCGTCGCTGGCGGCGCGCGAGGCCGGCGTGCCGGTCATCGCCGACGGTGGCCTGCAGTACTCCGGCGACATCGCCAAGGCCCTCGTCGCCGGCGCCGACACCGTCATGCTCGGCTCGCTCCTCGCGGGCACCGACGAGTCCCCCGGCGACCTGGTGTTCGTCAACGGCAAGCAGTTCAAGGCCTACCGCGGGATGGGCTCCCTCGGCGCGCTGCAGACCCGCGGCAAGAAGACGTCGTACTCCAAGGACCGCTACTTCCAGGCCGACGTCCCCTCGGACGACAAGCTCATCCCCGAGGGCATCGAGGGTCAGGTGCCGTACCGTGGCTCGGTCGCGAACGCCGTCTACCAGCTCGTCGGCGGCCTCCGGCAGTCGATGTTCTACGTCGGTGGCCGGACCGTCCCGGAGCTCAAGGCCCGTGGCAAGTTCGTCCGGATCACCCCGGCCGGCCTGAAGGAATCGCACCCGCACGACGTGCAGATGGTCGTCGAGGCGCCGAACTACAGCCGCTGAGCCCCAACGACCGACGCCCCGCTCCTCCCCGAGGAGCGGGGCGTTCGTCGTTCGGGGCACACACTGCTTGTGGGCATGCTCAGATTCATCACGGCTCTGTAACGAAACATCCAGGTGCGGATGATCGACACACGGGCGAAACACATCCGATCTAGCTTTCTCGACATCCCACGCGGGGCACACCGCGCTCGACCCGATGCGGTCCGGCTCCCGCGCAGAGAAAGGGCTCCACGGATGATCAGAACCACCCGTGCCACCTCGGCACTGGCCGTGGCGGGAGTCGCAGCGCTCCTGCTCGCCGCGTGTTCCACCACCTCGAGCGGCAACTCGCCTTCGGAGTCGGCCTCCGGCGGCGCGAAGAAGGACCCCGCCGCGAGCTGCAAGGCGCCGGACTCGCCGAGCACCGACGCCCTGAAGATCGGCACGATCCTGCCGCTCACCGGGTCGCTCGCGTACCTCAACCCGCCCGCCGAGTCGGGCGTCGGCCTGGCGGTCGAGGACATCAACGCCGCCGGGGGCGTCCTCGGCAAGGACGTGTCGATCAGCCCGGCGACGGACTCCGGCGACAGCAACGACATGACCGTGTCGAGCGCCGCCGCGACCAAGCTCGTCAACGCCAAGGTGCCGGTCGCGATCGGCGCCGAATCGTCGTCCGTCACGCTCAACGTCATCGACCAGCTCACGAGCAACTGCATCGTCGAGATCTCCCCCGCGAACACGGCGACCGACCTCTCCGGCTACTCGTCGTACTACTTCCGGACCGCTCCGCCGGACTCGGTGCAGGGTTCGGCGCTCGGCCAGCTCGTCACCGGTGACGGCAACGCCAAGGTCGCCTTCCTCGTGTTCAACGACACCTACGGCACGGGCCTGCGCAACTCCGTCCAGGCGGCGGTCGAGGCCTCCGGCGGACAGGTCGTCTACGGCGGCGAGGGCAAGGGACAGGAGTTCCCGCCCGGCCAGACCACGTTCTCGTCCGAGGTGACGGCCGCGCTCGACACGAAGCCGGACGCCATCGTCGTGCTCGCGTTCGACGAGACGAAGTCGATCATCCCCGAGCTCAAGGCGCAGAACGCCGACATGTCGAAGATCTACATGTCGGACGGCAACACGGCCGACTACTCGAAGGACTTCGACAAGGGCACCCTCGAGGGCGCGCAGGGCACCATCCCCGGCGCCTCGCCGAAGGACGACCTGAAGAAGCGCTTCGCCGAGTACTACCAGAAGTCCTCGGGCAAGGAGCTCGCCGACTACTCGTACGCGGCCGAGTCCTACGACGCCACCGTGCTCGCCGCCCTCGCCGCGGTGAAGGGCAAGGGCACCGACTCCGGCACGATCCAGGCGAACATGGCCGCGGTCTCCGGCGCGGACGGCGGCACCGAGTGCTCGACGTTCGAGGAGTGCTCGTCGCTGCTCGGTGACGGGAAGGACATCCACTACACGGGTCCGTCCGGCATCGGCCCGTTCGACGAGAACAACGACCCGTCGAGCGCCTACATCGGCATCTACAAGTTCGACGCCGACAACAAGCCCGTCTACCAGAGCGCCATCCAGGGCTCGGTGAAGTAGGGCTCCGGCTGTCCCGAACGGTCTGCGAAAGCGACAGTTCCCCGCGGCGCGCCCGCGGGGAACTGTCGCTTTCGCGGTGTGGGGGCGCGAGCGGTGTCGCTTCCACGGCACGAACGCGAGCTGGTCCGCCGCCCCGGCCGGACGGGAGGCGCGGCTCGCGCCCGGCGGGTCAGGCCGGGTCGGCCACCGGTGCGGGTCGGGCACCACGGCGCGCAGCCCGCGCGGCGGCGAAGCTGTCCACCGTCAGGATCACGAGCGCGAGCCAGACGATCGCGAAGCCCGCCCACCGCTCGGGCGGCATCGGCTCACGCTGCACGACCACCCCGACGAGCAGCTGCATCACCGGCGCGAGGTACTGCGTCAGCCCGAGGGTCGACAGGCTGACCCGGCGGGCGGAGGACGCGAACAACAGCAGCGGCACCGCGGTCGCCGGCCCGGTCAGCACCGTCACGAGGACGTGCACCCACCCCTCGCTCGTGAACGTCACCCCGCCGCCGAGGCCCGTCGCCCCCATCACGACGAGCGCGACCACGGCGAGCGGCAGCAGCCACACGGTCTCGATCGTCAGGCCGCTCAGGGCGTCGACCGTCCCGCCGACCCGCTTCTTCACGAGCCCGTACAACCCGAACGAGAACGCCAGCGCGAGGGAGATCCACGGCATCTGCCCGTACCCGACCGCGATCACGACGACCGCGACGACGCTGATGCCGACGGCCGCCCACTGCGCCGGACGGAGCCGCTCACGGAGCACGACGACGCCGAGGGCGATCGTGACGAGCGGGTTGATGAAGTACCCGAGCGCGGCCTCGACCGTGTGCCCCGTCGTCGTCGCCGCGACGTACACGGTCCAGTTCACGAGGATGAGGACCGCGGCGAGTCCCATCACGAGCATCACGCGGCGCTGCGCGATCAGGGAGCGGGTGCGCAGCCACGAGCGGGTGACGGCGATCGCGACCGCGCAGAACACCAGCCCGAAGACGATCCGCCAGGCGACGATCTCGAACGCGCCGGCCGGGGACATCGCCGCGAAGAGCAGCGGCATGAGTCCCCACAGCCCGTACGCGACGATCGCCTGGACGACACCGACGGATGCCTCGCTGCGGGCGGGTCGCGTGGTCGTCGGTTCATTCACGGAACCATCCTAGGAAGCCGGACCGACGCTGCCGACCGGCACCGTGCCGCTCCCCGTCGGCACGACCGCCACGCCGCTGGCGCGTCGCGTCGGAACCGGCGACGTGGGCCCAGGCCGGAACGCGCAGAGACCACCTGCCGGACGGGTGCCGGACGCACGGACGCCCCGCCGACCAGCTGGCCGACGGGGCGTTCGAGGTGTGGGCTGGGCTCAGCGCACGACGACCGCGAGGACGTCGCGGGCCGAGAGGACCAGCAGGTCCTCGCCCGAGTACTTGACCTCGGTGCCGCCGTACTTCGAGTAGATGACCTTGTCGCCGACGGCGATGTCCAGCGGGATGCGGTTGCCGTTGTCGTCGACACGGCCCGGGCCCACGGCCACGACCTCGCCCTCCTGGGGCTTCTCCTTGGCGGTGTCCGGGATGACCAGACCAGAAGCAGTGGTCTGCTCCGCCTCGACCTGGCGGATGACGATGCGATCCTCGAGCGGCTTGATGCTGACGGCCACGGTGACCTCTTCTTTCTCGGTACTGACTCGGTACAGATGGGAACCGGGTTGGCACTACGCACAGGAGAGTGCCAACGCCAACTCTAGGGGGTCGCTGGCACTCGGTCAATCCGAGTGCCAGCGCGGTGGACTCGGTGCCGCACCTGGGAGGATCGGAGGATGGACGCCGCCGAACTCGCCCAGCTGCTCACCCCCGAGGGGATGGCCCTGCTCGACCGTACTCCGAGCGTCTCCGACGGTGGCGAGATCGTCCGCGTGGTCTCCCGGCTGCGGAACGAGGGCCACGACCCCGGGCTCGTCGCCGCCGTCCTCACCCAGGCGAAGCTCCGCCAGAAGGCTGCCGGCAAGTTCGGACCGTTCGCCTCGCGCATGCTGTTCACCGAGGCGGGGCTCGAACAGGCCACCCGGCTCCAGGTCGCCGCGCAGCACGCCGGTCGCTTCGCCGCCGCCGGGCTCACGCGGGTCGCCGACCTCGGCTGCGGCATCGGGGGCGACGCGATGGCGATGGCCGCGCTCGACCTCGACGTCACCGCCGTCGACCGCGACGAGGTCACGGCGGCGGTCGCGACGCACAACCTGGCGCCGTGGGACTCCGCCCGGGTGGAGCTCGGCGACGCCGCCGCGTTCGACCTCGGGCGGGTGGACGGTGTCTGGATGGACCCGGCACGCCGCACCGCCGGACACGGGCACACCCGTCGGCTGGCCGACCCGGACGACTGGTCGCCGTCGCTCGACACGGTGTTCGCTGCGGCCACCACGAAGCCCACCGGCGTGAAGCTCGGCCCGGGCATCGACCGCGACCTGATCCCCGACACGGCCGAGGCGCAGTGGGTCTCCGTCGACCGCGAGGTCGTCGAGCTCGCCCTGTGGTTCGGCCCCCTCGCACGTCCCGGGATCTTCCGGGCTGCGACCGTCGTCGGGGTCCACGGCGTCGCGGAGCTGACCGCGGCCGCGGACGCCCCGGACGTCTCGGTCGGGACCCTCGGCACGTACCTCTACGAACCCGACGGCGCCGTCATCCGCGCCCGGCTCATCGGGGACCTCGCGAGGTCGCTCGACGGCAGGATGCTCTCCGACGGCATCGCCTACGTCACGTCGGACCGCGCCGTGACGACGCCGTTCGCGCAGGGGTTCCGGGTCCTCGACACGATGCCGCTCGACGTCAAGCAGCTCGCGGCACGGCTCGCGGCGGAGGACGTCGGGACGGTCGAGATCAAGAAGCGCGGGGTCGACGTCGACCCGGCGCAGTTCCGGAAGCGGTTGCGGCTGCGGGGCCGGCGTGCGGTCACGCTCGTGCTCACCCGCCTGGAGGGACGACACACCGCGATCCTGTGCGATCGGCTCGCGGACGTGGCCGGCTGACGACGACGGCGGCGAGCGCCCGTCCGGGCACCCGCCGCCGTGCGCTGTGGGCCGCGAGCGGTCAGAGGATGAAGGCGCCCGAGGTCCCGTAGTCGTCGTAGCCGCCGTACCCGTCCGAGCGTGCGATGCCGATGAGGACGAAGAAGAGCACGACGCCGAGGATGTACAGGGCGGTCATGATCCACCCACCGATGATCCCGGCGAGCGCCAGGCCGCGGCCGCCCTCGCCGGTCTGCTTGATCTTGCCGAGGGCGATGTGGCCCATGATCGCTCCGGCCGGGCTCGACAGGATGATGATCGGCCACACGATGATGCCCGCGAACGCGAACACGATCGACAGGATCGCGAGGGTGTTCGTCTTCGGGCGCTGGGCGTAGGGCTGGTAGCCGGTGGCGTAGGGGCCGCCGTACGCCTGGGACGACGCGGCGTAGGGGTTCTGCGGCGCGCTGTACGGGTTCTGCTGACCGTACTGGGCCTGCTGACCGTACTGGGCCTGCTGGCCGTAGGGGTTCTGCTGACCGTACTGGCTCTGCTGGCCGTACTGTGCCTGCTGGCCGTACTGGGCCTGCTGGCCGTACGGGTTCGACTGCCCCGGCTGCTGCCCGGGGGTCGCGTACGGGTTCGACGAGCCCGGCTGCTGACCGGGAGCGGCGTACGGGTTGTGCGGTGCCTGCGGAGCACTCGGCGGCTGCGGGGCACTCGGCGCGACCCCGGGCTCGTGCTCGGTCGACCCGGACGCGTGCGTGCCCTCGTGCGACGTCGGCGCGGCGTCACCGTGCGGGTCGTTCGGCTGACCGGGCTTCGGCCACTCGTTCTGATCGGACACGGTGTCCACCCTCCTCGACGCCGGGTCGGCGACGTCCTGTGAATCCTCCCACGCCGGTCCGACGGCGTCCGGAGACCCAGTCCGGGGGCAGGTGGTGTACTCGGAGGTGTCCGCCCGGCTCAGACCTGGACGGTCGTCACCGGAAGCGTCGAGTCGGCGGCGATGCCGAGGTCGCTCGGCGCATGTCCCTCGGCGACCAGCCGCGCCCCGACCGCGGCGATCATCGCGCCGTTGTCGGTGCAGAGGTCGAACGGCGGGATGCGCAGCGCCACACCGGCCGCCGCGCACCGCTCGGTCGCCACCGCTCGGAGCCGCGCGTTCGCCACGACACCGCCGCCGAGCAGGAGCCGGTCCACGCCGGTGTCGCGGCAGGCGTTCAGCGCCTTGGTCAGGAGCACGTCCACGACGGCCTCGCGGAACGACGCGGCGACGTCGGCCACGGGGACCTCACGTCCCTCGTCGCGGCACTTCTCGACCCAGCGCGCGACCGCGGTCTTCAGGCCGGAGAACGAGAAGTCGTACCGGTGCGCCGCCATGTCCTTCGGCAGCGTCAGACCGCGGGGGAACCGGATCGCCGTCGGGTCCCCGTCAGCGGCCGCCCTGTCGATCTGCGGGCCGCCCGGGTACGGCAGTCCGAGCAGCCGTGCGACCTTGTCGAACGCCTCGCCGGCGGCGTCGTCGATGGTCTCACCGAGGAGCTCCACGTCGCCGACCAGGTCGCGCACGAGCAGCAGCGACGTGTGCCCGCCCGAGACGAGCAGCGCCACGGTCGGCAGCTCGATCTCGGAACCGTCCGACCGCAGGACGTCGGCGCCGACGTGCCCGACGAGGTGGTTCACGCCGTACAGCGGCTTGCCCGTCGCCACCGCGAGCGCCTTCGCCGCACCGACACCCACCATGAGCGCTCCGGCGAGCCCCGGCCCCGCGGTGACCGCGACGGCGTCGAGCTCGTCGAGGGTGACGCCGGCCCGGTCGAGTGCTTCGCGCAGCGTGGGGGTCATGGCCTCCAGGTGCGCACGGGCGGCGACCTCGGGCACGACACCGCCGTAGCGCGCGTGTTCCTCCATGCTCGACGCGATGACGTTCGCGAGCAGGGTGGTCCCGCGGACGATGCCCACCCCCGTCTCGTCGCAGCTGGTCTCGATGCCGAGCACGAGGGGTTCAGCGGTGCTCATCGAGCGCCTCCTGTCCGATGGGCCCGACGGGACCCGAGCCGGTCGCCGCCGGCAGCTCCGCGCGCATCACCCACGCGTCGACGCCGTCCGGTTGGTAGTAGCGGGGCCGCGTCGCGATGTGCTCGAAGCCGAACGTCGTGTACATCGCCTGCGCGACCGGGTTGTCGGCGCGCACCTCGAGGAACACCTCGTGAACCCCGCGCCGCCGGGCCTCGTCGAGGAGCTCGGTGAACAGCGCCTTGCCCACGCCCCGACCGCGCTGCTCGGCGGCGACGGCGATGGTCTGCACGTCGGCGACGGGGTTGCCCGCGAGCGATGAGAGCCCGGCGTACCCGACGACGGTCGGCGCCTGCCCCTCGGCGACGGTCTCCACCACGACGTAGTACCCGTGCGGCGAGTAGAGCTCGCCGGACATCTGCGACGCGGACCACGCGTCCGTCGGGAACGACACGTGCTCGAGCCACATGATGTCGTCGAGGTCCTGCGGGTGGGCCGGCCGGAGCCGCAGCCCGTCGGGGAGGGCCGTCACCGGACGACCCGCTTCGGGGCTCCCGGCATCGTGACGTCGGGGTCGCGCAGGTAGAGCGGGGTGTCGTCGGCGAAGGGCGCGCCGGAGGCGAGCCGGTCCGCGGCGAGCGCACCGAGCCTCCAGGCCGGGATCGCGACGGCGGTGACCCGCTCCCAGGCGGCCGCTTCCGGACGGGAGGCGCGGATCGCCTCGTCCAGGTCCGCCGGCTTGGCGAGTCCCGGGCCGGCGACGCGGACGCGGTCCGCGTCGTACGCGGACCAGTAGACCTCGCGGCGGCGGGCGTCCGTCAGCACGACGAACGGACCGGCCTGCGGCTGGTCCGCCGCGACGGCGTCGTGGCTGACCAGCGGGAGGAAGGGGATGCCGCGGGCGGCGGCGAAGGTGCGGGCTGCGGCGATGCCGACGCGCAGGCCGGTGAAGGGGCCGGGGCCCATGCCTGCCACCACGCCGCTGACCTGTGCGCGGGTGGCACCGGCCTCGGCGAGGACCTCGGCGAGGAACGGGCCGATGACCTCGGCGTGGCGACGGGAGTCGTCGGTGGTGCGCTCAGCCAGCGCCCGGCCGGAGGCGGGGTCGACGAGGGCGACGGACGTCCCGGCGGAGGTGTCGATCGCGAGCAGCACCAGACCATCGTAGGCGGCGCGGAGGTGGCGAGCGCTCAGAGCCGGACGCCGTCCCAGCGGGAGCCGGTCGCGGTGACGATCACCCGTCGGGGTTCGTCGGGCACGTCGTCCGGGTCCACGTCCTCGTCGCCGCCGGGTTCGCCGGCACCGCCGGTCGCCCGGACGATCTCGACGTCGAGCACGTCGTCGGAGATGCCGTCGATGAAGCCGCGCCCCCACTCCACCACGACGATCGAGCCGTCCCAGTCGAGGTCGAGGTCGTCGAGCTCCAGCGGATCCGACAGGCGGTAGGCGTCGACGTGCACGAGGTCCGGGCCGCTCGTCGTCGGGTGCGTCCGGGCGAGCACGAAGGTCGGGCTGGAGACCTGCCCCCGGGCACCGAGTGCGGCGCCGAGCCCTCGGGTGAGCGTCGTCTTGCCGGCACCGAGCGGCCCGGTGAGCACGACGAGGTCCCCCGCCCGCAACACCGCGGCCAGCCGGGCTCCGAGCCGTCCCATCTCCTCCGTCGTGGAGACGGTCGTGTCGAGCAGGACGCGCGGCTCGGTCACCGCTCGCCCCGGAGGTACTCGGCGACGTGCCCCTCGGCCTCGTGCCCCTCGTACACGCGGGGCACCCGCTCGCCGATGCGGCAGACGATCTCCTCGCCGATGGTGTCGAGCGCAGCACCCCACTCGAGCACCGTCATCTCGCCGTGCTCCCCCGTGCCGAACAGCGTGACCGCGTCGCCGACCCGGACGTCGTCGTCGCCGACGTCCACGAGGAACTGGTCCATCGCGACCCGGCCCGCGATCGGGTACCGCTTCCCGTTGATCGCGACCTGCACCCGTCCCTGCGCCAGGCGCGGCACACCGTCCGCGTACCCGACCGGGACGAGCGCGAGGGTCGTCTCGGCGGTCGTCCGGTAGGTGTAGTCGTAGGAGACGCCCGTGTCGACCGGCACCCGCTTCGTCTTCGCGACCGAGGCGCGCAGCGTCATCACGGCTTCCAGACCGAGGTCGGCGGCCGAGACGCCGTCGGCACCCGGGATGCCGAACAGGTTCGCGCCCATCCTGACCATGTCCTTGCGGAACTCCTTGCGCTCCAGACCCGCGAGCGAGGCTGCGACGTGGCGCACCGGGATGTCCAGTCCGGCGTCCTCGGCCTGCTCGACGGCGTCGTCGAACGCCGCGACGGACGCGGTGTCCTCGTCGTCCGAGGACTCGGCGAGGTGCGTGTACGCGGCGACGACCTCGATCCGGCCGGCACGCTGGGCGTCGAGCGCGGCGGCGACGAGGGCGGGCCAGTCCTCCGGCGTCGCGCCGTCGCGGTGGAGGCCGGAGTCGAAACCGAGGTGCACCCGCGCGGGTCGGTGGTCGACCGCGTCGACGACTCGCTGCAGCTCGGGCACGTTCGAGACCCCGAGGTCGATCGCGGAGTCGATCGCGTCGCGGAAGTCGAGGTCCGGGGCGTGCTGCCACGTGAACACGCGGACGTCCTCGTCGACCCCGATGGCGCGCAGACGGAGGGCGGCCGGGACGGTCAGCACGCCGATCCACCGCACGCCGGCGTCCACCGCGGCGAGCGCGATCGGCTCGAGGCCGTGGCCGTAGGCGTCGGCCTTCATGATCGCCATGAGCTCGACGGGTTCCATCCACTCGCGGACGAGGTCGAGGTTCGCCCGGTACGCATCCAGGTCGATCGACGCCTGTCGCAGTGAGGCGCTCACGTGGTCCTCCGTTCGACGCTGCGGCCGATGCGGGCGACGACCTCGTAGTTGATCGTGCCGATCGCGTCGGCCCACTCCTCGACCGCGGGGTCGCCGTACGCCGGGTCGCCCCACAGCACGACCTCGTCGCCGACCCGCACGTCGGCGTCCCCGATGTCGATGTGCATCGCGTTCATCGCCACCCGGCCCACCACGGGGTAGCGGGCATCGCCGATCCGCACCGACACGTGGTTGCCGAGCGCCCGGTCGAACCCGTCGGCGTAGCCGAGACCGATCACGGCGAGTCGGGTGTCGTGCTCGGCCCGCCAGGTGAAGCCGTAGCTGGCGCCCTCACCGGCCCGGACCGGGACGGTGCGCAGGACGGCCGCCGTGACGCGCATCGCGGGACGGAGACCGAGGTCGGCCGAGGTGCGGTCCGGGAACGGGCTGAGCCCGTAGAGCGCGAGTCCGACCCGCGTGAGGTCGTGCCGGGTCTCGGGGACGGCGATGCTGGCCGCACTCGCCGCCAGGTGCACCACATCGGGCACGACACCGTTCGCCGCGAGGCCGTCGAGGGCGCGCTGCAGCGCCGCGTCCTGGTCGAGGTCGTCGGCTCGTGACGCGTTCGACAGGTGTGACATGAGGCCCTCGACGCGCGTCCGCGAGCCCTGACGCGCGATGCGCCCCGCGGTCTCGAACAGTTCCGCCCACTCGGACTCGACGGCACCGTTCCGGCTCAGCCCGGTGTCGACGCAGACGTGCACGGCGGGCACCTCGGAGTCGGCCGCCGCGGCGAGCTGCGAGACGCTGGAGACGGCGGGCGTGATGTCGAACTGCGCCGCGCGGCGGAAGTCCTCGTCGGGTGCGTGCAGCCAGGCGAGGATGCGGACGCCCTCGTCGATGCCGGCCTGGCGGAGGGCGATGCCCTCATCGATGTCCGCCACGCCGAGCCACTCCGCGCCCGCGTCGACGAACGCCCGCGCGGCGTCCGCTGCGCCGTGCCCGTACCCGTTCGCCTTGACGACCGCGATCACGCCGGACGGAGCCACCTGTTCGGCGACCGTCGCGTAGTTGGCGATCAGGGCCTCCCGGTCGACCGTGATGCCGGTGAACGCGCTCACCGCGCGTCACCGCCTCCGGCGATCAGCGGCAGAGTCCACCCCTGGCGATCGACCGTGACGCCGGTGAACGCGCTCACCGCGCGTCACCGCCTCCGGCCTGGAGGCACGGGTGCAGCCGCGCCGATCGGCGCGGCTCGAGCAAGTGGCTGGTCAATCCGGCTTCCCTTCGATGATCACGAACGCCGTCGCGATCCCTCCATCGTGCGACAGCGACAGGTGCACGCCCGTCACGCCGCGCTGGTCCGCGACCCGCCGTGCGCCCTCGTGCAGGGTCAGCGACGGGTTCCGCTGGTCGTCCGCGACGACCTCGAGCTCCTGCCAGCTCAGCCCGGCGCTCGTCCCGAAGGCCTTGATCAGCGCCTCCTTCGCCGCGAACCGGGCCGCGAGCGACGCGATCGGACGCGGTTCTCCGTCGCGGAGCAACTCGGCCGGCGTGAACAGGCGCGTCCGGAGCGCCGGGGTGCGATCGAGCACACCCCGGAACCGCTCCAGGTCGACCACGTCGACGCCGATGCCGATGATCACGAGCGACTACTCGACGGTGACCGACTTCGCGAGGTTGCGCGGCTGGTCGACGTCGAGGCCCTTCGCGGCGGCGAGCTCCATGCCGAACATGTGCAGCGGCGCCACGGCGAGGAGCGGCTCGAACAGCGGCTTCGCGAGCGGGATGCGCAGGACCTCGTCGGCGAACGGCAGCACGGCCGCGTCGCCCTCTTCGGCGATGGCGATCACCCGGGCGCCGCGGGCGCGGATCTCCTGGATGTTCGACACGACCTTCGGGTGCAGCGACCGGCTGTCGCGCGGCGACGGCACGATCACGAAGACGATCTGGCCCGGCTCGATGAGCGCGATCGGACCGTGCTTGAGCTCGCCCGCCGCGAAGCCCTCGGCGTGGATGTACGCGAGCTCCTTGAGCTTGAGCGCGCCCTCGAGCGCGATCGGGTACCCGACGTGACGGCCGAGGAACAGCACGCTGCGGGAGTCGGCCATCCAACGGGCGAGGTCCTTGATGCCCGCGGCGTCCTCGATGGTCTGCTGCAGCTTCGGCGCCAGACCCTCGAGCTCGGCGACGTGCTCGGCGATCTCCTCCGCGGTGAGCGTGCCGCGCAGCGTCGCCAGGTGCAGGCCGAGCAGGTACAGCGCCACGCCCTGCGCGATGAACGCCTTCGTGGAGGCGACCGCGACCTCGGGGCCGGCGTGCGTGTAGATCACGGCGTCGGACTCGCGCGGGATCGTCGCGCCCTGCGTGTTGCAGATCGAGAGCACCTGGGCTCCCTGCTCGCGCGCGTACTTGACGGCCATGAGCGTGTCCATGGTCTCGCCGGACTGGCTGATCGAGACCACGAGCGTGCGGTCGTCGAGCACCGGGTCGCGGTACCGGAACTCGTGCGCGAGCTCGACCTCGACGGGGACGCGTGCCCACTGCTCGATGGCGTACTTGCCGAGGAGTCCGGCGTACGCGGCGGTACCGCAGGCGATGACGATGATCCGCTCGACCCGCTGCAGCCGGTCCGCGATCGGGTCGAGGTCGGTCAGCGTGACCGCGCCGTCGTGCACCCGGCCGAGGACGGTCTTCGCGACGGCCTCGGGCTCCTCGCTGATCTCCTTCGCCATGAACGACGACCAGCCGCCCTTGTCGGCCGCGGAGGCGTCCCAGTTGACCTCGAACTCACTCGGCGTCGCCGGGGTGCCGTCGAAGTGGATGACGTCGACCCCGTCCGGGCGGATCGTGGCGATCTCGTCCTGGCCGATCGCGAGCGCCCGCTGCGTGTAGGCCACGAACGCCGCGACGTCGGAGCCCATGAAGTTCTCGCCGTCACCGAGGCCGACCACGAGCGGCGAGTTGCGACGGGCACCGACCACGACGCCCGGCTGGTCGGCGTGGACGACCAGGAGCGTGAAGGCACCCTCGAGCCGCTGCACCACCCGCTGCATCGCCGCTGTCAGGTCGCCGGTCTCGCGGAACGCCGCCGCGACGAGGTGCGCGGCGACCTCGGAGTCGGTCTCGCTGTGGAACGTCACGCCCTGGGCGAGCAGCTCGTCCTTGAGCGGGGCGAAGTTCTCGATGATGCCGTTGTGGATGAGCGCCAGCTTGCCGTCGTCCGCCAGGTGCGGGTGGGCGTTGCCGTCGGTCGGTCCGCCGTGCGTCGCCCAGCGGGTGTGGCCGATGCCGGTGCTGCCGTCCGCGATGGGGTTGGCGTCGAGCTCGTCGACGAGCGCCTGGAGCTTGCCGGCCTTCTTCGCCGAGGCGAGTTCGTGCGAGCCGTCGACCACGGCGATGCCCGCCGAGTCGTAGCCGCGGTACTCGAGACGACGGAGGCCCCCGAGGAGGACGTCCTGGCTGCTGTTGCTGCCGACGTAGCCGACGATTCCACACATGGGAACGATCCTAGGGTCTGGCTGGACGACGACCCTGCGAAGTCCCAGGGCTGGGGATAACGTTCTGGACATGGGCCGGTTCGACGACATCGAGATCACCACGTTGCACGGGGAGCACACCACGTTCGGGGCGTTCTCGGACAAGGCCGTGCTCGTGGTGAACGTCGCCTCGCGGTGCGGCCTCGCGCCGCAGTACGAGCAGCTCGAAGCCCTGCAGAAGCGGTACGGCCCGCGCGGCTTCACGGTCCTCGGCTTCCCGAGCAACCAGTTCCTCCAGGAGCTCGGCTCGTCCGAGGCGATCGAGGAGTACTGCTCGACGACCTGGGGCGTGACGTTCCCGATGTCCGAGAAGGTCAAGGTCAACGGCAAGGGCGCCCACCCGCTCTACCAGGCACTCAAGGAGACCCCGGACAGCGCGGGCAAGGCCGGCCGGGTCAGCTGGAACTTCGAGAAGTTCCTCGTCGCTCCTGACGGTACGGTCACGCGGTTCCGCCCGACGACGAAGCCCGACGCCCCCGAGGTCGTCGCCGCCATCGAGGCGGCCCTGCCCGCCTGACGGTGCCGACGGGAGGCGCGGTGCACGTGAGCCGGTCGGCTCACGTGATCAGGGCCTCCCGTCTGTACGCTCGTCCCCATGCCGATCACGGACACCACCGTCGCGCACCCGACCCCCTTCGTGGAGATCCCCCGCGACGAGTGGGCGCAGCTCGCACCGAAGGAGCACCTGTCGCTCACCGAGACCGAGATCGTGCAGCTGCGCGGACTCGGCGACCGGCTCGACATGCGGGAGGTGCAGGAGGTCTACCTGCCGCTGTCCCGGCTGCTGACCCTGTACGCGGCCGGCGCTCGAAACCTGCACGCGTCGACCTCCGCCTTCCTCGGGGAGCGCGCGAGCCGGACGCCGTTCGTCATCGGCGTCGCCGGGTCCGTCGCGGTCGGCAAGTCGACCGTCGCCCGACTGCTGCGTGAGCTGACGAAGCGCTGGCCGGACACACCGCGGGTCGAACTCGTGACCACCGACGGGTTCCTCTACCCCAACGCCGAACTCGAACGCCGCGGGATCATGGACCGCAAGGGCTTCCCGGAGTCGTACGACCGCCGGAGCCTGCTGCGGTTCGTGAGCCAGGTCAAGAGCGGTGCAGCCGAGGTCCGGGCGCCGTACTACTCGCACCTCGTGTACGACATCGTGCCCGACGCCGAGGTGGTGGTCCGGCAGCCGGACATCCTCATCGTCGAGGGACTCAACGTCCTCGCGGCCCCGACGAACGGACGACTCGCCCTGTCGGACCTGTTCGACTTCACGATCTACGTCGACGCCAAGACCAAGGACATCGAGTCCTGGTACGTCGACCGGTTCCTCGCCCTGCAGGAGGAGGCGTTCTCCAGCCCGGACTCGTTCTTCCACCGCTTCGCCTCGCTGTCCCGCGAGGACGCCGTCCGCACCGCGACCGAGGTGTGGCGGGCGATCAACGAGCCGAACCTCATCGAGAACGTGCTCCCGACGCGCTCCCGGGCGACCCTCGTGCTCAAGAAGGGCGCGAACCACAAGGTCAACTCGGTGCTGCTCCGCAAGATCTGATGCGGGGGCGCGCCCACGGAACCATGTTCCGGACACAGCACCGTGATCTTCCGTGGTGTCGTGTCCGGAACTTGGTTCCGGCAGGGACGGTCCTACGCGGCGTCCTCGATCCTCAGCCGCTCGCGCACGACGGCGGCGAGCGACTCGGCGACGCGGGTCGCGTCCGCCTGGGACGCCGCCTCGACCATGACCCGCACGACGGGCTCGGTGCCGGACGGCCGCAGCAGCACCCGTCCGGAGTCGCCGAGCTCGGCGGTGGCGGCGGCGACGGCGTCCTGCACGCCCTGGTCGCCGAGCCCCTCACGATCGACACCGCGCACGTTGAGCAGCACCTGCGGGAAGACGGTCATGCAGGCCGCGAGCTCCGCCAGGGACTTGCCCGTGCGCGCCATCTCGGACACGAGGTGCAGCCCGGTGAGGATGCCGTCGCCGGTGGTGGCGTACTCGTTGAAGATCACGTGACCGGACTGCTCGCCGCCGAGTGAGAAGCCGCCCTCGTTCATACGCTCGAGCACGTAGCGGTCGCCCACGGCGGTCTGCTCGACGGTGATGCCGTTCGCGGCCATGGCACGGATGAGCCCGAGGTTCGACATGACCGTCGCCACGAGGGTGTCCGAGGCCAGGTGCCCGCGCTCCTTGAGGGAGAGCGCGAGGATCGCCATGATCTGGTCGCCGTCGACGACGTTGCCCGCAGCGTCGACCGCCAGGCAGCGGTCGGCGTCACCGTCGTGCGCGATGCCGACGTCGGCACCGTGTTCGAGGACGGCCGCGGCGAGGTTGTCGAGGTGCGTCGAGCCCACGCCGTCGTTGATGTTCACGCCGTCGGGGTCGGCACCGATCACGGTGATCCGGGCACCGGCGTTGTGGAACACCTCGGGCGAGACGGCCGAGGCGGCACCGTGCGCGCAGTCGAGGACGACGTGCAGGCCGTCCAACCGGGCCGGCAGGGTGCTCAGCAGGTGGACGACGTAGCGGTCCTCGGCGTCGGCGAACCGGGTGATCCGCCCGACGTCACCGCCCGTGGGGGTGGGCGCCGAGTGGTCGTGCATCGCGGCCTCGATGCGGTCCTCGACCTCGTCCGGGAGCTTGCGGCCACCGGTGGCGAAGAACTTGATCCCGTTGTCGGGCGCGGGGTTGTGGGACGCGGAGATCATCACGCCGAAGTCGGCGTCGATGTCCGCGACGAGGAACGCCGCGGCGGGGGTGGGGATGACCCCGGCGTCGAGCACGTCGACACCGGCGGAGGCGAGCCCGGCGGCGACGGCCGCGCCGAGGAACTCACCGGAGACGCGCGGGTCGCGCGCCAGGACCGCGCGGGGACGCGGTCGACCGGACGCCCGGCGGGCGTCCGCATGGTGTCCGTGTGTGAGCACGGCCGCGCTGGCCTGGGCGAGACCCAGAGCCAGCGCGGCCGTCAGCTCGCCGTTGGCGAGACCACGAACACCGTCGGTACCGAACAGACGCGGCATTGCGATCGGGGTTCGGTGCGCGACTAGCGCTTCGAGAACTGCGACGCCTTGCGGGCCTTCTTGAGACCGGCCTTCTTGCGCTCGATGACGCGGGCGTCACGGGTGAGGAAGCCGGCCTTCTTGAGCGCCGGGCGGTTGTTCTCGCGGTCGATCTCGTTCAGCGCACGCGCGATGGCGAGGCGCAGCGCACCGGCCTGACCCGAGGGCCCACCACCGGTGATGCGGGCGGTGACGTCGTAGGCGCCGAGGAGCTCGAGCACCTTGAACGGGTCGTTGATCAGCTGCTGGTGCAGCTTGTTCGGGAAGTAGTCCTCGAGCGTGCGGCCGTTGACCGTGAACGCGCCGCCACCGGGGACGAGGCGGACGCGGGCGATGGCCTCCTTGCGGCGCCCGACGGCACCGCCCGAGACGTTGAGGATCTGGCGGGGAGCAGCCTCGGTCGCGACGGGCGCGCTCTCGGTGGTGAAGCTCTCCGGGGTCTGGTCGATGGAGTCAGCGATCTGTGCCATGAGTCTTTTCTGTCCTTGAAGTCGTCGTGGCCGTCGTTACTGCGCGACCTGGTCGAAGGTGTACGCCTTGGGCTGCTGCGCGGCGTGCGGGTGCTCAGCGCCGGCGTAGACCTTCAGCTTCTTGAGCTGCTCGCGACCGAGGGTGTTCTTCGGGAGCATGCCGCGGATCGCCTTCTCGACGGCGCGGGTCGGGTGCTTCTCGAGCATCTCCGGGTACGAGGTCGCCGTGAGGCCGCCCGGGTAGCCCGAGTGACGGTAGTAGACCTTCTTGGCGAGCTTGGAGCCGGTGAGGGCGACCTTGTCCGCGTTGATGATGATGACGTAGTCGCCCATGTCCATGTGCTGGGCGAAGGTCGCCTTGTGCTTGCCGCGCAGGAGCGCAGCCGCGTGGGTGGCGAGGCGGCCGAGGACGACGTCGGTCGCGTCGATGACGATCCAGTCGTGCTGGACGTCTGCCGGCTTCGGGGAGAACGTGCGAGTCACAGGTGTGCTGCTTTCGTGTCGAGGTGAGGAGTCCGTGAATCCCGCTCCGGTGGGTGTTCCGCGGACGACGCCCGTGGAACGGCCCGGTGGAGGGCTCATCTGACTGTCCGGCGCGCGTGGCGCACAGACCAAGGAGAGAGCCTACCCGACGTGTCCCCCGTTGTCGAACGCGCGCACTCCCACCCGTTCCGCTCGTGGGAAGCCGTTCCGCTCGTGGGAAGCCGTTCCGCTCGTGGTGACCCGGAAGTTCCGACCTCCTACGAGCGATCCGGCTTCCTACTGCACGTGCGATGGGTCGGAACGCGCTGCGCGCCGGACGGGAGGCGCGGCGCAGTCCCGCCCCGCGCCTCCCGTCCGGCAGTGGGCCGCGACCACGGTGGCGCTCCGGATGCAGCGACGGTCGGGCCCGAACCGCGGACCCGACCGTCACCGCACTGCCGATCAGCCGAACAGGCTCCGCAACCACGCGATCAACGCGGCGAGCGCCGCCAGCGCATCCGCGACCGCACCGCCGTGTCCGTGGCCGCCGCCGTGGCCCGGGTCGCCACCGTGACCGGGGTTCCCACCGCCCGGGGTGCCGACGCCGGGCAGGTCGATGCCGACGAGGATCGGGTCGTGGTCACTGGCTCGGTACACGTCGTCGCGGTACAGGTCCGTGACGTTGTAGTCGTGACGCGAGTACTCCAGGCCGACGGACTCCACCGAGTTGATGTTCCAGATGTCCACGCCCGTGACCGCCTTCTTGGCCGCCGGCGAGGCGAACACGTGGTCGAGCGAGCCGCTCAGGCCGCCGTACACGTACGACCACTCGGTCGGGTCCTGGGCCGGGCCGAGGTCGGTGTAGCCGGCGTCGTCGAGGACCTTCACCGGGTCCTCCTGGCTGTAGGCGTTGAAGTCACCGAGCATGAACACCTTGTCGGTACCCGACGTCTTCTGCATCGTCGCCGAGAAGGCCAGGAGCGCCTTCGACTGCGCCACGCGGGAAGCGTTCGACGCACCCTGACCGTCGCCCTGGTCGGCGTCCGCCCCCGTACCGGAGCCCTTCGACTTGAAGTGGTTCGCGATGACGAGGAACGTGTCGGCCTGCTTCGGCTTCTCGACGCCCTTGCCCTTGCCGGGCTTCGTCACGACCGGCGCGAAGGCCTGCGCCAGCGGCTGCCGGGCGTTCGCGAACGCGTCCGAACCGGTCAGGATCGTCGATCCGCCGACCGGCTGCACGCGGTCCTTCTTGTAGATGAGGGCCAGACGGATGACGTCCTCGCTGGCGGGGAGCTTCGACGGGGACTTCGCGTAGGCCCACGTGTCCTTGCCGGTCGCAGCGTTGAGGGCGGCGACGAGGGTGGCCACGGCGGCGTCGCGGTCCTGGCCGAAGCGCGCCGAGTTCTCGATCTCCTCGAGGGAGACCACGTCGGCGCCGAGCGCGTTGATCGCCCTGACGATCTTCACCTGCTGGCGGGCGAGGTCGTCCGCGTTCGCCGCACCTCTGGCGTCGCAGCCGCCGCGGACGGTGACGGGGTCGCCGTCGCGGTCGGTGTAGTACGTGCAGCCGGTGAGCTGGTCACCGGTGGTCGGGAAGTAGTTGAGCACGTTGAACCCGGCGAGCTTGACGTCGCCGCCGACGTTCTCCGGTGCCGTGGTGCGGACGTTCGAGAACGACGCCGGCAGGTCAGCGGCCGGCGTGGCGCCGGTGATCGGCGACGTCGGCTGGAACTTCCACGAGTCGTTGCGGTAGTCGAGGACGACCGGCTCGCGGAAGGTCGCGGCGGCACCGACGGTGACCGGGCCCTGGGTGAGCCACGACACCGGGATCGACTGGTTCGCGGCGCTGAGGAAGTTCGTGCTCGCCCCGTCGTCGAGCGTGACCTGGCGCGCAGCGTTGTCCGCGGTCACCGCGGCGGCCTCGGCGCTGCCCGGACGGGCGACCTCGGTCGGCTGGAGCAGGCGCTGCTTCCCAGCGGCCAGGACGATCTCGCCGTACTGGTTCGTGGTGTAGTTGTCCGCGACCGTGTAATCGCCCTGCGGCGCGATGAGCATGCTCTCGAGCGACTCCCGCTGTGCGTCGGTGCGCGGGAGGGTGAGCGTCGCCGGGACCGGCTTCGCGACGCCGTCCTCCGGCAGCTGCTCGAGGCCCGCGGCGGTCGGGACGGTGAGCTCGGTCAGGCCGTTGTACTCGGAGACCGTGCCGGTGAGGCGGACGACGTCACCGATCGCGACCTTCCCCGCGGTGGCGGTCGAGTACACGAACACCGCGTCGGACTCCGTGTGCTGCGCCAGGTCGAGCGCTCCGCCGGTGCCGGCGGTCTGGATCGTGTACCCGTTGAACCCGCCGGTCGCGTAGACCGCGGTGACGACACCGTCGGTCTGCACGGTCTTGCCGACGTACGGCGAGGTGTCGGTCGTGCCCTGGAGCTGCGCGATGGTGACCTGCTCGGCCGGGGTCGAGGGCGTCCCGGGGTCGGTCGGGTCCGTGGGGTCGGTCGGGTCGGTCGGCTGCGTCGTCTCGCCGGCCGCGTTCTCCGGGGTGACGGTGCTCGTCAGCGTGAAGTCCGCCGCGTTCGAGTCCGTGTCGGTCGTGCCCGTGCGGGTGAGCGCGTCCGGGACGGAGTTCGCGGTGCCGGTCGTGGCGACCGCGGTCTCGAACGTGTTGGACGTGCCGTAGCCGAGGAGGTCGACCACGCCCGGCGTCCCCGCCGGGACCGACCCGGTCGGCAGCGTCAGCGCGGTCGCCTGGTCGGACAGCACGAGGGTGCCGGTGGAGCCGGACGGGTTCAGGCCGGTGACGGCGTCGGCCTCGGGGAGTGCCTGGCCGTTCGACCCGTTCGAGCCCATCTGCACCAGGTACGTGCCGTGTGCGGGGACGGTGCCGGCGAGCTTGCCGACGCTCGGTGCCCCGGTGCCGGTCGCCGAGCGGTACTGCACCGACCACCCGTCGACATTGACGGGGCTGTCGGTCGGGTTCCCGAGCTCGACGAACTTGTTCGTGAACGGCTGGTTCGCGCTGCCGCCCTTGAGGTAGGCCTCCTCGATGACGAGGCCGGTGCCCGCGGTGTCGGCGGAGGCGGCGGTGACGGAGACGAGCGGGGCGGCGAGGAGCGTCGCTGCCACGGTGGTGCACAGCAGTGTGCGTCCTGCGGTCCGGGCCGGGCGGTTGCCGGTCCGGGGCAGGCGGTCTGATCGGAGCATGAGGACCTTCGGTTCGAGGTTGTCTGCCCCCGTCCAGGGGCCAGCAGCACCCTAGCGACCTGTTCAGCCCCTCAGGTTTCGATCAGGTGAATGATTGCGTCC
Organism: Curtobacterium sp. 'Ferrero'; assembly: GCF_002412165.1. Lineage (GTDB taxonomy): Bacteria > Actinomycetota > Actinomycetes > Actinomycetales > Microbacteriaceae > Curtobacterium. Next base: position 116,732 of record NZ_NXIA01000005.1, read on the forward strand.
CGCAACTTCGTCAGCGCGCGGTGCGGAACGACCGGAGCGCCGCCACCATGCGCTCCCCGAGGTAGGGCGCGAGCGACTTCGCCCAGGTGTTCGTGACGTGGCTCGTGTCCCGGTAGACGAGCACCCCGCCGATGATCGCGGGGCACACCGTGGCGGTGCAGTAGTAGTCGGTGAGGTCGATCGACGTGGCACGGCCTCCAGCTGCGGTGAACGCGGCGACGGCCTCGCGCGAGGAGTCCGTCTGGGCGAGCGCATCGGAGCGGGGGTTGTCGCAGGACCCGTCCGTCGGACCGGTCATCCGGCTGACGCACGCCAGGACGTCCCGGCGCGGCACCGGGTTGTCCCGGATCGCGATGACCGGCAGTTCGTCGCCGGCGGCCTGCGTCCACGCGTCCACGAGCCCGGCGCGGGTCGCGGCGTCGCGGACGGCACCCGCTGGCGCGTCGACGGGCATCTGCGTCGCCGAGTGCACGACGACGAGGGCGTCAGCCACCGAGCGGTGCTCCCGTACGTACGCGATCGCCTGCTGCTTCCACTGGTCGCACCCGCGCCGGGACGACGCACTGACCGCCTGCTGCTGGGCCGTGGTGAGGTAGCACCCACCGATGCCGGCGAGGTCGATGCGCCACCCGTGCTCGTCCGCGATCTGCTCGTAGGCGTCGAGGAAGCTGTTGCTGTGCGAGTCGCCGAGCACGATGAGCCGCTCCGAGTACCCCCTGGCCTTGCCGAGGACGCAGGTGCGGAACGCGCCGCTCCAGCACTTCAGCCGGTTCGGGTCCGTCTCGTCCGGCCCGGGGTTCGGGTCGTCCGCCCGCGCCGCCGCCGGTGCGGGCACCCGGACGTCCGCCAGGCGGGGGTCGACGCAGGGATCCGCCGAGTCGATGCGTGCGGCGGCGCCGAAGCACGACGCGGCCTGCTTCGCGACTCGCTTCGTCGTGGCCGCCGCCTGCACCTGCTGCGTGTGCACCACGCTCAGCGTGCTCGCGCCGAGCGCCACGACGACGAGGGTGGCGACCGCGCCGTAGTACGCCACGCCCCGGGGACGGAGGCGACGCACCGGCGCCGAGAACCGGAGCGGCTCCTCGAACCAGACGGTGGTCCCCGTCGCCAGCAGGTACGCGCCGACGAGCACGACGACCTTCCAGCCGTCGTCCATCGGCCGTCCGAGGACGAGCGGGACGATCACGACGGCGGGCCAGTGCCACAGGTACAGCGCGTAGGACACCCGTCCGGTGAACGCGACGGGTCGGGCCGTGCCGAACTCCTCGACGACGGTGCCGGCGCCGAAGAGCACGACGAGCGCCGCGGACGCGACGGGGAGCAGCGCGATCGCTCCGGGGAAGGGCATCGCGGGGGTCACGACGACGAGCGACAGCACGAGCCCCACCACGCCGATGCCGGCGCCGACGTTCCGGACGACCTCGGCCCGGACGGTCCGCACGACCGGCAGCGACACGGTCGCGACGAGCCCGCCGAGCGCGAACTCCCACGCCCGGGTGGCCGTGGAGAAGTAGGCGACACCGGCGTCCGAGTGGGTCTGCACGACGCACCACACGAAGGACACCACGCCGACGACCGCGAGCAGGACGCGGGCGGCGACGACCGGACGGCCGCCCCGGGTCCCCACCGCACCGCGCCGGGGCCCGACACCGCGCTGCGGCCCCACACCGCGCTGCGGCCCCACGCCACGTCGCGGTCCGATCCCCCGCCGGGACCCGACGCCCAGCCCGGCAGCGGCGCCGCGACCCGGTCCGGCGAACCGCGCCAGGGCCGCGACCCCGATGAGCAGCAGCGGCAGGGCGATGTAGAACTGCTCCTCGACCGACAGCGACCAGAAGTGCTGGAACGGCGACGGCGCCTCGTCGGCGGACAGGTAGTCGACCGAGCTCGCGGCGAGCGCCCAGTTCTGCACGTACACGGTGGAGGCGATGAGCTCCTGGCCGTACTGTGTCCACAGCGTGTTCGGTACGGCGAGGACGACGGCGGCACCCGTGGCGGCGATCGTCAGGAAGGCGGTCGGGAGCAGCCGTTTCGCACGGCGGGCCCAGAACTGCCCGAGCCGGATCCGGCCCTCCGCGAGCTGCTCGCGCAGCAGGTGACCGGTGATCAGGTACCCCGAGATGACGAAGAACACGTCGACGCCCACGAACCCGCCGGGCAGCGCGTGCGGCCAGAGGTGGTAGACGACGACCGCCAGCACCGCGAACGCGCGCAGTGCCTGGATGTCCCACCGGGTGGTGTCGCGCGCACGGTGCGCCGGCACGTGGCCTCCCCCGGTTCCAGTCACCGGACGAGTCTACGAGACCGCCAGGCCGGTCCGCCGAGCCCCCACAGTGGCGCCGGCGCGCCCGCGCACCGGCACGCGCCGGTCAGCGGAGGGCGACCCACCCGTCCCCGGCGCGCCGCACCGCGGGCCCGTGACCGGGCAGGACCGTCCCCGGCACCGGCAGGGCACGGGCGGACTCGAGCGCCCGGTCCTGGTCGCCCGTGAAGAACGGTGTGATCATCCGCGGCCGGGGCGACCACGACCCTGGTTGCGTGTCGTGGTGCGAGACGACGGCGTCGCCGGTCACGAGCGCGTCGGCGGCGGGGAGCAGGTACGCCGTCGACCCCGCGGTGTGTCCGGGAGCCGGCATCGGCGTGATCGCCCGCCCGTCGAAGTCCGCCGCGGTGAACGCCCGGACGCTCGGCACGGTCGTCGGGCGCAGCGCGTCGGCACGGACCGCCTGCACGAGCCACCGGAGCACGCGGGGCGCTGCGAGCCGGCCGCCGATCTCGGCCGGCGTCACCTGCTCGCGCTGCGGGCCGCGGACGTTGTCGAGCTCGTCGGCGTGCGCGAGGACCTCGACGTGCGGGTACCGCGCGAGGATGCCCGGGATCCCGCCGACGTGGTCGACGTGCCCGTGCGTGACGTACACCCGTCGCAGGTCGGCCGGGTCGTGCCCGGCGTCGCGGACGGTGTCGAGCACGAGGTCGGTGTCGGCCGGGTACCCCGCGTCGACGAGGGCGACGCCGTCCTCCTCGGCGAGCACGACCCAGTTCGACACCGGGCCCTCGACGAACACCACGCTGGGCGCGACGGGGACGACGGAGCGGGGTGCACGGGAGCTCATGCCCCGACGCGCCCGCCGTCACCCTCGGGAGCCCGGCGGGCGCGGGTGCGGGCCGCGCGGGCGGCGAGGTCGGCGTCCGCCGGGTACCCCACCTCGGTGAGCGTCAGCCCCTTCGCGGGCGCGACCTTGAACGCGCTCGTGCGCGTCTCGGCACGGCGGAGCTCCTCGAGCCGGTCCGGGCCGAAGCGGCCCTCGCCCACGGCGATGGTCGCGCCCACCATGGCGCGGACCATCGAGTGGCAGAAGGCGTCGGCCTGGAGGCTCGCCACCAGTGTGCCGTCCGGCTCGCGGTCCCAGCGGAACTCCTGCAGCGTCCGGATCGTGGTCGCGCCCTCGCGCGGCTTGCAGAAGGTCGCGAAGTCGTGCAGCCCGAGCAACGTCAGCGCACCGCGCTCCATCGCCGCCGGGTCCAGGCGCGCCGCGTGCCAGACGGTGTGCCCCCGCCGTCGTGGGTCGCGCGGGGCGTCGGCGTCCGCGATCCGGTACTGGTAGCGCCGCCACAGCGGGGAGAACCGGGCGTCGAACCCGTCCGGCGCGACCGTGGCCCGCGTGACCACGACGTCGCCCTCGGGTGCCGCGATCCCGTTGATGCGCTTGACGAGCCCGTCGAGCGGTGAGCGTCCGGTCGACCCGCGCTTCGCCAGCAGCGCCGACCACTGCTCGGGTGCGAGGTCGAGGTGGGCGACCTGTCCGGTGGCGTGCACCCCCGCGTCGGTCCGGCCGGCCACGGTGAGCAGCGGTGGCTCACCCCAGCGCGTGAACACCGTGGCGAGGGCGGTCTCGAGCGCACCCTGCACGGTGCGCAACCCGGGCTGCCGGGCCCACCCGGAGAACGCGGCGCCGTCGTAGGCGAGGTCGAGCCGGAGCCGCACGCCGTCCGGCGCCGCGCCCGTCCCGCCGGCACCCGTCCCGCCGGCACCCGTCCCGCCAGCACCTGTCTCAGCAGCGCCCGTCTCAGCAGCGCCCGTTCCACCAGTGCCCGTCTCGACCACGCGACCACCGTACCGGGGCCGCACCGCGCCTCCCGGCCGCCCCCGCGCATCCGTGCCCGACCGTCGCCGACGTGCCGATCCGTCGCCGACCTGCCGATCCGTCGCTGACGTGTCGACCGCCACGGTGACAGCGGCACGTCAGAGCCGCGTGAGCGGCACCCGGCAGCATCGCTCCTGCCATCGACGACCGACGCACCACCGATGACCGACGCACCACCGATGACCGACGCACCACCGATGACCGACGCACCACCGATGAAAGGACCAGCGATGACCACGACACCCCTCGCGGTGGAGGCCTCCGGCCTCGTGAAGACCTTCGGGACGAACCGAGCCGTGGACGGTGTCGACCTCCGTGTGGAGGCCGGCACGGTCTACGGCGTGCTCGGCCCGAACGGCGCGGGCAAGACCACCACCATCTCGATGCTCGCCACCCTGCTCGCGCCGGACGCCGGCGAGGCCCGCGTCTTCGGGCACGACGTCCGACGCGAGGCACAGACCGTCCGGTCGCTGATCGGCGTGACCGGCCAGTACGCCAGCGTCGACGAGACCCTCAGCGCCACCGAGAACCTCGTCATCTTCTCGCGGCTGCTCGGACTGTCCCGCCGGGACGCCCGGGCGAAGTCGTCCGAGCTGCTCGAGCGGTTCGGGCTGACCGAGGCGGCTTCGCGCCCGCTCAAGGCGTTCTCCGGCGGCATGCGTCGCCGGCTCGACCTCGCCGCCAGTCTCATCGCGCAGCCGCCGCTGATCTTCCTCGACGAGCCGACGACGGGCCTCGACCCCCGGACCCGCGCGCAGATGTGGGACACCATCCGCGAACTGGTGGCGACCGGCTCGACCGTGCTCCTCACCACGCAGTACCTCGACGAGGCCGACCAGCTCGCCGACCGGATCGCCGTGATCGACCACGGCCGTGTGGTGGCGGAGGGCACCGGCGACGAGCTGAAGGCGTCGATCGGGACCGCCTCGCTGCAACTCCGTCTGACAGACCCGGGGCGGCTCGACACCGCGCGCACGATCGTCCGTTCCGCGCTCGGTGTCGAGGCCGTCGCCAGCCCGGAGGGTTCCCGCCTGACGGCCCCCATGACCGACCCCGACCGCGTGACCGACCTCCTGGTGGCGTTCCGCGAGGCCGGGGTCTCCCTCGCCGAGATGAGCGTGCAGAAGCCGACGCTCGACGAGGTCTTCCTGCAGATCACCGGTGCGCCCGCGTCCGGAGCCGACGACGCCGAAAGCGACGCGCGCGACCCGAAGTCCACCACGAGCGAGCTCGAAGGGAGCCTCGCATGACCACCATCGCCCCCACCCCGACCACCGCCCAGCCCCGGGTGACGCCGCGGCCCGGCGTCGGCACGAGCGGTCTGGCCGCCACCGTCCGACAGTCGTTCACGATGGCGTACCGCGGCCTCGTGAAGATCCGCCGCACCCCTGAGCAGCTGTTCGACGTGACGCTCATGCCGATCGTCTTCACCGTCATCTTCACCTACATCTTCGGCGGCGCGATCTCCGGCGACATCGGCAGCTACCTGCCCGTGATCATCCCCGGCATCCTGGTGCAGACGAACATCACGTCGTCGATCGTCACCGGTGTGCAACTCCGCGAGGACATGGACAAGGGCGTCTTCGACCGCTTCAAGTCCCTGCCGATCGCCCGCATCGCCCCGCTCGCCGGAGCGCTCCTCGCCGACACCGTCCGGTACGCGATCGCAACCACCATCACCTTCACGGTCGGGATCATCATGGGCCTGCGTCCCGCCGGCGGGCCGGCCGCCGTGGTGCTCGCCGGGCTCCTCGTCATCGCGGTGGCGTGGGCGATCAGCTGGATCTTCGCCTACTTCGGCGTGATCGCCCGGACAGCGTCGAGCGTCTCCGGCATCGCGAACCTCGTGCTGTTCCCGCTGACGTTCCTGTCGAACGCGTTCGTCCCCGTCGACACGCTGCCGAGCTGGCTCCGCTGGTTCACCGAGGTCAACCCGGTCTCGCACCTCATCACGGCGGTGCGCGACCTCGTCAACCACGGTGCCGTGACCGGCGACCTCTGGATCAGCCTGCTCGGAGCAGCGATCGTCGTCGCCGTGTTCGCACCGCTCACGGTGCGGTCGTACATGCGGAAGGCGTGACGGCCGGCTCCGCGTCCAGCCACCGCTCCTCGAGGAGCACCCGCGCCGCCGCCACGGCCGCGTCCCGGTCCCAGCCGGACGCGGCCGTCTCGGCGTCCGCCAGGGCGTCCGCACCGACGGTCGCGGCGAGCAGGGGCCGGAGCCGAGCGTGGGCGAGCACGGCGAGGTCCTGGCGCGCCCCCAGCCGGACCGCGAGGGCCCAGCACCGCGCGGCACGTCCGTCGTCGCCGCTCCGCGCTGCCGCGAGCGCGAGTCCGGCGAGCGCCGTCCCGACGACCGGCAGGTCCACCCACCAGGGTCGGACGCGGAGCAGGGCGAGCGAGGCGACACGGATGCGGCGCACGACGGTCGCCGTGTCGGACGGGAGGCCCGGCTCGGCCCCGGCACGCTCGCTCGCCTCCAGCGGTCCCCCGGTCGCGGCGGGCTCCTGGAACGCGGCGGGCCCCTGGGTCTCGTCGTGCGACTGGGTCTCGTCGTGCGACTGGGTCTCGTCGTGCGCCGCCAGGCGGGCGGCGCCCGCCATCAGCCACCAGTTCGGCATCGGTCCCCGGTGGGTCGTCGCCAGGTCCCACGCCGCCGTGTAGCGCTCGGTCGCACCGACCAGGTCGCCCTCGGTACGCAGGCACTCGGCCTCGATCGCCAGGGCGAGGACGGCGACCTGTGACCGCTGCGCGTCGGGCCCCCCGCGCAGCTCGACCGGACGGTGCTGCAGGTCGGCAGCCACCGCACGTGCACGACGGACGTCCCCGGTCGCCGCGGCGCACAGGCCGACCGACCACCCGATCTCGTACAGGTCGTCGTCGGCGCCGAGCCGTTCGAGGCGGGCACGGGCACGCTCAGCGGTCGCGAGTGCCTCGTCGTACCGCCCGGACTGGGTCAGCAGCTGTGTCGTGGTCACCGCCGAGGTGCCCGTCGTCCAGGCGTCGCCCGTGCGCTCGGCCAGCCGCACGGCGTCGGAGGCGTAGCGGAGTGCCGCGGCCGGGTCGCCGTCGTTCTCGGCGAGCGGGGCGCTGAGGAGCGCCGCGATGCAGGCCACACCGTCGTCGGGATCGCCGCGGAACCGGTCGAGGAGCGCCTGGAGCCGACCGGGACGCCCGATCGCCAGGAACAGCTCCGCGAGCGCGTCGACGACCGGGAACCCGGACCACGCGATCCGGGTGGTGCGCCGGAGCGTGGACCGCGCGACGGCCGAGGTGCGTCGGTCCTCGAACGCCGACGCGACACCGGAGACGACGAGTCCGATCTGGGTCGCCGCCCGGTCGCGGTCCGTCGTCGGGGCCGAGCGGAGCAGCGCGACGACGTCCGGCGCCACTCCCGTGATCTCGCCCTGGGTGCCGCGCAGGGTCCAGTAGGCGCAGAGCGCGGCGAACACCTGGGCGGTCGCGGGGACGTCGCCGGCGCGGAGGGCCCAGCGGAGCATCGTCACGAGGTTGTCGGCCTCCCGCCGGACCTCGTGGAAGCGTTCGAGCTGCGTGTCGCCGGAGATGGTGAAGAGGTTGCGCTCGGCACCGAACCGCCGTGCCCAGTCGACCATGGCCGCGCGGACGGCCTCGACCTGGCCGCGCTCGGCGAGCCGCGCGGCGCCGAACTCGCGGACGGTCTCGAGCAGCCGGTAGCGCACCGGCGCGCCCTCGTCCTCGACGAGCTGGACGAGTGACTGCTCCACCAGTTCGGCGAGGTCGTCGAGCGTCCCGACGTCGTCGCGCTCGGCCCCACCGGCTCGGGCGACCGCCTCGACGGCGTCGACGGAGAGCCCGTCGGGGAACAGCGCCAGTCGCGGCAGCAGGTCCTGTGCACCGCCGTCGAGCAGCCGCCAACTCCACTCGATCACCGCGAGCAGCGTGCGGTGCCGTTCGGGCGCGGTCCGGTCACCGCCGCGGAGGAGCGCGAACCGGTCGTCCAGTCGGCGCTCGATCTCGTCGGTGCTCATGCCGCGGATCCGTGCCGCGGCCAGCTCGATCGCGAGCGGCGAGCCGTCCAGGCGGGTGCAGATGCGACGGACGGCGTCGACCGGCAGGACCGCTCCCGGTCGGGCCGCCCTGGCGCGCTCGGTGAACAGGCGGACGGCGGCACCGTCGGCCTCGACGGGCAGTGGTGCGAGCGGGGCGACCACCTCGCCGGCGATCGCGAGCGGCGCCCGCGAGGTCGTCAGGACCCGGAGGTCGGGCGCGGCCGCGAGCAGGTCGGCCGTCAGCGACGCGACCGGCCCCACGAGGTGCTCGCAGTTGTCGAGCACGAGCACGGTCGGTCGGTCCGACAGCGCCCGGACGACCCGGCCGTGCAGATCGGACACGACGGCGTCCCGGAGCGAGCGCGCGCCGCGGACCTCGGCGATGCCGAGGACGGCACCCAGGGCGGGGACGACGTCCTCCGCCGCGGTGATCGGGGCGAGCTCGAGGACGACCACCGAGGTGTCGGCCGGCACGTCGGCGGCGACGGCCTGGGCGAGCCGCGTCTTGCCGAGGCCGCCGGCGCCGAGGATCGTGACCAGCCGGTTGGCGGCCAGCAGCCCGGTGACGGCGGCGAGGTCGTCCTCGCGCCCGACGAGCGTGTTCGCGGCGGCGCGCAGCCCGACCCGGCGCGGCTGTGCGCTGTCGTTCGCGGATCGACGGAGCAGCTCGGCGTTGAGCCGGACCAGGTCCGCCGAGGGGTCGGCGCCGAGGTCGTCGACGAGCCGCTGCCGGTGCGCCGCGAACACCGCGACCGCCTCGGGGGCCCGGCCGGCTGCGTCGAGGGCGCGCATCCAGCCGCCGACCGCCAGCTCGTCGAAGGGGTCCGCTCCGGCCTCCGCTGCCCAGACGGCGACGGCGTCCTCGGGCCGTCCGGCCGCGACGAGCCCGGACGCCAGCGCCCGTCGCAGCGTCCGGCGGACCGTCGTCGCCCGCTCGGCGAGTGTGGTGCCGAGGTCGCCCTCGACGTCGTCCCCGGGGGTGCCCCGCCACCGGTCCAGGGCGTCCCGGACCACCCCGACGTCCGGGAGCGCGTCGACGGCGGAGGGCGTACCCGCGACCCGTTCGGCGTGGAGCAGGTCGACCTCGTCCGGGAGGCACCCGAGCATGTACCCGGTCGCGGTCGAGACGACGATTCCCTCCGCCGTGCTCCGGCGCAAGCGCGACACCAGGGTCTGCAGGGCGGCTCGTGAACCCGGTGCTGCGTCGGACGGCCACAGTTCGTCGACGAGCGCGCCCGTCGACATCGCCTGTCCGCGGGCGAGGACCAGCGCGGTGAGGAACGCCCGTGCGAGCGCGCCCGTCACCGGCGCGAGCGCACCGTCCGGCCCTGCGGCCAGGACGGGACCGAGCACGGCGATGCGGGGCGGCGAGGTCACCTCGTGAGTCTACGGAGCAGGAGTCGGCGTGGCAGCGGCCGGCGTGGCACCGTTCAGCGGCGGCCCGGGCGTCGTGCCTGGCCGAACGGCCCCGTCTCGGTGTCGACGTCCTCCGTCGCACGTCGCTCGGACTCCAGCACGCCGCGCAGGGCGATGACCGCACTGGCCGTCACGGCCACGTGCGACGGGTTCGACCGGCTGGCGTCGAGGGCCTGCTCGAGGGTCCGGAGTGCTTCGTCGCCCTCGTCGTCCGGGCAGTCGCCGCGCACGACGCACGCGACCTGCCGCAGCGCCGCTGCGAGGGGTTCGGCGAAGGCGGCGTCAGGGCGACCGATGGCGTCCGCGACCGGACCCGACCGCGCCACGAGCTCGGTGAGGTCCGTCGTGTACCAGGCGACGCGTTCGAGCGCCCGGAACCGCGCACCGTCCGTCGAGAGCCGTGCCCGCGAGCCGCGCAGCACTCCGCGTGGGTTCATCCGACGGCTCTCCTGCGCCACGGAGACCCGGTCGCGCACGTCGGCGATCGCACGGTCGAGGCGTTCCTGCTGCCGGTCCCACGCCCGCGTGTCCGGTTCGCCGTCGACCAGGACGTCAGCCAGGTCGTCGAGGTGCTGGGCGAGCACCCGGTTGACCTCGTCGATGCGGCGCTCGGCGTCCCAGAAGTGCAGCGGCGGGAACACGAGGAAGTTGACCGCCAGGCCGATCGCGATCCCCACGGCCATCTGGACGACGTAGCCGAACGAGTACCCCTCGGCGTTCCGCCCACCGATGAGCAGCACGAAGAGCGCGACCATCGGCACCCAGGAGTGACCCTCCCCGAGCACCCGGAACCCGCTGACGAGCACCCCGAGACCGACCGCGAGCGCGACGCCGATGATGCCCGGTGCGCCGACGAGCATCGCGGTGCCGGCGATGAGCACCCCGAGCACGATCCCGACCAGGGTCTGCACCCCGGAGCGGATGCCGGCGAACACCGTCGTCCGCATCGCGACGATCGCGCCGAGGGGTGCGTAGTAGGGGTAGTCGCCCGCGACCCCGGGCACGTGCCGCGCCACGAACCAGGCGATCGACGCCGCGCCGGCCGCTTTCGCCGCGAGCAGCAGCCGTGGCTGCGTCCCCGAGTCGCGGCTCCACCGCCAGATGCGCCGTCCCGCGCCCGTGATCCGTTCCGCTCGTGCCATGGCAGCGGTGACGCTACGGGCCCGCGCCTGGGAGCGGTGTCCTGACGATCCGCGGAGCGCAGGGGCCGGACACGAGGAAGCCCCCGCGACGATCGTCGCGGGGGCTTCCTCGTGGTGGTGCGGGTGACTACTTGGCGTCGTCGGCCTTGGTGGCGGCGTCGTCCTCGACCTCGGCGGCAGCCGCGGTCTCGGTCTCGGCCTCGACCGGGGCGGACTCCTCGGTGGTCTCGGTCGACTCGACCGGGGCCTCCTCGGTCGTCGACTCCTCGGCGGCCGGCTCCTCGACGGGAGCGGCGGCGGCCGGGGCCGCGTCGCGCTTGACCGGGGCGGGCTTGCCCGACACCGGCTCGAGGACGAGCTCGATCGCCGCGAGGGGAGCGTTGTCGCCCTTGCGGAAGCCGAGCTTCGTGATGCGGGTGTAGCCGCCCTGACGGTCCTCGACCTGCGGGGCGATCTCGGTGAACAGCGTGTGCACGACGGACTTGTCGCGGAGGACGCTGATCACGCGACGACGGGCGTGCAGGTCGCCGCGCTTCGCGAACGTGATGAGCCGCTCGGCGAGGGGGCGGAGGCGCTTGGCCTTCGTCTCCGTCGTCGTGATGCGACCGTGCGTGAAGAGGGCGTTGGCGAGGTTGCTCAGGAGCAGGCGCTCGTGGGCGGGACCGCCACCGAGGCGGGGGCCCTTGGTGGGCTTCGGCATGTCAGTTCTCCAGTGGTGAAAGTGGTGCGCGCGTCAGCGCGCGTGCGCGTTCGCGCGAGGTCAGTTGGACTCGTCCTCGTCGTACCCGCTGTAGAAGTGGGCGCCGTCGAATCCGGGGACGGTGTCCTTGAGGGACAGGCCGAGCTCGGTGAGCTTGTCCTTGACCTCGTCCACCGACTTCTGACCGAAGTTGCGGATGTTCATGAGCTGCGTCTCCGACAGGGCGACGAGCTCGGACACCGTGTTGATGCCCTCCCGCTTGAGGCAGTTGTAGCTGCGGACCGACAGGTCGAGGTCCTCGATCGGGGTCTGCAGCTCGTTCGAGAGCACCGCGTCGACCGGCGCGGGGCCGATCTCGATGCCCTCGGCCGCCGTGTTCAGCTCGCGAGCGAGACCGAACAGCTCGACCAGCGTGCGGCCGGCCGACGCGATGGCGTCGCGCGGCGAGATCGCCGGCTTCGTCTCGACGTCGACGACCAGGCGGTCGAAGTCCGTGCGCTCACCGGCACGTGTCGCCTCGACGCGGTAGGTGACCTTGAGGACCGGCGAGTAGATCGAGTCGATCGGGATCTGCCCGGCCTCGGAGAACTCGGACCGGTTCTGCGTCGCCGACACGTAGCCGCGGCCACGCTCGATCGTGAGCTCGAGCTCGAAGCGCGCGGTGTCGTTCAGGGTCGCGATGACGAGGTCCGGGTTGTGGATCTCGACACCGGCCGGCGCGGAGATGTCCGCCGCGGTGACCTGACCGGCACCCTGCTTGCGCAGGTACGCGGTGATCGGCTCGTCGTGCTCGCTGGAGACGACGAGGCTCTTGATGTTGAGGATGATCTCGGTGACGTCCTCCTTGACACCGGGCACGGTGCTGAACTCGTGGAGGACGCCGTCGATGCGGATGCTGGTGACGGCCGCGCCGGGGATCGAGGAGAGGAGCGTGCGGCGCAGCGAGTTGCCGAGGGTGTAACCGAAGCCCGGCTCGAGCGGCTCGATGACGAAGCGCGAGCGGTACTCGGAGATCGACTCCTCGGTCAGGGTGGGGCGCTGTGCAATGAGCACTGTGGGATTCCTTTCGGCGGAGTGTCCGCTATATGACACTCGGCGGTACGACGGGGCCGACCGGGCCCCGACGGGTCTGTTGAGTTGTGATCACGCGCAGCGACGAACCCGGAGGGCTCGTCGTACGCGATCGAACGACCAGGAATGGCCGGCCCCGCTCGCCCCGGTCAGGGGACGAGCGGGGAACGGCCGGTTGCTCCTCGCGTCAGACGCGGCGACGCTTCGGCGGGCGGCACCCGTTGTGCGCCTGCGGCGTGACGTCGTTGATCGAACCGACCTCGAGGCCGGCGGCCTGGAGCGAACGGATCGCGGTCTCGCGGCCCGAACCCGGACCCTTCACGAAGACGTCGACCTTCTTGACGCCGTGCTCCTGCGCCTGACGCGCGGCGGACTCGGCGGCGAGCTGCGCCGCGAACGGCGTCGACTTGCGCGAACCCTTGAAGCCGACGGCACCCGAGGACGCCCAGCTGAGGACGGCACCCGACGGGTCGGTGATGCTGACGATCGTGTTGTTGAACGTGCTCTTGATGTGGGCCTGGCCCACGGCGACGTTCTTCTTCTCCTTGCGACGCGGCTTGCGCGCGGCAGTCTTGGGGGTAGCCATGATGATCTCCTATCGGGCCTTCTTCTTGCCTGCCACGGTGCGCTTCGGTCCCTTGCGGGTACGCGCGTTGGTCTTGGTGCGCTGACCACGCACCGGGAGACCACGACGGTGGCGGAGACCCTCGTAGCTACCGATCTCGACCTTGCGGCGGATGTCGGCGGCGACCTCACGGCGGAGGTCACCCTCGACCTTGAAGTTGCCCTCGATGTAGTCGCGGAGGGCGACGAGCTGGTCGTCGGTGAGGTCCTTGACGCGGATGTCGCCCGAGATGCCGGTCTCGGCGAGTGCCTGGACGGACCGGGTACGGCCGACGCCGTAGATGTAGGTGAGTGCGATCTCCACGCGCTTCTCGCGCGGGATGTCGACGCCTGCTAGACGTGCCATGTGCTGGCTGCTCCTGTGGTTGGTGGAGGTGTGGCGCAGTACCGGTGCCCGGGCCTCCTCCCCGAGGTGTCCCCCGCGGCCGGAGCCGCGGGTTCTGGTACTGCGTGTTCGGTGTTGAGTTGTGGGTCCTGCTGGGAGCTCAGCCCTGGCGCTGCTTGTGGCGCGGGTTGCTCTTGCAGATCACCATGACGCGGCCCTTCCGGCGGATCACTCGGCAGTGCTCGCAGATGGGCTTGACGCTGGGGTTGACCTTCATGGTTGCTTCCTGTTGCTCGCTGGCTTCGTGCTCGGCGGGTTCGCCGAGCCGTTCCTTTCCAGCTCGCGGATCACTTGTAGCGGTAGACGATCCGGCCGCGGGTCAGGTCGTACGGGCTCAGCTCCACGATCACGCGGTCCTCGGGGAGGATGCGGATGTAGTGCTGGCGCATCTTCCCGGAGATGTGCGCGAGGACCTTGTGTCCGTTGGTCAGCTCAACGCGGAACATCGCGTTGGGCAGAGCTTCGAGCACCGAGCCCTCGATCTCGATGACGCCGTCTTTCTTGGCCATAGCCTCACTGTCGCTTGGTTGGATGAACCGGTGTGATCCCCGAGCCGGTCTGCGGGTCGGGCGCCACGCCCGGAGGGCATGACACACCAAAGATCGATCTTATGTGATGGGCCGCCGATTGCCAAGTGCGCCGGGGTCGCCCCCTCGGTCTGGGGCTTCCCCAGGTCTGCCTGAACGTTCCACAGTGGTTCCCGGCCTGGTTCTGGGCCGTCTCGAGTGCTCCGCCCGTAGCGTGACACGGCAGCCCACCGAACGGAGAGACCCGTGCCCGACGCAGCCGGCGACCGCAGCGCCACCCGCCGACCCCGCAGCAACCGGGGCCCCCTCGCCCGTCACGGACGTCTTCCCCGTCGTCGCGGGTGGGGCACCGCGCTCGGCGTCCTCGCAGCGGCCGTCGCCGTCGTGCTCGTGAGCGGGACGAGCGTCGCCGCGATCGCCGGCGCGCAGCTCGCCACGTCCCCGAAGACCGTCAGCCTCAGCACCGACGACCAGAAGGTCGCCGACACCGCGGACATCACGGCGATGAAGGGTGGCGCGAACATCCTGCTCATCGGGAGCGACACCCGCATCGGGCAGTTCGACTCGGACGAGGACGTCCAGGGCGCCCGCAACGACGTCACGATGCTGATCCACATCTCGCAGGACCACCAGCAGCTCACCGCGGTCAGCTTCCCGCGCGACCTCATGGTCCCGATCCCGGCGTGCACGAACCCCGCGACCGGCACCACCTACCCGGCGTCGAGCTCGGCGATGTTCAACACGTCGCTCGGCAACGGGGGCGTCAGCTGCGTGGTGGACACCGTCGAGAACCTCACCGGCCTGACCATCCCGTACGCCGGCTTGATCACGTTCGACGGCGTCATCGACATGTCGAACGCGCTCGGCGGCGTCGACGTCTGCGTGGCGGAGCCGATCAACGACACCTACACCGGACTGCACCTGACCGCCGGGTCCCACAACCTCCAGGGATCGGACGCCCTTGCGTTCCTGCGCACCCGGCACGGCGTCGGCGACGGCAGCGACCTCGCCCGGATCAGCTCGCAGCAGGTGTTCCTGTCGGCGCTCCTCCGGAAGATCACCTCGGACGGCACGCTGTCGAACCCGGTCACGCTCTACAAGCTCGCGACCGCGGCACTGCAGAACATGACCCTGTCGGACGGGCTCGCGAAGGCCCGCACCATCGTCGGGCTCGCGACGACCCTGCGCGGGATGAGCACGTCGAACATGCTGTTCGTGCAGTACCCGGTGGTCGACGACCCCGCGGACACCGCCCGGGTCATCGTCTCGCAGGAGGCCGCACACGCCCTCAACGTGGCACTCCAGACCGACCAGAAGACCTCGCTGTCGGACTCCACCACGGGTCGCGCCTCGAAGGACGAGACCCCGACCAGCACGAGCACGACGGGCACGTCGTCCGCAGCCGGCTCGTCGACGTCGTCCGGCTCCTCCGGCACCTCGTCGGCCGCGAGCCCCTCCTCCGCGAGCACGGCGACCGCCTCGGCGTCCGCGACCCCGCTCCCCTCGAGCATCACCGGCCAGAGCGCGAACGAACAGACCTGCTCCGTCGGCAACTGACGCCGACCTGCGGCGGCGAGCCGCGCCTCCCGTCCGGCGGTCGACGCGGGCCGGACACCGGACTGGAGGCGCGACCCGCGTCCGCGCGCACGCCGCGGTCGCGACGTGGCCGGTCCGTCCGCCAGGGGCGGGCGGTGGACGCTAGGGGATCGGGACGGGCGTGACGCCGAGCGGCGCGAGCCCTGCCGCGCCGCCGTCGGCGGCCGTGGTCACCCAGATGCCGTCGGCGTGCACCGCAACGCTGTGCTCCCAGTGCGCCGCGTCGGAGCCGTCCAGCGTGCGGACCGTCCACTCGTCGGCGTCCGTCGAGCTGTCGATCGTGCCAGCGGTGACCATGGGCTCGATCGCGACGACCAGGCCGGGCTTCACGGCGGGGCCGCCCCCGCGCACGCGGTGGTTGTACACCGGCGGATCCTCGTGCATGGAGCGGCCGATGCCGTGCCCCGTGAAGTCCTCGACGATCCCCCAGTCCCCGGTCTCCTCGATCGCGTCCTCGACGGCGGCGCCCACGTCGTGCAGGTGCTTCGCCGTGGCGAGCGCGGCGATGCCGTGCCAGAGCGCGCGCTCGGTGGTGTCGCTGAGCCGCTGCCGCGCGGCCGCCCGGTGCGCGTCGCCACCCGGGAGGACGACCGTGAACGCACTGTCGCCGTTCCAGCCGTCGACCTCGGCGCCCGCGTCCACCGACACGATGTCGCCGGGCTGCAGCACGCGGTCACCGGGGATGCCGTGCACGATCTCGTCGTTCACCGACACGCACAGGGTGTGCCGGTACCCCGGGACGAGCTGGAAGTTCGGGATGCCGCCGCCGTCACGGATGGTCTGCTCGGCGACGGCGTCGAGCTCGGCCGTCGTGACGCCCGGACGGATGCTCGCACGCACGGCGTCGAGCGCCTGCGCCGTGAGGAGCCCCGGGCGCACCATGGCGCGGAGCTCCTCCGGCGACTTGTAGATCGAGGGCTTGCGGAACCGGACCACGCCGGATCAGACGCTCGCGGCGAGCCCGCGGGACGCGAGAGCGGCCTGGATCCGGTCGCCGACCTCGTCGATCCCGCCGAGGCCGTCGACGTCGACCACGAGCCCACGCTCGGCGTAGGCCGCGACGATCGGCGCGGTCTGCTCGACGTAGACCTCCTGCCGACGACGGATCGTCTCCTCGTTGTCGTCGCTGCGGCCCTGCTCCTCGGCACGCTTCAGCAGCCGCCCGACGAGCTCGTCCTGGTCGGCCACGAGCTGCACGACCGCGTCGATGCCGGTGCCCTGCTCGGCGAGCAGCGCGTCGAGGTACTCGACCTGCCCGACCGTACGGGGGTAGCCGTCGAGCAGGAAGCCCGACTCCGCGTCGGGTTCGGCCAGCCGCGCCTTCACGAGTTCGTTCGTCAGGGAGTCCGGGACGTAGTCGCCGGCGTCCATGATCGCCTTCGCCTGGACGCCGAGCGGCGTGCCCTCGGCGACGTTCTTGCGGAAGATGTCACCGGTGGACACGGCGGGGATGCCGAACGCCTCGGCGATCCGACCGGCCTGCGTGCCCTTCCCGGCTCCGGGAGGTCCGACGATGATGAGACGTGCGCTCAACGGAGAAGCCCTTCGTAGTGACGCTGCTGCAGCTGGGAGTCGATCTGCTTCACGGTCTCGAGACCGACACCCACGATGATGAGGATGCTCGCGCCGCCGAACGGGAAGTTCTGGTTCGCGCCGAAGAACGCGAGCGCACCGAGCGGGATCAGTGCGATGAGACCGAGGTAGAGCGAGCCGGGCAACGTCACCCGGGTCAGGACGTAGTCGAGGTACTCGGCGGTGGGCCGTCCGGCACGGATGCCGGGGATGAACCCGCCGTACTTCTTCATGTTGTCGGCGACCTCTTCGGGGTTGAAGGTGATCGCGACGTAGAAGTACGTGAAGCCGACGATGAGCAGGAAGTACAGGACCATGTAGAACCAGTTGTCACCCGAGGTCAGGTTGTTCTGGATCCAGGTCACCCATGCGGCCGGCTCGGTGCCGTTCGAGGGCTGGTTGAACTGCGCGACCAGGGCCGGCAGGTACAGCAGCGACGAGGCGAAGATGACGGGCACGACGCCGGCCATGTTCACCTTGATCGGGATGTAGGTGTTGTTGCCGCCGAACGTCCGGCGCCCCACCATGCGCTTGGCGTACTGCACCGGGATGCGGCGCTGCGACTGCTCGACGAAGACGACGGCCATCATGATGACCAAGCCCACCAGGATGACGAACAGGAACAGCTCGAAGCCGTTCGACTGCTCGATGGCCCACAGCGCCGACGGGAACTGCGCCGCGATCGACGTGAAGATCAGGAGCGACATGCCGTTGCCGATGCCGCGCTCCGTCACGAGCTCGCCCATCCACATGATGAGGCCGGTACCGGCGGTCAGCGTGACGACCATGAGGAGGATCGCGTACCAGCTGTCGTTCGAGATGATCGACGAGCAGGACGCCGAGGCGTTCGTGCCGAACAGGGCGCCCGAGCGGGCGACGGTGATGAGCGTGGTGGACTGCAGCACGCCGAGCGCGATCGTGAGGTAGCGCGTGTACTGCGTCAGCTTCGCCTGACCCGACTGCCCCTCCTTGTAGAGGGCGTCGAAGTGCGGGATCACCACGCGCAGCAGCTGCACGATGATCGACGACGTGATGTACGGCATGATCCCGAGCGCGAAGACCGAGAGCTTCAGGAGCGCGCCGCCGGAGAACAGGTTGATCAGGTCGTAGAGGCCCTGCTGCGAGGACGCGCTGGCGAGACAGCTCTGCACGGACGCGTAGTCGACGAACGGGGCGGGGATGTACGACCCCAGACGGAACAGCGCGATGATCGCGAGGGTGAAGCCGATCTTCTTGCGAAGATCTGGGGTGCGCATGATGCGCGCGACCGCTCTGAACACGAGGACTCCGAACTTCTGGGACCGGTGGCCCACCGAGGGACCGTCGCCGGTGTGGTCGGCAGGGCCGACCTGGTCGACGGACGCCGACCACTGTCAAGGAAACCGTAACGGCGGGGCGTGCGCAAACGCACGGGCCGCCGACGGGGTTACTGGGAGACGGTGCCGCCAGCAGCCACGATCTTCTCGGCGGCGGACGCCGAGACCTTGTCGACCGTGACCGTGAGCTTCACGCTGATGTCACCCTGANGGCGCCCTTGGCGACCAGGTCCGCCACGGTGACGTCACCACCGTTCGGGTAGAGCTCCGCGATCTTGTCCAGGTTCACGACCTGGTACTCGACACGGAACGGGTTCTTGAACCCGCGGAGCTTCGGGGTGCGCATGTGCAGCGGCATCTGCCCACCCTCGAAGCCGACCTTGACCTGGTACCGGGCCTTCGTGCCCTTGGTACCGCGGCCGGCGGTCTTGCCCTTCGAGCCCTCACCGCGACCGACGCGGGTGCGGTCCTTCTTCGCACCGGCTGCCGGACGGAGGTGGTGGACCTTCAGGATCTGCACGCGCTCGTTCTTCTCGTCGCTCATGCGTCGACCTCCTCGACCTTCACGAGGTGCGCGACCGTGGCGACGTACCCGCGGTTCTGGGCGTTGTCCTCACGCTCGACCGTCTGGCCGATGCGCTTGAGACCCAGGCTGCGGAGCGTGTCGCGCTGGTACTGCTTCTCGCTGATAACGGACTTCGTCTGCGTGATCTTCAGCGTCGCCATCACGCACCTGCCTTCTCGGACGCGGCACGCGCTGCGGCGGCCTCGGCACGCAGCAGACGGGCCGGGACGACCGCGTCGACGTCGAGGCCACGGCGGACTGCGACCGCGCGGGGTTCCTCGAGCTGCTGCAGCGCCTCGACGGTCGCGTGCACGATGTTGATGGTGTTCGACGAACCGAGCGACTTGCTCAGGACGTCGTGGATGCCGGCGCACTCGAGGACGGCGCGGACCGGACCACCGGCGATGACACCGGTACCGGCGGCGGCCGGACGGAGGAGCACGACACCGGCAGCGGCCTCACCCTGCACCGGGTGCGGGATGGTGTTGCCGACGCGCGGGACGCGGAAGAAGTTCTTCTTCGCCTCCTCGACACCCTTCGAGATGGCGGTCGGGACCTCGCGGGCCTTGCCGTAGCCGACGCCCACCAGGCCGTTGCCGTCACCCACGACGACGAGCGCCGTGAAGCTGAAGCGACGACCACCCTTGACGACCTTCGACACGCGGTTGATGGTCACCACGCGCTCGAGGAACTGGCTGTCGCCACCGCGGTTGTTGCGGTCGCGGCCCTGCTGACGGTCGCGTCCGCCACCACGGCGGCCACGGTTGTCGTTCGAGTCGCGGTTGTTCGACGCGGAGCCCGCGGCGGTCTCCACCGGGCGCTCGGCGACGGCAGCTGCGTCCGTGGCCGGGGCCTTGGCCTCCGGCGCTTCGTTGTTGTTCGCGATGTCGCTCACAGGTTCAGCCCTCCTTCACGGGCACCATCGGCGATCGCGGCGACGCGACCGGCGTACTTGCTGCCACCACGGTCGAAGACCACGGCCTCGACGCCGGCGGCCTTCGCGCGCTCGGCGAGGAGCTCGCCGACACGACGGGCCTTGGCGGTCTTGTCGCCGTCGAACGAGCGGAGGTCGGCCTCCATCGTCGATGCGCTGGCGAGGGTGTGACCCTTGGCGTCGTCGATGACCTGCACGAACACGTGACGCGACGAGCGCGTGACGGCGAGACGCGGACGCGCCTCGGTGCCGGTGATCTTCTTGCGGAGTCGGTTGTGACGGCGCGCCTTGGCGGCCGACTTGCTCTTTCCTCGGATACCGAGAGCCATGATCACTTACCTGACTTTCCGGCCTTGCGGCGCACGATCTCGCCGGCGTAGCGGACACCCTTGCCCTTGTAGGGCTCGGGCTTGCGCAGCTTGCGGATGTTGGCGGCCACCTCGCCGACGGCCTGCTTGTCGATGCCGGTCACGGTGAGCTTGGTGTTGCCCTCGACGGCGAACGAGATGCCCGCGGGCGGGTCGACCGTGATCGGGTGGGAGTAGCCCAGCGCGAACTCGACGCTGGAGCCCTTCGCCTGCACGCGGTAACCGGTGCCGACGACCTCGAGGCCCTTGGAGTAGCCCTGGGTCACACCGATGATGTTGTTCGCGATCAGGGTGCGGGTCAGGCCGTGGAGCGACCGCGACGAGCGCTCGTCGTCCGGACGGGTGACGAGGACCTGGTTCTCCTCGACCTTGGCCTGGATGGGCTCGGCGACGGTGAGCGTGAGCTCACCCTTCGGGCCCTTGACCGCCACGTCCTGGCCGTCGATGGAGACGGTGACGCCGGCGGGGATGTCGATGGGAAGACGTCCGATTCGAGACATTGTCGATCACCACACGTAGGCGAGGACTTCCCCACCCACGCCCTTCTGCTCGGCTTCGCGGTCGGTCAGGAGGCCGGACGACGTCGAGAGGATCGCCACGCCGAGGCCACCGAGGACCTGGGGGATCTCCGTCGACTTCGCGTAGACCCGGAGGCCCGGCTTCGAGACGCGCTTGATGCCGGCGATCGAGCGCTCGCGCTCGGGGCCGTACTTCAGGTCGATCGTGAGGGTCTGCCCGACGCGGGCGTCCTCGATCTTCCACTCGCTGATGTAACCCTCGCGCTTGAGGATCTCAGCGATGTTCTTCTTCAGCTTGGAGCTGGGAAGCGAGACGGCGTCGTGGTGCGCCGAGTTCGCGTTCCGCAATCTGGTCAGCATGTCTGCGACCGGATCGGTCATCGTCATGATGCGTATCCATTCTCGCCTGGTTTCGACACCCGTTCCACGAATGCCGACCTGAGCGATCGGGGTCCCCGGGCGGTTCCCGGAGACCTGTGTGTTCGTGCGTGCGGGCCGGAGGACGTGAATCCTCCGGCCCGCACCGCCCGAAGTATCTTAGACCGTCTGCTCGGCCGAACGGAACGGGAAGCCGAGCTGCTTGAGCAGCGCGCGGCCCTCGTCGTCCGTCTTCGCGGTGGTCACGACGGTGATGTCGAAGCCACGCACGCGGTCGATGCGGTCCTGGTCGATCTCGTGGAACACGGACTGCTCCGTGAGACCGAACGTGTAGTTGCCGTTCCCGTCGAACTGCTTGTCGCTGAGCCCGCGGAAGTCGCGGATGCGGGGCAGGGCGAGGGAGATCAGGCGGTCGAGGAACTCCCAGGCGCGGTCACCGCGGAGGGTGACGTGGGCACCGATGGCCTGGCCCTCACGCAGCTTGAACTGCGCGATGGACTTGCGGGCCTTGGTGACCTGGGGCTTCTGACCCGTGATCGCCGTGAGGTCCTTGATGGCCCCCTCGATGATCTTGGAGTCGCGAGCCGCCTCGCCGACACCGGTGTTCACGACGACCTTGACCAGGCCGGGGACCTGGTTGACGTTCGCGTAGCCGAACTGCTCGGTGAGCGCCGGCTTGATCTCGGCGTTGTACTTCTGCTTCAGGCGGGGCTGGATCTTGCCAGCCGCCGCGGCAGTCGTGTCAGACATCAGAGCTTTTCACCCGACTTCTTGGCGTAGCGGACGCGGACGGTCTTGGTGACGCCGTCCTTCTCCACCTCTTCGGTGCGGAAGCCGACACGGGTCGGCGTCTTGGTCTTCGGGTCGACGATCGCGACGTTCGACACGTGGATCGGAGCCTCGTGCTGCTCGATGCCGCCGGTCTTCGAACCGCGCTGGGTCTGGCCGACGCGGACGTGCTTCGTGACGAAGTTCACGCCCTCGACGACGACGCGCTCCTGGTCCGGCAGCACCTCGATGACCTTGCCCTGCTTGCCACGGTCGCCGCCGCGGTCCTGGGACGGGCCGGTGATGACCTGGACGAGGTCGCCCTTCTTGATCTTCGCCATGAGTTAGATGACCTCCGGCGCGAGCGAGATGATCTTCATGAACTTCTTGTCACGAAGCTCACGACCGACCGGACCGAAGATGCGCGTGCCGCGCGGGTCGCCGTCAGCCTTGAGGATCACTGCCGCGTTCTCGTCGAACTTGATGTAGGAGCCGTCCGGACGACGGGTCTCCTTCTTGGTGCGAACGATGACGGCCTTGACGACGTCACCCTTCTTCACGTTGCCGCCGGGGATGGCGTCCTTCACCGTGGCGACGATGACGTCACCGAGGCCGGCGTAGCGACGACCCGAGCCACCGAGGACACGGATGGTGAGGATCTCCTTGGCACCCGTGTTGTCGGCGACCTTGAGGCGGGATTCCTGCTGAATCACTGCTGTCTCCTATTTCTCAAGCGGGCCGAGGCCTACTTGGCCTTCTCGAGGATCTCGACCAGGCGCCAGCGCTTCGAGGCGCTGAGGGGACGGGTCTCGCTGATCACGACGAGGTCGCCGACACCGGCGGTGCCGAGCTCGTCGTGCGCCTTCACCTTCGAGGTGCGGCGGATGACCTTGCCGTACAGCGGGTGCTTCACGCGGTCCTCGACCTCGACGACGATGGTCTTGTCCATCTTGTCGCTGGTGACGTAGCCGCGGCGGGTCTTGCGGTAGCCGCGGACGACGGCGGCGGAGTCCTTCTCTTCGTTCGCCATCAGTTCTCCTCGGCGGTCTCGGCAGCCTCGGTCGACTGAGCCGGCTTCTCAGCCTTCTTGGTCGACTTCTTGGCCTTCGTGGCGGTCTCGACGGGCGCGGGCGTGGCACGGATGCCGAGCTCGCGCTCGCGGAGGACGGTGTAGATACGGGCGATGTCGCGCTTGACGGCACGGAGACGGCCGTGGCTCTCCAGCTGGCCGGTGGCCGACTGGAAGCGGAGGTTGAACAGCTCCTCCTTGGCCTTCTTCAGCTCGTCGGCAAGACGCTCGTTCTCGAACGTGTCGAGCTCAGTCGGACGGAGCTCCTTGGAACCGATCGCCATTATGCGTCGCCCTCCTCGCGCTTGATGATGCGTGCCTTGAGGGGCAGCTTGTGGATTGCACGGGTCAACGCCTCGCGGGCGATGTCCTCGTTGACGCCGGAGAGCTCGAAGAGCACACGACCCGGCTTGACGTTCGCGACCCACCACTCGGGCGAACCCTTACCGGAACCCATGCGGGTCTCGGCAGGCTTCTTGGTGAGCGGGCGGTCCGGGTAGATGTTGATCCAGACCTTGCCGCCACGCTTGATGTGACGGGTCATGGCGATACGAGCGGACTCGATCTGCCGGTTCGTCACGTACGCCGGGGTGAGCGCCTGGATACCGAAGTCACCGAAGCTGACCTTGGTGCCACCGGTCGCCTGACCCGAACGCTTCGGGTGGTGCTGCTTGCGGTGCTTGACTCGACGGGGGATAAGCATGGTTACGCCTCAACTCCTGCGCCGGCCGGCGCGTCCTGCGGGGCCTGCTGCTGGCGGCCGCCACGGTCGCCGCCACGACGGTCGCCGCGCTCGCCACGGGGGCCGCCACGACGCTCCGGGCGCGACGAACGCTGGTTCGCCTGCTCGCGAGCGAGCTCCTTGTTCGTGATGTCGCCCTTGTAGATCCAGACCTTCACGCCGATGCGGCCGAACGTGGTCCGGGCCTCGTAGAAGCCGTAGTCGATGTTCGCGCGGAGCGTGTGCAGGGGCACGCGGCCCTCGCGGTAGAACTCCGAGCGCGACATCTCGGCGCCGCCGAGACGGCCCGACACCTGGATCCGGACGCCCTTGGCGCCGGCGCGCTGCGCACCCTGCAGGCCCTTGCGCATGGCGCGACGGAACGCGACACGCGCGGAGAGCTGCTCGGCGATGCCCTGCGCGACGAGCTGGGCCTCGGTCTCGGGGTTCTTGACCTCGAGGATGTTGAGCTGGATCTGCTTCTTGGTGAGCTTCTCGAGCTCGCCGCGGACCCGCTCGGCCTCGGCGCCACGGCGACCGATGACGATGCCCGGACGCGCCGTGTGGATGTCCACGCGGACACGGTCACGGGTGCGCTCGAGCTCGATGCGGGCGACGCCGGCACGGTCGAGGGTCTTCTTCAGGTACTCGCGCACCTTGATGTCCTCGGCCACGTAGTCGGCGTAGCGCTGACCGGCCTTGGTGCTGTCCGTGAACCAGTGCGAGACGTGGTCCGTCGTGATCCCGAGACGGAAGCCGTACGGGTTGACCTTCTGGCCCATTACTTGACCGCCTTCTTGCTCGTCGCTGCGACCTCGGCCTCTTCCGGCGTCGCGAGGACGACCGTGATGTGGCTGGTGCGCTTGTTGATGCGGAAGGCGCGGCCCTGGGCACGCGGCTGGAACCGCTTCAGAGTCGTGCCCTCGTCGACGAAGACGCGGCTCACGTAGAGGTCGCGCTCGTCGAGGAAGCTGTTCGTCGAGTCCGCCTTCACCCGGGCGTTCGCGATCGCCGAGGCGACCAGCTTGTACACGGGCTCCGAAGCGGCCTGCGGGGCGAACTTCAGGATGGCGAGCGCCTCGTGGGCCTGCTTGCCGCGGATCAGCTCGATGACGCGACGGGCCTTCTGAGGCGTGACGCGGATGTGTCGCACGCGTGCGATCGACTCCACCATTTCGTTCCTCCTCTGCGTCCCCGCGTTAGCGGCGACGGCCCTTCTTGTCGTCCTTCACGTGACCACGGAAGGTGCGGGTCGGCGCGAACTCGCCGAGCTTGTGACCGACCATCGACTCGGTGACGAACACCGGGATGTGCTTGCGGCCGTCGTGCACGGCGATCGTGTGCCCGAGCATGTTCGGGACGATCATCGAGCGACGCGACCAGGTGCGGATCACGTTCTTGGTGTTGGCCTCGTTCTGCGTGACGACCTTGCGGAGCAGGTGCTCGTCGACGAAGGGGCCCTTCTTCAGACTGCGTGGCATCTTCTGAACTCCTACTTGCGCTTCTTGCCGGCGTTACGGCGACGGACGATGAGCTTGTCGCTCGGCTTGTTCGGCTTGCGCGTCCGACCCTCGGCCTGACCCCACGGGCTGACCGGGTGACGACCACCGGAGGTCTTGCCCTCACCACCACCGTGCGGGTGGTCGATCGGGTTCATCGCGACACCACGCACGGTCGGGCGGACGCCCTTCCAGCGCATGCGGCCGGCCTTGCCCCAGTTGATGTTCGACTGCTCGGCGTTGCCGACCTCGCCGATCGTGGCGCGGCAGCGGGCGTCGACGTTGCGGACCTCGCCCGACGGCAGGCGGAGCTGCGCGTAGGGGCCGTCCTTGGCGACGAGACGCACCGAGGCACCGGCCGAACGGGCGAGCTTGGCGCCGCCACCGGGGCGGAGCTCGATCGCGTGCACGACCGTACCGACGGGGATGTTGCGCAGCGGCAGGTTGTTGCCGGGCTTGATGTCGGCGCCCGGGCCCTGCTCGACGACGTCGCCCTGCTTGAGCTTGTTCGGCGCGATGATGTAGCGCTTCGTGCCGTCCACGTAGTGCAGGAGCGCGATGCGCGCGGTGCGGTTCGGGTCGTACTCGATGTGCGCGACCTTGGCGTCGACGCCGTCCTTGTCGTGGCGACGGAAGTCGATCACGCGGTACTGGCGCTTGTGGCCACCACCGATGTGGCGGGTCGTGATGCGACCCGAGCTGTTGCGACCACCGGTCTTCGGCAGCGGACGAAGCAGGGACTTCTCCGGCGTCGAGCGGGTGATCTCGGCGAAGTCGGCGACCGACGAGCCGCGACGACCCGGGGTCGTCGGCTTGTAGTTACGAATAGCCATGATTTATCCCTCTGGTCCTCAGCCGACAGCCGTGAAGATGTCGATCGAACCGGACTTGAGCGTCACGATGGCGCGCTTGGTGTCCTTGCGCTTGCCCATGCCGAAACGCGTGCGACGGGTCTTGCCCGGGCGGTTCAGCGTGTTGATGCTCGCGACCTTGACGTCGAAGATCTTCTCGATGGCGAGCTTGATCTCGGTCTTGTTCGAACGGGGGTCCACGATGAACGTGTACTTGCCCTGGTCGATCAGGCCGTAGCTCTTCTCCGAGACGACCGGCGAGATGATGATGTCGCGCGGGTCCTTGTTGAAGCCGCTCATGCGGAGATCTCCTTCGCGGTCTTCGACGCGATGAAGGCGTCGAGTGCGCTCTTGCTGAAGACGAGCGCGTCGGCACGGAGCACGTCGTAGGCGTTGAGCTGGCCGTACGAGAGCGCGTGGACGTTCGGCAGGTTGCGGACCGACTTGAGCGTGAGCTCGTCGTCCGACTCGAGCACGACGAGCACGTTCTTGACGGGCGCGACCTTCTCGAGGAGCGTGCGGGCGGTCTTGGTCGACGGGACGTCGGCCCCGACGAAGCCCTCCACGGCGGCGATGCGGCCACCGCGGGCGCGGTCCGAGAGCGAGCCGAGCAGCGCCGCGGCGATCATCTTCTTCGGGGTGCGCTGCGAGTAGTCGCGCGGGGTCGGTCCGTGGACGACGCCACCGCCGGTGTGCTCCGGAGCGCGGACCGAACCCTGACGGGAGCGGCCGGTGCCCTTCTGCTTGAACGGCTTGCGACCCGCACCGCGGACCTCGCCGCGGTTCTTGGTCTTGTGGGTGCCCTGACGCGCGGCGGCGAGCTGCGCGGTGACGACCTGGTGGATCAGCGGGACGTTGGTCTCGACGTCGAAGATCGCTGCGGGGAGCTCGACGGTGCCGGACTTCACACCCGATGCGTCGAGGACGTCGATCGTGGTTGCGGTCGTGGTGGCCATGATCACTTACCCTTCACGGCGGTGCGGACGAAGACGGAGCGACCGCGAGCACCGGGGACGGCGCCCTTGACGAGCAGCAGACCCTTCTCGGCGTCGACGGCGTGCACCGTGAGGTTGAGGACGGTCACGCGCTCGCCACCCATGCGACCGGCCATGCGCATGCCCTTGAAGACACGCGACGGGGTCGACGAGGCGCCGATCGAACCGGGCTTGCGGTGGTTGCGGTGCGCACCGTGCGATGCGGAGACGCCGGCGAAGCCGTGGCGCTTCATGACACCGGCGAAGCCCTTGCCCTTGGACGTGCCGACGACGTCGACCTTCTGGCCCGCCTCGAACGTGTCGACGGTGAGCTCCTGGCCGAGCGTGTACTCAGCGGCGTCCGCGGTACGGACCTCGGTGAGGGTGCGACGCGGGGTGACGCCGGCGGCCTCGAAGTGGCCGGCGGCGGGCTTGTTGACCTTGCGCGGGTCGATGGCGCCGGCGGCGATCTGGATCGCCTCGTAGCCGTCGCGCTCGACGTTGCGGATCTGGGTGACCACGTTCGGGCCGACCTCGATCACGGTCACGGGGATGAACTTGTTGTTCTCGTCCCACACCTGGGTCATGCCGAGCTTCTTGCCGAGCAGGCCCTTGACAGTCTTGGTTGCAGTCATCTGTCAGTGCCCCCTTACAGCTTGATCTCGATGTTGACGTCGGCCGGGAGGTCGAGACGCATGAGCGAGTCGACGGCCTTCGGCGTCGGGTCGACGATGTCGATGACCCGCTTGTGCGTGCGCTTCTCGAAGTGCTCGCGCGAGTCCTTGTACTTGTGGGGCGAACGGATCACGGTGACCACGTTCTTCTCGGTGGGGAGCGGCACCGGGCCGACCACGGTCGCACCGGCACGGGTCACCGTGTCGACGATCTTCCGGGCCGACGTGTCGATGACCTCGTGGTCGTACGACTTGAGCCGGATGCGGATCTTCTGTCCCGCCATGTGTCTCTCTGTCCTCTCTGCGCCGCGCACCCTTCCGGGCCGCCTGACGCCGCCTGCGCTCCGCACTGCTGCGGGCCAGGCCGTTTACCTGAACCAACCGGCCGCATCCACTGGGGATGACCGCTGTTCTCCTGTCAACCGCGCAGGGCGACCGGGGCCGTCCAGCGTGGGCATGTCGCTTCCCCCGCGGTCCGGGCACAGCAGTGCTCGTCGCGCTTCGAGGGGGATTCGATCGTGTTCTGCTGCCTGCGGCCCAACCCAGCCCTGCTGGACAGGGGGGTTGTGCACTGCCAGAGCAGTGATCCTGCGGGCGCGAGCGCCCTGCGGAATTCGGAACCGGACAAGTCTCGCACAGGCACGGCATCCATGCAACCCGGGCGTGTCGCGATCCGCGGGCGTGTCGCGGACGGGCCACTCCCCCGGAACGACGGGGATCGACGGCCTGGAGGCACGTCCCGGCCCGGACGTGCGACATGCCCTCCCGACGGGGTCGGGAGGGCATGCTGACGGGCTCGCCGTGCGCGCTACTCGGCGTCGGCCACGGGCGGCACGAACCACGGCGGGAACACCGCGACGCGGGGTGCGTGGCCGCCGTGGTCGGCCAGGAGCGCCTTCACCTGCTGGCGGGCGCGGTCGTTCGGCACCCCGATGACGGCGACCGCCGAGAACGGCACGCTCGGGCCCGCGAGCAGCTCGAGGCCGTGCATCTCCGGGTCGGTGAAGTCGGTGCGGCGGATGAGGTTGGTCGCCGCCTCGGGGCCGACGGCGAACCGGACGTCCTCCGCCTCGGCGTCCTGGTCGGCGACGATCACCGACGCCCCGAACGCCGACACCGGCACGACGAGGACGACGAAGTCGGTCGCACGGGTGCGCCGTGCCGCGTCCGACCACCGCTCGCCCTCGGCGCCGCGGCGGAGCTCGTCCCACCGGGTGGCGTCGGGCGACAGCGTGAACGCGACGTGCCCGGCGACCGGGGAGCCGTCGGGTGCCTGGGCCTCGGCGCGCGCCGCACGGGTGGCGGCCGAGCTCACGTCGACGGCGGGAGCGGCCTGGTCGGCCGCGAGGATCGCACCGGCGGAGACGATGCCGTCGAGGTTGTCGAGGTGGGTGACGTGGTGCGCCCGGAGCGAGGCGAACACCCGCGCCGCCGGCAGGTCGGGGACGGCGCTGCGCAACGGGGTCCCGGGAGCGCGGGACGGGGCGGGGGTCGAACGGAGGTCGGTGGTGATGCGGGTCCGGCGCGGTGCCGGGGCGGCGGGGGTGACGGGCGTCTCCCGCTGGCGCGGGGAACAGATGTCGCAGAGCTCGGTGGGGAAACCGTGGATGCACTCGTCGGTCACGACTGTCGGGGGTCCTTCCGTGCCGGGTGTGGGGTGGGCGGCACGGTGGTCAACGGTACGTCATCCGGGCGCCCCTCCGGTCACTGCCGGTAGAGCAGCGCGCGCACCTCGGACTCGGCGGCGTGCAGGCGTGCCGGGTCGATGGTCTCCCCGTGCTCGAAGGCGTCGAGCAGCCGCGGGTCGATGTAGCTCTGCCGACACACCGTCGGCGTGTTGCCGAGCTCCTCGCTCGCGGCCTTGACCGCGTGCGAGACGGCCTTCTTCCGCTTCGCCTGGCTCGTCTGCGGCCCGGTGACGGCGAGGTCGACGGCGGCCGCGACCGTGCCGTGCAGCGTGCGGAAGTCCTTGGCGGTGAACTCCTCGCCCGCGCGTTCCTTCACGTACTCGTTGATGTCCTCGGCCGAGAGCGGCTCCCACTCGGCGCCGCGCCGTTCGCGGAACGACAGCAGGCGGGCGTTCGGACCACGACGCTTCATGCCGGCGATGACCCGGGCGAGGTCCGCGTCGTGGATGGACGAGGACCACTCCTGCCCGCTCTTGCCGGGGAAGTCGAGCTCGATGTCGTCGCCCGACACATGGGCGTGCGCGCAGAGCAGCGTCGAGAGCCCACGACTGCCGTGCTCGGTCGCGTACCGTTCCGAACCGACCCGGAGCGATCCCTGGTCGAGCATCCGGAAGGCCGCGGCGAGCGCCCGGCGCCGGTCCGGCTCCGGGCGGCGGAGGTCCTGCGTCACCATCCGTCGCGCGCTCGGCAGCGACTCGGCGAGCGCGAGGGCCCGGTCGTACTTGATGCGGTCCATCCGCTCCCGCCAGCCGGGGTGGTACATGTACTGGCGGCGTCCGGCCCCGTCGATCCCGGTCGCGAGGATGTGCCCGTTCTCGTAGGGGGAGATCCAGACGTCCTCCCAGGCGGGCGGGATGACGAGGTCCTCGAGGCGCCGGCGGACCGCCGGGTCGGTGACGGTGGCGCCGTCCGGGTCGCGGTACGAGAACCCGCGTCCGGACCGGACACGGTGGTAGCCACGACCGGTGGTCGTGGAGCGGCGGAGACGGGTCACGGTTCCGAGCATGCCCACCCGACCCTGTGACGGACGGGAGGCACGGATCGCGGTGATCCGTGCCTCCCGTCCGTCGTGTGGTCGCTACGCGCGGCGGCGACGCCGCAGGACCAGGACCGTGCCGCCGATCGTGAGCAGCAGGAGCGCGGCGATCGAGCCCGGCCACACGACGTCGGTGCCCGTGAAGGCGAGTCCGCCACCGTGTGCGGCCGCTGCCGGCGCTGCCGGGTAGGTGATGGTCAGCGTGGCGGTCGCTCGGCTCCCGTCGTCACCGGCGACCGAGTACGCGATCTCGGCGGTGCCGCTGAAACCGTGGTCGGGCGTGAACGTGATCGTGCCGTCCGGGTCGACCGTGAAGGTGCCCTCGTGCGGCTTCGTCACGGTGGTGACGAGCCCGCCCGTGGTCGGGTCGACGAGCCGGACCGAACCGGCGTCGATCGGCGAGGACCCCTGCCCGTCGTTGCCCAGCACGCCGACGGTGATCGGCTGGCCGGGGGTCCCGGTCCGGACGTCGTCGACCGCCTTCGGCGCCGCACCCACCGTCACGGTGATCGTCGAGGCCGCCTCGGTGCCGTCGACGTCGGCGATCCGGTACGGCTCCACGACCGTGCCGGTCCAGCCGGCCGCCGGGGTGAAGGTGACCGTCCCGGTCGACGTGTCGATCGTGAACGTGCCCTTGCCCGGGACCGCGAGCGTGGTGACGGCCTGGCCGCCGGCGTCCACCAGGCGGACCGAGCCACGCTCGATCGGCGTGCGTGCGTTGCCGGCGGTGTCGTTGCCGAGCGCGGGGATCTCCACCGGGGTGTCCTGCGCCGTCCGGGCGGTGTCCGGGGCGGCGGTCGGTCGCACCGCGACGACGGTCACCGTGATCGTGGCCGTGGTGGTCCGTCCGCCGGTGTCAGCGACCTGGTACGACACCGGGGTCGCCGTGCCGGAGACGCCTGGTGCCGGAACGTACACGACGTGCCCGTCCGCCGGGTCCACGGTGTAGACGCCCTGGTGAGGGACCGTCAGGGTGCGTCCGTCGGTGGAGACCACCGCTCCGGCGGGTTGACCAGTCGCGGGGAACACGACCGACGTCGGGTCGATCGGTGTCCCGCCGGCGACGCCGGGTCGGTCGTTGCCGAGGACGGTGATCGACACGGGGGTGTTCTGCCCGGTGCTCGCGACGTCGGCCTCGGCGACCGGCCCGAGCGGCGCGACGGTGACCGTGATCGTGGAGGACGTCGTGGTGCCGTCGACGTCCGCCACCTGGTAGGTCACCGGGGACGCGGTCCCGCGGAAGGTCGGCTCCGGGGTGAACGTCACGGTGCCGGTGGACGGGTCGACCGTGTACACGCCGACACCGGGGACGGCGAGCTGGCGGCCGTCGGTCGAGGTGCTGGCGCCGCTCGGCTGGCCGGCGCTCGGGAACACCACGGAGGCGGGGTCGAGGGGCGTCCTCGCGTTGCCGGCGGTGTCGTTGCGGAGCACGTCGACGGTGGTCGCCGCGCCCTGCGTGGTCGTCGCGGTGTCGGGTGCGGCCGTCGGTGCCACCGGGGTGACCCTCACGACGATCGTGCCGGTACCGGTCGCACCGCCGGTGTCCCCGACCTGGTAGGTCACGGGGCTGGTGGTGCCGGTGACGCCCTCGGCGGGTGTGAACGTCACGACGCCGGTGTCGGGGTCGATCGTCCAGACGCCCTCGGTCGGCACGGTGAGCCGCTTGCCGCCGTCCGACACGGTCGCGCCGGTCGGCTGCCCGGTGGTCGGGAACACGACGGAGGTCGGGTCGATCGGGGTGCCGCCGCTGACGCCCGGGGTCGCGTCCCCGGCGACGTCGATGGTCGTCGGGGTGTTCTGCTGCGTGGTGGCGCTGTCGTTCGCGGCCTTCGGCCCGACCGCGGTCACGTCGACCGCGATCTGCGCCGTGGAGGTGTTCCCGTCGGCGTCGGCGACGCGGTAGGTCACCGGGGTGGCGCTCCCGCGGAAGGTCGACTCGGGCGTGAACGTGACCGCGCCGGTCGACGGGTCGGCCGTCCAGACACCCTCGCCGGGGACGGTGAGGGTGCGGCCGTCGGCGGACACCGTGGCCCTCGCCGGCTGACCCGCCGTCGGGAAGACCACCGAGGTCGCAACCACGCCGCCCTGGTCGTTGCGGAGGACGTCCACGGTGACGGCGGTCCCCTGCGTCGTCGTCGCGGTGTCGTCCTGGGCCGCGCCGCGGTAGGTGACGGACACCTGACCCTGCGTGGTGTTCGCGCGGGTGTCCTGGACCGTGTAGGTGACGGGGGTCGGGTTCTTCGTGAAGCCGCGCTCCGGCGTGAAGGTCACCGCGCCGCTCTGCGGGTCGACGGTCCAGACGCCCTGGCCCGGCACCGTCAGGGTCTTGCCGGCGTCGCTGACCGTGGAACCGGGGACGCCCGTGTCGGTCAGCTGCACCGACGTGGGGTCGATGTCGCCGGTGGAGCCCTGCAGGACGTCGACCGTGACCGGCTGACCCGGGGTGTTCGCCGTCGACGAGGTGTTCTCCACCTTCGGCTTGAGCGGGTTGACGAACGCGCAGCTCACGTCGCCGCCCGAAGCGGGCACCGTGAAGGGTGCCGTGGTGCCGCTGCCGGAGGACACCACGGTGTTGTCGACCAGGTTCGTGCAGGTGTACGAGGTGTCGTAGTCGTCCGGATCGGTCGAGGCGTTGCCGGGGCTCTGGGTCACGGTGTACGACTGGCCCGGGAGCAAGATGATCGGACCGGCGGTCACCGTGTCGTTGCCCGAGGACGTCGTCGCGTTGACCGGTGTGGGGACGTCTCCGCCGCCGACGCTGACCGTCAGCTGGTCGGTCGGCTTCGCCCTGCCGTCCGTGAACCCGCCGGACGCGGCACCGGTCGAGGGGACCGCGCGGGATCCGAGGTCGGTGACGGCGAGGGCTGTCCCGCCGTTCGCGATGCTCCGCTGCGCGACCGTCTTGCCGGTCACCGGGTTCACCTGGAGGAACGTGTTGGCCGTGGAACCGGCGATGTAGAGGTACCCGTCGTCGCCGAACGCCAGGGACGTCAGGGCCGAAGCGGGGGTGATCATCGGGCCGACGGGCGTCGCGGTGGTGGACCCTCCGCCGAGGTCTGCGGCGTCGACACGGTAGAGCTGGGCTGCCGTCGCGCTGCTCGAGATGAAGTAGAGGTTGCCCTGGCGGTCGAACGCGAGGTCGCCGTTGCCGCCCGGCGGGTTCGGCACCGTCACGGAGGTCACGTTCGACGAGATCGTGTTCGTGTCCGGGTCGTACGAGGTGAAGGTGAAGGTCGAGCCGCTCGACTGTCCCCCGAAGAAGAACTTCCCCGACTTCGGGTCGACGCCGCCCATCTGGTTCGCCACCAGCGGCGGGTTCGGCCGAGCAGCCGTCTCCCACGAGTCGGTCGACGCCGTGTACTCGAACACGGTCGTGCTGTTCGTCATGAACAGCCGGTCCCCGTCGCCGGAGATGCCGATCTGGTTGAGCCCGGTCGCGTTGTTCGGGGCGGTGAGCACGGCCGTCGCTGCGCCGGTCGAGCGGTCGACGGAGTACACCGTGGACGACCCCGACACGGTCGCGTACAGCTGCGTGGTCGGGAACGGGGCCGCCGCCGACGCCAACTGCGGCGACAGGACGACCGCGCCACCCGCGACCAGCGCGGTGACGGCGACTCCTGCGAGCAGACGGGCGGAACGGCGACGTGCTGGAGCACGGTGCTTCGGAGACACGCTGGTCCTTCGGGTCGACGGTCGGCGGCCCGGGGCGCGCACGACGACGACCGCGCGGCGTGGACGCAGCGCGAAGCGAGGTCACGCACGCCGGCAGGGTCCAGCGTGCGTGAGTGCGGTGTTCGGGTCACCACTCGGGGCCGGTTCGGCCCCGCGACCCGAGAGTATCGACCTGCGGGAAACCGCAACCACACCCAGTGCGGGGTACGCGGAGTCCCCCAACGAGGGGACACCCGGGAGCGGCCCATCCCGGACGACGTGACCCAGTGGCGGACGGGAGGCGCGGCGCACGACGCGCACCGCGCCTCCCGTCCGTCGCGTGGTGCGGTCCGCACCACGGAAACGAACAGCGGGGCCGGGCCCGAAGGCCCGACCCCGCTGTGGGAGCAACCGGAGTTACTTGATGATCTTCTCGACCGTACCGGCGCCGACCGTACGACCACCCTCACGGATGGCGAAGCGGAGGCCCTCCTCCATGGCGATCGGCTGGATTAGCTCGACCGTCATCGAGACGGTGTCGCCGGGCATGACCATCTCGGTGCCCTCGGGCAGCGTGATGACGCCGGTGACGTCCGTGGTGCGGAAGTAGAACTGCGGACGGTAGTTCGCGTAGAACGGGTTGTGACGCCCACCCTCGTCCTTGGTCAGGATGTACGCGTTCGCGGTGAAGTTGGTGTGCGGCGTGACCGAACCCGGCTTCACGACGACCTGGCCGCGCTCCACGTCCTCACGCTTGAGGCCACGGAGGAGCAGACCGGCGTTGTCGCCGGCCTCAGCCGAGTCGAGCAGCTTGCGGAACATCTCGATGCCCGTGACGGTGGTCTTCTGCGTCGGACGGATACCGACGATCTCGACCTCCTCGTTCACGTTGAGCGTGCCACGCTCGACGCGACCGGTGATGACGGTTCCACGACCGGTGATCGTGAAGACGTCCTCGATCGGCATGAGGAACGGCTGGTCGGTGGCGCGCACCGGGTCCGGGACGTTCTCGTCGACGGCGGCCATCAGGTCCTGGACGGACTTGACCCACCTCTCGTCGCCCTCGAGCGCGCCGACGGCCGAGACCTGCACGACCGGGGCTTCCTCGTCGAACTCCTGCGAGCCGAGGAGCTCACGGACCTCGAGCTCGACGAGCTCCAGGATCTCCTCGTCGTCCACCATGTCGGACTTGTTCAGCGCGACGACGATGTAGGGGACGCCGACCTGGCGGGCGAGCAGGACGTGCTCACGCGTCTGGGGCATCGGGCCGTCGGTGGCGGCGACCACGAGGATCGCGCCGTCCATCTGCGCCGCACCCGTGATCATGTTCTTCACGTAGTCGGCGTGACCGGGGGCGTCGACGTGCGCGTAGTGGCGCTTCTCGGTCTGGTACTCGACGTGCGAGATGTTGATCGTGATGCCGCGCTGGCGCTCCTCGGGAGCGTTGTCGATCTGCGCGAAGTCGCGAGCCTCGTTGAGGTCCGGGTACTGGTCGTGCAGAACCTTGGTGATCGCCGCCGTGAGCGTGGTCTTGCCGTGGTCGACGTGACCGATGGTTCCGATGTTGACGTGCGGCTTGGTCCGCTCGAACTTGGCCTTGGCCACTGTGGGTCCTCCTCAGGACTCGGATCGCATGCCCCCGGTCCGTTCTGGACCGTTGGCCTGCAGGGTGTGTGTCTTTACTGTACTTGGTGACGAGGGGCCCGTCGCCGGGCGCCCTCGCCTGGGGAGCAACGCGGGAGCGTTACTCGCCCTTGCTCTTCGCGACGATCTCCTCGGAGACCTTGGCCGGGACCTGTGCGTAGGTCTCGAAGGTCATCGAGTAGACGGCGCGACCAGAGGTCTTCGACCGGAGGTCGCCGACGTAGCCGAACATCTCGGACAGCGGCACGCTCGCGCGGACCACCTTGACGCCCGAAGCGTCCTCCATCGAGGCGATCTGGCCACGACGGGAGTTCAGGTCACCGATCACGTCGCCCATGTACTCCTCGGGCGTGCGGACCTCGACGGCCATGATCGGCTCGAGGATGACCGGGCCGGCCTTGCGGGCAGCTTCCTTGTAGGCCATCGAACCGGCGATCTTGAACGCCATCTCGGACGAGTCGACGTCGTGCGACTGACCGTCCTTGAGGATGGCCTTCACGCCGACCGTCGGGTACCCGGCGAGGATGCCGACCTGCATGGCGTCCTGGATACCGGCGTCGACCGACGGGATGTACTCGCGCGGGACGCGGCCACCGGTGACGGCGTTCTCGAACTCGTAGACCTTCTCGGCCGTGACCTCCATGGGCTCGAGCGCGATCTGCACCTTCGCGAACTGACCGGAACCACCGGTCTGCTTCTTGTGGGTGTAGTCGTAGCGCTCGACCGGCTTGGTCAGGGTCTCGCGGTAGGCCACCTGCGGCTTGCCGACCGACGCCTCGACCTTGAACTCGCGCTTCATGCGGTCGACCAGGATGTCGAGGTGGAGCTCGCCCATGCCCTTGATCGTGGTCTGACCGGTCTCGGCGTTGAGCTCGACGCGGAACGTCGGGTCCTCTTCCGCGAGCTTCTGGATGGCCGTGGAGAGCTTCTCCTGGTCGGCCTTCGTGTTCGGCTCGATGGCGACCTCGATCACCGGCTCCGGGAACGTCATCGACTCGAGGACGACCTGGTCGTTCGGGTCGCAGAGCGTGTCACCGGTGGTGGTGTCCTTGAGGCCGATCACCGCGTAGATGTGGCCCGCGGTCACGTTGTCGACCGGGTTCTCCTTGTTGGAGTGCATCTGGAAGATCTTCCCGATGCGCTCCTTCTTGCCCTTGGTCGAGTTGATGACCTGGGCACCCGACTCGATCGAGCCCGAGTAGACGCGGACGTAGGTGAGGCGACCGAAGAAGGGGTGCACCGCGACCTTGAACGCCAGGGCCGAGAACGGCTCCGAGGCGTCGGGCTTGCGGATGATCTCCTTCTCCTCGTCCTTGACGTCGTGACCGATCATCGGCGGGACGTCGAGCGGCGACGGGAGGTACGCGATGACGGCGTCGAGCATCGGCTGGACGCCGCGGTTCTTGAACGCCGAGCCACAGAGGACCGGGTAGACCTCGGACGCGATCGTGAGCTTGCGGATGCCCGCGCGGATCTCGTCCTTGGTGAGCTCCTGGCCGTCGAAGAACTTCTCGAGGAGGGCGTCGTCGGACTCGGCGACGCGCTCGATCAGCTTCGCGCGGTACTCCTCGGCACGGGCCTGCAGGTCCGCGGGGATCTCCTGGACCTCGTACTGGGCGCCCATGGTGACATCACCCTTGGCGTCGCCCGGCCAGACCTTGGCGTGCATCTCGATGAGGTCGACGACACCGACGAAGTCGTTCTCGGCACCGATCGGGAGCTGGAGCACGAGCGGCTCCGCACCCAGGCGGTTGATGATCGTGTCGACGGTGAAGTAGAAGTCCGCACCCAGCTTGTCCATCTTGTTGACGAAGCAGATGCGCGGGACGTTGTACTTGTCCGCCTGGCGCCACACGGTCTCGGACTGGGGCTCGACGCCCTCCTTGCCGTCGAAGACGGCGACCGCACCGTCGAGGACGCGGAGCGAACGCTCCACCTCGACCGTGAAGTCCACGTGACCGGGGGTGTCGATGATGTTGATCTGGTTGTTGTCCCAGAAGCAGGTCGTCGCGGCCGACGTGATCGTGATGCCGCGCTCCTGCTCCTGCGCCATCCAGTCCATCGTCGCAGCGCCGTCGTGGACCTCACCGATCTTGTGCGTGATGCCCGTGTAGAACAGGATGCGCTCGGTCGTCGTGGTCTTGCCGGCATCGATGTGCGCCATGATGCCGATGTTGCGGACCTTGTTCAGGTCGGTGAGCACGTCCTGTGCCACAGGGTTCCTCCGGAAGAGTTGTAGGAGAGATGGGCGTCCGTTCCGGGGCGCCGGGGTTCTTGACCGCCGACGCCCCGGAACGATGCCGGGTCTACCAGCGGTAGTGGGCGAAGGCCTTGTTCGACTCGGCCATCTTGTGCGTGTCCTCGCGGCGCTTCACCGCGGCACCGAGACCGTTCGACGCGTCGAGGATCTCGTTCATGAGGCGCTCGGTCATCGTCTTCTCGCGACGGGCCTTGGCGTACGAGGTGAGCCAGCGGAGCGCGAGGGTGTTCGCGCGGTGCGGCTTGACCTCGACCGGGACCTGGTAGGTCGAGCCACCGACGCGGCGGCTGCGGACCTCGAGGGTCGGACGGACGTTGTCGAGCGCCTTCTTGAGCGTCGCGACGGCGTCCTGCTGGTTCTTGGCGGCGACGCCTTCGAGTGCACCGTAGACGATGCGCTCGGCGAGGCCCTTCTTGCCGTCCAGCAGGATCTTGTTCACGAGCTGCGAGACGATCGGCGCGCCGTAGACCGGGTCTGCGACGACGGGACGCTTGGGAGCGGGACCCTTACGAGGCATTGACTCAACCCTTCTTCGCGCCGTAGCGGCTGCGCGCCTGCTTACGGTTCTTCACGGCCTGCGTGTCGAGCGCACCGCGGATGATCTTGTAGCGGACACCGGGCAGGTCCTTCACACGACCGCCACGGACGAGCACCATCGAGTGCTCCTGGAGGTTGTGGCCCTCACCGGGGATGTAGGCCGTGACCTCGGTGCCGTTCGAGAGCTTGACACGAGCGACCTTGCGCAGTGCCGAGTTCGGCTTCTTGGGGGTGGTGGTGTAGACGCGGGTGCAGACACCACGCTGCTGGGGGTTCGCCTTGAGGGCGGGCGCCTTGGTCTTGGTGACCTTCGGCGTACGACCCTTGCGAACCAGCTGCTGGATGGTAGGCAACTGTTCTCCTGGTTCTTCGCTCGTGCTCTCCGGCCGGCGCGGACCGCCGGCTTCCTCGTCCCACACCGAGGACCGCCGGTCGGCGGAGGGGATCGGTGGGGGACGGAGTGGTCCGGTGACGGCCGTCGGCCGACCGGACTTTCGGGCGCGCCCGAGGGCGCACACCCGGTAGAGCCTACCCGCGGCACCACGCGAAATCAATCCGGGCGCGTCGCCCGGGAGGCCCGTGGGGACGCCGTGGGCGAACGCCCGCCCGGTGCGTGGTCGCGTTCGCCGTCCGCACCCCGGTGCGGCCGCTGGCCGCCTGCCGGACAAGCGTCGCGCCTCCCGGTCGGCGGTCCCGGTGGGTGGTCCGACGGGCGTGCGTCGCGCCTCCCGGCCTGCGCCGTCGGCGGGTGGTCCGTCGGAGGTGCGTCGTGCCTCCCGGCCGGCGGCTTCCCGCTGCGGCGCCCCGGTCAGGAACCGGACTCGGCCGAAGAGCCCGCCACGGCCGACCGGAAGGTCGCACCGTCCGCGGTGAAGCCGGTGATCCAGCCGCTCGCGTTGACGTTCATCGGTCCCGCGGAGGCGGTGCCGACGCCTCCCGGACCGGAGATGTCAGCCGTGAAGGTGGCGCGGCCGTACGTGGTGGTGGTGACGATCCACCCCGCCGAGGTCCAGTCGCCCACCGAGACCACCGGACGGGTGTCGAGGGTCCAGTGCTCGTTCGTGTAGGTGTAGGTGGGGTCCTCGCCGTAGGCGTAGAAGCTGCAACCCGACGGCGCCGGGTCGGCCGACGCGATGCAGGCGTCGACCCAGCCGTCCACGGCCTTCGTGGCGGCCTGGCGTCCGGCCGCGGTGAGCGTCGTCGCGATCGAGACCGGGCTCGAGGCCGTCTGTCCGAAGCCGCTCACGGTCGCGGAGCTGCTCGTCGACGCCACCCACTTCCCGCCGTCGAGCGTCACCGGGTAGGTGCCCGGCAGCGCTGAGAGCGTCACCGTGCCGTCCTGCGGTGTCCGCACGGAGCGTCCCGCGACGTCGAACCGGGTGCCGGACGGACCGCGGACGGCGACCTCCACCGTCCCGAGCTTCGGGGCGTCGAGGTGCCACACCGGGAACACGCCCCAGTCGGTGCCCGTCTGGGTGAGCGTGAAGGTCGCCCCGACGTCCCTCCCGCCCTGGCGCAGGTACACGTCGACGGTCGCCGAGCCGTCGCCCTGCCGGACCCGGGCCACGCGGTAGCCGGTGACGGTGTCCTCCGCGGCTCGGTAGGCGGCCTCGGTCAGCAGGACGTCGTCGGCGCTGTGGTCGATGCCGGCGTCCGAGAGCGCCGTCGCGACCCGTCCGGCCGTGAGGTCGTCGAGGAACGCGCGGACCGGGCGGTCGGCCGTGTGCGCGCCCGCGCCCACCGAGAGGCCGACGATGCCGCCCACGACGACCAGCAGGAGCGCGGCGCCGCCGGCGACGAGCGCGACGAGCGTCCGGCGACGCAACGGGCGGGAGCGGGGGCGCCGGGGGCGCCGGAGGTCGTCGGTGACGGGGCCGGGGGCGGCGTCGCGTGTTCCGCTGATGGCGGCGACGCGTGTTCCGCTGATGGCGGCGACGTGCGGGACGGCGTCCCAGCCGTCGGCCTGGTGGTGGTCGGTCATCGGGTCCCCGGTCGCCGTGCGTCGTACCCGGCGATCCTACTGCGGACGGCCGTCGTGACGACCCTCCACGGACGCCCGGGACTGGTGCCGCGCGACCGCGATGCCGCCGACGACCGTGACCAGCGCGACCACCACCGACCCGACGACGAACGGCCCGAGCGCGTAGCCGGCCGGGAACACGAGGAGTTCCGTGGCGTCCGCGCGGATGAGGGAGTACCCGACCGCCCCCACGCCGAGCATGACGAGGTACGCCGTCGCCGCCGCCACGAGGCCCGTCACGCCGGGGTTGCCCTCGCGGGCGCCGGACGCGGTGGCGAGGAACACCACGATCGCGACCGACACGACCATGGCCGGGCCGAGGTACGGGGTCGCGTCGGGCTGGGTGATCGGTTCGACGTCGGCGAGGAGCGCTTCGAAGCCGGAAACGGCGATCACGAGCGCGATGAAGAGGATCGACGTCATCGTCGCGATCAGCCATCGGGACATGAGGTGATCGTATCGCCGGGCCGCTCGGCCGGGGCGGGGGTCGCGGGGTCCGGATCGGGCCGCGGGGTCCGGATCGGGTCAGTGCGGGTGGTGGGCCTGCTGGGTCCGGTCGTCGTGCTGGACTCGCTGGTCGTGCCGGGCTCGTTCGTGCTGGGCCTGCTGGTCCTGCTGCTCCTGCTGGGCTGCGGCCACGAGCGCCAACGCGATGGTCGCGGTGATGATCGGGACGGTCTCCGTCATCGGCGCGGGTGCCGGCTCGGCGTCGTCGGCTCCGGTGGAGGCCAGGAGGCCCGTGGCGGCGTGCTCCGCGGGGCGCTCGGCTCCGACGGGGCTGGCCTCGCCGGTCACGACGCCGTGTGCATGCTCGGGCTCGTGCGCGTGGTCGGGCTCGTGCGCGCGGTCGGGCTCGTGCGCATCGTCGTGCTGGTGCTCGTGCTCGTCCTCGTGCGCGTCCTCGTGCTGGTGCTCGTGCTCGTCCTCGTGGTCGCGGAGGGCCGGCCCGATGACCGGCAAGATCGCCGTGGTGGTCGGCGGCTCGACGAGCGCACTGGCGGCGGCGGACTCGATCGGGGTGCCACGCTGCGCCGCCCGGCGCGCTCGGAGCATCTTGGTCAGCACGACGACCGCGACGATCGACCAGATGCCGTTGACGATGAGCGACGGGATGGCGTGGTGTGCGCCGACGTTGACCGCGATCGCCAGCCCTCCGACGAGGTTGAGGAGCTGGTACGTCGGCCCGTTCTGGAGCTTGCCCGTCGAGAACAAGATGTAACCAGCAAGAACGGTCACGGCTCCGAACCAACCGAGGAACTCCACGATTCCGACCAACACGCGCGACTCCGGGCACGACGAGGAACGGCCGACTTGTGCGACCGTTCGAGAGGGGGATGAGCTACCGCGAGTGCGGGGCCGGGAGCATCGTACGCAGACCGGGAGCCTCGACGGAAGTGGGTGCGGCGTGGCGTGTCGCACCCACTTCGCGGGGGGTCGCTCAGCGGTGGAGGGTCAGCCGTTGGCGGGGGTGGAGGTTGCGGAGTCAGCGAGCACGTAGACGTACCCGGACAGCGACCAGGACTGGTCCGACATCGGGTCGGTGCCGGAGTCGCCACTCGTCGCGGCGAGGCTGTTG
Organism: Curtobacterium sp. 'Ferrero'; assembly: GCF_002412165.1. GTDB lineage: Bacteria > Actinomycetota > Actinomycetes > Actinomycetales > Microbacteriaceae > Curtobacterium. The sequence goes on from NZ_NXIA01000005.1 coordinate 158,988, forward strand.
ACGAGGAAGAGCCGCGAGCCGTTCTGCACGCGCTTCGTGAAGGCGACTGCCTGGTCGTACGAGCCGCTGACGGCTGTGGTCACCGGGACGACCAGGAAGTTCGTGCTGGTGATCTGGGCATCGCGGTACGGCGCCGGAGCCGCCGGAGTCGACGGCGTCGCGGTCGGTGCCGGCGTCGCGCTCGGGGACGGCGTCGCGCCGGTCGCGGCACTCGCGGTGGAGCCCGAGGTCGGGTCGACCACGGGCGTGTACGCCTTCGGGTCGCTGATCGTGACGGACGTCACCGTCACCCCGCTGACCGACCCGGCCGCGTTGATCTCGGAGACGAGCGAGGCGGTGTCGGGGGACGATGGAACCGAGTCACGCAGGGTTGCCAGTTCCGCTTTGGTCGCGTCGAGCGAGCGATATGCGGTTTCGAGACGGCGGAGCTCCGTCCGGTTGCGAGCGTTCGCCGCATCGATGTCCGCCTGCTGAGCCGTGTTCGACGCCGCGAGCGCCAGCTGCGGTTGCACCCCGACGAACCATCCACCGGCGAGCACCGCGCCCGTCGCCGCGAGGGCCACGATCAACGAGAGCTGGTTCTTGTTCACTTCGACCCGTCCTTCGTGTACTTGCCGTCGTAGGCCTTCTCGTCCAGGTGGGCCTCGATCGTCGCCGAGTACTGGCCACTGTCCTGCTCCAGTGCGACCGTCGTGATGGTGGAGTCCACGTACCCGCGGAGCTGCGAGAGCCGGGCAGCCCAATCCGGCACCGACGGGATGCTCGGGCTCCGGACCGTCATCTGGAGCGTTGCCACACGCGCGCCCTGCATGGGAACGGTCGACTGTGCGAACGCCTCGGTTGAGTCCGCCGACTGGATCGTGATCGCGGTGATCGAAACTCCCGCCGGGAGCACCGACCGGAGCTCGGTGAGGGTCGAAGCCCAGTCGATCTCGGTCGACCCCCCGACGGATTGCGCAGCTTCGAGCAACCGGGTGTCGTTCTCGGCGGCGCGGACCTCGGCGTATCGCTGCTGCTGCTGGAGGAGGGCAGTGGTCTCGTTCTGCGCGTCGGCGAACGACTGCGCTGTGTCCGCCTGGTGCACGAATGCGGCACCACAGGCGAGAGCCACCACGAGCACAGCCACGATGACGGCGAGCCAGGCCCGGCGTGCCGTCGCGCGCTCCCGACGATCGGTGTGCACCTCGGTCGGCAACAGGTCGACCCGGGGTTCGCTGCCCACGATCGTGGGGCGGCCGCTGCTTGCCGATCGCTTCAGTGCGCCTGACTTCCCGAACGCACCGTCGATGCCGTGGGCAGAGGGGCTCCGCGAATCGACGGCGGTCATGCGGCCCGCCCTCCAACAGCCAAGCCGAAGGCAACTGCGATCGCGTCCTCGTGTTCGGCTGCGTCCTCGCGGGGTATCGAGCGCGCCACATCGGCGGCGGCGAACGCGGAACCCCGCTGCACCGGCAGATGGGCGTGCGTCGCCAACGCATCAGGGAGACCGACGAGCTTGCTGCCTCCGCCGACGAGCACGATCCGCTCGACCAGCTCACCCGGCCGCGTGTTGACGTAGTAGGAGATCGTGTTGCGGATGCTCGCGATCAGCTCCATGACCGCGTCGCGGATCACTCCGACGGCTCGGACGTCGTCGTGGGTGCGGGCTCCCGTTCCGATGCCGAGGTGCCGCTTCACCGCCTCCGCCTGTCCGGCATCGATCTCGAGGGATGCCGCCAGTGCCTTCGTGATGTCGTTTCCCCCTGTCGGGATGATCCGGACGAACTGGGGAATGCCGTCAGAAGCCAAGACCACGGTCGTCGTGTCCGCTCCGAGCTGCACCAGGGCGGTCGTTCCCTGCAGACCTGCCCGGCCGACGAGGACTCGTGTGAGCGCGAACGGGATGAGATCGACGCCCACCGGGTTGAGGCCCGCGAGTTGGACGGCCTTCACGTTGGCGAGCACCGCATCCTTGATCGCGGCGACCAGCAGCCCGTGCAGGACGGGACCGCCCTCCTCCGTCCCCTCGCTGACGGGGTAGAAGTCGAGGATCGCGTCGCCGACCGGGACCGGCAGCATGTCCTGCACCTGGAAGGGGAGGCTCTGTCGGATCTGGGCGAGCGGTGCGGCCGGTACGGTGAGGTCGCGGGAGAGGACGCGCTGGTTCCCCATGCCGATCACGACGTCGCGGGATCGGAACCTGCCGATGGACCAGAGGGAACGCAGTGCCGCGCTCACCGTGTTCGGCTCGAGGACCTCGCCCCGACTGACCGAGTCGGGCGGGGTCGGGACCTCGGCGAAGCGCAGCACCGTCGGCCGCGCCCGATCAGCGTTCGCGACCTCGACCGCGCGGATCGATGCGCCCGCGATGTCGACGCCGACGATGGTCTTGCCCATGATGCTGCTTCCTTCGATTCGGCTGCGGTTGCTCAGGAGAGCCCGAGGAGTCCGAGGTACTGGTTCCAGATGGCGTGCCCGAACACGATGCCGATCCATGCGCCGGCGAGCATCGACGGGCCGAAGGGGACACCGCCACGCCACCGCACGCGCTTCGTGAGGAGCATCGCGATCGCGACGGTACCGCCGACGATGAAAGCTGCGAAAGCTCCCACTGCGAGGGGTCCCCATCCGAGGTACGCGAGCACGAGGCCGAGGACGACCGCCAACTTGACGTCGCCGAGCCCCATGCCCCCCGGGACCACCACCGCGAGCGCGAGGTAGGCGCCACCGAGCACGACGGCACCGATCCCCGCGCGTGCGAGCGCTCCGAGATCGCCGCTCAGCATCGTCACGACCGCCAGCAGTCCTGCCAGGACGACCGCCGACGGGTAGACGATCGCGTTCGGCAGGGTGTGGGTGTCGATGTCGATGAGCGCGAGCGCCACGGAGACCGCCATGAGGTAGAGCAGCGCGATCACGAGGACGAGCGCCGCCGCTGTGGATCGAGGGGCGGCTCCAGCACCGGGCGCTGACGGGACCGCCGCGATCGCCGCCACGGCGAAGAGCGTCGCCGTCCCGGCTTCCACGAGCGGGTACCGGGCCGAGATCGGGGCCGCGCAGTCACGACACCGTCCGCGGAGGAGCATCCACGACAGAACCGGCACGTTGTCACGACGACGGATCGGATGGCCGCACTCCGGGCATGCGCTGGCCGGCGCCACCACCGACAAGCCAGCCGGGACCCGGTACACCACGACGTTCAGGAACGAACCGACCAGCAGGCCCAGTACGGCTGCCAGCACGACGAGGACCGTCGCGGACTGCGCCAGGACGCTCATCGGCATGCCCCCGTACTGGTCGTCGCGCACGACCCGTCGGGTTTGAACGCGGCTTGGACCTCGACCTGTGTGGTGACGCCGTAGGAGGTGGACACGGGCTGGAGGAACTTCGGGGGCGCGGTCGTGAGCAGCCGCTGGTCGTACACGTAGTTCTTCGAGAACCCGGTGCCGCCGGTCGTCGCGACGGGACCGCGCCAGTTCTGAGCGATCGACCCGATGACCTTGAGCACTCCGAGCTTCGGTCCGATGTCGTAGTCCTGGTTCAGGAAGGTGCCCGCATTGCTCGCGATCGCTGCACTGATCGTCAGGGAATTCCCGGCACTCCGGTTGAGCAGCCCGACTCCGTTCTGGTTGCAGCGGGTGGTGTCCGTGACGTAGCCGACGCCGCGCTGGTAGACCGTCGGGTAGGACGTGCACCGTGCCGGGTTGTAGACCTCGACCGCGTTCTGCCCGACCAGTCCGAGGATGTCGTCGGTGGCGCTGACGTAGGTGACGTCGCCGGTGACCCAGATGGTCCCGGACGAGGCGATCGTCATCGCGCCGCTGAACGCTCCGCTGACGAACACGTCGCCGGCAGAGCAGCTGTACGCGTCCGAGGCCGACCCAGTCTGGTAGGAGGACCCAGATGCTCCACCGTTGATCCACTCTCCTGCGGCTGGGAACCCCTGGCCGTTGCTGAAGGGCTGGTTCGACGTGGTCGTCACGCTTCCGTTGGACTTCACGGTGACGGCTGTCGTGCAGTACGTGTTCGTGTACTTCGACGGGTAGGTGTTCGTCGCCCAGGAGTTGACGTTGCTGGACGCGGACGGGATGTCCTGCACGTACATGAGGTTGGACGGGAGGGTCGGGATGGTGGCACCGGCGGCGCTCTGGAGATCCGACACGGTGCCGCAGAGGGCCGCCGACTTGGCGGCGTCACTCGCTGCCTGGACCTCCCCTGTCGAGGCGACCACCTGGATCTGCGTGGCCTTGGTCCAGGGCGACCACACCGTCATCTTGCCGTTGCCGAGGAATGCCACACGGGTGGGGCCGGTGTAGAGGCAGCCGGGACGGGGCACCGTCGTCGGCAGGTCTGCTCGGGTCTCCTGGGACATGTTCGAGTTCAGGGCCGGGAGTCCGAGGTAGGGGACCGCGGTTGCCGCACCGCCGTTGAACGTGCCGCTGCACCCGCCGCTCGAAGACCGCACGGACGTGTCGTGCTGCTCGACACTGCCGTTGAACACAGTTGAGCACGCTGCGGTGAAGACGTCGTTGGTGCGGATCGGTCCGTTCAGGATGTCGGTGCTCGCGAACTGGACCGCCGGGCACTTGCTCCCGGACTGCCACTGGTACGCCGTGGTGCAGGAACTCCCGGAGATGGCCGGGTTCGACGACTCGTAGTTCGTGAAGTACAGGTAGTTGATGAACCCGTCGCCCTTGAGGTTGGCCACCAGGGAGCGGACGCTGCTCCCCGACTTGCCGGACACCCGGACCTTGAGGACACCCTTCGCTGAGTAGTTCGAGTTGTCGACCTCGTAGCGGTACCACTGGTCGGTCGACCCGATGACCTTGGTCCACGCGCTGAAGGCTCCGTTGCCGTTCTGGCCGGAGAAGCTCGATCCGCTGTCCTTGCTGAACTGCGCTGCTGCGTTCCCGAAGAGGGCGTACCCGTTGTCGTTGGAGAGCTTGGACTGGTAGTCGGCCAGACCCGCGTAGGCGGCTGTCATCGCGTTCTGGAAGTTGCGGTCGGTCGCGGACTTCACCGCCCCGGACGTCGACACCGCGATCATCGTCGCGACGAGGAGCATCATGACCGTGCCGAAGATGAGGACGTTGCCGAGGATCATGCCGCGTTCTTCACGGTCGGCTCGACTCAGGAATGCACTGATGCGGTTCACGACGATCCTCCGGTGCTCGTTCCGTACACGACGTTGAACAGGTAGAGGGTGTTCTGGATGTGGGTGTTCCCCGGCAGGCCCGGCGTCGACGACCCCAACTCGAGGTTGACCCGGACGGCGCGGACGTTGCCGAACTGAGACGTCGCGAGCGTGCCGTCGGTCTGGATCGGGAGGTCGTTCCCGTCGGCGCCGAGGTACTCGAAGAGCGGGTCGCCGTCACTGGTCGGCGACGCGACTGGACCGCCGACCACCATCGAGCGCGCCGGTGTCTGGGTCGTCGGCGGGAAGGTCCAGAAGCCGTTCGACACGGTGCCGTCCCACTGATCCAGGACGATCCGTTTCGCGGCGTTCACCGAGTAACGGATCTGTACGGGTTTGTCGGTGCTGTTGCCGTCCAGGTTGATGTACGCGTAGAAGGTCACGCGTGTCGGGCCGGCTTCGGTGAGTGCGGCAGCGTAGCTCCCATCGGACTTGGGCAACAGGCTCGCAGCGTGGATGTACCGCGTCACCGAGTTCATGACGATCGATGCGGATCGCGAGTTCTGGTCCGAGGTCGTGTTCGTCGAACCGGCTCGGAGCGTCGCCGTGAAGAACCCCCCGACCGCGACGAGGATGACCATCGCGACGCTCATCGCCACGAGCAACTCGGAGAGCGAGACGCCTGCTTCGTCCGCGTGCAGCCGCCGCAGCCAGCCGCTCACGAGGTCTGTCCCCGTGGGTCGAGGGTGATGGTGTTGTCGTAGCTGATGACGAGGAGGACGCTCTTCTGGTTGACGCTGCCGCTGGTCACCGTCGAGACGTTCGAGGCGTTCGAGGCGACCTCGTTCTTGGTCGTGGCTCCGAACGCCGTGCCGGAGTACAGGGTCCACGTCCCGAACGGAAGGGCGATGGTCGCCGTGTCCGAAGCCGAGACGGGGAACTTCATCGTCATGCCGGCGGAGCAGCCGGGGTCGCCTGCGGCGGGGCTGGACGACGACACCGCTGTGATGTAGCGACCCTTGACGCCCTTGATGGCGGCGACGCCCATCATCACCGAAGCGGACGCTGCTGCTCCGGGCGAGGTCTCGATGGACTGCGGAGCGACTCCGATGGCACCCGACGGGTTCGGGGTCGACCACGCGGCCGGGTTCGGGCTGAGGCAACTCGACGAGGACGCAGAGCTGTTCGAGTACGGTCCCGCGTACACCGTGTAGCCGGAGGTGAACGGGAACACCGGGAGGCTCGGGGTGGAGGAGGAGGTGATGGCGAGCGTGCTGCTGGTGACGTCCCACGGTCTGACCGTGTCGAGCCCGCCGCTCGATGAGGAGAGCGTCGTCACCATGTTGGTGGGCAGCGTCGCGTTGAACCCCTCGGCGTAGCGCAGCGTCAGCTGGCTCGCGCGATCGTAGACGAACGGGACCGGAGAACTGGCTCCGGCCGTGACCGTGATCGGCGTCTGCGAGGACGGTTGCGCCTGTGCGGTGTCGATGCCACCCGGTGTGGACGCAGTGACCGTGTAGTCACCCGGCGTCACGTTGACGGCGTACGAACAGCCCTGCGCGTCGGTCGGCTGAACAGCCGTGGTCAGGGCCGCGGCACCGCTCCCGGACACCGGGGTGACGGTGATGGCGACTCCCGCGTACGGCGCCCCCGACGCGGTCGCGACCGAGACGATCAGGGTGCCGTACCCGGGATCGGTCACGGCGTCGCTCGGAGCGATCGCCGAGGTGACCGATGTGGAACTCGTCCCGCCACCTCGCGGGCTCGGCCAGCTAACGGTCTCGACCACGCTCTTGTAGGCGAGCTTGCCGTTCGACGTGCCGCAGGCCCCGGTCGCACCGTCGCTCTGGACCCACGAGACCGCCCGGTCGATCCGGTACTGCACACCCCCGACGGTCTTCGTGTTGTCGGTACCGGCTGCGCTGATCACCTTGAAGATGCCGCCGGTGGACGCCGCTGCCGTCTGGCGGAGCGTGTCGATGTCCTGCGAGGCGAGCGCAACCGCGGTCTCGCGACCTCGTGAGGTCTGCGTCAGCTGCAGGGTGTTCGCGATGCCGTAGGCGATGCCGACCGACATGATGGCGAACACCATCATGGCGACCATCACCTCGATGATCGAGAAGCCCGCCTCGATCCCGCGCACGTCACGTGGGCTGAGGACGTCGCGCAGTCGCTGGATCATGATCACCTCCTCGTCGATCGTGGGTCGTCAGTCATCGGAACTGGAAGGGGCGACCCGTCGGATGACGGGCCGCCCCTCAGCGATCAGGCCTGTCAGCAGGTCCCCGCGACGGCCGAGGTGCTGTCGGTGATCTTGTACGAGGTGGTCGTGGCGCCAACCCCAGCGATGCAGAAGGACGTCGTCGAAATCGCCTTGTAGGTGAGCGTGTTACCGGTGCTCTGCGTGAAGCCGTACTGGCCGAGCGTGGTCTGGTTGAAGTCCGTTGCCGCGGGCAGCGCACCGTTCTTGTCGGTCTGGTATGCGATGACTGCGGTCTTGGCATTGGCGAGGTCGGACTTCACCGAGGCGTCCTTCGCGTTGTTCTGCACGTTCAGGTAGACCGGGATGGCGATCGCGGCGAGGATGCCGATGATGATCACGACGACGAGGAGCTCGATGAGCGTGAAGCCCTTCTCGTTGTCCTCGAGGAGACCCTTGCGGCGAGCGTCGAGCTTGCCCATGAGTGCGAAGTACATGGTGGTTTCCATTCTTCAGGAATGCAATTGGGAAATGTTGCCGGGGACTGCTCCGCCGCCGCTGACAAGATTATTCACGGCCGTTTCGGTGCATAATCCCGAGAACGGGGGCCACCGCCGCAGTGAAATGCCCCCACTACCGGGGGCACGGAGGGGCAAACCACCCCCGCGCGAGGGTCCGCCTCGGGCTCAGCGGCGACGGCTCACTACTTGACGAGCGACGTAATCTGGAAGATCGGCAGGTACAGCGCGATGATCATCCCGCCCACGACGACGCCGAGGAAGGCGATCAGCAGTGGCTCGATGAGCGCCGTGAGCGACTCGGTGATCGACTCGACCTCGGCATCGTAGAAGATCGCGATCTTGTCCAGCATGACCTCGAGGGAACCGGCGTCCTCACCCACTGCGATCATCTGCGAAACCATGCTCGGGAATACCTTCTCCTCGCCGAGCGGCGCCGCGATTGATTCACCTTTTCGCACACTCTCGCCGACACGTTCGAGCGCTTTCTTCACGACGAAGTTGTTCGAGACGTCCCCGACGATCTGCAATGCCTGCAGGATGGGCACGCCGGCCCCGATCATGTTCGAGAAGTTGCGCGCGAACCTCGCGATGACGATCTTCTTCGTCAGCGGCCCGAACACGGGCAGGCGCATCAGCAGCGGATCCCGGAACGACCGGAAACGATCGGTGTTCTTGTTGGCGCGGTACCAGAGCCACCCCACGATCACGGCCACCGCCAGGATCGGTCCGACCCACCGCATCGCGTGCGAGAGGCCCACGAGGATCTGTGTCGGCAACGGCAGCTGACCGCCGAGGGACGCGAACATGTTCTGGAAGATCGGCACGATGAAGACCAGCATGATCACGACGGCTGCCAGCGACATGCACAGCACCACCACCGGGTAGGTCATCGCCGACTTGATCGTCGACCGGAGCTTGTGCTCCTTCTCGAAGTTCGTCGCGATCGAGTCCATCGCCTGGTCGAGGAAGCCGCCGGTCTCCCCCGCCCGGATCATGTTGATCATGATCGGCGGGAAGTCCACCGGGTACTTCGCGACCGCGTCCGAGAAGGACACACCCCGTTCGACGTCGTCGCGGACCTTCCCGAGGATCTCCTTGAGCTTCTTGTTGTCGGTCTGGTCGGCGAGGATCGACAGGGCACGCAGCAGCGAGAGCCCGGACGCGAGCATCGTCGACGCCTGACGCGACATGATCGCGAGGTCCTTGAGCCCGACGCCCTTCTCGAACCCGGGGATCTTGATCTCGGTCTGCAGGCCGGTGCCGGGCTTCGCCTCGGTGATCGCGATCGGCGAGACGCCCATGCCCCGGAGTCGTTGGACGACGGCCCCTTCGGACGCGGCATCGAGCCGCCCCTTCACGAGCTTCCCGCTGCCGTCACGGCCCCGGTAGTCGAACGCGAGTGACATCAGTGCCCTCCCGAGTACTTGTCGCCGAAGTCGATCTCGGACGCGGCGATCGCTGCGGCCGAGGAGTCGGACGGGGACTCGACGCGCTGCACGAGCCGGTCGAAGCCGTCGTGGTCGTGCACCTTCTCCATGGCGGCCCGACGGGTGATGGTGCCCACGTTGACGAGCTCCGCGAGGTCCTGGTCCATGGTGTGCATGCCGAGGTCGCGTCCGGCCTGCATGGCGGAGGTGATCTGGTAGGTCTTGCCCTCGCGGATGAGGTTCCCGATCGCGGGGGTGGTCTTCATGATCTCGGTGGCGACGACCCGTCCGGAGCCGTTGGCCTTCGGCACGAGGGTCTGGCAGACGACACCCTCGAGCGTGGAGGCGAGCTGCGTCCGGATCTGTCCCTGCTGGTGCGGCGGGAAGACGTCGATGACGCGGTCGATGGTGCCGGGGGCGCTCTGCGTGTGCAGGGTCGCGAACACGAGGTGGCCGGTCTCGGCGGCGGTGAGCGCCACGGAGATGGTCTCGAGGTCGCGGAGCTCGCCGATGAGGATGACGTCGGGGTCCTGCCGGAGCACGTGCTTGAGCGCGGCGGCGAACGAGTGCGTGTCGGCGCCGACCTCGCGCTGGTTGATGATCGCCTTCTTGTGGTCGTGCATGAACTCGATCGGGTCCTCGACCGTCACGATGTGGTCGGCCCGGGTCTCGTTGACCAGGTCGATCAGTGCGGCGAGGGTGGTGGACTTGCCGGAGCCGGTGGGGCCGGTGACGAGGACGAGCCCGCGGGGCAGCTTCGCGAAGTCACCGACGTACTCGGGGATGCCGAGCTGCTTGAGCGTCTTGATCTTCGTGGGGATGATGCGGAAGGCGGCTCCCCAGTTGCCGCGCTGCTGGTAGTAGTTCACGCGGAAGCGGAACTCGGGCGACAGCGAGTACGCGAAGTCGAGTTCCTGCTCGTGGTCGAACTGGCCGGCCTGCTCGACGGACAGCAGCGTCTTGAGGGCCGCGATGACCTTGTTGCGCGACCAGGGGCCTCCCGGCACGGCCGGTCGGAGCGAGCCGTCGACCCGCACGGTGGGCGGTGCGTCCGCGGTGAGGTGCAGGTCGGACGCGCCCTGGTAGACGACCTGGGCGAGCGCCGTGATGAGGTCGGGGTCGGCGACCTCACGCGCGTGGCGCGTGAAGCCGATCTCCTCGTGCCCCTCCGGGGCGGGTCCGGTCTGGAGGCCCGTGGGGACGCCGCCACCGACGACCGGGTACTGCCGGGTCGCCTCGTCGGCGTACCCGTAGGACGCCGTGGAGGGCGGGACGGCTGCGGGTGGCGTGGCGGGTGCCGCCTGCGGCTGCGCCACCGGCACGGCGACGGGGTCGCCGGTCGGTGCGGGCCAGACGGCCGCCTGCCCAGGGTCGGTCCAGGAGTCCTGCGCCGGCTCGGTCCAGGTCGACTGCGCCGGCGCTGCCCAGGCCGCGTCGTCGGCGAGGTCGTAGACGGGGGACGCGCTCGGCGCTGCCGTCCCTGCCCCGTCGACGGGCGAGGTCGGCTGCGCCGCGGCCGCAGCTGCGGCGGCGGCCAGTCGTGCGGCACGTCGACCGCCGACCTCGTTCCCGGGGGCGCCCGGGTGCCAGCCCGCGACCGGGTCGTCGCCCCCGGTGATGTCGTACACGGAATCGGTCATCGGTCCACTCCCCCGGGCTACGCGACCACGCGCAGGATCTCGTCGACGCTCGTCAGGCCGAGCTTGACCTTCTCCCACCCGTCCTGCCGGAGGGTGAGCATGCCCTGCTGCTGGGCGACACGGCTGATCTCCGCGCTCGAGGCCCGCGCGACGGCGAGCCGCTCGATCTCCTCGGTCACGGTCATGACCTCGTGCAGGGCGATGCGCCCGCGGTAGCCGGTGTTCGAGCACACGGCGCACCCGATCGGCGCGAAGAACTCCGGGACCTCGGCGTCCGGCGACGGCAGGAACCCGAGGACGTGCAGCTGCTCGGCCTCGTAGAACGCGGGGGCCTTGCACCGGTCGCAGAGCCGGCGGGCGAGCCGCTGCGCGACCACGGAGTCGAGCGCCGAGCCGACGAGGAACGGTTCGATGTCCATCTCGGTGAGCCGCGTCACCGCGGACGGTGCGTCGTTCGTGTGCAGGGTCGAGAGCACGAGGTGACCGGTGAGCGACGCCTCGATCGCGATCTGCGCGGTCTCGTGGTCGCGGATCTCACCGAGGAGCACGACGTCCGGGTCGGACCGGAGGATGGACCGGAGCGCGGACGCGAACGTCAGCCCGGCCTTCGGGTTCACCTGCACCTGGTTGATGCCGGCCATGCGGTACTCGACCGGGTCCTCGACGGTGATGACGTTGATCTCGGGTCGGGCCACGGCGTTCAGCGTCGTGTACAGGGTCGTCGACTTGCCCGAGCCGGTCGGCCCGGTGACCAGGATCATGCCGTAGGGCTTCGAGTACGAGCGCTGGTAGGCCCGGAAGTTGTGCTCGAGGAGGTTGAGGTCCTTCAGGGTCAGCGACGTGTTCGTGTTGTCGAGGATCCGCATGACGACCTTCTCGCCCCACACCGTCGGCAGGGTAGCGACACGGAGGTCGATCTGGCGCCCGCCGTGCCGCACCGACATGCGGCCGTCCTGCGGCTTGCGACGCTCGGCGATGTCGATGTCGCTCATGATCTTCAGGCGGCTGATCACACCGTTCTGGATGTTCTTCGGCGCCGGGGTCATCTCGTGCAGCACGCCGTCGATGCGGTACCGCACCCGGACCTCGTGCTCGCCCGGCTCGATGTGGATGTCGGACGCGTGGTCCTGGATCGCCTGGGACACGAGCAGGTTCACGAACCGGACGATCGGGACGTCGTCGAGGGACCCGTCGGTCAGGTCGGCTTGCTGCTGCGACTGCTGGGCCGCTTCTTCCTCGAGCGAGGACGTCAGGTCGTTCAGTTCGTCGTCAGCACGGAGGTACCGGTCGAGCGCGGCGACGAGGTCGCGCTCCTCGACCTGCAGCGGCTTGACGTTCCGGCCGGAGGCCGTTCGGGCGTCGTCGATCGCGAGCACGTTGGTCGGGTTCACCATCGCGAGCACGAGGGTCTCCCCCTCGAACCCGACGCCGAGCACCCCGTGTCGACGACAGAGCGCCGCGGGGAGCATCGACACGGCCGTGCCGTCGACCGGGTAGTCGGTCAGCGGCACCGTGCGGGAGTTGTTCGACGCGGCGCGGGCGGTGATGTACTGCGCCTCGCTCACGATCCCCTGCTCGACGAGCGAGCGGATCGAACGGTCGTCGACGTCTTCGTCGCCCGTCATCGAGTCGAGGTGCTCGATCGGCAGGGCACCGTTGAGGATGAGGATCTCGGACAGCGTGGCCATGTGTCCCGAGCCTCCTTCGGATCGTGCGCGGGTCGGGAGAGGCGCCGTGCAGGGAACGACGCTCGACCACGCTACGGTCGCGCTCGACGGACGCCGCAGTCCCAGAAGGAGGGGGCGCGGGGGTGATCCTTGCCCCCAGTGCAGGGGTGTCCGGACCGGTCTCCGCGGACGACGGCCCTCGCCCGAGGGCCGTCGCCGTCCGTCGTCAGACCGCCGTCGCCGTCCGTCGTCAGATCGCCGTGGCCACGGTGACGTGCACCTCGCCCGCGACGAAGCCCAGCTGCTCGTAGATCCGGCCGGCACCGCTCGGGTTCTCGGAGTCGACGTCGAGCACCGCAGCGGCGACACCGTCCTCCCGGAGGGCCTGCAGCGCCGCGTCGAGCACGACGGGTGCCAGGCCCCGGCCCCGTGCCGCACGCACCACACCGACCCAGTGCACGTAGCCGTACGAGTGCCCGCGCGCGGCGAACGCGGACGGGTCGACCTCGACGATCGCGAACGCGACGATCGCCCCGGCGTCGTCGAGGACCACCCGGCTGAGGTCGAGCCGGGCCTTCGGCGCGGTGAGGAACCCGCGCCAGTCGGACTCGACCATCGGCTGCGACCCCCAGTGGTCACGGAAGGCGTCGTTCTTGGCCGTCCGCAGCGGCTCGATGTCGTCGACGGTCGCGGGCCGCAGCCGGAAGCCGTCCGGCACACTCGGCACCGGGACGTCGGCCCGGTCGTCGAACACGAGCTCCATCTCGAGCCAGTGCCGGATCGGCTCCAACCCGAACCGGGCCGCGAGCCGGAGCGCCTCGGCGCCCTCGGGCCCCTCGGTCTCGATGGTCGCCGGGAGGTCGACGTCGAGCGCCGCCAGACGTTGGCGGGCTCGGCCCAGCTGCCAGGCGAACACCCGTCGTCCGATCCCGCGGCCGCGGTGGTCCGGGTGCACCGCGCCGGCGAGCACGACCTGCGCCGCGGTGACCCGGGAGGGGATGTCGATGACGATGCCGTACGCCTGCACATGCCCGTCAGCATCCACGCCGACCACCGTGTCCTGGGCGATGTCGAGCCCCTCCGTGGAGAACGCGCGATCGATGTCGGCTGTGGAGGGACGGCTCTGCGGGGCGTCCACCGCCGCGGCGGCGACGGCGACGGCGTGCACGGCGTCGATGTCCGCGCGGGACGCCGGTCGGAACGTCACCCCGCCGGTGGCGACGGGCAGCTCGAGGTGGGCGGGAGCGGTGGTGCGTTCACGGAGCGTTGCCATCGGTCCAGCCTGCCAGTCGCGCCCGGGAGGCCTCGACGCGCGAGGCTCCGACGGGGGATGATGAGCCATGGACATCACGAGCGTGACCGTGGGGCTGCCCGTCACCGACATCGAGGCGTCCTGCCTCTGGTACGGCGCCGTCTTCGAGCGCACCGAGCCGGACCTCGAGCCCGAGGACGGCGTCGCCGAGTACGAGATCGGCGGCATCTGGATCCAGCTGTACGAGGACGAGCACGCCGAGGAGAACCCGGTGACCGTGCGGTTCGGCGTCGACGACGTCAGCCACCAGCACGCGCGCATCGGCGCCCTCGGCATCGACATCGGGCCCGTGGAGTGCCTGGACGGCGCCACGAACTGGTTCGACGTCCGCGACCCCGACGGCAACGTCCTGAGCCTGTTCTCGCTGGTCGACGAGAAGGGCCGCACCGCCTGACGCGGGTCGCGACGCGACACCGGACGGGAGGCACGGGGCGGGCCCGCACCGCGCCTCCCGTCCGCCCTGTGGTCGCGGACGCGACCCACAACGGCGAAGGGCCCCGCATCCTGGTGGATGCGGGGCCCTTCGTGGGTCACGTCAGACTCAGTTGTACGTCCCCGGCGTGAAGTCGTCCGACGAGAAGCTGTCGAAGTCGACGAAGCTCAGGTCGGCGTCCGAGAACGACGAGTCGTCGGCGAAGATGCGGTTGGGGTACCGCTCGGCCTTCGCTTCCTCGGTCGCGTTCACGTCCACGTCGCGGTACCGGCTGAGGCCCGTCCCGGCGGGGATGAGCTTACCGATGATGACGTTCTCCTTGAGGCCGACGAGGTGGTCCTGCTTGCCCTCCATGGCCGCCTGCGTGAGGACGCGGGTGGTCTCCTGGAAGGACGCGGCGGACAGCCACGACTCGGTCGCGAGGGACGCCTTGGTGATGCCCATGACCTCCTGGCGAGCGGAAGCGGTCTTGCGACCCTCCTGCAGCGCCGCACGGTTGAGCTCGTTGTACCGCGAACGGTCGACGAGCTCGCCCGGGAGCAGGTCGGTGTCGCCGTGGTCGACGACGGTGACCTTGCGGAGCATCTGGCGCACGATGACCTCGATGTGCTTGTCGTGGATCGGCACGCCCTGCGAGCCGTACACGTCCTGCACACCGTTGACGAGGTGCTTCTGGACCTCGCGCACACCCTTGACCCGGAGGACCTCCTTCGGGTCGACCGTGCCGGCGATGAACTGCTCGCCGAGCTCGACGTGCTGGCCGTCCTCGATGAGGAGGGTCGCACGCTTGAGCACCGGGTAGATGAACGGCTCGTCGCCGTTGTCCGGCGTGAGGATGATCCGACGACCCTTGTCCGTGTCCTCGATGACGACGCGGCCGGGGGCCTCGGCGATCGGGGACGCGCCCTTCGGGGTGCGGGCCTCGAAGAGCTCGGTCACGCGGGGCAGACCCTGCGTGATGTCGTCGGCCGAGGCCGAACCACCCGTGTGGAAGGTACGCATCGTCAGCTGGGTACCGGGCTCACCGATGGACTGGGCGGCGATGATGCCGACCGCCTCGCCGATGTCGACGAGGTTGCCCGTGGCGAGCGAACGGCCGTAGCACTTCGCGCAGACACCGATGGCGGACTCACAGGTCAGGACCGAGCGCACCTTGATGCTCTCGACACCGGCCGCGATGAGCTTGTCGATCAGGACGTCACCGACGTCCTCACCGGCCTCGGCGACGACCGTGCCCTGCGCGTCCACGGCCGGGGTGGCCAGGGTGCGCGAGTACACGGTGTTCTCGACGCGCGGGTCGCGGACCAGGGCGCCGTCGGCACCCTTCGTCGCGATCGGCAGCTCGAGACCGCGGGTCGTGCCGCAGTCGTCCTCGCGGATGATGACGTCCTGCGAGACGTCCACGAGACGACGGGTCAGGTATCCCGAGTCGGCGGTACGGAGAGCCGTGTCCGCCAGACCCTTGCGGGCACCGTGCGTGGCGATGAAGTACTCCGCCACGGTCAGGCCCTCGCGGTACGAGTTGATGATCGGGCGGGCGATGATCTCACCCTTCGGGTTGTTCACCAGACCACGCATACCGGCGATGTTGCGCACCTGCAGCCAGTTACCACGAGCACCCGACGACACCATGCGGTTGATGGTGTTGTCGACCGGGAAGTTGTCGCGCATCTCCTGCGCGATCTCGTTCGTGGCCTCGGTCCAGATCTTGATCAGGTCGGCGCGGCGCTCCGCGTCGGTGATCAGACCCTTGTCGAACTCGCCCTGCACCTTGGCGGCCTGCGCCTCGTAGCCGGCGATGATCTCCTTCTTGCGGGGCGGCGTCACGACGTCCGACAGGGCGACGGTCACACCGGAGCGGGTGCCCCAGTAGAAGCCGGCGTCCTTGATCCGGTCGAGCGCGGCGGCCGTCTCGGTCTTGGAGTAGCGCTCGGCGAGGTCGTTGACGATCGCGGAGAGCGTGCCCTTGTCGGCGACCTTCTGGACGAACGGGTAGTCCGCCGGGAGGGTCTCGTTGAAGAGCGCGCGGCCCAGCGTCGTCTCGACCAGCACCGGCTCGCCCAGCACGTAGCCCTCCGGCGCCTCGCCCTCGGCGAAGTGCACGTCGGTCATGCGGATCTTGACGAGCGCGTTGAGGTGCAGCGTGTTCTGGTCCTTGGCCAGGATCGCCTCGGCGACCGAGGAGAACGCGCGACCCTCGCCCACGGCGCCCTCGCGGACGGTCGTGAGGTGGTGCAGACCGATGATCATGTCCTGCGCGGGCAGGGTCACCGGACGGCCGTCGGACGGCTTGAGGATGTTGTTCGAGGCGAGCATGAGGATGCGGGCCTCGGCCTGCGCCTCCACCGACAGCGGCAGGTGCACGGCCATCTGGTCACCGTCGAAGTCCGCGTTGAACGCAGCACACACGAGCGGGTGGAGCTGGATGGCCTTGCCCTCGACGAGCTGCGGCTCGAACGCCTGGATACCCAGACGGTGCAGCGTCGGCGCACGGTTCAGCAGCACGGGGCGCTCGCGGATGATCTCCTCGAGCACGTCCCACACCTGCGGACGCGAACGCTCGACCATGCGCTTGGCCGACTTGATGTTCTGCGCGTGCGACAGGTCGATGAGGCGCTTGATCACGAACGGCTTGAACAGCTCGAGCGCCATCTGCTTCGGCAGACCGCACTGGTGGAGCTTGAGCTGCGGGCCGACGATGATGACCGAACGGCCCGAGTAGTCGACGCGCTTGCCGAGCAGGTTCTGGCGGAAACGACCCTGCTTGCCCTTGAGCATGTCGCTCAGGGACTTGAGGGCGCGGTTGCCGGTACCCGTGACCGGACGACCACGACGACCGTTGTCGAACAGCGCGTCGACGGCCTCCTGCAGCATGCGCTTCTCGTTGTTCACGATGATCTCGGGGGCACCGAGGTCGAGCAGGCGGCGGAGACGGTTGTTGCGGTTGATCACACGACGGTAGAGGTCGTTGAGGTCCGACGTGGCGAAGCGGCCACCGTCGAGCTGCACCATCGGGCGGAGCTCCGGCGGGATGACCGGGACGACGTCGAGCACCATCGCGGCCGGCGAGTTGCCGGTGGCGAGGAACGAGGAGACCACGCGCAGACGCTTGATCGCGCGGATCTTCTTCTGGCCCTTGCCCTCGGCGATCTGCAGGCGCAGCGACTCGGCCTCGGCGGCCAGGTCGAAGGCCTCGAGACGGAGCTTGATCGCCTCGGCGCCCATGTAGGCGTCGAAGTAGATGCCGAAGCGGTCCTGCAGCTCGTGGAAGACGGCGTCCTCGGGCTTGAGGTCGCCCACCTTGAGGTTGCGGAAGTCCTCCCACACGCGCTCGAGGCGGGTGATGTCCTCGTCGAACGACTTGCGGACCTGGGACATCTCCTTCTCGGCGGTGTCCTTGGTGCGGCGCTTGACGTCGGCCTTGGCGCCCTCCTCCTCGAGCGCTGCGAGGTCGTCCTCGAGCTTCTTGAGGCGGTCGGCGATGATCGAGTCGCGCTGGCCCTCGAGGGTCTTGATCTCGAGACGCATCTCGTTCTCGAGGCCCGGGAGGTCGGCGTGACGGCCCTCTTCATCGATGTCGATGATCATGTACGCCGCGAAGTAGATGACCTTCTCGAGGTCCTTCGGCGCCATGTCGAGGAGGTACCCGAGGCGCGACGGGACGCCCTTGAAGTACCAGATGTGCGTGACGGGCGCGGCGAGCTCGATGTGGCCCATGCGCTCGCGGCGGACCGAGGACTTGGTGACCTCGACGCCGCAGCGCTCGCAGACGATGCCCTTGAACCGGACGCGCTTGTACTTGCCGCACGCGCACTCCCAGTCACGGGACGGACCGAAGATCTGCTCGCCGAACAGACCGTCCTTCTCGGGCTTGAGGGTGCGGTAGTTGATGGTCTCCGGCTTCTTGACCTCGCCGTACGACCACTGGCGGATGTCCTCGGCCGTGGCGAGGCCGATCCGCAGTGCGTCAAATGAAGTTGCTTCGAGCAATGTTCTTCTCTCTAGCTGGATTCGTTACGAGTACGGGCGGGATCAGATGTCGTCGACGGACGACGACTCGAACCGCGAGGAGATGTTGATGCCGAGCTCTTCGGCGGCACGGAAGACCTCGTCGTCCGTGTCGCGGAGGCTGACCGCCTGGCCGTCGGCCGAGAGGACCTCGACGTTCAGGCAGAGCGACTGCATCTCCTTCATGAGGACCTTGAACGACTCCGGGATGCCGGGCTCCTGGATGTTCTCGCCCTTGACGATCGCCTCGTAGACCTTCACGCGGCCGAGGATGTCGTCGGACTTGATCGTCAGGAGCTCCTGGAGGGCGTAGGCGGCGCCGTACGCCTCGAGTGCCCACACCTCCATCTCGCCGAAGCGCTGTCCACCGAACTGCGCCTTCCCACCCAGCGGCTGCTGCGTGATCATCGAGTACGGACCGGTCGAACGCGCGTGGATCTTGTCGTCGACCAGGTGGTGCAGCTTGAGGATGTACATGTAGCCGACCGACACGGGCTCCGGGAACGGCTCGCCGGAGCGGCCGTCGAAGAGCTGCGCCTTGCCGGACGAACCGATCAGGCGCTCGCCGTCGCGGTTCGGGAGGGTGTTGTCGAGGAGACCCTCGATCTCACGCTCGTACGCACCGTCGAACACCGGGGTCGCGACCTTGGTGCCGGGCTCCGCGTGGCGTGCGGCCTCGGGCAGCGCCGACGCCCACTCCTGGATGCCCTCGACGTTCCAGCCCTGCTTCGCGAGCCACCCGAGGTGGATCTCGAGGACCTGGCCGAAGTTCATGCGGCCGGGGACGCCGAGCGGGTTGAGCACGATGTCGACCGGGGTGCCGTCCGCGAGGAACGGCATGTCCTCGACCGGCAGGATCGTCGAGATGACGCCCTTGTTGCCGTGACGACCGGCGAGCTTGTCACCCGCGGTGATCTTGCGCTTCTGGGCGATGTAGACGACCACGCGCTGGTTGACGCCCGAGCCGAGCTCGTCGTCGCCGTCCTGCGCGTCGAACACCTTGACGCCGATGATCGTGCCCTCTTCACCGTGCGGCACCTTCAGCGAGGTGTCGCGCACCTCGCGCGACTTCTCGTTGAAGATCGCGCGGAGCAGGCGCTCCTCGGCGGAGAGCTCGGTCTCGCCCTTCGGCGTGACCTTGCCGACCAGGATGTCGCCGGGGCGGACCTCGGCACCGATGCGGATGATGCCGCGCTCGTCGAGGTCGGCCAGGAGGTCCGGGCTGACGTTCGGGAGGTCGCGGGTGATCTCCTCCTTGCCGAGCTTCGTGTCGCGGGCGTCGACCTCGTACTCCTCGATGTGGATCGAGGAGAGCGTGTCGTCCTTCACGAGGTTCTGCGACAGGATCATCGCGTCCTCGTAGTTGTAGCCCTCCCACGGCATGAACGCGACGAGGAGGTTCTTGCCGAGCGCGAGCTCGCCGTTCTCCGTCGCGGGGCCGTCGGCGATGACCTCGCCCTGCTCCACGCGCTCGCCGGCGGAGACGATGACGCGGTGGTTGTAGCTCGTGCCCTGGTTCGAGCGGTCGAACTTGCGCAGGTAGTAGGTCTGCGTGCCGCCCTCGTCGAGCTGCAGGGTCACGGCGTCGGCCGAGACCTCGGAGACCACACCGGCCTTGTCGGCGGTGACGACGTCACCGGCGTCGATGGCGGTGTAGCCCTCCATGCCGGTGCCGACGAGCGGCGACTCGGAACGGAGGAGCGGCACGGCCTGGCGCTGCATGTTCGCACCCATGAGGGCGCGGTTCGCGTCGTCGTGCTCGAGGAACGGGATGAGCGACGTCGCGACCGACACCATCTGGCGCGGGGAGACGTCCATGTAGTCGACCTCGTCCTTGCCGACGAGCTCGACCTCGCCGCCCTTCTTCCGGACGAGCACCTTGTCGTCCTGGAAGTGGAAGGAGTCGGTCAGCGGCGCGTTGGCCTGGGCGACGACGAAGTCGTCTTCCTCGGACGCGGTCAGGTAGTCGATCTGCGTCGTGACCTGGCCGTCGACGACGCGACGGTACGGGGTCTCGATGAAGCCGAACGAGTTGATCCGACCGAACGACGCGAGCGAGCCGATCAGACCGATGTTCGGGCCTTCCGGGGTCTCGATCGGGCACATGCGGCCGTAGTGCGACGGGTGGACGTCGCGGACCTCGACGCCGGCACGCTCACGGGACAGACCACCCGGGCCGAGGGCCGAGAGGCGACGCTTGTGCGTCAGGCCCGCGAGCGGGTTGTTCTGGTCCATGAACTGCGACAGCTGCGACGTGCCGAAGAACTCCTTGATCGCGGCGACGACGGGGCGCACGTTGATCAGGGTCTGCGGCGTGATCGCCTCGATGTCCTGCGTGGTCATGCGCTCGCGGACGACGCGCTCCATGCGGGACAGACCGGTGCGGACCTGGTTCTGGATGAGCTCGCCGACGGCGCGGATGCGACGGTTGCCGAAGTGGTCGATGTCGTCCACGTCGAGGCGGAGCTGGACGGGCTCGCCGTCGCGGACACCGTCGATCGTGGTGCGCTCGGCGTGCAGCGAGACGAGGTACTTGATCGTCGCGACGATGTCCTTGACGGTCAGCACCGAGTCGCTGAGCGGCGCGTCGATGCCGAGCTTGCGGTTGAGCTTGTAGCGGCCCACCTTCGCCAGGTCGTAGCGCTTCGGGTTGAAGTAGAAGTTGTCGAGGAGCGCACGCGCCGCCTCGGCCGCCACCTGCTCGCCCGGACGGAGCTTGCGGTAGATGTCCTTGAGCGCCTCCTCCTTGGTGAGGATGGCGTCCTTCTCGAGGGTCGACTCGATCGAGGCGAAGCCCTGGAACTCGTCGAGGATCTCCTCGCTCGTCAGGCCGAGGGCCTTGAGGAAGACCGTGACGGACTGCTTGCGCTTGCGGTCGATGCGCACGCCCACCTGGTCGCGCTTGTCGATCTCGAACTCGAGCCAGGCACCGCGCGACGGGATGACGCGGGCGGAGTAGATGTCCTTGTCGGAGGTCTTCTCCTGCGCGCGCTCGAAGTACACGCCCGGGGAGCGGACGAGCTGCGAGACGACGACGCGCTCGGTGCCGTTGATGATGAACGTGCCGCGCTCGGTCATGAGCGGGAAGTCGCCCATGAACACGGTCTGCGTCTTGATCTCACCGGTCATGTGGTTCATGAACTCGGCGTTGACGTAGAGCGGGGCGGCGTAGGTCTTGCCGCGCTCCTTGCACTCGTCGATCGAGTACTTCGGGTCCTCGAGCTCGGGCGACGTGAAGCCGAGCTGCATGGTCTCGCCGAGGTCCTCGATCGGGGAGATCTCCTCGAAGATCTCCTCGAGCCCGGAGTGCAGCGCGAGGTCGGTGCGACCCTGCTCCTGCCCCTCTGCGAGTCGGGCCTTCCACACGTCGTTGCCGACGAGCCAGTCGAAGCTCTCCGTCTGGAGGGCGAGCAGATCAGGAACCGTGAGGGTGTCCGTGATCTTGGCGAACGAGAGTCGCGAGTGGTTGCGACCGTTCTTGGGGTTGGTGGATGCGTTGGGCGCAGCAGCCAAGGGTGTGACCTCCGGTAGGCCCCGTCGGGCCGGTACTGACGAGCAGCACGTAGGTGGGTGGGTTGACGCTTCCGCGCGACCTGCTGATCAACACACGGGGAACGGTGCACATCCGGGGGATGCGACCTGTGCGATGATCGGAGTGAGCGGGGCCCGCCGCCATATACGGACCCGGCGTCACCAGGCGGGTTCAGGACGAACCAGACGGTCGACCGCAATATGACGACACGACGAGCCAGGGAGCGCGAACTGTCATCATAGGTCGGTCTGTCCCCCGGTGTCCAGTCCTGGCTTGACCTCGTTCAGCGCTGGCGTGTATAAGCCCGTGGAACGACCGGGCATTCCCACCACGGACCGCGTGCGATCGCCGCGGTCGCTCCGGCGAGCGGCGACCTCGTCAGGCCGTGAGCGCCCGCCGCACGGACTCGGCGCGCGCGGTCCGGACGAACGTGACGCGCCCGCGGTCGTCGGTGAGCTCGACGCCGGTGCCGGGCGTCAGCAGCAGGGCCCGCACACCGCGCCGCACCCGGAGCCCGAGGCCGCCGTACGTCGACGCGTCCGCCTCGACCACGCGGACGGCGACGATGCGGCGTCGGGCGATCCGGCGGGGCGGCAGCGGGCGGAAGTGCAGCGTCACGTGGGTCGCGGACACGCTCAGGCCCGCGCGGGCGACGACGAGCAGCAGACCGCCGACGAGTGCGACGAGCCCCGGGACCAGGAGCGCGACCTCGGGAGCGTCGCCCGGCCAGCCGAGGACGGCGGCGGTCAGGACCGCTCCCCCGGCGGCGAGGACGGCGCCGACGACACGCATCCAGGTCGGGGCCACGTCGTCGCCCCGGGCGGGACGGGAGGCACGGATCACCTCGGCAGGTCGGGTCACCGGGGCGAGTCGGAGGGTGGGGGCGCTCATCGTGTCGGTCATGTCGGGCTCCTGCAGCGGGCGGGTCGCGTGTTCTTTGCAGTATTTTACATAGCACACGCAATGTACTCAAGGCCGGCGCGCGGGCACGCCGGACGGC
>NZ_NXIA01000006.1 GCF_002412165.1 Curtobacterium sp. 'Ferrero'
GACCGGGCGCTCCCGCCGGACCGGGCGCTCCCGCCGGACCGGGCGCACCCGCCGGACCGGGCGCACCCGCCGGACCGGGCGCACCCGCCGGACCGGGCGCACCCGCCGGACCCGACCCGCGCCTCCCGTCCGTCGTCAGCGCACGCTGCCGTCAGCGCTCCGTCCGCAGCGTGCCCGCACCCCCGGCCGCGACGTCCTCCACCGTGCCGTCCCGCACGATCCCCGGCACCTCGCCGTCCGTGCCGGACGGCACGAGCGAGTCGGCCCCCGGGTAGCTCAGGGTCAGGACGGCCTCCTCGACGTACTTGCTCGTCTCCAACTGCTGCTCGACCCGGCGCAACCGGATCGCGACGTGCTCCTCGTCCTCGTTGCCGGTCAGGTCGACGGCCGCGACGAGGTACACCCGCGACGGCCCCACGAACTCCAGGTGCAGGTAGGTGACCCGCTCCACCTCGTCGCGTCCGAGCAGGTCGACCAGGACCGCGTCCTCGAGCTCGGGGGAGGTGCTCTGCCCCACCAGGAAGCGACGGTTGCGGTCGATGAGCACGACCGCGACGACGCCGAGCAGGATGCCCACGAGGATCGACCCGATCGCGTCGAACACCGCCAGGCCGGTGAGCTGGTGCAGCAGCACGCCGAGGAACGCGATCACGAGCCCGATCAGGGCGGCGGCGTCCTCGGCGAACACGGCACGGAGCGTGGGGTTCGACGACTGCAGGACGTGGCGGAGCACCGGGACCCGACGCTTCGTCGCCGCGCCGTGCGCCTGCCGGAAGGCCTGCACGAAGCTCGTGCCCTCCAGGACGAAGGCCACCGCGAGCACGATGTAGTTCAGCGTGACGTCCTCGGCCGGGCCGCTCTCGCCGAGCTGCGTGATCCCGTGCCAGATGGACACGACGGCGCCGGCGGTGAACAGGCCGAACGCCGCGAACATCGACCAGATGTACGTCTCACGGCCGTAGCCGAGCGGGTGCTTCGCGTCCCGCGGCTTCGCACCGCGCCGCTCCGCCACGAGCAGGAAGACCTCGTTGCCGGTGTCCGCCCACGAGTGCGCCGCCTCGGCCACCATCGAGGCGGACCCGGACAGCATCGAGGCGATGGTCTTGGCGATCGCGACGAGGAGGTTGGCGGCGAACGCGATGATGACGGTGAGGAGCGATTCGGGCCGCTCCTCCTGTTCTTCCGAGGGCATCGCTCCAGCATGCTCCCCTCGGGTAGACTCGGGCCGAAGACGTCGAACCGGCCATCACCGGGGAGTCTCCGGAAGAACCCGGCGGTCCGCACCACGGACCGTCCGGCAGTAGAACCGGGCGGACCGGGCCGCACAGCCCCGGACAACGAGCGGTCGACCGCTGGGTGATCAACGGTCGGCAAGCGAGGTGGTACCGCGGAGCAGAGCTTCCGTCCTCGTGGAGACGAACCGAACCCACAGGAGCAGCTCGTGGCCTACCCGCTGAACTCGTCCGCCGACGGCGTGACCCCGTCGCCGTCCTTCCCCGCCGTCGAGCAGGGAATCCTCGCCTTCTGGAAGGGCGACGGCACGTTCCAGGCGTCGATCGACCAGCGCGAGGGCTGCACGGAGTGGACGTTCTACGACGGCCCGCCGTTCGCGAACGGGCTGCCGCACTACGGCCACCTGCTCACCGGGTACGCGAAGGACGTCTTCCCGCGCTACCAGACCATGCGCGGCAAGCAGGTGCACCGCCGGTTCGGCTGGGACACCCACGGCCTGCCCGCCGAGCTCGAGGCCATGCGCCAGCTCGGCATCACCGAGAAGCACGAGATCGACGCGATGGGCGTCGACGTCTTCAACGCCGCTGCCAAGAAGAGCGTCCTGCAGTACACCGACGAGTGGCAGCAGTACGTCACCCGCCAGGCCCGGTGGGTCGACTTCGAGAACGACTACAAGACCCTCGACGTCACGTTCATGGAGAGCGTGCTGTGGGCGTGGAAGCAGCTGTGGGACAAGGGCCTCGCGTACGAGGGCTTCCGCGTCCTGCCGTACTGCTGGAACGACCAGACGCCGCTGTCGAACCACGAGCTGCGGATGGACGACGACGTCTACCAGTCGCGGCAGGACCAGTCCGTCACGGTCGCGTTCCCGCTGCGCGGGTCGCGCGCCTCCGAGCTCGGCCTGGACGGCGTGCGGGCGCTCGCCTGGACGACGACCCCGTGGACGCTGCCGACGAACGCCGCCCTCGCCGTCGGTCCGGGGATCGTGTACGCGGTCGTCCCGGCCGGGCCGGGAGGCGCGGCTGACGGTGGCGACGCCGGCTCGGCGCAGTACCTGCTCGCGTCCGACACCGTGGCGGCCCACGCGAAGGACCTCGGTTACGAGAACGCCGAGGAGGCGCTCGCCGCCGTGCTGCGCACGGTCGTCGGCGCCGAGCTCGACGGCGTCGAGTACGAGCGGCTGTTCGACTTCCTGGCCGACCAGGAGGGCTACGAGCACGCCTGGCGCATCCTCGTGGCCGAGTACGTCGAGACGGGTGAGGGCACGGGCATCGTGCACCAGGCCCCCGCGTACGGTGCGGACGACCAGGAGGTCTGTGCCGCCGCCGGCATCCCGGTGGTGCTGTCGCTCGACGAGGGCGGGGTGTTCACGTCGCAGTTCGGCGAGGTGGCCGGCATGCTCTGGTCGGACGCGAACAAGCCGCTGACGAAGGCCGTCCGCGACGCCGGGCGGCTGCTCCGGCAGGCGTCCTACGAGCACAGCTACCCGCACTGCTGGCGCTGCCGCAAGCCGCTCATCTACAAGGCGGTCTCGTCGTGGTTCGTCCGCGTCACGGAGATCCGCGACCGCATGGGTGCGCTCAACCAGGAGATCAACTGGGTGCCGGACAACGTCAAGGACGGGCAGTTCGGCAAGTGGGTCGGCAACGCGATCGACTGGTCGGTCTCGCGCAACCGGTACTTCGGCACGCCGATCCCCGTGTGGCAGTCGGACGACCCGGCGTACCCGCGCACGGACGTGTACGGCTCCCTCGAGGAGATCGAGCGCGACTTCGGCCGGCTGCCGGTGAACGCCGACGGCGAGGTCGACCTGCACCGTCCGTTCATCGACGACCTGACCCGGCCGAACCCCGACGACCCGACCGGGAAGTCGACCATGCGCCGGATCTCGGACGTGTTCGACGTGTGGTTCGACTCCGGCTCGATGCCGTACGCGCAGGTGCACTACCCGTTCGAGAACCGCGAGTGGTTCGAGGCGCACAACCCGGCCGACTTCATCGTCGAGTACATCGGGCAGACCCGCGGCTGGTTCTACGTCATGCACGTGCTCTCCACCGCGCTGTTCGACCGTCCGGCGTTCCGCAACGTCATCAGCCACGGCATCGTCCTCGGCTCCGACGGGCAGAAGATGTCGAAGTCGCTCCGCAACTACCCGGACGTGTCCGAGGTGTTCGACCGCGACGGCGCCGACGCCATGCGCTGGTTCCTCATGTCGTCGTCGGTGATCCGCGGCGGCAACCTCGTCGTGACCGAGGAGGGCATCCGCCAGGGCGTCCGCGAGTTCCTGCTGCCGCTCTGGTCGACGTACTACTTCTTCACGCTCTACGCCAACGCCTCCGGGACGGACGGGTACCAGGCATCCCGCAGCACGGCGAGCACCGACGTGCTGGACCGCTACCTGCTCGCCAAGACCCGGGTGCTCGTCGCGGACGTCACGGCGCACCTCGACGCGCTCGACACCCCGCTCGCGGCGCAGGCCGTCCGGGAGTTCGCCGACGTGCTCACGAACTGGTACGTGCGGCGCTCGCGCGACAAGTTCTGGGCCGGTGCGTCGTCGAGTCCGGAGGCGCGGGCCGCCTTCGACACGCTGTACACCGTGCTCGAGACCCTCACCCGCGTCGCCGCCCCGCTCGCCCCGCTCGTCACCGAGGAGGTCTGGAAGGGCCTGACCGGCGGCCGTTCGGTGCACCTCGAGGACTTCCCGGACGCTTCCGAGTTCCCCGCCGACGACGCCCTCGTCGCTGCGATGGACCGCGTGCGCGACGTCGCCTCGAAGGGCCTCGCGCTCCGCAAGGCGACCGGCAAGCGCGTCCGGCTGCCGCTCGCGACCCTGACGCTCGTCGTGCCGGACCCCGCAGCCGTCGAGCCGTTCGCGGACATCCTCCGTGACGAGCTCAACGTGAAGCGGGTCGTGCTCGAGCAGCAGGCCGAGGAGTCCCTGGCGCAGTACGGCATCGAGCGCAAGCTCACCGTCAACGCCCGCGCCGCCGGGCCGCGCATCGGCAAGCAGGTGCAGCAGGTGATCCCGGCGGCCAAGCGCGGTGACTGGGTCGCGACGGAGTCCGGCGTCACGGTCGGCGGAGTGGACCTCGTCGAGGGCGAGTACTCGCTCGACCTCACGGTCGCCGACGACTCGGTGGCCGTGGCGTTCCTCGACGGCGGCGGCTTCGTCGTCCTCGACACCGTGACCACTCCCGAGCTCGAGGCCGAGGGACTCGCCCGCGACGTCGTCCGTGCCGTCCAGCAGGCCCGCCGCGACGCCGACCTCGACGTCAGCGACCGCATCGCCCTGACGCTCGGGGTCTCCGACGCGGCGGCCGAGGCCGTCCGCGCCCACCAGGAGCTCATCGCGGGGGAGACCCTCGCGACGAGCGTCGATGTCGTCGGGCTCGCCCCCGAGGCGACCACGACCGACGTCGGCGAGGATGCGAAGGTGTCCGTGGAGGTGGCACGCGCATGAGCGACCAGAACGAGCACGAGCACGCGTACGACGACGAGGGCGCCGAGGGCATCGCGATCCCTGCCGGACCGGCGACCCCGGCGCCGGTCGGCCCCTCCCCGGCGGACGGGGACGACGACGAGGTCCGCCGCGTGCAGGCCGCCCTGTACGCCCGGATCGGCGAACAGGCACCCGAGCACCGGTTGAGCGCCACCCGCCGCGCGGTCGAGCTCCTCGGTGACCCGCACCTGGCCTACCCGGTCATCCACATCACCGGGACGAACGGCAAGACCTCGACGGCCCGGATGACCGAGAGCATCGTCCGTGCGCACGGCCTCCGCACCGGACTCATGACGAGCCCGCACCTGGTGTCCATCCGGGAGCGCATCGTCATCGACGGCGAACCGATCGCCGCCGACCGGTTCGTCGAGAACTGGGACGACATCGCCCCGATCCTCGAGATGACCGACGCCGAGCTCACGGCGAAGGGCGAACTGCCGCTGACGTTCTTCGAGGCGCTCACGGTGCTCGCGCTCGCGTGCTTCGCCGAGGCACCGGTCGACGTCGCGGTGATCGAGGTCGGCATGGGCGGCGAGTGGGACTCCACCAACGTCGTGCAGAGCCAGGTCGCGGTGTTCACGCCGATCGCGATCGACCACGCCAAGCAGCTCGGCAACACGGTCGCCGAGATCGCCCGCACGAAGTCCGGCATCGTCAAGCCGTCGTCGTCGGTCGTGTCGAGCGCCCAGACCGCCGACGCGCTCGCCGAGCTCGAACGGGCGGCGGAGCTCACCGAGTCGACGCTGTCCGTCGAGGGCACCGGCTTCCGGGTCACGAGCGACACCCCCGCGGTGGGCGGCCAGCTCGTCAGCGTGCAGGGGCTCGCCGGCACGTACGACGACCTCTTCGTGCCGCTGTTCGGCGCGCACCAGGCCCACAACGCCGCGGTCGCGATCGCCGCCGTCGAGTCGTTCCTCGGGCGTGGGTCGCAGGCGCTCGACGAGGACGTGCTGTCCGAGGGTCTGGCGGCCGCGACGAGCCCTGGGCGCCTCCAGCCCATCGCGCAGGACCCCGTGGTCGTCGTCGACGCCGCGCACAACCCGCACGGTGCCAGGGCGCTCGCCGATGCGCTGCCGGTGGCCTTCCCCTCCGAGCACGTCGTCGGCGTGGTCGGGATCCTCGGCGACAAGGACGCCCGCGGGTTCGTCCGCGCGCTCAAGGACACCGTCCAGACCTTCGTCGTGACCCAGCCGCCGGGGGAGCGGGCCCTCGACGCCGACGCCTTCGCCCGGATCGTGGTCGACGAGGTCGGCGCGGACCGCGTCGTCGTCGAGCCCGCACTCGACCAGGCCTTGCAGCAGGCGCGTGACCTGGCGGACGAGGCGGACGCCGAGGACGCCATGGTGCTCGTTGCGGGGTCCATCGTGATGGTGGGCGCGGTCATGGACCTGGTGCACGCGGAAAGCGAGGCGAAGTGACGGAGCCGAACCGTGCCTCCAGGCCGGAACAGCCGACGAACGCGGCCCGTCCGCCGCGTCAGCGGAGGCCCCGCCGCGACCGCGGCGCGCGCGAGAGCCTGCTCTCGATCACCCTCGGCCTCGAGGCCGTGATGTTCTTCTTCCCGATGCTCGTGACGTTCGGCAAGCACACGCTGCCGCCGCTCGTCGCGTTCGGCGGCGGCATCGGCGCGATCATCGTGCTCGCCCTGGCGTCACGGCTGACCGGCAACCGTGCCGGTGTATGGTTCGGGTGGCTGCTGCAGGCGGCCATCCTCGCCACCGGTTTCATCGAACCGTTCATGTTCGCGGTGGGCGCGGTGTTCCTGGCGCTGTGGATCTACTGCTTCGCCAAGGGCGGTCAGCTCGACCGGCAGAACGCCGCACGACGCGCCGCTGCGGGCGAGGGCTGACCACCACCCACGACCCCGTCAAGGAGTTCTGCATGTCCGACCTCGAAGAGACCCTCGTCCTCGTCAAGCCCGACGGTGTCGCCCGCCAGCTGACGGGCGAGATCCTCCGTCGGATCGAGGCCAAGGGCTACGAGATCGTCGACCTGAAGATGCTGACCGCACCGCGCGACCTGCTCGACGCCCACTACGAGGAACACCAGGGCAAGCCGTTCTTCGAGCCGCTCGTGGAGTTCATGCAGTCCGGCCCGGTCGTCGCGGTCCGCGTCGCAGGCAACGGCGTCATCGCGGGCTTCCGCTCGCTCGCCGGCACCACCGACCCGACCTCGGCGGCGCCCGGCACCATCCGCGGTGACCTCGGTCGCGACTGGGGTCTCAAGGTCCAGCAGAACCTCGTGCACGGCTCGGACTCCTCCGAGTCCGCTGCCCGCGAGCTCGGTCTCTGGTTCGCGTGAGCGACGACCGACCGGCGCGACCCCAGGAGCGACGAGCATGACGAACAACGACCGACCCACCAAGAACGAGCGCCGTGCCCACGCGCGCGACGTCGCCCGCCAGCGCGCGGAGGCCGAGCGCAAGCGCAAGCGCCGCAACAAGTGGTTCCTGCAGGGCGGCATCGGCCTGGGGATCATCGCGATCGCGGCAGTGGTCGCCATCGTCGTGGTGAACGTGAACAACGCCGGCACCGTCTCGGCCACCGGACCGAAGAACATGATCACGGGCGCGATCCAGTTCACCGGCGAGGACGGCAAGGTCGTCCCGGTCGAGACCGGTGCGGTGAGCGCGACGGCGACCGCCAGCCCGGTGCCGACCACGGGGCCCGACGGAGCCGCCTCGGTCGTCGAGTACGTCGACTGGGCCTGCCCGGTGTGCAAGCAGTTCGAGGCCGCCTACGCCGACCAGATCCTCGACAAGGTGAAGTCCGGCGACGCGACGCTCGCGATCCACCCCGTGTCGATCCTCGACCGCAACTACGCGGGCTCCCGGTACGCGAGCCGCGCAGCGAACGCCGCGATGTGCGTCGCGAACTACGACCCCGACAAGTTCCTCGACGTGCAGACGCAGTTCTTCGAGAACCAGCCGGAGGAGGGCACGAAGGGCCTGACGAACGCGCAGATCGCCGACCTCGTCAAGCAGGGCGGCGCGAGCGGGTCCGGGCTGTCGGACTGCCTGGCGAACGAGGAGTTCAAGGGGTGGGTGACGAAGACCACCGACGCCGTCCTCGCCGATCCGACGCTCCAGGGCTCCAGCGGCTTCGGCACCCCGACGGTCGTCGTCGACGGGCAGAAGCTCGACAACGTGACCGACGTCATCACCAAGATCGAGGCCGCCGCGAAGTAGGTCCCCGGTCCCGCACGACGCCCCCGTTCCGATCCGGAGCGGGGGCGTCGTGCGCGACCGCAGCCGTCGCAACGGACTGCAGGACGGCTGCGCGTCGTGACGGACGGACGACGTGTCGAGCCGTCGTCGCTCGTGGCCGTTCCGGTGCGCGCAGGCCGAGGATCCTGCACCGGATCGGCCACACGGCGGAACGGGATCGGGAGCGGAACGGGGGCGGCATCCTCGTTGCCGGCGCGGGTCCTCCGACGCCGGTGAGCCGCTGCGGACCGACCCGCTCGGGAGTGCCCGCCGCGGGTCAGAGGCAGCGAGCACCCCCGTCGCCGACCACGCAGGGACGACGCCAGGGCTGCTCGGGATGCGCTGCTGCTAGGCCTTGCCGCCGTTCTGCAGCACGAACGCGGCGAACGCGTCGGTGTCGGTGAGCGACCCGGTGTACTGCTTCCCGTTCACGATGACCGTCGGCGTCCCGGTGAGCTTGTCGAGCGACGAGTTCGGGAGCTTGTCGTTCAGCACCCGGTTCGTCGCGTCGGCCACCCACCCGGCGAACTTCTGGGACGTGATGCAGTCCGCCACCGTGGGACTCGTGGCGCCGGCGGCCTTCGCGAGCGACACGAGCTTGTCGTTCGTCAGCCCGCGCGTGCCCTCGGACGGTTGGTTCTCGTACAGCGACGAGTTGAACGCCAGGAAGTCGTCCGGGTCCGAGTTCGCCACGCACGCGGCAGCGGCAGCGGAGCGGGTGGAGTACTTCGACCCGAGCGACGACGAGTCGAGCAGGTTGAACGGGTGCAGCTCGAGCGTGGCGGAACCGTCCTCGACCCACTGCTTGATCTGGGCCATCTGCGCGGTCTCGAACTGGTTGCAGTACGGGCACATGTAGTCCGTGTACAGCGTGATGTTCGCCACCGAGTCGTCCTGCTTGGTCGCGGTGGGCTTGCCGCCCTCCGGGATCGCCGCGGTGCGGACCGCCTCGATCTTGCCGCTCACCCCGTGCAGGAGGATGCCGTCGCTCGCCATGTTGCGCGGACCGGGGCCCGCCGGGGCCACCGAGTTCGCGATGACCAGCACGATCGCGCTGACGACGGCGAGGCCGCCCACGATGATGCCGCTGATCGTCAGCGTCCGGTTCCGTCGGCGACGTGCCTGCGCCTTCTCGCGTGCGGCCCGGGCACGTTCACGTGCCTCGTCCCGCCGCGCCTTCTTTCCCTGGTTCTCACTCATCGATCCGAGCGTAGGTCGGCCACGATCGCCCCAGCGGCGTCCTGGCTGGGAAGGCCCCCCGAATCCGGTGACGTGTCATCGAAGAGTCATGGGTGGCCCACAGGAACGCGGGTCGGGAGCCTCCGCAGCCGGGTCAGAAGCTCTGGAAGATGCGCGGGAACATGATGATGATCGACACCGCGATGACGAGGTAGTTCGCGAGCGGGAACGCCCAGCAGAAGGGGAGCAGGGTCCTGCCGACCCGCTGGGCCCCTGACCCGAAGCGGCCCTGCGCGAGGTTCCAGATCGTGAACACCCAGAACATGGGGATCGTCATCGACCAGACGAGCATGCACCAGGGGCAGAGCGCGCCGATGGACCACACGGTCTGGGTGAACAGCCACGTCACGAACACCCAGGCGAGGAACACGCCCGCGTTGAACACGATCCAGAACCACCGCGATCCGTTCCGGAACCCGGCGAGCAGCATGACCGCCACGGCGATCGGCGCGACGAACCCCATCAGCCCGAGCAGGGGGTTCGGGAAGCCGAGCAGGTGCCCCTGCGCACTCGTCATCACGTCGGAGCAGTTCACGAAGACGTTGACGTCGCAGGACAGTGCGGTCTTCGGGTTCTCGTACTTCGCGAACTCGTCGAGCACGAGCCGGAACGACGCGTACAACGCCACGACGGCGGTCACGAGCAGGAAGATCCCCATGGCGATCGGACGGCGGGGTGCGGTACGCGGCGTGCTCACGCGGTCATCATCGCATGCACGTTCCGGTCCTTTCCGGGAGCGGCATGCGATGATGGTGGGGTCGCACGACCGGACACGGCCGTCGGCGAGAGCTTTCCGGGCCCAGCCCGGACGAACCAGGCGCGGTGAGAGCGTGCCGCGACCGGACCACGCGTCACTCCGACGCTCCGCGAAGCCCGGGCCGGGTGCCCGAGCACGAACGGACGCGGACGCACCACAAGTTGCCGCGGGCCGGTCGCAACAGCAGGAGAGCGGGGGCGTGGACGCCACCCGTCACGACACAGAATTCCCGCCGCCCGTCAGGGTGCGAGTGGGGCCGAGGAGTGCACCAGTTCCATGGTGGAGCAGAACAACGACAACACGAAGAACGACGAGACCCCGAAGCGTCGGAGCCGCCTGTTCGGCGGACGCCGCGCCCGGTCGACCGACCTGGAGGCACGGGGCGTCGTCGAGCAGGCGGCTCCCGTCGAGCAGGATGCCGCTGTGCAGGCCGAGGCAGTCGCCCCGGTCGCTGACGGCACGACCGCTGACGTCACGACCACGGACGCCGCATCCGTCGACGCCGCGGCCGGGGACGGCTCCGCGCCGGTCGTCGCGACCGCCGATGCACCGGCGTCGGCCGCCGCGGACGCGGTCGACGGCGACAGCGCCGCACCGACCGGCGTCGCCGATCCCGCGGTGTCCGTCGCGGTCGAGGCGACGGCGGGCGGCGGCGAGCCGCACGACGTCAGCACGCTGACCGGCGACCTCCCCGTGGTCGCGTCGGACGCGGGGGAGCCCACCGCGGCCGCACCCGCAGCCGGCGCCACCGCCACGGACACCGCGACCGACGAGGCGGGGGCGAGCAGCGCCTCCCGTCCGGGGTCCGCGCCCGAGGAGCCGTTCGTCCCGAAGGCGACGAGCACGCTCAGCCTGATCTTCCACGCGCCCGTGCTGCCCGAGGTGCCCGAGCGCGCACCGCGGTCCGCGCAGGACGAGGACGACGACGAGCAGGGTGGCGGCCGCCGTCGCTCGCGGCGCCGGGGTGCCAGCAGCGGCAGCACCGGTGGCAGCGAGCCGGAGCCGCGCCGCCGCGAGCCGGAGCTCATCACCGAGCCGCAGCGCATCAAGGGCTCGACGCGTCTCGAGGCCAAGAAGCAACGTCGCCGTGACGGGCGGGACGCGGGTCGTCGTCGCCAGGTGATCACCGAGGACGAGTTCCTCGCCCGCCGCGAGAGCGTCGACCGCCAGATGATCGTGCGGTCGAGCGCGCAGAAGATCGAGATCGGCGTGCTCGAGGACGGTGTCCTCGCCGAGCACTACGTGACGAAGTCGCACAACGTGTCGCTCATCGGCAACGTGTACCTCGGCAAGGTGCAGAACGTGCTGCCCTCGATGGAGGCGGCGTTCGTCGACATCGGTCGCGGTCGCAACGCGGTGCTGTACGCGGGCGAGGTCGACTGGAACTCCGTCGACACGAGCCACGGCCGTCGGATCGAGGCCGCGCTCAAGCCGGGCGACAAGGTGCTCGTGCAGGTCACGAAGGACCCGGTGGGGCACAAGGGCGCCCGTCTGACGTCGCAGGTCTCGCTGCCCGGTCGTTACCTCGTCTACGTGCCGAACGGCTCGATGAACGGGATCTCTCGCAAGTTGCCCGACACCGAGCGTGCGCGGCTCAAGAAGATCCTCAAGGAGGTCCTCCCGGAGCACGCCGGCGTCATCGTGCGCACGGCCGCCGAGGGCGCCACGGAGGAGCAGCTGACCCGCGACGTCCAGCGGCTCACCAGCCAGTGGGAGGCGATCCAGAAGAAGGTGTCGAACGGGCACGCGCCCGCGATGCTGCACTCGGAGCCCGACCTCCTCATCAAGATCGTCCGTGACGTCTTCAACGAGGACTTCACGAAGCTGATCATCGACGGCGACGCGGCCCGCGGCACCATCGAGGACTACCTGGACGCCGTCGCCCCCGACCTGAAGGACCGCGTCGAGATCTACGACGGCCCGGACTCCTTCGAGGAGTACCGC
Source organism: Curtobacterium sp. 'Ferrero' (assembly GCF_002412165.1). Classification (GTDB taxonomy): domain Bacteria; phylum Actinomycetota; class Actinomycetes; order Actinomycetales; family Microbacteriaceae; genus Curtobacterium. The sequence goes on from NZ_NXIA01000006.1 coordinate 11,878, forward strand.
CTCAACGAGCAGATCGAGAAGGCCCTCGACCGCAAGGTGTGGCTGCCCTCCGGCGGGTCGCTCGTCATCGACCGCACCGAGGCCATGACGGTCGTCGACGTCAACACGGGGAAGTTCGTCGGCTCCGGCGGCAACCTCGAGGAGACCGTCACGAAGAACAACCTCGAGGCCGCCGAGGAGATCGTCCGTCAGCTCCGGCTGCGCGACATCGGCGGCATCATCGTGGTCGACTTCATCGACATGGTGCTCGAGTCGAACCGTGACCTCGTGCTCCGACGACTCGTCGAGTGCCTGAGCCGCGACCGCACGAAGCACCAGGTCGCCGAGGTCACCTCGCTCGGCCTCGTGCAGATGACCCGCAAGAAGATCGGCGTCGGGCTCCGCGAGTCGCTCGACGAGGTCAACGCGAAGGTCAACGACAACAACGCGGACCCGGGCCCGTCGAAGGGCCGTCGGAAGAGCCGCGGCGGCAACGGCGGCGGGTCGAACGGCAACGGCGGCTCGGGCAACGGCAACGGCGGCTCCGGCAACGGGTCGGGCAACAGCCAGTCGTCGCACGCCCACCAGATCACCGACGACGTGAAGAACGCGCTCTCGCGGATCGCGGCGTCGACGATCCCGCACGACGAGCAGGACCACCCCGTCACGGGCGTCGCCACGCCGGCGACCCCGACCTCGGCACCCGAGGCAGCGTCCGACGGGGCCACCGCTCCGACGTCGGGTGGCGACCAGGCGGAGCGCCCGAGCGACGCCCCGGCCGAGCAGTCCGGCGGGGGATCGAAGCGCCGTCGTCGTCGTGGTGGGCGTGGCGGCTCCGACCAGTCCGCGCAGCAGTCCGGCACCGAGCAGGCCGGCACCGAGCAGTCCGGCACCGACCAGTCCGGCGCACGATCCGAGACGACGCCCGCTGCTGCTCCGGCTCCTGCCTCGGCCGACGAGACGCCCTCGGCGCCCGTCCGCCGACGCGTGAGCTCGAGCACGCCGGTGACGCCGAGCGAGCACACCGTGGCGATCCTCGACATCCCGGTCGCCGTGACCGCCCGCGAGCCGCGCAAGGTCGCCGACGCGGAGTCGATCCTCGACTCGGTGCTCAACGCGCTGCCCGAGCCGAAGCAGCCGGGCCAGGGCCGGTCCCGCTCGCGCCGCGTGTCGTCGCCGAGCATCAGCGCACCGGCGTCGACCGACGGCGACGCGCCCGAGGACGGCCCCGTCATCGTGGGGAACTGACGTGACGGACGCGGGCGACCCCCGCACGCAGGACCGCGGACACTACGGCGCGGGCTGGGGTCAGCCCGCGCCGGGCCCCGGCGTCGGACCGCGCCCCGGTGCCGATCCTGGCCTGTCGCCGGGGCAGCAGTACGTGCCGCCGATGCCGCCCCGGCGTCGCGCGGACGCACCCGATCCGCGTCGCGCGTTCGCACCGGGGGCCTCGGTGGCGAACACGACCGGCGCGCTCATCGCGGTCGTGTCCGTCATCGTGGTGGAGTTCGTGTCCGGACTCGTCGGGCTGCTCGGCACCTCCCTCGTCGTGCACCCGTTCACGAGCTACGCGGGAGAGAGCCTCATCGGCAGCTTCGTCCGCGGCGTCTTCGTCGCACCGCTGCCCTTCCACGTCGGGGCGTTCCTGGCGCTCGCGTTCCTGGTGCCGGTCGCCCGGCGCTCACCGCTGCCCGTGGTGCTGCTCCGTGCGGTGCTGGCCGGGGCTGCGGGAACGATCGCGCTCGCGCTCGTCGGGATCGTCACCGGGGCGTCCGGCGCGGTCCGCGGGTACGGTGCCGGACGGCTCCTCGTCGACGTCGTCACCGCGCCGATCCAGAGCGGGCTGCCGCTGACGCTCATGCTCGTCGCCACGGTGACGGCGGCATGGCTGTGGCTCGGCCGACCGCGGGGCACCACCGGTAGGCCGCTCGGTGTCCCGGGTGCCGCACGACGCCCGGATGCCGTCCCGCCCGCCACCGTGCCGCCCGCCACCATGCAGCCCGCCACCGTGCAGCAGCCGGGGGCGTACCCGCAGCAGCCCGGGGACTCGTGGCCGGAGGCGCAGCAGCCGGGCGACCCCTGGGCGCCGCCGCGACGGTGACGGTCCGCGGCGGGGCGCGCGGCGCCGACTGGCCGTCCCGCGCACGGACCGCGTCCCCCGACGACCGCGCACGCCTTCCGTGACCGCAGCGCCGCTCGTGCCCGCTGCACCGTCCGTGACGCGGGCCGACCGCCCCGGGTGATCCGTGCCTCCAGGCCCGACGTGCCGTCAGCGCGCCGGGCGCTTGTCCCGCTGCGCCACGCGCAGCCCGCTCCGGATCAGCCGGAGGACCAGCTCGCGACCGGTGACGGGCGTCGCCCCGGCCGCCACGAGCTCCTCGTACCGCGCCATCGGCACGTCGTAGTGGTCGTGGTCGAACCCGCGACGGGGGAGGCCGGCGGCCCTCGCGAAAGCGTGGAGTTCGTCGTACGATTCGTCACTGACGAGGTGCGACCACAGTGTGTCGTGCGCAGGCCACGTCGGCGGGTCGATCAGGACGGTCACCCGTCAATCGTACGTGTGTCGCCGTTTGACCGGACCCGGTGGGATCGAGTATTCTCGATCCCTGGTGTCAGCGGGCCGTTCTGCCTGCGTCGCCGATCGGGCCCGGCCTCCCCGGGAGCCGCTCGTGCAGCAGTGGGCACCCGAGACTTCCCTCAAGCAGAGTACGTAAGGAATTCCACGTGGTTTACGCAGTAGTGCGCGCCGGCGGCCGTCAGGAGAAGGTCGAGGTCGGCACGATCCTCACGATCGACCGTGCCAAGGCCGACGACAAGGGCAACATCAAGCTCGCTCCGGTGCTCCTCGTGGACGGTGACACCATCACGTCGGCCGCGACCGAGCTCGCGAACGTGACCGTCACCGCCGAGGTGCTCGAGGACCTCCGCGGTCCGAAGGTCGTCATCCAGAAGTTCAAGAACAAGACCGGGTACAAGAAGCGCCAGGGCTTCCGCGCTGAGCTCACCCGCGTCAAGATCACCGAGATCGCGTAAGGCGGGAGTAGAAGATGGCACACAAGAAGGGTGCGAGCTCCACTCGCAACGGTCGTGACTCGAACGCACAGCGCCTCGGCGTGAAGCGCTTCGGTGGCGAGGTCGTCAACGCCGGCGAGATCATCGTCCGCCAGCGCGGCACGCACTTCCACCCGGGCGCCAACGTCGGCCGCGGTGGCGACGACACGCTGTTCGCCCTCTCGGCCGGCTCGGTCGAGTTCGGCACCAAGGGCGGCCGCAAGGTCGTCAACATCGTCGGCGCTGCGTAAGCGACCCACGATCTGACTCTGCGGGAGGGGCGGGCCACGTGCCTGCCCCTCCCGTTCTCTTTTGCAACACCGAAGTTCCAGCAACACCAAGGACCAGCAACACCAAGGAGTGGACCCATGGCGACGTTCGTCGACCGCGTGACCCTGCACCTCAGCGCGGGGGACGGCGGCAACGGCTGCGTGTCGGTCCGCCGTGAGAAGTTCAAGCCCCTCGCCGGCCCGGACGGCGGCAACGGCGGTGACGGCGGCGACATCGTCCTCGTCGCGGACCCGCAGGTCACCACCCTGCTCGGGTACCACCGCTCGCCGCACCGCTCGTCGAAGAACGGGCAGCCCGGCATGGGCGACATGCGCAGCGGCGTCAGTGGCGAGACCCTCGAGCTCCCGGTGCCGATCGGCACCGTCGTGCACGACGAGCGCGGCGAGGTCATCGCCGACATGACCGAGCCGGGCATGCGCGTGGTCGTGGCCGCGGGCGGTCAGGGCGGCCTCGGCAACGCCGCGCTCGCGACGACGAAGCGCAAGGCCCCGGGCTTCGCCCTCCTCGGCACGCCGGGGGAGTCCGGCGACGTCAGCCTCGAGCTGAAGACGATCGCCGACGTCGCGCTCGTGGGCTTCCCGAGCGCGGGCAAGTCGTCGCTGATCGCCGCGATCTCCGCAGCGAAGCCGAAGATCGCCGACTACCCGTTCACGACCCTCACGCCGAACCTCGGCGTCGTCGAGTCCGGCTCCACCCGCTTCACCGTCGCCGACGTCCCCGGGTTGATCGAGGGTGCGTCGGAGGGCAAGGGCCTCGGCCTCGAGTTCCTCCGGCACGTCGAGCGGTGCGAGGCGCTGCTGCACGTCATCGACTGCGCGACGCTCGACCCGGGCCGTGACCCGGTGAGCGACCTCGACGTCATCCTCCGCGAGCTCGAGCGCTACCCGGTCCCCGAGGGCCAGGTGCCGCTGCTCGAGCGCCCGCAGCTCGTCGCGCTGAACAAGATCGACGTGCCGGACGCCGCGGAGCTCGCCGAGTTCGTCACCGCCGAGCTCGAGGGCCGCGGCTACCGCGTCTTCCCGATCTCGACCGCGTCGCACAAGGGGCTCCGCGAGCTCACGTTCGCCCTCGCCGACATCGTGTCCCGGGCCCGTGCCGAGCGGACCGCGACGCCGGAGCCCGAGCGCATCGTGCTCCGCCCCAAGGCCGTCGACGACGTGCCGTTCACCGTCCGGGCCGAGGGCGGCGAGGAGCACCGCTTCTACCGCGTCCGCGGCGCCAAGCCCGAGCGCTGGGTGCAGCAGACCGACTTCACCAACGAGGAGGCGATCGGCTACCTCGCCGACCGGCTCGCGAAGCTCGGTGTCGAGGACGGGCTCTTCAAGGCCGGAGCGGTCGCCGGGTCCACGGTCGTCATCGGTGGGGACGGCGGCACCGTGTTCGACTGGGAGCCGACGCTCACCTCGACCGCCGAGCTCATCACGAGCGCGCGCGGCACCGACTCCCGCATCGGTGGCAGCGCCCGTCCGACCCGCAACGAGCGCCGCGAGGAGTACTTCGAGCGCATGGACGCCAAGGCCGCGGCCCGCGCCGAGCTCGAGCAGGAGCGGATCTCCGGCCTGTGGGCCGACGACGACGAGGACGACGACCCGTTCGCGGGCGAGGTCGAGCGGCACCACGAGGGCAGGGACTGACCGGGACATGACCGAGGCGACCGACACCGACCTGCTCCCCGTGCGCTCGCGCGCGGACATCCCGCGCGCGCGTCGACTCGTCGTGAAGGTCGGGTCGTCGTCGGTCAGCGGCCCGAACGTCGAGCAGATCGGCCCGCTCGTCGACGCCCTCGCCTCTGCGTACGGACGGGGGACCGAGGTGGTGCTGGTCTCGTCCGGCGCCATCGCGACCGGGTTCCCGTTCCTCGGACTCGAGGGACGCCCCGACGACCTCGCCACGCAGCAGGCGGCGGCGGCCACGGGGCAGAACGTGCTCATGTTCCGCTACCAGAACGAGCTCGACCGGCACGGCGTCGTCGCGGCGCAGATCCTGCTGACCGCCGGCGACCTGCAGAACCCGACGCACCGGGTCAACGCCCAGCGCGCCATCGACCGGCTGCTCGCGCTGCGGGTCCTGCCGATCGTCAACGAGAACGACACCGTCGCGACGCACGAGATCCGCTTCGGCGACAACGACCGGCTCGCCGCGCTCGTCGCCCGCCTGCTCGGTGCGGACGCGCTCGTGCTGCTCTCCGACGTCGAGTCGCTCTACACGAAGCCCCCGCAGCAGCCGGGAGCGGTGCCGATCACGCACGTGCCGTACGGCGACGAGCTCGCCGGGGTGACCTTCGGGTCGATCGGGGCGGCCGGCGTGGGCACCGGGGGAGCGGGCACGAAGGTCGCGGCCGCGCGGCTCGCCGCCGACGCCGGCACCTCGGTGCTCGTCACGGCGACGTCGCTGGTCGCGGACGCCCTGGCCGGAGCGGAGATCGGGACCTGGTTCGAGGCGGCTCCGCGGCGCTGACGCGGTCCGGGAGGCGCGGACGGCTCCGACGCGTCGCTCACGTCCGCCGAGCTGCCGCGGCCCGGGAGGCGCGGGTCCGCCCCGACGCGTCGCTCACGCCCGCCGGGTGGGCACCGTTCGTCACGCTCGGCGATGCCGAGTCGCGGGTCCCGCCCGCTGCGGCCCGCCGGTACGTCGTGCCCGTTCGCGCGGCGCGCGCACGGGGGTCCGGGCACGCACGCTGGCGACGTCAGTCGACTCCTCCACAGGAGCCCCGCCTCCCGGGCCCGTCCACAGGTGCGCCGGACCGCCGTCATGCGGCGGACCCCGGCACCTACAATCGAGGCATGTCGCTGACCGCCCCCGCACCGACCCTGACCGACAAGCTCGTCGCCGCGCGCGACGCGGCGTCGGTGCTCGCGACCGCCACCACCGCCGTCAAGGACGCCGCGCTCGTCGCGATCGCCGCAGGTGTCCGCGCCGCGACGGACGAGATCGTCCGGGCCAACCACGAAGACCTCGTGGCGGGTGAGGACGGCGGGCTGTCCTCGGGCCTGCTCGACCGGCTCCGGCTCGACGCGGCCCGGATCGACGCGCTCGCGGTCGCCGTCGAGCACGTCGTCGGGCTGACCGACCCGGTCGGGCAGAACGTCCGCGGGTCGGTGCTGCCGAACGGGCTGCAGCTGACCCAGGTGCGGGTGCCGTTCGGTGTCGTCGGCGCCATCTACGAGGCACGTCCCAACGTGACCGTCGACATCGCCAGCCTCGCGCTGAAGAGCGGCAACGCGGTGGTGCTCCGGGGCGGTTCCGCCGCCGAGCGCACGAACGCGGTGCTCGTGGCGCGCATCCAGGACGCCGTCGCCTCGGTGGGCCTGCCGCGTGAGCTCGTGCAGACGATCGACGAGTTCGGGCGGCCCGGCGCCACGGAGCTCATGCGCGCTCGCGGGCTGGTCGACGTCCTGATCCCACGGGGGAGCGCCTCGCTCATCCAGACCGTGGTCACGGAGTCGCAGGTGCCGGTGATCGAGACCGGCGCCGGCGTCGTGCACGTCTTCCTCGACGCGTCCGCCCCCACGGCGCGGGCCGTCGACATCGTCCTGAACAGCAAGGTGCAGCGTCCGAGCGTCTGCAACGCGCTCGAGACGCTGCTCGTGCACGAAGGCTCCGCCGAGCGCCTCCTGCCGGTGCTGGCGGACCGGCTCCGTGCATCCGGCGTCACCCTGCGCGGCGACGACGCCACCCGCTCGATCGTGCCCGGCGTGCTCCGTGCCACCGACGACGACTGGGCGACCGAGTCGATGGACCTCGACCTCTCGATCCGGGTCGTCCCCGACGTCGACGCGGCCATGGCGCACATCGCCCGGTGGTCGACGCACCACACCGAGTCGATCGTGACGAACGACGTCGACACGGCCGAGCGGTTCCTCGCCGGCGTCGACTCCGCGGTGGTCATGGTGAACGCGTCGACGCGGTTCACGGACGGCGGCGAGTTCGGCTTCGGCGCCGAGGTCGGCATCTCCACGCAGAAGCTGCACGCCCGCGGTCCGATGGGACTGCCGGAGCTCACGAGCACGAAGTGGATCGTGCGCGGGAACGGCCAGATCCGCGGCTAGACTGAACGGCGTCTTTCCACCGACCGAACGGAGCACCAGACGATGACCCTCCTCGCCGAAGCCGCAGAGCAAGCCTCCGGGGTCCCCGCGTACGTCTTCCCGCTCGTCGGTGCGCTGTTCTTCGCCTTCCTCGGGTTCGTCACCTGGAGCTTCCGCGACGTCGCCTACCGCCACTCGCACAAGTTCGAGGCCACGCGCCACCACGAGACCGGCGTCGACGAGTTCGGCCACACGAAGCTCTGACCGGCGCCCCATGCTCGAGAGCTCGGGGCGGCCGCGCATCGGTGTGATGGGCGGAACGTTCGACCCCATCCACAACGGCCACCTCGTGGCCGCGTCCGAGGTCGCGCGCGCCTTCGACCTCGACGAGGTGGTGTTCGTCCCGACCGGGCAGCCGTACATGAAGTCCGGTGTCACGGACGCCGAGCACCGGTACCTCATGACCGTCGTCGCCACGGCGTCCAACCCGATGTTCACGGTCAGCCGGGTGGACATCGACCGGCCGGGGCCGACCTACACGGTCGACACGCTCCGCGACCTGCACGAGCAACGGCCGGACGCGCAGCTCGTCTTCATCTCGGGCGCGGACGCCGTTCAGCAGATCCTCGACTGGAAAGACCATGATGGGCTGTGGGACCTGGCGCACTTCGTCGCCGTGACGCGCCCGGGACATGCACTGAGCATCACCGGGTTGCCGGAGCGCGACGTCAGCGTGCTCGAGGTCCCGGCACTGGCGATATCGTCGACCGACTGCCGTGACCGCGTGCGCCGTGGGTTCCCGGTGTGGTACCTGGTCCCCGACGGCGTCGTCCAGTACATCTCGAAGCACCACCTGTATCGGAGCGTTGCATGAGTTCGTCCGACGCGCAGCCGCCACTGTCGCGGCGTCAGGCGCGCGAGCGGGAGCGTGCCGCCGCGGCCGGTGCGCAGCCCGTGACGCCGCCGCCGACCGTCGCCGCACCCACGTCCGCCGACCGTCCGGAGCAGGCCCGTCGTCGGCCCGGATCGCACGTCGCACCCGCCCCGTCGGGCGCGGCGCAGGGATCCTCCCGGCCGTCGGTGCCCGACGTCCCGCCGGCATCGGCCACCGAGATCGTCCCCGGGACCGGCGGTCTGACCCGTCGCCAGCTGCGCCAGATGCGCGAGGCCGAGGTCCAGGCGGTGCTCCCCGTGCCGCTGCAGGCGCCGACCCCGCAGTCGTCCGACCGCACCGTCCAGGACGTCATCGGGTCCGTCACCTCGTTCGACGAGGACGGCGTGCAGGGGTCGCAGCGCTCCGCGTCGCAGGCCGACGTGGAACAGCGTCCCGCAGCGGCGCCCCGTGCGGACGTGTCCCCAGCGGCGTCTCCCGTCGCCGTGGGCGGTGACGCTCCGTCCACCGCCGCGGACCCGGCGGCCGACGACCGCGCCGACGACACCCCGACCGTGCTCGACGAGGCGACCGTGCACCAGGCCACCGAGGCCGACGGTGCACCCGACGCCGTCGAGACCCTCGACGAGGCCGCTGCCCACGGCGAGGAACCCCGACGACACCGCTCGACGTGGTCGCCGCCGGACGCCCAAGCTCCGTCGGCCGACGCCGAGACCGCAGCCGTCGACCCGGCTGATCCCGTCGACGACGCCCCGCGCGCCCCGGCCCTGCCCGCGGTGGAGTCCTCGACGCCCGGTGTCTTCCCGCTCTCGCTCGACGGCGTCGACGACGACACGAACGAGGTCCCGGTGCGCCCGGTGGCCTCGCGTCCCGCATCGGCCGGGACGGTCCCGCCGGCGTTCCAGCGGGCGCCGGAGCCGAAGCCGGACACCACCGCCTACCAGCCGCCGACAGGGCACTGGTCGGCGCTGGCGCACGACTCGAACGACGCCGAGGTCCACGACGAGGAGACCGGCACACGCCGGGTCGCCACGAGCAACCCGAACGCCATCGTGCTGCCGGACTCCGCACTGGCCGACCCGACGGGGGCGCTGAACGCCACGGGCGAGGTCATCCTGACCGGTTCGATCGACCTGCCCGCCTCGCTGTCCTCGACCGGGTCGCACCGACCGATCGACGGTGCCGAGGTCGACCGCCTGCTCGAGCAGCACGACGAGCAGCGCGAGACCGACGCGAGCCCGATCCGGGCCAGCCGCGCGGTGTCGAGCCACACCTCGACGCGCCAGGTGGTGCTCGCCGCCGCGAAGCCGAAGGAGTCGAAGACGCCGCTCGTCCTCGCGATCTCGGTCGGGGCCGTCGGGCTCGCCGCCGCGGGCGTGATCATCGTCGCGCTCCTCACCACCCATCCGTTCGGCTGACCTCGTTCGGCTGACTCCCCGGGCCGTGGACCGCGGACACCGGCTGGCCGGTGTCCGCGGTCTGACCTATGATTCAGGGGCCGTCGACCTCGACGGCACACCATCCCGGCACCGCGCCGGGGACCCACCGGAAGGACCTGCGTGACCGCCTCCCCACGCGCACTCGAACTCGTCCAGCTCGCCGCCGTCGCGGCCGACGCCAAGCAGGCAGAGGACCTCGTCGCCCTCGACGTGACCGGCCCCCTGCAGCTCACGGACGTGTTCCTGCTCGCCACCGGGCGCAACGAGCGCAACGTCCTGTCGATCGCGGACGAGGTCGAGGACCGGCTCATCCAGGCGGGGGCGAAGCCGCTCCGTCGTGAAGGCCGTGCCGAGGGCCGCTGGGTCCTCATCGACTTCGGCGAGATCGTCGTGCACGTCTTCCACGAGGAAGACCGGCAGTACTACTCGCTCGAACGACTCTGGGCGGACTGCCCGACGATCCCGCTCGAGCTCCCGGTGGCGCAGGGCGTCGGCGAGACCGGTCCGGCCGAGCAGGGCTGAGCCCGCCGGGGCCGACGCGCCCGGGTGACGGACCCGATTTCGTTGCCGGGTGTTCGCATGGTGTACGCTTCTGTGGTGCCGCCGGGAACGGATGGCACCGAGCAACACCGGGTGGTCCGCCACCCAGCGGGTCTGTGGCGCAGCTGGTAGCGCACCTGCATGGCATGCAGGGGGTCAGGGGTTCGAGTCCCCTCAGATCCACCAAGGAACGGAATTCCACCAAGAAACGGAGTTCCACCGGAACGAAGCCCCGCCGTCCACCAGGACAGCGGGGCTTCGTCGTTCCCGGGCTGCACCGTTCTCGGGCCGCGTCACGCACGGGGGCGAGGCCTGCTCGAGGGGTCTGTCGTGCCCGGGGTCACATGGTCGGACGGGCTCCGGCCAGCCGATACGCTGACCTCCATGAGTGCAGAGCACGCGGGCGACGGCGCCCCGCTGTCCGGAGCCCAGCTGACCATCACGGCCGCGGGCTACACGGCCGACATCGCGACCGTCGGAGCGACCCTGCGAGCCCTCCGGCACGGCGACGGTGCCTCCGAGCGGCGTGACCTCGTCGTGCCGTTCGACGCCGACGAGGTCCGTCCGGTGTTCCGCGGTGCCGTGCTGGCGCCCTGGCCGAACCGCGTGGTCGACGGCCGCTACACGTTCGACGGCGAGGAGTACGAGCTCGCCCACACCGAGCCCACCCGACAGCACGCGCTGCACGGGCTCGTCGCGTGGACCGACTTCCGGGTCGTGGCGCACGAACCCGACCGTGCCGTGCTCGCCACCACGGTCCCCGCACAGTACGGGTACCCGTTCCGCATCGAGATCACGGTCGAGTACCGGGTCGACGCCGACGGACTGCAGACCGCCGTCACCGGCCGGAACACCGGGCGGGTCCGGGCACCGTGGGGGACCGGGCCGCACCCGTACCTCGTCGCCGGCGCCGGCACGGTCGACGACTGGACGCTGACCCTCCCCGCCGCGGAGGTGCTCGAGGTCACGCCGGACCGCCTCGTCCCCACGGCGCTCGTGCCCGTGCACGACGAGTTCGACCTGCGCCGCCCGACCCGGATCGGCACGCGGTTCGTCGACCACGCGTTCACGGGCTTCGACCGCGACGCGGACGGCACGGCGGCGATCGAGCTCGTCACGGACGACGGACACGGGGTCCGGATGACGTTCGGTGCCGAGTGCGGCTGGGTGCAGGTGCACACGGCCGACCACGTCGTGCCCGAGTACCACCGCGCGGGCCTGGCGGTCGAACCGATGACCTGCGCACCGGACGCGTTCAACGCCGGCGCCGACCGGGGTCTGCTCGTGCTCGACCCGGGCGGCTCGCACACCGCGGCATGGACGATCGCGGCGGTCTGACCGAGACCCACGGAGCGCCCGCGGCCCGCATCGAGGTCCGGGCGTTCCCGACGCCGCCCGACCTCGCCGCCCTGGCGGACGGACGGGACGACGTGGTGTGGCTCGACTCCGGGCTCCCCGACGGAGCGCCGCCGGCGAGTCGGGCACGGGCCTCCTGGTCGGTGCTGGCCTGCACCGACGGTCCGTTCGCGGCCCGGTTCCGGCACCGTGACCGCCGTGCGTCCGTGGACGTCCCGCCGGCGTCGCGGGCGTGGTTCAGTCCGTCGTCCGTCGGGGACCGCGCCGCGTTCGCGGTCCTCGACGAGCTGCTGGCACGGACTCCCCGGCTGCCGGAGCCGCTGCCGGGCTGCGGGTTCGCGCTCGGTTGGGTCGGGTTCCTCGGCTACGAGCTCGGACGCGAGGTCGACGGCCCGGACCGCTCGGCCTCCGGGCACGCCGACGCCGACCTGCGCTTCGTCGACCGGGCGGTCGTGGTCGCCGCCGACGGTCGCGCCTGGGCGCTCGCGCTCGTCACCGACGCGGAGCCGGCGGCCAGTGCCGCGAACCGGGCGTGGCTGGGGACGGTGACCGCCCCGTCGACGCCGGCCGACGTCGACGACGCGGCCACGGGCCTCCCGGCCGACCCGGGGACCGACGCGCCGGTCCCGGCACCCGGACGCGTGTCGCGCGCCGCCCACGAGGCGGCCGTCGACGCGAGCCGCGCGGAGATCCGCGCCGGCAACGCGTTCCAGGTGTGCCTCACCACCGCGTTCGCGGTCCCCGCCCGGGAGGCACGGGTCGGCTCCGTCACGGACCCGCACCTGGACGAGTACCTGCGGTTGCGGCGGGTCGACCCGGTGCCGTTCGGCGCCTACCTGCGGCTCGGACCGGTGCGGGTGGCGAGCCGGTCGCCGGAACGGTTCCTGCGCATCGACGCGGACGGACGGGTGACGGCGGAACCGATCAAGGGCACCCGTCGCCGCGCTGACGACGCCGGGGTGGACGCATCGGTCCGCGCCGAGCTCGCCGCGAGCCCGAAGGACCGGGCCGAGAACGTGATGATCGTCGACCTGCTCCGCAACGACCTGCTGCGGACGGCGGTGCCGGGCTCGGTGCACGTCGACCGGCTCTGCGACGTCGAGACCTACGCGAGTGTGCACCAGCTCGTGTCGACGGTCTCGGCGCAGCTGCCGGCCGGGGCGTCGCGCGCGGCGACCGTCGCGGCGGCGTTCCCACCGGGATCGATGACGGGGGCACCGAAGTCGAGCGCCACGGCGATCGCGGACCGCCTCGAGGGGGCGCCGCGCGGGATCTACTCCGGGGCCGTCGGGTACTTCTCGGCGAGCGGTGCCGTCGACCTGTCGGTGGTGATCCGCACACTGGTGACGGTGCTCGACGAGGACGGCACAGTCCTCGCGCGGACGTTCGGTGCCGGGGGTGCGGTGACGTGGTCGTCGGTCCCCGCGGACGAGGCGGACGAGGTCGAGACCAAGACGCGTTCCGTGCTCGGAGCACTGGGGGTCGTGGCAGCCTGGTGACCCTCGAACGCGTGTTCGAGTGACCTGTCCACCGATGTCGGACGCGGTTGACATCATCGAACACATGTTCGAATATGAGGGCATGCAGTCGGCAGCGGCACTCGCGTCGCCCGGGGCACCCGAGGGGTCCCCGGGGGATGCCGGGCGGGCCGGGGGTGCGGTCGGGTCCGGCCCGGCGCGACCGGTGCGACGGGTCGACCACCTCGGCGATGCCCGGGCCGCGCTCGAGCGCATCACGAGCCTGCGCTCGCGGGTGGCCGAGATGGAGTCCACACGCGTCGACACGGTCGGCCTCCCGACGTCGCCGGCGCTCGCGCCCCTGCTGCCCGGTGGTGCGATCCGGGTCGGTGGGACCTACGCGGTGCAGGAGTCGGTGCTCCTGGCGATGACCATGCTGCAGGCGGCCTCGGCGGCCGGGGCGTGGTGTGCCGTCGTCGGCGTGCCGTCCTTCGGGGTCGAGGCAGCGGCCGCCGCCGGCATCGACCTCGAACGGCTCGTCCTCGTGCCCGACCCCGGCGACCAGTGGCTCACGGTCACGGCTGCCCTGGTGGACGTGGCACAGATCGTCCTCACCCGCCCCCTGGGTCGTGTGGTGCCGGGGGACGTCTCCCGGCTGTCCGCCCGGTTGCGGCAGCGCGGCGGTGCCCTGGTCGCCCTCGGCTCGTGGCCCGGTGCCGACGTCTCGCTCCGGGTCACCTCCTCGGCCTGGGGCGGGATCGGACGCGGGTACGGGTACCTGTCCGAGCGACGGGTCACCGTCACCGCCACCGGGCGTGCGGGGGCGGTCCGGCCGGTCAGTACCGAGCTGCTGCTGCCCGCCGCCGACGGGGTGGTCCGTCCCGCGGTGGCGGCACCCGCTGCCCGTCCGGTGCTCCGTCCGGTGGCGGTGGCGTCGTGACCCCGCGGCGCGGCGGTGGGGCTGCGCGTACCGTGCAGGGGGGTCCGTCGGCGTCCGGCGGTGCCCGCGGCGGTGCGTCCTCGTCCGGTGGTGTGCTCCGCTCCGGAGCCCTGCCCGAGGCACCGGCGACCCGGACGATCGTGCTGTGGTGTCCGGACTGGCCGGTCGTCGCCGCGGCCCGCGCCGCCGGCGAGCCCCCGGAGCAGCCGTTCGCGGTCGTGTCGAAGGGGCAGGTGTTCGCCAGCTCCGCGAGCGCCCGTCGGTACGGCGTCGTGCGCGGGCTCCGGCTGCGCGAGGCCCAGGCGCGCTGCCCGGACCTCGTCGTGCAGCCCTACGACGACGCCCTCGACCACCGGGCGTTCGAGCCCGTCATCCGTGCGGTGCAGGCGGCGGTCCCCGGGGTCGAGGTGCTGCGCCCCGGCACCCTCGCCCTGCGTGCCCGCGGCCCGGCCCGTTACTACGGCGGTGAACGGGCCGCTGCGGTGACCCTTGCGGGCATCGCCGCCGACCATGGTGCCCCCGGGGTGCGCGTCGGCGTCGCGGACACCCCGTTCGCCGCTGAGCAAGCCGCGCGTGCCCGTCCGGTCAGGCCGGGGGAGCGGACCCGCATCGTCCCGGTGGGCGGGTCCGCGCCGTTCCTCGCCGACCTCCCGCTCGGTGTGCTCGGGGACGCCGACCTGGCCATGCTCCTCGGGCGCCTCGGCATCACCACGCTCGGCGGGTTCGCGGCCCTCGGCGACGACCAGGTGCGGGACCGGTTCGGCCCGGCGGGCGCGTTCCTGCACCGCCTCGCGGGCGGACGCGACCCGCGGGCGGTGTCGGCGCGCGCGGTGCCGCCCGAGCTCCGGGTCGAGGCGGCGTTCGAACCACCGCTCGACCGTGCCGACCAGGTCGCGTTCGCGTTCCGCCGCTCGGCCGACGACTTCGCCGACCGGCTCCGCGCCGCCGGGCTCGTGGCGACCAGCATCCGCGTGGGGATCGTCGACGAGCGCGACATCCTGCTCGAACGGGTGTGGGTGCACCCGCGCTGGTTCGACGCCGCGGACGTGGTCGACCGGGTCCGGTGGCAGCTCGCCGGCGGGGTCGACCCGACCGGGCTCGAGGCGCCGGTCGTCCAGGTCGTGCTGGAGCCCGTCGCGGTCGACGACACGGCCAACCACGAGCGCGGGCTCTGGGGTTCCGGACCCGACGAACGGGTGCACCACGGCCTCGCCCGCGTGCAGGGACTCGTCGGACACGACGGCGTCGTCACGCCGCGCGTCGGCGGTGGCCGGACCCTCGCGGAGCGGGTGGTCCTCGTGCCCTGGGGTGATGCGCCGGTCGGTGGTGAACGTGCCCTCGCCGCCGTCCGCGACCGCCCGTGGCCCGGCAAGCTGCCCGGACCGCCGCCCGCGACCGTGCTCGACCGTCCCCGGCCGGTCGACGTCGAGACGGCGTCGGGCGTCAGCGTCGACGTGGACGACCGCGGCACCCTGCTCGGCGAGCCCGAGCGCTTCCGTGCCGAGGGCGACCGTGGTGGACGGTTCGGCCCGGTGACGGCGTGGGCGGGTCCGTGGCCGCTCGTCGTGCGCTGGTGGGAGTCCGGCGGACGACGGCTGCACCGGTTGCAGCTCGTCGACGACGCCGGACGGGCCTGGTACCTCGTGCTGGCCGACCACCGCTGGTGGGCCGAGGCGGTGGCGACGTGAGGAGCAGCTGATGGGCTACAGCAACCCGCCGATCCCGTGGTCGCAGTTCGAACGCGCACTGTCCGACCGTCGGAGCCCCGGCAGCGCGCACGACGGCGACGGCGGGGACAGCCCGGCGTGGTCCCGGAAGCGCGAGAAGTACGTGCCGCCGACCCCCGGACGCACGGAGTCCGGTCCGGTCGTGCCGTACGCCGAGCTGCACGCGCACTCGAGCTTCAGCTTCCTCGACGGTGCGAGCTCACCGGAGAACCTCTTCGAGGAGGCCGCCCGACTGCGGCTGCACGGCCTCGCGCTGACCGACCACGACGGGTTCTACGGCGTCGCGCGGATGGCCGAGGCCGCCGAGGCGTACCCGGACCTCACGACCGTGTACGGCACCGAGCTCTCACTCGGCCTGACCGAACCGCAGAACGGTGTGCCCGACCCGGAGGGCACCCACCTGCTGTTGCTCGCGGACGGCCAGGACGGCTACCACCGGCTGGCCGGCGCGGTCACGAGCGCGCACCTCGCCGGCGGTGCCGAGAAGGGCCGGCCGCGGTACGACCTCGACGACCTCGCCGAACGCGCCGGCGGTCACTGGCGGGTGCTCACCGGGTGTCGGAAGGGCGCGGTCCGCCAGGCGCTCGAACGGGGCGGCGAGTCCGCGGCCGACACGGCGCTCCGGGCACTGCTCGACCGGTTCGGCACCGGCAACGTCGTCGTGGAGCTGACCGATCAGGGCGACCCGCTGGACACCGCGCGCAACGACGTCCTCGCGGCCCTCGCGGCCCGGCACGGCCTGCCCGTGGTGGCGACGGGCAACGTGCACTACGCCACCCCCGACCGCTTCCCGATCGCGTCGGCACTCGCCGCGGTGCGGGCTCGGCGGAGCCTCGACGAACTCGACGGCTGGCTGCCGGCGGCGGACACGGCACACCTGCGCTCGGGAGCGGAGATGGCCAAGCGCTTCGCCCGGTGGCCTGGAGCCGTCGAGCACAGCGTCGCGCTCGCCGACGAGCTCGGCTTCACCCTGAAGACCGTGCGGCCGGGGCTGCCCAAGCTCGACGTCCCGGAGGGGCACACCACGATGTCGTGGCTCCGCGAGCTGACCTGGCAGGGGGCACGTCGGTTCTACCCGGGCAGCGACGACGGCGTCGACCCCGCCAAGCGGAAGCGCATCGAACGCGAGCTCGCGGTCATCGAGGACAAGGACTTCCCCGGGTACTTCCTCATCGTCCGCGACATGGTGCAGTACGCACGGCAGCGCGGGATCCTCTGCCAGGGCCGGGGCTCCGCCGCGAACTCGGCGGTCTGCTACCTGCTCGAGATCACCGCCGTCGACTCGATCCGGTACGGGCTGCCGTTCGAACGGTTCCTGTCGGCGTTGCGCGACGAGGAGCCCGACATCGACGTCGACTTCGACTCCGACCGGCGGGAGGAGGTCATCCAGTACGTCTACGAGAAGTACGGCCGCTTCAACGCCGCCCAGGTCGCGAACGTCATCACCTACCGGCCGAAGGGGGCCGTGCGCGACGTGGCGAAGGCGTTCGGGCACAGTCCCGGGCAGCAGGACGCCTGGGCGAAGCAGGTCGAGCGCTGGGGGTCGGTGACCGAGAGCCAGGACCACGACATCCCGGCGCCCGTGGTGGACATGGCGCAACAGGTGCTCGGGTTCCCCCGACACCTCGGCATCCACTCCGGTGGCATGGTGCTCACCGACCGGCCGGTGGGCGAGGTCGTCCCGATCGAGCACGCCCGCATGGACGGCCGCACCGTCCTGCAGTGGGACAAGGACGACTGCGCCTACATGGGGCTCGTGAAGTTCGACATGCTCGGCCTCGGCATGCTCGCGGCGCTGCAGTACGCGTTCGACCTCGCCGCCGAGCACTGCGGGGAGCGGTGGGACATGCACACCATCCCGAAGGAGGAGGCCGGCGTCTACGACCAGCTGTGCCGCGCCGACACCATCGGGGTGTTCCAGGTGGAGTCCCGCGCACAGATGGGGTCGCTCCCACGGCTGCTGCCCCGGGAGTTCTACGACCTCGTCATCGCGGTCGCGCTCGTCCGTCCCGGTCCGATCCAGGGCGGCGCGGTGCACCCGTACATCCGGCGGCGGACGGGGGCCGAGGCGATCACCTACCCGCACCCGCTGCTCGAACCCGTGCTCGAGCGGACGAAGGGTGTGCCGCTGTTCCAGGAGCAGCTCATGCAGATGGCCGTGGTCGTCGGTGGCTGCACCGGGGACGACGCCGACCTCCTCCGCCGTGCGATGGGGTCGAAGCGGGGGCACGAGAAGATCGAGCGGCTCCGCGAGAAGCTCTACGAGGGCATGGCGCGCAACGACATCCACGGGGCCGACGCCGACGCCATCTACGCCAAGATCCAGGCCTTCGCGAACTTCGGCTTCGCGGAGAGCCACTCGATCAGCTTCGCGCTCATCGTGTACGCGAGCGCGTGGATGCGGCTGCACTACCCGGGGGTGTTCCTCGCGGCCCTGCTCCGGGCGCAGCCGATGGGGTTCTACTCGCCGCAGACCCTGGTGGCGGACGCCCGGCGCCACGGGGTCCGCGTGCTCCGGCCGGACATCCTGCGGTCCGGCGTCGACGCCACGCTCGAACCCCTCGACCCCGACGTCGTCGGCACGACCGGTGACGACGACTGCCTCGCCGAGGAGCACCCGCCCGTGCCGCCGTTCGACCGGTCGGCACCCGACGACACCGCGCGGCACCGTCGGGACGGCGCGTTCGCGGTGCGGCTCGGGCTCGCCGAGGTCACCTCGCTCGGCCGGCGCAGTGCCGAGCGGATCGTCGCCGAACGGGAGGCGCACGGGCCGTACACCGACATGTCCGACCTCGCCCGACGGGTCGGGCTCACGACCGCGCAGCTCGAGGCGCTCGCCGCCGCCGACGCCTTCGCCGCGCTCGGCGAGGACCGCCGCAGCGGGATGTGGTCGGCGGGGCAGGCCGCGGCAGAACGGCCCGACCAGCTGCCGGGGACCCAGGTCGTCGTGCAGCCACCGCTCTTCGGGCAGATGACGAGCGGTGACGTCCTCATCGCGGACATGTGGTCGACCGGCATGACGACCGACGACCACCCGGTGCGGCACGTCCGACCCGATCTCAGTCGCCGCGGGGTGCTCAGCGTGCAGGACACGCTGACCGCCGAGAGCGGACGGCGTGTGGAGGTCGGCGGGATCGTGACGCACCGGCAGCGCCCGGCGACGGCGTCGGGGATCACGTTCATGAACGTCGAGGACGAGACCGGACTGGTGAACGTCATCTGCAGCGTCGGGGTCTGGGGACGCTACCGACGGGTCGCGCGGGAGTCGCCCGCGGTCATCGTGCGCGGCATCCTCGAGCGGTCGGCGGAGGGGGTGGTGAACGTGGTGGCGGACCGGATGGAGCACCTGCCGTTGGCGGTCCGGACCCGGTCCCGCGACTTCCAGTGACCGGGTCCGACGGCCGGGGCCGGGGCCGGGGACGCGCTACCGCACCTCGGGGATGCGGATCGTGACCTCGAGACCACCGGAACGGACGTTGCGGAGTGCTGCCGTGCCTCCCGCCCGTTCCGCGATCGCCCGCACGATCGCGAGGCCGAGCCCGGACCCGCCGGGCAGTGCGACCGCACCCGTCGCCGGGTCCGCTGCCGGCCGCGACTTCCGCGCCTCGTCCGGACGGGTGAAGCGGTCGAACGCGACCGGGATGAACGACTCCGGCACGCCCGGCCCGTCGTCGGTGATCTGCAGGACGCCCTCGCCGTCGGCGCTCCGCCACGTCACGAAGATCCCACCGCCGCGCGGCAGGGCGGACACGGCGTTCCCGGCGATGTTCGTGACGAGCTGCGCCATGCCGTTCGTGTCGAGCCGGTAGTGCGGATCGGAGGCGGTCGGCGCCTCGAGGTCGAAGTCGACGGTGATGTCCTTCGCCGACGCGATGAGCCGGACGCGGTCGACGGCGGCCATGACCTCGTCCCCGAGGTCCGACCAGTCGGTCGTCGGCGGCTCGGCGCCGTCCTGCTCGCGGCGCTCGGACTCCTCGATCCGGGACAGTGCGAGAAGGTCGTTGGCCAGTCGCGACAGGCGCGCCACGCTGTGCTTCGCCCGCTCGATGTGCGCGGCGAGGGCCTCGGCGTCGTCGGCGTCGAGCGAGGCCAGGTCGAGCTGCGTGGTGAGGATCGCCAGCGGGGTGCGGAGCTCGTGGCTGGCGTCGCTCACCATCTGCCGCTCGCGCTCGGTCGCCTGCCGGGTCCTGGCGAGGAACGCGTTCAGCGTGGTGGCGAGGGACGCGAGCTCGTCCTGCGCGGGCCCGACCGGGAGCTCGGCGCGCTCCGGGGCGACCGAGAGCCGCTCGGCCTCGCGGCGCATCCGGTTCACCGGGCGGAGCGCCGCGGTCGCGAGCGCCCACGAGGCGATGCCGAACGCGATGAGGATGGCCAGTCCGGTCAGCGACAGCGTCGTGGTGAGGTCGTCGACGACGAGCGCCTCGGCCTGCGAGTTGCGCGCGGCGACCACGGTCCACCGGCCGGCACGGTTGATCGGGTGCTCGACCACGACGCGGTACTCCGAGCCCGACACGTCGATGACCCGGGCGCCGGCCCGCGACTCGGTCAGGCTGCCCAGCGCACGCTCGAGCCGCCCCGGCATGGTGGAGAGCACGACGTCCCCGGACGGCGACACCACCGCGACGAGCTGGGCGTTGCCCGGTTGGGACAGATCAGGGTCACTGTCGACCTCGAGCGTCGCGACGTAGGGGTCGGCGTCGGCGTCGAGGAGCGTCCTGGTGGCGCTCGCGACGACGCTCACGACCTGGAACCGCATCACGAGCACGAGCAGCAGGATCACCACCGCCGCGATCGCCGTCGAGCCGATCGTGATCCGCGACCGCAGCGAGAGCATCCGCAAGGGACGGAACGGGCCACGGCGGGAGCGCGAGCCGCCCGCGTGGTCCGCGCTCCCGCCCGCCGGACGTCCGTCCGCTGTGCCGCGGTCCGTGGTGCTCCGGTCCGTCGTGCTCCGCTCCGTCACGCTCCGACGAGGTCGAGCCGGTAGCCCCGGCCACGGACCGTGGAGATCGCCACGGTCGCCTCGTGCGCGGTGAGCTTCTTGCGCAGGTACGAGATGTACTGCTCGACGACGTTCGGGTCGACGTGCTGGGAGCCGTCCCAGACCTCCTCGAGGATCTTCGGTCGGTCGACGACGCTGCCGACGGAACGGGCGAGCAGCCGGAGGAGCGCGAACTCGGTCGGGCTCATCGCGACCCGCTGCCCCTTGATCGCCACCCGGCGGGCCTCGGAGTCGATCGCGACGTCGCCGACCTCGATCGTCCGCGGAGCACCGGCGCTCTCGCGGCGACCCAGTGCACGGAGCCGGGCCGTCAGCTCGGCGAAGGCGAAGGGCTTCGTCAGGTAGTCGTCGGCACCGGCGTCCAGGCCGAACACCCGGTCGTCCACCGCGTCGCGTGCGGTCACGAGGAGGATCCGTACCGGGTCCTCCCGCTCGCGGATCCGTCGGGCGAGCTCGAAGCCGGACATGCCGGGCATCATGACGTCGACGACCGCGAGGTCGTACGCCTGCTCGCCGAGGGCGATGAGCGCCTCGACACCGTTCTCGACCGCCGTGACGCGGTACCCCTCCGCCGCGAGACCTCGCTCCATCAGAGCGCGCATCTCGTCGTCGTCCTCGACCACCAACAGTCGCATAGTGGACCTCCTCGCCCCCATCGTGGCACCGAACCTGTACGTGGGGGGAGGGGCGCGGGCGGAAACGGCTGAATCTCGTCACAGCAGCTCGGTGCAGTGGAACGGTCTGTCCCGTGTTCGAGGGACGTGAGCAGTGCTCTGCTCATTGGTAGGATCACAGGCGGACCGGACGTACCCGACGCACGGCCCGCACGGGGGAACCATGAGCACGACCACGACACCTGACCACCCCGCGATCGTCCGCCTCCGCCTGGAGCTCGACGCCGCGTGGAAGAGCATCTGCGCGCTCGGTGGCCTCGCCGACGACCGACGCGGGAGGGTCGTCGCCGAGTTGCGGACGGCCGTGCCCGACGTCGCGAGCCGCGCGGCGCTCCTGGCCGGT
Organism: Curtobacterium sp. 'Ferrero'; assembly: GCF_002412165.1. Classification (GTDB taxonomy): domain Bacteria; phylum Actinomycetota; class Actinomycetes; order Actinomycetales; family Microbacteriaceae; genus Curtobacterium. The sequence continues at coordinate 33,597 of NZ_NXIA01000006.1, forward strand.
GCCGACGCCGCGGTCGCGGAGATCAACCGGTTCGCGGCCGCCGAGGTCGTGCTGGCCGACGTGGCCGAGGCCGGATCGGTGGTGCCGTCGACCGCGATCTGGGACGACATCGTGCACACGGCAGCCGAGGCCGCCGTCGCCCGACGCTGATCCGCGGGCCGCAGCCGAGGCCGCCGTCGCCCGACGCTGATCCGCGGGCCGCCGCCGACGCCGCCGTCGCCCACCGCTGATCCGCCCGGGTCAGTCGTCCTCGCCGAGCAGCTCCTCGCGCACCCGTCGGATGTCCTCGAGCAGCGCGCCGATCAGGATCCAGTGCTGCGAGTTCGGCCGGAGCACCTCGAGCGGCGCGGTGAGGGCCGGCTCCTCGACCACGGCCACCTCGCTCGCCTCGACCCGGGCGCTCAGTGCGCGGACGTCCGCACCGATCCGCGCCACCTCCGTCGCGATGCGGCCCACGACCGGGTCGGCGCGCAGGTCCGGGCCGGTGTTGTCGCGGATCGCCCGGGTCATACCGGTCACGCGCGTCACGAGGACCCGGAGGTGCTCGGCCACGAGGACGTCCTGCTCCAGGAGTGTCCGGTGCCGGCTGCGGCGCGGGTTCATCGTCAGCGACTCCTGTGCCGCGGAGATCGACGCCTCGGCCCGGAGGTGCTGGGACCGGAGGGCCCGGGCCTGCAGGAGTGCGTCGTGCCAGCGGTCCTGGTCCCACCCCTCGGTCAGGCCGACCGCGATCCGCTCGAAGGCCACGGCGGTGTCCCGTGCCAGCCGTGCGACCGCGAGGTGCGCCGGCTCGAGCAGCACCGGCGGCACGAGCGCCGCGTTGACGACGAGCGCGACGACCGCGCCGACGACGGTCTCGAGGATCCGGTCCGCCGAGTAGTTCGGCGTGACGACGCCCGCCGTCAGCACGAGCATGCCGCTGATCCCGACCTGCGTGGCGGACGTCGGGGTCAGTCGCAGTGCCCAGGCGACGAGGATCGCGAGCACGACGACGAGCAGCACGACCCAGACGCTGTCGCCGAGCAGCTGGTGGACGCCCGTTGCGAGGAGCACGCCGAGGACCACCCCGGCACTGCGCTCCAGGCCCTTCACGAACGACTGGTTGATGCTCGGCTGCACCACGAGCAGCGCCGCGATGGCCGCGAAGGTGGGGAACGGCCCCGCGATGAGCAGGCGACAGAGCAGCACGGCCGCGACGACCGCCACCGCGGTCTTCACGACCTGCAGGAAGGGGGTGCGGGTGGAGCTGCGGAGCCTCGCGACCGGGTTCACGGCCCCCACGCTAGCCACGAGCCGCACGCCGAGCCGTGCACGAACGCGACGAAAGCCCGGGGACACGGTTGACTGATCTCGTGTGGCCCAACCATGAGCGCGTCATCCCGCAGGCCTTCGCCGGCTCCGGGACCAGCGTCGTGGCCGCACGCGCCCACTCCGTCGAACCGTCGGGCAGCGGCTACCTCTACGGCTACGAGGTCGACACCGTCGACCGAACCGGGCAACGCGCGACGGTCCTGACGTACGTGGACACCGGCGGCGCGCACGACCAGAACAGCGCGATCGTCACGGACCCCGCGACGGGGGAGCCGGTGTCGGTGTGGGCCTACCCGAACGACCCCGGCCTGCCGGTGCTGCCGCAGGTCACCTACCGCGACGCCGTCGCCGAGCTCCTGACCACGCTCGGCATGCCCGTCACCGACCCGACGCTGACGGTCGCCGCCTACCGGCCCGGGAAGCGCGCGGTCGTGCGGGTCGATGCGCCCGAACGGACGCTGTTCCTCAAGATCGTGCGGCCGCACCGGGTCGCGCCGATCGTCCGCTCGCACGAGCAGTTCGTCGCGGCCGGGCTGCCGGTGCCGCGGGTGCTCTCGAGTCGCGGCGACGGCCTGCTCGTCCTGGAACGCGTCCGGGGCGTGCCCGCGGGCAGCCGGATCCTCGACATCGCCGACGACCCGCGGTTCGTGGCCTCGCTCGCGGCGCTGTCCGGACGCATCGCATCGGTCCCGATGACGCAGCAGGCCCGAGCGGACGCCATGGACCACGCCGACTGGCACCGTCGGACGCTCGTCGCCGCGTTGCCCCAGGACGCCGAGGAGATCGACCGGCTGTACGACGCGATCGGCCGTCGCTCCATCGGCTGGACGTCCGGCACGAAGCAGGTCGTGCACGGCGACCTCCACCTCGAGCAGGTGTTCGTCGACGAGGACGAGCCCTGGCGCATCTCCGGTCTCCTCGACATCGACACCGCCGGGTGGGGCTACCCGGTCCGCGACGTCGGCGCGGTCGTCGCACACCTCGTCGTCACCGGGCTGTGGCACCGGTCCCGCGGCGACGCGGAGCGCGGCGCGGCCGCGGAGCGGCTCGCCGACGCGATCGCTCGCGACTGGGTGGCGCGGAACCCGGGCGAGTCGGGCCGGATCGGTCCCGCGATCGGAGCGCAGCTCCTCGCGCACGCCGGCGGACAGGCCACCACCGGCTCCGCGACCGGCATCGCGACCGCCGAGCAGCTGCTCGCGGCGACGCGCGCGGCGCTCGCCGAGGCGACCCCCGTGGTGCCGTCCGACGGCGTCGTCCGACCGCGCTCCGCACCGCGCGTCTGACGCGGACCTGCCCGGCCGCGCCGCGCCTCCAGTCCGACAGGCGGCTGACCGGACGGGAGGCACGACGCGCGCGGACGACGCCGAGTCGCCTCCGTCGGTGGTGGGGGAGTAAACTGGGCATGCACGCACCGCGTGCCCGCGCGTCCCGTCGCATCCAGACAGGACCGGTCGTCCGCTTGGGCGACGCGGGGACCGGATCCGTGGTCGTCCCGAGGGGGCGTCACGTGCGTGTGACGGCGCCGGACCCGGCGCGGGCCGTCGCACGGTCGCAGGACTCGACCAGGCGCACCCGCGCGGACCGACCGTGGGGTGCTCCCGGAGTGCCCCGTGGCGGGGACCGGCGGACGGTGGGCCACGGTGGCCCGCGACGAGCCTGGCCCGCCCTGGGTCCGGCCGGAGACTTCCGCCGATCGGCGGCTCGCCCGTGACGAACGGGCGGAACAGGAGGAGCGTTGGCTCGATCAGGCACCCGGCGTGCTGCCGGCGGGACGCGGACCGCGTCGCGCCGCACCAGGCCGCTCGACAACGACGGCGTCATCCCCGTCCTCGCCCGCGCCGTGCGCGAGGTCGAGGCGGCGGCGCAGCGAGGGCCGCTCAAGGCCTCGAACCGGTCGAAGTTCCAGGCGGTGGCCCTGCTCATGCGGGAGGAGCGTGCGCGCGTCAAGGCCGACGGCGAGCTCACCGACGCGCAGCGCGCCGAACAGCTGAAGCGGCTCGACGGCGTGGCGACCATCCTCGCGAAGACCGCGGCACGGGACACGAGCGTCATCCAGCTCCTGACCGAGGAAGCCTCGGTCAGCGAGGCCACCCGCACCGTCAAGCGCGACATGATGATCGCCGGCGGCATGGAGCTGCAGCCGGAGGACCTCGTCATCGCGGCGGAGCCGTCGCCGACCGTCGAGACCCCGGTTCGCGCGGTCGTGCCGCAGGCCGTCGTGCAGCGACAGCTCGCGAACCCCTTCCTTCCGCCCGACTTCGCGTTGGCCGACCAGCCCGTGGCGCACCCGCGTCGGCTCGCGAACTGGGAGCTGTTCGGGCCGCTGTTCAAGTCGTTCGAGTACGGCGCGGGCGGGGGAGCGGCGTCGATGCCGCTGCCGGAGCCCTCGACGCTGCACTCGAAGTCGGGCACGACGCTCATGAAGCACCAGGCGGAACTCGTCGCAGCCGCATCGCAGGGACACCGCACGTTCCTGCTCGCCGACGAGCCCGGCCTCGGCAAGACGGCGCAGTCGCTGCTCGCCGCCGACGCCGCGAACGCGTTCCCGCTGCTGGTGGTCGTGCCGAACGTCGTCAAGACGAACTGGAAGCGCGAGGCGGCACGGTGGATCCCGAACCGGACCGCGACCGTCATCCACGGTGACGGGGACGACCTCGACGGGTTCGCCGACGTCGTCATCGTGAACTACGAGATCCTCGACCGGCACGTCGGCTGGCTCGGGTCGTTCGGGTTCAAGGGCATGGTCGTCGACGAGGCGCACTTCATCAAGAACAAGGACTCGCAGCGGTCCCGGTTCGTGCTGCAGCTCGCCGAGAAGATCCGCTCGCGCGTGGCGGCGCCGCTGCTCATGGCGCTGACCGGCACGCCGCTCATCAACTCCGTCGAGGACTTCCGCACCATCTGGGAGTTCCTCGGCTGGATCGACGACAAGAAGCCGCGTGCGAAGCTCATGAACGAGCTCGAGGACATCGGTCTCACCCCGGCCGACCCGGGCTTCTTCACCGAGGCGCGCAGGGCCGTCATCGACCTCGGCATCGTCCGGCGCCGCAAGGTCGACGTCGCGGCGGACATCCCCGCCCGGCGCATCGCCGACATCCCCGTCGAGCTCGACGGCGAAGAGGGCCGGTCGATCCGCGACGCCGAACGCGAGCTCACCGCGAAGCTCGTCCGCCGCTACCACCAGGCGCTCGACGCCCGCACCGGCCAGGACCCCGTGGTCGGCGTCGACCACAAGCTCGTCCGTCAGGTCGCGCGGTGGGAGCTCGAGGACCAGGACGCCTCGTCGACCGGTGAGAACGTGTTCTCGATGGTCCGGCGCATCGGCCGTGCCAAGGCCCAGCTCGCGGCGGACTACGCGGCGCAGCTCGCGTCGAACGTCGGCAAGGTGGTGTTCTTCGCGAAGCACCTCGACGTCATGGACCAGGCGGAGGAGGTCTTCGCCCGCCGCGGTCTGCGCACCGCGACGATCCGCGGCGACCAGACCCCGACGCAGCGCACGGCCGAGATCGACTCGTTCGTGAACGACCCCGACGTCGCCGTCATCGTCTGCTCGCTCACCGCAGCGGGCGTCGGCCTCAACCTGCAGGTCGCGTCGAACGTCGTGCTCGCGGAGCTGTCCTGGACGAGTGCGGAGCAGACGCAGGCGATCGACCGCGTGCACCGTATCGGGCAGGAGGAACCGGTCACGGCGTGGCGCATCATCGCGGCACAGACGATCGACACCAAGATCGCGGACCTCATCGACTCGAAGGCCTCGTTGGCCGCCCGGGCGCTCGACGGCTCCGACGAGGAGATCGTCGACTCCGGCGACATCCAGCTCGACGCGATGGCGGCGCTGCTCACCGAGGCGCTGGAGCGGGGCGCGCGGTAGCGCTGCGCCGCGGCGTGGCGCGGCACCGCGTCGCGAGCTGCGGTTCGCGCCCCACGACCAACAACGCGCCCCGTCCACATGGGGCGCGTTGTTCGTCACGGGGCGCGATGCTCTCGCACGGGAGCGGTCAGACGCGTGACTGCACCTCGGCAAGCGAGGGGTTCGTGGCGGTGCTGCCGTCCGGGAACACGAGCGTCGGGACGGTCTGGTTGCCGCCGTTGACCTCGGCGACGAGCTCGGCCGTCCCCGGGGTCTGCTCGATGTCGACCTCGCGGAAGGGCACGCCGGCCTTCGTCATCTGGTTCTTCAGGCGGGCGCAGTAGCCGCACCAGCTCGTCGTGAACATCGTGACGCCGCCGGCCTCGGGCACGAACGCGTCGCGGGTGATCGTCTCGCTCATGTGCTCAGGGTAACCCGACGGTCTGGATGCGAGCACCCGCTTGTCCTACATAGGTTGACGTGCTTGTTCTACATAGGTAGGTTCTGACCATGGAACCGATCAAGCGCGTGACCGCCCCCACGCTCGACGTGCTCGCGGCACTGCTCGCCGCGGACGGCCCCACCTGGGGACTGCTCGTCATCAAGGCGACCGGGCGGCAGGCCGGCACCGTGTACCCGATCCTGGAGCGGCTCGAACAGCTCGGCTGGATCCGGTCGAGTTGGGACGACGACGCGGAACGATCCGGTCCACGCCGTCGGCTCTACGAGTTCACCGGGGACGGTGCGGTCGCAGCGCGCGGCCTCGTCGACGACCGGGACGACGCCGCGCGCGCTGCCGCCCGTACGACGGGGGCCGCCCGTCCGACCAACCGGCCGGTGACCTCGTGAGCGCCCTCGACCGCCTGCTCGTGTCCGCCGCGGTCGCCGTGTTGCCCGCTGCCCACCGTGCCACGCGCCGGGAGCAGTGGGCCGCGGACGTCCAGGGCGCCGCCGAACTCGACCTCTCGCCGACCGCGCTCGCGTTCGGCGCACTCACCACGGCGCTGCTCCACCGACGCGTCGGCCACCGATCCACCTGGGGGAACACCATGACCACCGCTCCGTCGTCCGTCCGCCGGACGCCGCACACGATCCCGACCATCCCGGTGCTGCTCGGCGTCGCCGTCACCGCCTTCCTGCTCGGCTGCGGCCTGCTCGGACTCCTGCAGCGCTACAACGGCCTCATGGGAGCGATGCCGGTGTTCCTGCTCGACGCGGTCGCGGTCACGGTGCTGCCGGCGCTCGTCGTCGGCGTCTCCGTCCTGCTCGTGACCGGAGCGCCGCTGCGCCGTCGGGCGATCGGCGCGCTCGTCGTGCTCGCCGTGGGGACGGTCTGGTTCGCCGTCACGACGGGGTGGTTCAACCCGCCGGTCCATGCCGCGGTGTGGCCGGGCACGGTGGCCTCGGCGTGGCTCGCCGTGTGGCTCGTCGTGCTCCGCCGTCCCGGGTGGACCTGGTCGCTCCTGCTGCTGCCGATCGTCGCGTCGGTCCTGGTGTTCCCCCTCGGGAGCAGCCTGTGGGGAGCGGGCCTGTCCTACTCGGTCGCGGCCGCCCTCGGCACCGCGGTCCAGGTCGTGCCGTTCCTCGTCGCGATCATCGCCGCCGTCGTCGCCCGTCGCTTGTCCACAGATGTCCCCGACCGGTTCGTGGAGCACGAGGAACCCCTGGTAGACAGGAGCGCGTGAGCGACACCCACCTCGAGATCGAGCGCACCTACGACCTGCCCGAGGGTGCCGCCCTCCCCGACCTGATCGGGGTCGGCGGGATCCTGCAGGCCGACCACCAGGAGCCGTTCGAGCTCGACGCCACCTACTGGGACACCGAGCGGTACGACCTGGTGGCGGCTCGCGTCACCGTGCGCCGGCGCACCGGGGGACACGACGCCGGCTGGCACATCAAGCGGGCCGCCTCCGACACGGTCCGGCACGAACAGCACTTCCCGCTCACCGAGGACCCCGACACCGTCCCGGACGAGGTCCTCGCGGCGCTGTTCGCCGAACGCCGCGGTCGCGGACTCCGTCCCGTCGTCCGGATCACCACGACCCGGACCGTCACCCGGCTCCTGGACGAGGACGGCGACCAGGTCGCCGAGCTGGCCGACGACACCGTCCGGGCCCGGCGACTCGACGACGAGGCCCCGGAGACCCCGCGCTCGTGGCGTGAGGTCGAGGTCGAGTCCGCGGAGGGCGTCGACGAGCAGGTCGCCCACGAGCTGTTCGCGGCCCTCGACGGCCGCTTCGCCGACGCGGGTGGGACGCCCGCCGCGGTCTCGTCCAAGCTGGCACGTGGGCTGGCGGGTGCACCCGCACCGCGCCTCCAGACCGCACCGAAGCCCGACAAGGGCACCGCGGCCCGCGCGCTGACGAAGCGTCTCCGGAAGCTGCGCGCGTCCGTACTGGACCAGCAGGCGACCCTGCGCGCCGGCGACCCGACCGACCTGCGGGAGACCGCCGCCACCGCGCTCGGGGTCGCCGCGGTGTTCGGGCCGTACCGGGCCGCGTTCCCCGACACCGAGACGTTCGACCGCGCAGCCGACGCCGCCGAGGCCTTCGCCGACGTGACCGCGCGGGTGGCGCTCGCCGACCACCTGGTCGACCGCCTGCCGCGGGCGTCGACGCCGGCGCAGGACGCCCTGGTGGACGCCATGACCCGCGAACGACTGCTCGCGGCGATGCGCGAGCGCCGGGCCGAGGCGCTGCGCGACCTCGTCGTCTTCCTGCACTCCGAGCCGTTCCTCGAGCTCCTCGACGCGCTCGACGACGCCGTCGAGCGGCCCGAGCCCACCCGCTGGGCGCTCCGCTCGCCGAAGCACGTCGCACAGGACGTCTCGGCGGTCGAGAAGCCCCGCGTCCGGGACCTCGTGCAGGACGCCGTCGGCGACGACGACCCGGAGGTGGCGCGGGCCGAGCTCGAGGCCGCCGAGCTCGCGGCGACCGAGCGGGCGTGGACGGCGACCCTCCGCGCCCGGATGGCGATGGACGTCCTCGGGGACGACGCGTTCCCGCACGCACTGTGGAAGCGGATCGGCAACGCGGCGGAGGTGTTGACCGAGCGGGTGCGGTCGCTGCACGCGCTCGAGCAGCTCCGGATCCACTCCGGCATCGCCGAGCGTGCCGACGAGGGCACGTTCGGGTACGGGGTGCTGGCCGGGGACCGCGTCCGGCTCGCCGAGCAGAGCTACGACGAGGCGGTGCACACCCTCAACCGGGTGTGACCGCGCCGCGCCGTGCCCGGCCGCGTGTGAACGGCAGGGCGCGGGCGGTGTGGCTCATCCCGCGGCGATGGGCTGGGCGTCGGCGGCGGGGGAGACCTCGGCCAGGCCGAGCGTGTCGAGCAGCCAGGCGAGCTCGAACGCCCGCTCCTTCCACGAGTCGTACCGCCCGCTGACGCCGCCGTGCCCGGCCGCCATCTCGGTCTTGAGCAGCACGGGCGCCCCGACCTCGCGCAGCCGCGCCGTCCACTTGGCGGGCTCGACGTACAGCACGCGGGTGTCGTTGATCGACGTCACCGCGAGGATCTTCGGGTACTGCACGTCCTCGCGGACGTTCTCGTACGGGGAGTACTCGCTCATGTACCGGTAGACCTCGGGGTCGTGCAGCGGGTCGCCCCACTCGTCCCACTCGATGACCGTGAGCGGCAGGTCCGGGTCGAGGATGCTCGTCAGCGCGTCGACGAACGGGACGGCGGCGAGGATGCCGGCGAAGCGGTCCGGCGCGAGGTTGGCGACCGCGCCCATCAGGAGCCCGCCGGCGCTGCCGCCCTCGGCCACGAGCCGGTCCGCGGTGGTCCGGCCGGTCGCGATGAGGTGGTCGGCGACGGCGACGAAGTCCGTGAAGGTGTTCTTCTTCGTTAGGGTCTTGCCGTCCTCGTACCAGTGCCGGCCCATCTCGCCGCCACCGCGCACGTGTGCGACGGCGAAGACGACGCCGCGGTCGAGCATGCTCAGCCGCATGACGCTGAAGCCGGGGTCGATCGAGTGCTCGTACGACCCGTACCCGTAGAGGTGGAGCGGAGCCGGTCGGTCGGCCTCGACCGCGTCGCGCCGCCAGACGAGCGAGATCGGCACCCGCGTGCCGTCCGACGCCGTCGCCCAGTCACGCTCCTGCACGTAGTCGTCCGGGTCGTAGCCGCCGAGCACCGGCTGCCGCTTGAGGACCGTGACCTCGCCGGTCGCGAGGTCGAGGTCGCTCACCTCCGACGGGGTGACGAACGACGTGAACCCGATCCGGAGCGTGGGCTGGTCCCACTCGGGGTTGCCGCCGAGCCCCGCTGAGAACAGCGTCTCGTCGAAGGGGACCTCGTGTGCGTCCCCGTAGCCGTCGTCCTCGATGGGGATCACCGCGACACGGGGGAGCGCCTCGGACCGGTACTCGAGTGCGAGGTGGCCGGCGAAGGCGTCGACCGACTCGATGCGGCGCTCGGGGTGGTGCGCGACGACGACCCGACGGTCGTGCTCGGAGGTGGGGTCGTCGGCCGGCACGTCGACGAGCTCGAAGTTCTCGGCGCCGTCGTTGTGCAGCACGAGGAAGCGGTCGCTGCCGCCGACGATGGCGTGCTCGATCTCGTACTCGACGCCTTCGCGGCGCGGCCACACGACCTGGAACTCCCCGGTCGGGTCCGCGGCGTCGAGGACGAGTGCCTCGGACGTGATCTTCGACCCGAGCTCGATGACGATGTACTGCGACGAGCGGGTCACGCCCACGCCCACCCAGTACCGGTCGTCCGGCTCCTCGAACACGACGAGGTCCTCGGCCGCGGGGGTGCCGACCGCGTGCCGCCAGATGCGGTCCGGCCGCCACGAGTCGTCGACCGTCGGGTAGAACACGAACCCGCCGGACGGGTCGAAGGTCGCGCCGGAGCCGGTGTTCGGGATCTCTTCGCCGATGTCCCGGCCCGTCATCAGGTCGCGCACCCGCAGCGTGTACCGCTCGTCGCCCTCGACGTCGATGCCGTAGACGAGCCGTGTCCCGTCGTCGCTGATGTCGTAGGTACCGATCGAGAAGAAGTCGTGCCCCTCGGCGAGCGCGTTGCCGTCGAGGACGACCTCCTCTCCGGGCAGGGCGGACGACCCGCCGTCCGCGGGCACCTCGATCGACGGCGGGGTCCAGTCGTCCGGACCGCTGATCGGGGCGCGGCAGTGCACGCCGTACTGCGAGCCCTCGGCGGTGCGGGTGAAGTACCACCAGTCGCCCATGCGGACCGGGACCGAGAGGTCGGTCTCCTGGACGCGGGACTTCACCTCGGCGAAGACGCGGTCGCGGAGCGGTCCGAGGTGCGCCGTGGCGGCCTCGGTGTGCGCGTTCTCGGCCTCGAGGTAGGCGAGCGTCTCGGGTGACTCCTTGTCGCGCAGCCACTCGTAGTCGTCGACGAAGTCGATGCCGTGGTGCGTCCGGGTGACCGGGTGCTTGGCGGCGGTGGGCGGGGTGGCCGGTTCGTGCTCGCTGCTCACCATGCCACCCTATGCGCAGCACCCTGCGGCGGTCGGCTCACGCGGCCGGCCGGGCACGGGCACGGACCCCGTCGGCCACGCGCTCGACGAACGCCTCGAGCTCGTCCGCCACCCCGATCACCCGCCACACCCGTCGTCGTCTTCGGTCGGTGACGGGCATGAGGAGCCCGGCCGCACACAACCGTGCGGTCACGCTCTCCGTCCGGTCGCCGAGCAGCCGGTCGCACGTGTCCTCGGTGACGAACGGCTCGTTCGTCAAGATCGGGAGGAGCGCGGGCGGCACCCCGTGGGCGCGGACACGGTCGCGGTGCTCGCCGAGCAGGAGCGCCGTGACGGTGGCCTCGTCGCTCACCGTGCCGATCGCGATCGCGAGGTCCCGCACGAGGTCGTCCACCGCGCCGTCCCGGTAGGTCGTGAGCAGGCCGAAGTACCGGGAGCGCTCGGCCGCGAGCACGACGGCGATCGGGGCGGTCACCTGGGCTGCGAGACCGCGCCGCCGGAACACCGCGCCGACGAGGGCACGTCCGATCCGGCCGTTGCCGTCGGTGAACGGGTGGACGGACTCGAACTGAGCGTGCGCGATGGCCGCCTGCGCGATCGGGTGCAGGTCGTCCCGGTGCACGAAGGCGAGCAGGTCGTCGACCAGGCCCGGCACGAGCTCGGGCGGGGGCGGGACGTACGCCGCGAGTCGCGGTGTCGCGCCGCCTCCGATCCAGTTCTGCACGTCCCGCCAGTGCCCCGCGTACCGTCCGTCGACGGGGTCGTCGGCCATGAGCACCCGGTGCGCCTCGAGCAGCGCCGCCGCCGTGATCGTGCCCGACGCCGCGCTCGCCACCAGCTGCTCGAGGGCCGTTCCGGCGCGGACCACGAGGGTCGCGCTCGGGTTCGCCCGGCTGCCGACCGCGGCACGCGCGACGTCGTCGATCGTGGCGTCCTCGTGCTCGATGCGTGACGAGGCCACCGCCTCCGTCCGGACGAGCAGCGACGACAGCCCCGCGAGGACGGTGCCGTGCTCGGCGTCGAGGGTGCGGAGCGCGTGCGTCGCGTGGGCGAGCAGCTGCGCGGTGCCCGCGTCGGGTGACCACTCGGCGTCGGCGATCCGCGGTGGGACGGACGTCGTCACCTGCGTGACCATCCGGTCGGCCCGTGGACCCCGGGCGCTGCTCCGCCTCGACCGGACCGCCCGGGTGTGCGGCGGCCATGTAGGAACCGGTCCTGCCGCTCCGATGCGTTCCACGGTGCCTCCGTCCCCGAGTGGTCGCCGAGCACGCTACGACGCCTCCGACCCGCGCCGCCATGAATCCGGATGTCGTATGCACGCGCGCTCGCTAGCGTGGCCGCATGACCAACACCTTCGCCATCACCGGTGCCCACGTCGTCCCCGTCACCTCCCCGGCGTTCGACGGCGGGGCGGTCGTCGTCGAGGACGGGAAGATCACCGCGATCGGGCCGGACGTCTCGCCGCCCGACGGCATGCCCGTGGTCGACGCCACCGGTGCCTGGCTCGTCCCCGGTTTCGTCGAGGCGCACGGCCACGTCGGCATCCACGAGGAGGCCAACGGCGAGGCCGGCAACGACACGAACGAGATGACCGGCCCGAACATGGCCGGCGTCCGGGCGATCGACGCCGTCGACATCCAGGACGAGGGCTTCCGCGACGCCCTCGCCGGCGGCGTCACGAGCATCGTCGTCAAGCCCGGCTCCGGCAACCCGATCGGCGGCCAGACCGTCGCGATCAAGACCTGGGGCGGCCGGACGATCGACGAGCAGCTCATCTCGGACTCGGTGAGCGTCAAGAGCGCGCTCGGCGAGAACCCGAAGCGCGTGTACGGCGGCAAGGGGCAGACCCCGTCCACACGCCTCGGCGTCGCGAAGATCATCCGCGACGCCTTCGTCGAGGCACAGAACTACCGGGCGTCCCGCGACGCCGCCGCGGCCAAGGGCGAGCCGTTCGCCCGCGACCTCACGAAGGAGACGCTCGTCCGGGTGCTCGACGGCGAGCTCGCCTGGGACCAGCACACCCACCGCCACGACGACATCGCCACCGCCGTCCGGCTCGCCGAGTAGTTCGGCTACCGGCTCGTCGTGAACCACGGCACCGAGGCGCACAAGATCGCCGACGTCCTCGCCGAGAAGGGCATCCCGGTGATCTACGGCCCGCTCTTCACGAGCCGGTCGAAGGTCGAGCTCCGCGACCGCGGGATCCCGAACCTCGCCACGATCGCCGCCGCCGGCGTGCGGGTCGCGATCACCACCGACGCGCCGGTCGTCCCGATCAACATGCTCGTCGACCAGGCCACGGCAGCGATCAAGGAGGGCCTGCCGTGGCAGACCGCGCTCGAGGCACTCACCGTCAACCCGGCAGAGATCCTCGGCTTCGGCGACCGCGTCGGTCGGCTCGAGGTCGGCCACGACGCCGACCTCGTCCTCTGGGACGGCGACCCGCTCGCCGCGACCAGCCGCGCGACGCGCGTCTGGATCGAGGGCGCCCAGGTCTTCGAGTGGGCCGACGGGCAGGGCGTCACCAGCGACCGCTGGTGACCGCCTGACGGACGGGCGCGCCCGGCTCAGCGGCATCGCGGAGCGATGCGCCGGGCGCGCCGACCGAGCTTGCGAGGGAGGACGGTGCGGGCCCGCACCGTGCCTCCCGTCCGTCCGCGGATCGCCGTGGACGCGACCCGCACCGGTCATGCCTCGCGCGACAGCAGGAACTCGTTGATCCGCTGGGTGAGCGGCAGGTCCATCGCCCGGGTGGCCCCGTTCACCGACCGGATCGGCGCGGCCTGCCGCACGCTGGAGACGAGCCAGAGCGCGTCGGCGGCCTCGAGGTCAGCGAGGGTCACGAGTTCGTACGCCGTCTCCATCCCGGCCTCCTCGGCGAACCGGAAGACGTCGGCCTGCGTGGTGCCGGCGAGGATGCCGATGTCCGTCCGGGGCGTCACGAGCCGCCCGCCGACGGACATGACGAGGTTCGCGCGGGTGCCCTCGAGCACGTAGCCGTCCGTCGACACGAAGAGCGCGTCGTCGGCACCGCGCCGGTCGGCCTCGCGCAGCGCCGCCATGTTCACCGCGTAGGACAGCGTCTTCGCGCCCTGCAGGAGCCACGGCGACGTGCGCTCGACGTCGTGCCGGTAGCCGCGGTCGAGCGTCACGACCGAGATGCCCTCGGTGCGTGCGGGCGTCTGGTCACCCGACGGCGCCGCGTACGCCCAGCCGGTCGGGCGGTCGGAGCCCTCGACACCGCGGGTCAGCACGGTCTTCACGAAGGCCTCGCGCACGGGGTCGAGCTCGGCGCAGACGGCCTCGATCGCGCGGCGCCAGGCGTCCGCGTCGGGCACCGGCAGGTCGAGCATCCGCGCGGACCGCTCGAAGCGGGCCAGGTGCGGCTCGAGCGCCTGCGGTCGACCGTCGACCACGGTGATGGTCTCGAACACGCCGTCGCCGCGGATGATCCCGAGGTCCTGCACCTGCACGTGCTCCTCGAGCGGGGCGGCGAACCAGAACGCGTCGGCGTCCGGGTCGTGCGGCGCGGCGTCGCGGGAGGGCTGGTTGAGGATCGCGAGGACGGTTTCGGTCATGCGTCCATCCAACCGCAGCTCAGCTGGCGTCGGGCAGGGCTCCGAGCAGCTTCCACACGGCCTCGGTGAGCTCCGGGTGCTGCAGGGCGATCCGGCGCAGTCGGTGGTACTCCTCGCCGAGGGAGGTGCCCTGGCCGGACGCCGGGTGCATCGCCCACTGGGCGGCTCGCTGACCGATGGCGGCGTCGAGTTCGAGCGAGTCGGCGCGGAGGATGAGCACGACCTGCTCGTCGACGGTCGGCAGCGTCGGCATGAAGTCCCACGGGTCCTCGCCCTGACGGCTCCGGTGCTCGACGATCATCGAGATCTCCTCGGCGGCCTCGGCACGCAGCACCTCGAGGCTGCGCCCCGACCTGCGGGACTCAGCCATGATGCCCCCGCAGCACGCCTGCCATGCAACGAGCGTACGCCACACTGGAGCGGTGACCGAACGCGAGGACCGCACCGTCCAGCACCCGGCCGTGGTCGTCGTGTACCTGCTGCGGGACGGCGTCGACGGACCCGAGGTCCTGCTCGGCGAGAAGCGCCGCGGACTCGGAGCGGGTCGTCTCGTCGGTCCCGGCGGCAAGCGGGAGCCCGGTGAAGCCGCGGTCGACACCGCCGTGCGCGAGGTGGCCGAGGAGGTCGGCCTGCGGCTCGACCCCGACGACCTGGAGGCGCGGGGCACGTTGGACTACCGGTTCCCGTTCCGCCCGTCCTGGTCCCAGGTCTCCGACGTCTTCGTCTGCCGCCGCTGGCAGGGACACCCGACGGGCAGCGACGAACTCGAACCCCGGTGGATCCCGGTGCGGGACGTGCCCTACGACGCGATGTGGGACGACGCGAAGTACTGGTTGCCCGGGGTGCTCGACGGGGGACGGGTCCGCGCGGGGTTCACGTTCGCCGACGACAACGCGACGGTCGCCGGGTTCACGGGAGCCTGATCAGCGAGCCTGCTGCGTGCGGGTGCTGCCCGTGCGGGCTTCCTCGGCGGCGGCGATGACGTCGGCGTCGCCGCTCCGGCCGCCGAGGGGGCGCACGAAGAAGTCCACGATGCCGAACCCGATCGCGCCGATCATCGCGAACATCGCCCACCCGACGAAGAGGCCGGCGGTGCTGCGTCCGTCGGCCGGCGCGAGGAACACGCTCAGCGCGTAGAACACGACCGCGAGGGCGAGGAACACGACGACGACGGTCACGAGGACGCGGTGCCAAGCGATGCGCGGGGTCATGGGCCCAGGATACGCCCGACGCGGCGGCCCGTCGGCGCCCGGGCCTGCCGATCAGCGTCAGCGCTCGGCGCGTGTCGCTCGGCTTGCGTCCCCGTCGCGCCGAGCGGTGTCAGCGCTCGGCGTGCCGTCCGTGCGGCCGTTCCTCCGGCGCACTGCCGGACCGGGCGCCCGTCCGCACCGGAGCGTCGGACCGGGCCGGCGCCCTGGAGCCGTCCACGCGTGGGACGGGACGCGTGCGCGGGCCGCTGGTCGGGCCTCCCGTCCGTCCCGCGGGGGCCGGGCGCTCGCCGGACCGGACCACCGGGATCCGACCCGTGGGCGTCGTCTCCGTCTCGAGACCGTCGCGACCGCCCATGAATACGTCACCGTTCACGCGGTCGTCCTCCCACTCGTCGTCGTGCAGGACGGTGAGCGTCCCCGTCTCGGTCGAGGTGAGGCCGTGGCGCTCGAGTTCGGCGTCCCGCTGCTTGCCGAGGAACTCGCGGTTGGCGTTCTGCGCGTCCTGGAACATCGTCGTGCGGCCCGTGACGATCGCCCGGATGCGGCGCCGCTCCCACCACTTCTTGCCGACGAACATCAGGACGAGCCCGGCCGCCGCGTAGCAGCCCATGGTGATCAGGCCGCGGGCGGGACCGGGGCCCACGCCGTAGACCTGGTGCTTGATCATGTCGACCATGCTCGAGCCCACGACGACGTGGTTGAGCCACGCGAACGGCTCCGGCATGAACCACTTCGGGTACGCGCCGCCGGACGACGGCATCGACAGGAAGACGAAGCAGATCATCGCCGGTGCGGCGATGAACCGCCCGGCGAAGTAGCTCAGGCCGTTGACCGCGAGACCGATGGCGACGATCCACCCCCAGGCAATGAGGACGAGCGGGACGAAGTGCCCGTGGACAGCACCGACGACCGGGCCGGCCAGGGTGTTCGTGATCAGCGAGATGACGAGACCGCCGACGACGATGACCGCCATCCGGACCCGGTGGCGCAGCGGCCCGCCCATGATCCCGATGAACATCGCGACCATGTAGCCGCCGATGCACCACGCGAGCATGACGTACATCGACACGGTGCCGTACTCGTCGTAGGCGGGCAGCGGAGCCAGCTCCGTGACCTTCGGTGTCGCCGCCCCGGTCGCCGTGACCACCGCCGACAGCGTCGCCGGGACGAGCGAGGCCACCTGGAACTGGTGCGCGCTCGCCTTGAAGAACTCGTTCGCGGACGGGTCGTACGCGACCGCCATGCTGCCCGCGAGGACGTCGCGCTTCGCCGCGGCGAGGGAGTCGTAGGCGTGGAACACGTACTCGCCCGGGAGCGCCTTGTCGACCGCGGCGACGAGCGTCGGGTCGCTGCCGACCAGCGCGACGGGGACGTCGTGCGGGTGCGGGGCGTGGAACGCGAAGACGTAGCAGAGGCAGAACCCCACGATGAAGAACAGCGGCATCCAGAGCTGCAGCCCGATGAGCTGGAGCGAGGGGTGGAGCGTGCCGTACCAGCGGCGGTACCGGCTGATCCGCTGCGGTTCCGGGACGGGAGCCTGTCGGACGCGCCGGGAGCCCGCGACGGTCGAGCCGCGCCGGGGGTGGGTGCCGCGGGTCGACGGGCGGGTGGTCCGCTTCGGTGGGAGGTCGT
This sequence comes from Curtobacterium sp. 'Ferrero', assembly GCF_002412165.1. Lineage (GTDB taxonomy): Bacteria > Actinomycetota > Actinomycetes > Actinomycetales > Microbacteriaceae > Curtobacterium. The sequence goes on from NZ_NXIA01000006.1 coordinate 50,631, forward strand.
TCCGCGAGGTGCTCACTCGGCCCTGTGCTCCTGTTCTCGTGACGGAGCGCCAGGATACGCCGGGGCGTCCGACAGCGCCCGGGACGCGGACCGCGTCAGCTCCGGCTGCGCGAGGCCTGGGCCGAGTCCATCGCGAGTTCCTCGGCGTCGAGCGTCACGAGCACACGGCGCATGACCTCCTCGTCGAGGTTGCCCTTCTCCCGTTCCTCGAGCACGATCTCGCGGCGACGGTCGAGCAGGTCGCGTCGGATGTCCTGCATCTGCGACCCCCGCAGCCGGGCGGGCAGCCCGCGGTCCTCGGTCTCGTCCTCGAGGGCGTCCTGCCGGAAGGTCTCGGCCGCGCGTTCGAGCCGGGCCTTGAGCCGTGCGACGAACAGGTCCGTCGCCTCGGGTCCGTACCGCCCGCCCCACTCCGGGCGCCGCTGCTCGATGAGGTCGATCGCCGCACGGGTGGTCCGTTCGTTGAGCCGCATCTCGCTGCGGACGTCCTCGATCCCCTCCGACGGGTCCTGCACGCGGAGCGCCCGGATCACGAACGGCAGTGTGAGGCCCTGCAGCAGGAGCGTCCCGACCGTCACGATGAACGCGATCACGAAGATGGTGTCCTGCGCGGGGATCTCGACTGGGCTGGCGACGACGGACACGGCGGCCGCGAGCGTCACCACGCCGCGCATACCCGTCCACGAGATCACGGTGAGCTCCCGCCAGTTCAGCTTCGGCTCGGCCGTGCCGCGGAGCCATCGGAGCGAGGGGTGCCCGCGGGAGACCCGGACCCGGAGGGGTCGGAGCCACCGGCCGTTGATCCGGTTCCGCACGTACGACTCGAAGACGAACAGCGGTCGGACGACGATGACGACGAGCAGGATCACCACGGCCGCGGTCAGGGTCTGGCCCAGGCTGCGGTCGCTGGCGGCGAGCTTCTGCACGACGTCGTTGAGCTGCAGTCCGATGAGTGCGAACACGAAGCCCTCGAGGATGACGTCGATGCTCGTCCACAGCGGTCGCTCCTGCAGCCGGGTCGCGTAGCCCTCCTTCGGCGAGTTGTAACCGATGTAGAGCCCGGCGGTGACGACCGCGATGACGCCGGAGCCCGAGAGGTGCTCGGCCGTGATGTAGGCGACGAACGGCAGCAGGATGCTCATGATCGTCTCGACCACCGGGTCGTTGATGCGCATGCGGATCCAGTGCACCAGGACGCCGAGCACCCCGCCGACGACGAGCCCGACACCGATCGCGAGCCCGAAGATGCCGAGGTCCTGCCAGATCGTCAGCGAGGTGCCGGCGATGATGAGCGTGAAGACCCGGACCAGGGTCAGCGAGGCGGCGTCGTTGATCAGGCTCTCGCCCGACAGCACCGTCATCACGCGGCGGGGGAGGCCGAGCTTCCGACCGATCGCCGCGGCGGAGACGGCGTCCGGCGGGGCCACGATCGCCCCGAGGAGGATCGCCGCCGGCAGCGACATGTCCGGGATGAGCAGGTAGGCGACCACCCCGACGACGAGCGCGGTCACGATCACGAGGAAGATGCCGAGCCGGCGGATCTGCTTGATCGACGTGCGGAAGCTCTGCCACGAGACGTCGAGCGCTGCCGAGTAGAGCAGCGGCGGCAGGACGACCGTCAGGATGAGCTCGCTGTCGATCTCGATGTGCGGCAGTCCGGGCACGAACGAGACGGCCAGGGCGACCGCGGTGACGAGCAGCGGGGCGGGGAGGCCCTTGGCGCGGGCGAACCCCGTCACGGCCAGCGAGCCGATCAGCAGGATGAGCAGCTCGACGGTGTCCACACCGCCATCTTCTCATCGAGATGGTTCGTTTCCTGAACGGATCGACAGGTCACGTGAACGTCGGGTGAACGGCAGGGTTTGTGCTCGGGCCGACAGCCTGGGACACTTTCCCGCGGTGGACATCACACTCATAGTCGTCCTGGTCATCGCGTTGGCCCTCTTCTTCGACTTCACAAACGGTTTTCACGACACCGCCAACGCGATGGCGACCCCGATCGCGACCGGCGCCATGAAGCCCAAGGTCGCGGTCACCGTCGCAGCGGTGCTCAACCTGATCGGTGCGTTCCTCAGCACCGCCGTCGCGACCTCGATCTCGCACGGGCTCATCAACGAGGGCCCCGGCGGCGTCGCGATCAGCCCCGAGATGATCTTCGCCGGGCTCATCGGCGCGGTCGTGTGGAACATGATCACGTGGCTGCGCGGCCTGCCGTCGTCGTCGTCGCACGCCCTGTTCGGCGGGCTGATCGGGGCCGCGATCGTGGGGGCCGGCTTCGGGTCGGTCAACTACCTCGCGCTCATGACCGTCGTGATCATCCCGGCCGTGCTGTCGCCGGTCATCGCGGCGCTCGTGTCCTTCCTGTCGACGCGCATCGCGTACCGGATCACGCGACGCCCGGTCTTCCCGAACGAGCGGGGCGGCTTCCGCTTCGGCCAGATCTTCACGAGCTCGATGGTGTCGCTCGCGCACGGCACGAACGACGCGCAGAAGACGATGGGCGTCATCACCCTGACGCTCATCGCCTCCGGGGCGCAGTCCGCCGACTCCGGCGTGCAGTTCTGGGTGATCGTCGCCTGCGCCCTCGCCATCGCCCTCGGCACGTACACCGGTGGCTGGCGGATCATCCGCACGCTCGGCTCTGGCATCACCGAGATCCGGGCGACCCAGGGCTTCGCGGCCGAGGCCTCGACCGCCGCCACGATCCTGGCGTCGAGCCACCTCGGCTTCGCGCTGTCGACCACGCAGGTCTCGTCCGGCTCGATCATCGGAGCCGGTCTCGGTCGCCGCGGCTCGAAGATCCAGTGGTCGACCGCCGGCAAGATCGTGATCGCCTGGTTCATCACCCTGCCCGCCGCCGCCGCGGTCGGCGCGGTGGCCTCGGGCATCGCGCGCATCGGCGTCATCGGGCTCGTGATCGACGCCGTCATCGGTGCCGCCGTGATCCTCGGCCTGTACCTCTGGTCGCTCCGGAAGCCCCACGACCAGGCCGCCGCGATCGAGGTCGACGTCGCCGCGAACGCCGTCCTCACCCGGAAGGAGCGCCGCGACATGCAGCGCAAGAAGCGCCGCGAGGTCGTCTCGGCCCGCCGCGCGGAACTGAGCCGGGAGCGCACGCTCCGCCGCATGGCCGCACGCAAGGGAGGACGTCGCTGATGGGCATCGACTGGCTCGCGTTCGTCGCGGTCGCACTCGTCTCCGTGGTCGCGGCGTGCTTCGTCGTGACGGTCTACTCGATCGGCCTGCGCTTCTGGAGCGCCGCCGACACCCGCGCCGGCAAGTACAGCGTGAAGGACGACGGCACCGTGGGTCCGGCGACGGCCGGGTTCCCGCTGCCCGGGTCCACCCCGCCCGCGGTGCGCGGGTTCCGCGCGCTCGCCGTCCTGTGCTTCGCCGTGAGCGGCGCGGCCGTGCTCTACGGCGTCTACCTCATCGTCCCGCAGTTCCACTGATTCCACCGCGGACTGCGCCCCGCTCACCGCGCGCCGCGGGTTGTGCGCCGCGCGCCGCTGGCCGCGCGCCGCTGGCTGCGCGCCGCTGGCTGCGCACCGCGCGTTCCGCGCTGCCCGTCGTGCGCGACGGGTCCACGTGACGGACGGGAGGCACCGTGCCAGCCGGCACCGTGCCTCCCGTCCGTCACGTGGTGACCACCGCACGCCGACACGCGACTCCGCCGGACAGCAGGACCGGCCGGACGGTTCGGACTAGCCTGACGGGGTGAGCAACGACGCACCACGACCCACCCGTACCGAGACCGACTCCCTGGGCAGCCGCGAGGTCCCCGTCGACGCGTACTGGGGCATCAACACCCTCCGCGCGCTGGAGAACTTCCCGATCACCTCCGTGCCGATCGCGGTCTACCCGGACCTCGTCGAGGCCCTCGCCACCGTGAAGCAGGCCGCGGCCCGGGCGAACAAGGCGATCGGGGTGCTCGACGGCGAGCGAGCCGACGCCATCGACGCCGCTGCCCAGGAGGTCCGGGACGGCCGGCTCCGCGACCAGTTCGTGGTGGACATCGTCCAGGGCGGCGCGGGCACGAGCACGAACATGAACACCAACGAGGTGCTCGCGAACCGCGCCCTCGAGCTGCTCGGACGCGAGAAGGGCGACTACGCCTTCCTGCACCCGATCGACCACGTCAACCGCAGCCAGTCGACCAACGACACCTACCCGACGAGCATCAAGCTCGCGATGATCCTCGGCGTGCAGCGCCTGATCGGACAGCTCGAGCAGCTGTCCGACGCGTTCGCCGAGCGTGGGCGCGCGTTCGCCGACGTGCTCAAGATCGGCCGGACGCAGCTGCAGGACGCGGTGCCCATGACGCTCGGGCAGGAGTTCACCGGCTTCGCCCACACCATCCAGGAGGACGTGCTCCTGCTGTCGAAGGTGACGCCGCTCCTCGCCGAGACGAACCTCGGCGCGACGGCCATCGGGACGGGCATCACGGCCGACCCGCTGTACCGCGACGAGGTCCGGAGGCAGCTGCAGATCGCGTCCGGGCTCGACATCGTCACCGCTCCCGACCTCATCGAGGCGACGAGCGACGCCGGTGCGTTCATGACGCTGTCCGGCACGGTGAAGCGCAGCGCGGCGAAGCTCTCGAAGATCTGCAACGACCTGCGGCTGCTCGCGTCCGGACCGCAGGCAGGACTCGGCGAGATCACGCTGCCGGCCCGGCAGGCGGGTTCGTCGATCATGCCGGGCAAGGTCAACCCGGTGATCCCCGAGGTCGTGAACCAGATCGCGTTCGCGGTCGTCGGGGCGGACACCACGGTGACGATGGCGGCCGAGGGCGGGCAGCTGCAGCTCAACGCGTTCGAGCCGATCATCGCGCACTCGATCATGCAGTCGCTGCAGTGGATGGCGAACGGCTGCCAGACCCTGCGCGAGCACTGCGTCGTCGGCATCGAGGCGAACGAGGCCAAGCTCGCGGCCCAGGTGGACACGAACGTCGGTGTGGTCACGGCGCTGACGCCCTACATCGGCTACGCGGCCGCGGCGTCGATCGCGCACACGGCCCTGACGACGTCGACGCCCATCGCGACCCTCGTGACGGCTGCCGGCCTGATGGAGGCGGACCAGGTGCAGCGGGTCCTCTCGCCGGCACGGCTCTCCGGGATCGAGCTGGCGACGGGAGCGATCCCGGTGGTCACCGAGGAGATGCTCGACCAGGCCGCGCGCGAGCGCTGAGACCGTGCGTCAGGACCCCCCCGGTGCCACTACGGCATCGGGGGTTCGCTGACCTGGACCTTGCCCGCGAGGTCACGCAGGTGCGCCTCCTTCGCCGACTCGTCGTCGTCCCGGGGGAGCTGCGCGGCCTCGACGCGGACCTGGTGTGCGGTGGCGATGTCGGCGTCCCGCCACCGGGCGAGCGTGAAGTTGCGCGTCACGTCGCGCAGCGGGAGCCGGATGGTCTCGTCGGCCTCGATCCCGGCCAGGAGCTGGCGCATCCGGATCACCTCGGAGTCGAGCTCACCGCCCACCACGAGCACGAAGTTCGAGATGTACAGGTAGACGAGGAGCAGGATCGCGCCGCCGAGCCACCCGTACGCCCGGTTGCTCCCGCCGACGGTCTCGACGTAGACGGCGAAGCCGAAGGTCGCGATGGCCCAGGTCACGATGGCGAACGCGGCACCGGCCGACACCCACCGGAGCTGCGGCGTCCGCACGTTCGGCGTCGCGTAGTACAGCACCGCGACCATCACGACGAGGTCCGCCGCCAGCACGGGCCACTTCGCCGTGTTCCACAGCAGGGTCACCCACGACGGCCACCCGAGCTGGTCGACGATCGCGGTCGCCACGGTCGGCGTGCCGAGCAGGATGAGGATCGCGATCGCGCCACCGACCATGACGAGCAGCGTGACGAGGAGCATCATGCTGCGGAACTTCCAGATGCGCCGACCCTCCTCGACCTCGTAGGCGGTGTTCATCGCCCGCCCGAACGCGGTCGCGTAGCCGGACAGCGACCACAGCGTCAGCACGACCCCGGTCGCGAAGCCGAGCCACGGGTTGTCGAGCGAGAGCAGCTGCCGGAGCGGCTGCTCCAGGTGCTGCGCGGTCTCCGGCCGCACGATGAACCCGAGGACCTGGATGATGTCCTCGAGCCCGTCGCCCGATCGGTCCACGATCGCCAGGGCGGAGACCACCGCGAGGGCCGTCGGGAACACCGTCAGCGTGGCGAAGAACGTCAGGGATGCCGCGGCGTCCACGACCCGGTGCCGGATCACCGAGTGGTAGGTACGACGGACCACCGCGCGGACCCCGGTCCGCTGGACGGCGCGTGCGTCGCGTTCCGGCATGCGTACGAAACTACCTGGATCCGGACGGGAGGCACGGGGCGGGCCCGCGCCGCGCCTCCCGTCCGTCGGGTGGTCGCGACGACGTCGCGGAAGCGACACATTGGTGGGACCCCCTTCGAAACGCCCACGCGAAAGCGACAGTTTCGTGGTTCCGCAGGCGTGCGAACTGTCGCTTTCGCGGAAGCGACCGACCTCCCCGCGGCTAGTTCGCGTGCGGGTCGAGCGCGTCGTACCGGCGGAACGACGGCACGAGCCGGAGCAGCAGCGCGACGAGCCCGATGATGAGCACGCCCCCGATGATCGGCGGGTACGCGATGCCCGCCGCCACGACGAGCCCGGCGTACAGATCACCCACGCGCGGGCCGCCCGTGACCACCACGATGAAGATGCCCTGCAGCCGCCCCCGCATCCCGTCCGGTGCCGCCGCCTGCAGGATCGTGTTCCGGAACACCGAGCTGACGTTGTCCGCGCCGCCCGCCGCCGCCAGGAACAGCGCCGCGAGCCCGAGCGCCGGCAGGATCCCGGCGTCGAAGCGCTCGCCGGAGCGCCCGCCGAGCAGGTGCGCGACCGCGATCACGACACCGAACGCCGCGATCGCCCCGCCATAGGCCGTGATCGCCCAGCCGACGGCCTCGCCCTGCCGCCGCACGTGGCCGAGCGGACCGGAGAACACGCTCGACAGCAGGGCACCGATCGCGTACGCGGCCGTCAGGGTGCCGACCGTGATCGACCCGCCGCCGATCACGAGCGCACCGATCGCCGGGAACAGCACGCGCGGCTGCCCGAACGTCATCGCGACGATGTCGAGCACGAACGTCATGGTGATGTTGCGCGACCGCCGGAGGAACCGCGCGCCCTCCACGAGCGAGCTCAGCCCCGGGCGGAGGGCGTCGTGCTCGGCGGCCATCCGCGGCAGCGTGAACACCCCGAGGAACGCGAACGTGAACAGCACCACGTCGATCGTGTACGTCGGGGCGAAGCCGACGCCCGCGATGAGCACGCCGGCGATCGCCGGACCGATCGTGACCTGGAACCCGGACGCGATGCCGCCGAGGGCGCTCGCCGCGGGGAGCAGGTCCGTCCCGACGAGCCGCGGCACGATCGCCGACCGGGAGGCGTTGCTCACCGTCGCCGCGACGGCGTTCACCGTGGCGAGCACGTACAGCAGCGCGACGCTGTGCAGCCCGAGCCAGGCGTGCGTGGCGATGAGGGCGACCGCGGCCCAGGCGACGACCGCCGAGACGAGGGCGACGAGTCGCCGGTCGAACGCGTCCGCGAGCATCCCGCCGTACAGGCCCGCGACGATCATCGGCACCAGGGCGATCACCCCGACGAGTGCCACGGCGAAGGTCGAGTGGGTGATCTCGTAGACCTCGAGGCCGACCGCGACGGTGGTCATCTGCGTGCCGATGCCCGCGATCGCCGTGCCCGCCCAGAGCCGCGCGAACGCGGGGGAGCGGCGGAGCGGGGTGAGGTCGGCGAGTAGGCGGCGGCGCGGAGTGGTGTCGGATCGTGTCACGGTGGAACCATTCTGGTGCAGCCGGGGTGCCCGCGGGTGGTCCGGTGGCGCGGGCGGGCGGAATGCGCGCCGATCGTCCACGTGGCGCTGCCGGAACCGCCCGTTCGCGGGCAGCGAGACACCCGCGCGGCCCGGGATCGCCCAGTGACCGACCTGGTTGACTGACGGGCATGACTGACCTCAACAGCAAGCCCGAGTTCGACGCCCCCGAGGGCCCGGCCCCCACCGAGCTCGTGATCACCGACATCGTCGAGGGTTCCGGCGACGAGGCCACGGCCGGCTCGACCGTCAAGGTCCACTACGCCGGTGTCGAGTACGAGTCGGGCGAGGAGTTCGACAGCTCCTGGAACCGCGGCGAGCCGATCGACTTCCCGCTCGCGGCGCTCGTCCGCGGCTGGCAGGAGGGCATCCCCGGCATGAAGGTCGGCGGTCGCCGCAAGCTCGTCGTCCCGCCGGAGCTCGCCTACGGCCCGGCCGGCGGCGGACACTTCCTCTCCGGCAAGACCCTCATCTTCGTCATCGACCTGCTCGGGGTCCGCTGATGCAGGTCGGCGCCCCGACGATCGAGCTGAACGACGGCCACCGGTTCCCCGAGCTCGGCCTCGGCACCTACGGCCTGAACGGCGACGAGGGCACGCAGCAGGTGCTCGCCGCGATCGCGAGCGGCTACCGGCTGCTCGACACCGCCCTCAACTACGGCAACGAGGACGCCGTCGGCCGCGCGGTCCGCGAGTCCGGCGTCGACCGTGAGGACCTCGTCGTCACGACGAAGCTGCCGGGGCGCCACCACGGCTACGACGAGGCGCACCGCTCGATCGACGAGTCGCTCGCGAACCTCGGTCTCGACCACGTGGACCTGTACCTCATCCACTGGCCGAACCCGTCGGTCGACAAGTTCGTCGACACGTGGAAGGCGTTCGTCGACCTCCGCGACGCGGGCAAGGTCCGCTCGATCGGTGTCTCGAACTTCACGCCGGAGCACCTGGAGCGGATCGTCGACGCCACCGGGGTCGCTCCGGCCGTGAACCAGGTCGAGTTGCACCCGTACTTCCCCCAGGCAGCGCTGCGGAAGGTGCACCAGGAGCTCGGCATCGTGACCGAGAGCTGGAGCCCGCTCGCGAAGCAGTCCGAGCTCATGTCCGAGCAGCCGGTCGTCGCGGCGGCCGAGGCGCACGGTGTCACGCCCGGTCAGGTCGTGCTGCGCTGGCACGTGCAGCTCGGTGCCGTGCCGGTGCCGAAGTCGGGGGACGCCTCGCGGCAGCGCGAGAACCTCGACGTCTTCGGCTTCGAGCTGACCGACGACGAGGTCCAGGCGATCTCCGCGCTCGAGCGCGGGCGCCTCTGGGACGGTGACCCGGACACGCACGAGGAGATGTAGACGGCCCGGTCCCTCGCCCCGGAACCAGGTTCCGGACACAGCACCGTGGAAGATCGCGGTGCTGTGTCCGGAGCGCGGTGTCGGGCGGGCAGAACCACGTGCCTCCCGTCGTTCCGCGGTCGCGTCGCGACGTCTCCGGTGTCGGTCCCGCGGGACTACACTGGACACCCCTGTTTCCCGAAGGGTGGCGTGTGTCCGAACCGACCGAGATCGACCGCGAGCGTGGCTACGTCGACGGGCTCTTCGCCCGGCTCGACGAACTGACCGCCGAGGCCGAGCAGCGTCTCGCCGAGACCCGCCGTCAGGCGGTCGGCGGGAACCACCAGAGCCGCAGCGAGCGCGACGCGTACGCCCGGCTCTACGAGGACACCATCGCGACGCTCGAACGCGTCGGCGACCGGCTCGTCTTCGGCCGGCTCGAGGTCGCCGAGCCGGACAGCGACGAGGACACGTTCCGGTACATCGGCCGGGTCGGCCTCCGCGACGACGACCACCGGCCGCTCCTGCTCGACTGGCGCGTGCCCGGGGCGAGCGCGTTCTACCAGGCGACCGCGGCGCACCCGATGGGCATGCGGGCCCGGCGGCACCTCACGCTCGACGGACGCAGCGTCGTCGGGGTCGAGGACGAGGTCTTCGACGCCGCGCTCTACGACGACGAGCGGACGCACCTGCAGGGCGAGGGCGCGCTGTTGGCCGCCGTCACCGCGGAGCGCACCGGCCGGATGACCGACATCGTCGCCACGATCCAGGCGGAGCAGGACCGCATCATCCGTTCCCCGCTCGAGGGTGTGCTCATCGTGCAGGGCGGCCCCGGCACCGGCAAGACCGCGGTCGCACTCCACCGTGCCGCCTACCTGCTGTACTCGTACCGCGAGCGGCTCCGCGGGTCCGGCGTGCTCGTGGTCGGGCCGTCCCCGGCGTTCCTGACCTACATCGAGCAGGTGCTGCCTTCCCTCGGCGAGACCGGCGTGGTGATGGCTTCGCTCGGGTCGCTCTACCCGGGCGTGCACGCGACGACGCACGACCAGCGGGACGTCGCCGCCGTCAAGGGCTCGGCCGAGATTGCGTCCCTGCTCCGCCGTGCCGTCCGCTCGCGGCAGGTCGTGCCGACCGAGCCCGTCACGCTCGACGTCGAGGGGGAACGGCTGGTGGTCCCGCCGCAGCTCGTCGCCGACGCCATGAAGCGGGCGCAGGACCGCGGCAAGCCCCACAACGTCGCGCGGGTGACGTTCAACAAGATCGCCCTCGACGCGATGACCCGGCTGCTCGCCGACCAGTTGCGCGAGCGCGGGACGACCGTGGACGAGGCGGACGAGAAGGTCCTCCGCGAGGACATCCGCTCCTCGTACGACGCCCGTGTCCTGCTCAACACCGCGTGGCTGCCGCTCCCGGCCGAGAAGCTCGTGGAGGACCTCTACGCCCGTCCGAACTGGCTCGCGTCGTTGACCCCGAACTGGACCCCGGAGCGCCGCGCCCTGCTGCTCCGCCCACGCGGGTCCGCGATGACGGTCGAGGACGTCCCGCTCCTCGACGAGGCCGCCGAGCTGCTCGGCCCGTTCGATCCCACCGGCGGCGCTGCCAAGCGAGCCGCGAAGGCGAGTCGGAACCGCGACATCGAGAACGCGCGTCAGGCCATCGAGAACATGGGCGTCGAGGGCATCGTCACCGCCGAGCAGGTCGCCGGGTCCTTCGCCGAGGGCGGCGACCCCCGCACCACGGCCGAGCGCGCCGCCGAGGACCGCGAGTGGACCTACGGGCACATCGTCGTCGACGAGGCGCAGGAGCTCTCCCCGATGCAGTGGCGGATCCTCGCCCGTCGGAACCCGCTGCGGTCGTTCACGATCGTCGGCGACATGGCGCAGGGATCCTCGCCGGGGGCCGCCCGCACCTGGGACGACGTCGTCGGCGCGCTCGCCCGTCGTCGTCGTGGCCGTGCCCCGCAGGTGCCGATTGAGCACCGCATCGAGGAGCTCACCGTCAACTACCGCACGCCGCGGTCGATCGTGCGTGCAGCCGGGGAGTACGCCGAGGCCGCGGGACTCGTGGTCACCCGGACCGAGGCCGTTCGCGATGGCGACCCCGTGCAGCGCGTGCGGGTCGACCGGGGGGCGGTGCTCGACACCGTCGCGTCGCTGGTCGACGACGAGCGCGCTGCGATCGGCTCGGGCACGGTCGGTGTGATCGTGCCGGAGGCCGACGTCGATGCCGTGCGGCAGCGACTCGCGCGGACCGAGGCCGACGTCCGGTCCCTCGGCTCGCCGCGGCCGGGGTCCGTCACGGTGCTCACCGGGGCCGACGCGAAGGGGCTCGAGTTCGACGGGGTGCTGCTCGTCGACCCCGAGCGGGTCGGCGCGGACGCGGCGCGGGCTGCCGCGGCGGTCTACGTCGCCATGACGCGGCCGACGCGGCGCCTGACGGTCGTCGACGTCGCCTGAGGCCCCACCCACCCGCGGCAGGCGCGTGCCACGCCGCACGACCGGAGGCACGCTGCACCGTGGGCGCGCGTGGGTCGGAGCGGCCCGCGTCGTGCGCTGCCGCGCGTCGGACGGGAGGCGCGTGGCAGGCTGGCGCGGTGCCTCCTGCCGGACAGGGCGCGGCGCAGCGCGGGTCAGCCGGTGTCGGGGTCGCCCTCGTTGCGGACGCGGGACACCAGGGTCGCCCACTCCCCGTCGAGGCGACTGCCCGGGATGGTCACCGAGCGCTCCTCGACCGTGATCGTCCACGTGAAGTCGTCGCGGACCGCGGGCGACGGCGCGGGGACCTCGTGGGGGAGCGCGCCGACGAGCTCCCTCCACCCGTCGGGGTCGGCACAGGTGTCCGTGTCGACACGCCACCCCCGGGTGGTCCCGGCGAAGCCCCCGGTCCGGCGGACGGCGATGTGCATGCCCTGACCGTACGCCGGCGGCACCGGGCGGGTCAGCTCAGGACGCCGACGTCGCGCCAGGCCTGCTCGACCGCCGCGTGTTCGCGCGATCTGTCCCCGAAGCGCGAGGCCGCGGCCGTCACGGTCACGCCGGCGAACCCCGCGAAGTCGATCGACTTCGTCGTCGCGTCCGAGGTGAGCGCGTCCCACCAGACCGCACCGGCACCGTCCCAGGCGTTGCCGCCGATCGCGGTGGCGGCGAGGTAGAACGCGTGGTTGGGGATGCCGGAGTTGGTGTGCACGCCGCCGTTGTCGTCCGTCGTGTCGACGTAGCCCGCCATCGTCGCCGGCTGCGGGTCCTTGCCGAGCACCGGGTCGTCGTAGGCCGTACCGGGGGCCTTCATGGACCGCAGGGCCACCCCGTGCACCCGAGGCGTGAAGAGGCCCTCGCCGATCAGCCACGAGGCCTGGTCGGCGGTCTGCTTCCGCGCGTACTGCAGCACCAGCGAGCCGAACACGTCGCTGATCGACTCGTTGAGCGCGCCCGACTGCCCCTCGTACGTCAGGTCCGCGGTGTACTGCGTGACACCGTGCGCGAGTTCGTGCCCGATGACGTCGACCGCGATGGTGAAGCGTTCGAACACCTCGCCGTCGCCGTCCCCGAACACCATGCGGCTGCCGTCCCAGTAGGCGTTGTCGTAGTCGTGGCCGTAGTGAACCGTGGCGTCCAACGCCAGGCCCGCGCCGTCGATCGACACGCGCCCGAAGACGTCGAGCCAGAAGGCGTGCGTGTCCCCGAGGCCCGTCCAGGCCTCGTCGACGGCAGCGTCCCCGGTCGCCGGGTCGCCCTCGCGACGGACGACGTCGCCCGGCAGCGTGGTGGTCCCGTGTGCGTCGGAGATCGTGCGCTGCGGGGAGCGGTCGAGCGCCCCGGCCACCGGCTCCGGCGCGTTGCGGACCTCGTGCTTCGGCCGCTGGACGACCTCGAGCGAGGCGAGCGCGGTGCGGGCGGCCGACGCGGCCCGGGGGAAGTCCGCCGCGTCGGCGACGGCGCGGAGGAGGTACGGCGGGACGACGGAGTGGATCCGGGCGGTCGGGGTCATGGCGACATGCAACCACCGGGGTCCGACAGCGCGGTCAGTCCGCGGGGTCCGACAGCGCGGTCAGTCCGCTCTGCGGTTGGCGACGAGCGCCAGGGCGTACGACTCCCACCACTGCCCGGCCGCGGGACCGCCGTTGCAGGTGCCGTCGCTGAGCCCCGGCGTCTTGACCCAGAGCAGGGCGTCCAGCCGGGTGGTGCCGCGGGTGACGTGCGGCGTCTGCCCGAGTCCGGCGCCCCGGGGGTTGCACCAGGTGCCGCGCCAGCCCCGCCCGTTCCGGGAGACGTCGATGACGAAGTGCGGGTCCCCGCCGATCCGGTCGGCGAGCTCGTCCGCGTAGGTCCGCTCGGTGTCGACGCGGTAGAAGTTCGACACGTTGGTGAAGAACCCCTGCGTCCGGTCGACGCCGGCGTCCCGCAGCCACCGGGCCTGCGTGGCGACGGGGACACGGCGTTCGTTGCCGCCGTCGAGGTACACCGTCAGCCCGTGCCCGCTGAGCGCGTCGACGGCCTGGTGCAGCAGCGGCAGCCGCGTCGACCGGAGTCGAGGGCACACCTGGATCTGCGCGATCGAGTCGGGTTCGACGAGCACGACGGCGTGGCTGCCCGCCATCGCCCGCGCCGCCGATCGCACCCACGGCACGTAGCCGGAGGCCGAGTTCCCGCCCGCTGAGTAGTGGCCGCAGTCGCGGTCCGGCACGTCGTAGAGGACGAAGACGGGGGTGCGGTGCTGCTCCCGGGCGTGCTGGACCACCTGCCGGACGGTCTGACGGGTCCTCGTGGTCGAGTCGTCGGTGAGCCAGGTGGCGATCGGCTGGTCCGCGATGACGGCGATCTCGGCCGCGGTGGAGTCCTGCCCGGCCGCCCGGGCCGCGGTCTCGCGCTGCCGCGCCGGGTTCAGCGCACCGGGCTGCGTCGCGAGTCCGCCCGGGAACGCCTGCGCGGCGGTCGACCGGTGCACGACCCCGCGGCGATCGTCCAGGGGCTCGTCGTGCGGGTGGACGAGGACGCCCGCCAGGACGAACGCGCCGACGAGTCCGATCGTCCCGCCGATCCACCACCACTGCCGGCGCGCCGACGACCGCCGTCCCCGTGGCGAGCGGTTCCCCTGGTCCGTCATGGGGTCCATCGTCGCAGGCTCCCGGCGGCAGCGGGGAGTCGCTCGGGGCGATCTGCCAGGCGTGGGCCAGCCGATCCCGAGCGTCGGTGCGGCAGACTCTGCGGATGCTCCGGAAACTCCTCCTCCTCGCCCTGACCGTCGGGTACGCGTGGGTGATCTGGCGGATGACCCTCACGCCCCAGGTGTTCACGGCCGCGCAGAGCTCGCTCGTCGAGCACGCCATCCGGTGGGCCCAGCGTCTGACCGGGAGCACCTGGCTGTCGTACGACCGCACCGAGTTCCTCGCGAACATCGCGATGTTCGTGCCGGTCGGCATGCTCGCCGCCGCGTGGCTGCCCCGCCGGTGGTGGGTGCTCGGCGCGCTCGTCGCCGTCGCCCTCTCCAGCGGCATCGAGCTGTACCAGGGCGCCTACCTGCCGAACCGCGTGTCCGACCCCCGCGACGTACTGTCGAACGGCCTCGGCGGACTCCTCGGGGCGACCCTCGCCGGCCTGTTCCGGAGCCTGCTGCCGGCCCGTCGGCGACGGCGCCTGCGACCCCGGACGGCATGATCCTCTGGTAGTCTTCTCCGGTTGCCGTCGAACGGCCGCGGACAAAGAGCGCTCGTGCAGCAGGCACGGGCACCGCGCAACGGACAGGAAAGGGGATCATCCATGGCACTTGACGCGAAGGTCAAGCAGGAGATCATCGAAGAGTACGCGACCCACCCGGGCGACACCGGATCCCCCGAGGTCCAGGTCGCCGTTCTGACGCGTCGCATCAACGACCTGAACGAGCACCTCAAGGAGCACAAGCACGACCACCACTCGCGTCGTGGTCTGCTGCTCATGGTCGGTCAGCGTCGCCGCCTCCTCGGTTACCTCGCCGACGTGGACATCAACCGCTACCGTGCGCTCATCGAGCGCCTCGGCCTGCGCCGCTGAGTCCCACGCGGACACTGCTCGACTGAACGCCCGGTCTTCCTCGGAAGACCGGGCGTTCGTCCGTTCCCGGCCGGGAGGCCCGTGGTGACCGGGCGGGAATGGTTGCGCCCGTCGCGCGGTTCGGTACGATGTTCATGCAAACGCATCGAAAGTCGGGAACCACCATGACCACCATCGCCGTCGTCTCCGCAGGACTCTCGGACCCCAGCTCCACCCGGCTGCTCGCCGATCGCCTCGGCCAGGCCGCCGTCGACGCCCTGCGCGCCGAGGGTACCTCCGCCGCGATCCGGCACGTCGAACTCCGACCGCTCGCGCACGAGGTCGTCGACGCGATGCTGACCGGCTTCGCCGCACCGGCGCTCGCGGAGGCGATCGCCACGGTCGTCGAGGCCGACGCCGTCGTGTTCGTCACGCCGGTGTTCACAGCGGGGGTGAGCGGGCTCGCGAAGTCGTTCCTCGACGTGCTCGACAAGGACGCCCTGACCGACACGCCCGTGCTCCTCGGTGCGACCGGGGGCACGGCCCGGCACTCGCTGGCCCTCGAGCACGCCCTCCGCCCCGTGTTCGCCTACCTCCGCGCCGCGGTGGTCCCGACCGGCGTGTTCGCCGCGACGGAGGACTGGGGGAGCGACGAAGCCGCCCTGGACGCACGCATCCGCCGGGCCGGCGGCGACCTCGCCTGGGCGATCCGGGCCTCCCGTCGGGCGCCGCAGCAGGCGGACGCCCTGCCGGCCACGCCGGACTTCGCGACCCTCCTCGGCGGTCTGCAGCGCTGATCGGAGGATCCGAACGGTACGGACGGAGCGTCCAGCCGGGACACAGCTCCCACCGAACCCGCTCATGGATCCGCCGGGGAACCTCGTCATGACGGACGAGGAGGAACGATGGGCTTCACGAACAGGTTCAAGACGACCAGCTCCCTGGTGAGCCTCGGCGGTCTGGTGGTCGCGATGGTCACCGGCGCCGGGGTGTGGATCGGGCACGAGCAGGGCACGAGCGACACCGGGACCAGCACGAGCACGAGCGGCAGCACCACGAGCGGCAGCTCCGGCAGCAGCTCGAGCGGCAGCAGCGACAACTCGAACTCGACCGGAAGCAGCGACAGCTCCAGCTCGACCGGCTCCAGCAGCGACAGCTCCAGCACGAGCTCCGGCGTGACGCAGGGCAACAGCAACTCCTCGTCCGACGCCACCACCACGGGGTCCTGACGTGCGCGCCGCCACCGAGTGGGAACTCTGGACCACCACCGCCCGCGTCGTGCTCGACCACCGGGACCGACGCCACCTCGCCGCCGCCGAGGCCTGCGTCCGCGAGGTCACCGACGCCGTCGACGCCGCCTGCAGCCGTTTCCGCAGCGACTCCGAGCTCGAGGCGCGCGCCGCCGAGCTCGAACGCGGTGCCGAGGTCTCGCCGCTCCTCGCCTCCCTCGTGCACCAGGCGCTCGACGCCGCACGGCTCAGCGAGGGCGACGTCGACCCGACCCTCGGGTCCCGCATGGTCTCCCTCGGCTACGACGCGGCGTTCGCCACCGACGGGTCACCCCACCCGGCAGCCGCCACGCGCGACGAGCGCGGTCCCGGTGCCGTCGCCGCGTCGCTCGACACGCGACCGGCGTGGCAGCGCATCCTGCTGTCTGGCACGTTCCTCCGGCTCCCCGTCGGCGTCCGTCTCGACCTCGGTGCAACGGCGAAGGCCGCCGCGGCCGACATGGCGGCGGCGCGCATCACCGCGCGGCTCGGGATCGGTGCGCTCGTGTCGCTCGGCGGCGACGTCGCGACGGCCGGCCCCGACCCGTCCGGCGGCTGGCAGGTGCGGGTGCAGGACCTCGAGTCCGACCCCGTCGACCACGTGCGCATCGCCTCCGGGTGGTCGGTCGCCACGTCGAGCACGCAGAAGCGGCGCTGGGAGCAGGACGGCCACGCCCGGCACCACATCCTCGACCCGCGGTGGGGGCTCCCGGCCGAGCCGGTGTGGCGCTCGGTCACGGTGGTCGCGCCCTCGTGCGTCACCGCGAACACCATGACGACGTCGGCGATCGTGCGCGGTCGCGGCGCCCCCGCGATGCTGCGCGCCAGCGGGCGTGCGGCCCGCCTCGTGTCCGCCACGGGCGAGGTCATCCGCCTGGGCGGCTGGCCCGCAGAGGACCTCCGGGCCGCCTGACGTCCTGCCGGCCGACCCCGCGGACGGCGACGGCCGCGTCGTCGTGGAGGCGACCGACCGTCGGACGCCAGGCCCGTGGCGGCGCCGCCACGGGCCTCCCGTCCGCCACCGGTCGGGTCAGTACCAGTGCGGGTTCTCGCTCATCTCGTGGCTCCACGCCGCGCAGGGCGACCCGTAGGCGTCGTGGATGTACGCGAGGCCCCAGTTGATCTGCGTGGCCGCGTTCGTCCGCCAGTCCGCCCCGGCGACGGCCATCTTGTCGGCCGGGAGCGCCTGCGGGATGCCGTACGCGCCGCTCGACACGTTGAGGGCGTTGGCCCGCCACCCGGACTCCTGCGTCCACAGCGACACGAGGCAGCCCATCTGGTCGGAGCCCCAGCCGTACGCGCCGATCGCGCTCCGGGCGTACGCCTGGGCGCCCACCGGGTCGACGACCACACCGCCGGTGCTCGGGTAGTTCGTGCCGGAACCCCCGCTCGTGCTGCTGCTGCTCGGGTTCGCCGCTGCAGCCGCCTGCTGTTCCTGCTGCTTCGCCGCTGCCTCTGCACGACGGCGCCGCTGCTCCGCCTCCTGCGCGGCGACCTGCAGCCCGAGCTCGTAGCCGCGCTCCTTCGCCGCGGTGGTGTCCTTGAGCGACGCGAGTTGGGCGTACAGCTCGTCGCTGTGCTGCTGGGTGTCCGCGACGGCGGCCTGCGCCGTCTCCTCGGCGGCGGTCGCCGCATCCGACTTCTCCTGCGCCGCGTCCGCGAGCTGCGCACGCTCGTCCTCGGCGCGCTGCGCCTGGTCGTGGAGGGACGACGCCGTCCGCGCCGCGACCGACGCGTCGTCCATCACCCCGGCCCACGTGGACGAGAGCTGGTCGAGCGCGCCGAGCTGGTACAGCAGCTGCCCCGGGTCCTTCGTCGTCGCGATCCGGGTGGTCATCTGGTCGGTGGTGCCGTCGCGGTAGAGGTTCGCGGCCAGCTGGCCGGCGCGCTGCTGGGCGCGCTCGGCGGTCGCCGACGCGCTGTCGGCCTGGGCCTGGAGGCTCGTGGCGGTCTGGGTGGCGGTCGCCAGGTCCGCCTCGGCGCGGTCCGCCGCCTCGGAGGCGGTGATCGCGGCGGCCGACTTCGCCGCCGCGTCGGCCTGCACCTGGTGCAGCGCGGTCTGGACCCGGTCCACCTCGGCCTGCTTCGCCTGCTCGTTCCCCTTCGCGGCCTGGACGTCCTGCCACGTCGGGTAGCTGGTCGCGCTGGCCGGTACCGCGGTGACGAACGGGGCGACGAGCACGCCCGCGACCACGGCGGCCACGACGAACCCTCGCCCGGACTGGGGGAGGCGCATGGACCGTACGGTACCGGCGACTCGTGCGTTCGTCGTGCGCCTCGCCCGCCGAGTGCCTGAGGACTGGTAAAGTCCTGTCCGTCCGGGGACCGTTCCCCGGGCGGCCGTCCGGGGGCTACTCCGGGCGACACACCAACACTGCGCAGACCGGGCACGGAGCTGGTCATCGGTGGTGGCTCGCGGGCGACGACGTGTCCCGAGTGCTTCTACTGCTGGCCAGACATGCGTCCCGACTCCCTCGGCGCGCACGCACCGCCGTGTGCCGTCGCCGGGTCTGCCGAGAACACGTCAAGGAGGCACCCTTTTGGAGGGTCCCGAGATCAAGTTCGCCGAAGCCGTCATCGACAACGGCAAGTTCGGCAAGCGCGTCGTCCGGTTCGAGACCGGCCGACTCGCGCAGCAGGCGCAGGGCGCGGTCGCCGCGTACCTCGACGAGGAGACCATGCTCCTCTCGGCCACCAGCGCCGGCAAGCACCCCCGGGAGGGCTTCGACTTCTTCCCGCTGACCGTCGACGTCGAGGAGCGCTCGTACGCCGCGGGCAAGATCCCCGGCTCGTTCTTCCGCCGTGAGGGCCGCCCGTCGACCGAGGCGATCCTCGTCTGCCGCCTCATCGACCGGCCGCTGCGCCCGTCGTTCGTCGACGGCCTCCGCAACGAGGTCCAGATCGTCATCACCGTCCTGAGCATCGCGCCGGACGAGTTCTACGACGCCCTCGCGATCAACGCCGCGTCCGCGTCGACGCAGATCTCCGGTCTGCCGTTCTCCGGCCCGATCGCCGGTGTGCGCCTCGCGCTCATCGACGGCCAGTGGGTCGCGTTCCCGAAGGCGTCGCAGCTCGAGCAGGCCGTGTTCGACCTCACCGTCGCGGGCCGTGTCGTCACCGACGAGGCAGGCAACGAGGACGTCGCGATCATGATGGTCGAGGCCGAGGCCACCGAGCACAGCTGGGACCTCATCCAGGGCGGCGCGACCAAGCCGGACGAGGCCGTCGTCGCGCAGGGCCTCGAGGCGGCGAAGCCGTTCCTCAAGGTCCTCGTCGAGGCGCAGGCGAAGATGGCCGCCCAGTCGGCCAAGGAGATCCAGGACTACCCGGTCTTCCCGCCGTACGCGCCCGAGGTCTACTCGGCCGTCGAGTCGCTCGCGCTGACCGAGCTCGCCGACGTCTACAAGATCGCCGGCAAGCTCGAGCGCCAGGACGCGGACGACGCCCTCAAGGCCCGCGTCAAGGAGGCCATCGCGGCCCAGGTCGAGTCCGGTGCACTGCCGGCCGAGGCCAACGGCCAGGTCTCCGCTGCGTACAAGTCGGTCACGAAGAAGGTCGTCCGCGGCCGCATCCTGACCGAGCAGGTCCGCATGGACGGCCGCGGCCTCGCCGACATCCGTCCGCTCGACGCCGAGGTCGCCGTGATCCCGCGCGTCCACGGCTCGGCGATCTTCCAGCGCGGCGAGACGCAGATCCTCGGCGTCACCACGCTGAACATGCTCAAGATGGAGCAGCAGATCGACTCGCTGTCGCCCGTCACGAAGAAGCGCTACCTGCACCACTACAACTTCCCGCCCTACTCGACCGGTGAGACCGGCCGCGTGGGTTCGCCGAAGCGTCGCGAGATCGGGCACGGCTTCCTCGCCGAGCGCGCGCTCGTGCCGGTGCTGCCGTCGCGCGAGGAGTTCCCCTACGCCATCCGTCAGGTGTCCGAGGCCCTCGGCTCCAACGGTTCGACGTCGATGGGCTCCGTGTGCGCCTCGACCCTGTCGCTCCTCAACGCCGGTGTGCCGCTGAAGGCACCGGTCGCGGGCATCGCGATGGGCCTCGTCTCCGACACCGTCGACGGCCAGACCCGCTACGCGGCGCTGACCGACATCCTCGGTGCCGAGGACGCCCTCGGTGACATGGACTTCAAGGTCGCCGGCACCTCGGACTTCGTCACGGCGATCCAGCTCGACACGAAGCTCGACGGCATCCCCTCGTCGGTCCTCGACGCCGCGCTCAAGCAGGCCAAGGAGGCGCGCTCCGCGATCCTCGGCGTGCTGAACGAGGCGATCGACGCCCCCGACGAGATGGCCGACACCGCGCCGCGGGTCATCTCGGTCCAGATCCCCGTCGACAAGATCGGCGAGCTGATCGGCCCGAAGGGCAAGACGATCAACGGTAT
Organism: Curtobacterium sp. 'Ferrero'; assembly: GCF_002412165.1. Taxonomy (GTDB): domain Bacteria; phylum Actinomycetota; class Actinomycetes; order Actinomycetales; family Microbacteriaceae; genus Curtobacterium. Next base: position 71,469 of record NZ_NXIA01000006.1, read on the forward strand.
CCAGGACGAGACCGGCGCCGACATCTCGATCGAGGACGACGGCACCGTGTACATCGGCGCCGTCGACGGTCCCTCGGCCGAGGCCGCCCGCGCCCAGGTCAACGCGATCGCGAACCCGACGAACCCGGAGATCGGGGACCAGTTCCTCGGCACGGTCGTCAAGATCGCGACGTTCGGTGCGTTCGTGTCGCTGCTCCCGGGCCGCGACGGTCTGCTCCATGTCTCCGAGGTCCGCAAGCTCGCCGGTGGCAAGCGTGTGGAGAACGTCGAGGACGTGCTCGGCGTCGGCCAGAAGATCCTGGTCGAGGTCACCAAGGTGGACGACCGCGGCAAGCTGTCGCTCGCGCCGGTCATCGCCGACGACGCCGACACCGCGTCGGGCGAGGGCCACGAGAAGCACACGCAGGACCCGGCCGAGGGCTGATCCGCACCGCGTCTCGTCGCAGCGCACGAACGGCCGTCGCTCCCGCAGGGGAGCGGCGGCCGTTCGCCGTTGGTGGTGGGTGGTCGTCGTACGCTGTTCGGCGGGCTTGCCGAGACTCGGCCCTGCGGACAGTTTCGCGGCCGACGGGCTGCGGAACTGTCCGCGTGGGCGAGTCTCGGGGCCGTCCGTCCGCGCGTGCGTCAGGCGGCGGGGGTCTCCTGCGTGCCCATCAGCTGCGCGCGGCCGAGCAGGTGCTCGCGGAGCAGGAACCCGACGACCGCGGGCGTGGCGTCCGCGGGGGCCTCCAGGACGGGGACATCGAGGGCACTCAGCGTGAAGAAGTACCGGTGCGGGCCGTGGCCGGCCGGGGGAGCAGCACCGAGGAACGTGTCGGTGCCGTACTCGTTGCGACGCCGGAGGGCCTCGGCGGGCAGCAGGGCGTCGTCGGTGCCCGCTCCGCGCTCGAGCGAGGTCGTGCTCGCGGGGATGTCGGTCACCGCCCAGTGCCAGAAGCCCGAGCCCGTCGGGGCGTCGGGGTCGTAGACGGTGAGCACGTAGCTCTTCGTGCCCTCGGGGGCGCCGGACCAGGACAGGGCGGGGGAGCGGTCCTCGCCGCCCACGTCCGAGCCGCGCGCCCAGTCGGGGAGGGCGTCGCCGTCGGTGAAGTCCGGGCTCGTCAGCTCGAAGGAGGGGACGTCGGGCAGCTTCCAGTTCGGGTCGTTTGTCATGGCACCAGCCAACACCCGGCTGCTCCGGGAGCGCCGGGGCGGGCGGGCGCCGTGTTCATCGCCGAGGTCACGGCCGAGGACACGGGAGCGCCCGCGCCGTGCCGCCGGACCCGCGCCGATGAGGCCGCGACGAGCCTGGCGGACCCGTGCCGTGTCGCCGGACCCGCACCGAGGCCGCGACCGTCCTGGCGGACGCGCGCCGTGCCTCCCGGCCGGCCGATCGCTGGCCCGTGCTCGACCTTGCCCGTCGGTGCCGCGAGAGCGACAGTCGTGTCGGCGATCGGCTCGTCCGTGCCGCGAAAGCGACAGATGCGTGCGGCGCGACGGCACCGTTCTGTCGCTTCCGCGAAAGCGACCGGGCGCGTCGGGGTCCGACCGGACTCGTCAGGGCCGGGCCCGAGCGGCAGCCGGCCCGATGCGCGATCGCGTCAGGCGCCGAGCACCCGCTCGACCACCCGGCCGAGCGCCGCGGTCGCCGCGATGGCGTCGCCGGCGTACGCACCCGTCATCGCACCGTCACGCGCGAGCATGAGCTCGTCGGCGCCGTCGCCGGGCAGCGGGTGTCCGGCGGCCTGCAGCAGGGTGGCCAGCCGTTCCGTGTACCAGTCACGGTGCATCGCGACGACCTCGCGCACGGGGTCGCGCGGGTCGTGGTACTCGGCGGCGGCGTTGAGGAACGGGCAGCCGCGGAACCCCGGCTCGTCCACCTGGGCCGCGATCGCCGCGACCCAGGACCGCACGGCCTCGGCGGGGGAGTCTGCGGCGGCGACGATGGACTCGAACCGGTCGACCGTCGTCTCGTGCTGGGCACGGACGTAGGCGAGGATCAGGTTGTCCTTCGACCCGTAGTGCTTGTAGAACGTCGCCTTCGTGACGCTGGCCTCGGAGATAAGGCGGTCGACACCGACGCCGCGGATGCCCTCTTCGGTGAAGAGCTTCGTCGCGGTCTCGAGGATGCGGACCTTCGCGCCGCCGGGACGGGGAGCCGGGGGGACGCTCGACCCGCCCGGCGACGCGAGGTTCTCGCTCGGGCCCAGGAGACGCTGGACGGCCGGTTGGGGGGAATCGACCGTCACAGCGTGGCTCTCCTTGGACTCATCGGCTCCGCGACCGATCGGGGGGAATCGATCGCGCAGGACTGATGTCCCGAGCCACCGGATCGGAATCTAGGGGGGCTTTCGATCCGGTGACGAAACTGTACCACAAGGAGGACAGACAGACGAGTCGGTCTGTCCTCAAAATCTGTACCCCAGTTCGAGGCACGTCGGGAAGCGCGGTGAAACTGGGATGGACGGCCGTCGAGGTCAGTAGGCTCGTCTGCGATGAGTCACCCTGTGCCGTTGCCACTGGAGGCCCCGGACACGTCGTTCCTGACGTCCGGCGGAGCCTTCGTCCGCCGTACCGTCCTCCCGTCCGGTGTCCGCGTCCTCACCGAGGCGGTGCCGGGCGCTGCGTCGACCAGCATCGGGTTCTGGGTCGGGGTCGGCTCCCGTGACGAGCGCGAGGGACAGTTCGGCTCCACGCACTTCCTCGAGCACCTGCTGTTCAAGGGCACGGCGACCCGTTCGGCCCTCGACATCGCCATCGCGTTCGACTCGGTGGGCGGCGAGCACAACGCCGCGACCGCCAAGGAGTACACCTGCTACTACGCCCGGGTGCGGGACGCCGACGTCCCGATGGCCGTGCAGGTGATCGGCGACATGGTGACCGGCTCGGTCCTCGACCCCGAGGCGTTCGACGTGGAGCGCGGGGTCATCCTCGAGGAGCTCGCGATGGCCGCGGACGACCCGGCCGACGTCGCGGGCGAGGCCTTCTTCGCGGCAGCCTTCGACGGGCACCCGCTCGGACGCCCGATCGGCGGCACCCCGGACAGCATCCGAGCCGTGCAGCGGGACGAGGTGCTCGCCCACTACCGGGAGCACTACGCGCCGAACGGGATCGTCGTCACCGCGGCGGGCGCCGTGGACCACGACCGCTTCTGCGCCCTGGTCGACGCCGTGTTCCAGGACGCCGAGCACGCTGCACCGCTCGCCCGCCGCACGCCGCTACCGGTCGCGGACCCCGCAGTGCCGAAACTCTCGGTGGTCCACCGTCCGACCGAGCAGGTCAGCATGCTCCGCGGGTCCCAGGGGCTCGACCTGCGCGACGAGCGTCGCCCGGTGCTCAGCGTCCTGAACGCCGTGCTCGGCGGCGGGATGAGCTCCCGGTTGTTCCAGGAGGTCCGGGAGCGCCGCGGGCTCGCCTACGCCGTGTCGTCCTTCGCGCCGGCCTACCTCGACAACGGGGCGTTCGGCGTCTACGCCGGCTGTGCTCCGGACAACGTCGCCGGCGTGGTCGAGATCGTCGACCAGGAGTTCGCGCGGATGGTGGTGCACGGCATCTCCGACGACGAGCTCCGCCGTGCCAAGGGGCAGATCGAGGGCGCGCTCACCCTCTCGCTCGAGGACTCCGACGCCCGCATGACCCGCCTCGGACGCTCCGAGCTCGGCACCGGCGAGTACACCGACCTCGCCACGGCCCTCGAGCGTGTCGACCGCGTCACGCGCACCGACGTGCAGGAGCTCGCGCAGGACCTCCTGACGCGTCCGATGATCACCTCGGTGGTCGGAGCGGTGCGGCAGGACGACCTCGAGACGGCGATCAGTACCGGGGGTTGAGCATCGACATGTCGCACTACCTGTACTTGGTCCGACACGGCGAACACCAGGACGCCGAGCACGGACTCCGTGACGGCAAGCTGTCGGAGCGCGGCAAGCGCCAGGCGATGCTCGTCGCCGACCGGCTCGGCGGCGTCCCGTTCGACGGCGTGTACCACTCGCCCCTCGACGCCCCGAGCGAGACCGCCGCGTTCATCGCGCAGCGTCTGCCGTCGATCCAGCCGCAGCCCTCGACCCTCCTGTTCGACTGCATCCCGTCCGGGCCGACCCCGGACATGCCGCACGCCTACCAGGGCTGGTACGGCGGCATCACCGAGGAGGAGATCGTCGCCGGACAGGCCCAGATGGGCGATGCGGTGGCGGAGTGGTTCACCCCGGCCCGCGAGGACCGGCACGACCTCCTCATCACGCACAACGCGGTGATCGGCTGGTTCGTCCGCGAGGCGTTCCAGGCCCCGGAGTGGCGCTGGATGGGCACGAACGTCGCCCACACGGCGCTGACGATCATCCGGATCCGCTCGGCGAAGCCCGCCGAGGTCGTCACGCTGAACGACCTGGCGCACCTGCCTGTCGAGCTCCGGACCGGGTTGCCGGTCGACCAGCCGGTCTGACCGCACCGCGCGCGGTGCACCGTCCGGTGTCAGCGACCCTGCCTGGAGGCGCGGATCGCCTCAGTGAGCCGGCTTGCGGTACCAGGCGGTCGCGTTCGGGTTCTCGTTGAAGGGCGCGACGCGCTCGTAGCCGCGGCTGCGGTACATCGCCCCCGCCGCCGCCAGCGAGTCGTTGGTGTCGAGCACGATGCTCGTCGCGCCCATCGCCGCCCCCCGTCGCTCCAGCTCGTCCATGACCGCGGTCGCGACCCCGCGTCCCCGACCCGCAGGCGACACGTACACGTGCTTCACCTCGAACCGGACGTCGACCGGACCGCCATCGGTGCGGTCGTCCGCGATCCGTCGGAGTCCGCCGCACCCGACCGGCTCGCCGTCCTCGTAGGCGACGACGAACACCCCGGTCGGCGGGACGAACTCCGACGCCGGCGTCCGCTTGCGCGAGTACGTCCCCTGGGTGCTCGGGAACGTGCGCTCCCGCTCGTCGAGGTAGGCGTCGAGCAGGGCGTCCACCTCGGGCAGGTCGGCGGGCACGGTCCTGACGTCGAGCGGCATGCCCCGATCCTAGGATGGAGCACATGGTCACTCCCGTCGCCGTCGTCGGCGCCACCGGTCGACTCGGGGCCCTCGTGGCCTCGGTGGTCGAGGAACTGCCCGACTTCGAGCTCGTCGCGCGGCTGTCGTCGAAGGACGGCGCGCACGAGGCCCCGCCGTCGGTGTTCGCGGGCGCGGAGCTCGTCGTCGACGTGACCGTCCCCGCGCTGAGCCCGGCGATCGTCGAGAACGCGCTCGCGGGCGGTGCGAACGTGCTCGTCGGGACGTCCGGCTGGTCGCAGGACCGGCTGGCGAAGCTCCGCGCCGGCCTCGAGGCCCGGCCGGACCAGGGCGTCCTCGTGGTCCCGAACTTCTCGATCGGGTCCGTGCTCGGCACCCACCTGGCGACCATCGCCGCGCCGTGGTTCCCCGCGGTCGAGATCGTCGAGACGCACCACGCCGGCAAGGTGGACTCGCCCTCGGGGACGGCCGTCCGGACCGCCGAGCTCATCGCCGACGCCCGCCGTGAGGTCGGTCCGGTCGACGCACCGCACGTCGACCAGCGCGCCCGTGGGCAGCAGGTCGCGAGCGTCCCGATCCACTCGCTGCGCCTGCCGGGCGTGAAGGCCGTGCAGGACGTCCTGCTCAGCGGCCCCGGCGAGACCCTGACGATCCGGCACGACACGAACGACGACGTCGCGTACGTCGCGGGCATCCGTGCGGCGCTGTCCTCGGTCGTGTCGCAGCGGGGCCTCACCGTGGGGCTCGGCAGCGTCCTCGGCATCGGCTGAGGCGGCAGCGTGCGATCCCTGCTGCGCTCGCCGTTCTGGGGCGCCGCGCTCATGGCGGTGCTCCTCGTGCTCTACATCGTCGTGGTCGCCCAGCGTGCCGTGGCCTTCATCGCGTCCGGCGTCGCCGCGGGCATCGGCATCGGGGTGGCGCTGTTCGTCGTCGCCGCGATCGGGCTGGTGCTGCTCGTGCTGGAGCTCCGGTTCGGCTTCCGGATCACCCGGCTCGGAGCACGGCTCGAGGCGGAGGGCGGCGCCCCGGACGACGTCGTCGAGGTGCGGCCCTCCGGCAGGCCGACGCGCGAGGCCGCCGACGCGCTCTTCCCGCGCTACCGGGAGGCCGTCGAGCAGGACCCGTCGGACTGGCGTGGCTGGTACCGGCTCGGCGTCGTCTACGACGCGGCCGGCGACCGCAAGCGGGCCAGGGCCGCGATGCGCGAAGCGCTCACCAGAGCGTCCCGGTGACGGCCTGGCGCGGCTCGCTCAGCGGTGGCGCGCCAGCGCCACGCGAGCCTCGCCGACCGAGCCTGCGAGGGAGGACGTGGCGGGCCCGCCACGCGCCTCCCGGCCGTCGTCCGGGCGCGTTCAGAACGCGGCGTCGACCGCGTCCTCGGCACGCGTGTACCGGAACGCGTAGCCCGACCCCAGCAGCTTCGTCGGGACCATCCGCTGGTTCGACAGGAGCATCTCGTCGGCTGCCTCGCGGAGCACCAGCCGGAGCGCGAACTCGGGCATCCGGAAGAGGTACGGGCGGTGCAGCACCTCGGCGACGCGGTGGGTGATCCGGTCGGCGACGGCGGGCTCCGGTCCCGCGAGGTTCACCGGACCGCTCACCTCCGCGGCGTCGGGACTCGTGGCGAGGTGCACGATCGCGCCGACCTCGTCGTCCAGGGCGATCCACGGCCAGAACTGTCCCCCGGTGCCGAGCCGTCCGCCGAGCCCCGCCTTGGTGAGCGGGACCAGGGGTGCGAGCGCGCCCCCGCCCTGGCCCACGACGATGCCGGTGCGCAGGAGCACGACGCGGACGCCGTCCGGAGCGGCGGTGGCGGCGGACTCCCACGCGGTGCAGACCTCGGCGAGGAAGCCGGTGCCGGCGGGGGCGTCGTCCTCGAGCACGTCGGTCGGTCGGTCCCCGTACACCCCCGAGGCCGACCCGGAGAGGAACAGCGCCGGCGGGTGCTCGGCGTGCCGCATCGCCTCGACGAGCGTCTCGGTGGCGGTGACCCGCGAGCGCAGGATCTCCTGCTTGTAGGACTCCGTCCACGGGAGCTTGCCGATGCTCGCGCCGGAGAGGTTGACCACCACGTCGGCGCCGTCGACGATCGCCGGGTCGAGGGGCCGGGAGCCCGGGGACCAGCGGAACTCGGTGGGGGAGTGCGGCTCGCGGCGGACGAGCGTGGTCACGTGGTGTCCGGCGTCGCGCAGCGCGCGGACGAGCGGCGTGCCGATGAAGCCGGACGCACCGGCGACCAGGATCGAGAGCGGCTGGGGGGTCGTGTCGGCCATGCGGACAACGCTACCCAGCGGTCGGGAGGCGCGGCCCGCGTGGCAGCTGTGAGGTCGCCGATGTGGGTGGTCGCGTCTACGCTCGGTTCCGTGACCGACGAGACCGTGCAGCCCGATCCCACCGTCCCCACCCCGTACGAGGACCTGCTGCGCCGCGTGCTGGAGGAGGGCGCGCCGAAGGGTGACCGCACCGGCACGGGGACGCGCAGCATCTTCGGCGCGCAGCTGCGCTACGACCTCTCGAAGGGCTTCCCGCTCGTCTCGACCAAGCGCGTCCACTTCAAGTCCGTCGCGTACGAGCTGCTCTGGTTCCTCCGCGGCGACGGCAACGCCCGGTGGCTGCAGGAGCACGGCGTCCGGATCTGGAACGAGTGGGCCGGCGAGGACGGCGACCTCGGCCCGGTGTACGGCGTGCAGTGGCGCTCCTGGCCGACTCCGTCGGGCGAGCACGTCGACCAGATCGCGCAGGTGATCGAGCAGATCCGCACGGACCCCGACTCCCGCCGGCTCATCGTGTCGGCGTGGAACGTGGCCGACGTGCCCGACATGGCGCTCGCCCCCTGTCATGCGTTCTTCCAGTTCTGGGTGAACGACGGCAAGCTCTCGTGCCAGCTCTACCAGCGGAGCGCGGACATGTTCCTCGGCGTCCCGTTCAACATCGCCTCGTACGCGTTGCTCACGCACATGATCGCCGCGCAGACCGGGCTCGAGGTCGGCGACTTCGTGTGGACCGGAGGCGATTGCCACGTCTACGACAACCACGTCGACCAGGTCCGTGAGCAGCTCACCCGCACGGCGTACCCGATGCCGACGCTGCGTCTCGCGCCGCGGGACTCGATCGACGACTACGTGTACGAGGACCTCGAGGTGGTCGGCTACCACCACCACCCCGCCATCTCGGCCGCGGTCGCCGTCTGATGTCGGACGCTGCCGCGACGGGCGGGTGGACGGAGCCCGTCCGCGGTGTGGGCATGGTCTGGGCGCGGTCCCGGTCCGGGGTCATCGGCGTCGACGGTGGGATGCCGTGGCACGTCCCGGAGGACCTCGCACACTTCCGGCAGGTCACGGGCGACGCCACCGTGGTGATGGGCCGGCGGACGTGGGAGTCCCTCCCGCCGCGGTTCCGGCCGCTGCCCGGGCGGCGGAACGTCGTGCTCACCCGCGACGCGGCGTGGGCGTCCTCCGACCAGGCCGCCGGGGCCGAGGTGGCGCACGACCTGGCGGCCGCGCTCGACACGGACGAGCCCGTGTGGATCATGGGCGGCGGGCAGGTGTACGCGGCCGGACTCGCCTTCGCCGACCGGGTCGCCGAGACCGTCGTCGACCTCGAGGTCCCGGGCGACACGCTCGCGCCGGAGCTCGGCGAGGGGTGGACCCTCGTCGAGGAGGGCCCGTGGCAGGAGTCCCGCGTCGACGGCACCCGCTTCCGCTTCCTGGAGTGGCGCCGGGCCTGAGCGCGCGCCCGCGGCGCGCGCGACCGGACGCGCCCGCCGGGGCCGCCCCGTGCCTCCAGACCGTCGACGGAACCAGGTTCCGGACACCACACCGCGCTTTTGCGTAGTGCTGTGTCCGGAACCTGGTTCCTCGGGCAGCCACCTCCCGGCCGGCCACCGTCCACCCGGACTGCGGGATCGTCGCCCGACCCCGGTACGCTGGACCCCGTGTCCCCGCGTGAGAATCCCTTCGGTCAGGTCCTCGTCGCCCTCGTGACCCCGTTCACCGCCGACGGCGAGGTCGACTGGCCGGGCGTCGAGCAGCACATCGACGACTGCATCACGGCCGGGGCCGACGGCATCGTCGTCACGGGCACCACGGGCGAGACCTCCACGCTCACGGACCCGGAGAAGCTCCGTCTGGTCGAGGTCGGCAAGTCCGTCGCGGCCGGTCGCGCGAAGATCATCACCGGCGGCGGCTCGAACGAGACCGCGCACGCGATCCACCTCTACAAGCAGAGCGAGAAGGCCGGCGCCGACGGCGTCATGATCGTCACGCCGTACTACAACAAGCCGACCCAGGCGGGTGTCCTCACGCACTTCCGGATGATCGCGGACGCGACCGACCTGCCGGTGATCCTCTACGACATCCCCGGACGCACGGGCATCCCGATCACGTACGAGACCATCGTCCGGGCCTCGCACCACCCGAACATCCTCGCGGTGAAGGACGCCAAGGGCGACTTCGCCGAGGTCTCCCGGGTGCTCAACAACACCGACCTCATGTACTTCTCCGGCGACGACACGAACGTGCTCCCGCACCTGTCGATCGGCGCCACCGGACTCATCGGCGTCACCGCGAACATCACGTCGACGCCGTACCGCACGATCGTGGACGCCGTGAACCGCGGCGACCTCGCGACCGCGACCGCCGAGCACAAGCGCGTCGAGCCGCTCGTCCGCGCCGTCATGACCCACGTGCCCGGCACCGTCGCGGCGAAGTACATCCTGCACGGGCTCGGCCGCATCGGCAGCCCGCGCGTCCGCCTGCCCCTCGTCGGGCCGGAGGACACCGAGGCGTACGCCATCGAGACCTCCCTCGAAGCGGTCCGGGACATCCCGGGCGCCGACTTCTCGAACTTCCGCCCGGACCGCAACGCGGCGGCCGGCGGCGCACTGCCGAAGGTGCCAGGCACCACACGTTAGGAAAGACCGCGGCGCACGGGCAGTGCGTCGCACGACAGTCAGGACCGAATGCCCACCCAGATCTCCGAACCGCAGCCGCTCGAAGCCGGCACCCTCCGCGTCGTCCCCGTCGGGGGACTCGGCGAGATCGGTCGCAACATGACCGTGTACGAGTACGAGGGCAAGCTCCTCGTCGTCGACGCGGGCGTGCTGTTCCCGGAGGAGCACCAGCCCGGTGTCGACCTCATCCTGCCGGACTTCGCGCCCATCCGGGACCGCCTCGACGACGTCCTCGGCGTCGTGCTCACCCACGGCCACGAGGACCACATCGGTGCCGTCCCGTACCTGCTCAAGCTCAAGGGCGACATCCCGCTGATCGGCTCCACGCTGACCCTCGCGCTCGTCGAGGCGAAGCTCAAGGAGCACCGGATCAAGCCCTACACGCTCGTCGTGCAGGAGGACCAGACCGAGCAGCTCGGCCCGTTCCACCTCGAGTTCGTCGCCGTGAACCACTCCATCCCGGACGCCCTCGCCGTCGCGATCACGACCCCCGCCGGTCGGGTCCTGCACACGGGCGACTTCAAGATGGACCAGCTCCCGCTGGACGACCGCATCACGGACCTCCGTGCGTTCGCCCGACTGGGGGAGCAGGGCGTCGACCTGTTCCTGCCGGACTCGACGAACGCCGACGTCCCGGGCTTCACCGCGCCCGAGCGCGACATCGGACCCGTGCTCGAGAACATCATCACGCGCGCCCGGAAGAAGGTCGTCGTGGCGAGCTTCTCGTCGCACGTGCACCGCGTGCAGCAGGTGCTCGACGCCGCGGCCGCCGCGAACCGCAAGGTCGCGTTCATGGGCCGCTCGATGATCCGCAACATGACGATCGCCGCCGAGCTCGGCTACCTCCGGGTGCCGGACGACGTCCTCATCGACACGAAGAAGGCGAAGAACGTCCCGGACGACCAGATCGTCTACATGTCGACCGGGTCCCAGGGCGAGCCGATGGCCGTCCTCGCGCGCATGGCGAACCTCGAGCACCAGATCGAGATCGGCGAGGGCGACACGGTCATCCTCGCGTCCTCGCTCATCCCCGGGAACGAGAACGCCGTCTACCGGGTGATCGACGGGCTCACCAAGCTCGGCGCGAAGGTCGTGCACAAGGGCAACGCGCGGGTGCACGTCTCCGGACACGCCAGCGCCGGCGAGCTGCTCTACTGCTACAACATCCTCCGGCCGAAGAACGTGCTGCCCGTGCACGGTGAGCACCGCCACCTGTACGCCAGCGCCGACCTCGCGATCCAGACCGGCGTCCCGCCGAAGAACGTGATCCTCGGCCAGGACGGCATCGTCGTCGACCTCAAGGACGGCGAGGTCCGCGTCGCCGGCCAGCTCGACATCGGCTACGTATACGTCGACGGCTCGACCGTGGGCGAGATCACCGACGCCGACCTGAAGGACCGCAGGGTCCTCGCGGAGGAGGGCTTCATCTCCATCTTCTGCGCGGTCGACTTCACGACCGGGCAGTGCGTGGTCGGACCGGAGATCCAGTCGCGCGGCTTCGCCGAGGACGACTCCGTCTTCGACGACGTCCGCCCGCAGATCGCGAAGGCGCTGGCCGAGGCCGCGGCGAACGGCACCCGCGACCAGCACGCGTTCAGCCAGGTGGTCCGGCGCACGGTCGGCCGCTGGGTCAACTCGAAGCACCGTCGTCGCCCGATGATCGTCCCGGTGGTCATCGAGGCGTAGGTCGCGCCCCGCTCACGCGCGCTCACGCGCTCGTCCGGCCGGGAGGCCCGCCACACGTCCGTCACGGACGCTGCGGCGGGCCTCCGCTCGTTTGTCCCCGGTCAGGATTAGGGTCGTGCCCATGGCCGGAGGCACCAAGTCGACCACGCGCTCGCGCGCGTCCTCGTCGTCCCGTGGGAGCGGGACGCGCGGGACGTCGCGCACCCAGGCCACGACGAAGAAGCTCCCCGCGGCCACGCAGCCCCCGGTGTTCCGGGAGCAGAACCCCCTGGTCACCTTCTGGCTGGCGATGGCGCACGGCGTCGGGGCGCTGTTCCGCGTGCTCGGCAAGGAGTCCCTCGAGAAGGACCAGCGTCGCGACGGGTTCCCGTTCCTGCTCGTCGTCCTGGCGGTCGCGGGCGCGGTCGTCGAGTGGCTGAACCCCACGAGCGCCGTGTCCGTGAACCTCGACGCGTACACGTTCGGCGGGTTGTTCGGACGGTTGGCGTTCGCGCTCCCCGTGATCATGGTGGTGTTCGCGGGCTGGCTCTTCCGGCACCCGGCGTCCGTGCACGACAACACGCGGATCGGCATCGGGCTCGGCATCCTGCTCGTCTCGATCTCGTCGCTGTGCCACGTGTTCGGCGGCCAGCCCAGTGCTGCCGACGGCATGCCCGCCCTCGCGACCGCCGGCGGTGTGCTCGGGTGGGTCGTCATCGGCTGGCTCGTCACGATCGCGACCGCGTGGGTGGCCGTGCCGGTGGCCGTCGTCCTGCTCGTGCTCTCGCTCTTCATCATCACCAAGACGCCGCCGAACAAGACCGGCCGACGCCTGCACGAGCTCTACGCGTACCTCTTCGGCGCCCCGGCACCGGCCCCCGTCGACGACGGCACGGACACCGTCGCCGAGCCGGCCCCGCGGAAGCCGCGCGGTCGGGGGAAGAAGGACTCCCAGGAGTTCCAGCTCTTCGACGACCTCGGATTCGGCGAGGACGGCGCACCCACCGACGAGTCCGCCGAGACCGTCCCCTGGTGGCGCCGCAACAAGTCCGGACGCGAGGAAGACCCGGCGTTCGACAGCCCCGTGCTGCCCGCCGCCGCGACGCAGGCCGCACCGACGGCGCCGCCGACGGTGTCTCCGAACGCGGGCGCAGCCGCCGGGCTGATCGACCACACGCCGTCCGAGCCCGGGTCCGTCAACCTCAACGACTCGGTCGAACAGGACCTCGAGCAGGCCGAGCAGGCGCTCCGCGACTTCGGCGCAGAGGTGCCTGCCGCACCCGCACCCGCCCCCGTGGCCGAGCCGACGCTGGGCGAGGCGACCCGTCCTGATGCCGGGGTGTCCCCGGTGGTCTCGCCGAGCCTCCCGGCCGAGGACCCGGTCGACGAGTCGGCCGACGGCCTGTCCGCCGCTGCGGACGACGAGGACCCGGACAAGCCCTACCGCCTGCCGGCGGCGACCACGCTGAGCCCGGGCACACCGTCCGTCGCGCGCAGCCAGGCGAACGACGACATCGTCGCGGCGATCACCGGCGTGCTGACGGAGTTCAAGGTCGACGCGAAGGTCACCGGGTTCTCCCGCGGGCCGACGGTCACGCGCTACGAGATCGAGCTCGGTCCGGGCGTCAAGGTCGAGCGCGTCACGGCGCTGTCGAAGAACCTCTCGTACGCCGTCGCCTCGAACGAGGTGCGCATCCTCTCGCCCATCCCCGGCAAGAGCGCCATCGGCGTCGAGATCCCGAACTCCGACCGCGAGACCGTGTCGCTCGGCGACGTCCTCCGGTCGAACGCGGCCCGCAAGTCGAAGCACCCGATGACGATCGGCGTCGGCAAGGACGTCGAGGGCGGGTTCGTCGTCGCGAACCTCGCGAAGATGCCGCACCTGCTCGTCGCGGGGTCGACGGGGTCCGGCAAGTCGGTGTTCATCAACTCGATGATCACGTCGCTGCTCATGCGCGCGAAGCCGTCCGAGGTTCGCATGGTCCTCGTCGACCCGAAGCGCGTCGAGCTCTCGATCTACGCAGGCGTCCCGCACCTCATCACGCCCATCATCACGAACCCGAAGAAGGCGGCCGAGGCGCTGCAGTGGGTCGTGAAGGAGATGGACATGCGGTACGACGACCTCGCGTCGTTCGGGTTCCGGCACGTCGACGACTTCAACAAGGCGATCGAGAACGACGAGATCATCCTGCCGGCGGGCAGCGAGCGGAAGCTCAAGCCGTACCCGTACCTGCTCGTCGTGGTGGACGAGCTCGCCGACCTCATGCTCGTGGCGCCCCGCGACGTCGAGGAGTCGATCGTCCGCATCACCCAGCTCGCGCGCGCCGCCGGCATCCACCTGGTGCTCGCGACGCAGCGGCCCTCGGTGGACGTCATCACCGGTCTGATCAAGGCGAACGTGCCGTCCCGTGTCGCGTTCGCCGTCACGAGCGTCACCGACTCCCGCGTCATCCTCGACCAGCCGGGCGCCGACAAGCTCATCGGCCAGGGTGACGCGCTGTTCCTCCCGATGGGCTCGTCGAAGGCGCTGCGCGTGCAGGGTGCCTGGGTGCAGGAGAGCGAGGTCGCCGAGGTGGTCGCGCACGTCACCCGGCAGGCCCGGCCCGAGTACCGCCAGGACGTCCAGGCCGTCGTCGAGCGCAAGGAGATCGACGCGGACATCGGTGACGACCTCGAGCTGCTCCTCGCCGCCGTCGAGCAGGTCGTGTCGACGCAGTTCGGCTCGACGTCGATGCTGCAGCGCAAGCTCCGCGTCGGCTTCGCCAAGGCAGGCCGGCTCATGGACCTCATGGAGTCCCGCGACATCGTCGGGCCCTCGGAGGGGTCGAAGGCGCGCGACGTGCTCGTGACCCCGGACCAGCTGCCCGGCGTCCTCGCGAAGCTCCGCGGTGAGGAACCACCGACGCCGGAGGCCCCGGTGGCGCAGGCGGCCCCGAGCGATCCCGGCGATGACGATCGGTACGGAGCCGATCCGGTCGGCGACATGACGCGCGGGTACCCTGAGGAAGCGGACGACGGACCGGACGAGGACGCGTGGGGACTGACCGGCAGGGAGTGAGTGCGATGACCGGCACGGAAGGCCACCACAGCGCGGCGCAGTTCCCGTGGCGCGGGCGACTCGTCCGCAAGGGCGAGGGGCCGGCGTCGACGGCCAACGTCGCGAACATCATCACCGTGGTGCGCATCCTCATGGCGCCGCTGTTCTTCGTGCTCCTGCTCGCCGACGCGGGCCAGGACACCTCGGTCCGGATCTGGGCAGCCGTGCTCTTCGTCGTCGCGATCGTCACCGACAGTGCCGACGGCATCATCGCGCGGCGGCAGAACCTGGTCACGGACTTCGGCAAGCTCGTCGACCCGATCGCCGACAAGGTCCTGATCGGCGGTGCGCTCGTCGCCCTCTCGATCCTCGGCGAACTGCCGTGGTACGTGACCGTCCTCATCATGGTCCGCGAGATCGGCATCACCGTGTTCCGCTTCGCGGTGCTGTCCGACCGGGTGATCCCGGCGAGCCGTGGCGGCAAGGTGAAGACCGTCCTGCAGGCCGTCGCGATCACGCTCGCCCTGTTCCCGTGGTGGCAGCTCGTGGGGGACTGGGCGCACTGGGTGAACGGGATCCTGATGACGGCGGCGTTCCTGGCGACGATCCTCAGCGGCCTCGACTACCTGTGGCAGGCCTGGAAGCACAACCGGACCGCCGCGTGAGCGCAGCCGACCCGACCGCGGCGGCCGTGGTCGAGGCACTGACCGCGCGCGGGGAGACGATCGCGGTGGCGGAGTCGCTCACGGGTGGCCTCGTCGTGGCGACCCTCGTGGGGGTCCCGGGCGCGAGTGCCGTCGTCCGGGGCGGCGTGGTCGCCTACGCCACCCCCGTGAAGGCGTCCGTGCTCGGTGTCTCCGCGACGCTGCTCGCCGCGCGCGGTGCGGTCGACCCAGAGGTCGCGCGCCAGATGGCCGCCGGTGTCCGCGAGGTGCTCACGGTCGACGGCGAACCGGCGACGTGGGGGATCAGCACCACCGGGGTCGCCGGACCGGACCCGCAGGACGGCAAGGCGGTCGGCACCGTGTTCGTCGGGATCGCGTCCGCCGACGGGGCGACCGCCTGGGAGCTGCACCTCGACGGCGACCGGGAGGCAATCCGTCGGGAGACCGTCTCCGAACTCCTGGCACGGATGTCGTCCACGGCACGCGGAGCGGTCCCCGGGCACGGGGAATAGGCGTCGTTTCCGCTGGGTTACATCTGACGCAATCTCCAGCAGTACCGAAGCCGCAGTGGTTAGCATGCTGCGAACGGCAACGCTACTGTTGCTGAACCCGAACCCGACCAGCCCGGTCGGGCGGGCGCGGAGACGACAGGAAGGAGGAGATCTCATGGTTCTCGTTCGTCAGGAAATCGGCGACGTGCTTCGGGACTTCCGCTTGCAGAAGGGCCGGACCCTCCGTCAGGTCGCGTCCAAGGCCAGCGTGGCCCTCGGGTACCTCAGCGAGGTGGAGCGTGGTCAGAAGGAGGCCAGTTCCGAGATCCTCGCCTCGGTCGCCGACGCGCTCGACACCCCCATCTCCACCATCATGCGTGAGGTGGGTGACCGTCTCGCCGTCGTCGAGGGGCTCACCCCGGTCCCCGACACGCTGCCCGACGAGCTCGTCGCCGAGTTCGACAACGACCTCGCGGTGCGCTGACCCGCACTGCACCGAACGCCCCCGCCGGTCCGCCGGCGGGGGCGTTCGCGTTCGTGGTGGTCGGCGCGGCCGTGGCGTCGCGCCCGTCCCGTGCCGCCGGTCCCGTCCCGCCTCGCCCGGCGTCGGGGTTCCGAAATCTCGGCATCTCGGCGCCCGATCGCGCCGGGTGTGGAACCTCGACGCCGAGCGGACGGCGAGTCGTGGAACCGCGACAGCACGTCGTTAGGGTGGTCGGGTGCGGGTGAGTGAGTTCTGGCGAGCAGTCGACCAGGTGTTCGGCGAGGCGTACGGCGCGGTCGTGACGCGGGACGTCGTGCTCGAGGCGATCGGCGGGCGTTCCGCGGAGGAGGCCCTGCGTGCCGGCGTCGACGCCCGGACCGTGTGGGACGCGCTGTGCGACTCGCAGGACGTGCCCGTGGAACGACGGCACGGCAAGGGCCTCGCGGAACCGAAGGACTGACACGTCCGAAACTGTGTTCGGCGTGTTGCTCGAACGGGTGTTCGATCGGTGGTAGCTTCCTGCACAGCGGCTTCGTCCTGGTGCTCTCTCCACAGACCGCGCGTCCGTCGGCAGCGATGTCGGTGGGCCGCCGTAGGTTGATCGACATCGGGACAGGCCCGACGCCTTGTCGCAGAAGCACCGGCCTTGCAGCACCGGCCGGGGTGGCGCGACAGCCTACAGGCAGCCGACATCGAGCACGAAGGACGCAGACCATGCCCTCACCCCAGGACCGCGAGAAGGCCCTCGAGACCGCTCTCGCCCAGATCGACCGCCAGTTCGGCAAGGGCACCGTCATGCGCCTCGGCTCGGACGAGCGCGCGCCGGTCTCCATCATCCCGACCGGATCCGTCGCGCTCGACGTCGCGCTCGGCATCGGCGGCCTCCCGCGCGGCCGCATCATCGAGATCTACGGGCCGGAGTCCTCCGGTAAGACGACCCTGACGCTGCACGCCATCGCGAACGCGCAGCGCAACGGTGGCATCGCGGCGTTCATCGACGCCGAGCACGCCCTCGACCCGGAGTACGCCAAGAAGCTCGGTGTCGACATCGACGCGCTGCTCGTGTCGCAGCCCGACACCGGTGAGCAGGCGCTCGAGATCGCCGACATGCTCGTCCGTTCCGGCTCGATCGACCTCATCGTCGTCGACTCGGTCGCCGCGCTCGTGCCCCGTGCCGAGATCGAGGGCGAGATGGGTGACTCGCACGTCGGTCTGCAGGCGCGCCTCATGTCGCAGGCGCTCCGCAAGCTGGCGGGTGGGCTGAACCAGACGCAGACCACGATGATCTTCATCAACCAGCTGCGCGAGAAGATCGGTGTGTTCTTCGGCAGCCCGGAGACGACCGCCGGTGGCAAGGCGCTGAAGTTCTACGCGTCCGTCCGCCTCGACATCCGGCGCATCGAGACCCTGAAGAGCGGCACGGACGCGGTCGGCAACCGGACCCGCGTCAAGGTCGTCAAGAACAAGATGGCGCCGCCGTTCAAGCAGGCCGAGTTCGACATCCTCTACGGGGTCGGCATCTCGCGGGAAGGCTCGTTGCTCGACTTCGGTGTGGACCACGGCATCGTCAAGAAGTCGGGTGCCTGGTACACCTACGACGGCGACCAGCTCGGGCAGGGCAAGGAGAACTCGCGGTCGTTCCTCATCCAGAACCCCGAGATCGCCGCGGAGATCGAGGGCAAGATCCTCGCCAAGCTCGGGATCGGCGGTGCCAAGGAGGACGCGGCGGAGGCGCCGGTCGACTCCATCGCGCCGAAGCTCGCCGAGCGCAAGGGCGCGTGACCTCCTCGGACGGCCGCGCGACCCGGGGCGACGACGATCTGGCACCGGTCACCGACCTGTTCGGTGCTCGGTCTCGTCGTGCCCCGGGCGCCGGCCATCCTTCCCCGGCCGGTGATGCCCGGTTCGGTGTGGCCCCGGCCGGTGATGCCCTGCCCGGTGCCGCCCCGGCCGGTGATGCCCGGTCCGGTGCCGCCCCGTCGGGTGATGCCCGGTCCGGTGGTCCGCACGTCCCCGACGACGGGTCGGGCGCTTCCGACGGGGCCGATGCTGACTCGCCCGTGCCGATCACGGGTGCACACGCTCAGGCCGAGTGGGTGTCGCCGGTCGTCGGTGACGCCACCGGGCGGAGCGTCCGGAGCGAGCGCGGCGGGTACGACCACGACCACGAGGCCGATGCCCCGCGCGCCTCGGTCTTCGCGATCGTCGACGGCGAGGAGCTCGATCCCGAGGACGCGCCGCGACCGCTGGTCGAGCAGCGAGCTGATGCCGAGCGCGTGAGCATGCGGGCGCTCGGCCGTCGTGGAGTGAGCACCTCGGAGATGCGGAAGACCCTCGCGCAGCACGACCTCGATCCGGGCGTGGTGGAGGACGAGATCGTCCGGCTCACACGGGTCGGGCTGCTCGACGACGTGGCACTCGCGACCGACCTCGTGGACCGCCTCCACGCACGCAAGGGACTCGGACGGCAGGGTGTCGTGGCGGAACTCCGACGCCGAGGCATCGACCAGGGCGCCATCGACACGGCACTGGATGCCGCGGCCGACGACGAGGACGACGAGTTCGTCCGCGCACTCGACCTCGCGGCGAAACGGGCTGGGCAGCTCCGTGGCCTCGACCGCGAGACCGCGGAACGTCGGCTGGCGGGTTTCCTCATGCGCAAGGGCTACAACTCCGGCGTGGTGCGGATCGCGGTCCAGCGGGCGCTCGACGGCACCGGCCGACGACCGGCGTCCGGCCCCGGGACCGTCCGCTTCGAGTAGCGCCGGGTCGGGGACGACGTCCGAGCTGTCCGGGCCAGGCGCGTCCTGTCCGGCGACCTACACTGGGGAGATCATGGCCACCGTCGAAGCGCGCCCCCGCACCTACGAAGTCCGCACCTACGGGTGCCAGATGAACGTGCACGACTCGGAGCGCCTCAGCGGGTCGCTCCGCGCGGCCGGGTACGTCGCGGCCGACGGCGAGCAGGCCGACGTCGTCGTCATCAACACGTGCGCCGTGCGTGAGAACGCCGACAACCGCCTCTACGGGAACCTCGGGCACCTCGCTGGTGTCAAGCGCGAGCACCCCGGCATGCAGATCGCCGTCGGCGGGTGCCTGGCGCAGAAGGACAAGAACGTCATCCTCGAGAAGGCGCCGTGGGTCGACGTCGTGTTCGGGACGCACAACATGGGGTCGCTCCCGACGCTCCTCGAGCGCGCGCGGCACAACGACGAGGCCCAGATCGAGATCCTCGAGTCGCTCGACGTCTTCCCGTCGACGCTCCCGACCAAGCGTGACTCGACCTACAGCGGGTGGGTCTCCATCTCGGTCGGCTGCAACAACACCTGCACGTTCTGCATCGTCCCGTCGCTGCGGGGCAAGGAGAAGGACCGTCGGCCGGGCGACGTCCTGGCCGAGATCCAGGCGCTCGTCGACGACGGCGCGATCGAGGTCACGCTGCTCGGACAGAACGTCAACTCCTACGGCGTCGAGTTCGGTGACCGCCAGGCGTTCAGCAAGCTCCTGCGTGCCGCGGGAGCGATCGACGGCCTGGAGCGCATCCGCTTCACGAGCCCGCACCCGGCAGCGTTCACCGACGACGTCATCGACGCGATGGCGGAGACGCCCACCGTGATGCCCCAGTTGCACATGCCGCTGCAGTCCGGCTCCGACCGGGTCTTGAAGGCCATGCGGCGCAGCTACCGGAGCGAGCGGTTCCTCGGGATCCTCGACCGGGTGCGGTCGAAGATCCCGCACGCGGCGATCTCGACGGACATCATCGTGGGGTTCCCCGGGGAGACGGACGAGGACTTCGAGGACACCCTGCGCGTGGTGGAGACATCGCGCTTCGCGTCCGCGTTCACGTTCCAGTACTCGATCCGCCCGGGGACGCCGGCCGCGACGATGCCCGACCAGCTCCCGAAGGAGGTCGTGCAGGAGCGCTACGAACGTCTGATCGCGCTGCAGGAACGCATCACCGCGGAGGAGAACGCCGCGCAGGTCGGCCGGAGCGTCGAGGTGCTGGTCGCGACCGGCGAGGGCAAGAAGGACGACGCGACGCACCGGCTCTCCGGTCGCGCCGAGGACTCCCGGCTCGTCCACTTCTCGGTGCCGGCCGGCTCCGACGTGCCCCGTCCCGGCGACGTGGTGACGGTGGAGGTCACCCGTGCGGCGCCGCACTTCCTCATCGCGGACAACGACGGGCCGCTCCGCATCCGACGGACCCGGGCGGGGGACGCCTGGGACCGGGCGCAGGCGGAGAGCTGCGGCGTGCCGACGCCCACCGTGCCGGGCGACGGTCCGCGTCCGGTGTCGCTCGGTCTGCCCTCGCTCCGTGTCGGCAGCTGACCCGACGAGCGGCCGGGACGGCACCGGCGCACCGGGCAGTCGCAGCCGCCCCGCGGTGCAGGCCGTCCAGGACGGCACCGCGGCGCAGGCCGTCCAGAACGGCACTGCGGCGCAGGCCAGCCAGAACGGCGTCGCGGCGCAGGCCAGCCCGGGCCACTCCGTGACGCCGGCCGATCCAAGCCCCGGCCCCGGCACCGGCCGTTCCGCGGACCTGATCGCGGTCGTCGGGGCGACCGGCACCGGGAAGTCCGACCTCGCCGTGGCGATCGCGGACCGGGTGCGGTCGTCCGGTCGCCCGGTGGAGATCGTCAACGCCGACGCGATGCAGCTCTACCGCGGCATGGACATCGGCACCGCGAAGCTGACCGTCCCCGAACGGCACGGCATCCCACACCGGCAGCTCGACGTGCTCGACGTCACCGACGAGGCGAGCGTCGCGGCCTACCAGCGCGATGCTCGGCGGGACGCCGAACGGGTCCTGGACGAGGGCGGTGTCGCCGTGCTCACCGGTGGCAGCGGCCTGTACGTGTCCGCGGTGCTCTTCGACCTCGACTTCCCGGGCACGGACCCCGAGCTCCGGGCGCGACTCGAACGCGAGCACGACGAACTCGGGCCGGGCATCCTGCTCGAACGGCTCCGCAGCCTCGATCCGCACGCCGCGGCCACCATCGACGCGCGCAACCCGCGACGGCTCATCCGCGCGCTCGAGATCGCGAGCCGATCCGAGGTGGTGACCCCGAGCCTCCCGTCCGTGCCCCGCGCCTGGCGGCCGGCGCGCATCCTGCACCTGCGGCGGGATCGAGCCCACCTCGTCGACGCGCTGCAGGCGCGGGCGCAGCGGATGTTCGACACCGGGCTGGTGGACGAGGTGGAGCGCCTGCGCGCCGCAGGGCTCGAGCGCGGCCGGACGGCGTCCCGGGCGATCGGGTACGCGCAGGCACTCGACGTGCTGCGGGGGGAGGCGAGCGTCGCGGAGGCAGTCGACGCGACGAGCCTCGCGACCCGCAAGTACGCCCGGCGGCAGGTCGCCTGGTTCAAGCGGTACGCGACGGCGGAGGACCTCGACGTCACCGGCGCCGACCGGTCGGCGTTGTCCGACCTGGCCCGTAGGCTGGTCCCGTGACCGAGCTGCACTTCACCAAGGGGCAGGGGACCGGCAACGACTTCGTGCTGTTCGCCGACCCCGACGCCACCGTCGACCTCACCCCCGAGCGCATCCGGGCGATCGCGGACCGACGGTTCGGGGTGGGCGGCGACGGCGTCATCCGCGCGGTGCGGTCCGAGGCACTGCCCGAGGGACGCGCCCTGGTCGCGGACGCACCCGAGGCGGTCTGGTTCATGGACTACCACAACGCCGACGGGTCGGTCGCCGAGATGTGCGGCAACGGGATCCGCGTGTTCGCCCGGTACCTGACCGAGGCGGGCCTGGTGGACCTGGCGCCCGGTGAGACGCTGACGGTCGGCAGCCGGAAGGGCCTGGTCGACATCCAGCGCACGACGAACGGGTTCCAGGCCGACCTCGGCCGCTGGGGGCTCGGCATCGAGGGTGGCGGCGCCGACGACGTGCTCGTCCGCGCGAAGAACCTCGACGGCGCACGGCCCGGCATCGGGATCGACGTGGGCAACCCGCACGTCGTCGTCGCCGTCGCGACGGAGGACGAGGTCGCCGACCTCGACCTCACTTACGTCCCGGTGCTCGACCCGGCCCCCGACGCCGGTGCGAACGTCGAGTTCGTGCTCCCCGGCGATCCGCTCATCAACGACGGCGTCGGCGAGATCACCATGCGCGTGCACGAGCGGGGGAGCGGCGAGACCCTGTCCTGCGGCACCGGGGCGGTCGCCGCGGCGCTCGCGACCCGGTACTGGGCCGGGTCCGGTGCGCCCGACACCTGGCGCGTGCGGGTCCCCGGTGGTGTCGTCACCGTGCGGATGTTCGCGGCGGAGGACGGCGAGCACGTCGCGTTGTCCGGGCCGGCGGAGCTGGTCTTCTCCGGAGACCTGACCGTCTGAGCGGTGTGCCGTCGCGCCGGCGCGACAGGCCTCGACGGGTCGCCGCGGCTCGGTGCGGGTCGTCCCCGCCGCGGATGGGAGGCCCGTGGTGCGTGACCGACGTCGGTGACGCGCACCGCGCCTCCAGTCCGGATCGCGCGGCGCGCATCCCCCGCGAATCGGGGTCCCCGGTCCGGATCGCGTGGCGTGCGTCCCGCGCGAATCGGGGTCCCCGGTCCGGATCGCGCAGCGCGAGTCCCCCGCGAAGCGGGGTTCCCGGTCCGGATCGCGCGGCGCGCGTCCTACGCGACGCGGTGTACCCGGATGACCCGGAAGCCCTTGTCGGTCGAGGCCCGCGACACCGTGTGGTCCGGGCCGAGCGTGTCGTGCAGCCAGCGCTGCAGGGAGTCGCCGCCGAGGTCCTTCGAGACCACCAACCAGGCGTCGCCGCCGACCTCGAGCCTGGGCAGCCACGTGAGCAGGATCTGGTGCAGCTCGTCCTTGCCCACCCGGATCGGCGGGTTCGACCAGATCGTCCGGAAGCGGAGGTCCGTCGGCACGTCGTCGGGAAGGGCGATCGTGACGTTGGACGCCCCGGCCGTGGCGGCGTTGGCACGGGCGAGTCCGAGCACCCGTTCGTTGACGTCGACACCCCACACCTGTGCGTCGGGTGACTCGAGGGCCATGGTGATCGCGATCGGACCCCATCCGCAGCCGATGTCGAGGAGCGCCCCGGAGGTCGCCGGCGGCGGCGCCGAGCCGAGCAGCACCTTCGTCCCGCGGTCCACCCCGTCGGGACTGAAGACCCCGGCCGCCGTGCTCAGCGTGAGCGGTCGACCGGCGAGCGTGACGTGCACCTGGCGCTCGCGGACCGGCGACGACGGGTTCGCGGAGAAGTAGTGCTCGTTCGCCATGGATGAACCGTACCGGCTCACCCGTGTGTCCCGGGCGTGGCGGCGGTACCCTGTGGACAGGATGACGGATACCCCCCAGCAGAACAACCAGTCCCACGACGACAGCGCCGACGGTGTCGTCGAACGCGTGCTGCGCAACGCCGACCAACGCGCCACCTCAGCGATCTTCGCCCCGGCCCAGGCGATCCAGACCCGTTCCGTGGACGACCACGGCTGGACGGGCGACGGCGACCAGTACGACCGCGAGGACCGTGCGGCCCTCCGGCGCGTCACCGGGCTCTCCACCGAACTGCAGGACGTCACCGAGGTCGAGTACCGGCAGCTCCGGCTCGAGCAGGTCGTCCTCATCGGCGTGTACCCGCAGGGTGATGCGCAGGACGCGGAGAACTCGCTCCGCGAGCTCGCCGCCCTGGCCGAGACCGCCGGGGCCGTGGTGCTCGACGGCCTCCTGCAGCGTCGCCCCACCCCCGACCCGTCGACGTACCTCGGCAAGGGCAAGGCGGAGGAGCTCGCCATGGTCGTCAAGGTCACCGGCGCCGACACGGTGATCGCGGACACCGAACTCGCGCCGTCGCAGCGGCGTGCACTCGAGGACGTCGTGAAGGTCAAGGTGATCGACCGGACCGCGGTGATCCTCGACATCTTCAGCCAGCACGCGAAGAGCCGCGAGGGCAAGGCGCAGGTCGAGCTCGCGCAGCTCGAGTACCTCCTCCCACGCCTCCGCGGGTGGGGTGAGTCGATGTCCCGCCAGGCCGGTGGTCAGGTGTCCGGCGGCGCGGGCATGGGCTCCCGTGGTCCGGGTGAGACGAAGATCGAACTCGACCGGCGGCGGATCCACTCCCGCATGGCGAAGCTCCGTCGGCAGATCGCCTCCTTCCGGCCCGCGCGCGAGGCCAAGCGTGCCGAGCGCAACCGCCACGACGTCCCGAGCGTCGCGATCGCCGGGTACACGAACGCCGGCAAGTCGTCGCTGCTGAACCGGCTGACGAGCGCGGGCGTCCTGGTCCAGAACCAGCTGTTCGCCACCCTCGACGCCACCGTGCGCCGGACGAACTCGGCGAAGGGCCGGGAGTACACGTTCGCGGACACGGTGGGCTTCGTGCGGAACCTGCCGCACCAGCTCGTCGAGGCGTTCCGCTCGACGCTCGAGGAGGTCGGCGACGCCGACGTCATCGTGCACGTCGTGGACGGCTCGCACCCCGACCCGGGCGCGCAGCTGTCGACGGTCCGCGACGTGATCGGCGAGGTGGGCGCGCGCGACATCCCCGAGATCGTCGCCTTCAACAAGGCCGACCTGATCGACGAGTCGCAGCGGCTCGTGCTGCTCGGGCTCGTGCCGGACGCGGTCTTCGTGTCCGCACGCACGGGCGAGGGCATCCACGACCTCCTCGCGGCGATCGAGGCGCGGCTGCCCGAGCCGGACGTCGCGCTCACCGTGGTGATCCCGTACGACCGGGGTGATCTCGTGTCCACGCTCCACGACGCCGGCGCGGTGGAGTCCGTCGACTACGTCGAGGACGGCACCCGCCTGGAGGTGCGGGTGTTCCAGCGCCAGGTCGCCGAGCTCGACCCGTACGTCGTCACGCCCGTCGCGTCCTGACACGCCGCCGCCTGGAGGCACGGCCCGCGTCCGGCGGGCACGTCACCACCGCTGCTGTGTCCGGAACCAGGTTCCGCGCGCCGGCAGCGATGAGCAGTGCGCGGCGGGAGCGACGAGCGGTGCGCGACGGTGGGCCCCGCGTTGCTCGACGCGCGTCGGGTCAGATGGAGCGCAGGACCGCGACGACCTTCCCGAGGACGGTGGCCGCGTCGCCGAGGATCGGCTCGAAGGCCGAGTTCCGGGGGAGCAGCCACGTGTGGCCGTCGCGCTGCCGGAAGACCTTGACGGTCGCTTCCTCGTCGAGCATCGCCGCGACGATGTCGCCGTTCTCGGCGGTCTGCTGTGACCGAACGACCACCCAGTCGCCGTCGCAGATGGCCGCGTCGATCATGGACTCGCCGACGACCTTGAGCATGAAGAGGTCGCCCGTCCCGACGAGCTGGCGGGGGAGCGGGACGATCTCGTCGACGTGCTGCTCCGCGGTGATCGGGACACCGGCGGCGATCCGTCCGACGAGCGGCACGAGCGTGGTCGCATCGACGTCGGGGGCGTCCGCGTCGGCGCTCGGCTCGTCGACCAGGACCTCGAGCGCGCGGGGACGGTTCGGGTCGCGGCGGATCCAACCACCGAGTTCGAGCTGGCCGAGCTGGTGGGAGACGCTCGACAACGACGACAGCCCGGCAGCGTCGCCGATCTCCCGCATGCTCGGCGGGTAACCGCGGCTGGCGATCGACGCGCGGATGGCGTCGAGGATGGCCTGCTGCTTCGCCGTCAGCGGCTTCTGTCCGCGCAGTTCGTCGGCCACGTCGTCTCGCCCTTCGTCGGTGCTGGAGCCGGTCCGCGGGAATGTCGGTGGTCCCCGGTTCACTTGTCCCAGTCGGTCGAAACAGTATCCGACCGCACCACGCCGGACAAACACCTGTTCGAGCGTGTCGCCGAATCCACCTGCAGAAATCCCCTCCCAGGGGTTGTGCATCCTCTGATTCGAAACTATGTTCGGTACACGACTTCGGATCGCCGACCGGGAAGGCAAGAACGACATGAGCACCATCGCCATCGCTGACACCCAGCGCACCGCTGCTCCCGCCGTGCGTACGCGCCTGCGCCTGACGCGCCGCGGACGGGTCGTCTTCACGACGCTCGCCGCGCTCCCGATCCTGCTGGTGGTCGCGATCGCCGTCCTCAACGGTGGCGGTGCCGCTGCCGGTGATGCCGCAGGAACCGGATCGACGCGCTTCGAGACCGTGACGATCCAGCCCGGCGAGACGCTGTGGCAGCTGGCGGAGGAGACCGCTCCCGACTCCGATCCGCGCGACTTCGTGGCCGACGTCGTGAACCTCAACGCGCTCGACGGGTCCGCGCTGCAGGCGGGCGAGACCATCTCGATCCCGACGAAGTACACGCACGAGCACTGAGAGCACGACGCGGACCGAAGTCGGTGCCCACCGGCGACGACGTCCAGGTGCTGCACTGACGGAGGACGGAGCCACCCACCCACCGTCCGGACGGCCGGTCGTCGTCCCGGCCGCGCGGCCTACGATGGATCGGTGGCATTCACGCTCGAAGACCTCCCGATCCGAGACGACCTCCGCGGACAGACGCCGTACGGTGCTCCGCAGAAGCACGTGCGCGTGCAGCTCAACGTCAACGAGAACACGCATCCGGTCCCGGGCGAGGTCGCCGAGGACATCGTCGAGTCGATCCGGCAGGCGATCACGACGGTCAACCGCTACCCCGACCGTGAGTTCACCGAGCTGCGCCGGTCGCTGACGGACTACCTCAACGGCGGGCTGACCGGTGAGCAGCGGCTGACGACCGACCAGCTCTGGGCGGCGAACGGCTCGAACGAGGTGCTGCAGCAGCTCCTCCAGGCCTTCGGTGGTCCGGGGCGGAGCGTGCTCGGCTTCCCGCCCACGTACTCGATGCACTCGATCCTCGCGGCGGGCACCGGGACGGCCTGGATCGCCGCTGAGCGCGACCCGGAGTTCCGGATCTCGCCGGAGACCGTCACGGCCGCCATCGCCGAACACCGTCCCGACATCGTGTTCCTGTGCGGGCCGAACAACCCCACGGGTACCCCGCTGCCCATCGAGACGATCGAGGCGGCCTACGCCGCCACCGACGGCATCGTGATGGTCGACGAGGCCTACGCCGAGTTCATGCCGTCGGATGCGCCGAGCGCGCTGACGCTCCTGCCCGGGCGCGAGCGGTTGGTCGTGTCGCGCACGATGAGCAAGGCGTTCGCGTTCGCCGGTGCCCGGGTGGGGTACCTCGCCGCACACCCGGCCGTGATCGACGCGATCCGGTTGGTCCGGCTGCCCTACCACCTGTCCGCCCTCACCCAGGCCGCGGCGGTCGCGGCACTCCGGCACGCCCCGGCGATGCTGGCGATGGTCGACGACATCAAGCGGCAGCGCGACCGGATGGCGACCGAGCTCCAGGCGATGGGGTACCGCACCTACGAGACCTGGTCGAACTTCGTGCTGTTCGGCGGCGTCGCCGACCCGCACGCGGCGTTCGAGGCGCTCCTCGAGCAGGACGTCATCGTGCGTGACCTCGGCATCCCCGGCCACCTCCGCGTGAGCGCCGGGACCGAGGACGAGACGACCGCGTTCCTCGACGCCATGCGCCGCGTCGCCGAGGTCCAGCCCCCGGTTAGGGTTGACGCATGACCGCCCGCACCGCCTCGATCAGCCGGAGCACGAGCGAGTCGAGCATCGAGCTGGAGCTCGACCTCGACGGCACCGGCTCCTCCGACATCTCGACGAGCGTGCCGTTCTTCGACCACATGCTGACGGCGTTCAGCAAGCACTCGCTCATCGACCTCCGGGTCCGTTCGACCGGTGACACCGACATCGACGCGCACCACACCGTCGAGGACACCGGCATCGTGCTCGGTCAGGCGCTCCGCCAGGCCCTCGGCGACCGGTCCGGGATCGGTCGCTACGGCGACGCGCTCGTGCCGCTCGACGAGGCGCTGGCCCAGGCCGTCGTCGACGTGTCCGGTCGGCCGTTCCTGGTGCACACCGGCGAGCCCGAGGGCTTCGCGTTCCACCGGATCGGGGGGCACTTCACCGGCTCGCTCGTCCGGCACGTGTTCGAGGCGATCACCGTCAACGCCGGCATCACCGTGCACGTCCGCGTCCTCGGCGGCCGTGACCCGCACCACATCGCGGAGGCCGAGTTCAAGGCCTTCGCGCGGGCGATGCGCCGCGCGGTGGAGCTCGATCCCCGCGTCGACGGCGTCCCGTCCACGAAGGGCACGCTGTGAGCGGGAAGCCGGACGTCGTGGTCCTCGACTACGGGTCGGGGAACGTGCACTCGGCAGCCAAGGCACTCGAACGCGCCGGGGCCGCCGTGACGCTGAGCTCGGACAAGCGCCGGGCGCTCGACGCGGACGGGCTGCTCGTCCCCGGCGTCGGCGCGTTCGGCGCCGTGGTCGACCAGCTCGAGGGCGTGCGCGGCGGCGAGATCGTCGACCACCGTCTGGCCGGAGGGCGTCCGGTCCTCGGCATCTGCGTCGGCATGCAGGTGCTGTTCTCGCGTGGCGTGGAGCGTGGTGTCGACGTCGAGGGCCTGGCGCAGTGGCCCGGCACCGTGCAGGAGCTCCAGGCCGAGGTGCTGCCGCACATGGGCTGGAACACGGTCGAGGCACCGGAAGACTCGGTGCTCTTCGACGGCCTGCACGACGAGCGGTTCTACTTCGTGCACTCCTACGGTGTCACGGACTTCCCGCTCGAGGCGTACGGCCCGTTCCGCGCGCCCCGGCTCACCTGGGCCGAGCACGGGCAGCGCTTCCTGGCCGCCGTCGAGAACGGCCCACTGACCGCCACCCAGTTCCACCCCGAGAAGTCGGGGGAGGCCGGCATCCAGCTGCTCTGCAACTGGGTGCGGTCCCTCTGACACGCACCCCGGCACGCCCGACCGGACGCACGCCCCAGCCTGACGCACGCCCGACCGCGAACCCCACCGACAGGACCATGACCGACTCCTCCGCGCCCCGCCCCCTCGTCCTCCTGCCCGCCGTCGACGTCGTCGACGGCCAAGCAGTCCGCCTGACCCAGGGCGAGGCGGGCAGCGAGACCGGCTACGGCGACCCGGTCAGCGCCGCCCGCACGTGGCGGGACCAGGGCGCCGAGTGGCTCCACCTCGTCGACCTCGACGCGGCGTTCGGCCGCGGGGACAACCGCGAGGTGATCGCGCAGGCGATCCGGGAGGTCGAGGGCGTCGCCGTCGAACTCTCCGGCGGCATCCGCGACGACGCCTCGCTCGAGGCCGCCCTCGCGACCGGCGCCGCACGGGTGAACCTCGGCACCGCCGCCCTCGAGGACCCCGAGTGGGCCGCGCGGGTCATCGGCGAGTACGGCGACCAGATCGCGGTCGGCCTCGACGTCCGCGGCACGACGCTCGCGAGCCGCGGGTGGACCGAGGACGCCGGAGACCTGTGGGAGGTGCTCGACCGTCTCGAGGCGGCCGGGTGCGCGCGGTACGTCGTCACGGACGTGACGAAGGACGGCACGCTCCAGGGCCCGAACGTCGACCTGCTACGCCAGGTGTGCGAACGCACCGACAAGCCGGTCGTGGCCTCTGGCGGGATCTCGACGCTCGACGACCTCGTCGCGCTCCGGGCCCTCGTCCCGCACGGGCTCGAAGGGGCGATCATCGGCAAGGCGCTCTACTCGGGCGCGTTCACCCTCCCGGCCGCCCTCGACGTCGCCTCGGCCTAGCCCGTGGCGGGCATCTCGAACGGCCGCGGCACCGGACCGGAGCCGGGCGAGCACGACGACGACGCCGCAGCCGACACCGGAGCCCACCCCCACTCACCGGCCGACTCGGCCGGGTTCCCGTGGGCGGGGCGGACCTTCGACCACCACGACACGGCGTTCGCGGACGACGACGGCCTGGCCGACCCGGCGCTCGTCGAGGCGATCCGGCGCGTCGCGGACGGAGCCTCCCAGTCCGACGTGGTCGACGCCCTCCGGTCGGCCCGGCTCCTCATCCCGCTCCTGGCCGAGGCCGGCGACGTCGGGCACACCGACGACGGCCGCCTGGTCGACAAGACCCAGGAGCTCTCCATCGTCACCGTTGCCGGACCGGACGGTCGCTCCGTGATGCCGGCGTTCACCTCGGTCGAGGCCATGCGGTCGTGGGACCCCACCGCGCGCCCGGTGCCCGTCGAGTCGCGCCGGGTGGCGATGGCCGCAGCCAGCGAGGACACGCAACTGGTGGTGCTCGACCCCACCGCCCCGACCGAGTTCGTCCTCCGTCGTCCGGCGGTCTGGGCGCTCGGGCAGGACCTGCCGTGGACGCCCTGCTTCGAGGACCCCGAGGTCGCCCGGGCCTTCGCCGCCTCGGTGGCGGACGAGCCGGCGGTCGTCCGCGTCGAGCTGTCGGCGGGCGACCCGCTCGGCCGGTTCCAGGGCGCGGAGCTCACGGTCGGCCTCGCGCTGGTGCCGGGCCTCGACCAGTCCGGTGTGCAGGCGCTCGTCGGCCGCCTCCAGCCCCGGTGGTCCACCGACCCGGTGATCGCGGAACGCGTGGACAGCATGCGGGTGGCGCTGCGCGCAGCGTGATCCGGGCCTCCCGTCCGGTACGGCGGCGTCCGTCGTGCGCACGCCGACGGTCTGACGGGAGGCGCGGTGTGCGACCGCAGGTCGGGCCGCGCCCGGCGGGCCGTGCGGGGCGCGGCGATGCGCCCGGCCCCGGGCCGCGTCGCCGCTAGCATGGGGCGGGTGAGCACGAACCCGACGACCAACCCCGGAGCCGGCGCGACCACCATCGGTCCGACGGGTCGGCCCGTGCGGGCGTTCGCGGTCCCCGAGGAGCTCGACGGTCACGGTCCGGCCCGGATCATCGCGCTCTGCAACCAGAAGGGCGGCGTCGGCAAGACGACGACCTCGATCAACCTCGGCGCCGCGCTCGCGGAGTACGGGCGGAAGGTCCTCGCCGTCGACTTCGACCCGCAGGGCGCACTGTCCGCCGGGCTCGGCGTCCGGACGCACGACATCCCGACCGTCTACGACCTGCTGATGGGGTCGGTGAAGGACCCGCGCGAGGTCATCCAGCCGACCAACATGCCGTACCTCGACGTCATCCCGGCGAACATCGACCTGTCCGCTGCCGAGGTGCACCTGGTCAACGAGGTCGCCCGCGAGCAGATCCTGGCGAGCGTGCTGCGGAAGGTGTCGAACGACTACGACGTCATCCTCGTCGACTGCCAGCCGTCGCTCGGACTCCTCACCGTCAACGCCCTGACCGCGGCGCACGGCGTCCTGATCCCGCTCGAGTGTGAGTTCTTCGCGCTGCGCGGGGTCGCGCTCCTCATCGAGACGATCGACAAGGTGCGCGATCGGCTCAACCCGGCGCTGACGCTCGACGGCATCCTCGCGACGATGTACGACTCGCGGACCCTGCACTCGCGTGAGGTCATGGAGCGCGTCGTGGACACGTTCGACGACCGGGTGCTCGACACCGTCATCGGACGGACCGTGAAGTTCCCGGACGCCACGGTGTCGGCGCGACCGATCACGCAGACCGCGCCCGACCACGCCGCCGCGCACGCGTACCGGCAGCTCGCACGGGAGCTCGTCGAGCGTGGCGCCGTCGCCTGATCCGGCAAGCGCCGCCAACGCAGCCGACGTGCCGGTCGGCACCCAGACCGTCCCGGGGTTCCGCGTCCGACTGTCGAACTTCGACGGGCCGTTCGACCTGCTCCTGTCGCTCATCACGAAGCACGAGCTCGACATCACCGAGGTGTCCCTGGGCGCGGTGACGGGGGAGTTCATCGCGTACGTGCGCCAGGCCGAGTCCGCCGACGAGCTCGACGAGGCGAGCGAGTTCCTCGTCGTGGCGGCCACCCTGCTCGACCTGAAGATCGCCGGCCTCCTGCCGCAGGGGGAGCTCGTCGACGCCGAGGACGTGGCACTGCTCGAGGCGCGCGACCTGCTGTTCGCCCGACTGCTGCAGTACCGCGCCTTCAAGCAGGCGGCCGACTGGTTCGGTTCCCGGTGGGTGGAGGAGTCGCGGCGACACGTGCGGCGGGTCCGGCTCGAGGAGCGGTTCCGTGCGCGCACCCCCGAGCTCGTCTGGACGCTCTCGCTGCAGGACTTCGCCGCGCTCGCGACCCTGGCGTTCGCACCGCGCGAGATCCCCACCGTCGGGTTGGACCACCTGCACGCACCGCTCGTCAGCATCCGGGAGCAGGCCGCGATCGTCGTCTCGATCCTCCGCACCCGGGCGGACGAGGACGTCTCGTTCCGTGAACTGGTGGCCGGGGTCCACGAGACGGGTATCGTGGTGGCTCGTTTCCTCGCGATCCTCGAGCTGTACCGCAACGCGTCCATCACGTTCGAGCAGGTCGAACCGCTCGGGGAACTGCTGCTGCGGTGGACCGCCGAGGACTGGTCCGACGAGAGCCTCGCCAACCTGGGAGCCGACTATGACGGATGACGCGCACGCGCACGACTCGTCGAGCGCCGAACCCGGCGGCGCGGAGGAGCTGGCGGACGCCCGGGCGATCGAGCAGTCGATGCACCACGCTGCGCCGGCCCAGCCGGTCGACCGGCAGCTCGAGGCCATCCTCATGATCGCCGACGAGCCGCAGTCCCTCGTGGCGCTCGGTGCCGCCGTCGGTGCGCCCGTCCCTGCCGTCCGGCAGGCGATCGAGCGGCTCGTCGCGGACTTCGACGGCGTCGACGGGACCGTCCGCCGCGGCTTCGAACTCCGCGAGGTCGGCGGCGGCTGGCGGTTCTACGTCCGGCAGGAGCTCGACGACGTCGTCGAGCAGTTCGTCGAGCAGGAGCGCCCCTCCCGGCTGTCCCAGGCGGCGCTGGAGACCCTCGCGGTGGTCGCCTACAAGCAGCCGATCACCCGCTCGCAGATCGCGTCGATCCGGGCGGTGAACGTCGACGGGGTCGTCCGGACACTCGTCGCGCGCGGCCTCATCGAGGAGTCGTTCACGGACGCCGAGACCGGCGCCATCAACTACGTCACGTCCGACCTGCTCCTGCAGCAGCTCGGCATCAACTCGCTCGACGAGCTGCCGCTCATCTCGCCCCTCCTGGACGACGGTGCGGACGGCTTCGGGCAGAACGAAGGGATCCCCGATGGCCGCGCATGATGAAGAACGACGAGGCGGCCCGCGGGGCGGGTCCGGTCGGACTGGAGGCCCGTCCCGCGACCGCAGCGCCGGCTCCGGTCGGTCGGGTGGCCGCTTCGGCGGCGGGGGCCGCGACGAGCGTGGCCGGGAGGAGCGCGGCCGGGACGAGCGCGGCGACCGCGGTGGGTACCGCGGTCGCGACGAGCGTGGTGGCCGAAGCGGGTACGAGCGGCGCGACGACCGGGGTGCATCCGGCGGGTTCCGCGGGCGTGACGACCGTGGGTCGTCGAGCGGGTTCCGCGGGCGCGACGACCGGACCGGCGGTGGTCGCGGTCGGTTCGTGAGCCGAGACGACGACCGCCGGCAGGGCGACCGCGGCGGGTTCGTCCGTCGCGATGACGACCGTGGTGGGTTCCGCGGGCGTGACGATCGTCGGGACGGTGGCGACCGCGGTGGGTACCGCGGACGTGACGACCGTCGCGACGGAGCGGAGCGCGGTGGGTACCGCGGGCGTGACGACCGCCGTGACGACCGCCGTGACGGTGGCGACCGCGGTGGGTACCGCGGGCGTGACGACCGCCGGGACGGAGCGGACCGCGGTGGGTACCGCGGTCGTGACGACCGTCGGGACGGCGCGGACCGCGGTGGGTACCGCGGGCGTGACGACCGCCGTGACGGTGGCGACCGTGGCGGGTTCCGCGGGCGTGACGACCGTCGCGACGACCGGCGGGCAGCACCCCGTCGTGACGACGACCGACGCCGCGACCCGGCCCGCGAGGACCGCCGCACCCCGGACGGACGCCCCAGCACGGTGTGGCACAACGGCCGCCGGTACGTCGGCGGTACGACGACGGCGCGCAACGCCGACCGCCCGCGTGGTGCCGACCAGCGCGCCGGCGCACGGCGCTCCGACGGTCCGCGCGGCGTGGACCGGAACACGACCCCGCGCCCCGCGGGCGCCCGCGACGAGCACGGGCAGCCGCTGGAGGGCACGCCCGAGCGGCCCATCATCCCGGACTGGGACGCGCCGGACGCGACGGCGACCGCCGGGGCCGAGCCGTCCCTCCAGGCCGACGGCGAGCGTCTGCAGAAGGTGATCGCCGCGGCGGGCGTGGCGTCTCGTCGCGTCGCGGAGAACCTCATCGTCGAGGGCCGGGTGACGGTGAACGGCACGGTCGTCGAGGAACTCGGGCGGCGTGTGGACCCGGACGTCGACGAGGTCGCCGTCGACGGCGTGCCCGTGCAGACCGACACGTCGAAGCGGTACGTCCTGCTGAACAAGCCGGTCGGCATCGTGTCGAGCCTGCAGGACGAGCGGGGGCGTCGCGACCTGTCCGAGTTCGTCGACCGCTACGAGGAACGCCTGTTCAACGTCGGGCGGCTCGATGCGGAGACATCCGGGCTGCTCGTGCTGACGAACGACGGGGACCTCGCGCACGTGCTCGCGCACCCGTCGTTCGGCGTGACGAAGACCTACATCGCCAAGGTGGAGGGGAACGTGAACCCGGCGACCGTCCAGCGGCTGCTCGACGGTGTGGAACTCGAGGACGGGCCGATCGCTGCCGACAAGGTACGGCTGCTCGAGTCCGCGCGCGGCGAGTCGCTCGTCGAGGTCACACTGCACTCGGGTCGGAACCGGATCGTCCGCCGCATGCTCGACGAGGTCGGACACCCCGTCCTCGAACTCGTCCGACGGTCCTTCGGGCCGCTGCAGCTCGGGAACCTGCCGATCGGCAAGACCCGTGAGCTGACGACGGTGGAGCTCGGGAAGCTGCTCGCCATCGCGCGGGACCACGGGCCGGAGGTGGTCGCGCAGACGGACGAGTGAGTCGCCGCCCGGCATTTGCATCGCGCATCGCATATATTCAAGAATGCAACATATCGTTGGCCTGCTCCGTCAACCAACGAAAGTGAAGCAAGATGACGCAACGAAGGCGATTCCTCGTGGGGGCCGGTGCCGCCGCGACGGTCGCGGCGGTGATCGGGTCCGGGTTCGTGGCCTCCGGTGCCGCGGTGGCCGTCGACTCGGACGTCCCGCGCGAGGCGATCCCGCAGAGAGGCATCACGCTCTCCGCGCAGAACGCCGCCGGCAAGACGATCGCGTGGACGGGGAACTCGGGCACCAACGTCGACCTCCGTGAGTACGACACGCGTGCGCAGGCCGTCGCGGCAGGGCTCACGTCGTTCCGGGCCGCAGTCGACGGCAACGGCTTCGTGAAGTTCATCACCGAGCGGACCGGGGAGTGCCTGACCGTCACGACCGACGGCGTCCGGGCCGGGGTCTCCGTGAGTGCCTTCTCCTGCCGCAGCTCGACCTCCAACTTCTCCGTCGACGACGGCCGCATCGTCTCGCCGTACGGGTGGAGCCTGCAGAACGAGCGCATCACGCTGCGCAACCAGCCGAAGGCCGCGTTCGCGTTCACCGCGGGCACCGGGGCCGACTTCGGCGTCCAGCTCCAGTACCGGGACGCGGTGCCCGCCACCGAGTTCGAGGTGACGCCCCCGGCGACCACCGACCCGAACGACCGTGCGCGGGTGTCGGGTCACGCGACGCCGAACAGCTTCGTCGAGATCCACGACGGACTCGGGACGCTCCTCAACGTCGGTCAGGTCGGGACCGACGCCGACGGGAACTGGAGCGCGGTCATCAACGGGCCCCAGCGCGGCACGTTCGAGCAGGACATCCTCGTCTCGGTGAGCAACGGGACGGGCCTCGTCCAGCGCAGCCGCGGCACCGTGACCTACGGGCAGGGTGTCTCCGCCACCGCGGGTGAAGCGCCCGTCGCCGCCGACGGCACGGCACTGGTCCGCGGCCACGGCGACGCCGGCGCCCGCGTCCGGGTGCTCCAGGGCGGCTCGGCCGACCCGGTCACCGTGGCAGCCGACGGCACGTGGTCACTCCGGGTCACGCCCTCGAAGGCGCGGAGCGCGTCGACGGTCGTGGTCGAGATGACCGGCGTCGGCGGGGCGCAGACCGTGGTGCCCGTCGAACTCGACTCGGTCGAGCTCGACCCCGACGTCGTCTTCCCCGCGGACGCCGCCGAGTCGGCCTACGTCGAGGGTGAGGCGCCCGCCGGCGCCGACGTCGCGGTGCTCGACCAGGACGGGGCCGAGGTCGGCACGGGCCGGGTGCCCGCGAACGGCCACTTCGAGGTCGACATCGACCCCGCGGACACCGCCGGCAAGGTGGCCCGCACCGTCGTGCTGCGCCAGGGTGGCGCCGAGATCGCCCGTCAGGACGCCGTGGTCGACTACGGTGCCCCGGTCCGGATCACGTCCCCGTCGGACGGCGCGGACGTCACGCCGTCCACGGTCGTCCGGGGGACGGGCGAGCCCGGTGCCGAGGTGACCCTCGAGCTCGGCGACCGCACGCTCTCGACGGAGGTCGGGGCGGACGGCACGTGGTCGGGGCGCTTCGAGGACGCCGGTCGACGTCCGTTCGCGCTGACGAGCCCTGCGGACGTGACCTTCATGGACCGCAGCAAGCCCGCGATCACGGGCACGGGCACGCCCGGGGCGACGGTGCGGTTCCAGCCGCACGGGACCGACCCGAGTGACGCCGTCGACACCACCGTCGACGAGGGCGGCACCTGGCGCATCGCCGGTGCGGACCTCCCCGTCCAGCAGTTCGACGGCGACCGGGGTGCCGAGTACGACGCCCTCGTCGTCCACCAGCCGGGTGCCTCCGCCCAGCAGGCGACCGTGCACCTCGAGGGACGACTGGACCCGCTGCGCGTGACGAGCCCCGAGCAGGGCTCGACGGTCGTCGCGGACCGCGGGTTCGTGACGTTCACGGGGACCGGCACCCCGGGCGACGAGATCGTCACCCGTGGTTCCGGCAACGGCCCCGTCTCGAGCACCGTCGTCCGCGCCGACGGCACCTGGACGATCCGCGACGTCGTCTTCGCCGCCGGCGAGCACACCGCCAGGATCGTCGGCCACGGCGCCACCGCGGACGTCACCTTCACGGTCGGGTCCGACACCGGCTCGGACCTGACGGTGATCGAGCCGACCGACGGCAGCACCGTGACGCCGGACGACGACTTCGTGAACCCCGGCGTGCACTTCCGCGGGACCGGAGCACCGGGCGCCTACGGTGCCGTCGTCGACCTCCGCAGCGGTGCGATCCACGGCTTCACCGTCGACGCGTTCGGCGGTTGGAGCAGGAACGTCCCGCTGCTCGCCGGCGAGTCACGGGTGCGGGTGATCGACAACGTCAACGCGCCGGTCGAGCTGACCGTCACGACCGTGTACCCCTGACACCGGCTCCCCGACGCCGGGCTCCGCGCTCGGCACGTCACCGACCGCCCTCGCCGCACCGCGACGGGGGCGGTCGTGTTTCGTCGACCACGAGCCAGGACCGCGTGATCGGTAGGCTTGCCGAGTGACCGACGCCCCCGCCCCGCTCGACGAACCGGACATCGACCGGCGACTCCGCGGACCCGTCCGGATCGTCGGTGCCGGGCTGCTCGGCGCCTCGATCGGCCTGGCGTTGCGCGAGAAGGGTGTCGACGTCGCCCTCGACGACGTCTCGCCCGCGGCGCTGGCGCTCGCCGTGGACTACGGTGCCGGGCGTCGGCCCGCAGACGATGACGCTCCCGAGCTCGTCGTCGTCGCGGTGCCGCCGGACGTCGTCGCGACCGTGGTGGAGCGTGAGCTCGGAGCGTTCCCAGACGCCGTCGTCACGGACGTCGCGAGCGTGAAGTCGGGGCCGCTCGCGGCACTCCGGGCCTCGGGTGCGGACGTCTCCCGCTACATCGGTTCGCACCCGATGGCGGGGCGCGAGCGCAGCGGGCCGACCGCGGCACGCGCCGACCTGTTCGTCGGACAGCCGTGGGTCATCGCCGGGCACGACGGCGTCTCCTACCAGCGGGCCGCGGTGGTCGAGGACCTCGCGCTCGACGTCGGCGCGACGGTGGTCCCGATGGACCCGGAGTCGCACGACCTCGCAGTGGCGTACGTCTCGCACACCCCACAGCTCGTGTCGACGCTCATGGCGGCTCGGCTCCGGGACGCCCCCGACGGGTCGCTCGGCCTGGCCGGTGGCGGGGTGCGGGACGTCACCCGGATCGCGGCGAGCGACCCCGGGCTGTGGGTGCAGATCATCGGGGCGAACGCGGAACGCATCCGGCCGGTGCTCGCCGACCTCCGCGACGACCTCGACCGGGTGCTCGCCGCACTCGACGACCCGCACGGACAGGGCTCGCCGCGGGCGATCGCCGAGGCCATCGCCGCCGGCAACCGCGGGGTCGAGCGGCTGCCGGGCAAGCACGGCACCACCAAGCGCTTCGCCCGGGTGGTCGTCCTCGTCGACGACACCCCCGGGCAGATCGCCGCGCTCCTCACGTTCATCGGGGAGATCGGCATCAACCTCGAGGACATGCGCCTCGAGCACTCACCGGGCGCGCAGATCGGCATCGTCGAGGTGTCGGTCGTGCCCGAGCAGGAACAGCGACTCGTCGAGGAACTCGAGGGTCGCGGATGGAGGATCGCAGCAGCATGGGCCTGAACGACGACACGAACCGAGCCGCGCAGGACTCCGGTGTCACCGGCGGTCCGGACGGACCCGACACGGGCCTCCCGACGCCGGGCGACCCGTCCGGCCCGATCGGGGGCGGTGACGTCGCCGGCGGTCTCGACGGCCAGGGCGGCGGCGAACCGGGCTCCACGAGTGCGCCGATCCCGGCCGGACTGCCCGACGGCGCCTTCGTCGCGAAGTTCGTCATCGCGGTCGACGGCCCCGCGGGCAGCGGCAAGTCGAGCGTGTCCCGCGCCGCGGCCCGGGCGCTCGGCTTCGGCTACCAGGACACCGGGGCCGCCTACCGTGCCCTGGCGTGGCACGCCCTGCAGCAGCAGGTCGACCTCGACGATGCCGCGGCCGTCCTGGTGAGCTGGGACACGTTCGACTACGAGATCGGCACCGACCCCGACGACTACTTCGTCCGGGTGAACGGCACCGACGTCACCGAGGCGATCCGCACGCCCGAGGTCACGGCCGCGGTCGCGCACATCGCCAAGCTCCCCGAGGTCCGGCAGCGCCTGGTGCAGCTCTTCCGGCAGGTGATGCGCCGCACCGACGCGCGGGGCATCATCACCGAGGGGCGCGACATCACCACCGTCGTCGCACCCGACGCCGAGGTCCGCATCCTGCTCACGGCGGACGAGTCGGTTAGGATGGCCAGGCGCTCGGCCGAGGTCACGACCCAGTCGGCCGCCGAGACCTCCGCAGCACTCGCCCGTCGAGACGCCGCGGACGCGAAGGTCGTCGACTTCATGAACGCCGCGGACGGCGTCACGACGCTCGACTCCACCGACCTCGACTTCGACCAGACCGTGCAGGCGGTCGTCGAGCTGGCCCGAAGCACGGCCACGAACTGATCACCCGCGGCCACCGCGCCGCACGCGAGGAACCCACACCATGGCGCAGCTGGACAACGACAACCCGGCGAACGACGACTTCCCCGAGTACGACACGGCCCTCGGCGAGCGGCTCGCCGGTCTCGACGAGGCCGAGGCTGAGCAGCGCACGAGCGCGCTCCGGGCCGGACTCGAGGACTACGAGCTCGACGACGAGGACCTCGCACTCCTCGAGGCGGGGCAGGTCGGCGCCGACGGCACGTACTTCCTGCCCGCACTGCCGGTCCTCGCGATCGTCGGTCGGCCGAACGTCGGCAAGTCGGCGCTCGTCAACCGCATCCTCGGTCGACGTGAGGCCGTCGTGCAGGACGTCCCCGGCGTCACCCGCGACCGGGTGAGCTACAAGGCCGAGTGGAACGACAAGCGGTTCACGCTCGTCGACACCGGCGGGTGGGAGCCCGACGCCAAGGGCATCAACGCCTCCGTCGCCGCGCAGGCCGAGGTCGCGATCGACCTCGCCGACGCGGTGCTCTTCGTCGTCGACGTCACGGTCGGCATCACCGCGACCGACGAGCACGTCGTGAAGATGCTCCGCGGCACCGACCGTCCGGTCATCGTCGTCGCGAACAAGTCCGACGACGACCGCCGCGACCTCGACGCCTACGAGCTCTGGAACCTCGGCCTCGGTGAGCCGCACCCGGTCTCCGCGCTGCACGGCCGCGGTGTGGCCGACCTGCTCGACCTCATCGTGAAGACGCTGCCGGACACCTCGGCGGTCGCCAAGCAGGAGGTCGGCGGACCCCGTCGTGTCGCCATCCTCGGCCGCCCGAACGTCGGGAAGAGCTCGCTGCTCAACAAGGCTGCCGGCGAGGAGCGCGTCGTCGTCAACGAGCTGTCCGGCACGACCCGCGACCCGGTCGACGAGCAGGTCGAACTCGGGGGACGGGTCTGGCGTTTCGTCGACACGGCGGGCATCCGGAAGCGCGTGCACCTGCAGCAGGGTGCCGACTTCTACGCCTCGCTCCGCACCACCGCGGCGCTCGAGAAGGCCGAGGTCGCCGTCGTCGTGATCGACGTCACCGAGCCGATCTCCGTGCAGGACCTCCGCATCATCGACCTGGTGCTCGAGTCGGGTCGGGCCCTGGTGCTCGCCTACAACAAGTGGGACCTCCTCGACGACGACCGCCGACGCTACCTCGAGCGCGAGATCGAGCAGGACCTCGCGCACGTCGCCTGGGCGCCCCGCGTGAACATCTCGGCACGCACCGGTCGTCACCTCGAGAAGCTCGTGCCGGCACTCGAGACCGCGCTCGAGTCGTGGGACACCCGCATCCCGACGGGCAAGGTCAACGCCTTCATCGCCGAACTCGTGCAGGAGCACCCGCACCCGGTCCGCGGCGGCAAGCAGCCCCGCATCCTGTTCGGCACCCAGGCGTCGAGCCAGCCGCCGACGTTCGTGCTCTTCACCACGGGCTTCCTCGACCCGCAGTACCGCCGGTTCATCACCCGGCGCCTCCGCGAGGTCTGGGGCTTCGAGGGCACGCCGATCAACGTCAACATGCGGGTGCGCGAGCGCCGCAAGCGCTGAGGCACGGACGTGGCGGGCAGTCGACGGGCGCTCCTCACCGGGAGCGTCGTCGTGCTGCTCGTCACCGTCGCCGTGGTCGCCGTCGTGACCGTGCAGGGCGCGGGTACCGGCCACCGTCCGGTCGCGGCCGCGAGCACGACGCCGACGCCCCGTCCGGTCGACGTGTCCGGCGGCGACACGTCGACGTCCCTTCCCCCCCCCGCACCGTCGAACGCCCTCGGCGCGCCCGCTCCCGAGCCGTCGTCCGTGCACGTGTCGGACGCGGGCGGGCCGGCCGTCGAGCCGTGGTGGCGTCGCGTGCCACCCGTCGCGGGGACGCTGACCGCGCCGGACGGGAGCGGCATCGGGAAGGTCACGGTCCTCGCGTCCGACGACGGCTCCCCGACGGCCAGCGACACCCCGACGGCCAGCGACACCCTGACGGTCACGATCGTCGGCGATCCGAGTCTCCCGGCCGCCGCGACGCGCGCCGTGCTGACCGGAGCCGGGGGAGCGGAGGAGGACCTCGGCGCCGTCAGCCCGGACATGCGGGGTGTCGGGTTCGTGCTCGGGGCGACGGACGCCGACCACCTCCCGGATCCAGTGCGCGCCCTCGAGCTCCGCGACCCGGCGGGGCGGGTCGTCGCAGCGGCCGTGCTCCTGCCGGTCTGACCACACGACCGCGCGACCGCACGTCCGCACGACCGCACGACCGCAGCGGCGTGGCGGAGGCGAGCCGTGCCTCCCGGCCGCACCGGACCACGCGGCCCGCGTCGCGACGCACCCCGTTCGGAACACCGCGCCCCCTCCCGACGGGGCGCGGTGTCCGCCCCGGGGCGCGGTGCGGGCCGCGCTCCGCGTTCCGCCCCGCCGACCACCGGACGGGAGGCACGGTGCACCCCCGCCCCGCCGGATGCGGCACCATGGTCTGGTGACCGTTCCCGACCTCGCCGACCGACTGTGGTGTCGGCTGCGGCTCGACCGGCTGGCGGGCGGCCGACAGGCCGGCTACGTCATCCGCGAGGACATGCTCGCGCACCCCCAGACCGTCCGGTCGTTCCGCTGGATCCGGTGGCTGCTCGTCGCCGAGACCGTCGTCGGACTGACCGCGATCGTCGTCGCCGTGCTGCTCACCCGAGCAGGGGAGACCGTGCCCTGGGCGGTGTGGTTCCGGGCGACCGTCGTGCTCCTCATCACCCTCACGCTGTACGTGTTCGCGTGGCGAGCGCAGCTCGGCTACTACTGGGCCTACCAGCGCCTGCGTCTGTTCAGCAGGATCTTCCCGGTGGTGACGCTGGTCGTCGCGGCCATCCCCGGGCTCTACCCGTTCTGGATGGTCATCGAGCAGATCGTGTTCTCGCTGCTCATGATCGGCATCGGCGACGTGCTCACCTCGGACCACATGCGGGCGACGTTCCCGAAGCCGGCGCGGTCGCCCCGACGCTGACCGACGCCGGACGGATCGCCCCGGAGCGACGCCACCGCTGGAGCCTGGCCCTCCTGGTCCCAGGGACGGGCGGAGCCTGGCATGCCCACGCCCCGCGGAGCATCGTGGTGGCATGACCGACACGACCCTCCCCGGCGGTACCTACCGCCTCGCCGACGACCTCGAACTCACCCGCGTCGGGTACGGCGCCATGCAGCTCGCCGGACCCGGGGTGTTCGGGCCGCCGGCCGACCGCGAGGAGGCGATCCGCGTCCTCCGCACGGTCGTCGAACTCGGGATCACCCACATCGACACGTCGGACTTCTACGGTCCCCACGTCACCAACGAGATCATCCGCGAGGCCCTCCACCCCTACCCGGACGACCTGCACCTCGTCACGAAGGTCGGCGCCCGACGCGACGAGCAGGGCGGCTGGCCCCACGCGCGCGAGCCGCACGAACTCGTCGAGCAGGTGCACGACAACCTGCGGAACCTCGGACTCGAACAGCTCGACCTCGTGAACCTCCGCATGGGCGGCGTCGACGCACCCGAACCGGGCAGCCTGGCCCCGCAGTTCGAGGCGCTCGCCGAACTCCAGCAGCAGGGACTCATCCGGCACCTCGGGGTCTCGACGGTGACCGCTGAGCAGCTCGCCGAGGCACAGACCATCGCCCCGGTGGTGTGCGTGCAGAACCTCTACAACGTCGCCCGACGTGAGGACGACGCACTCGTCGACGCCACCGCGGCCCAGGGCATCGCGTTCGTCCCGTACTTCCCGCTCGGCGGATTCTCGCCGATCCAGTCCGGCGCGCTCGACGCCGTGGCGGACCGCCTCGGGGTGTCGCGGCTCACCGTGGCGCTGTCGTGGCTGCTGCAGCGCTCCCCGAACGTCCTGCTCATCCCCGGTACCTCCTCGGTCGTGCACCTGCGCGACAACGTCGCGTCGGCGGGCTTCGCCCTGCCGGCGGACGCGGTGGCGGAGCTCGACGCGATCGGCGCGGCGTGACGACGTGACCCTGGTCCGGCCGGGAGGCCCGTGGCGGCGCCGCCACGGGCCTCCCGGCCGTCGTGTGCGGACGTCGGTGCGTCCCTCTACGATGGCAGTGGGGGTGGAATGTGAAACTCAAGGTGACCATTTCAGGGTCGGGCACCGAGCGGGACGTCGTCGTGACCGCGGACGTGACCGCCACGATCGGCAGCCTCGCCGAGCGACTCTCCGGCGGGCGCACGGGGGCCGACGGTGTCCCGCTGACCCTGCGCGTCTGGGCGCCGGGCCGGGTGCAGGCACGGTTGCTCAACCCGTCCGCGACCGTGCACGAGTCCTCGCTCCGGTCCGGCTGCCGCGTCGAGGTCGTCGCGGCGACCGACCGCCGCCGCGGTGACGACGTCGAGGACGCGCCCGCGGCCCTCCTCCAGGTGCTGACCGGGCCCGAGGCTGGCCACGAGTACCTGCTGTCGCGCGGGGTGAACCTGATCGGCCGAGACGCCATGGCGCAGGTCTCCCTCGCCGACGACGACCAGGTGTCCCGCCGGCATGCCGCCGTCACCGTCGGCGACACGGTCGAGGTCGTCGACCTCAACTCCGCGAACGGCGTCGCCGTCGACG
Organism: Curtobacterium sp. 'Ferrero'; assembly: GCF_002412165.1. Taxonomy (GTDB): domain Bacteria; phylum Actinomycetota; class Actinomycetes; order Actinomycetales; family Microbacteriaceae; genus Curtobacterium. The sequence continues at coordinate 115,620 of NZ_NXIA01000006.1, forward strand.
GCCGGCTCGTCGCGCGGTCGTTCCTCGACCCGACCAACGTGGTCCAGCTCGGCGGGACGACGCTGCGCATCGCACCGCTGCCGGGCACGTCGGCGACCGGACCGGTCACGCCGACGGCACCGGGGGCCACCCCCGACGACACCGAGTTCTCGCGCTCGCCCCGGGTCGAGCCCGCGTACCGCGGCAAGCACGTCACCCTGCCAGAGATCCCCGTCCCGGGGGAGAAGCCGCGGTTGCCCGTCATCGCGATCCTCGCGCCGATCATCCTCGGCGGGGTGCTCTTCCTCGTCACGAAGCAGCCGTCCACGCTGGTCTTCATCGCGCTGTCGCCCATCATCATGATCGGCACGTGGATCGACCAGCGGGTCCAGATCCGACGGCGGAAGCGCGACGAGCGGGAGCGCTTCGAGGAGTCCCTGCGCGACGTCCGCAGCCGACTCGCCGCCGAGCGCGAGAACGAGCTCGAAGCCCGCACCGCCGAGTCGCCGGACCCGACCGCCGTGACCGCCGCGATGCGCGAGCGCAGCACGCTCCTCTGGACGCGGAAGCCGGAGCACACCACCTTCCTCGAGGTCCGCTTCGGCGCCGGCACGCAGCCCTCCCGGTCCACCGTGACCCTGCCGTCGAAGAACTCGGGCAGCGTCGACGACTGGAACCGCGCCGAGGCCCTGGCCGACGAGTACGCCACGGTCGGGCCGGTCCCCGTCGTCGAGACGTTCGAGCGCGCCGGCGCGATCGGCGTCGCGGGCACCGGCCTCGCCGCCGACGACGTCGCACGGTCCCTCGTGGTGCAGCTCGTCGGGCTGCACAGCCCCGCGGACCTCGTCCTGACCGCCTTCGCCGGTGGCGCCACCACGGAGCAGTGGTCCTGGCTCAAGTGGCTGCCGCACGTCGACTCGCCGTACAGCCCGATCCGGTCGCCGGGGTTGGTCCGCGACTTCGCGGGCGCGTCGGCCCTGCTCGCCGAACTCGAGGGCCTCGTCGTCACCCGCCGCGCCGCCGGGGTCGGTCGGGGTGCGCGCGTGCGCTCCCGCATCGACGAGGACCGGGCACTCGACGAGGAGCACGGCGGAGCCGTCGAGCGGCTGCCCGCGGTGCCGGCCGTCGTGGTGCTCGTCACCGCCGAGGCCCCCGCGGACCGGGCGCGGCTCGTCGCGCTCGCCGAGGAGGGGCCGGACTACGGCGTGCACGTCCTCTGGCTCGCCCCGACCCTGCAGGCGCTGCCGGCAGCGTGCCGCACCGCCGTCGTGCTCGACCGCGCCACCGGCACCGTGACGGTCGGGTTCGTGCGGTCGGGTCTCTCCGTCACGCTCGACCGCCTCGACCGGGTCGACAGCATCGAGGCGGCCACCGTCGCGCGGGCCGTCGCACCCCTGCGCGACAGCGGGGCCCGGGTGCTGGACGAGACCGACCTGCCGCACAGCGTCGCCTTCCTCGACCTGTACGAAGGCGACCTCGCAGGCGACCCGGCGGCCGTCGTGAGCCGGTGGTCGAAGAACGACAGCCTCACCGCGGACTGGGTCCCCGGAGCCGGACGGGAGTCCGGGGGCATCCGCGCCGTCGTCGGCCAGGGGCCGAGCGAGCCGATGGCCCTCGACCTCCGCGTGCAGGGGCCGCACGCCCTCGTCGGCGGCACGACCGGGTCCGGCAAGAGCGAGTTCCTCCAGACCTGGATCATGGGCATGGCGGCGGAGTACGCGCCCGACCGCGTCACCTTCCTGCTCGTCGACTACAAGGGCGGTGCCGCCTTCGCGGAGTGCGTGGGGCTCCCGCACACGGTCGGGCTCGTCACGGACCTCAACCCGCACCTCGTCCGGCGGGCGCTGACGTCCTTGCGCGCCGAGCTGCGGTACCGGGAGCACCTGCTCAACGAGCGCGGCGCGAAGGACCTCGTCGCCCTCGAACAGCGCGGCGACCCGGCCGCACCGCCCGCGCTCGTGATCGTCATCGACGAGTTCGCCGCCCTCGCCACCGAGATCCCGGAGTTCATCGACGGCGTGATCGACGTCGCGCAGCGGGGCAGGTCGCTCGGCCTGCACCTCGTCATGGCCACGCAGCGGCCGAGCGGGGTCATCAAGGACTCCCTCCGCGCGAACACGAACCTCCGCATCGCGCTCCGCGTCGCCGACCCCGTGGACAGCGAGGACGTGCTCGGGGTGTCCGACGCCGCCTTCTTCGACCCGGGGACGCCCGGTCGTGCCGCGGCGAAGACCGGGCCCGGTCGCGTGGTCGACTTCCAGACCGCCTACCTCGGCGGCCGGTCCGACGATGCCGTCCACGAGTCCGACGTCGAGGTGCAGGACCTCCCGTTCGGCCCCGGATCCGTCTGGCCGAGCGGTGTCCGAGCACCGCGGGACACCAGCCGGAAGAAGGACATCGAGCGCCTCGCCACCACCATCGCGCGCGCCGCCGACGCCCGTGCGCTCGCGGTGCCGCGCAAGCCCTGGCTCGACCAGTTGCCCGACACCGTCGACCTCGCCGCGCTCCCGGCGTCCGACGGGGCACGGCTCGTGGTCGGCACCGTCGACGTGCCGGAAGCCCAGCAGCAGACCCCCTTCGTCGTCGACCTCGACGTGGTCGGGAACCTCGCCGTCCTCGGCGCCGGCGGCACCGGCAAGTCCCAGGCGCTGCGTGCCCTCGCCGTCGCGGCCTCCGCGGTCGCCGACCGGTTCCCCGTGGAGATCACCGGACTCGACTTCGGCGGTGGCGGGCTGAGCGTGCTCGAGGGGCTGCCCACCGTCGGCACCGTCATCAGCGGGCCGGACGACGAACGCATCACGCGCCTCCTGGCCGACCTCAGTGCGACCATCGCGGACCGCTCGACACGCTTCGCCGCCGCCCGGGCGGCGAACCTCACCGAGTACCGCGCCGCGACGGGCCTGGCGGAGCCGCGCATCCTGGTGCTCGTCGACGGGATGGGCGCGTTCCGCACCGAGTACGAGTTCCGCCCCGGGGCGACGCAGGTGTTCGACCAGGTCGTCGGGATCGCCGCGACCGGTCGGGCCCTCGGTGTCCACCTCGTGATGTCCGCCGACCGGCTCGGGGCGTTCCCGACCAACCTGCAGGCGGCGGTGGGGGAGCGCGTCGTGCTGCGGCTCGCGAGCGAGCTCGAGTACCACGCGGCGGACGTCCCCGCGGACGTGCTCGAGGACGCCGTCCCCGGGCGAGCGCTCGTCGACGACCACGAGGTCCAGATCGGGGTCCCCGGGGGCACCGCCGACCTCGGCCGCCAGGACGCGGCGATCGTGGCGCTCGCGGACGGACTCCGCGCGCGCGGCGTCGTCGACGCGCAACCGATCCGGACGCTCCCGACGGCCGTGGACCCGTCGGGACTGCCGGTGTCCGTCGCCGGGCGTCCGACCATCGGGCTCGCGGACGACACCCTCGCACCGATCGGCATCCCGACCGACGGCCTGTTCGTCGTCACCGGTCCGTTCGGCTCCGGACGCAGCACCACGATGCGCACGCTCATCCGCTCGGTCCGGTCGACCTGGCCGGAGCGGCCGGCGCACCTCATCGTCGGTCGTCGGTCGTCGCTCCGGGACGCCACCGACTGGGCGTTCGCCTCGACTGACGGCGAGTCCGCCGAGGCCCTCGCAGCGGAACTGGCGGCGAGGCTCGAGAACGGTGTGTCGTCGGGGGCGGTCGAGCCGGTCGTCGTGATCGAGAACGTCGGCGACTTCGAGGGGCTGCCCGCCGAGGGGCAGGTCGCGCGGCTCATCAAGGCCGCGCGACGGGCGGGCGTGTTCGTCCTCGCCGAGGCGGACACCGTGACGGCGCCCAGCGCCTGGCAGCTCTTCGCGGAGCTGAAGACCGCCCGCGCCGGCATCGCCCTGCAGCCGGAGGAGACCGACGGGCTCACGCTGTTCCGGACCGCGTTCCCCCGGGTCACCCGGTCGGACTTCCCGGTCGGACGCGGCATCATGGTCGATTCCGGCCGGATCACCCGCGTCCAGGTCGCCCACACCGAGGACATCTCCGTACCCCGCTGACGAGAGGTAGACATAGCGTGCGCGAGGAAATATCAGTTGGTGTTATGTTGGTCGGAGTCGCCGGAGGGGCTGGCGACACCGACCACCGTGAAGGGGTGCAACGTGGCCAACATCAACGTCTCCTACCAGGAGCTCAACAGCAACGCAGACCGACTCGTCGCCGGGCGTGACGAGATCAACACGACGCTCTCGAAGCTGCAGTCGCAGATCGCGGCGCTGACCCAAGCGGGGTTCCAGACGGACCGTTCGTCGGGTGCCTACAACGAGGCGTACCAGCGCTTCACCAACGGGGCGCAGAACACGATCGGCGGGCTCAACGACCTCGCGCAGTTCCTGCGGACGACCGCGCAGACGCTGGGTGACGTCGACCAGCAGCTGGCATCGAAGCTCGGGCGCTGAGCGGACGCACGGATCATCGGATGGCCGGTGGCGCGTCGCAGTGCGCCGGCCGTCCGGGTACTCGGGGGTGAACATGAGCGGCAAGCTCAGAGTGTCGTACGCGGCACTCGAATCGTTGTCGACCTCGGTGACGTCAGCAGCCGACGCCGTCGAGATCGGATCGAAGATCGAAGGCGGTCAGGGGAACGTCGAGATCGGATCGGACATCGTCGCGGACGCCTTGTCGAACGCGACGAAGCAGCAGGTGCAACGGTCGCAGATCGCGGCGGAGAGCATCCGGGCGGCCGGGAAGTTCCCGTTGTCCGTGAAGCAGTCGTACGCCGACGCCGATGCTGCGCAGGCACGAGCGATGGCGGCGCAATGAGCTGGACGCATGACGACCCCGGGCAGGGGAGTCCCGCGGGGATCCTCGGCGTCGCCGGGCTCCGTACCGCGCGGGCGAGCAAGGTGCGGGACGCGCAGCGCACGCTGCACAACGCGAGTTCCCAGTCTGGAGTGGACTGGGAAGCGGGAAGCCAGCGGTCGTTCGCAGCGCAGCTGGCGAAGCACGCGGCGGACATCGAACTGGTGGCGACGGGGCTCGAGAAGCAGGCGGAGGCGTTGACGACCTACGCGGGGCAGTTGACGCAGATCAAGGACCGGCAGACGGTGCTGGAACGGCAAAGGAGCGCCGCGCAGAACCGTCTCGCCCTGGCGCGGATGAAGATGCTCGGGACGCCGGACGTGCCGAACTTCACGAGGCAAGGAGACTCGAACGACGACGACCGCAAGAGGCGCGCCGCAGCAGAGACTGCCAACACTGACGCAGAGGCCGACTTGCGGGCGATCGAAGCGCTATGGGACCAGTTGGTTACGGATAGGCGAAGTATCGACACTTCTTGCGCGCAAGCCCTTACGGCCGGCGAGGTGCTCGGCGGTCTCGCCGTACTCAGCACGGGTTCACTCCCCAGCATCGCTCCAGACCTTTTCTTGAAGATGCTGGGCGAACTGAGCCGCGCGGATCTCGAGATCCTGACGAAGCAATTCCCCGAGACAAGAAATCTCCTCGACGGGACCGATCCGAGCAAGATAGCTGATTGGTGGGGGGCTCTCCCGCGGGAACAGCGTGACGCCCTCATTGCAGGGGCATCGACGGTGATCGGAGGGCTGAACGGTATTCCGGCCTTGGATCGAGTGGAAGCCAATCGCCTGAATGCGAAGGTGCAACTTGCGCGAGTTGAGACAACACTCGAAGATCGAGAGCGGATAGCTCGTGATGCTGGTCGCGACCCGGACGACGACCCGGACATCGCCGATCTCCGACGGCAGGTGGAATATCTCCGTGACGCTTCAATCGATCCTCCGAAGGTGCAGCTTTATCTCTATCAGCCTGACTTGGACCGGATCGTCGAAATGGTAGGCACCCCCAGTGCCAGAACGGAAAAGGTCCTGACGTACTCGCCGGGGACTTTCGGCAACCTGCAAGGCTTCTACGATCGCAATACCCAACAGGTTTCCACTTGGTTGCAGCAACAGGACAAGGAGGGCCTGGTTGCGTTCGTCTACAAGGACGGACGCTACCCTCAGAATCCGCTCACCGAAGCCAATGATGAGGCTTATGCGCGCAGGACCGGAGCGCAGCTTGCCAATTTTGAAGATGGGTTGTCCAAAGACCCGCTGCTAGCTGGCCGACAGTCCGTCGGTATCGGGCACAGCTGGGGAACGGCGAACGTAACCTCGTCAGAGCTCGCTGGGGCTCACTACGATACGGTGATCTCGTTGTCCGGAGCCGGGACGCCAAGCTCGTGGGTGAAGAACTCCCAGACGCACTACGCGGACTTCTCCTATCCCGACATTCTGCAGGACGCCCAAGACATCCGCGTCGGTGAGCACGGTGTTGTTTGGGGAGGACGCAACCCACGAGAAGTCGGATTCGATCATGGAGATTACTACAAAGCACCTCTGAGTTGGACCAACTTCCCGGGTAATTTTCTTGTGAACCCCCTGCTGAGAGCTTCGGCTGGTCTCGATTCACATAACCTCACGGCTACTTCTGATCCCGCAAACACGGATCTACTCGACGACATGCGTGATTACATATACACCACGGAAGACCGATGACCATGCTGAGATGCGTCGCGATTGCAACGATTGTGACGCTGTTGACGGGGTGCGCGATGAAGAACGAACTGCCAGCTGATCCGCAAGATCGGATTGCCGCCGCGAAGCGCATGACCCAAAAAGCCGAGTCGCGTGTCATTGCTCTTGTTCCCGCTGCGAAACTGATGGAAGTTGAACAGCTCGACACCGGAGCGATTCTTTCGTGTTCATCCGGCTACCGATGGACGGGTGGTGTAAGAGCGCCGCTTCATTCTGGCGTTGATGGAAAGGCTGTGCAAGCCGCGTTGGCGAGTGCGGCCTCGGATCATGGGTTCACAGTGACCGACGACAAGCTTCTCACTGGCAAAACACGCTACAAGCTTGTAGACGACACAGGCGTTGAGCTCCTGGTAACGATGTACAAGAGGGAGACGCTCGTGAACATCACGTCAGCGTCACCGTGCTTCAGCTTGCCCGAGGGGTTCCACCCACCATCGGTGTATTGACCGTGAGTGCCCAACGGCGTCGGTCTCGCTGTTTCAACGGCTGCGAGTCAAGCAGGATCGACTTGTTGATGCCTCTGAGTCGTTCCTTCGCGACTGTCTTGGGTCCCGGACCGGCTATTGATGTCAACTTGTTTCGCCTTGCACGCGATCACTGCGCAACTTCCACCTCGGAATTGTCGACGAGCGACTATGCGGCAGGGGAGGCACCTGCCCAAGGTCATGCCCGCGGCTCTCGCTCACTCTTCCGGTGGCGGCGGGAACACGACAACGGGCACGAATCACCTGTTGTAGCGGCAGCGATGGTGCGACGTGGGGCAGCGAAACTTCTGGCGCTAGGCGGTTCAATCGCTCTCGTGATGCTCGCAGGAGGCTGCGCGGAGAGTCATGCAGATGCGCCGCAGCAGACCGCGAGAGGTGGGCAGTCCCTGTCGCAGGCGAAGCGAGAGCTTGCGCACCAGTCCGGCTTACGAAGAACGAACATCGAAGTGGATAGGAGCTACTCGGGTCCGAGCGCGCGTAGCCTCATCACCGTCGAGGGCACCGTGTCCAAGAAGGCGCTGATACCGGAATACATCGACTACATGGCGCAGGTTGGTTGGTCGGTCAATGACGTCGAACCAGATACGGGAATCTTCGTGCGAATCCGATCGACGCCGCAACCGATCATCGGTGCGATTGCGCGGATGAACGGTTGGACCACGGCGACTTATTCGCCCTCCACGGACGGCCTGAAACAATTCGTCACGCTGCCCAAAGCGGCGGTGCGGCAGCGCTTCGGTGATTGGCCCGGGCCACCGCCGATGGCTATTCCTTGATCGCGCAAAGATGACAGCGTTTGATGCAGCCCAAAGCAGTTCGCCACCGTTATCGTCTTCTGCATTGCGGAGCTCTGATGCATCGCGCAGGTCGTCCTCCTGGTCGCGATCGTCGTGTGAGACCTCGGCGCCATCCGCTGACTGGAACAGACGAACGGTCGTCTCGGGGGACACCGGCCTCGGCCGGCGCGGGGCATCGCAGCGCATCCTCGGACCATGACCGACCGGACCATCGCCGACGCTGCCAGCCCCATCCTCCCGGGCGGCACCTACCGCCTCGCCGACAACCTCGAGCTGACCCGATTCGGCTACGGCGCGATGCAGCTCGCCGGACCGAACGTCTTCGGCCCGCCGAAGGACCACGACGAAGCCGTCCGTGTCCTCCGCGCAGTGGCTGACGCCGGCATCACCCACATCGACACCGCGGACTTCTACGGCCCGCACGTCACGAACGAACTCATCCGCGACGCACTGCACCCGTACCCGGACAACCTCCACATCGTGACGAAGGTCGGCACGCGTCGCGACGACAAGGGGCGGTGGCCACAGGCGCGGAAGCCCGAACAGCTGATCGAGCAGGTGCACGACAACCTCCGCACGCTCGGGCTGGAGCAGCTGGAAGTTGTGAACCTCCGCGTGGGCGGGTTCGACGCACCGGAGCCGGGCAGCCTCGCGCCGCAGTTCGAGGCTCTCGCCGAGCTCCAGCAGCAGGGACTCATCCGGCACCTCGGCCTCTCGACGGTCACGGCCGAGCAACTTGCGGAAGCACAGGGCATCGCTCCCGTGGTGTGCGTGCAGAACATGTTCAACGTCGCCCGCCGCGAGGACGAGGCCCTCGTCGAGTCAACGGCGGAGCAGGGCATCGCCTACGTGCCGTACTTCCCGTTGGGCGGCTTCTCGCCGATCGAGTACGCCACGCTCGACGCCGTCGCGGAGCGGTTGCACGTGTCGCGGCTGACGGTGGCGCTGTCGTGGCTGCTCAAGCGGTCGCCGAACATCCTGCTCATCGCGGGGACCTCTTCGGTCGAGCACCTGCACGAGAACATCGCCTCGGCCGGGTTCGACCTGCCGGCGGACGCCGTGGCCGAACTCGAAGCCCTCGGCGCCGCCTGACCGCAACCCGCGCCGCCAAGCCGCGCCGCCGCGCCGCGCCGCGCCGCGCCGCCGCGCCGCCAAGCCGGTACCGCCCAAGCCGCGTTCCCGCACGCAAGGCACGAACGGAGCGGGAACCACCCGCGCCGCTGTCAGGCGTCAGCCGTCGGCCGTCGGCCGTCAGCCGACGGCCGCGAGCGCGAACGGCAGCACGGCCGATGCCCCGGCCCGCCGGAGTTCCCGGCCCGCCACGGTCATCGTCCACCGGCTGTCGACGAGGTCGTCCACGAGCAGTACCGGACCCTCGTGCGACCGCAGCGCGGCGGCGAGCGCGGGATCGACCACGAAGGTGTCCCACACGCCAGCGAGTCGGTAGGCGCTGTTCGTCGCACCGTCACCACGTGGTGTTCCTCCTGACCGGCCGAGCGTGCCGAGGAACTGCAGCCGCCCGATCGAGGCGATGGCCTCCGCGAGGGAGGCGACCAGTGCCGGACGCGACCGCGACGACATCGCGACGACGCCGGTCGGGCGCTCGGCCCACGGCCAGTCCTTGAGCGCGCGGACGCAGCCGTCGACGAGTTCCCGGGAAACGGGAGCGTCGGGGACCCCGGCGGCGAACAGCGCGCGCAGCGGACCGCCCCACCCGAGGTCGGTCAGACGCGCGACCGCACGCCCCGGCTCGACGAGCTCGTCCACGCCGATCTTCCCGCGGACGGGGACGCCGAGCGCGCTCATGCCGGACGGCCACTGCGCTCGCGGCGCGATCTCGACGCCGACCCGGTCGAGTGCGGAGGCCGCACCCGAGGCATCGGACGCGGAGACGTCCGTCGGGTACCAGGCACCGGCGCAGTTGTCGCACCGACCGCAGGGCTCCGCCGACGGATCGTCGAGGTCCTGCTGGAGCAGCTGCATCCGGCACGCCGTGGTCGACTCGTACGCGAGCATCGACGCGGCTTCGGCAGCGCGTGCTGCGGCGACGCGTTCGTAGCGCGGTGCGTCGTACTCCCACCGCCGGCCGGTCGCGATCCAGCCTCCGGTGACCCGCTGCACGGCACCGTCGACGTCGAGCACCTTGAGCAGAAGTTCGAGTGTCGACCGCTTGATGTCGACGAGCCCTTCGAGCGCGACGGTCGACATCGGCGACGAGGACGCCGACAGGGCGTCGAGCACCGCTGCGGCGCGCGCCTCGGTCGGCATCGACGTCGTGGCGAAGTACTGCCAGATCTCCTGGTCCTCGCGCCCGGGGAGCAGGAGGACGTCGGCGTTGTCGGTGGCTCGCCCGGCACGACCGATCTGCTGGTAGTAGGCCACGGGGGAGGAGGGAGCCCCGACGTGCACGACGAACCCGAGGTCTGGCTTGTCGAAACCCATGCCGAGCGCGCTCGTCGCCACCAACGCCTTCAGCTCGTTGCCCTTGAGTTGCTGCTCGAGCTGCTCGCGTTCCTCGGTGTCGGTCCGTCCCGTGTACGCACGGACGGCGTACCCGTTCTCACGCAGGAGTCGGGCGACGTCCTCCGCCGCCGAGACGGTCAGCGTGTAGATGATGCCGCTGCCGGGCAGGTCGCCGAGGTGCGCGAGCAGCCACCCGAGCCGCTGCCGGGCGTCGGGCAGTGTGAGCACCCCGAGCCGGAGCGAGGCGCGCGCCAGGGACCCGCGGATCGTGAACACGGGGTCGTCGGGGCCGGCGGTCAGCTGCTCGGCGACGTCCTCGACCACGCGTTCGTTCGCGGTCGCGGTGGTGGCGAGCACGGGGACGCCGTGCGGGAGCGAGCGGATGAGCTCGGCGAGCCGTCGGTAGTCCGGGCGGAAGTCGTGCCCCCAGTCGGAGATGCAGTGCGCTTCGTCCACCACGAGCATCCCCATCCGGGCGACGAGCGTCGGGAGCTGTTCGTCGCGGAATCGCGGGTTGTTCAGCCGCTCGGGGGAGACGAGCAGCACGTCGACCTCATCGCGGGCGAGCGCGGCCTGCGTCTCACCCCACTCGTGCGCGTTCGCGGAGTTGATCGACACCGCCCGCACACCGGCGCGGGCGGCCGCCGCGACCTGGTCGCGCATGAGTGCGAGGAGGGGGGACACGAGCACGGTCGGGCCGCCGCCACGACGACGGAGCAGGAGGGTCGCGAGGAAGTAGACGGCGGACTTGCCCCACCCGGTGCGCTGCACCACGAGGGCTCGCTGCCGGTGCTCGACCAGTGCGGAGATCGCCTCGAGCTGACCCGGGTGGAACACCGCGTCGGGACGCCCGGTCAGAGCAGCGAGCGCCGCCTGCGCCTCCGCGGCGATCTCCGCCGACGGCGCGCCGACCGACGCCGCGCCCGCCGACGGCGTGCCCACGGAAGCCGCGCCAGCCGGCGGCGCGCCGCCGCCATCCGGCGAGGCGACGGTCGGAGCCGAGCGGGGTGTGTCCATGCCGTCCATGGTGTCAGGAGCGACCGACGGAACGCGCGCCGCGCCTCCAGGCTGTGGACAACCCGACCGCTCCTGTCACTGATAGGTGATGAGGGACGGACTCGGGTGCACCTCGGCCATCGTCTGCTCGGGCGTGAGCATCGGCCGGTCCTCGTCGAAGAAGTTCTTCCACCCCCAGTGCAGGTCCGGCGACGCCTCGTCGTGGAGCGCCGTCCAGGTCGCCTGCTTCTCCGGCTGCGAGCCCTGCCCGTCCACGTGGACGAGCAGGTCGAGCTCGGGAGGCTCGGTCAGCGACGACCGGTCCTGCACCATCGAGGAGCGGAACTGGTGCAGCACCAGGGCCTTCGGCGGGAGGCCCTCCTCGCGCACCAGGTCGGCGAGCCACGCCGAGACCCGGTCCACCTCCGAGGCGCGGACGCTCCCGATCTGCTGCAGCGGCACCTGGTCGTGCCCGAGTCGCCACTCGGGGTCGAGCGCGAGCCACACGCCCGGCTCGGCCAGCAGTGACCGGTAGCGCTCCGCCTGGTCGAGGAAGTCGGCGCGCCCGGGCTGCAGGTCGAGGATGACCGGCATCCCCGCACCCCGAGCGGCGTCCACGTACGGCCGGAGCGTGTCGACGGACAGCTCGCTCGAGTAGTCGCCGTCCGCACCGGGGGAGCCCGCCGCGACCGTCGCGATCACCTCCAGTGCCGGGGTCACCGGCGTGTCCGAGACGTCGTCGTAGCGGTGCGCGAGGTCCTCGGCGCGCCGGACCGTCGCCGCCGGCCCCTGCTCGCCCAGGACGCCGAGGGCGGGCGTCCCCGGTGCGCCGTACAGCGCGACGTACCGGTGGCCGTCGAACGGTCGCTGGCCGCCGTGCGGCAGCTGCCACCCGCCCACCGCTGCGCGCACCGTCCACGCCGGATCCGGCAGTCCGGCGAACGCCGACCCGAGGAGCACGGTGGGGTGCCCCGCACGGTCGTGCAGCGCGGACACCACCTCGCCCGCGGCTGCCGGATCGGTGACGCCGTCCGGCATGGCGACGACCGTGGCTCCCGCGGCGCGCGCCGTCGCGACCCCGGCGGCGTCGGCCGTGCGGTCCGCCACCACGACGGTGGCCGGCCGGGAGGCACGGGTCGCCTCCGGTGCGCCGGTCGCGTCCTGTGCCTGCCGCCGTTCCACGTCCGTGTCGAGTCGGACGTCGCCCTCCGCCTGGTACCAGCGGGCCCCGAGCCGGGCGAGTTCGTCCGTGACGGCCGACCGGTTCCCCTCGTCCGTGACCAGCGCGGGGACGTGGGCGCGCGTCGCGGCCCGGGCGGCCGCGGACACCGCGTCGGCGTCGTCGGCCGGGGCGACCACCGCGCCAGGAGCGGAGGCGAAGAACGCGCGACTCGCCCGGATCGACCGCTCGGACGCACTCTGCTGGTCGACCACCGTGACGGAGTCGGCCGAGGCCGCCGCGAGGGTCGCGACCGGGGACGGACGATCACCGTCGGTGCAGGCCGCTGCGCTCAGGACGAGTCCGGCGGCCACGAGCCCGGCTGCTGCGAGGCGGGCCGTCCTGCGTCGGGCGGTGATGGCGGTCCGGGTCGCTCGATCGGTTCGGGAACGCATCCGGACACCCTACGAGCGCAGTCTCCGTGCCGTGTGCGCACCGTGCGCCCGCTCCGGCCGCCCGCTCCGTGTGCGCAGGGAGGGTCCGGCGTCCGCTATGCTGGTCGGGCTGCTCCGGACGGAGCGGTGGAGGACCGCTCGTCGGTCCTCGCGGGCTGTGGCGCAGCTTGGTAGCGCACTTGACTGGGGGTCAAGGGGTCGCAGGTTCAAATCCTGTCAGCCCGACCATCGGGTTCCGAACCCGAGAACAAGAGGCTCGCAGCCGGAAGGCTGCGAGCCTCTTGTCGTCCTCGAGGCTCCCGCAGCGCACCCACCCTCCGCTTCCGGGTGGCGGACCCGTGCGCTCGGCCGCTACGGTCGACCCGTCGCCCGCCCCGCAGGCGACGGGACCAGGGGGAACCATGCGGATCCGTTCCATCACCGTCGCCGCTGCGACCGCACTGCTCGGAGCCACCGTGCTCGGCGGCTGCGCGAACTCGACGCCACCGGACGGCGGGACGGCGACCGTCAGCAGCACGCCGACGACGAGCCCCTCGCCGACACCGGCCCCGACGTTCACGTCCGCCGCGGCCGACCTCGGCCCACAGCCGGCAGCGACCGGAACGGCAACCCCGGTCGCCGGCGGGTACGGCTACACCGTCGCGGCCGGCGACGCCGTCACGGGCATCGCCGCCAGGTTCGGGCTCTGCGTCAACGACGTTTACCTCGCCAACGCCGGGATCTTCGGACTGGAACTCTCCGTCGGACAGTCGCTCACGATCCGTCGGACCGAGGGACCGGGACACACCGAGGAGACCTGCGACGACCCGAACCCTCCCGGGCACGACTGACGGACGACGACATTCAGGACGATGACCGTCCAGACCTCGGTACCGCTCCGGTGTCTCCGTCCTCGTCGTGGCGACACACTCGCGTCGCACGGCCGCGGACCTGCGATGATGCCCCCATGGACGCGACAGCACCGGGGGAGAGCGCCTCGTCCTTCCGACGCTTCCGGGTCGAGTCGATCACCGAGAACCGCCCGGCCGAACTCGACCGCACCTACGGGACCGCAGGCGGGGTCGGCGGGGCCCTCGAGGCCTTCCGGTACGCCAGTGCAGGCGACGACGACGTGTCGATGCGCGGCGCCGAGGTGCAGGGCACCCGCGCGGGCAGGCTGGAACCACGTGCGGACCACATCGTCTTCTGGCTCGGCGACGGGACCGCGACGATCGAGGACGAGCGGGACGGGCGGATCGTCACCGCGGTGCCCGGGCACCCCGTGGTGCTCTCGGCGTCGGTCTCCTACCGCTTCTCGGTCGACGCCCGGAAGATCACCATGCTGCACCTGTCCGACCGGGTGCTCCGGCACGCGCTCGCCCGGCGAGGCGCCCTGGTGCCCGGCGACCTCGTGTTCGCGCAACAGGCCGACCTCGAGTCCGCCCTCGGGCCGCTGCGGACGATCCTGCGCGCCCGAGCGGCGGCCCTCGCCGACGAACGGCTCGACGCCGCTGGCCGGGACGCCCTCAACGCCGAGATCGCCCGGTCGGTCGTCGACGCGTTCCCCCTCGCCCTGCCGTCCTCGGCCACCGCGACGGTCCCGGCCGTCCGTGCGGCCGCGTGGATTCGGGAACACGCCACCGAACCGATCACCCTGGGGGACATCGCAGCCGCCGTCGGGATGAGCGAGCGCGGCCTGCAGAGCGCGTTCCGTCGCCACTTCGACGAGACCCCCATGCACCGCCTCCGGGCCGAACGACTCGACGGTGCCCGTCACGACCTCCGGTACGCGACCGCCGGCACCCACGTGCGCGACGTCGCCCGACGATGGCAGTTCGGACACTTCGGCCGGTTCGCGGCGACCTACGCCGAGCGCTTCGGCGAGAGCCCGAGTGACACGCTGCGCCGCACCCGGCAACAGGGCGGCGCGCGGGGCGCGGAGGCCGAGGGCGCCTGACGGTAGATCTCGACGACGCCGCGAGGAGGGCCGGGGACGCCCGTGCGTGACGCCTGACCGGGGGCAGTGACCGTGTCACCGGGCGGCCGTAGGATCGAAATCCACGCGCTCGTCGACGGAGATCGAGACCGGGATGACCGACACCAGCACGGCCGAGGCCCACGAGGCCACCGCCACCCCAGCCACCACCACCGCGCCGAGCACCAGCGGTCCCGCCACGGGCCGTCGGTCGCAGGCCACCGCCTCCGTCGCCGCGATCCTCGCCGAGTCCGCGGCCCGGTACCCGGACGACGTCGCCGTCGTGGTCGGCGACCGTCGCACCACCTACGCCGAACTGTGGGCGCAGACCCTCGCCTACGCGGGCGCGCTGCGGGCCCGCGGCATCGAGCCCGGGTCGCGGGTGGCGATGCTCGTCCCGAACGTTGAGGACTTCCCCCGCGTCTACTACGCCACGCTCGCGCTCGGCGCCGTCGTCGTGCCCGTGCACGCCCTGCTCAAGCGGCACGAGATCGAGTACGTGCTCCGCGACAGCGGCGCCTCGGTCCTGGTGTGCGCTGCGCCGCTCCTCGCCGAGGGCGCGGCGGGCGCCCAGCTCGCCGGCGTCGACGTCGTATCCGTCCTCGCCCCACCCAGCGCGGCCGCCACCGCCAGCACAGAGCCCGACGGAGCCGCCGCCGGGACCCCGGCCGCCGCCCCCGACCGGCTCGAGGACCTCGCGCAGCGCAGCGACCCCCTCGACACCTACGTGCCCCGCGACCCGTTCGACACCGCCACGATCCTCTACACCAGCGGCACCACCGGCCACCCCAAGGGCGCGGAGGGATCCCACTTCTCCCTCCTCGAGCAGGTCAACACGAACGTGATGACCACGTTCGACCTCCACCGCGGCGACGTCCTCCTCGGCGCCCTGCCGCTGTTCCACACCTTCGGACAGACCTGCACGATGAACACCGGCTTCCGCGTCGGCGCGACCATCGTGCTGCTGCCGAAGTTCGACGGCGACACGGCGCTCGCCGCGATGGTCGAGCACGGCACGGGCGTGTTCATGGGCGTCCCGACGATGTACATGGCACTGCTCGACGCCGCCACCCGTTCCGAGGCCCGGCCGCCGCTCCGCTACGCCATCTCCGGCGGAGCATCGCTCCCGCTCGCCGTCCTCGAACGGTTCCAGACGGTGTTCCACGCACCCGTCCACGAGGGCTACGGCCTGACCGAGACCTCGCCGGTCGCCACGTTCAACCACGTCGGCACCACCCCGCGCCCCGGGACCATCGGCACGCCGGTGTGGGGTGTCGACGTCGAGATCGCCGACCCCGAGCAGACGGACCGGATCGTCATGCTGCCGCACGGCGAGATCGGCGAGCTCGTCATCCGCGGCCACAACCTCATGAACGGGTACCTCGACCGTCCGGAGGACACCGCCGCCGCGATCGTCGACGGGTGGTTCCGCACCGGCGACCTCGGGACGAAGGACGACGACGGGTACCTCACGATCGTCGACCGCACCAAGGACATGATCATCCGCAACGGCTACAACGTGTACCCGCGGCAGGTCGAGGAGGTCCTCGCCACCCACCCGGAGGTCCGGATGGCCGCGGTGTTCGGCACCCCGCACGAGCAGCACGGGCAGGAGGTCGAGGCCGCGGTCGTGCTCAGCGACGGGGCGACCGTCACCCCGCAGGAGCTCATCGACTTCGTCGCCGCCGAGATCGCCGCGTACAAGTTCCCCCGCGTCGTCCACGTCGTCGACGCGCTGCCGCTGGGCCCGAGCGGCAAGGTGCTGAAGCGCGAGCTCGTCGCCCGCTTCAGCGCGCAGGACGCCTGACACCGCGGCCGCAGGCCGCGTCGCGACGCGCCGGACGGGAGGCCCGGATCGCGTGCGCAGGTCTGCTCACGCGATCCGCGCCTCCCGCCCGGTCCCGCCGACCACCGGTCGGCGCCCACCCACCCGACCAGCCAGCCCGCGAACCACGAGGACGCCCGTGAACCCCACCTTCCACACGCTCGACGGCCCCCACGGACCGCTGCGCATCCGCGTCCACCAGCCGGACGGCGCAGCACGCGCCGGGCTCGTGTGGTCGCACGGCGGCGGGTTCCTGCACGGCGACCTCGAGATGCCCGAATCCGTGCAGGTGGCGCGTGAGCTCGCCGCCCGGGGCATCACGACGGTCGAGGTCGACTACCGGCTCGCGCCGAGCGACGAGCGCCCGGACGGGGTCCACTTCCCGGTGCCGCAAGACGAGGTCCGCCACGTGCTCGCGACGGTCCGCGCCGACACGTCACTCGACACCGGCGGGCGCGACTGGTCGATCGGCGGGGCGAGTGCGGGGGCCTCGATCACGGCGTCGGCCGCGCTCCGGCTGGTGGCCGACGGTCAGGCGCCCCGGCAGGTGCTGCTCGCGTACCCGACCGTGCACGCCGAACTGCCGGCACCGTCCGACGAACTCGCCGCGGTGATGGTCGGCGTCGAAGCGGCACGACGATTCACGCCGGAGAGCGTGCGGTCGATGAACGCCAACCACGCAGCCGGCGCCACCGACGGGGTGTTCGCCGGGGGAGCGGAGCTCGCGGGCTTCCCGCCGACCTGCATCGTCGACTCGGAACGCGACGACCTGCGCGCGAGCGGCGCGGCGTTCGCCGACGAACTGCGGGCCGCTGGCGTGCCGGTGACGTACGCGGTCGAGCCGGGGACCTTCCACGGACACCTCAACGACGAGGGCAGTGCCGAGGCGCTCCGGACCATCGAGCGGTTCGCGGCGTTCCTGCTCGCGGACTGAGCCCGGGTTCGGCCTACTCGCGGACGACCTCCCAGCGCCGGAGCACCACGCCCGTCCCGAAGTGCTGCTCCTCCAGCAGTGCCAGCCGGATCGGTGCCCGCTCGCCGGACCGCGGCGGGTCGAACAGCGGACGTCCACCGCCGAGCACCGCGGGGTGCGTGAACAGCATGAGCTCGTCGACGAGTCCCGCGTCGAGGAGCTGCGACGCGAGGTCCGCGCCGCCCACCCCGATGTCGCCCTCGGTCTCCTGCCGGATGCGGGCGAGCTGCTCGACGGCGTCACCGTCCGCGCCGACCACGCGGGTGCCGTGGCCGGCCTCCGTCCGCGTCCGCGACACGAGCACCTTCGGCTGCGCGGTCCAGATCGCGCCGTACTCGCGCATGTACCCGGGCAGCGACTCGTCGTGCACCGCGTCGGGCCAGAACGGGTCCATGAGGTCGCGCACCACCCGCCCCTCGACGGACAGCGCCATCGCCGCCGCGCGCCGGTTGAACTCGCGGTGCAGCTCCTCGTCGATGCTGACCCACTCCGGGCCGTCGGGGCCGTCGTGCTCGCCGGGGCCGCGCTCGATGTACCCGTCGACGGACACGTTCATCCAGTACACGAAACGACCGGGCATGGCGACTCCTTCGTCGGACCTGCGATGCGGCGATGCTACCCGGGGTCCGCCACGCCACGCCGGTCCGCTGGACGAACCAGTGCACGCGGCTCCGCCCTCCGGATGGGAGGATGCAGCGTCAGCCCCACCGACCACGAGGACCCCATGACGCACGACGACGCAGCGCCGCTCCTCGACGGACGGTACCGACTCGAGCAGGCGATCGGTCAGGGCGGCATGTCCGTCGTCTACCGCGGCACGGACGAGACGCTCCGACGCCCCGTGGCGGTGAAGGTGTTCCACGCCGGCTCGGTGGACATCGCCCGTCAGGACGCCGAGCTCGGAGTCCTCGCCGCACTCGAGCACCACAACCTCGTCAGCCTCCTCGACGCCGGCGTCGTCACCACCGTCGAGGGCACGCAGCGGCGCTACATCGTGATGTCCCTCGTGGTCGGCCAGGACCTCGAGGCACGGTTGTCGGTCGGCCCGCTCGCCGTCCGGCACATCGCCGAGATCGGCTTCGACATGGCCGAGGCGCTCCACTACATCCACGCCCACGGGGTCGTGCACCGTGACATCAAGCCGTCGAACATCCTGCTCGTCGACTACGGCCACGACGCCGACCGGGCCCGGGCCCGTCTGACCGACTTCGGCATCGCGATCGCCGAGGGAGCGGAACGCCTCACCGCCGACGGCGTCACCACCGGCACCGCCGCCTACCTCAGCCCCGAGCAGGCCCGCGGCGGCGACGTCGGTCCCGCCAGCGACGTGTACTCGCTCGGGCTCGTCCTGCTGCAGTGCTTCACCCGTCGCCGCGAGTTCCCGGGCTCCGTGGTCGAGTCGGCGATCGCCCGGCTCTCCCGTGACCCTCAGCTGCCCGAGCCGCTGCCCGAGCACTGGAAGACCCTCCTGCGTGCGATGACCGCCCAGGACCCGGCCGACCGTCCCCTCGGCGCCGAGCTCGTCACCATGCTCCGCGACGTCGTGATCGCCGACACGTCCGCCCCCGACCGCGTCGTCGACCCCACCGGCGCGACCCCGGAGGACGCGTCAGCAGCGACGCCGCTCACGGGGCCCGGCGCGAACGCTGCCCCGCAGGCCGGCGCGCACGCTGCCCCGATGGACGGCGCGCACGCTGCCCCGCAGGCCGGCGCGAGCGCTGCCGCTGTCGACGCCGACCGGCCCTCGACGCTCGACACGCTCCCCGAGGAGGCGCTGCACCGGACGACCGCCATGGCCGCGCGGCTCTTCGACGCCCCGATCGCGCTCGTGGAGGCGCTCGACGACGACCGCGAGTGGACCCAGTCCTACATCGCGGACGGTGTCGACCCGAGTGCGCGCAACATCAGCTTCCGGAACGGCTTCGCACCGGTGCCGGAGCCGGTCGTCATCCCCGACGGAGCCGTCCACCCGGAGATGCGGGAGAGCCCCCTCGTCACCGGACCGCTCGGGATCCGCTTCTACGTGAGCGTCCCGATGGTCAAGCACGACGGCACGACCATCGGCACGCTCGCCGTGCTCGACCGGCGTCCGCGCGAGGTCACCGAGGGCGACATCGCGAACCTCCGCGACCTCGCGGCGCTCGCCGTGTCACAGCTCGAGCTCCGCCAGGAGACCCTCCGGACGACGAACGACGCCCTGCCGATCGACCGCGCACACTGACCTCGGTCAGGACGTCAGCGCCGCCGCGTACGCCCGCACCGACCGGTGGTACCGCGGGAGCGTCGGCTCCACGGCCTCGATCGCGACCCGCAGGGCTTCGTCCACACGCCCGGCACTGTGCAGCGCCAGCGCGAGGAACACCCGGGGCGCGGCACCGGTCGCCGGGTGCTCGGGAGCCGTGTCGAGCATGGTGATCGCCTCGTCCACCCGGCCGAGGTTCCGGAGCGTCGACGCGTGCTGCACGACCATCCGTGCCGCCCGGTCCGGGTCGACGTCGGCGAGCCCGGCCGCCGTCGCCGCGGCGTACTGCTCGTCCGCCTCCGCCTCCTGCCCACCCGAGTCGAACGCACCGCCCAGCTCGAACGCGCCGACCGCGGGGTGCGGCGCATGCTCGACGAGCTCGCGCATCCGCGTCGTGCGCCCGGCGTCGTCGACGGACTCGTCCGCCCACAGGGCAGCGACCCGACGCTCCCACTCGTCGGCCTGGAGGCCCGTCACCATCCCGTCACGT
The DNA here is from genome assembly GCF_002412165.1 of Curtobacterium sp. 'Ferrero'. Taxonomy (GTDB): domain Bacteria; phylum Actinomycetota; class Actinomycetes; order Actinomycetales; family Microbacteriaceae; genus Curtobacterium. Next base: position 135,989 of record NZ_NXIA01000006.1, read on the forward strand.
GCCTCCCGTCCGTCGTCGCCCACCCGATCACCGTCACGCGCCTCGTCCATCCGGCCAGCGTAGCCAGGTGCGTCGGCTCAGCCGACGGCCGTGTCGTCGGTCACGGTCGCGCGGAAGGACCGGACCAGCGGTGTGCCAGGGAGCACCGTCATGGGGTCGCTCCACGCCAGGGCGGATCCGATCGCCGGGTACTCGGCGACCCGGACGAACCAGGGGTCGCGGTGGTCGAGCGCCTCGAGCCGCACCGTGGCGCGCCCGTCCGCGAACGCCGCGGACCACTCCACCCACGGCGCGACGGACCCGTGCACGGCGGCCTCGCCCGAGGCGTCCGCCGTCCGGACGACCACCTCGGAGCACGGCGGGAACCGCCAGGTGAACCCGCCGTACCCGGCACCGACCCGGCCGTTGCTGCCGGGGCTGCCGAGGACGACACCGACGTCGCCGGGTGTGCAGAACGACGACGACCAGCGCAGCTCCCAGCCGGCGTCCGTGGCGTACGCGGCGACCGAACGGTGTTCGTGGAGCAGGACCCGCTCGTCCGGTCCCGTCCACCGGACGTCCTGCACCAGGACTCCGTCGCGCCGCTCGCGGCGACGGACCTCGGCGCGCCCGTGGTCGTCGCGCCACACGTACCCGGTGCCGTGCACGTAGGTCGGCCCGCCCCAGCAGTTCACGCCGTCGAGGTCCGGGACGGCGACGCCGACCCCGCAGTGCCACTCGTGGTCCGGCGGGTGGTGCGCGCTGACCGTGGTGCCGCAGCGGGTCCGCACGGGGTGGAGGTACGGACGCGGGACCGAGCCGACGGAGGCACCGGCACCGTCGACGACGACGGCGACGGTGGTGCCGCCGACCGCGAGGGCATCACGCACGCCGGCGGAGGTCGGAAGGTCCTCGTCGTCGCTCACCGTGTCGACGCTACGCCCGTGACCAGCAGCATCCCGGTCCGCGTGGGGATCGGTCTCAGCGTCGGCGCGCGAGCACGACGCCGTCCGAGGTGTGGTGCTCGTGCCCCTCGGCGGTCAGCACGGTCCTCGGTCGTTCGTCGGCCTCGAGCACGTCCCAGCCGGCGCCGAGGGCCAGTGCGCCGAGGTCGTCCGCCGGCGACGGGAACCGGTGCCCGGCCATCTCCGGCGGCAGGTCACCGTGCGGGGGCGCGGCGTGTGCGGTGACGAGCAGGTGGCCGCCCGGTGCGACGAACCCGGCAGCCCGGCGGAGGATGTCGTCCCGGGGGATCACGACCGGCCACGAGTGCAGGAACGACGCCGTCACCAGGGCGAACCGCTCCTATGTGTCCCAGGCGGCCAGGTCGGCGGCGACGAACGCGGTCCGGTGCTCGACGCCGGCCGACACCGCGGCGCGGGACGCCCGCGTCAGTGCGGTGAGTGACAGGTCGACGCCGACCACGTCCCAGCCCTGCTCGGCGAGCCAGACGACGTCGCCGCCCTCGCCGCAGCCGAGGTCGAGGGCCCGGCCGGTCGGCAGGCCGGGAGCCACGCTGGCGAGCACCGCGTTCACCCGACCCGACCACACGCCGTCCCGTTCCGCGTAGCGGGCTTCCCACCAGGAACGAGCGTGGTGGCGAGGCTGGTCGTGGTGGGGAGGCTGGTCGTCGTGGAGGTGCACGGCGTCAGTGCACACCCGTCCCGGAGCCGGTGTCCAGACGTCTCGCCGTTCCGGCAACACGACGTCCGGTCCGACTCAGACGGAGCGGGCGGCGAGCAGCGCGCCGAGGACCGCCGTGCCCCGCTCGGCATCGTCGACGGTCACCATCCGGGCTCCTCCGCCGCGGAGACGGACGACGATGCCCGGGCCCGCCTTCGCGACGTAGGCGATCCCGCGCCCGGAGATCCGGTAGCCCCACCCGCCCCACTGCCCGGGTGAGACCAGTTCCCCGCCGCACGACTCGATCCGCTCGAGCGGGACCCGCATGATCGGAAGTCGCGCCCAGGTCGAAGTCAGTCGCAGGCCCCGTCGGTCGACCGTGACGTCCACCCATGCCAGCACGAGTGACGACACGCCGGCGAGGAGCAGGACCACCCCGGACACCGCCGCGGCCGCCGTGTCCACCCGCGCCACGAGCACCGTGAGCACGACGGCGCCGACGACCGCCGCGAGCCCGGACACGGTGAACCAGGCGTTCGCGACGTGGCCCCGCCACGCCACGCGTGCGTCTTCCCCGATCGGCAGCGGCGCGACGTCGCGCGCCGGCACCGGCGGTGCGCTCCGGACGAGGGGCGGAACCGAGATCGCTGCGGCCGCCCCGCCGAGTGCCACGAACACGACGGCCCACCAGGGCGCGAAGTGATCCGAGCCGTTCAGCGCCGTCACCACCACCGCGATCCACGCCGCGACGAGGACGGGCGCGATCAGCGCCGGGACGAGGACGACGAGCGCCGCAGTCCGACGATCGCGCATCCGGAGCGCGACGATCGAGACCGCGACGGCGGCGACCGCGACCGCGAAGGCGATCCAGAAGAAGGTCCACGGCGATCCCCAGCCGTCGGCGGTCCCGTCCGGGCCGAAGTGGGTCGCGACCCGTCCCGGGAGTCCGGGCGCGGCCGCCACCGCGACGCCTGCGAGGACGAGCGTCACCACCGAGGTCGGCGCGAGCACCGCCAGGCGGATCCCGGGTGAGTGGCGTCGCTCGGCCTCCGGCCCTGCGTCGTCGTTCGTCGTCATCGTGCCCCCTTCAGCATCGTGAACAGTTCGTCGAGCGGCACCCCGAGCGATTCCGCTTGGTCGCGCAGTTCGACGACCAGGCTCCGGAGCCGGTCGGACGAAGCGTTCCCGGAGCGCAGCACCGTCGCCCCACGCCCCCGGCGGAGATCGATCAAGCCGTCCTCCTGCAGCCGGGCGTAGGCCCGCAACACCGTGTGCATGTTCACGTCGATCGACGCTGCGAGTTCCCGCGCGGAGGGCAGCCGCTCTCCGGCCGCGAGGTCGCCCCGGGCGATCGCGATCCGGACCTGCGAGGCCACCTGGTCGGCCAGCGACGCTCGGGCTCCGGGGTCCACGGTGATGAGCATGTTTGCATTGTATGCGAACAACGCGGAGGTGCGGCGAGGGCTCTCCAGCCCGGGTGGCTCGGGTCACCCCCGTCCGGGGGACGTCCGGATCGCGCGGTTCCCGCGGGAGGTCCATCCGTGGTCATCCGGTTTGCGCGTACCGTTGCGAACGACAGGGAATCCGTGCAACACACCCCCGCCTGCCGACCAGGGACCGGCCCGGGCTGGGGCGTCGTGAAGAGGGAGCACGCCATGACGAAGTACGAGTCCGACCAGGCCGTCGAACCCGCCCGCATCACCACCTACCGACACCTGCGCAAGGCGCTCCGACGCGGCTGGGCGGTCGAGGACGAGCCCACCCGCCCGTCGCTCGCCGACCTCAGCTGGCCGACGGCGACCGGCCGGACGGGCACCTCGTGAACGCCGCACCCAACGGCCCCTCCCGCCCGTCCGTCCGGGACGTCGCCCGCACCCTCAGCGCGCCACAGGACGCCGTTGCGCTCCTCAGGGAGGTGCTGCGCGGGCGGGACGTCCGCTTCGCCGACGTCGGTGCCGACGGGTTCCGGTTCCGCTACCGCTCCGTCAGCGACGGTCGCGTCAGCCTCCGGACGACCGGCACGACGGCCCCGTTCGCCGGCCACCTCGCCCCCGAGCGGCAGTACGTGCTCGCCTGGACCGTCGAGGGCGGCACCGTCGTCGACCCCGGCCGACCCGTCGAGGTGACGATGCTCCCGTCGGTGCCGATCGCCTTCCCGGCCGACCGCGAGTTCGCCGTCGAGTGCGTCGCCGGCACGCTGCACTCCGTCCACTTCGGGGCTGACTACCTCGAGGCGGTCGCCGCCAGGGGAACGGACGCGGCGCCCCGGCCGCTCAGCCTGCCGGTGACGGTCGACCCCGAACGGCTGGGTGCGCTGCAGGACGTCGTCCGGGCCCTCGCCCCGGCGCTCCTCGACCGCAGCACCGTCGGCGAGTCGCGGGACGCGCTCGACCTCCTGCTCGCCGAGGCCGTCCTCGCCGCGTTCGAACCGATGCCGGACGGGCACGTCCCCGGACCGCGGGCCACGAGCGTCGAGCGGGCGAAGACGTTCATGCACGCCCGGTTCGACCGCCAGCTGACCGTCCCGGAGATCGCCGGCGCCGCCGACGTGAGCGTCCGCACGCTCCAGGAGACGTTCCAGCGCCACGAGGGGTGCACCCCCATGGCGTTCCTGCGGGAGATCCGTCTCGAGAAGGCACGACTCGGCCTCCAGCTCGCCGACCCCGACACGTCCTCCGTCGCCGCCGTCGCCATCTCGTGCGGCTTCCGGCACATGGGCCGGTTCTCGGGCGCCTACCGTGAGGAGTTCGGCGAGTACCCCGGCGAGACGCTGCGCCACCGCGTCCCGACCGCCGTCCGCTGACCGGACAGGACTCCCGACCGGGGCGTTCGTGTCCCGGCCGTCCGTACCCCGGACCGACGCGGACCCGCAGCACGCCCGTGGGAACGCGTGGTTATCGTCGGGGCATGCGCGCAGACACCCGTCCCGGACCGGCCCACGGCGGGACCCTGCACGGGCTCCGACGCGACGCCGTCCGCCAGCGGGGCACCGGCACCCCCGTGCTCGTGTTGCACGGCACGCCGGGCGGCGTCGACACAGCCGACGTCATGGGACGGTTCCTGCCGTCCGACCGATTCCGCGTCGTCACCGTGTCCCGGCCCGGGTACCTCGGCACGCCGGTCCGGCACGGCCGGTCGAGCCTGGACGACGACGCCGACCGAGCCGTCGCGCTCCTCGACCGGCTCGGGATCGACCGCGTCGGGCTCCTCGCCTGGTCCGGAGGGGGTCCGAGCGCCTACCGACTCGCGGTCCGACACCCCGACCGGGTCTCCGCGCTCGTCGTCGCCGCCGGCCTTTCCGCACGCTGGACGCCGCCGCACGAGACCCCGGCCGAGTGGTTCGTGACCCAGACGCGCCCCGGAGCCGCGCTCTCGGCGCTCGCCGCCCGGATCGCCCCGGGCGCGGTCGTGCGCGCCGCCATCGCCGGAGTCAGCTCGCTCCGCGGTGCCGACCTCGACGCCCACGTCGACGGCGTGCTCGCCGATCCGGTGCGTCGCCGCTTCGTGCTCGACCTCGCGGCCACCGGCAACGCGTCGGGTCCGCACCGCGCGGGATGGCGGAACGACGTCGCGAACCTCGGCGAGATCGACTCACTGGAGCTCGAGGCCGTCCGTGCGCCGACCCTCCTGCTGCACGGGGACGCCGACACGGACGTCCTGCCCGAGCACAGCCGACGGGCCGCGACGGCGATCCCCGGTGCCGAGCTCGTCACCCTGCCGGGCGGGACGCACTTCGCCCTGTGGGACCACGAGGACGCCGCGGCCGTGCAGGAGCGCGTGCGCCAGCACCTCGACCGCTGACGGACCCGCCCGCTGCCCGCATCAGAGCCGCCCGACGGCCTCCTCGATCGCGGCGAGGGTCCGATCGAGCTCCGGCAGGGTGAGCGGCCCGTACCCGAGGACGACCCCTGCGCCGGTGCTGTCGGCACCCAAGCCGTAGTCCTCGAGCGCGGCGAGCCGCACGCCGGCGTCCGCGACCCGCTCGACCACCTGGTGCCCGGTCGCCGGACCGGACCACGTGACCACCGCGTGCAGCCCGCCGTCCAGGGCCCGTGCCTCCAGGCCGTCGACACCGCGCACCCAGGCCGCGATCCGCTCGCGCCGGTGCGTGTAGTCGCGCCGGACCCGCCCGAGGTGGCGGCGCAGCGCACCGTTGCGCATCAGGTGTGCCACCGCGACCTGCACGGGTTCGGCGACCACCGGCCCACGCGCGCGTCGAGCCGTCGCGACCGCTTCCGTGGCGCGGGCCCAGGGGGAGTGGGCCGGCGGTTGCGGCAGCACCGCCCAGGCGCAGCGCAGACGCGGGTCGAGCGTCTTCGAGACTCCGCCCAGGTGCAGCACGCACCCGGTGGTGTCGAGTGCGGCGAGTGCGGGAACGGGCGTCCCGCGGTGTCGGAACTCCGAGTCGTAGTCGTCCTCGACCACGAGCGTGCCGGTCCGCTGCGCCCAGGCGAGCAGCGCGCGGCGACGGGCCACCGGCATCACGGAGCCGAACGGGTACTGGTGCGTCGGCGACACGACGACGGCGTCGACGTCGGGCAGGGCGGCGAGGGCGTCGAGGGCGATCCCGTCCTCGGTGACGGGCACGCCGAGGACCTCGCCCCCGGCGCTCCGGACGGCGCGGCGACCGGTCGGGTAGCCGGGATCCTCCACCGCGATCCGTGGCGCGCGGCCGAGGTGGTGCCGCAGTCCCTCGGTGACGACGGACAGGGCGTCCGAGGTGCCGGCGCACACGACCACCCGGTCGGCCGGCGGTGCGAAGCCGCGCGTCAGGCCGAGCTGCGCCGCCACCTGGGTCCGGAGCTCGTCGGTGCCGAGGGGGTCGGACAGGCGGTTGCGGAGCGGCGCCGCGGCGGCGGCGCGCCAGGCGGCACGCCAGTCGCGGGGCGCGATGGCGGTGACGGCGGGGATGCCGGGCCGGGCGTCGAGGAGCGGCAGCGCGGCTGGATCGTCGGGGCCGTCCGACTCTGCGACGGGGCTCACGACGGCGCCGACCCCGATCGGTGGCGGGAGCGCGGACGCTCCATCGCGCCGCCCGCCCACGACCACGGCGGCCGTTCCGGGACGCGTCCGGATGTAGCCTTCGCCGTCCAGCTGGTCGTAGGCCGCGACGACCGTGCCGCGGGCCACCCCGAGCTCGGCCGCCATCGCTCGCGTGGACGGCACCCGGTCCCCGTCCCGGAGCGCCCCGGACTCGACGAGCGCCCGGATGCGCGTGACGACCCCGGCGGCCTTCCCCGACTGGTCCACTCGACCACCGCCCATCTGGACCAGGTACTGGTCCACCGGCGACCCTAGCGTGACGCCATGACCACGCAGCACCCCGGCCCGGAGCACCCCGGCCCGGAGCACCCCAGCCCCGAGCAGCCCCTGCTCCCGAGCCTGACCGTCCGGCGCATGCGGGACCGGCAGCACACCGATCCCGAGGCCCTCCGAACCGTCCTCGCCGAGGCCCTCGTCGCCCACGTCGGCTTCGTCCGCGGCGGTCACCCCGTCGTGCTCCCGTTCCTGTGCGGCGTCGGCGACCTCGGCACCGGACCGGTCCTGCTCCTGCACGGCTCGACGGGCGGCGGACTCTTCCTCGACGCCGGCCCCACCGGAATCCCTGTCGCCGCCACCGTCACCCACGTCGACGGCCTCGTCTTCGCCCGCAGCACCTTCGACAGTTCGGCGAACTACCGGAGCGCGATGATCGTCGGGAACGCGACGATCGTGCCCGACGAGCAGCGGGCGGATGCGCTCCGACAGGTCGCCGACCACCTGATGCCGGGACGGCGCGACGAAGTGCGCGCCATGACCGCGAAGGAGGTCCGGGCCACCCAGGTCCTGCAGCTGCCCCTCGAGCACGCGAGCGTCAAGATCCGGGCGGCCGGCGTCGGCGAGGCGCCCGACGACGGCGAGGACCACGCCGTCTGGGCCGGCGTGCTGCCACTGGCCGTCCGCGCCGGCGCACCGCTGGCGGGGGACATCTCGGGGGACACGACGGTCGACGCGTCGGTCCGCCAGTTCGCGTCACGTCTCGACCGGCTCGCGGCCGACCGGGAGGCGCGGATCGCCGCCGTCATGCGGCAGACGTCCGTCTGACGGCCGGGCAGGCGCCTCCTGACGGCCGGGCAGGCGCCTCGGTGGCGCATCTGAAGAGGCTGCGAGGGAGTGCCGTCCCTGTGACCAGTCGCAGGAACACGCCGGAACCGCCCAGCCGCGACCAGGTTCGTGACCAATACGTTACTTTCTCGGGTCGCCCCTCCTCGGGCGGCCCGAGCAGCCTCCCCCGAGGTCGCGACGGAAGGAACCATGGGACGACACGCTCTGCCCGCAGCAGCCGACAGCCAGCACACCGAGGCGCTGCCCGCACCCACCGTTCCCGACGCCCGACGGGCCCGCGGCCGCCGCTCGGCCCTCGGCCCCGCCGCGGCACGTGCCACCTTCGTCGAGCCGACGAAGCGTCCCCGGGTCGTCGCGATGCGCCCGGTCCCGGTGCCGGTGCCTGCGGCTGGTTCCGCGGTCCTGTCCCGCACCGCCGTGCTCAAGGCCGAGCGAGCCCTGGACCCGCGGCACATCCGTCGCGCGGCGAACGCCAAGCGTGCCGCGATCCTCCTCGCACCCGCCATCGCGATCACCTCGAGCCTGACCCTCGCGGTCCCGGCGAACGCGGCGACGCCGAGCACGGCGCACGCCGGCACGACCACGTCGCAGTCCGACCTCGCCGGGGTCCCGGCCGACGCCGTGCAGAGCTACACCGTCGCGCACGACGTCCAGGTCCCCGTCACCGCGATCGACGGCGTGACCACGACGACCACGGTGGTGTCGTACCCCACCGTCGTGACCCGGTTCGGTGTGACCACCGCCCAGGCGGAGTCCGCGATCTCGGCGGCGCTCTCGGCCGGCGGCGACCGGGCGACCGTGCTCGCGACCGCCCTGCAGTACATGGGCGACCCGTACGTCGAGGGTGGTGCCTCCCACCAGGGCATCGACTGCTCCGGGCTGACGATGGTCGCCTACGCGGCCGTCGGGATCGCGCTCGTGCACTACGTGCCGACGCAGGACGCCGCCGCCACGACCATCCCGGAGTCGGAGGCGAAGCCCGGCGACCTGGTCGTCTACGACAACGAGGACCACGTCGGCATCTACCTCGGCCAGGGGCTCGTGCTGCAGGCACCGCACCCGGGTGAGGTCGTCGACATCGTGCCGATGTACTCGGCGGCGCACCACTTCGCTCGCCTGCTGCCCGCGGGCAGCTGAGCCGAGCCGTCGCCCGCGCGAGGAGCGTCGGCGACCCGCCACGGGCCTCCCGTAAACTGGTGTGATGGCCTCCGACACCCGCACCCCGTTCGAAGAGCAGCGGTCTGCTCGTCCGCAGGTGCGTCCCCGCACCGAGGGCTGGACCCAGGCGCAGGACTCCGAGGGTCGGCCCCTCCTGCAGTTCGCCTCCCCGAAGCGGGGCAAGCCGCCGGTGCACCTCGCCGACCTCACGGTCGAGGAGCGCGTCGAGAAGGTCAAGGAGCTCGGCCTGCCCGGGTTCCGCGCCAAGCAGCTCTCGACCCACTACTTCACGCACCACACCTCCGACCCGGCGAAGATGACCGACCTGCCGGCGGCTCAGCGCGAGGAGCTCGTCGCCGGGATGCTCCCGCCGCTCCTCACCGAGACCCGGCGGCTGGCGACCGACAACGGGGACACGATCAAGTTCCTCTGGAAGCTGCACGACGGCGCGCTCGTCGAGTCGGTGCTCATGCGCTACCCCGGCCGGATCACCCTGTGCGTCTCGTCCCAGGCCGGGTGCGGCATGAACTGCCCGTTCTGCGCGACGGGGCAGGCCGGGCTCACCCGCAACATGTCGACGGCCGAGATCATCGAGCAGATCGTCCGGGCGAACGCCGCCATCGCCGCGGGGGAGCTCGGCGGCGACCCGCGCAAGGGCGGGAAGGACCGCGTCGACGCCGAGCGCGTCACGAACATCGTGTTCATGGGGATGGGGGAGCCGCTCGCGAACTACAAGCGCGTGATGGACGCCGTCCGCACGATGGTCGCCCCGCAGCCGAACGGGCTCGGCATGAGCGCCCGCGGCATCACGGTGTCGACCGTCGGGCTGGTGCCGGCGATCAAGAAGCTCGCCGACGAGAACATCCCGATCACGTTCGCGCTGTCCCTGCACGCGCCGGACGACGAGCTCCGCGACGAACTCATCCCGGTGAACTCGCGGTGGAAGGCCGATGAGGCCATCGACGCCGCGTACGAGTACTTCACGAAGACCGGGCGCCGTGTCTCGATCGAGTACGCGCTCATCAAGGACATGAACGACCACGCCTGGCGCGCCGACCTCCTCGCCGAGAAGCTGAACAAGCGTGGCAAGGGCTGGGTGCACGTCAACCCGATCCCGCTCAACCCGACGCCCGGCTCCGTGTGGACGTCGTCCGAGCCGCACGTGCAGGACGAGTTCGTCCGCCGACTCAACGCCGCCGGCATCCCGACGACCCTCCGCGACACCCGCGGCAAGGAGATCGACGGTGCGTGCGGCCAGTTGGCTGCGGCCGAGTAGACGGCTGGGCAGGTCTGCCGGGAGGCGCGGTGCGGGTTCGCACCGCGCCTCCTGTCGTTTCTGAGGGCGCTCCGGTACCCCGACTCCCGCGTGTTCCCGGGGAAGTCGGGGGACGACACGCCCGGGATGCGACACGTGTTGGCGCTGCCGTTCACCTCTGCGTAAAGTAATCACTCGTTGCCGCTGAGGCGGAGAACGGAACGGCCGGAACGGTCACCTCCGAGTCTCGCCCGGGCAACGAACCAGCCTCTCTGATGATGTCCGCTGTACTGCGGGCTGAGTGGGGAGTGCGTCTGGTCCTTGAGAACTCAACAGCGTGCACATTGTCAATGCCAATTTATTGACCCCGTGGCCGAGCTTGCTCGGTCCGGA
>NZ_NXIA01000007.1 GCF_002412165.1 Curtobacterium sp. 'Ferrero'
CCGACCAGATCGAACGCACCATGCGGCTGCTGGGCGTGGCCTCCCTCGACGAACTCGAACCCGCCCACGTCACCCAACTCCGACGACTCACCCCGATCCCCCGCTGACGGCGAGGGTCCGCCCGCCGTCAGCCGTCGGTGCGTGTCGCGGCGTGGTCGGGCTCCCCGTGTCCGGTCCCGGCGTCGACACGGTCACGGCGGCGCAGGACCAGTGTGCCGGTGCCCTGCACGATGAAGAACAGCGCACTCGCGGCGAGGACGGCGGCGACGACGAACCCGATCACCGAGCCCGTGCTGACCGCTCGGACGACGGCGAGCGCGAGGAAGATCGCGCCCATCACGATCACGACGACCGGGTTCTGCGCGACGAAGAACGTCCGCCCCTGGTTCGCCGCTGCCGTGGCGCGGGACCGTACCTGCGCGACCTCGTCCGGATCCCGGCCAGCACGGCGGTCGGCAGCGCGTCGGCGACCGCGGAGGACCGACCAGACGGCGAGGCCGAGCACGGCCCCGACGACGTACGCGAGAGCCGGCGGGACGTGCACGAACCCCGCGACGACGATCACGGCGAACCCGGTCACGACGCCGGCGACCATCGCGGTCGTCCAGGTGTCGGTGCGGCCGTCCGCTCCCGTGGCGTAGCCCGGCCGTCGCGCGTACGGGTCGTACGGCTCGGACGGTTCCGCCGCGTCCGTCTCCGGCGTGCGTCGTGTCTCGTCGTTCCCCACGAGACCCACGCTACGCGGCGGGACCGGGACGCGGTCCCGCCGGGCTACCCGCGGACGAGGTCGGCGCTCCGGACCACGGTCGCGAAGCTGCCGTCGAGTGCGGCGAGGAACGCCGTGTGCACGGACTCGCCCGGCACCGTGACGTCCCCCAGGGTGAGGTCGGGAGCGGCGCAGGCGTCGGCCACGACTGTGCACGTGAACCCGAGCTCAGACGCCGCGCGGACCGTCGAGTCGATGCACATGCTCGTCATCATCCCGAGGACGACGAGTTCGGTGACGCCGCGATCGCGGAGCACCTGCTCGAGACCGGTGCCCACGAAGCTGTTCGGCTCGTGCTTCTCGACCACCTGCTCACCGGCACGGGGTTCGACCGACGGGTGGAAGGCGATCCCGGGCGTGCCGGGGACGAAGAACCCGGCGTCAGGCTCGGTCGCAGTGTGGAACACGTGGACCACGTCCTCACCGCTCGTCCGGAAGTGGTCCAGGACCGTCGCGGCGGCGCGGACCGCCCGCTCGGGCTCGACGAGCGGGAACGCTCCGCCCGGGAAGTAGTCGAGCTGGACGTCGACGATCAGCAGTGCGCGGGTCATCCCCTGATCATGCCCGTCGAGCACCCGGACCGTGCCGGGCGCTCGACGGGCAGCAAACCGCGGCTCAGCCGACGGTGAACGGTGCGCGACGTCCCTCGCCCCACGCCCAGTGCAACAGCGCGACGCCGGACGGGTTCGTGACCGCGAGCGACAGGTGCTTCCCGGAGCCCTGGATCGTGCTGAGACTGTACGTGTCGTCCGTCCGGAGTCCCGGCCAGTAGACCGCGCCCAGGTGCCGTTGCCGGGCGATCGTCGTCACGGTCTGCAGGAAGGCCACCGGGTTGTCGGCGTCGGCGTCGCCCGTGGTGGCCGAGCCGCGGTAGTCGATGCCCGTCGTCATCGGCACGCCGAACTCGTCGAGGACGGTGCGGGCCGAGCACGCCCGGTCGCCGAGGCGTGCGGTGAAGTCCGCGGCCCACCCCGCGGCGTCGTGCGTGCCCCAGAAGCCGTAGTAGTGCTGCGAGACGTAGGTGCCCGCCAAGGCCGGAGCGGCGCAGACCGCGTCGACGTGGTCGTTGTAGCCGACTCCGCTGACGAAGACGCGGTCGCGGGGGATGCCCCGTGCCGTGTAGCGGTCGACCCAGTCGGTCGCGACCTGGATCCACTGGTCGGGGGTGTACCCGAACGGTTCGTTCATCGGCTCGAAGTACACCCCGCGGTCGTGTGCGTACGTGGTGGTCAGCGTGTCCCACATCGCCGTCCACGCCGCCGGGTCGTCCACGCGCCCGTCCTTGCTCGCGCCGTCGCCCTCCCAGTACCCGAGCACGACCCGGAAGCCCTCGTGCCGAGCGGCGTCGATCGCACCCTTGTAGGAGCGCCACCAGGTCGTGCCGACGGAGTACGGGTTGACGGGCATCCGGACGGTGTTCGCCCCGAGGTCCTCCCGGAACCCCACGATGACCCGCTCGGACGTCCGGTAGACCGTCCGGTAGTCGTCGGTCGTGGCGAGCCCGGACAGCACCACGGGGCCGTTCGCGTAGTTGTCGCGCGGGTCGGCCCAGTTCACACCGTGGAACTGGGTGGGGTCGAGCGCGGGTGCGTGTGCCGAGTGGACGGCGTGCGCGGCCGTCGCGGGTGCGGCGGTCGCCAGTGCCGGGCTGGCGAGCGCGAGCGCGGTGGCGCCGGCGAGCGCGGTGACGGTGGCGGCGAGGACTCGTCGTCGGTGGGTGGCGTGCATGGTCGTGCTCCCTGATCTGCTCCGTTGCAGCGGCACGGCGTCGTCGCCGTGCCGGGGTCGATCGTCGCCGGCGGGTCCCATCCGCATGGCAACGTCAACATCACGCAGCGTGGCACGTCGACGCCGGCCTGTCAACGGCCCCGCGAGCGCGTTCAGTCAGCCGACCGGGGCGGACGACGACGGGGCTTCGCCGAGCGCGGCGGCACCGTCCGCATGTGGTCCCGCACGCGCCCGAGCACCCTCCCGAGGTCAGCGACGTCCGCCGGTCCGATCGCGTCGAAGACGAGTTCGCGCAGGAGCGCCACGTGCCCCGGGAACACCTCGGCCAGCCGCGCGCGGCCGGCGCGGGTGAGTGCCACGGTGACGCCCCGGTCGTCGTCGACAGCCGGACGCCGGACGACGAGTCCGACCTTCTCGAGCAGGCCGACCTGGTAGGTCAAGCCGCTCCGACTGATCACCACCCCGTCGGCGAGCTCCGTCATCCGGCGGTCACCCCCCGGAGCGTCACCGAGCGTCGCCAGGAGCTGGAACTGGACGTAGCTGAGATCGCCGACGTCGCGCAGTTGCTGCTCGACCGCGTGTCGGACGAGGCTGCCGACCTCGATCAGGGCGAAGTAGGCGCCGAGTTCGGCGGCGTCGAGCGTCTGGCGCTGCTCGGGTTCGGTCACGGGGACATCGTACCAGTTGCTTCGAATTCGAAGCAGTGGTACCGTCCGATCATGTACTTCGAATTCGAAGCACATGATCGGACACCAACGAAGGGCAACACCATGCGAGCAGTGCGTTTCCACGAGGTCGGCGGACCCGAGGTCCTGCGGGTCGAGGAGACCGACCGACCGACGCCGTCGGCCGGAGAGGTCCTGGTTCGGGTCGCGGCATCCGCCTACAACGCTGCCGACAACGGCATGCGTGGCGGCTTCCTACCGATCCCCGTCGAGCTGCCCCACGTCCCCGGGTACGACGTCTCGGGCACGGTCGAGCAGCTCGGCGAGGGAGTCACGGACCTCCGGGTCGGTGACGCCGTGGTCGGGTTCCTCCCGATGGAACGTGACGGCGGCGCGGCGGAGTTCGTGGTCGCCCCGGCCCAGGCCCTCGTCCCGGCACCGACGACCATCCCGCTCGCCGACGCTGCCGCGCTCCCTTCCGTCGCGCTCACGGCGTGGCAGGCCCTGTTCGACGACGGCCGTCTGACGACCGGGCAGCGCCTCCTGGTGGTCGGCGCGGGCGGGGCCGTCGGCGGCCACGCGGTCCGCCTGGCGAAGCGCGCGGGGGTCGAGGTCGTCGCGACGGCGAGCCCCCGCAGCGCGGACATGGTCCGGTCCGCGGGCGCCGACGTCGTCGTGGACCACACCGAGCAGGACTTGCTCACCGCAGTGGACGGAACGGTCGACGTGCTCCTCAACCTGGCTCCGCTCGACCCGGATCGGTTCGCGGCGCTCGTCGCCCTCGTCCACGACGGCGGTGCGGTCGTGAGCACGACGGCGTTCATCCCGACCCCCGGCGACGAGGACCGCGGCGTCCGGGCCGCCACGGTCTTCGTCCGCCCGGACCGCGAGCGGCTGCGTGAGCTGGTCCGCCTGGTCGACGCCGGGGAGCTGCGCGTCGACGTCACCCGTCGCATCCCGCTCGGGGCACTCCCGGCCCTGCACGAGGAGGGCGCCGCCGGACGGATCGCCGGCAAGGTCGTCGTGCTCGCCGGCTGACGAGCGCCGGCACGGGCTCCGGGACCGTAGGGTGGGACGGTGGGCGACGACGAACGAGCACGGGCCGCTCTGGCAGCCGTCGGACGCGCCGGCAGCGCTCCGCTCGTCCCGTCCATGCCCACCGGACCGTCCCCACGTCGCGCCGCCGTGCTGATGCTCTTCGGTGTCCTCGACCGGCAGCCGAGCGATCACCGCGCGACGGACACCCGTGTGTCGGACGACCTCGACGTGCTGCTGCTCCGCCGCGCCGACACCCTGCGCGCCCACCCCGGTCAGGTCGCGTTCCCCGGAGGCCGGGTGGACGCTGGGGACGCCGGCCCCGCGGACGCCGCCCTGCGCGAGGCACGTGAGGAGACCGGCCTCGACCCGACCGGCGTGGACGTGCTCGGCGTCCTGCCGGCCGTGCCGCTGGAGTTCTCGAACCACCTCGTCGCTCCGGTGCTCGCATGGTGGCGTTCGCCCTCGCCCGTCCGCGTCGTGGACGAGCGCGAGTCGGCGTCGGTGTTCCGCGCGCCGGTCGCCGACCTGCTCGACCCGGCCCGGCGCGGCGTGACCGTGATCCGCCGGGACGGTCAGGAGTGGCGCGGCCCGGCGTTCACGGTCGGAGGAGCACACGGCACGGAGACCGTGTGGGGCTTCACGGCGATGCTCCTCGACGCCCTGTTCGAGCGGCTGGGGTGGACCGAGCCGTGGGACCGTTCGCGCGTCATCCCGCTGCGACCCGCACGCTGACCGGTCGTCCGGCGACCGGCAGCGCGAGGGGGTCGCCGCGCACGACGTCGATCGCGCGGGCGACGGCCCCGAGCACGACGACGTCGGCGCCGAGCCGGGAGGCCACGAGCTCGGGGACGGGGTCGAAGTCCCACGAGGCCAGGTGTCCGCGCGCCCGCACGAGCACCGGCTCGGCGACCGACGCCACCGCGCCGGCCACGACGACCCGGTCGATGTCGAGGAGGCTCGCCAGGAGCACGCAGACCCGCGCCAACCGGTCGCCGAGCCGGTCGACGACCTCGAGTGCGACGGGGTCGCCCACCGCTGCGGCTTCGAAGACCCGCTCGGAACCGCCCCGTCCGGCCAGGAGCGAACCGGGCGCGATCCGGTCGGCGGCCTCGGCCACCAGGACCCGGGCCGTGGCCCCGATGCCGTCCGAGGAGTGCACTCCGTCGACGAGGTCGAGCACACGCATCTCCCCGGCACCGCCCCGCGCGCCACGCAGGAGCACGCCGTCGACGACGATCCCGGCGCCGAAGCGCTCACCGGAGAGCAGCGCGGCGAACGAGGCGTCGCCGGAACTCGGTCGTTCGGCGAGGGCGGCGAGGTTCGCGTCGTTCTCGACCACGACCCGACCGAGCCCGCCGAGCGCGTCGAACCCGGGGTTCATCCGGTCCCAGTACCGCCCGTCGACCGGCGAGGCACCGTGTGCGTCGACGGGGGCCGGGATGCCGACGACGACGGTGAGCACCTCGGTCGGCTCCGCTCCCGCAGCGGCGAGCGCGGCGGCGACCGTGTCGGACAGCGCGCGGAGTCGGACGGCGACGTCGAGGCCGTCCTCGCCGAGCGATGCGACCGACCGCCCGAGGACCGTCCCCCGGAGGTCGGCGACCGCCACCGAGACGCGGTGCTGCCCGGCGTCGACCCCGACGACCACGCCGGCGCGGTCGTCGAGGGCGTAGCGGCGCGCGGGTCGGCCCTTGCGGTACTCCCCCGCGGCACGGGCGTCGTCGAGGGCGGTGAGCCAGCCGAGGGCGACGAGTTCGTCGCACGCGGCGAGCACCGTGGAACGGGTGAGACCGGTCGCGGCCATCGCCTCGGTCGCCGTGAACGCACCGCTGTCGAACGCGTACGCGAGGAGGACCTCGGAACTCGTTCCCCGCGACGCTGGCATGGCCGAACCCTACCGCGTGATGAGTTGCTTGCGCGATTAGATTTTCTCGCTAGATTTAGTCGTGCGCGCCGACACGGGAGCCGGCACGCGGCGCGGAACGGCAGGGAGGCCGGGTCCGTGCGGACGGAGACGACGTGCAACACCACGCCACGAAGGGGACGGGCGCCGCGATCAGTCGGCGGGCGCTCCTGCTCGGAGCGGGCGGCATCGGCGCCGGGCTCGCCCTCGCCGGGTGCGCCCCGCTCGGGTCATCGGGTGCCCGCCCGGAGACGATCACGTTCTACGTGTCGAAGCCGGAGGTCATCGGCTACTTCGACCAGGTGATCGCCCGGTTCCACGAGAGCCAGTCGCGGGTCCGGGTCGTCCGCGACTCGACCTCGAGCATGTCCGCCAACTTCGTGCGGAACCGGCCGCCGGACCTCGGGTGCTGGAACTACAACTTCTCGGTCGCGCCCTTCGTCGAGCACGGGGCGCTCACGGACCTGTCCGACCTGCCGCAGGCCGACACGATCAACCCCGACCTGTGGCCGCTGCTCGAGCAGACCGCCGACTACCCGGGCCGCAAGAGCGCCCTGCCGTACTCGGTCACCGCGGCGAGCGTGATCTACGACAAGCGACGCTTCGCGCAGCAGGGACTCGACGTCCCGACGACGTGGAGCGAGTTCACGGACGTCTGCGAGCGCCTCGAGCGCGCCGGCATCACCCCGATCTACGGCACGTTCAAGGACAACTGGACGATCGCGCAGGGGATGTTCGACTACTCGATCGGCGGGATGCTCGACGTGCCGCGCACGTTCGACGCGCTCGAGCGCGAGGGCACCACGGTCGGCGCGGACTCGCGGGTGTCGTTCCAGAAGGACTTCCGGGCGCCGATGGAACGCATGACCCAGCTGCTGCAGTGGCACCAGAAGGGTGCCGCGAGCCGGGGGTACGGCGACGGCAACACCGCGTTCGCCAAGGGCGAGGCCGCGATGTACCTGCAGGGCCCGTGGGCGCTCGGCGAGATCGCGAAGACGAACCCCGACATGGACCTCGGCACCTTCCCGCTGCCCGTCACGGACGACGCCGGGGACAACAAGGTGCGCGTCAACGTCGACCTGGCCCTCTGGATCCCGGAGGCGTCGCGCAAGCAGGAGGCGGCACGCGAGTTCCTGTCGTACCTGATGACCGCGAAGGTCAACGACAAGTACAACGCGGACAACAACGGGTTCGGAGTCCGGAAGGACGCCCCGCCCGCCTCGAACCCCGCACTCCAGGGCATGCAGTCGTACTACGACGACGCCGCCTTCTACCTCGGCGCCTCGCAGCTGATCCCCGCCGAGATCCCCGTCGCGAACTACGCGCAGTCCATCGCGTTCGGCGGCAGCGCCGGACAGCAGCTCCGCACCCTCGACGCCGACTGGGCGCGCCTGGCGCTCCGGTCCGCCGCCTAAGGAGACGACCGTGGCCACCACCACCGAGACCATCACGACGGCGGACCGCCGCCGACGAGGCGGCGCCGCACCGCGCCTCCAGACCCGAGGAGCCGGACGGTCGGTCGCACGACGCGGCCACCGCGTCGACCCGCTGTTCCTGCTCTTCCTCGTCCCCACCCTGGTGCTCTTCACCCTCGCCATCACGCTCCCCGCGGTGATGGGCATCGTGCTGAGCTTCACGAACTCCGTCGGCTTCGGCGAGTTCCGCTTCATCGGCCTGACGAACTACGTCGCGGTCTTCTCGGACCCGGCCATCCTGCAGGCCTACCTGTTCACGATCGGGTTCTCGCTCGTCACCGTCGTCGTCGTGAACGCGGTCGCGTTCCTGCTGGCGATCGCCCTGACGTCGAAGATCCGGGCGAAGGTCGCGCTGCGCGCGGTCTTCGTCCTGCCGATGGTGATCTCCGGCATCGTGATCGCCTACGTGTTCTCGTTCCTGTTCGCGAACAGCCTGCCGGCGTTCGCGACCGCACTCGGCTTCGCGCCGCTGGAGCAGAGCATCCTGGCGAACCCCGACCTGGCCTGGGTCGCGATCGTGCTCGTGACCGCGTGGCAGGCGATCCCGTCGACGCTCCTCATCTACATCGCCGGCGTGCTCTCCATCCCGGGCGAGGTCTACGAGGCGGCCGCCCTCGACGGCGCGAGCTCGTGGCGGCAGCTGGTGTCGATCACGGCGCCGCTCACGGCGGGCTACATCCTCATCAACCTCGTCATCGGGTTCAAGAACTTCCTGAACTCGTACGACGTCATCGTCGGCCTCACCGACGGCGGCCCGGGCACGTCGACCACCAGCGTGGCGATGTCGATCTTCAAGGGCTTCAACGGCGGCGACTACGCCTACCAGATGGCGAACGCGACGATCTTCTTCGTGATCGCCGTGGCGATCGCCGTGATCCAGCTGCGGGTCACCCGCGGGAAGGCAGCGATCTGATGACCCTGCAGGCACCCCTCCGTCCGGGCACCACCGCGACCGGCTCGATCCGGTCCGTGGACGCCGACCGCAACGCCGGACGCCGCGGCGAACGGTTCAACTGGCCGGTCACGATCGTCCTCGTGCTCTGCGCGCTGTCCGTGCTCGTGCCGCTCTACGTGACGGTCACGATGGCCTTCAAGACGAGCGCCCAGGCCGTCGACGGCAACGCGTTCTCGCTGCCGGCGCCGTTCAGCGTCGACGGGTTCGTGCAGGCCTGGGAGCTCACCGACTTCCCGCGGGCGTTCGGCGTCTCCGTGCTCGTCGCGGCGATCACCGTGGTCGGCACGATCCTGCTCGCCTCGTTCACGGCCTACGCCATCGCCCGGAACTGGGAGCGCCGGCTGTTCCGCTGGTCGTTCTTCTACCTGCTGGCCGCGATGTTCCTGCCGTTCCCGGTGCTCGCCCTGTCGCAGGTCAAGCTCACCGGTCTGGCGCACCTGGACAACCCGTTCGGCGTCGCGATCCTGCACGTCATGTTCCAGCTGTCGTTCAGCGTGCTGCTCTTCACCGCGTTCCTCCGGTCCATCCCGGCCGAGCTCGAGGAGAGCGCCCGCATCGACGGGGCGAGCACGGGTCAGGTGTTCTGGCGGCTGGTCTTCCCGCTGCTCGCGCCGATGAGCGCCACCGTCGGCATCTTCGCGTTCCTCGCGTCGTGGAACGACTTCGTGATGCCGTCGCTCATCACCTCCGACCCGGCCCTGCAGACCCTGCCGGTGCTGCAGTCGATGTTCCAGACGCAGTTCAGCAACAACTACAACGTGTCGTTCGCCTCGTACCTCATGGCGATGGCACCGGCCATCATCGTGTACGTCGTCACCCAGCGATGGGTGATGGCCGGCGTGACCCAGGGCGCGATCAAGTGACGACCACAACCGAAGGAAGAACCGACATGACCGACGTGCTCGACCCAGCCGTCCAGCCCGCAGCGACCGCCACCGACGAGACCTGGTGGCGCCAGGCGAGCGTCTACCAGATCTACCCGCGCTCCTTCGCGGACGCGAACGGCGACGGCATCGGCGACCTGCCGGGCGTCACCTCGCGGGTGCCCTACCTGGCCTCCCTCGGCATCGAGGCGGTCTGGCTCAGCCCGTTCTACCCGTCCGCGCTCGCCGACGGCGGCTACGACGTCGACGACTACCGCGACGTCGACCCGCGCCTCGGCACCCTCGACGACTTCGACGCCATGGTGTCGGCGCTGCACGCCGCCGGCATCCGGGTCATCGTCGACGTCGTGCCGAACCACACGAGCGACCGGCACGAGTGGTTCCGCGAGGCCCTCGCGTCGCCGAAGGGCAGCGCGGCGCGCGACCGGTACGTGTTCCGCGACGGCACCGGGCCGTCCGGCGAACAGCCCCCGGCCGACTGGGTGTCGATCTTCGGCGGCCCGGCCTGGACCGCGGTCGGTGACGGCCAGTGGTACCTGCACAACTTCGCCAAGGAGCAGCCGGACCTGAACTGGGCGAACCGCGAGGTCCGCGACGACTTCCTGCACACCCTCCGCTTCTGGTCGGACCGCGGTGTCGACGGCTTCCGCATCGACGTCGCGCACGGGCTGGCGAAGGACCTGCCCGCGGGCGAGCTCCCGACGTGGGCCGAGGTGCTCGCGAGCCCGAAGGACGGCCAGCACATCCTCTGGGACCGTGACGACGTGCACGAGATCTACGCCGAGTGGCGGCAGGTCTTCGAGGAGTACACCCCCGCCCGCACCGCCGTCGCCGAGGCCTGGGTCGCCGCCGACCGTCGTGCCCGGTACGCGAGCGCCGAGGGACTCGGGCAGGCGTTCAACTTCGACCTGCTCGAGGCCGACTTCGACGCCGGGTCGTTCAAGGAGATCATCGAGTTCAACCTCGGGCTCGCCGAGCAGTCCGGTTCGTCGACCACGTGGGTGTTCTCGAACCACGACGTCGTCCGGCACGCCACCCGCTACGCCCTCCCGGCACGGAACGGCGCCGAGGAGAAGCAGGGCTCCGCGTGGCTGCTCGCCGGCGGGTCGCAGGACGCCCTCGACCGTGCGCTCGGTCTCCGTCGCGCCCGTGCGGCGACGCTCCTCGAGCTCGCGCTCCCCGGCTCCGCGTACCTGTACCAGGGCGAGGAGCTCGGCCTGCACGAGGTGGGCGACATCGCGGACGCGGAGCGCCAGGACCCGGCGTTCTTCCGGAACCCGGGCGTCGACGTCGGCCGCGACGGCTGCCGCGTCCCGATCCCGTGGACGACGTCGGGTCCGTCGTTCGGGTTCGGCGACGGTGGGTCCCACCTGCCCCAGCCGGCATGGTTCGCCGAGGTGTCGGTCGAGGCCGAGGACGCCGACCCCGACTCGACGCTGCACCTGTACCGGAAAGCGCTCGGCCTGCGCGGGCAGCTGAAGACCGAGGAGCACCTCGAGTGGCTCGAGACCGGCCGCGACGACGTGCTCGCGTTCCGTCGCCCGAACGGGTGGACGAGCGTGACGGTGTTCGGCGACGAGCCGTACGACCTCCCCTCCGGCGAGCTCCTGCTCGCCTCCGCGCCGGTGGCAGACGGCGCACTGTCGGGTGTGGGGACGGCCTGGTTGCGTTCCTGACGCAGCCAGGACACGGACGGGAGGCACGGTGCGGGCAGGCGCCGTGCCTCCCGTCCGTCACGCGGCCGGCGCGCCGCCGGTCTCGGCTGGTGAGCCGAATCGCTCGTGGTGAGCCGAATCGCTCGTAGGAGACCGGATCTTCCGGCCGCCTACGAGCGATCCGGCTTTCCAGGTCGGATGCGATGGGACAGTTCGCCGGTCTGATCACTCCCGTCCCGCCGCTCCCCGCCGTCAGGCGCGCCCGGTAGGGTCGCGACCATGAGCGGTGCAGCCATCGAGGTGCGGGACTTCGTCATGCGGTTCGGCGACCGGACGGTGGTCGACCACCTCTCGTTCGACATCGCTCCCGGTGAGACGTTCGGCCTGCTCGGCAGCAACGGCTCCGGCAAGACCACCACGATCCGCGCTCTCCTCGGCATCACCACGCCAACCTCGGGCACGCTCACGATCGACGGCCGCCCCTACCGGCCGGCGACCGGTGGCATCGGCTACCTGCCCGAGGAACGCGGCCTGTACCGCAAGGAGTCGGTCATCGACGTGATGTCGTACTTCGGTCGGCTGCGGGGGCTGCACCGTGCGGAGGCGACCGCGTGGAGCATGGAGTACCTCGCGCGCGTGGGGCTGGCCGACCGCGCGAAGCTCCGGATCGACAAGCTCTCCGGCGGGCAGCAGCAGAAGGTCCAGCTCGGCATCACGATCATGGACCGGCCGCGCCTGCTCATCCTCGACGAGCCGACGAAGGGCCTCGACCCGGTGAACCGGCGGCTGCTGCTCGACCTGGTCGACGAGCGGAAGGCGGACGGCGCGACGGTGATCCTCGTGACGCACCACATGGACGAGGTCGAGCGGCTGTGCGACCGGATCCTGCTGCTCCGGGACGGCACGGCCGCGGCGTACGGCACCATCCCCGACGTGCAGGACGCCTTCGGCGGCGCGGTCGCCCGGGTGGGCGTGAGCGGCACCGTGCCCCCGTCGCCGCTGTACCGGCTGGCACGGCACGAGGGACACGTCGCCTACCTCGTCCCGACCTCGCAGGCCGCTGCGGACGGGTCCGACATCCTCGCCTCCCTCGTCGCCGCCGACGTGCACGTGACCGCGTTCGAGATGCGCCGGATCCCGCTCGACGAGATCTTCGTGCAGGTGTACGGCCACGACGCCGGTGCCGACGAGGCCGCCGATGCTCGGTCGGGAGCAGCGGCGTGAGCCGGCTCGGCACGGTCGTCCGCTTCGAGTTCGTCCGCGCGGTCAAGAAGCCCGCGTTCTGGATCGGCACGCTCGCCCTGCCGATCGTGATCGTCCTGGTCACCCTGCTCGTCG
Organism: Curtobacterium sp. 'Ferrero'; assembly: GCF_002412165.1. Classification (GTDB taxonomy): domain Bacteria; phylum Actinomycetota; class Actinomycetes; order Actinomycetales; family Microbacteriaceae; genus Curtobacterium. The sequence goes on from NZ_NXIA01000007.1 coordinate 12,408, forward strand.
GCGCCGGTCAGGCGGCCGGCGCGGACTCCGTGGTGTCGAGCACGGCCGCCGCCAAGACCCCGTTCCACTACGTCGACCACTCCGGGCTCGTGTCGGAATCGGTCGCGAAGCGCTGGGGCGGTTCACCGTCGACCGACCCCGAGGCCGACCAGGCCGCGGTCCGGAAGGGGCTGCTCGACGCGTTCATCGAGTTCCCGGCCTCCCCCACGACGAAGCCGATCCGGGTCGAGGCCGCAGACAAGGGCCTGTTCGGCAACGGCGGGTACTCGTCGCTGGCGTCGCGGGTGATCGAGCAGAGCGTCGCGGCCGCCGTCGACGACCCGCAGGCCGTGCGGCTGCTCCGGAGTCCCCCGGACACCGTGCTCACCACCTACCAGGACGGTGCCATCGCCCCGGGGTGGCTGTCGGTCGTGCCCCCGTTGCTGTTCGCGGCGGCGTTCTTCGGACTCGTGATCCTGCTGGCCGCCCGCATGGTGACGGTGGTGGTCGAGGAGAAGGAGAACCGCATCTCCGAGATGATCCTCACGACCGTCACGGCAGGCGACCTCATCCGCGGGAAGGTCATCGCGATGCTGCTGGTCGGCCTGGTGCAGGTCGGGGTGTTCGTGCTGCCCGGTCTCGCGGCGCTGGCCGCCACGCTACCCCTCGTGGCCTCACGCCTCGGCGGGCTGACGCTCGACCCGTGGCGGATCGTCGTCGGGGCGCTGCTGCTCGTCGGCGGGGTGCTGCTGGCGTCGGGCCTGTTCGTCGCCGTCGGCGCTGCCGTCCCGTCGATCAAGGACGCCTCCGCCCTGCAGTCCGCGGCGATCTTCGCGCTGATCATCCCCGTCTACGCGGTGTTCTTCGTCGTGACGAACCCGTCCTCACCGGTCACCGCGTTCTTCACGTACTTCCCGACCTTCACCCCGATCACGGCGCTCGTGCGCAACGCGTTCGGGACGTTGAGCGTCACCGAGTCGGTGGTCTCGATCGTGCTCGTGTTCGTCGTCGCGGCGGCGCTGCTGTGGTTCGCCGAGTACCTGTTCCGGCACTCGGTGGCGCAGTACGGGTCGAAGGTGACGCTCAGGCAGATCGTGTCGTGGCGTCGGGGGCGGTCGACGACGAGCTGATCACGGGCACCGGCGGACGCAGGTCGACGATGACGGCCGGATGACGGTCGGCGCCGCCGGCCGGGTGGTGGTCGGCCGACCCGTCGATCCCGGCGGCGGCGAGGTCGCTGTCCAGGTCCCACGACGGCGTCTGGTGGACCTGCCAGCCCTGCCGCAACGTGCGCACGGCACGGTCGTACTCGACGAGCACGTCGACGTGCGGGCGGACCAGCATCTGGATCTGCAGGCCCTGGTAGAGCGCGACCAGTTGTGTGGCCGCCTGCTCGGCGGGCACCACGGACTGCTCGGCGTCGGCCTGGACGTCCCGTTCCAGCCCCGCGGCGATCTGCGCCACGTAGTCCTCGTACCGCTTCCGGAACAGCTCGGCGAAGCCGGTGTCGGCGCCCGCGATGTTGATCACGCCGGCGAGCACCCGGACCAGCCCGGGATCGGCGACGTCCTCGGCGAGGGTCATCCGGACGTACTCGATCGTGCAGCGCGGCACGCGGGACCGCCGGGTCCCGCGGAGCTGCACCCACCGGTCGTAGGTCACGAGGAGCAGGGCGTCCCAGCTCGGGAACAGCCGGTCGAGGGTCTCGTGCGGGACGCCCGCGGTCTCCGCGACGACGCCGGCGTCGACGTGGTCGAAGGAGTGCAGACGGTAGGCGCGGATGGCACCCCGCACGATCCGCTCCGCGAGCGACTGGTCATCGTCGATCATCGCTGCGTGAAGTTCTGTCATCCCACCATCCCAGCGGAAGCCGCCGACGGTGTCTGCCACCCGACCAGGGGGGTTCCGCGTAATCCGGACAACCGCCGTGCTCGCGGATCAGCCGCCGCTCACCCGACCGTGACGGGCGCCGCGGACGGGCGGGTGCGCTGGCGCATCCAGACGAAGAAGCCGGTCAGGGTGAACGCCCCGTAGAACACGTACATCAGCCCCGAGGCGTAGTACCCGGCCGAGAACAGCAGCGGCACACCGACGAGGTCGACCGCGACCCAGACGAGCCAGAACTCCACCCAGCCCTTGGCCATGCCGTAGGTGGCGAGCAGCGAGCCGACGAAGATCCAGGCGTCGCTCCAGACCGGCTCGTACGAGCCGAGGGCGCGGAAGATCGGGGTCAGGACCGCGGTGCCGCCCACCATCGCGAGCACCAGCAGTCCGCGGGTCCGCCAGGAGGCCCAGTGCGGGTCGATCACGGTGGTCGCCTGGTCGGGGCGGTGCGTCCAGCGGTACCACCCGTAGATGCTCACGACGATGAACATGACCTGACGGCCGGCCTGCCCGAGCAGGTTGACGGGGTTCGGGGTGTCGAAGAGCGCGCCCATGAAGACGGTGAAGAGGAGGGCGTTGCCGACGATGCCGACCGGCCAGGCCCAGACCTTCCGCCGCATGCCGCCGAGCGCGCTGAGCAGCCCGAAGACGTTGCCGATCACCTCGCGCCAGAGCACCGTCTGGTCGCCGATGACGATCTGCGCGTCGAACAGCCAGCGCACGATGCCCATGGGCCCTCCTCGTTCCGGTCGGTGCAACGGTACGGGCGCGGACCGCATTCCGGTGTTGATGCTGCGCGGCGTGAGAGCCGCAGTCAGGCGAGGTCGAGGCAGTGCGCCATGATCGCCTGCTGCACCGGCAGGAGTGCGGACTTGAAGTCATGACCGACGAACGCGGGGTGCGCAACGGCATCGGCACTCACCTCGCGTCCGCGGACGAACGGCGGGCAGGGTGCGAACCGGACACCCTCCGGAGCGGTCTCGAGCAGAGCTGCGGTCATCTGGAAGGGCGCGAGAGCCGCCCCGTTCCGACCCGGTCCGTCGGTCAGGACGACGTCGGCCGAGCGGATCGCCGTGGGCAGGTCGTCGGTCCACTCCGCTCCCGGTGAGGCGAGTCCGGCAGGACAGCACTGCACGAGGTCGAGGTCGAGGAGGCGGGCGGCTTCCTGCCAGGCGCGGGCGATGTTGCCATCGGCGCCGACGAAGAGGAAGCGGAGCGACCCGACGTGTCCCTCCGCGCTCAGTGCGAAGAGGTCGGAGAGCACCTCGCAGGGGTGGTTCTCGTCGGTCATGGCATTGACGACCGGCAGGACCCCCGGGGCGGCCAGTCCATTGCACACTGCGATGTCCGGGTGCCGCACGACGAGCACGTCGGCCCACGAAGCGAGGTAGGCGGCCACGTCGGCATGCGCCTCGGGCTTGTCGAGCGTCGTCTCGGGGAACAGGATCGGTTGCAGACCCATCTGGTGAGCGCCGCGCTCGAAGGTGACGCGGGTACGGAGGCTGGTCGCCGGGAAGAACAGCACCGCCGCTCCGTCCTTGGTCGGACCCCTCCCGGCCACGAAGGCTCCGGCGAGCTCGAACACCGCGCCGACATCGTCCACGCTCCAGTCGTCGAGACGGATGAGCGAGCGCACGTGACCACCGTAGTGACGCGGACTACGCTCGGGAGCCGTGACGGACGGCGTGGCACGGGCGAGGTCGCTGCTCGACGACGCCGCTCGGGCGCTCGACGCCGCCGACGCCCGCGACGAGGCCCTCGGCGAGTACGTGGAGCCGAAGGCACTGCTCGGCATCAAGCGCGACCCGACGATCCGGTCCCTGGGCCGCGTGTGGCGCGTCGGGGCCCTGCTGCTCGGCTCCTCCCCCGAGACGGCCGGCCGGGTCTGGGCGACCGGACGCATCACCCGGGTCACCGAGCCCGGGCGGTCGCAGTTCGTCTCGGTGTCGGCCGAGGTGCGCCGGGCCTACCGGGCGGCGGCGCAGAAGGGGCACTTCGAGCCGGGCGACACCGTGAACCACAGCGCGACGCCGATCCCGCTCGACGACACGCTGGTCGACTCCGACGGCGTTCTGTTCGTCGCGGGTGACGTCCCGATGGTCCGCTGGACCCCCACGGCCGGGGCCGCCGTACCGCTGGACGGCTACCTGGCCGACCGGGTCGCCCTGCTGGTCGACCCGCCGAAGGGCGCGACCGACTGAGCGGGCGCCCGCGGAGCAAGCCCGCAGCCGCCACCGCGCAGCCGGCCACCCCGCGGCCGCCACCGCGCAGCCGCTACCGCTCCGGTCGCTACAGCGAGAAGCCCCCGTCGGACGTGAGCACCTGCCCGACCACCCACCCCCCGGCCGTCGTCGACAACCACCCGATGAGCTCCGCCGGGTCCTGTGGCCGACCGACCCGCCCGAACGGTGTGCTCGCCAGGTAGGCGTCGAGTCCCTCCAGCGACCGGTCGGTCGTCTCCGGGTCCATGTAGCCGGTGTTCACCGGCCCGGGGTTGATCGTGTTGAGGACGACCCCGAGCTCGAGCAGCTCCTTCGCGACCGTCGCGGTGACCCCGGCGAGCGCGGCCTTGCTCGCGGCGTACGCGACCTCGCCGAGCATGGCGCCGTGGATCTGCCCCGAGGTCATCCAGAACACGTGCCCGGTGGGTTCGTCGTACGGCCCGGCGCCGACGATCCGGTCGCCCGGGCGCCGGGGCTCGTCCGACCGTGGTGCCCGACGTCGAGCGAACTCTGCGGTGAGCAGGAGCGTGGCGCGGGTGTTGACCTCCCAGAAGGCGCCGAGCCGCTCCGGGGTCATGTCGAGGATGCTGCCGTCGTCGCCGCTCTTGGCGTGGTTGCAGACGAGGACGTCGAGGCCGCCGGTGAGCGCCGCCGCGGTGTCGATCAGCGCGGGGATCGTCGCGGGGTCGGACAGGTCGCCGGGCACGTCGTCGAACCGTGCGCCGTCGGTGAGGTGTGCGCGGATGCCGTCGCGAACGGCGTCGAGGTCGTCACCGCCCCACGGCAGGTCGAGGTCGTGCGGGCGGTGGTGGTGGACGACGACGCTGGCGCCGAGGTCGGCGAGCTTCGTGGCGACGGCGAAGCCGATGCCGCGGCGGCGGGAGACCCCGGTGACGAGGGCGGTCTTGCCGGAGAGGGGCAGTGAGGACGAGGGCATGGCGAACCTTTCGACGGCGCCGAGCGGCGCACGGATGGGAGTCGAAGAACGGTTCAGCGGCACTGCATGTGCGCCACCCTACACAGGTCGGACGGGAGGCGCGTGGCGGCCCCGCCCCGCGCCTCCCGTCCGACCGCAGCGGGTGCACGCACCCCGGAAGCCGCCGTGCAGTCGGGGGACGACCCGGGCCCGTCGGCGCGCGGTCGCGTAGCGTCCGCGGCATGACCGACCAGCGCCGCCGCCTGATCCTGCCGGGCCAGTACGGGCCGGACTTCGACGACGGCGGGCCGCTCCTGGTGGTCGAGGCGCGGGAGTTCTGGACCGAGCGGCCGGTGCACCGGGCGAAGGCACACCTGTGGCTGAGTGCACTGCGCCACCGCGTGCAGGAGCTGCGTGACGCGGGCGAGGGCGACCGGGTCGAGCACGTGCAGGTCGAGACGCTGAAGGAGGCGCTCGTCGGGCGGGACGACCTCGAGGTGATCGACCCGCCGTCGCGGGTGCTCCGCGCGCAGGTCCGGCACTGGGGCAAGGGCACCGTGGTGCTGCCGAGCCGCGGCTTCGTCACCGAGGAGGACGAGTTCGCCGAGTGGGCGGCGCAGGGCACGGGGCGGTTCCGCATGGAGGCGTTCTACGAGCGCGTCCGCAAGCGCGAGGGCTGGCTGATGCGGTCGGACAAGCCCGTGGGCGGGAAGTTCAGCCTCGACGACCAGAACCGGGAGCCCCCGCCCAAGGGTGCGACGACGCTCGGCCTGCCGGAACCGTGGTGGCCGGAGGAGGACGCGATCGACGACGAGGTCCGCCGCGACCTCGACCGCTGGGAACGCGACGGGATCGCCCGGTTCGTCGGCAACGACGACCGCCGCCGGTTCGCCGTCACCCACGGCGAGGCCCAGCGCGCGCTGCAGGACTTCGTCTCGAGCAGGCTGAACGACTTCGGCCCGTTCGAGGACGCGACGCTCACGAACGACTGGACGATGGCGCACTCGCTGCTCAGCGTGCCGATGAACCTCGGCGTGCTCGACCCGCGCGACGCGATCGAGGCCGCACTCGCCGCGCACCGGGACGACGACGCGCCGCTCGCCAGCGTCGAGGGCTTCGTGCGGCAGATCGCCGGGTGGCGCGACTACGTCTGGCACCTCTACTGGTGGTTCGGCGACGACTACGGCTCCGCCGACAACGCCCTGCACGCCACCGAACGGCTGCCCCGGTGGTGGAAGGAGCTCGACGCGTCCGAGATCGACGCCGCGTGCCTGTCCGCGGCGATCGGCGGCCTGCACGAGCACGGCTGGCTGCACCACATCCAGCGGCTCATGGTGCTCGGCAACTGGGCGCTGCAGCGGGGGTACGACCCGGTGCACCTGACCGAGTGGTTCACGGACGTGTTCGTCGACGGCACCGACTGGGTGATGCCGGCGAACATCATCGGCATGTCGCAGCACGCCGACGGGGGCAAGGTCGCCACGAAGCCGTACGCCTCGGGCGGGCGGTACATCGACCGGATGTCGGACCACTGCGGCGGGTGTCGCTTCGACCCGACGAAGCGCCTCGGCGAGGACGCCTGCCCGTTCACGGCCGGGTACTGGGCGTTCCTGGCGCGCACCGAGCCCCAGCTGCGACACAACAACCGCATGGCGCGGCCCTTGCAGCAGATGCGGAAGCTGTCGGACCTCGACGACGTGGTCGCCCAGGAGGCGCGGCGCGGCACGCCCTGACGGCGTGCGTCCGCGACGTGGGCCGTCGCGGCGGGGCCGACCCGTGCCTCCCGTCCGGTGCGATGCCGGGCTGCGCGGCGCGGTCGCGCCGGGTGGGCCCCGTCTCGTCTCCTGACGGCGCTGTCGCGCCGTGACGCGCTCCCGATAGTGTCGAGGGCGTGAGCAACGAGGCATTCGACGAACGGTACGAGCTGCGCGCCTTCGCGCCCGCACTCGACGAGCAGGGGGCACCGACCGCCGAGACGTCCGCGTGGATGAGCGCGGTCGGCCTGGGGTTCCACGAGGCCGACGCGAAGCCGGAGCACGCGGCGCGCGCGGTGGCCGAGTACGCCGCCGACGGGCAGACGTGGCTCGGCGCGTACCGACGCGACCCGGTCCTGGGGTCCGTCGACGAGAAATGGCCGGCGGGCACGTTCGCCTGGTTCCGCAAGGCGCTGAGCTGGGGCGACGGCAGCACGGTGGACACGCAGGCCATCTCCGCCGTGACGGTGCGCCCGACCGAGCGCCGGCGCGGGATCCTCCGGGCGATGATGACGCACGCGCTCCGCCAGGGTGTCGCCGAGGGGTACGCGGTGGCGTCCCTCACCGCCTCCGAAGGCACGATCTACCGGCGCTTCGGCTTCGGCAGCGCGATCCGCGAGCGGGCCGTCAGCGTCCGCCGCGAGCGCGCGCTGCCGCTGCTCGCGCCGACCTCCGGCACCGTGACCGTCGTCACGCCGCAGTGGCTCGAGGCCGGCCCTGCCCGGTCGGTGTTCGACCGGTTCGACGCCCGCACGCCGGGGTCGATGGTGCGCAACACCGGCACGTGGCCGGTCGTGCTCGGACTCCGCGGACACGACGGTGAGCCCGCACCCGAGGTCCGCGCCGCGGTGCACCTGCCCGAGGGAGCGACCTCCGCCGACGACGCCGACGGGTACGTGACCTGGCGGGTCAAGGAGGGGCAGGGGCGCGACGAGGAGACCGTGCTCCAGGTCGTCGACCTCGTCTACGCCTCCGACCAGGCGTACCTGGCGCTGTGGGAGTTCCTGCTCTCGATCGACCTCAACGACGTCGTGCGGTACGCCCGCTCGCGGCTGGACGACCCCATCGTCGCGGCGCTCGGCGACAACCGGGCGTACGACATCGACCACGAGGAGGACCACGTCTGGCTGCGGGTCCTCGACGTCCCCGCGGTGCTCGGGTCGCGGCCGTACGCGGTCGACGGATCCCTCACGCTGGCCGTCACCGACGCGATGGGCTTCGCTGCGGGCACCTACCGGCTCGACGTGGTCGACGGGCGTGGCACGGTCACGCGCACGGCCGAGTCCCCCGTGTCCGACGCCGACGTCCGGCTCGACGTGGCCGACCTCGGCGCGCTCCTCATCGGTTCGGTGTCGCCGGTGACGCTCGCCGCCGCCGGGCTCGTGCGGGCCGACGACCCCGCGGTGGTGGTCCGGCTGCGCGCGATGTTGCTGCCGATCCGGACGCCGCACGGGATCACGTACTTCTGATGGCCGCGGCGGGGTCGTCGGTGTCTTCGGGGTCGTCGGGGTCATCCGGACCGTCGGGGTCATCCGGACCGTCGGGGTCATCCGGACCGTCGGGGTCATCCGGATCGTCGGGGTCATCCGGGGCGGTCACGGGGGTCGCTCGCGCCGTCGCTCGGGCGCGGCAGGCGGTCGCCGTGCTCGCGAGCCCGACCCTGCGGGCCGCGCTGCTCGCAGGCGGCGAGCTCGACGAGCGCACCCGCGCGGCCGTCGACGCGTTCGACTGGGTGGACGAACACGGCCCGGACCAGAAGCTGCTCGGCGCGACCGCCCGCGACCTGCAGGTCCTGCAGGCACCGGCCGCCGTGCTCGAGTTCGACCGGATCGCCCGCATGCCCGCCTCGGACGCCGAGCGGGTCCCGCTGTCGCTGCGGATCGTCGAGGTCGTCGGCGATCGGCTCGGCCGTGCCCGACCCGTGACCGAGCCCGTCCTCAACGCGGCCATCGCGATGTTCGCGGAGGACGTCGCCGTCGTGCGGCGTGACGCGGTCGACCACGGGATGCTCGAGCGCACCGAGGACGGCGCTTCCTACCGGTTCGCGCGGTAGCTGCGGTCGATGCGTTCCTGCCGGGTCCGTTCGCTGTGGTCCTGCCGTGTCCCAGTCCGTTCCAGGCAGTCGACGGTGACGGCGATGGGCCACGCCTCGTCGTCGACCAGGACGTACCGGAGTCCGAGCGGCAGGTCGTGACCGTCGTCGGCGGAGACCACCACGCCCTCCAGGCCGACGAGGTGTCCCGAGCCCCGGCTGTAGCGGACGCGGTCGCCGATGACCGGCATGCGGACGGTGTCGGGGTCGGGCTCGGGATCGAAGTCGAGTGCCGGACCGGGCCCGACCGGGAAGGGCGCAGTCGTCGGGGCCGCCGCCAGCAGGAGGCTCATCGCTCGCCCTCGGGGTGCGCATGTGGTGTCGCGTGCTCGTCCATCGGTTCGCCTCCGGGTCGGCTCCTCACGGCTGCGGGTCGAGCCGTGCCGGGACCGTACGTCGCACCCGCTCCTCGACGCGACACATCCTCGAACACTTGCGGGAACCTGCACCGATGCCCCGCGCCCGGCTCCCCGGCTCCCGGCTCCCGCCCGAGCGCGGTAGCCTGCGCCGCATGGACGACGTCGACGCGTGGCTGCTCGACTCCGATCCGGCGATCCGCTGGCAGGTCGAGCGCGACCTCGTCGGCGCGCCCGCCGAGGTCTGGCAGGCCACCCGCGGACGTGTCGCCACCGAGGGCCTCGGTGCCGCCCTGCTCGCCCACCAGGACCCGGACGGGCAGTGGGCCGGCGGCGCGTACTTCCCCGGCGACTTCGCGTTCGACGGCCCCGAGGCGTCCGAGCCCGGCCAGCCGTACACCGCGACCACCTGGTCGTTGAACAGCCTGCGCGAGTGGGGCGTCGACGCCGCTGCCCTGGGCGACACCGCGGCACGGCTGGCCGCCAACAGTCGGTGGGAGTACGACGACCTGCCCTACTGGGCCGGCGAGGTCGACTGCTGCATCAACGCCTTCACCCTGGCGAACGGAGCCTGGCTCGGCGCGGACGTCGACGGCATCGCGCAGTGGCTGCTCGACCACCAGCTCGACGACGGCGGGTGGAACTGCGACTGGGTCGACGGCGCGACTGTCTCGTCGTTCCACTCGACCCTCAACGTCATCGACGGCCTCCTGCACCACGAGGTCCTCACCGGCGAACGTCACCCACTGGCGTCGCTGCTCCGCGCCGCACGCCACCGTGGTGCCGAGTACCTGCTCGACCGCCGGCTGCTGTTCCGGAAGTCCGACGGGTCGTCGGTCGGCCCCTGGGCAACGGCGTTCGCGTACCCGTTCCGGTGGCGGTACAGCTCGCTCCGAGCACTCGACCACCTGCGGGCGGCCGCGCTCCTCGACGGGACCACCCCGGACGGGCGTGCGGCCGAGGCGATCGAGGTCGTGCGGGCGGCACGAGGTGCTGACGGGCGGTGGGTGCAGGGCGAGCGGCCACCGGGACGGCAGTGGTTCGAGCTGGACGTGCCCGCCGGTGAGCCCTCGCGGTGGCTGACCCTCGTCGGCACCCGGGTACTGCGGTGGTGGGACGGGGACGGCGCTCGCTGACCGCTTCCTAGCGGCATGGCTGCGACCCGGCTGTACGTGGCGGTCTGAGGGGGCTCCGTCCGTGCCCTAGCCGATCGGCCACCGGAACGGCCGAGGCTGTCGGTCGGAACGTGGGAAGCTACCGGTCAGATGGAAGAGATCCGCGTCCCTGGAACGCTCATCATCGGCTGTGGCGGCATCGGCGCCGCAGCCGCGTACCACCTTGCAGCCCGCGGCGAGACGGTCGTCGGGCTGGATCCCCGCGCCGCCGGACACCGAGCAGGCTCCTCGCACGGCCGCTCCCGACTCGTCCGTCAGGCGTACGCGGAGGGATCCGAGTACGTCGCCCTCACGACCGCCGCCTGGCGGATGTGGCACGAGCTGGAGGCGGTCGCCGACGAACGGATCCTCACCGCCAGCGGCGTCCTCGCCGTCGCCCCGCCGGACGACCCGGCCGGTCTGGTGACCAGCACACTCGCAGCGGCTCGAGAACACGCGCTGCCGGTCGAGCACCTGGACGCGTCGGAGATCGTGCGACGGTTCCCGGCCTTCCGGCTGGGTGCCGGCTGGCAGGGTGCGTTCGAACCGGCGGCTGGCTTCGTCGACCCCGAGGCGACCGTCCGGACGCACCTCCGGCTCGCCCAGGAGGCCGGTGCCGCGTTCCGCTCCGAGACCGTGCGACGGATCGACTTCGGTGTCGGAACCGTCGTCCACACCGACGCTGGCTCCTACCGTCCGGACAAGGTCATCGTCGCGGCCGGACCGTGGGCACCCGCGCTGCTGCGTGCGGCCGGCGTCGATGTCGTGGCGCGACGGAAGGTCGTCGCACACTTCCGACCGGAGCGCCCGTCGACCGTCGGGGTCGGGGCGCTCCCCGGCTTCGCCATCCACGACGGCGAGGGGCTGTACTACGGTTTCCCGGACTTCGACGGCCAGGGTGTGAAGATCGGCCGGCACGACGGTGGGGAGAGCGCCACGCCCGAGCTGGTCGACCGACGGGTGCGCGACGCCGAGGTCGGAATGCTCCGCCGCGTGCTGGACCGGTTCCTCCCGGACGCAGCAGGGGAAGAACTCGACCGCTACACCTGCCTGTACACGATGAGCGCGGACGAGGACTTCATCGTCGGACCGCTCCCGCAGCACCCGGACGTCATCGTCGCGACCGGCTGCTGCGGGCACGCCTTCAAGTTCGTGCCGGTCCTCGGTGCGATCCTCGCCGACCTGGCCCAGGACGGCGACACGCAGTACGACATCGGCTTCCTGTCGCCAGCCCGTCCCGCTGCCATCCGCCCGACCGTCTGAGAGCAGCGTGCTGCTGACTCGCTGCGGGGAGTGACGAGGTGGACGCCTCCGCTGCAGCGGCGTCCGGTCGTCGCTCCGCTACCGTGTGGCGGCTTCGGCCGCACCGAGCTTCGCGCCGAGACCGGCCGCGAGCACGTGCCCGTCCGCGAGGGGCAGCCACCAGCACGTCCAGTCGATCGCTCCCCCTCCGGATGATCGGGATGGTTCACCAGCCCGCCAGCGTGCAGCGAGGTCGACTTCGGTGACTGCCATAAGGAAGAAGTGGCGCAGTGCGATCTCATCACGGGTGGGACGCAGGTCGTACGGCGCCGTGCCGAGCGACCGCACCACCCGGCCCCGTCGACCGGTCTCCTCGAACAGTTCCCGCTCCGCAGCTTCCACGGGTGTCTCGCCGTCCTCGATGGTGCCGGCAGGCACTTGCACGCCGGTCTTGACGAGCGGAACCGAGTCGTGTGTGAACACCAGGATGTGCCCATCGTGGATGACGTAGCAGACGACCTTCTCGACCTCGGATGACATGACGTCACGGTACGACCAGCGCGGGCTCGCAGCGTCGTCCGACCCGTGTTCGTCAGGAGCGGACTCGGACGATCCATCCCGTGATGGTGCCGCTGTGGGGACGACGGTCGGACAGCGAGGACACGCTGTGCTGCTGTCCGCCACGGGCCTCCGGGACCGAGAAGCCGCGCCGCTCCGAGCTCACGAACTGCACGGAGACCTGGTCGATACGAGTCACGACGCCGCGCAGGGAGCGTCTGCTCGACAGCTCGGCCGCGCTGCGTTCGTGCGCGTACGTGTCGCGCTGCAGAGGGACCGCCCTGGGGACCGCGAGGATCAGGTCGATCCACGGCTGGTCCGATTCGTACAGGGTCCAGGCGACGTCCTCGCCGACCGCGACATCGAACCCGTCTTCGTCGACCTGCCACTCGGTCAGCCACACATCCGTCTCCCCGTCGGACAGCGCGGGAACATGATCCTCGGGAGGGACCGCTGGCGTTGGTACCCGCGTCCTCGATCCGACGCGGATCGGCCCCGGCGCTGCGTCGAACGACGGCCCGAAGAGCCGCTCGAACAGGAGTCGGGGCAGCACGACACGATCCCATGGACGATGCTCGGAGCGCTCGTTCGGGGACACCTCGTCAGCGTAGATCCCAGAACAGCTCCGTGCAGGGGGATCCGCAGTCATCCAGTCGCGTCGCTTCGAGGATGCACCGAGGTCGGAACCGAGCCCGTTCGACGAGGCGGTACCGGGACCGTCCGGTAGCCGATCGCCCGTCCAGCGCTTCCGGCTCCACGTTCACTCAGTCTCCCGCTGCGCCGATGGTGGAGAGCACCCGATCTCCCTAGTCTTGCGGCGTGGGGACGTGGAGTGCCGAGCCGATCGGCAACGACACGGCGGCGGACTTCGTCGCCGAGCTCGGTGGACAGAAGCGGTGGACACTCGTCCGGGCTGCCCTCCGCGTGGCATGGGGCGCGAACGCACTCGACAGCGATGTCGCCGCCGCCGCGATCGCAGCGGCGGAGGTCGTCGCGCACGGACTGGGACGACCGACACAGTCCGACGCGTACACCGACGAGATCGAGCGCTTCGTCGGTCGTGCCCGCAGACCGAGCCGCCGACTCGCGGACCGAGCAGCCCGGACCGTGGAGTTCGCCGCACGACCGGACGGCGAACTCGCGGAACTGTGGGCCAAAGCCGACGCCGACGCGAGCGCGTGGTACGACGCCATCGCCCGGCTTGTCATCACCCTGGAGCAGCGATGAACGACGACACCGACGACACCGTCACCCTGTGGCGCCCGACCGGCCCGGAGGAACTGCAGCTCGTCGAGGAGAGCGGCTGGACGGCCTGGCCGCCGCGGCTGCCGGATCAACCGATCTTCTACCCCGTCCTGAACGAGGACTACGCCGAGCGCATCGCGCGCGACTGGAACGTGAAGGCATCGGGCGTCGGACACGTGACCAGATTCGAAGTCCGCCGACGCTTCCTCGACGACTTCGACGTGCAGCAGGCGGGCGGTCGCACCATCCTCGAGTACTGGATCCCGGCGGAGCAGCTCGATGCCCTCAACGCCGAGATCGTCGGGCGCATCACGCTCGTCAGCACGTTCCGCCGCGATGACGGAGACGGCGAGATCAGGAAGCTCACCGCGGCGGACGAGCAGGCGCCGGGTACCGCCGACTCCGCCGACGGCCGACCGACTACCGAGCCGGAAGCACCCGCGCCATCTCGAGCGTCTGCCCGGCGGTGAACGTCAGCGGCCGCGTCCGGCCGGTCAGGGCGAAGCCGTTCCGGTCGTAGAACTTCCGCGCGGGTACCGCGTGCTCGTACACGTACAGGCGGAGACGAGCACCCCGCCCGAAGGCCCATCCGACGATGCCGTCCAGCAGCGCGTCGGCCACGCCGTGCTGACGACCGCGGTGGTCGGGGGTGACGTACACCCCGGTCAGGACGGGTTCCGGCCCGTCCTCGTCCCCGAGCTGCGCACTCATCATCCCCACCCAACGACCAGTGACGGTGTCCCAGGCGACCAAGCTCGTCGCGTCATCCGCCTCACCACGACGAGCACGCAGCCGCCAGTCGTCCTCCGTCATCGCCAAGGTCGTCTCGAGCGTCGCACCGTACGAGATCGGGTTGTCCGTCGCGTTCTCGATGCGCAGTCGTCGGACACGGGGCCAGTCCGCTTCGGTCGTGGTCCGGATCGCGATCGGGTATTCGTGCACACCATCACGCTAGCGAGCCGCTCCCGCCTGTCCGCTCCCGGAACACCTCGGGCAGCGCACCGACGAACCCCTCGAAGTGGCTGTACCAGACCGAGTGCGCCGCGCCGGGCACGTCACGTACGGTCACGCCTCGTCCACGGTGCAGGGCCGCGACCTCGTCGTCGACGTACGAGCTCGGGTCCGCACGCACGATGATCGAACCGGGCTCCGGCTCGACCGACACCCCGGGCCCGGCCGCCTGCGCGGCCGCGGTGGCGGGGTCGAAGCGCTCGGCGGCGCGTGCCTCCACCACGCAGTCCTGATCGCTGTAGTGCGGCCGGGAGGCGCGGAGCCCGTCGTACGTGCGGGCTCGCTTGTCCTGCTCGTACGAGGCGATGGTCTCGGCCCGGTCCCAGCCGCCGCGTGTGGTGAACGGGGTGTCGACGTAGACCGACAGCCCGGGCGTGAGCACGCCGGAGTGCACGGCCGCAGCGAGGAGCAGCCCGCCGTACGAGTGCCCCATCGCCAGATCGGGGGTCGACCCGCACTCGTCAGCGATGGACTCCGCGATCGACCGCGCGGCGCGGTCCACCGTCATCGTGCCGTCGCGCGGCGACACCCCGTGGCCGGGCAGGTCGACCGCGAGGACACGGTAACCGTTCGCCACGAGCAACGGGACGACGCGCCACCAGCTCTCGTGCGATCCGGTCATCCCGTGCAGCAGGACGGCGGTGCGTTCCCCGTGTCCCTGGACCTCGACGTGCAGCTTCACCGCCCCATCCTCCTCAGCAACCCATCGAGCTCACTGGGATCATCGCCCCACATCTCGAACCCGGGATCGCCCGCGAGTAGCCGTCGGCGGAACTCGTCCGGGACGAGGAGCGCGTCGAGCGTGGCGAACCACGTCGACTCCAGGGCGGTGACGATTGCCTCCGCGACCTGCTGAGCCGACGGTTCATCGTGGTAGCACCACCACTGTTCACGGTGCGGGTCGATGGACGTCTGAGGGTGGACGCGGCACCACCACAGACACTCGCTCGCACCCGGCCGGTCACGTCGGCCCGGCGCAGAGTCGCCAGCAAGAAGCTCGCGATCCAGCCACGGCCGTGGCGCGACGCCGAGGTTCACCACGCAGGAGCCACTGTCGGCACTGTTCCACGCCGAGGACTGGACGGTGATCACGCTGACGTCGCCGAGGTCGCTGGTCTTCCGCCAGGTCGGACTCGTACCGCAGTACCCGTGGGCTCGGACGGCAGGCCCGACGACGTCGCGGAGCGCATCGCGGAGGTACCGGGGAACCCCCATCAGACCCGCCTGACCCCGGGGGCGCGGAACGCGCCCCACACGCCAACCACCAGCTGCACGACTGCACGATAGCGCGCACCACGATCCGACAAACGCACCCCGAGGCGGTGGACGCGACCGACGCCTAGCCTCACGGTGTGTCGAAGCCGACCACGCGCCTCCTGTCCGTCATCACCGCCGCCGTGCTGCTCGGCGGCCTCGTCGCCTGCACCGGCACGCCCAGCGGCACGACCAGCAGCAGCGCCGGCGGCGGCGCGGCCCCCACCGACAACCCGACGGTCGACCTGCACACCGTTCGCCTGTCAGTCGCCGACGGTGCGGACGCCGGCGCCGCCGACGGCCGCTCCCTGCGCGTCCCGAGCGGCTGGCGCGCCGAGGTCTGGGCCGACGTGCCCGGCGCGCGGATGGCCGCGTGGCTGCCCGACGGCAGCATGCTGGTGACGACGGGCGACCACGGCACCCTGCTGCGGCTCGACCCGCGCGGGAACGGGAAGGCACCGCGGGTCGACGAGCTCGCGAGCGGCCTCGAGGACCCGCAGGGCGTCGCCGTGACCGAGCAGGACGGCTCGACCGTGGTGGTCCTGGGCGAGGGCACCCGGATCGTCACCTGGCACTACCGGGACGGTGCGCTCTCGGGCCGGAGGGTCCTGGTCGACGGCCTCCCGACGGGCGGCCACGGCGGGAAGTTCGTCGCCGTGCACGACGGTGTGGTCGCCTACGACATCGGCTCGGCGTCGAACAGCGACGGTGCGGATCGGCGGAACCACCCGGACCGCGCCGTCATCCGGCAGGTCCACCTCGACGGCACGGACGACGTCCGGCTCGCGACCGGCGTGCGCAACGGCGAGGGCCTCGGCTTCGCCCCGGACGGCACGCTCTTCGCCGCCGTGAACCAGGCCGACAACCAGCCGTACCCGTTCCGCGACGACTCCGGACGGTACGGCGAGCGCGTGCAGTCGTACGTCGACGAGCACCCGAACGACCAGGTGACGCGGATCACCCGCGGCACCGAGCTCGGGTGGCCGTTCTGCCAGCCGGACTCGCGGGGGAAGCCCGACCTGCTCGGCCTCGGCTACGTCGACGACCCGACGAACAACCCGGACGGGAAGGCGCTCGACTGCGCGACCGTCTCCCCCACGATGGTCGGTCTGCCCGCACACAGCGCGCCGATCGGTTTCGTCTTCACTCGCGGCAGCGCCCTTCCCGCGATGTTCGGCGACGGCGCACTCATCACCACGCACGGCTCGTGGAACCGTCAGCCGCCCCGTCCGCCGTCGGTGTCGTACAGCGCGTGGGACGATGCGAGCAGGACGTTGGGACAGCCGCGCACGATCGTCGAGGGGTTCCAGGACGCCGACGGCTCCCGCTGGGGCCGGTCCGTCGACGCGGTGCCGGGACCGGACGGCTCGTTGTACGTGACGGACGACGCCGCCGGGCTCGTCTACCGGCTCACGCCGGCCGCGTGAGCGGCAGCCGCCGGCCGTGCAGCCGGACCCGCTGACGGACTGGAGGCCCGTGGCGGCGCCGCCACGGGCCTCCAGTCCGAGCGCTGGTCGCGGGCGACGCTTCGCGTGAGCACGTGGCCCGCGGGCTCCGACCGTGCGACGATCACCTCCATGACGAGCGCTGCCGACGACGCGTGGCCCGAACTCACCGAGATGATCGGCGCGGCACCGTCCGCCCGGATCCTCGACGGCGGGTCGATCGAGGACCTCGCTCGGCTCGGGCTCACGGAGCGGTCGTACCTCGGTGCGCTGGTCCGGCACACCGGCGGCGTCGTGATCGACGACGGCTGGCTCCGCCTGTTGGGCGGCGCCGGCGGGCAGTTGCCTTCCCTCGTCGACGTCAACGCGCGGTCCTCCGGACTCTGCGTCGTCGGGTTCGACGTCCTCGGCGGCGTCTTCGCACTCGACGGTGGTGCATTCGGCAGTGGAGACGGGAGCGTCCACTACTTCGCCCCGGACAGTCTCGAGTGGGAGGCGCTCGACGTCTCGCACAGCCGCTTCGTCACGGCGATGCTCACTGACGCGATCGGGAAGTTCGCCGAGTCCCTCCGTTGGGACGGGTGGCGCGACGAGACCTCAGCCCTCGCGCTCGATCACGGCGTGTCGCTCTACCCGCCGTTGTCCACCGCCGAGGGCAAGGACCCGAGCGCGAGCAGTCGGCGGCCGGTGCACATGTCGGAGCTGGTGGGAGACTTCTGGCCCGGAGTCACCACGGGCCACGACCGGAACTGCTGATCGCTCGATCCCCGGTGTCAGCCGGCGAGCGGGAGGTGGAACACCAGCTCCGGCCCGTCCTCGGGATCGTCGACCACGCCCACCTGCTCGAAGCCGAGCCGCCGTACGATCCGCAGTGACGCCTCGTTCGACGGGGCGACCGACGCGACGACGGTGCGGACCCGTCCGGAGGCACGGGCCTCGGCGACGAGCAGTGCGGCCGCGCGCGAAGCGAACCCGCGCCCGCGGTGGGCCGGATCGATCTCGTACGAGATCTCGACCGACCCCTCCGGCGAGGGGGCCGCATGGAACCCGGCGATCCCGACCGCCGGCTCGACGCCGTCGACGAACAGGGGTCGCGCGATCCACTCCAGGTCGGCGGGGTGCTCGCGGACCTGCGACTCGCGGATCGCCCACAGCCACTGCATCGGTGGGCCGGCGACGTACCCTCCCAGTCGCCCGACGAGCGCCGCTCCGGGTGCACCGGCGGCGAGCGCGGCGAGTTCCGGCTGGGTGAGCGCTTCGGTGTGCACTGCTGCAGGATAGGACCACCTCCGCGAGTCGCGCGGTCGTCGATCTGGGCGCAGATGTTGTTGTACAGGTCTTGTACATGTACGCTGCAGTCATGGCAGTCTCCTCGAAGCGGCGTGTCGTCGCCGATGCGCTTCGCGAAGCGATCGCGACCGGGCGCTACCGCGCCGGTGACCGGCTCCCGGGTGAGCACGACCTCGCCGAGCGCTTCGCCGTGAGCCGCGGGACGATCCGGGCCGCACTCGCGGACCTCGCCGACGAGGAGTACATCGCCACCAGGGGCGGTATCGGGTCGCTCGTGACGTTCGACGGCGCGGCGCTCGACCCGCGCGACGGTTGGGCTCGGTCCATCGCGGCTTCCGGAACCGAGGTGACCACCAGGATCCTGCGGCTCGAGCGTCTGGACGACTCGGACCTCCAGGCCGAGGTCGACGCGACCGACCGGACGTTCGTCGCCGTGGACCGGCTGCGGTGCGTCGACGGCGGACGACCGGTCTCGCTCGAGCGGAGCGTCCTGCCGTACGTCGGCCGGCTGGCCGCGGCGACGACCGACGGCCTCGTGGAGGACTCCCTCACCGCGACCATCGCCGAGGCCGGTCTCGTCCCTGCAACCGCCGAGCAGTGGATCGACGTCGTTCCCCTGGAGGTCGACGACGCCGCGCTGCTCGACCGGCCCGCCGGCACCCCGTTCTTGCGGAGCCGCCGGCTCTCCCGCGGTGCGGACGGGTCCTTCGTCGAACGGGTGGACAGCCTCCTGGACCCCGCTCGCTTCCGCCTCCACATGCGCTTCGGGACCGCACGATGACGACCGACCGACGACTGGACACCGTGGACCTCCGCTCCTCCCGCCCCAACGCGCTCGCAGCCCTGACCGGTCTCGCGATCGGCGATGCCCTCGGCATGCCGACACAGTCCCTGTCCCTCCCGCAGATCCGCGCAGACCACGGCAGGATCTGCCGCTTCGAGGACGCCGGCCCCCACCAGCGGATCGCTGCGGGGATGCCGGCCGGCACCGTCACCGACGACACCGAGCAAGCCCTCATGGTCGCCGGCCTCCTGATCGAGGGCGATGGGCAGCTCGATCCCACGCGGTTCGCCGAGGCGCTCATCGCCTGGGAACGGGCGATGGAGGCGAAGGGTTCGCTCGACCTGCTCGGTCCGAGCACGAAGACCGCCGTCCAGCGGATCCTCGACGGCGTCCCGGCTGACGAAGCAGGGTCGACCGGGACGACGAACGGCGCTGCGATGCGGATCGCCCCCGTGGGCATCGCCGTGCCCTCCGGGGACCTGGGTCGCCTGGTGGACGCCGTCCAGGACGCCAGCCGCGTGACCCACGACACCGGGATCGGCATCGCCGGCGCCAGCGCGATCGCCGCGGCGGTGAGCGCCGGGATCGACGGCGCGACCCGGTCGGCAGCCCTCGACGCCGCTGTGGCCGCCGCTGCCATCGGCGCGCGGCGCGGCAACTGGGTCGCTGGTGCGGACATCGCGGCGAAGACCGCGTGGGCGCGCGGTTTCCTGCCCGGCGTCGCTCCGGCCGACCGGATCGACGCGGTCTCCCAGCTCATCGGCACCAGTGTCGCCAGCCAGGAGTCCGTCGTCGCCGCCCTCGCGCTCGTCGCCCTCGACCTCGATCCGTGGGAGACCCTGTGCACCGCGGCGTCGCTCGGCGGCGACACGGACACGATCGCGGCGATGGCCGGAGCGGTGCTCGGTGCCGTGCACGGCCCGACCGCCTGGCCCGCTGACGCCGTCGTCACCGTGACGACGGTCAACACCCTCGACCTGGATCCCCTGGTCGACGGCCTCCTCGCGCTCCGCACCCGGAGCTGACCACCCACCCGTTCACCCACCGGCCGCGGACGAGCCCTCCGCGACACCTCCTCGGCGCACGATCGTGCTCTCGAAGGTCGATCGCGCCCCGATGCCAGAACCCACCCTTCCGACGACGTAAGAGGAACCATGTCCGACCCCACCGCCACGCTCAGCAGCGGCACCCTGACGACCATCGAACAACGCGGCATCGAACCCGTCCCCCACGACGAACGGAACGGCACCCCCGGAGCGCTCTTCTGGGTGTGGTTCGCCGCGAACATCTCCATCCTGGGACTCCCACTCGGCGCGACGCTCGTCGCGTTCCAGGGCTTGACGATCTGGCAGGCGCTCCTGGTGGCGGTCATCGGCGCCGCCGGGTCCTTCGCCGTGGTCGGGGTGATCTCCATCGCCGGGCGTCGGGGCGGCGCCCCCGGCCTGACACTCAGCCGAGCCGTCTTCGGCGTCCGCGGCAACATCGGGCCGACGTTCGTGTCGCTGCTGTCCCGACTCGGGTGGGAGACGGTGAACACCACGACCGCCGCGTTCGTCCTGCTCTCACTGTTCACGATCCTGTTCGGCACCGACGGCGACGCCAAGGCGAACCCGGTCCTCACGATCGTCGCGATCCTCGTCTTCGTCGCCGCGACCGTCCTCATCTCGGGCCTCGGCCACGCGTTCATCGTCGCCGTCCAGAAGTGGGCGACGTGGGTGTTCGGAGCGCTGAACGTGTTCGTCGCGGTGTTCCTGGTCCTCCGGGTCGACTGGCACGTGGTGAGCGCGCAGCCCGCCGGACCGGTCGCCGCGATGGCGATCGGCATCGGGACGATCGCCGCCGGCACCGGCATCGGCTGGGCGACCGCCGGTGCCGACATCGCCCGCTACACCCGCACGTCGGTGAAGGCCGGTGCACTGGTCGTCTCGAGTGCGGCCGGAGCCGGCATCCCGCTCGTCGTCCTGGTCGGCCTCGGCGCGCTCGTCTCGGCAGGTGACCCCTCGCTGGCGAAGGCCGGCGACCCGGTCGCCGCGATCCGCGACCTGCTGCCGAGCTGGATGGCGATCCCGTACCTGATCGCCGCGTTCGGTGGACTCCTGCTCTCGAACCACCTGTCCGTCTACTCCGCCAGCCTCACGACGCTGACCCTCGGTGTGAAGGTCCCGCGTGTCTGGGCCGTCGCCGTGGACGTCGTGGTCACCACCCTCGGAGCGATGTACTTCATGCTCGTCGCCGACGGGTTCTACGCACCGTTCATCACCTTCATCTCCGTGCTCGCCGTCCCGATCACCGCCTGGCTCGGCGTGTTCATCGCCGACATGATCCGGCGTCGCTGGTACGACCCGGTGGCCCTGCTCGACCTGCGCCCGGGTGGCCGGTACTGGTACCGCGGCGGCGTCGCGTGGGGTGCCCTCGCGGCCTGGGTCGTCGCGATCGTCGTCGGCTTCCTCTTCACCAAGGTCCAGATCGGCGATGCGGACCCGGTCTTCGTCGGCTCCCTCTCGGGCACCTGGGTCGGCGCGAACGGCCTCGGTTGGATCGTCACGTTCGTCGTCGCGGCCGCTGTCTACCTGCTGGCCGGTGGCGCCCGCGGTCAGGTCGACAGCCCCGCGCCGCACACGACGGGCGCGGTCACGACGGCCGGGCACACGACGAGCGCGGACACCACCGCTCCGGTGCACGACCGATGAGCCGCCTCGTCTCCGTCGGCAACGTCATCGTCGACATCGTCATGCGCGTCGACGCGATCCCGGAGCCGGGCGGGGACGTCATCGCCTCGGCTTCGGAGATCGCCGCGGGCGGCGGCCTGAACACGATGGTCGCCGCCGTTCGTGACGGGATGGACGTCGCGTTCGCGGGTCAGTACGGCACCGGCCCCTTCGGGGACGTCGTCCGGCGTGCCTTGGCCGAGTCGGGGGTCGAGGTCGTCCAGCCAGGACTCACGGACCTCGACAGCGGTTACTGCGTCGCACTCGTCGACGCCACGTCCGAGCGGACGTTCGTCACGAGCGTCGGCGCCGAGGGCCGACTCGGCTCGGCGGACCTCGAGCGGGTGCGCGTCGACGAGGACGACACGGTGTACGTCTCGGGCTACGGACTCGCTCACCCGGTGAACGGCGCCGCGATCGCCGACTGGGTGCGGACCCTGCCGAGCGGGGTGCGGGTCGTCCTCGATCCGTCTCCCCTCGTCGACACCCTGGATCCGTCGGTGGTCGGCCCCGTGATGGCGCGTGCCGACATCGTCAGCGCCAACAGCCGGGAGGCGCGGCTCATGTCACCGACCGCGGCGTCGCTCCCCGAGGCGGCGGCGTCGATCGCCGCGTCCGCCGGCTGCACCGTCCTGGTCCGCGACGGCGCCGAGGGGTGCTGGGTGGCCGAAGTCGGGTCTGCACCGGTCCTCGTACCGGGCTTCGCGGTCGAAGCGGTCGACTCCAACGGCGCGGGGGACGCGCACGGCGGAGTGCTCGTCGCGGCGCTGGCGCGGGGCGAGACCCTGGTGGACGCGGTCCGCCGCGCCAACGCCGCCGCGGCCCTGGCCGTCACCGAGCACGGTCCGGCGACGGCGCCCACCGCTGCTCGGACGGACGCGTTCCTCGCCACCCGCTGACAGCGGTCGCGCCCGGTGACCGATTGCGGGAGCGTCCGGGAGTTCAGCCGAACACCGAGCCCCAGGTCACGTCCCCGTGGCAGAACACCACGGTCGTCCCGTCCCCGGCCCACACGTCGATCCACGTCGGAGCGCTCGGTCGGGGGCTGATCCGGGGCGGCGATGCCTTCGCTGCGAAGGACACGACGGCGACCTCGGGCCAGACGGGTCGACACGGTCCGCCGCCTCCGCAACCACACGCCTCGAACGCGACCTCGGCGCCGTCGCGCACGAGTGCCGCGGCTCGTTCCCCACTGATGTCCGAGTCGACGAGGGCGAGGCGCGCAGCAGCGGGCGTGAAGAGTTCGCCGGCGAGGTTGAACGTGCCCGGACGGACGGCGGACCGGCCGGTTGACGCGTGCACTGCAGACGCCGTGCTCCGATCGGCGGTCTTCGTCGTCCGGGCTCGCGAGGTCACGGTGTCAGTCTCCCACCGCGTCGGTCGTCCCCGGCAGCCGCGAGTCTCGGGAAGGATTCGCGCAGCACCCGAGCGACGACCGCGGGGTCCGTCGTCCACTCGACGTCGAGCGCATCGGTGATCTCGTCGATGAAGCTCCCGGCGTGCGGCTTCGGGAAGTCGACGGTCTCGTGCTCCAGGAGGAGGTTCCCGTCCAGGTCGAACAGGTCACCGCAGTCGACGGTCTCGATGTCCCACGCGTCCGCGCGGCCCCCTCGGTTCAGGTACGGGAAGACGTACAGGTACTCGCCCGAGCGCGGCCCCGCGCCGACGATGCCCACCATGCCACCGACCGCCCACTCCGCTACCGGGGGCAGTCGTGGGCTCCGAGGGACGGTCGGAGCGGGCGGGACCCGCCTCCGGCGCCAGGACACCGTCACCCCTCTGCGGCTGCCGCGCGCAGGCGCACCCGCGGGGCGCCCTCCACGTTCCACCGGAACAACACGAGGTGCCAGCGCCCCGGTTCGGTCCGCGACGGGTCGATGAGCCCGTCCGCCCCGAGCACCTCGAGACGGTCCCGGACGAGCCAGGAGCGCGGGACGCCCCCGTCGGCCACGACGTCCTGCCACGGGGCGGAGGCGTCCGAGAGCTCGATGCCGGCGGCAGCGCGGGCGCTCGGGTCCCGCAGGTCCACGATGCCTGCCGCGTCGACGTCGAGCGCGACGATCGTCGGCTCGGCGGACCGAGCGTCGCGGTGCGCCTGCATCGCGGCACGGACGCCCTCGACGGACGAGCTGCAGTACAGCGTCGGCTGGTCTGCTCGCGAGTACCGGCCCGCCGTCCGGGACCCGGCGAGCGCGGCATCGCGGAACCTGGGGTCGACCGCCCGGTGGAACGTCCCTCGGACCGCCACCCCGATCGCCTGCGCACTCGTCTCCACATCGTCAGCATGCCACCGTTCGGATCGATCGTGCGGTCGAGGCGACCCACCAGCGGAAGGGAGGCGCGAGGCGGCGCCGCCACGCACCTCCCGTCCGGAACGTGGTCACGCCCCACGTCCGTGCCGAGTCGGGCAGGATCGACCTGACATGACATCCGGACCGGTCAACACGCGAGACGTCGACATGGCGGCGGTCGCGACGAGCCTGCGGGACGTCTGGCCGTCGTTGCCGTGGCGTGCGGCTCGGTTCGGCCACGGAGCGTTCCACGGTGTCGTCGAGCTCCCCGACGTGGTCGTGCGCGTCGCGTTCGGGAACGATCACCGGCAGCGGACGGTCGCCGAGACGGAGAACTGCCGGCGGTTCCGCGCGCCGCCCCACGGGATCACCGTCCCCGACGTGTTGCTCGATCCGGTCTCGACGTCCGCGTGGACGGCGGTCGCACAGACGCGCGTGCGTGGTCGGCCGCTGACCGATGCTGCCTGGTCAGAGGCGCGCTCGGTGTACCTGCCGCTCCTGGACCGGTTGCGCTCGGTGTCGACGTCCGACGCGTCGGCGCAGGCGCTCCGGCCGGTGCGTGCGTGGTGCGGGGGTCCGCGGTGGCCGGAGCTGGTCGAGGAACTGTCCGGCCGACTGCCGTCCGCGACGGTCCGTCGTCGGGCGAGCGACGTCGTCGGTCGCCTCCTCGACGCGGAGGCCGACGCGCCGGTCGGCGTCGTGCACGGCGACCTCAACGGGTTCAACGTCCTCGTCGAGACCGACGGCGTCGGGCTCATCGACGTCGACCACGCCGCCGTCGGCGATCCCGCGATCGATTGCTCCTGGCTCGTCCGGACCTTCCCGGTCGAGGAGCTCCGGCGGGACCTCTCGCACGACATCCTGTCGCGAGCGCGACTCCACCGGGATGCCGGTTCGCTGCAGGTCGCCGCAGCGGCGTCCGTCATCGGCGACGAGGCCCTGCTGTTGCACGCCCTGGAGCGCTTCGCGGCGCGGTCCGGCACAGCCGACGGCGAGTGAGCGTCACGGCCGGGCGGTCGAGCCGACCGNGCGCACGTCTCGCCGCTCGGCCGCTACAGCGGCATCGTGACGAGGAGGATGACGGTCGCGATGCCCGTCAGCGCGGCGACGGCACCGATGGCCGCGAGGGGGAACCACGCGCCGATGCGTCCGCGACCGTAGCGACGGAGCCCGCGGAAGAACCCGGTCGTCACCACGACGATGCCCCCGAAGAACGCCAGGCCCATGCTGCTGTACCACGGCCCGTCCGGGCACAGCGTGCTCGACGCCTCCGCGCAGAGCGCGTACGCGCGGAGGTTCTCGTCGAGCACGACACCGGCCGAGACCACCAGGGCGAGGAGCCCGACGACCGCGAGGACCCAGATCGCGACGAGGTCGATGCGGGACCGGGCGGGCGCCGGCGAGCGCTTGGCGTTCATGGGTGCAGGGTAGCGATCCGGGTTCGCCACCCGGTGGTCCTGGCTCGTGCCCGGACACTGCGACGGGCTCGACGCGCGCCAGCAGGATCGCATTCAGAAGGTGAGAGCCACGATCGAGAGCCCCCGACTCCGCTCGGCTCGATCGAGTGCGGCGGCCGGGTCGTCGATGCCGACCGCCGTGACCTCGAGCGACGACAAGTCGACGACACCGGACTGCACCTGCCGCCACACCCGGAGCGCTGTCTCCTCGGAACACATCCACGAGCCGCGGATGGTGACACGGCGACGCATCACCTCGCCGTACGGAACGGGCAGTTCCTGGCGGACCCCACCGAGCAGCACCAGCGTGCCGTCCGTCCGCACGACGTCGAAGCCGGCCATCGTCAAGTCCGGTGTGGGCACCGCACCGAGCGCGTCGATGACGACCTCGGCGTCACCACCGGCCGCTTCGCGGATGGCGGCCGCGTCGCTCGAGCGGTCACCGGTCGACCGGACAGCGCGGATCCGCGGGTCCACTGCCGCCAACCGCTCGAGACTGCCGGCGTCGCGGCCCACCGCCACCACACGCGCGGCACCTCGGGCGAGAGCGAGCAGGACCGCCGCCCCACCCATCTGCCCACTCCCCCCGAGAACCACGACCCGGTCCCCCGGCGCGATCCCGCTGCGCTCGATGGCTCCGGCGGCGACGCTCAGCCACGGCAGGAACGCGAGCTCCTCCGGCCGCGGATGTGCTTCGGCACCGGGAAGCGCGAGGACCGTGGACGCAGGCATGAGCGCCCGCTCTGCGAAGGTCCCGGTGCGCCAGACCGAGCGCATGCGATCGGTCGTCGGCGTCGAAGCGCCGCGACCGCCGATCCCCGTCCAGCCCAGGAGTACCTCCTCGGGTTCCGCGGTCCTGCCGCTGCGGAGGAAGCCCGTGCACATGACGGTTTCGCCAGGCCTGACCGAGGTGACGTCGTCCGCGACCTCCTCGACGACGGCGGTACCGCCGATCCCGAGGACCGTCGGGGTCGCGATCCCGCCACGGCCGCCCTCGACGAGGACGCGCGTGTAGGCCGGAACCTGCACGGCGACCATCCGGAGGACGACACCGCCGCTGCGGACGACGGGGTCCGGGAGGCTCTCGCGGGTGAGCGGGGAGCCGATGTCATCGAGTGTCCATGCCTGCACGAGACTCAGTCTCCGGACGCGACGACGCACCATCCAGAGCCGTCACATACTGGTACCCAGAGCACCAGGAGGAGACACCCTTGACCGACCTCGGTGAACAGCAACGGCGCGAGCTCGGTACGTTCCTCCGTGCGCGCCGCGAACGCACCAGCCCCGCCGAGGTCGGGTTGCCCGATGCCCCTCGTCGACGCACTCCGGGCCTCCGACGGGAGGAGCTCGCCGTCCTCGCCGGGATCAGCCCCACCTGGTACACCTTCCTCGAGCAGGGTCGCGATGTCCGGGCCTCGCGACAGGTGCTCGGCGCCCTCGCCCGGGCGCTCCGACTCGACGACGTGGAACGCGATCACCTCTTCACGATCGCCACCGAGGTCCTCGAGCCGAGCAACGACCTCCAGCGGTCCGCCGACCCGGAGGTCACACGGATCGTCGACCTGCTCGACCCGGAACCGGCCTACGTGACCGGCCCGATGTTCGATCTCCTCGCTGTCAACCGCGCAGCCTCGACGCTGTTCCGTGGTGCCGCGTCGCCGGAACGCCAGCCCAACCTCGCCCGTTGGGTCTTCCTCGACCCAGCGGCAAGGGACGTCCTGCCCGACTGGTCCGACGTCGCGAAAGGGCTCCTCGCGCGGCTCCGCGCGCGCGCCGGTCAGCACACGAACGAGCCCGCGTTCCATGAGCTGGTGGCAGATCTTCGGCAGGGAAGCCGCGAAGCGGACCGGTGGTGGCCGCGCTACGACGTCGGCACGAGCCGCGCCGGCATCAAACGCGTGCGTCGTGAGGACGGCGTCGAGCAGCAGCTCACCTACACATCGTTCGAGGTCGCGGAACGGCCCATGCAGACCCTGACGGTCTACCTACGCATCTGACTCGGTCTGCACGGGCCTGGACTGGACCATCGGCGCCAGCTCGTCATGCTCAGGCACTGGGTCATGGACACCGACGACCCCGGCTGCGGCGAGACTCCTCATCGGAGCCGCTGCACCCATCCGCGCTGTGCATCTGCCATCCGTTCACCGTGCTCCCCGGTTGATTGTCAGGGTCGCTCCGTGCCCGCGACATCGTCGCCGTCTCCACGGTTCTTGCTGAGCGCGCGACGACCCGCGATCCGCCGGACGAGCTTCCGCACGAAGACGAGCTCGATGACCACCGCGATGGCGGAACAGAAGATCGCGAATGCCCATCGAGCAGCGGTGAACCCTCCGCTCAGCACGATCATGGGAATGACCTCCACCACGACTCGATGATCCCGGCCGGAGTTCGGTTCGTGAGGTCCGGGCGATCCGACGGATCGGTGCGATCCCACCACGGTGTCATCCACGCACGCTGCTCGTTGCGCTTGGTCTTCCCCGTCGTCGGACGCGCGGGGCGCTCACGGTTCGATCGATTCGTAGCTCTGGCCGTGCGGACCGACGAACGCCACGGGCCGCTCGTCCACTGCGAGCACAGTCCGGCCGCGCGACGGGCGTTCGAGCCGCTGGGTGACGCGAGGCAGGACGGGCTCACCCTCGTTGCTGACCCAGGTGACGTCAGGCCGGCATCGCATCCGGCGCGCGAACTCCTCGCGTCGAGGCTCTGCGACGTAGACCAGGACCGAGCTGTGGAACACGACCAACGAGAGGTCGGCGGGCGCCTGAGCGATCAACCGATCGATCGACTCAACCAGATCACCACGGAGGACCGTAGGAGGGTCTGCCGCGGCCACGTCGAGTGCTGCGTCCAGTCGCCGCCGGCGTTCGTCGTGCTCGGGCCAGACGAGCGCGCGGAGCCACTCCCGGGTGGCGTGGTCTCCCGGCGCGAGCGGGGTGAGATCGATCCCCGCCCTCCACCGAACGTCTGGCAGCTGCACAGGGACACTGCCCGCGTCGATCCGGCACTGGATCGTGACCGTGCTCGGTCCGTCAGCCGGGTCGATCGGGATGACGTCCGCCCCGGTGTCGTACCGGTAGCTGTACCGATCGAGGAAGAGGCACAGTCCCGCGGATGCGCCGACCTCGATGAGCGCGAGCGGCCCTTCGATGCGGCTCAGGACCGGCAGGAGGACCGCACACCTCCCCGCCTCGTTGGTCTGTGTCGACCGTGCGAGGACGACCGGCGCGACCGATCCCCAGTGTTCGAGCAGCCACGTCCGGAACTCGTCGTACGAGCCCTCGGCAGCGCCGAGGAACCGAGCCGCGGCGAAGACGAGGTTCGGCTGCTGCTTGATCCCCGGGAGCGTGCCGATGCGGTCGAGCACGGCAGGATCGTCCGCGACGCCGAGCGCCCAACGCTCGTACATCGCGGAGACTCCGCGGGCTTCCCGTTCGGCGAACCGGCGGTAGTGGTCCGCGACTCGGTGATCCGTCATGGCGCAACGCTAGTCGCGGCGCGTGCCCGCCCTGACTGCGCAGAGAGGACGGAGCGTCCGTTCACCGTCCGAACGCGCTCCCTTGTGCGGGGGCACCGGCTCTGTCAGCGTTGCGTCATGGGCGACGACGCGGCGACGGTGCGCGAGGTGCCCGGCTTCCGGTCCTACTGGTCCGCTGCCACCGTGTCCTCGTTCGGCACGGCGGTGAGCGCGGTGGCCGTCCCGGTCCTGGTGGTGACCGTCCTGCAGGCCAGCCCACTCGAGGTCGGGCTCGTGAACGCGGCCCAGTTCCTGCCGTACGCCCTCTTCGGTCTGCTGATCGGAGCGTACGTCGACCGTGTGCCCCGCAAGCCGCTCCTCGTCTGGGCGAGCATCGGGCGGGCGGTGAGCCTGGGAACGATCCCCGTCCTCTGGTCGGTCGGACTGCTGAACCTGTGGGTGACCGCGGCGGCGCTGTTCGTGTTCGGCACCCTGTCGGTCGTGGGCTTCGCGGCCACGCAGTCACTCCTTCCCCGGATTGTTCCGCGGCACCTCCTGCTGCCGGCGAACGCGCGGGTGGACCAGAGCGACGCCGCGGCGCAGACGGTCGGTCCGGCGCTCGGCGGTGTGCTCGTCGGCTTCGTCACCGCACCGGTCGCCATCGTCGTCGACGCGGTGAGCTACCTCGTCGAGGCGGCGCTCGTCGCCAGGGTCCGCATCGTCGAGCGGACTGCGCCACGACGGACGGGATCGCGACTGCTCGGCGACGTCGTCGACGGCCTGCGCTGGACCTACCGGCACGAGACCCTGGCACCACTGGCGATCTCGACGCAAGTGTGGTTCCTCGCGAACGCCGCCGCGCTCACGGTGTTCGCCATCGTCGCCCTCCGTACCCTCGCGCTCCCGGCCGTGGTCTACGGCGCGATCATCGCGGTCAGCGGCGTCGCGATGCTCCTCGGGGCGACCGCTGCGCCGCGACTCGGCACCCGCTTCGGGGCAGGTCGCACGATCATCGCCACGCGGATCGCCTACCCCGTCGCGTGGGCAGCGATCGCGATCGCCGTCGTCGGAGCAAGTGGTGCACGAGCTGCAGCGATCGCCGTCCTGTTCACCGCGTTCACCGTGCACGGGGCGGCTGCGGGATGCGAGAACGCGAACGAGATGAGCCTCCGGCAGAGCCTCACTCCGGACGCGCTCCTGGGTCGCACGAACGCGACGATGCGGAGTGCGTACCGAACCCTCGCCGCGATCGGTGCTGTGGGAGGCGGTGCGCTCGCGACCGCGGCAGGCGGAGGGGTCGCTCTGTTCGCGGTCGCCGCCGTCTTCGGCGGTGCAGCCGTGATCGCGCTGCGTTCTTCCCTGCGCGTCGACACCGGTCGGGACGCCCGCAGCGACCAGATCGGTGCCGAGCAGTAGGTCCTCGGGAGGCGAGCTGCCACTACCCGCCGTCGGCCTCGCCTCCCCGTTCGCCGGCCACCCATTCCAGGAAGTGCGGTCCGACGACCTCGGTGCCAGGACGGGGCAACAGGATGCCGTCCCGGAACGCGCGTCCCATCCGGCCCGGGATCGGCATGGTGACCGTCATCGTCCGCTGGGCAGGCAGGGCTCTCGTCATCGCAGACAACGTCGTGTGGTCCGGCCCCGCCAGGACGCAACGGCATGCACGCTCCTGTCCGCGATCGACGTCGTCCGACCGGACCTGGCCGCGGCCGATCTCGTCGGCCTGGTCGATGCGCTGCTGCTGTACCGAACCGCCGACGTTGCGCCGATCGATGCGGTCAGCATCGTGACGGCGTACATCAGGGGTCTCGCTCGCTCGTCCGCGTAGCAGCCATACCCCACGGGTGTGGCGTCCGATCGGCTACCGGGCGACGGCGACGAAGACCAGGACGGCGGACGACTCGGTCACCGGTCCCTGCTGCCAGTCGCCGTACACCGCCGCTATGTGGAAGCCCGCGACGTCGAGGTGGTGCTGGACCACAGTCCGATCCCGGAAGAACAAGTCGTCGGTGGAGGTCAGACGTTCGTCCGTGTCGAGGAACACGTTGTGGGAGACCAGGCGTACGACTCCCGGACGGATCTCCCGAGCGTCCGACCACTCCTCCAGCGGGCCGCTCGGAGTGTCGCGGATCGTGTGTTCGGTCGACGTCCACGTTCGCCATGCCGCCGCTGCCGGGTTGCGGCTCTCGAACGCCAGGACCCCTCCGGGACGGAGCACTCGACGCAGATCTCCGAGAGTCCGCTGCCAGTCCCCGTCCGGGATGTGCTGCGCGACGTTCCCGGTCATGACGGCGAAGTCAACGATGACGTCCGGGAGCGCACGGCTGTCACCGACGATCCACGTCACCGCTCCCGCTCCCGGCCGCTCCTTCGCGTGGCCGATCATCGTCGCGGAGGGGTCCACACCGAAGATCGACCGACCGTCTTCCGAGAAGCTCACGGTGAGTGCCCCGGTCCCGCACCCGAGGTCGAGCACCGATCTGGCCCCGGTCGAGGCGCAGAGGTCGCGGTAGAAGTCGCTGTCGACCCCGTCGGGGTTGTCGTCGTCGTACAGCGCGACGAGACGGGGATCGAGGTCGGTCATCCGACGAGCCTCCTCGGGGGTGCCGCCCGGTCCGTCAGGGTCACGAGCGGACACGAGGATCGGGTGCACGGTCGGGTCCAGCGGCACCTGCCAGCGGGCGGACGAGGATCAGACTCGGTCCCGACCAGTCGAGGCCGTCGTGCTCCTCCAGCGGGAGGAAGCCGACGGCACGGTAGAAGGCCCGCGTCTGTGCGTACGGTTCGTGCTCGAAGGACGGGCCGACGGTGTGCACCGAGAGCAACGAACAACCATCGTGCTCCGACGCCTCGACGATGTGCTCGACCAGCGCACGCCCGACCCCCGACCCTCGGTGCTCCGGATCGACGGCGATGAGGTGGATCTCGGCGGCTTGCGCGAAGTGCCGCCGGGTCAGCGCGACACCGACGACGCTTTCGGGCCTGACGGCGAGCACACTCCCGAAGTCCGGGTCTGCAGCGGCGGCAACGTAGTTGTCGATGGCGACCGGATCACCGAACCAGTCGGGCAGCGCTTCGAGGATCCGACGCGTGTCCGGTGCGCTCCGGCGCTCGATCACCTCGATGGTCATCGGTCAACACTGGCACAGACGCCGCCGTCGCGTCAGCGGTGCAGCCGTGATCGCGCTGCGTTCTTCCCTGCGCGTCCTTCCCTGCGCGTCGACACCGGTCGGGACGCCCGCTGATCCGGCGTGATCACGGGCGTGGCCGGGGGGCGTGCGGATGGTCAGGGTCGGCCGCGAAAACGCGCTCGTAGAGGTCGTAGACGACAGCGGCCTTCGCGTCGTTGTACCGCAGGCCGTCCGCAGCGGCCCGTACTGCCTCGGCCTTCGCATCCGCGTACCGTCGTCGATCCTCGGGGTGGCGCTGCAACCACGACACGAAGAGCCGGTGCCGCCGCGGCTCCGCTGCGTCCGGCCGCCACACGTGGAGGTTCGTGTTCGGGTCGCCGAGGGTGAGCTGGCAGTGCGGATCCCCGGCGATCACGTCGCGGAACACCAGCCGGAACCCGATCTCCTCGAGCTTCGGGAGCCAACTCGCTTCGTCGAGCACGTCCGTGACGAGGACGTCGACATCGATCACCGGCTTCGCGATCATCCCCGGCACAGCGGTGGACCCGACGTGCGTGATCGCAGTTCCCGGGCCGAGCGCTCCTACCAGGGCGGTACGCACGCGACCGAACGCATCGGCCCATCGGGAGTCGTACTCGCGGAGCGGCCCAGGTTCGACCTGTCGGAACGCCACTCGCTGCGACTGTCGCGTCGCGTTGCTGTCAGCGCTGAACGGGCGCCAGAGCGGGTGCGTGTCCACCGCCCCATCGTGCACCGCACCGGGACCACCTCGCTAGGGTGACTGCCGTGGCGACGGTCTTGATCACCGGGCTCTCCGGGACGGGGAAGTCCTCCGCGCTGACCGAGCTCGCCTCGCTCGGCCACCGCGTCGTGGACACCGACGACGCGGGCTGGCGCGAGTACCACCCGGCTCCTGACCCGACAGATCCCGTCCACCAGGGCGAGTGGCTGTGGGTCGAGGACCGCATCGCCGAACTGCTCGACACGGAGGACGACCGGTCGCTGTTCGTGTCGGGCTGCGTGCGGAACCAGTCCGTGTTCGCGGACCGGTTCGAGGCGGTCGTGCTCTTCGACGCCCCGCTGGACACGATGCTCGATCGGGTCGCCGGACGGACGACGAACCCGTACGGCAAGTCCGCGGTCGAGCGGGCGATGATCGAGGCGGACCACCGCGAGGTCCTGCCGCTCCTCCGCGCCTCGTGCACGCACGTGCTCGACGCCTCCCGACCGCTGCACGACGTGGTCGCCGACCTCGTCGCCATCGCGTCGTTCGCGGACCGCGGCGGTGACGGCGACGGGGGCAGGACGGGCGGCGCACGACCGTGACCACGACCGACACGACCGAGGAGCTGCGCCTCCGCCGGACCCTGCTCTCCGTGCTGCCGCTGACCACGGCCAAGGCCGGGGCCGCCGCCATGGTGGTCCTCCCCGTCGGCTGGTTGCTGATCGGCGCCATCGCCGAGGGGTCCCCCGACCAGCTGCCCTTCTTCATCGTGATGTTCCCGGTGATGGCCATCGGCGCCCTGGCCGCGTTCGTGTTCGGGCTCGCCGCGGGTGCCCTCGCCGGCCTGCCCGACTGGTTGCTGCGTCACCGCCGACCGACCGCGTTCGGGGACGTCGCCGCGGTCGTCGTGCTGACGGGCCTCGTGACCGGGACCTTCGCCCTCGTCCCGCTGTCGGCCGGCATCATCGCCGGCGTGCTCCCGCTCCCGTTGTGGGGCAGCATGCTCGCCCTGGCGCTCGCGACGGCCGCCGCGACGATCACGGTGGTCGCACGGCATCGGAGGCGGGAGCGCCGCGACGCGGCGACCAGCCTGGAGGCGCGACCCGCCTGATCGACGCGTGTCGCGCCTCCAGGCTGGTGGCCAGGACGCCGCCGTGCGCTCGTCCGACGACCGTTAGGGTGGAAAGTACCCGACAGAAAGCATCGATCAGTGCAGATCCGGTTCAAGAAGACCGACGACCCGCGGCTGTGGGACTCGCTCGTCGCAGCCAGTCCCGGGGCGACGGGGTTCCACGACTGGTCGTGGCTGCACCTGATGACGGAGACGTTCGGGTGGCGGCTCACCCCGCTCGTCGTCCGGCGGGACGGCGAAGCGGTCGGGGTGTTCCCCGTGGTGATGCAGTCGACCCGCGTGCCCAGGTCGGTCGAGCCCCCGTTCCCGTACCTCGGTCCGCTGGTGCCCGACGACCTCCTCGAACCCATCCTGCGGGCGTTCCGCGGGTGGCAGGTCCGACACGGCCTCCCGGTGGTTCGCTTCCAGTTCGGGCCCGGGCTGGCGGGTGCAGCCGAACGCGCGCTGCGCCGGACACCCTGCGAGTGGCACACCGACCGTACCTTCACCGTGGACCTCGCCGGGGCCAGCCCGGAGTCCCTGACAGCCGGGATGAAGAGCAACGCGCGCTACCACCTGCGCACGGCGCTCCGGCGGGGCGTCCAGGTCCGGCCCGCCCTCCCGGGTGAGGTCACGACGCTCCTCCCCCGCGTCCTCGAGGAGTCGTACGGCAACCGTGGGGTCCCGTCTCCGTACCCGGCCGACCTCGGCGCACGGCTGGAGGAGTGGTCGGCGGGCCGGGACGACTTCATCGCCGTCACCGCGGTGATCGACGAGCAGGCGGTGGGGGTGCTGGTGGCGCTGGCGAGCCACCCCGTGGTCACGGGATGGGTCGGTGGATCCCTGCGGGCGCACCGATCGGCGAACCCCAGCACCGTCCTCTACCACGAGGTGCTGCAGTGGTCGCTGCGCCGAGGACACACGTCCGTCGACCTCGTCGGTCACGTCGACGAGGGCGTGAGCAAGTTCAAGACGGCGTTCGGGAGCGCGGAGGTGCCGTACGTCACGGCCGTCTCGTCGATCGTGCCCGGCGTGGTCTCGTCCGCCGCCGCAGCCGTGCGGTCGCTGGCAATCCGGATGCTGCCCGTCCGGTCGGGGCGGGCCCGCGACTGAGTCCGCGCGACGAGCGGGTCGGCCGGTCGTTCGTCGGCACGGGGTGTGGTGGAGCGCTCCGGAAATCGAACCAGACGAGGTCCCCCGACTGGGACGCGCCCCGTGGAGTGGTGCAGGACGAACCTACCGAGGCGCGGGCCGACGGAACTGGGAGCACCCCGCTGATCGCCCCCGGTTCCTGATCGGCCGTCCAGACGGCACCGATCGCGGCGGCTCGCCCTACGCTCGGCGGCGCACCCGCGGGTCCACGAATGCGTACACGACGTCCACGATCACGTTCGCCGTCACGATGAGCAGCGCCGAGAACAGCGTGAACCCGACGACCACCTGCAGGTCGAGCGTGTGCACCGCATCGATGAGCAGCGCCCCGAGCCCCTGCATCGAGAACACCTTCTCGGTGATGACCGCACCGCCGAGCAGCGAACCGAGGTCGAGCCCGAACAGCGTCACCACTGGCAGGATCGCCGTCCGGAGTCCGTGCCGCACGACGACCTGGCGTTCACGGAGCCCCTTGGCACGGGCGGTCCGGACGAAGTCCTGCGACATCGACTCGAGCATCTCACCGCGGGTCAGGCGGGCGTAGATCGCGGCGCTGATGAACGCGAGGACGCACCACGGCAGGATCAGGTGCGTGAACCAGCCGACCGGGTCGTCGGTGAACGCGACGTACCCGCTGGTCGGCAGGATCCCGAGGACGAACCCGAACAGCAGGATCGCCAGCAGCCCGATGAGGTACGACGGCGAGGACACCCCGGCGACGGCGGCGGTCATGACCGCGCGGTCGACGAAGGTCCCGCGACGCAGGGCCGACACCGCCCCGCCGACGACACCGGCGACGAGCCAGAGGAGCGCAGCACCGACCGCGATCGAGGCCGTGACGGGCAGGCGGGACAGGATGAGGTTCGTCACGCTGTCGTGCAGCTGGAACGAGTACCCGAAGCAGGGTGCCGCGCAGTGGATCACCGACGCGCCGGAGCCGAACGTGCGTCCGGCGAAGATCCCCGTTAGGTACGCGCCGAACTGGGCGAACCAGGGCTTGTCGGTGCCGAGGAACGCCTGCACCTCGCGGAGGCGGTCGGGCGTGCACGGCTTGTCGCAGATCGCGCGGGCCGGGTTGGTCGGCAGCAGCACGAACAGCGCGTAGGTGATGGCGGCGACGACGAACAGCACGACGACGGCGCCGAGGACGCGGACGGCGATGAAGCGGAACGTGCTCACCGGTCACCTCCACGGGGGTCGAGGGCATCGCGGAGCGCGTCTCCGAGCACGTTGAACGCCAGGGTGACGAGGAACAGCGCGATGCCCGGGAAGACGAGGTACATCGGGTCGGTCTGCACCCAGCCGACGGCGTCGCCGATGCTGCGCCCCCACGACGGCGTCGGCGGCGTGACGCCGACGGCGAGGAACGACAGCGCGGCCTCGGCTCCGATCATCGACGGGATCGAGATGGTCGCGTACACGGTGATCGTCGCGGCGAGGTTCGGCAGCAGCTGGGTGCGGATGACGTGCCAGCGGCCGGCCCCCATGGCGGTGGAGGCGACGACGAAGTTGCGGGTGACGAGCGACAGTGTCTGCCCGCGCACCACCCGGGCGACGGCGGGCCAGCCGAAGAACCCGATGACGAGGACGACGAGCACCGGCTTCGGGAACGACGTCGGGACGATCGCGGTGAGGGCGATCATGAACACCAGCGACGGGAAGCCGAAGATGACGTCCACGACACGGGAGAGCACCCGGTCGTACCAGCCGCCGAGGAACCCGGTGGTGACCCCGACGAGGACGCCGATCACGATCGACAGCGCCGTGGCCGCGAGCCCGATGCCGAGCGAGGTCCGTGCGCCGTACGTCACGATCGCGAACAGGTCGCGTCCGGTGAGCGGCTCGACACCGAACCAGTGCGTGCCGCTGACCCCGCCGAGCGGTCCACGGGGTGCGCCGAAGTCGTTGAGCGCGTCGATGTGGTACTTGTACGGGTCCTGTCCGCTGATCGCGGCGATGAGCGGGGCCGCGATCGCGACGACGACGAACACGGCGATGACTACGGCCGCGGCGACGGCCCAGCGGTCCTGTCGGACCCGGCGGACGACGGCCCGGAAGCCGGTGCTGCGGCCTGCGGATGGCGACACGGGACGGTCGACGACGTTGGCGGTCACGATGCCACCCCTTCCCACGCACGCCAGGCCTCGCGGCGTTCCGCCTGCCGCACGGGGTCGGCGACGGGCGCTGCCGCGAGGAGCATGCGCGTGTAGTCCTGCTGCGGGTCGTCGAGCACCGAACCGGTGGTCCCGCGTTCCACGATGCGGCCGTCGTGGAGCACGACGACCTCGTCGGCGAGCTGTCGGACGACCGCGAGGTCGTGGCTGACGAGCAGCATGCCGAACCCGAACTCGTCCTGCAGCGACGCGAGCAGGTCGAGCACGGCGGCCTGCACCGTGACGTCGAGCGCGCTGGTCGGCTCGTCGGCGATCACGAGCGCCGGTCGGAGCGCGAGCGCCCGCGCGACGGCGACGCGCTGCCGCTGGCCGCCCGACAGCTGGTGCGGGAACCGCTCCGCCCACGACGGGTCGAGCTGGACCGCGCGGAGCAGCTCGTCGACGCGCGCCCGACGGTCGGCGGCGGGGTCGTGGACGAGGAGCGGCTCGGCGATGCTCCACCCGATGGTCTGTCGCGGGTTGAGCGACGACGCCGGGTCCTGGAACACGATGCCGACCCGGCTGCGCAGCTCGCGCAGCCGCTTCCCGCGCGCCGTCCGCAGATCGCTGCCGTCCACCTCGACGGTGCCGGCGACGACGGGCACGAGACCCGCGAGCGCCCGCCCGATGGTCGACTTACCGGAGCCGGACTCGCCGACGAGGCCGAGGGTCCGGCCGGCGTGGAGCTCGAGGTCGATGCCCGACACGGTCGGGTCGCCGCGGCGCGCGTAGCGGACGGCGACGTCGCGCAGGCGCGCCACCGTCGTGCCGTCGGTCGGACGGGAGGCGCGGCTCGCCTCGTCCGCGCGGGTCGCGGCGTCGTCGGTGGGGACGCCGCGACTCGGCCGGGCGGACAGGTTCGCGTCCGTCGAGCCCGTGGACCGTCCGCGGGGCCGAGACTCGGCCTGCGACCCGGCCACCGGTCCGTCCGCAGCGGTCGGGGCGGACGCGCCCCGTCCCTCCA
Organism: Curtobacterium sp. 'Ferrero'; assembly: GCF_002412165.1. Lineage (GTDB taxonomy): Bacteria > Actinomycetota > Actinomycetes > Actinomycetales > Microbacteriaceae > Curtobacterium. The sequence goes on from NZ_NXIA01000007.1 coordinate 50,739, forward strand.
GAGCGGGCACCGCGGCGAGGAGCTCGCGCGTGTAGTCCGCCTGCGGACGTGCGAAGACCTCGGCGACGCTCCCCCGCTCGATGGGGTCGCCGCGGCGCATCACGAGCACCTCGTCGGCGACGTCCGCCACCACCCCCATGTCGTGCGTGATGAGGAGGACGGCGAGCGACCGCTCACGGCAGAGCCGCCGGAGCAGGTCGAGGATGCCGGCCTGCACCGTGACGTCGAGCGCCGTCGTCGGCTCGTCCGCGATGAGCGCCACCGGGTCACCCGCCAGCGCCATCGCGATCATCGCGCGCTGCAGCTGCCCGCCCGACAGTTCGTGCGGGTAGGCCTTCCGGATCCGTCGGGGGTCACTGAGGCCGGCGGCACGCAACAGGTCGTCGATCCGCGCCGACACACCCGCGCGATCGAGCCCCGACGGGTGCGCGCGGACGGCCTCGGCGATCTGCGTGCCGATCGACAGGACCGGCGTGAACGAGTTCATCGGTTCCTGGAACACGACACCGATGCCGGCGCCGCGGACCGCGCGGAGGGCGTCGTCGGACGCACCGACGAGCTCCTCGCCGCGGAACCGCACACTGCCGGTCACCCGGGCCTGGGACGGCAGGAGTCCGAGCACGCTCATGGCGCTGACGGACTTGCCCGATCCGGACTCCCCCACCAGGGCGAGCACCCGGCCGGGCGTGAGCGAGAAGGAGACGTCACGGACGACGGGCTCCGCGTCGCCGAACGCGACGCGGAGCCCCTCGACCTCGAGCAGCGGTCCGGTCACTGCTTCAGCGACACCACGAGGTAGTTCGGGTACGCCGGGAAGTCCGCGACGCGGAAGTTCTCGACGTTCGACCCGGCCAGGAACGACTGCTTCGCGTAGATCAGCGGGACGACCGGAGCGTCCTCCATGATCGTCTTGTCCGCCTGCGCCCACAGCTTCTCGGCCGCGGAACGGTCCACCGTGCCGGTCGCCTGCTCGATCAGGGCGTCGACCTCCGGGTTGCTGTAGTGCGCGACGTTGTAGCCGCCGTCACCGATCTGCGACGAGTCGTAGAGCGGCTGGATGTTGGCGTTCGCGCTCGGGAAGTCCGGCTGCCAGCTGAACAGCACCAGGTCGTAGTCGCTGCCGTTCGTGGCGTCCGTGTAGAACGAGTCGAGGTCCTCCGGCTTGAGCGTCACGGTGACTCCGGCACGCTTCAGGCCGGCCTGCAGCGCCTGCGCCTCGGCGAGCGAGGACGAGTCGTTCTGGGTGAGGAGCGTGAGCTTGAGGTTGTCGGCGCCCGCGGCCTTGAGCATCGACTTCGCCTTCGCGACGTCACCCGAGGCGCTCGCCTTGTACAGGTCGTAGTCCTCGCGGCCCTCGATGCCGGGCGTGATGAGCGTCGACGCGTAGGTGCCGGCCAGGGCCCCGCCCGCGGCGATCCGGTACGACTTCTTGTCGACCGCGTACTGCAGCGCCTGTCGGACCTGCTTGTCGGCGAGCTTGCCCTTCTGGGTGTTCATCGCCATGTACTGGATGGGGCCGGCCTTCGACGTGGCGAGGCGGTCCTGGGCGGACGGGTTCGAGCGGACCTGGTTCAGCTCGGCGGCACCGAGGTAGGTCGCACCGAACGAGTCCTTCGCGTCGCCGTTGTCGGCGATGAGCGTCTGCGTGACGGTCGACGGGTCCTGGCTCTCCTTGAACACGACCTTCGACGGACCCGCGGTGCGCACGGAGTCGGTCTTCGCGCTCCAGTACTTGTTCCGCACCAGGGTGATCTGCGAGCCCTGCGTGTTCGACTGCACCTGGTACGGACCGCTGGCGACCGGCTTCGCGTCGTACTCGCCGGTGTTCGTGCCGTCGCCCTCGGGCACCGGGGCGAACGCGGGCATCGACACGAGCCACGGCCAGTCGCCGTAGGCCGCGTTCAGCTTGAACACGATCGTGGAGTCGTCCGGCGTCTCGATGCTGTCGAGCGTCTTCCCGTCGAACGGACCCTTGTACGTGTCACCGCCGACCAGGAGCGACTTGTGGTAGCTCAGGCCACCGGTCAGGGTCGGCGCGAACGAGCGCTCGATGCCCCACTTGATGTCCTTCGACGTGATCGCGGTGCCGTCCTGGAACTTCAGGCCCGACTTCAGGTGGTACGTCCAGGTCTTGCCGCCGTCGCTCGAGTCGCCGGTGTTCGTGGCGAGGTCGGGCACCACCTTGGCGGTCTTGCCCGGCTGCACGTCCCACGCGGTCAGGCGGCGGAGCACCAGGCCGAGCGTCGTGATGTTGAGGTTCTGACTGGTCGCCGGGTCGAGGTGCACCGCGGTGGCCGTCGTCAGGATGTTGAGCGTGCCGCCCTTGGCGGTGCCCGACGACGCGTCCGACGAGCCGCCACCCGAGCAGGCGCTCAGGGCGAGGGCTGCTGCCACGGCCACGGCCGCGGTGGTGAACAGGCGCTTGGGTCGTCTCATGACGGTGGTGCTCCTCGTGGGGTGTGGGGTGGTGCGCGCCGGTGGGACGGCGTGTCACGGCCCGGTACCGGGCCTTCGGCGGCGTCCATCCTGACACCGCGGATCACGCCCGACCGAATCCCTCGGCCGGTCTGGCGTCGCGCGACGTAACGGTCCAATCGTCGTGGGCGTTCGGGCATTCCCGATGCGCGCGGGTCGAACCCGATCGGCGGCGGCCGACGCCCCCGTGTCGGTCGGCCCCGATCAGCGCACCGCCTCGGTGCCGCTCACCTGCGCCACCTGGTCGACGTCGGATGCGACCGATCCGGCGGGCGATTGCCCGGACGACGCACGGACGACGAGCGTCGGTGTCTCGGCGAGCAGCGACGTCGGCGGCGCGCCGCCGAGCACGTCGAGGAACGCACGGGCGGTGTCCGCCCCGAACGCTCGGATGTCGTGGGCGGCAGCGGTCAGCGCAGGCTCTGCGAGCTGACAACCCACCGAGTCGTCCCACGCGACGACGGTGATGTCGTCCGGCACCCTGACACCTGCCGCGGTCAGGACGTCGAGGCCCCGCAGCGCCATCACGTCGTTGTCGAAGACGAGAGCGGTCGGGCGGTCGACGCCCTCGACCACCAGCGCACGCACCCCGGCCTCACCCGCCTCCGCGGTGTAGTCACCCTCCACGGTCGTCATGCGCACACCGGCCGCTGCACCAGCGGAGGCGAACGCACGGTCCCGGACGGCGGTGTGCATCATCGAGCGTGGTCCGCTCACCCGGGCCACCGAGCGGTGCCCGTGGGTCGCGAGGTGCTGGACGATGGCCTCGGCGACCGCGGCGTCGTCGGTCGAGATCGTCGTGAAGTCCGACTCCGCGCCCATCGTCCCGACCAGCACTGCCGGGAGTGCGAGGTCACGCAAGGCCGGGATCCGCCGGTCGTCGACGAGGATGTCGGTGACGATCACACCCGCGAACTTCCCGCTGGTCGCCCATCGCCGGAGGACGCCGAGGTCCTCCTCGACGCTGCCGACCACCTGCAGGACGAGCACGAGGTCGCACTCGGCCAGGACCTCCTCGATGCCACGGACGTACTGCATCCAGAAGGGCTCGAGCGCCACCCGCCGACGCGGACGTCGGATGGTCACCCCGACCGAGCGTCGCGGCTCACTCCCGACGGGCAACCAGGTCACCGGCCGAACATAGCACCGGGTAGGACAGTTCCTGGCGTCTGGGGACCGCGTGACCCGCCGGGAGGACGACGCGGAACGTCGCTCGCTCTCCCGGCAGCAGGCTGACCAGTCCGCGGTTGACACCCGCCGACGGGGCGATCCGGTCCACCTGCAGGAAGAGGTCTCGGACCAGGGCGTTCGCGGTGACGGTGACCGCGAATCCGTCAGCAGTGTCCTGCACCGACACCTCGACGGAGTCAGCAGTGGACCCGAGGGGTGGCGCGTCGTCCTCGTCGGACCAGAGCCACGTCCGCAGCGGTTCGCCGCCCGATCGGGGATGACCCGACGCGACGAGCACGCTCGCCCCGGGGTCGGACGCGACCGAGGCGGGGACGGGGAGGGCGGACAGCCCGCGGGACGGTACGGAGACGGGCACGCTCGCGGTTCCCAGCACCTCCCCGGTCGCCACGTCCCACCGCTCGAACTGCACGTCGCCCACCCACGGGCGGTCCTGGTCGGCATGGACGGACAGTGTGGGTACGCCGTCGCGATCGGGACGCAGCACCATCGCCACCGGGGCGTACGCCTCTCGCAGCGCGTACCAGAGCGGCTTCCGGACACCGGCGTGGTCCACCGCCGCCCACGACACCACCGGCCAGTCGTCGTTGAGCTGCCAGACGACGGCTCCGGAGCAGCGCGGATGGTCGGCACGGAACCCCTCGACCGCGAACCGGACCGCCCGGGCCTGGTTGAGCTGCGTCGCCCAGTGCCAGTCCTCGACCGTCGTCGGCCGAGGGAAGTGCCCATCGAGGCCGCGCTCGAGCTTGCCGTTGCCGTCGTCGGCCTTCTGGTGCACGAGCATCTGCGGTCCGTCGGGTCGGAGCGGCTCGTCGTGCACGACCGCGGTGAGGGTCGACCAGGCCGGCGGGCCCTGGAAGCCGAACTCCGAGGCGAACCGAGGCCGGTGCTCGGCGTAGGCGGTCCAGTCACGCTCGTTCCACACGTCCCAGATGTGCATCGTCCCGTGGCGTGGGTCGTTCGGGTGCGCGTACTCCAGGAACGAGTACGGGCTGCCCGGCGAGTACGGTCGCGTCGGGTCGAGTTCGGCCACGATGGCCGGAAGGAGGCCGCGGTAGTAGCCATCGCCCCACGAACGGCCCACGAGTGCCGGCGCCCAGCCCCACTCCACGTACGCCCAGATGTTCTCGTTGCACCCGTTCCAGAGCACCAGCGACGGGTGACCGGACAGCCGGGTCACCGCTTCCCGGGCCTCGGCCTCGACCTCGCTGCGGAGCGGTTCCTCCTCGCTGTAGGCGGCACAGGCGAAGGGGAAGTCCTGCCAGACGAGGATCCCGTGCTCGTCGCACACATCGTAGAAGTCTTCGGACTCATAGGTTCCCCCGCCCCAGACCCGCAGGAGGTTCATGCCCGCATCGACCGCGTCGCCGACGGCCTTCCGGTACCGCTCGCGAGTCATCCGGGTGAGCAGCGCGTCGCCCGGGATCCAGTTCGCTCCCTTGACCCAGATCGGGACGTCGTTCACGAGGATCCGGAACGGTGAGCCGTCCGCGTCGGGCGTCGTGTCGAGGCGCGTCGTGCGGAACCCCACGCGACCCGTCCACGAGACGTCGTCGACCTCCACCGAGACCTCGTACAGGCGCTGCGCTCCGTGTCCGCGGGGCCACCAGAGCTCGACGGCGTCCGTCGTCACGGTCACCGTGGTCTCGATCGACCCGGGCGGTACGGTCCCCGCGCTGGTCGTCCCGGCGACCGTGACGCGGACGGGCAGGTCGGTGTCCCGATCGGCACGCTCCACGGTGACGTGCGCGGTCAGGACGCCGTGACCGTCGACGACGTCGACCAGGGGCCGGACGCTCGCGATGCGGACGCCGGACCACGACTCCAGGGCGATCGGACGCCAGATGCCGGAGCTCGACAGGTCGATCCCCCAGTCCCAGCCGAAGTCGCTCGCGCGCTTCCGGATCGCGTTGAACGGGTGGTGCATGACCCGGGGTCGGTGCCCCAGCAGTTCCTCTTGCTCACGGGCGTACTCGATGGGCGAACGCAGGTCGACGACGAGTTCGTTCGGTCCGGGCACGAGGACGTCACGGACGTCGAACCGGTACGAGCGGTGCTGGTTCGCGGTGGTCGCCACCACGGTGCCGTTGAGGGTGACGGTCGCGGCCGTGTCGAGTCCTTCGGCGACCAGGTCGTGACGGACCGCCGCGGCCAGGTCCGCTGCGGAGAGCTCGAAGGAGCGTCGGTACTGCCAGTCGCAGTACCCGATCCACGCAGTCGTCTGCTCGTTGTCCGCATCGAACGGGTCCGGCACGAGTCCGGCCGCGAGCAGGTCCACGTGGACCTCGCTCGGCACGGTTGCCGGGATGCCGTCGGACAGCGCGGTCCGGAGCTCCGCGGGGATCGGGCCGGTCGTCGCGTGCAGGGTCCAGCCCGTCCCGCCGAGGTCGGTGCGTCGCGGCGCCAGGACCTCGGTGGACGGTGTCGGGAGGGTCGTGGTGCTCACGATGCGAGCCTCTTCTCGGGGTTGGGAGCCGCCTCGGCGAGGAGCTTGGTGTACTCGTGGGTCGGGTTCAGGATGACGTCGTCCGCCGGACCCCGTTCGACGACGACGCCGCGGTACATCACGAGGATGTCGTCGGAGAAGTGCCGGGCGGTTGCGAGGTCGTGGGTGATGTAGAGGACACCCAGGTCCTCCTCGCGCTGCAGGTCGGCGAGGAGGTTCAGCACGCCGAGCCGGATCGACACGTCGAGCATCGACACCGGCTCGTCGGCGATGAGGATCCTCGGTCCGGGCGCAAGCGCCCTGGCGATCGCGACGCGCTGTCGTTGCCCGCCGGAGAGCTCGTGCGGACGCCGCTCGGCGATGTCGTCGGCGGGGGTGAGGCGGACGCGTTCGAGCAGCCGACGCACCTGCGTTCGCTCGTCGTCACGCGACCGGACCTTGCCGTGCAACCGCAGCGGCCGGGCGAGGTGGTGCCCGATCGTGTGGAACGGGTTGAGCGACGCGAACGGATCCTGGAACACCATCTGTACCGCACTCCGGTAGGACCGCAGCCCGGCCCCGTGCCGGTGGACGGGCTCGTCGTCGAGCAGGACGGTGCCGCGCGTCGGCCGTTCGAGCTGGAGGAGCAGCTTCGCGATGGTCGACTTGCCGCTGCCCGACTGACCGACCAGGGCCGTCGTGCGCCCGGCCTCGATCGTGAACGAGACGTCGTCGACGGCGAGGAGGGTCCGTGTGCGGCGGCCGTCGCGGATGCGGTACTCCTTGCTGACCGACCGGAACTCGAGTGCGCTCATGCGTCGTCCTCCTCGTGCAGGGCGCGGGCGGCGTGACCGCTTCGGATGAAGTCGCCCCGTGAGCCGGTGAGGCTCGGGAACGACGCGAGCAGCTGCTTGGTGTAGTCGTCGCGCGGCTGCGTGTAGACCTGTACCGCGTCGCCGAGCTCGACGATCCTGCCGTGGCGCATGACGGCGATGCGATCGCTGATCTCGAGCAGCAACGGCAGGTCGTGGGTGATGAAGACGACGGCGAAGCCGAGCTCCGCGCGCAGCCGGGTGATCTCGCGCAGGATCTCGCGCTGGACGACGACGTCGAGCGCGGTCGTCGGCTCGTCCATGATCATCACCTGCGGGTCGAGCGCCATCGCCATCGCGATCATCACCCGCTGACGCATGCCGCCGGAGAGCTCGTGTGCGTACGAGCCGAGTCGGTCACGGTCGACGCCGACCCGCTCCAACAGGTCGCCGGCTCGGGTCCGGCGCTCCTGCCGGGACATCTCGGGCCGGTGCGTCCGGAAGACGTCCTCGAGTTGTGATCGGACGGAGACGACGGGGTTCAGCGAGTTCATCGCGCCCTGGAACACCATCGAGATCCGGTCCCACCGGAACGCGCGGAGGTCCTCACCTTCGAGCAGGCCGAGGTCGACGTCGACGCCCTCGCGGGAATGGAAGACAGCACGCCCGGAGACGACCTTCGCCGGCGGCTTCAGCAGCCGGTTGATGCCGTAGGCAAGAGTGGACTTGCCGCAGCCGCTCTCTCCCGCGAGGCCGAGGACCTCGCCGCGCCCGAGCGTCAGGCTGACGTCGCGGACGGCGTGGGTCACCTGCTCGCCGAGGTAGTCGACGCTGAAGTGCTCGATGCTGAGGACCGGATCGGCCTCGTGGCGCGGCACCCGTCCGGTGTCGGATGGGGCAGTGGTCGTCATCGGTCCTCCTGGTGCTGACGGGACGGCGTGGGGTTCGCGACCGTTGCGGTACGGGTGTCGCCCGCGAGGAGGTCGCGCTCGATCGCACGGGCCTCACGACGGCCCATGACCCACCTGCGCCGCTGCGACCGCGTCGACGCCCGCAGCTTCGGGTCGATCACCTCGTCGATCGAGAAGTTGATGAGGGACAGGGCCGCACCGAACAAGGCGATCATGAGTCCCGGCGGCACGAACCACCACCACGCCCCGAGCCGGAGTGCGAGGCCGTTCTGCGCGTAGAAGAGCATCGTGCCCCACGTGAGCGAACCGGAGGCACCGAGCCCCAGGAACGAGAGACCCGCTTCGCCGAGGATCGCGAAGATGATCGCGAAGACGAACTGCGACGCGAGCACCGGGACCAGGTTCGGCAGGATCTCGACGATCAGGATGCGCCAGGTGCGCTCGCCCGAGACGCGGGACGCCGCGACGTAGTCCCGACCGCGCAGGCTGAGGGTGACACTGCGGAGCACCCGCGCGCTGCCGGCCCAGCTCGTGATCGCCAGCACGCCCGCGATGAGCAGCAGTCCCTTGTCCGGGACGTAGCTCGAGATGATGATGACCAGTGGCAGGCCCGGGATGACGAGCACGACGTTCGTGAACAGGGAGAACCCCTCGTCGACCCATCCGCCGATGTACGCGCCGACGATCCCGAAGAACGCCGAGGCGATCGTCGCGAGGACCCCGACGACGACCCCGATCACGAGGGAGCCGCGCGTGGCGTTCGCGAGCTGCGCGAGGACGTCCTGCCCGGTCTGCGTCGTGCCCAGGAGGTGCGATGCCGAGGGCCCTGCGAGGCCGACGTCACTGACGCTGTTCGGGTTGCCGACGAACAGCGGTCCGAGTGCACCGAAGAGGACGATGACGACCGCGATCGTCGCTCCGGTCACGAGCTTCGGCGTCGGGGTCGGCAGGATCCGGCGCCGACGGGGTCCGCCCGCCGCCGGCACCGCCGGGTCGAGCGCTGTGGTGATGGCCATGGGAGTCCTCCTAGACCCGTGCCCGGGTGCGGGGGTCGATGATCGCGTAGAGCAGGTCGACGAGCAGGTTCGCGCCGAGCACGGACACGGTGATGACGAGGAAGATCCCCTGCATGAGGGCGTAGTCGTTGCCCTGGACAGCGGTCAGGAGCGCCGACCCGATGCCGGGGTACGAGAACACCTGTTCCGTGACGATCGAGCCCGCGACCACGAAGCCGAGCGAGATGGCGAAGCCGGACACCGATGGCAGGACCGCGTTCCTCGCGGCGTAGACCGTCCGGACGCGGCGGGGGTGCAGGCCCTTCGCCTCTGCCGTCAGGATGTAGTCCTCCGACAGGGTCGACACCATCATGTTGCGCATCCCGAGCATCCACCCGCCGATCGACGAGATGACGATCGTGAGGGCCGGCAGCGTTCCGTAGTACAGGACGCTCCCCACGAAGTCGGCCGTCGGTCCGGGCTGTGTCCCGTACACGTCGTAGCCGCCGTTGAGCGGGAACACCGGGAGGACGCTCGCGAACAGGTACAGCAGGATGAGCGCCAGCCAGAAGTAGGGCACCGACTGGAACATCGTGGTCACCGGGATGACACTGTCCAGCCACGAGCCGCGCTTCCAGCCGGCCAGTTGACCGAGGAGTATCCCGACCAGGAACGAGATGACCGTCGCGATGCCGATCAGCCCGACCGTCCAGGGCAGGGTCTGGCCGATGATCTGCGTCACGGACGCCGGGAAGTACGTGACGCTCACCCCGAGGTCGCCGTGGAACAGGTTCCCGAGGTAGTCCAGGTACTGCCGCCAGAGCGGTTCGTTGGTGTCGGCACCGAGGAGCAGCTCGATCGCACGCCGGGTCGCCGGACTGACCGGCCCTTTCGCCGACAGCTTCGAGATGAGGATGTCGACCGGGTTGCCCGGCATCCATCTCGGGATGAAGAAGTTCAGCGTCAGGGCTGCCCAGAGCGCCACGACGTAGAAGGCCGCTTTCTGCAGGATGTACCGCATCGGATGCCGTTCTGCTCCTCGGTGCCGGTCCGGCTACTTCGCCGGCTTCAGGTTCTTCAGGACGATGCCGTTGTCCCACGACTTCCACGACGCGGGGAACGCGTACTTGTCGTCGTTGGTCGGCCAGCCCGTCGCCCGCGAGGTGTTGAACTCCGTCAGCGTGGAGTTGACGTAGATCGGGATGTACGGCAGGTCTCGGACGATCTGCTCCTGGACGGTGGCGTACTGCTCGCGCTGCACGGACTCGTCGTTCGTCGCTGCAGCGGTGGTCAGCGCCTTGTCGACGGTGGCGTTCGAGTAGCGGGCGAAGTTGCCGCCGGAGGGTGCAGCGGTGCCGACCTTCGCGGTGTTCTTCGACGAGTAGCGCGGGTTGTACGTGTAGAACGGGTTCGACGACGCACCGAGCCCGATCGAGTCCATCGTGAGCTGGAAGTCGCCCTTGGTCTCGTTGTTGCTCCACTCGTTGTACGAGAGCTGGTTCGACTTGAGTTCGATCCCGACCTTCTTCAGCTCCGTCTGCATGACCTGGATCGCGGAGATGTAGTCGCTGTAGCCCGCGACGACCTGCACCGTCATGCTCAGACGCTGGCCGTCCTTCTCCAGGATCCCGTCGCTGCCCTTCGTCCAACCGGCATCGGCGAGCGTGGTGGTCGCACCCGAGGTGTCCGCCTCCTGTGGTGCGGTCCGGTCCTCGCTCTTCGCGATCCACTGCTCGTCGCGGTCCGGCAGGAGCATGGTCGGCGATGCCTCGGCTGCGAACCCTCCCCCGGCGAGCTTGTTCAGCTGTGTCCGGTCGATCGCCTGGTAGATCGCCCGGCGGACGGCCGGATCAGTCTGCGGTCCCGTGCACCCGAGATCGGCGTTCGAGCACGCGAACAGCGACGTCGTGAGGGCGGGCGTGTTCACGTAGGACAGTTCCTTGTGGTTCGCGAGGAGCTGCTTCAGGTTCGGCAGGAACGAGCTCATCCAGTCGACCTTCCCGGACAGCAGCGCGGCGCTGGCCGCGTCGGCGTTCGAGAGCGAGATGTAGCGCACCGTGTCGATCGCGGGCTTCCCGGGCTGCCAGTACTTCGTGTTCTTCGTGAGCACGTAGCTCTGCGCGTTGAAGGACTGGAGCTTGTACGGGCCGGTACCGACCGGGTTCGCGTTGATCGTGGTGGTCGGGTCCTTGACCTTCGACCAGATGTGCTCCGGGACGATCGCCTGGTTCCCGAGGATCTGCGGCTCCTGGGTGAAGGACTTCTCGGGGAAGGTCAGGACGACGGTGTCCGAGTTCGTCGCCTTCGCCGTCGCGTTCAGCCCGCTGGTGTTCAGGGCGGGTGTGTCGTGGATCAGGTTGAACGTGAACGCGACGTCCGAGGCGCTGAACGGCTTGCCGTCGGTCCAGGTGACGTCCTTGCGGGTCGTGATCGTGAGCTGCGTCCCCGCGTCGTTCCACGAGAACCCGGTGGCGAGCTCCGGTTGCGGCTTCGACGTCGATGCGAGGTTGTAGTAGTACAGCGGCTCGTAGATGACGCCCTGCGTGGGCTGCAGCATGCTCGGCGAGAACGGGTTCCAGTTCTCGGCGATGGTCCCCGTCGCGCCGTTGAACACGGTGATGCTCGAGGTTCCGGCACCGGAGGACGTGGAGGAGCACCCGCTGAGCGCGAGTGCTGTGATCGTGGCGAGTCCGGCAGCGACGGCCGTCAGACGACGTCGGCGACGGGCGGTGGTGAAGAGCATCCTTGACCTTTCATCCAGGTCGACACGTCGGTGTGCCGATCCGTCGGCCCATAGAAGACCGCGCACGCACTTTCTTAGTCGACTTAATCAAGCGGGTCAAGATAGTTTCGCGATTCGTCCGTCCGGAGTCGACGCACGGCTGGCCGATCGCCTAGGTTCATCCCATGACCCCACCCCCGCGCACGTCGTCCAGGGGCCTGCTGCTCGATCTCGTCCGTTCGGCCGGCCCGATCACGCGGGTCGAACTCGCCGAACGCACCGGGTTGACCCAGGCAACGGTCTCGACGACCGTCCGAGCGCTGATCAACGAGGGGCTCGTCGTCGAGACCGGGCGGTCCGAGTCGACCGGAGGGAAGCCGCGCACCTGGTTGGAGATCAACCCTGCGTCACGGCTCGGCATCGGCGTCCACCTCGGCGAGGGGAGCGTCAGCTACGTGGTGGCGAACCTCGGCGGTGAACTCGTCGGTCGGCTTCGGACGCAGGGAATCGCGCAGCAGGAACCCGCAGAGGCCACCCACCGGATCGCTCGTGAGCTCATCGGTCTGCTGGACGACCTCGACGTCCCGCGCTCAGCGGTCGTCGGCATCGGCATCGCTGCGCCCGGGCCCATCGATCGGACGCTCGGATCGATCGGACCGTCACCACACCTCCCCGGCTGGGACGGGTTCGGGGTGCGCGACGCGATGGAGGCCGCGACCGGGATCCCGTGCGAACTCGAGAACGACGCGACCGCGGCGGCCCTGAGCGAGTACTGGCTCGGCGCGACCGACGACCACCGGTCGTACGCGACCGTGTACATGGACGCCGGGATCGGCGCGGGTATCGTGGTCGACGGCACCGTGTACCGCGGCGTGAGTTCGAACGTCGGCGAGATCGGTCACGTGACCGTCGACCCCGGCGCCGGTCTGTGTCGGTGCGGCAACGTCGGCTGTCTCGAACTCGTCGCCGCCCCGGCAGCCGTGGTCGCGGCCGTGGGTGGACGCTCCGGCGACCCGACCCGGGCGATGGGCAGCATCGCCCGGGCCGCGGTTGCCGGTCCAGGTCCGGCCCGCGCCGCGATCGAGCGGAGTGCACAGGCGATCGGTTCGGCGGTCGTGACCCTCGTGAACCTGTTCGACGTCGACCTCGTCGTCCTCGCCGGGGCCGGGTTCACCGACGCCGCCGTGGACTACGTCCGCGAGATCGAGCGTGCGTTGCAGACCCGGGCCCTCGCTCGCCGCGTCCACCCGACGGCGGTCCGTGTCAGTGTGAACGGTCAAGATGCGGCCGTGATCGGTGCCGCCACCGCCGTGCTGCAGGAGCGGCTGTCGCCGAGACGGCTCACCATGGTGGCGCTGAGCGGGACCTGACGCGAACGGGAGGCACGGGGTGCGTCCGTCAGCACGGAACGTCAGCGGGTGGTCACCCCTCCGGATCGAGCGCCGCCAGCCAGTCCCGGAGCGTCGATTCGAGCTGCACGCGGTCCTCCTCGGGGACGAGGTCGACCAGGCGGCGCTCGTTCACCATGTGTGCCTCGAACGCCCGGTCCACCAGGTCGCGGCCTGCACCCGTCAAGCGCACCGTCCGCCCCCGCCCGTCGGTCGGGCTCGTCCGCCGTACGACGAGCCCCGCGCGTTCGAGCCGGTCGAGACGCTTCGTCATGCCGCCCGTCGTGATCATCGTCGACACGGCGAGGTCGCCCGCGCTCCGTTCGAACGGCTCCCCCGCGCGACGGAGCGTCGCCAACACGTCGAACTCCCCCTCGGTGAGGCCGTGCTCGGCGTAGACCACCGCCAACTCTTCGGAGAGCCGAGCCGCGAGCCGGTGCAGACGCCCGATGATCCCCTGGGGCGCGACGTCGAGCTCCGGTCGTTCGCGTCGCCACTCGGCCTGGATCCGCGCCACTCGGTCGATCCGGTCATCCATGACCTCGACTTTACCTTGCCGGAAAGGTAATTTACCTTCCATGGAAGACAAACGGTGGCTGCTGCTGGCCGCGATCGCTCCGGTCGTCTGGGGGAGCACGTACTTCGTCACGAAGACGTTCCTGCCACCCGAGCCGCTCTGGGGCGCGACGCTCCGAGCGCTCCCCGCCGGGCTCGTCCTGCTCGTCGTCGTCCGCCGGCTCCCGCGCCGATCGTGGTGGTGGAAGGCCGTGGTGCTCGGCATCCTGAACGTCGGGGCGTTCTTCGTGCTCGTGTACCAGGCCGCGACCCTGCTACCGACGAGCATCGCGTCGACGGTGATGGCGGCTGCTCCGATCGCGCTCGCGCTCGTGGCGTGGCTCGTCGTGCACGAACGCCCGTCGCGGGCGCGACTGTCGGGCGCGGTGGTCGGGTTGGGCGGCGTGTGCCTGCTGCTGCTCGGCGGCGCGGGTCGGCTGGACTGGGGCGGGGTCGCAGCGTCGTGCGGAGCGATGCTCACGTCGTCGATCGGGTTCGTGCTCGGCAAACGGTGGAACCCCGAGGTGGGCGTGCTCGCGTCGACGGCGTGGCAGCTGGTCGTCGGCGGGGTCCTGCTGCTTGCCGTCGCGATCGTCATAGAGGGAGCCCCTCCGCCACTCGGTCCTCGAGCGCTCGGAGCCGCCGTCTACCTGACCGTGGTGGCGACCGCGGTCGCGTACCTCGCCTGGTTCGCCGCGCTCGGTCGACTCCGCAGCGACGCCGTCGGGCTCGTCGGGCTCCTCAACCCGGTGGTCGGCGTCCTGCTCGGCGTGGCCGTCGCCGGCGACCACCTCGGGATCCGACAGGACGTCGGACTCGTCCTCGTGCTGGTCGGGATCGGTGTGCCGCTGCTCCTGACCCGACGGCGGCACAGTGACGACCTCGATGCGCCCACTGCACGGCCGCGTCGCTCTGCGCCGATCGGAGGGTGAGCGTCACCGCGCGGCCTGGTGTCAGCGGTCGAACAACCCACCGAGGAAGTCGTTGCCGATGTTCGACGCCTGCTCACCCAGCCCGGACACCTGCTCTCCGAGCCCGGACGCCTGCTCACCGAACCCGCCGAGGAGCTGCTCGCCCTCGCCGACGAGTCCGGACGCGCCCTCCCCGGGGTCAGCGAGCCCGGCATCGCCGATGCCGGAGGCCAGGCCCTCGAAGTCGACGCCCGCGCCGACGGCCTCGGCCAGGACCGGTCCGGCCGCGGCGCTCATGACCGCTGCCCCGGCGACGGCGACCCCGAGCCCTCCGATCGCCATCGCTCCGGCACCGACGGCCGCGCCGCCCGCGAAGGCACCACCCCGTCCGCCGAGGACCCGGCGGAGCAGCCCGGGCCGAGCGACCTCACCGCGGGTGGCCGCCCGGGCGAGTCCCCCGGCCGAGTCGTCGCGCAGGTGTTCGTGCGGCGGCAGCTCGGAGTTCAGCCGGTTGCGGATCTCCTGCCGCTGCGCGGGGGTGAGCCGCGCGAAGGCATCGTGGTGAACCTGCTCGAGCCGCTCGGGCGGGGCCGTGCGGAGCAGGTAGTCGTACTTCGCGATCGCCACCGCGTCCTCGTCGACCGGCCCGCGCTGCGCCCGGTCCGGTGCCGCCTGCCGACCGGACGGCTGCTGCGCGACCGGCGGCTGCGGGGTCCGGCGGTCGCGGTCGTCACCGGTGAGCCTGTCGGCCGCCGACCGGACGACGTCGCGCCAGTCCGTGCCGCCGGAGCGCTGGTCCGAACTGGTCCGCTGCTGCCCGGACCCCGAGTGGCCGCGCTTCTGGAGCTGCTGGTCGATGACCTTCGAGGCCATTCCGAGGATGCGGTTGAGGTTCGCCATGTCCCAACCTTTGCGATCACACATGCGCGCACTCAGCGACGAAGCAGTGCGTCACCCGTCGATCGCGTCCGAGAGCGCTGTGAGCACCCGGGCCGGCTCGTCGCCGCGGCCGGCGAGGGACGCCCCGTCGGTCAGGACAAGACGCGCGCGAGGAACCCGTTCCGGAACCGCCCCGTCGGGTCGAGGTCCCGCGCGAGTGCGGCGAAGTCCCCGAGCCTCGGGTACGCCTCGTGCAGCTGCTCGACGCTGGCCACCGACACCTTCCCCCAGTGCGGCCGCGGCTCGAACGGCGCGAGGACGTCCTCGATCCGACGCACCGCCGCCTCGACGGCCTCGGGCTCCCGGCGGAACGTGAAGTGGATGCCGACCGACTGGCGTCCGGACGACGGCGCGAGCCACGCGGTGTCGGGGGCGACCGTCCGGACTTCGGCGGCGATGAGGATCGGGGCGAGGAGGTCCTGCAGCGGGCGCAGTGCCTGCAGTGCCGGCACCGCGGACGACGCGGGCAGCAGGTACTCCGACTGGATCTCCGCGCCGGTGGACGGCGTGAACGTCGACCGGAAGTGCGGCAGCCGCTCGGACCACGGCCCGGGCACCCCGCCCTGCTCGGTGACGCCCGCCGGGTCGTTCTCGCCGGGGTGGACCGGACCCGTCGCGGGTCGGGCACCGAGGGCGACGAGATCGACCGAGGGAGCGGGCTCGTCCACGCGATGCTTGACCCACACCTGCCGGGCCCCGCGGTCGTCGAACGACGTGAAGAGCGACACCGAGTACGCGTCGGACACGACCGCGTCGAAGTGCTCGACCACGGCGTCCCACGGCAGGTCGAGGTGCACGGTCGTCGCGACCTGGAAGCTCGGCTCGATCGCGAGCTCCACCGCGGTGATGACGCCGAGCGCACCGAGCGCCACCCGGTGCGCATCCAGGGCACCATCCGGAGTCGACGCATCCACCCATGCGACGTCGCCGGAAGCGCGTACGACCTCGAGCGCGACCACCGCCTGCGCGAGCGACGGGTTGCGGACGCCGGAGCCGTGCGTGCCGGTGGCGACCGCGCCGGCGGTGGAGATGTGCGGCAGGGACGCGAGGTTTGCGAGGGCCCAGCCACGGGCCTCCAGGCCGGCCGCGACCTGCGCGTGCGTCATGCCGGCCGCGACCCGCACGACCCGACGGTCGCTGTCGACGTCGAGCACGGGCGGCAGCGCGGCGAGGCTGAGCTGCACGCCGTCGGTGTCGGCGATCCGGTTGAAGGAGTGCGTCGAGCCCAGCGCCGTCAGGCGCGGCGTGTCCGCGACGACGCGCCGGACCTCGTCGACCGAGGTCGGCGAGACGAGGCCGGAGGCGGCGTAGGTGACGTTCCCCGCCCAGTTCGTGCGCGTCGTCGCGGTCATGGACACGAGCCTAGAACCCCCGGTCCAGCCGGTGCCAGGCCTGCTGGAGCCGGAGCTCGTCGCGGAAGCCGCGGGCGGTGGTGTGCTCGTCGATGACGAGGAACTCGGTGCCGACCATGGTCGCGAAGTCCTCGACGACCTGCAGCCCGACGGCCGTGGTCATGACGGTGTGGTGGGCGGCGCCGGCGGTGAGCCAGGCCTCGGCTGCGACGGGGAACGACGGCCGCGGCTCCCAGACCGCGCGGCCGACCGGCAAGTTGGGCAGCGCCTCGGTCGGGGGCACGACGTCGACCACGTTCGCGGTGAGGCGGAAGCCGTCGCGGGTGTCGGACAGGGCGACGACGACGGCCTCGCCCGCGTCGGCGGTGAAGACCAGGCGCACCGGGTCGTCCTTCCCGCCGATGCCGAGCGGGTGGATCTCGAGCGTCGGCTTCGCGGTGGTGAGCGTCGGCGACACCTCGAGCATGTGCGCGCCGAGGATCTTCTCGGCACCCGGGGTGAGGTCGTACGTGTAGTCCTCCATGAGCGACGCGCCACCCGGCAGGCCCGCGCCGGCGACGTTCATCGCGCGGACGAGGACGGCGGTCTTCCAGTCGCCCTCGGCGCCGAAGCCGTAGCCGTCGGCCATGAGCCGCTGCACCGCGAGGCCGGGCAGCTGCTTGAGCGTGCCGAGGTCCTCGAAGTTCGTGGTGAACGCGGCGGAGCCGTTCTGCTCGAGGAGCGCGCGGAGGCCGAGCTCGATGGCGGCACCGTCGCGGAGCGACTGGTGACGATCACCGGCGCCCCCGCCGTCGGTGCCTCCACGCAGCGCGGGGTCGACGTCGTAGTCGCGCTCGTAGACGGCGACGAGCTCGTCCACGGCGGCCGTGTCGGCAGCGGCGGCGTCCACCGCAGCCGCCAGCTCGTTCACCGCCCAGGTGTTGACCTGCACGCCGAGCTCGATCTCGGCCTCGGTCTTGTCGCCCTCGGTGACGGCGACGTAGCGCATGTTGTCGCCGAAGCGCGTCAGCTTGAGTTCACGGACGGCGGCAGCACCGGCCGCCGCGCGGGTCCAGTCCGCGACGCGCTGCTGGACCCGCTCGTCGGACACGTGTCCGACGGCGGTGGCGTGCCGGACGCCCAGCCGCGCGAGTGCGTAGCCGAACTCGCGGTCGCCGTGGGCGGCCTGGTTGAGGTTCATGAAGTCGAAGTCGATGTCGCTCCACGGGAGCGCGACGTTCGCCTGCGTGTGCAGGTGCAGCAGCGGCTTGGTGAGTGCCTGCAGGCCGCCGATCCACATCTTCGCCGGGCTGAACGTGTGCATCCAGGTCGTGACGCCGATGACCCGGTCGTCGGCGCTGGCCTCGATGAGCGCGCGGCGGATGCCGTCGGCGTCCTTCAGGACGGGCTTCCACACGAGCTTCACCGGCACGTGCGGCGCCAGGGCCTCGTGCACGGCACGGCTCTGCTGCTCCACCTGGCGGAGGGTCTCCTCGCCGTACAGCCCCTGGCTCCCCGTCAGGAACCAGACCTCGTAGCCCGCCAGTGTCTCGGCGGGGTCGACGACGTGCGTCATGAGAGTGCTCCTTCGGGGTTCTGTCCGTAGACGTTCTGGTAGCGGTCGAAGAGTCGGTCGATGTCGTCCTGCGCGATCGGCACGGTCTCGCCGCCCTGCTGCGCGATGTGCACGGTGCGGGCGACGTCCTCGCACATCACGGCGGCCTTGACCGCGTCGCGGGCGTCGCGACCGATCGTGAACACGCCGTGGTTCTGCATGAGGACCGCGCGACTGCGGTGCCCGCTGAGCGTCGACACGATGCCGCGGCCGATCGAGTCGTCGCCGATGATCGCGAACGGCCCGACCGGGATCGGCCCGCCGAACTCGTCCGCCATCGCCGTGATGACGCAGGGGATCTCCTCGGCGCGGGCCGCCCAGGCGGTCGCGTAGGTGGAGTGGGTGTGCACGACGCCGCCGACCTCGGGCATGTTCCGGTACACGAACGCGTGCGCGGCGGTGTCGGAGGACGGGCCGTGCGCGTTGCCCCAGCCGTCCGCCGGGACGCCGTCGAGCGTGCAGACCACCTGGTTCTCGGGGGTGAGGTCCTCGCTCGCCACGCCGGACGGCTTGATGACGAACAGGTCCGTGCCGGGGACGCGCTCCGAGACGTTGCCGCCGGTCCAGATGACGAGTCCGTAGCGGACGAGCTCGCCGTGCAGTCGCGCGACGCGCTCCCGGGCAGCGGCGACGGCGGCCCGCGTCTCGTCGGTGATCGGTGCGGTCATCGGGTGGCTCCTTCTGCCTGGAGGCGCGGCTCGGCGCCGTCGGTCGGCTCGCCCTGGTCGGTGGTCGCGCTGGTGCGGGTCGCCGCTGCCGCCACGTCCTGCACGGGCAGGGCCGCGCGGTACCGGTCGAGGTAGGTCTGGAAGCCGGCGACGTCGTCGGCCTGCGGCTCGGCGACGTGCACGGCGTCGCCGCGGAACACCACGTCGGACAGGAAGTCCGCGAGGGACTGCTCGGTGTGCTCGAGGTACGCCGCGAGCACGGCGATGCCCCACGCACCACCCTCGCCCGCGGTCTCCTCGAGGGCGACGGGCACGCGGAGGGCCGCTGCGAGCAGTCGCTGCGGCGTCCCCGGTGTGCGGAACAGCCCGCCGTGCGCGGTCATCCGGTCGACCTCGACGTGCTCGTCGTGCAGGACGTCCATGCCGATCGCGAGGGTGGCGAACGCGCCGTGCACCTCGGACCGGACCAGGTTGCCCAGGGTGAAGCGGGCGTCGGGGGTGCGGAGCAGCAGGGGCCGGCCGTCGTCGACGCCGGTGACGGGCTCGCCGGCCAGGTAGTTGAACGACAGGAGTCCGCCGGCGTCCGGGTCGGCCTGCGCGGCCTCGTCGAGGAGGGTCGCGTAGACGTCGTCGATCTCCGGCGCGGTCCCTCCGGTGCGCTCGGTGGCGGCGGCCGCGAACCGTCCGAACACCCGGGCCCACGCGGCGATCTCGCTCGCACCGTTGTTGCAGTGCACCATCGCCACGGCGTCGCCCGCCGGGGTGGTGACGACGTCGAGCTCCTCGTGCGGTGTGCCGAGGGGGCGCTCGAGCACGACCATCGCGAAGATGCTCGTGCCCACGCTGACGTTGCCGGTCCGCGGTGCGACCGCGTTCGTGGCGACCATGCCGGTGCCGGCGTCGCCCTCCGGTGGGCAGAAGGCCACGCCGGGCTCGAGCGTGCCGGTCGGGTCGAGCCAGGCAGCCCCCTCGGCGGTGAGCGATCCCGCGTCCTCGCCCGCGACGAGCACGTCCGGCAGGAGCGCACGGAGGTCAGGCACCCGGTCGCCGAGCAGGTCCTGCGCGGCGGCGAGCATGTCCGCGTCGTAGTCGCGGCGTCCGGGCTCCCCCGGAGCGCTCTCGACGGGCGCGGAGTCGATCGGGAACAGCCCGCTCGCGTCGCCGACGCCGAGGACGTCGCGCCCGGTCAGTCGCCGGTGCACGTAGCCCGCGAGCGTCGTGATGCCCGCCACGTGCGCCACGTGCGGCTCGCCGTCGAGCACGGCCTGGTACAGGTGCGCGATCGACCAGCGGAGCGGCACGTTGAACCGGAAGGCGTCGCTCAGTCGTGCTGCGGCCGGACCGGTGGAGGTGTTCCGCCAGGTCCGGAACGGCACGAGCAGCGCACCGTCGGCGTCGAACGGCAGGTAGCCGTGCATCATCGCGCTCACGCCGGCCGCGCGGAAGGTCGTCGGGCGGACGCCGTGGCGGCGCTCGGTGTCGGCGACGAGGTCGGCGTAGGCGGCGCGGAGCCCGGCCTCGACGGCGTCCAGCGAGTAGGTCCAGCGACCGTCGACGTAGTCGTTCTCCCACTCGTGGGAGCCGGAGGCGACCGGCCGCATCTCCTCGTCGACCAGCACCGCCTTGATGCGGGTGGAACCGAGCTCGATGCCGAGCGTCGTGCGTCCGTCGGCGATGGCCTGGCGGCGCTCGTCGTCCATGTCTCCTCCTGCTGCTCTCTTCGTTGAGTGAGCGCTCACACGGTAGTACGTGAGCGCTCATCCCTGCAACAGCACGTCATGGCACCGCGGCGTCCGGCATCCGGAGCTGCAGGAGCCGAGCAGGGAGCCCCGACCGCGTGACTACCCGCCGACGGTGCTCTCGCGGACCACGAGTGAGGGCGTCACGGTCGCCGAGGCCACCGTCCCGCCGTCGATCAGCTCGAGCAGGGCCCGCCCCGCCACGCGTCCGAGCTCCTCGAGACGCAGGTCGACGGTCGTGAGCGGCGGCCGGGACGCCAGTGCCATGACGTCCCAGTCGTCGAACCCCGTCACGGCGACGTCACCCGGGACCGACCGCCCCGTCTCGCGCAGCCGGTCACAGACACCGCGGGCGATCTGGTCACTCCCGGCGATGATCGCGTCGACGTCGGGGGCGGTCCGGGCCAGCAGGTCGACAGCCTGTCGCCCCCACCGTTCCGACCACTCCCCGTACGACGCCGGGCCGACCAGGTGCTCGCCGAGGACCGGGGCAGCACCGTCGACGCGGCGCACCGCCGAGGCGTGCCGTTCCGGGCCGGTGACGATCGCGACGCGCCGACGACCGAGGCTGAGCACGTGCTCGGCGACCATCGCGGCCCCGGCGGCATCGTCGAGCGTCACCGACACGTCGGTCGGGTCGGTCGAGGGCGTGAACGCGTAGACGACCGGTACCGGGACGTCGATCGGTGGGCGCGAGTCCGCGGACCGGCCGGTCACGATCACGCCGTCGATGCCGCGGGCCGCGAGCGAGCGGAGGTAGTGCGCCTCGCGGACGTGGTCGTCGCGGGTGTCGCAGAGGAGCACGGCCATCTGTCCGGCGGAGAGCGCGTCCTCTGCGCCCAGCAGGACCGGGATGGTGAAGCGTCCGAACGAGTCGGTGGTGATCATGCCGACGGTGTACGTGCGTCCGGACGACAGCGCCCGCGCCCGCGCATCGCCGACGAAGCCGAGCTTCTCGGCGGCCTGCTTCACCCGCACCCGTGTCGACTCGCGGAGCTGGCCGGTGTCGTTGAGTGCCTTGGAGGCCGTGCCGATCGACACCCCGGCGAGCGCCGCGACGTCGCTGATCCGGACGGGCGGTGCGGCGCGATCGACGGTCACGGCAACTCCTTTCCGGATCGGGTCGGACAACGCGATCATACGCAACACACGGCAGTCCGGGGTTGCGCAGTGCCGGAGCGTGACGTACGGTCAGCGCCAGAAACCGTTTTCCGGAACGGTGGGCGACTCCGCTCCGCGACCGGAACGGCATCGGCATTCGCAAGGAGGCGACATGACCACCACGCTCGCGACCGACGTCCGTCCACGCACGGCGACCCCGGTCCTCCCGACAGACGGCGCACACCTGACGTACCGACCGCTCCCGACCGGGTCCGCGCGGATCTCCGGTGGCTTCTGGGCGCTCCGGCAGGACCGCAACGGCCGGGACGCGATCCGCAGCGGGTACGACCAGCTCGAGGCCGCGGGCAACTTCCGGAACCTCCGGATCGCGGCCGGCGACGAGCAGGGCGAGGCCGTCGGACCGATCTTCATGGACTCCGACGTGACGAAGTGGCTCGAGGCGGTCGCGTGGGAGTACGGACGCGCACCGGCCGAGGACCTCCTCGCCCTGCAGCGCGAGGTCACCGACCTCTACGCCCGCGCGCAGGCCGACGACGGCTACCTCGACTCGGTGCAGCAGGTCCGCGGGAAGGGCGAGCGCTACGTCGACCTCAAGTGGAGCCACGAGCTGTACTGCGCCGGGCACCTGTACCAGGCTGCGGTCGCGCAGCACCGGGCGACCGGCGACACCGGACTGCTCGACGTCGCCGTGAAGAGCGCCGACCACCTCGTCCGCACGTTCGGTGACGGCCCGGGCAAGACCGTGGACATCGACGGGCACCCCGTGGTCGAGATGGGCTTGGTCGAGCTGTACCGCGAGACGGGCACCCGCGCCTACCTCGACCTCGCGCACTGGTTCGTCGACGCACGCGGCCACGGCATCATCGAACGCGCCGGCGGCGAGCCGACGTACTTCTCGGACCGGATCCCCGCACGCGAGGCGACGACGGTCGAGGGCCACGCGGTCCGCGCCGTGTACCTGGCGGCGGGAGCGGTCGACGTCGCGATCGAGACCGGGGACACCGAGCTCCTCGCCGCGAGCGAGCGCCAGTTCGCCGACATGATGGCGACGAAGGCGTTCATCACGGGCGGCCTCGGCGCACGCTGGGACTACGAGGCGTTCGGCGACCCGTACGAGCTACCGACCGACCGGGGCTACGCCGAGACCTGCGCCGCGATCGGCGGCATCCAGTGGGCGTGGCGGCTGCTGCTCGCGACCGGGAGGCCCGTCTACGCGGACGCGATCGAGCGCCTGCTGTACAACGCGTTCCTCGCTGGCGTGAGCCTCGCCGGCACCGAGTACTTCTACGTCAACCCGCTGCAGCAGCGGGACCACGCCCACCAAGATGAGAACCGCTCTCCGGCGCACGGCCGCCGCGGCTGGTTCGACTGCGCCTGCTGCCCGCCGAACATCATGCGGACGTTCGCGAGCCTCGACGGCTACCTCGCGACCGCGACCGACGGCGGCCTCCAGGTGCACCAGTACGCCACCGCCGACCTCGGGCCGGTCCGCGTGGAGACCGGGTACCCGCACGACGGCCGGGTGGTCGTCACCGTGACGGCGGACGGGCCGCTCGCCCTCGGCCTGCGCATCCCGGGGTGGTCGGACGTCACGACGGTGTCCGGCCCGGACGGCCAGGCGTCACCGGAGCCGGGCACCCTGCACGTGATCGACCGTGAGTGGACCGCCGGCGACACGGTCGAGCTCGTCTTCGACACGACGCCGCACCCGTACGTCGCCGACTCCCGGATCGACGCGTCCCGCGGGCAGGTCGCGATCGAACGCGGCCCGCTCGTCTACGCGGTCGAGCAGGCCGACCAGGAGGGCTTCACCGTCGACGACCTGACGGTCGACCCGTCGGCGCCGATCACCGAGGAGCGGCGGGACGACCTCCTCGACGGCGTCGTCACGCTGCGCGTCCCGGGCTCCGCACCGTCGTCGCACGAGCAGGCAGCGTGGCCGTACCGCCGGATCGACGCGGGCAGGACGGGAGGCACGGCGTCGGCCCTCGACGCCACCGACGTCGACGACGCGACCGGTGGCGCCGGGGGCGATCCGCGCCTCCCGGCCGACACGGCGAGTGCCGGAACGACGCACGCCGTCACGGCGACTGCGGTGCCCTACTACGCCTGGGCGAACCGCGGGGCCGCGCCCATGCGCGTCTGGCTCCCGATCGCGCGGTGACGTCGTGGACCGGAGAACGTTCCTCGCAGGCAGTTTCGCCAGCGCCGCTGCACTCGCCCTCGCCGGGTGCTCCGGCACCCTGCCGAAGGTCGACGCGCAGCGCGCGAGCTTCGGCAAGGGCGCGACCGGCACCGTGCAGGTGTGGTGCCGCGCCGCGACACAGGCCGGCCTCACCGCGACGGTGGCGGGCTTCAACCGGGCGAACCCGGAGCTGCAGGTCGAACTGACGCCGGTGCCGGACGGGCAGTACGTCACCAAGCTCGCGACCGCGATCCGCGGAGGTGAGCCGCCGGACGTGGTGGACATCGACGACATCAACTCGCAACTGTTCATCTTCCGCGAGGCGTTCGCCGACCTGACCGAGGTCGTGAAGGGTCTCGACTACTTCTCCGAGCTGTCCCCGGGGCACCTCCGGCTGCTCGAGTACCGGGACCGGTACTACGGACTGCCGTACCTCGCCGACAACTCGCAACTGTTCATCAACACGGACTTGTTCGAGCGGGCCGGGCTCGACGTCGAGGACTCCACGAAGGACCTCGATTCCCTCCTCGTCGCGGCGAAGGCGCTCCGGAAGGTCGCGGACGACGTCTACGGGTGGTCGATCGCTGGCAACTCCGCGGGCATCATCGGCTTCGTCACGCAGCCGCACGTCTGGGCCACCGGCGTCGACATGATGTCCGGCGAGGTCGGGTCGCAACGGGCGAACATCACCGGCAACGTCGCCCTCGAACGGATGCTCGAGTTCTACCGCGAGCTGTGGAAGGACGGCGTGCTCTCGAAGGCCGCGTTCGCGGACGCCGGCACGACGTGGGGGGCGGACTTCCGCGCGGGCAAGGTCGGCATCTTCCCGACCTCGTACGGTGCCACCGTCCCCGCTGCCACGAAGTCGATGCGTGCGAAGATGCGGACGGTGCTCATCCCGTCGTGGGACGGCAAGCGGTCGTTCTTCGACGGGGGCGACAACATGTGCATCCCGAACGGGGCGGCGAACCCCTCCGGCGGCTGGGCGTTCATGCGGTACGCGAACGGACTGGGCCCGCAGCAGGCCCTGCCGGACGGCGGCTACTTCCCGACGCGCTCCGACGCCGCGACGCCCGCGTACCGGAAGCAGTACCCGCTCGCCTCGGGGCCGCTCGACGCCATCGACGAGGGCTACGCGCCGCGGACGCTCGCCTACAACCTGCTCGTCAACCAGCCCTCGTCGCCGTACTTCGCGATGTTCCGCGAGGCCGTCTTCGGCGCCGGGGTCGGACCGGCCATGCAGGCCGCGCAACCCGAGTACGAGCGCATCCTCGACCAGGTCCAGGCCTGACCCGCACGGCCAGTCAGTCGCACAGAGAGGTGCACGCATGTCGACCATCCCCGCCAAGCGGACGTCCGGCTCCGCATCCCGTCCCCACCGGACGGGAGCCGGTCGCCCCACCGTCGGCGGCCGCGGTCCGGCCACCCGGAGTTCGCTCACCCACCCGCCGCGCACCGGCGCGTTGCTCGTCACCCCGGCGATCGCGTTCGTCGCGGTGTTCGTCCTCGCGCCGCTCCTCTTCGCGCTGTACATCTCGCTGACGAACTGGCCCCTGATCGGCCCGTACCGGTTCATCGGCCTGGAGAACTACCTCACGCTGTTCCAGGACCCGACGTTCGTGCACGCGATCGGCTACACGCTGCTCTACACGGCGATCGTGACGGTCCCGATCCTGGCGCTCGGGTACTTCCTCGCCGTCGTGGTCCGCGCCCGGCGCCGTGGCAGCACGTTCCTCCGGACGGTGTTCTTCCTGCCGTACGTCGTGGGACTGACGACCCTGAGCTTCACCCTCGTCCTGGAGGCGCAGCCGAA
Organism: Curtobacterium sp. 'Ferrero'; assembly: GCF_002412165.1. GTDB lineage: Bacteria > Actinomycetota > Actinomycetes > Actinomycetales > Microbacteriaceae > Curtobacterium. The sequence goes on from NZ_NXIA01000007.1 coordinate 76,533, forward strand.
CTCGGGCGCGGTGAACATGGTCCTGCGGTGGCTCGGGATCACCGACGGCAGCACGGCGTGGCTCGTCAACGGACCGCTCGCGACGCTGCTCATCTGCGTGCTCGTGGTGTGGGCCGTGTCCGGGCTGACGATGGTGCTGCTCATGTCGGCCATGCAGGGTGTGCCCGACGAGGTGTACGAGTCGGCGCAACTCGAGGGCGCGTCGTGGTGGCAGACCGAGCGGCTCATCACGTTGCCGATGATCCGGTCGACGGTCGCGCTGAGCGTCATCATCTCGGTCATCGGGTCGCTGCTGGCGTTCAACCAGTTCTACATCCTCACCCAGGGCGGACCGGGCACCGAGACCACGACGATCGTCAACGCGATCTACAACCGCGGGTTCGTGAACCTGCAGCTCGGCGCGGCGACCGCGGAGTCCATCGCCCTCGTCGTCGTCATCGCCGCCGTCACCGTGTTCCAGTTCTGGGCACTCCGCGAGAAGGACTGAACCATGAGCACCACGACCACCCCGTCGACCATCGCCGCTGCCGACCTCTCCACCCGTGCCGTCACGACCGGTGACGGGCACCGGCGTCGGCACCACCAGGGCAGCGTCCGCCACCCGCGCGACACCGCCGTCAAGCGGACCCTCTACGTCATCGCCGGCGTGGGATCCGCCCTGGTGTTCGGCGTCCCGCTGCTCTGGGCGATCCTGCGGGCGTTCCAACCGGAGTCGGTGATCACGCAGGCGCCGGACCCGGCGACGTTCTTCGACCTGACCTGGCAGAACTTCCGAGCCGTGTTCAGTCCGTCGGCGCGACTGCTCTCCGGCGTGATCAACTCGCTCGTGGTGTCGATCTCGACCGCCGTGCTGACCGCGGTGCTCGCCACGATGGCCGGGTACGGGTTCGCCCGCTTCCGGTTCCGCGGCGCCGGACTCGTCTTCGGGCTCGTGCTCCTGACGATGATGGTGCCGTTCCAGGCGATCCTGACGCCGCTGTACCTCGAGATGAACGCCATGAAGCTCACGAACTCGCTGCTCGGTCTCGTGCTCTTCTACACGACCGTCAACCTGCCGTTCGGCGTGTTCGTCATGCGGAACGCGTTCGAGTCGATCCCCACCGAGCTCGAGGACTCGGCGTTCGTCGACGGAGCCTCCCGCTTCCGGGTCGTCGTCTCCGTGCTCCGGCCGCTGCTGCTGCCGGGGGCGGCGACGGCCGCGCTCTACGCGTTCCTGGCGTCGTGGACGGAGTTCCTCGGAGCGTTGACCTTCCTCACGAAGGACTCGCTCTACACGCTCCCCGTGGCGCTGCTCAACCTGCAGACGGGTGCGTACGGGCAGGTGTCGTACGGCAACCTCGTCGCGGGGTCGGTCGTGGCGATGATCCCGTGCATCGCGCTGTACGTCGGCCTGCAGCGGTTCTACGTGGCGGGGCTGTCGTCGGGTGCGCTGAAGGGCTGACCACAGCGGCGACGGACGGGAGGCGCGGGACGGGTCGGTCCCGCGCCTGGCGTCCGTCGTGTGGAGCGACCTACGCGCTCCGGCGCACCACGAGCTCGGGCGCGATGAGCTCCTCGTCGTGGGACTCCCCCTCGACGAGGGCCCGGGCCGACGCCAGCACCCGCTCCCCCATCGCGCGGAAGTCCTGGCGGACGGTGGTGAGCGGCGGCGTGAAGTGCGCGGCCTCGGGCACGTCGTCGAAGCCCACGACCGCGATGTCGTCGGGGACCCGGAGACCCTCCTCGGCGAAGGCGTGCAGCACGCCGAGGGCCATCTGGTCGTTCCCGGCGAAGACCGCGTCGACGGTGTGCACGTCGAGCGACTGCGCCGCCGCGAAGCCGCTCGCCGGGGTCCAGTCGCCCTGCAGCACGACCGGTTCGAGACCCCGTCCGGCCATGATCCGCTCGTAGGTCGCCCGACGGACCTCGGACTCCTGCGACACCGAGGGTCCGGCGATGTGGACGATCCGGCGGTGCCCGCGGGCGAGCAGGTGCTCCATCGCCAGGGTCGCCCCGGCCGCCTGGTCGATCGCGACGGCCGCGACGTTCGGGGCCGCGTCGGTGCGTGCGGCGTCGCGCTGCACGGCGTTCGCGACCACGACCGGCACGCTCACGGGGACGGTCAGCGAGGCGAGGGCGTCGAGCACGCGGTTGTCGGCGGCGACGAGCACCACGGCGGCGACGTCCTGCGCGAGCAGCGTGGTGAGGGCGTTCGACAGGTCGACCGGGCGGGGATCCTCCGGCAGGGTCGAGAGCAACACGTGGTAGCCGGCTCCGCGGGCGGCGCGTTCGAAGCCGATCGCCGTGCTCGAGGGGCCGTAGAGCGCCTCGCCCGCGCTGACGATCCCGAGTGCACGACTCCGTCCCCCGGCGAGCGCCCGTGCCGCGGCCCGGGGTCGGTACCCGAGCTCGCTGACGGCGGCGGCGACCTGGGCGCGGAACTGCTCGCGGACGGTGGGGTCGCCGTTGATGACGCGCGAGACGGTCTGGTGGGACACCCCGGCGCGCTCGGCGACGTCGAAGATCGTCGGCGCCTTGCGGCCCTTGCCCCCGTGGGCCGTCGTGGTGGTCACGTGGGCAACCGTACCGCTGGATCCGCCGGACGAGGAAAGGTCGCGAAATGATCACGACGAGTTGACACCCCGTCACGGAACCCACATGATGTGAGCGCTCACTCAGAGCACCACAGCTCGCATCCAGAGCACAACGGGGCACAGCAGCCCGAACCCAGCGCGTCGAGGACGACGTGAGAGGAACAGAGGTACTTCGATGATGAAGCGCAAGATCGCAGCGGGGATCGTCGCCGTCGGCCTGGCAGTCAGCCTGGCGGCGTGCTCCGCAGGGGGACGCGGCGCCACCGGCAGCGGTGGGGGCAGCGGGGACAACAAGGGCGCGCTCGTCGGCGTCGCGATGCCGACCAAGGTCTCCGAACGGTGGATCAAGGACGGCGACGCGGTCAAGAGCGACCTCGAGAAGGCCGGCTACAAGGTCGACCTCGAGTACGGCGACAACAAGGTCCAGCAGCAGGCGCAGCAGGTCAGCAACATGATCACCAAGGGCGCGAAGGTCCTGATCATCGCGTCGATCGACGGTGGCGCACTGTCCGACCAGCTCGACGCCGCCGCGAAGGCCGGCATCAAGGTCATCTCCTACGACCGCCTGCTCACCGGCAACAAGAACGTCGACTACTACGTGTCGTTCGACAACTACAAGGTCGGCGTCGACCAGGCCACCTCGCTGCTCACCGGTCTGGGCATCCTCGACTCGGACGGCAAGAAGACCGGCAAGAAGGGCCCGTTCAACATCGAGGTGTTCGCGGGCTCGCTCGACGACAACAACGCCGGGTTCTTCTTCAACGGCGCGATGGACACCCTGAAGCCGTACCTCGAGGACGGCACGCTGAAGATCCAGTCCGGCCAGGACCAGCTCTCCCAGGCCGCCACGCAGCAGTGGGACCCGGCGACCGCCAAGGCCCGCATGCAGAACCTCATCGCGAAGTCGTACTCCGGCGGCACCACGCTGAACGGCGTGCTCTCGCCCTACGACGGCATGTCGATCGGCATCATCTCGGCGCTCCAGGGCGCCGGGTACGGCTCGGGTGACCGCCCGCTGCCCGTGATCACCGGCCAGGACGCCGAGGCCGCGTCGGTCAAGTCGATCATCGCCGGTCAGCAGTACTCGACGATCTACAAGGACACGCGCAAGCTCGCGAAGCAGTCGGTCACCATGGCCGAGGACCTGCTCTCCGGCAAGAAGCCCGAGGTGAACGACACCAAGAGCTACGACAACAAGGAGAAGGTCGTCCCGACCTACCTCTTCCAGCCGACCGTGGTCACGAAGGACAACTACAAGTCCGTCCTCATCGACTCGGGCTACTACACCGAGGCCGACCTGAAGTAGGCGCGACCCATCTCACGGACGGGAGGCGCGGTGCACGCCCGCACCGCGCCTCCCGTCCGTCTCCACCAGCGCGCGCACGCGCGCACGACGGAAAGGCGGTCCACATGGCGGACACCATCCTCGAGATGCGGGACATCACCAAGACCTTCCCCGGCGTGAAGGCCCTGCAGGGGGTCTCGATCGAGGTCGAACGCGGTCAGGTCCACGCGATCTGCGGCGAGAACGGCGCCGGCAAGTCGACCCTGATGAAGGTGCTGTCTGGTGTCTACCCGCACGGCTCCTTCGACGGCGAGATCCTCCTCGACGGGCAGCCGGTGCGGTTCGGCTCCATCAACGACTCCGAGGCCGCTGGCGTGGTCATCATCCACCAGGAGCTCGCCCTCAGTCCCTTCCTGTCGATCGCCGAGAACATCTTCCTCGGCAACGAGCGCGTGAAGGGCGGGCTCATCGACTGGAACCAGACCAACCTCGAGGCGGCGGCGCTCCTGCAGCGCGTCGGGCTCAAGGACAACCCCGTCACGAAGATCGTCGACATCGGCGTCGGGAAGCAGCAGCTCGTCGAGATCGCGAAGGCGCTCTCGAAGGACGTCAAGCTGCTCATCCTCGACGAGCCCACGGCGGCGCTGAACGACGACGACTCCGCGCACCTGCTCGACCTCATCCGGTCGCTGCAGGCCGAGGGCATGACGGCGATCATCATCAGCCACAAGCTCAACGAGATCAAGGCGATCGCGGACAAGGTCACGATCATCCGCGACGGCAAGACCATCGAGACGCTCGACATGCACGGCGACGACGTCTCCGAGGACCGCATCATCCGCGGCATGGTCGGCCGAGACCTGTCGAGCCGCTACCCGGAGCGCGAGCCGAAGATCGGCGAGGAGCTCCTGCGCATCGAGGACTGGACGGTCCACCACCCGCTCGACGGCTCGCGCGAGATCATCCACCAGGCGAACCTCACCGTCCGCGCGGGCGAGGTCGTCGGCATCGCCGGGCTCATGGGCGCCGGCCGCACCGAACTCGCGATGAGCGTCTTCGGGCACTCGTACGGCACCGGCATCAGCGGCACCGTGTACAAGCGCGGTGTCCCGATCAAGACGAACACCGTGACCCGCGCGATCGACAACGGCATCGCGTACGCGACCGAGGACCGGAAGCGCTACGGTCTCAACCTGATCGACGACATCAAGCGGAACATCTCCGGGTCGGCGCTCGGGAAGCTCGCCAACTGGGGCTTCGTGAACAGCTCGCAGGAGACCACTGTCGCGTCGCAGTTCCTCAAGAGCATGAACATCAAGGCCCCGTCGGTGAACGCCGTCACGGGCAAGCTCTCCGGCGGCAACCAGCAGAAGGTCGTCCTGTCGAAGTGGATGTACGCCGACCCCGACGTGCTCATCCTCGACGAGCCGACCCGCGGCATCGACGTCGGGGCGAAGTACGAGATCTACACGCTCATCAACAGCCTGGCGGACCAGGGCAAGGGGATCATCGTGATCTCCTCCGAGCTCCCGGAGCTCCTCGGCATCTGCGACCGCATCTACACACTCTCCGAGGGCACGATCACCGCCGACGTGCCCCGCTCCGAGGCCACCCCAGAGGTCCTCATGCAGTACATGACCCAGGAACGGGAGACCCCTGTCAATGAACGCGCTTAAGTCCGCAGCGAGCTACCTCACCGGGCAGCTCCGACAGATCGGCCTGTTCATCGCGCTGATCGTCATCGTGATCTTCTTCCAGGTGGCGACGAGCGGCATCACCCTGGCACCGATCAACGTGTCGAACATCATCGTCCAGAACAGCTACATCCTGATCCTGGCGATCGGCATGGTGATGGTCATCATCGCCGGCCACATCGACCTGTCCGTCGGGTCGGTCGTCGCGTTCAGCGGTGCGATGGCCGGTGTGATGATCACCCAGTGGGGTCTCCCCTGGCCGGTCGCGGTCGTCCTCTGCCTCGTGATCGGTGCGCTCGTCGGCGCGTGGCAGGGCTTCTGGATCGCCTACTTCGGGATCCCGGCGTTCATCGTGACGCTCGCGGGCATGCTCGCCTTCCGCGGCGCGGCGCAGATCGTCCTGCAGAACCAGCAGATCTCGCCGTTCCCGGCCGGCTTCCGGTCGCTCGGATCGGGCTTCCTGCCGTCGTTCGGCACCACCGGGTACGAGCCGCTCACGATGGTCCTCGGCATCGCCGCGGCCGCGATCATGGTGATCACGGCCTTCCGGGGCCGGGCGACCCGCCGCAAGTACCAGCTCGAGAGCGAGCCGTTCGCCTGGTTCATCGTGAAGACGGCGTTCGGCGCGGCGCTCGTGATCTACGTCGCCCTGCTGCTCGCGAGCTACAACGGCACGCCGATCGTGCTCGTCGTCCTCGGCGCCCTCGTGGTCATCTACTCGGTCGTCATGCGGAGCGCGGTCTTCGGCCGACACGTCTACGCGATCGGCGGCAACGCCCTCGCCGCGCAGCTGTCCGGCGTGAAGACGAAGCGCGTGACGTTCCTGCTGTTCGTGAACATGGGCGTCATCGCGGCCCTGGCGGGCGTGGTGTTCACCGGCCAGCTCAACCTCGCTGCTCCGGGCGCAGGCAACGGCTTCGAGCTCGACGCCATCGCGGCCGTCTTCATCGGTGGCGCGGCCGTCACGGGCGGCATCGGCACGGTGCCGGGCGCGATCGTCGGTGGTCTCATCATCGGCATCCTGAACAACGGCATGTCGATCCTCGGTGTCGGCACCGAGTTCCAGTCGCTCATCAAGGGCCTGGTGCTGCTCGCCGCCGTCGCGTTCGACGTGTTCAACAAGCGCCGGGCGGCGGCCGCGCGGAAGTAGCGCGGGTCGTCCCACTCCTCCTTGCGCGCCAAAGCGACAGATCTCTGCGGTCCGGCCGCAGAGATCTGTCGCTTCCGCGTTGCGGCGGTCGGCGATGTGTCGCTTTCGCGGTGCGGTCAGGCCGTCAGGACGGCCCACCCGCCGGCCGGGAGGCGCAGGGTCCCGTCCCGCAGGTCGCCCCCGCCCGCCTCCACGCGCGTCGCACCCGCCGCGGGCAGCTCCACCGGCTCGTCTGCCAGGTTCAGCGCAGTCACCACGGCCGCGTCCGCGGTCGCGGTCCGCAGCACGAGCGCGGTGTTCGCCAGGTGCACGACGTCGGTGTGCGCCCGGTGCAGCCAGGGGTGCCGTCGCCGGAGCGCGACGAGCCCCTCGTACGCGTGCGTCAGGTCGGTCGGCTCCGGCGGTACCTCCGGGAACGTGGGCCGGACCGCGTCGTCGCCACCCTCGCGTTCCTCCTTCACCCCGGTCCAGCCGTACTCGTCGCCCGCGTACACGACCGGCGTCCCCGCCACGGTGAACAGGACGGCGGCCGCGTGACCGGCGAACCGCTCCCCCACGGCATCGGCGATCCGGGTGACGTCGTGGTTGCCGATGAACGTGGTCGGCACCTGCGTCGCGAGCAGTTCGTCGTGCCGTTCGACGGCGTGCGCGAGCTCGAAGAGGTTGCGGTCGGCGATGCCGTGCCAGACCGCCTGCCACAGCTCGTACTGGGTGGTGGAGTCCATCGTCGACGCGCGGGCGACCTCCGCCGCGTCGCCGTGGATGACCTCGCCACTGAACCAGGCGTCCGGGAACCGCTCCCGCACCCGGGGCAGCACCCTCGCCCAGAACGCCGGGGGCACCGCGTAGGCAGCGTCGAGCCGCCACCCGTCCACCCCGCGGGCGAGCCAGTGCGCCATCACGTCGACGACCAGGTCCTCGGCTGCGGCACCCTCGTGGTCGAGGGCGACGAGGATGTCATGGCCCTCGAAGTCCCGCACGGGCACAGGCTGTCCAGGTGACCACCCCGTCCAGTCGACGGCGAACAACCGCGCGGTGTCGGCGTCGGGCCCGAGGTCCTCGACGGCACGGAAGGCCGGGTGCTCGCGACCCACGTGGTTGAACACGCCGTCGAGCAGCACCCGCACGCCGCGCTCGTGGGCGGCCGTCACCAGCCGGTCGAAGTCGTCGTCGTCCCCGAGGCGCGGGTCGATCCGGAAGTGGTCGACCGTGTCGTAGCCGTGCGTGCTGCTCGCGAAGACGGGCCCGAGCAGCAGTCCGTTGAGCCCGAGGTCCACCACGTGGTCGAGCCAGCCGGCGATGCGGTCGAGTCGGTGCTCGACGGGACGGTCCACCACCTCGGTCTCGGGTCGGACCTCGGCCCCCACGAACCCGATCGGGTAGACGTGCCACCACATCACGTGCTCGACCCAGGCGGGCTCGTGCGGGCGGTGCTGTCCGGGTGCGGTGTCGGTCGTCACTGCTCCGATCGTGCCAGCCGTGCCTGGGCTGGGCGCCGGACCGGACATCGGGGAGAGGATGGGCCCATGGGACGCGCGATCAGGACCGAGGCCGACGCCGCGGCGAACGCAGCCGAGCACGCCGAACGCACGTGCGCCTCGTGCGGCCGTCGGATGCCCTCGTCGGCGGCCCCGGACGCGAAGTACTGCTCGGCCGCGTGCCGGAAGCACGGCGTCGACGCGACCGACCGCGCGCTCGAACAGCGGATCGACGAGCTCCTCGCCGCACGGTCCCGGTCGTCGAGCATCTGCCCGTCCGACGCCGCCCGCGCGCTCGACCCGGACGGCTGGCGTGACCTCATGGAGCCGGCTCGCCGGGCAGCGCGCCGCATGGTCGCCCGTGGCGAGGTCGAGATCACGCAACACGGCAGCGTCGTGGACCCGTCCACCGCCAAGGGGCCGATCCGGATCCGCCGCCCGCGGTAGGGAACACCTGTCGTCCGCGGACGTTGCACCACCACGATGACGAACACCACCGAACCGACACCAGTCCGTCCCGAGGCCCTCGTCGTGGGCGCCAGCGGCATCACCGGCTCCGCGCTCGTGGACCACCTCCTCGACCTCGGGTGGGCCGTCACCGCGCTGTCCCGTCGACCGCTCCCCCGCGACGGCGTCCGCACCGTGGCCGCCGATCTGCGCGACCCGGAGTCACTCCGGACGGCACTCGCCGACGAACGTCCGACGCACGTGTTCTTCACCGCGTGGCAACGGCAGGACACCGAGGCCGAGAACATCCGCGTCAACGGCGGGATGGTCCGCGACCTCCTCGCGGCGCTGTCGCACGCGCCGCTCGCCCACGTCGCCCTGGTCACCGGGCTGAAGCACTACCTCGGCCCGTTCGAGGCGTACGCCGCGGGCGAGATGCCCGACACCCCCTTCCACGAGGAGGAGCCGCGGCTCGACACCCCGAACTTCTACTACGCGCAGGAGGACGAGCTCTTCGCCGCGGCCGAGCGCCAGGGCTTCACGTGGTCCGTCCACCGCTCGCACACCGTCATCGGCCACGCGGTCGGCAACGCCATGAACATGGGCCTCACGATCGCGGTGCAGGCGACGCTCGCGAAGGAGCTCGACCTCGACTTCGTCTTCCCCGGCAGCGAGGCGCAGTGGAACGGTCTGACCGACATGACCGACGCCGGCATCCTCGCCGAGCACATGGTCTGGGCAGCCACCTCGCCCAAGGGTGCCGACGAGGCGTTCAACGTCGTGAACGGCGACGTCTTCCGCTGGCGCTGGATGTGGCCCCGGCTCGCCGCACACCTCGGGGTCGACCCGGCGCGCGTCGTCGGCTTCGAGGGCGCGGCCCGACCCCTCGAGGAGCAGATGGCCCCGTACGAACAGGCCTGGCCCGAGATCGCCGAGCGGCACGGACTGGCCGAGCGGGACATCACCCGACTCGCCTCGTGGTGGCACACCGACGCCGACCTCGGGCGGGCGATGGAGGTCGTGACCGACATGGGCAAGAGCCGCGAGGCCGGCTTCACGGCGTTCCGGCGCACGGAGCGCGCGTTCGCGGAGCTCGTCGACCGGTACCGGGCCGACCGGCTCATCCCCTGACCCGTACCCCGTTCGAACCAACCGGGGGACAGGAACCTGCGGCCTGGCCCCGAACCGCGGCGGCGGGTCTGGTTGTGTTCGGTGCACAGGCGCCGGGGACCCTCGGCGGTTCCCACAGGAAGGAAGACACCATGTCGCTCGGAGACAAGGCCAAGGACGCCACCCAGAAGATCGTCGGCAAGGTCGAGGAAGCGGTCGGCAAGCACACCGACGACGACGAGCTGAAGCACCAGGGCCAGAAGGACCAGGCCATGGGCGAGGCCCGCCTGGAGACCGAGAAGGCCAAGGACAAGCTGACGGGCAACTGATCCGTCCGCTCCGCTGACGCCCGTACCGCTCGACGGTGCGGGCGTTCGCTGTTGGCCGTCAGAACGCGTAGCGGATGCGGCAGCTCGGCAGGTGCTCCGCGACGAGTTCTCGGAACCGCTCGACGAGCTGGCCCTTCATCCCCGACCGGTACCGGACGTTGACAGCGCCGTTCTGTGACACCTTCTGCTCCTGCAGGTCCGGCCGCCAGAGCAGGTCCTCGGCCTTCGGGTGCCAACCGAGGTTGACCTCGTGCAGCGGCTCGTTGTGCGTGAGGAAGATCACCTCGGCCGCGAGCTGCGCCTTGGCCGCAGGAGAGAGCACGTCGTCGACCTGCCGCAGGAGCTCGGCCCAATCGGACTCCCACGTCGGGGTGAGGATGACGGGCGAGAAGTTCAGGTGGACCTCGTAGCCGGCATCGACGAAGTCGTTCACCGCGGCGATGCGGTCGGCGATCGGGCTCGTGCGGATGTCGGTCACCTTCGCCGTCTCGTGCGGCATGAGCGAGAACCGGATGCGGGTGCGACCCATCGGGTCCCAGTCGAGCAGGGCACGGTTGACGTACTTCGTGGCGAACGACGCCTTCGCCGTCGGGGTCATCCGGAACAGGTCGCAGAGGTCGCGCACGTTGTCGCTGATCATCGCGTCGACCGAGCAGTCGCTGTTCTCGCCGATGTCGTACACCCAGGCGTCGGGGTCGCACTGGTTCGGTTCGGTCTTCGGACCCTGCTTCGCGATGTTCCGCGCCACGTGCTTCGTGATCTGCTCGATGTTCGCGAACACCGTGACCGGGTTCGAGTACCCCTTGCGCCTCGGCACGTAGCAGTACGCGCACGCCATGGCGCAGCCGTTCGCCGTCGAGGGGGCGATGAAGTCGGCCGAGCGCCCGTTCGGCCGCGTGACGAGCGACTTCTTCACGCCGAGGACGAGCGCCTCGGTCTTGATCCGCACCCACCGCTGGACGTTGCGCTCGTCGCCGTGGACCTCGGGGATGTTCCAGTGCGAGGCGACCGGCACGATCTCGGCGTCGGGCCAGCGGCCCAGTACCTCCTGCCCACGGGGCAGCTCGAGCGCGGCGTCCTCGGCGTAGATCCGGCGGACGTCGAGCATCGGACGCGTGCGTGCTTCGCTCATCACCACCTGTCTACCGCTGACCACCGACGGTGCAGACTCAGGTCATGCCCACCGAACCCGACGACCACTTCTTCGTCGTCGACGGACGGCGCTGGCGGCGAACGGACCCGGCGATCCCCGAGGACGTCGCCGCTGCGCTCCGGTCGCACCTCGGACGCGGGCGGAACGCCGTCAAGCTGGCGAAGAAGGCCGGAGACGACGGTGCTCTTGCGGTCGCACGGCACCGGAACGGGTTGGCGAAGCACGGCCTGGGTGAGCGCGGCCCGGAGTGGTGGTCGCGACCGGAAGCCGACCGGGTCGCCGACGCCCGCCGCGCGTTGAGCGAGCTCGACGCCCTCGACGCGGGAGCACCGTGACGGTCATCCGCCCGCCGCGCTGGGAACGTGTCCTGAACGCGATCGTGGTGGGTCCCCTGCTGATCGTCGTGGGCGGCTCCGTCGCGAGCGTCGCGTTCGAGCCGGAGGCCTCGGCGAAGGGCTTCGTGTTCGTCCTCGGCTCGGTGTTCGTGGCGCTCGGCGTCTGGTGCCTGGTCCGCGCTCGACACGTCGGCGTCCGCCTGTCCGAGGAGACCCTGCTCTACCGCGGGTTCATGTTCTCGTGGAGCGCTCCGCGGGCGGGCATCACGACCGTGCTCGACGACGCGTTCGTCGAGTGGCGAGATGCGCGCGGCGAGGAGCACCGGAGACAGATGTGGCTGCTCACCCAGGCGCGGGAGGACGACGGCACGGTGTTCGCGCCCCTCTGGCGGTGGCGGCGCGAGGGACTGCTCCAGGTGCGCGGGTGGGCGGGTGCCCCGGCTGTCTGGGACAACCCATCACGCCCGCAGTAGGAAGCCGGATCGCTCGTGGGGTGCCGGAAGTTCGGGCATCCTACGAGCGGATCGACCAACCACGAGCGGATCGGCCACCGCGGCGGCTCAGCCCTCGGTGTGGCCGAGGTCCGGCTCCGTGAGCAGGCACACGGTGCGGGATGCGGCGGCGTGCAGTTCGAACACGACGACCTCGTTGCGGCCTCGGCGGAGTACCGGGCCCGGCACGGCGAGGGTCTGCTGCGGCCCGCGCGACCAGTACCTGCCGAGGCAGAACCCGTTCACCCACGCCACGCCCTTGCGGAAACCGTCGAGGCACAGGAAGCGGTCCTCGACGGAGGCGAGCTCGAACGAGCCCGCGGCGAACACGGGGCCGGCGAGGACGTCACCGGCCTCCGACGGCGAACCGTCGAGCACGGCGAGGGCAGCGGGCGCGATCGGGTCGAGCGCGAGCGGCGACGCCGTCCACCGGGACAGCAGCTCGCCGTCGACCCGGACGTCCCCGATGAGGCCCTTCGGCTCGCCGATGCGGGGACCGTAGTCGACGCGACCCTGGTCCTCGACGAGGAGCTCCAGCGTGCCGGTGACGGGCGGGAGCGTGATCGCACGGTCGTGGTGCTCGCGCTCGAGGACCCCGACGACGACCCCGTCGACGGACACGATCGCCCGGTCGCGGACCTCGGTGCCGACCGTCAGCACGCCACCGTCGGGCAGGGCGACCTCGGTGCGGTACAGGACGAAGCCGGAGGCGGCACCGAGCGCGTCGAACGTGGGCGGCGCGTCGTGCGTGGACCACTCGGTCAGTGCGGGGAGCAGGGAGCGCAGGGGTGCGACGCGGTCGAGACGGACGGCGACGTCCGTGGCGGGGGCGACCCGTGCCTCCAGGCCGACGCCGGGACCAGCGACTACGTCGTCGGCGACGAGTTGACCCGACCCACCCGGCTGCATCGACGCCGGCAGGGGCGGCACGGGCGCGTAGCGCTCGATGACGGAGCGGAACGCGTGGAACTTCTCCGTCGGGCGACCGGCTTCGTCGAGCGGGGCGTCGTAGTCGTACGAGGTCGCGATCGGGCGGTAGACGCCCTTGTCGTTCGCCCCGTTGGTGAACCCGAAGTTCGTGCCGCCGTGGAACATGTAGATGTTCACGGACCCCCCGGCGGCGAGGAGGACGTCGAGCTCGGCGGCGCTGTCGGACGCCGGTGTGGTGTGGTGGTGCTCGCCCCAACTGTCGAACCAGCCGTCCCAGAACTCGGAGCACATCAGCGGGCCGGTGGGCTGGACCTCGCGGAGACGCTCGATGCGCGCTGCCGAACGGGACCCGAACGAGCCGGTCTTGTGGAGCGACGGGAGCGAGCCGTCCTCGAGCATGGTGCCCATCGGCTGGTCGACGCTCGTGAACGGCACCGTCAGGCCGATGTCGCGGTGCATCTGCTCGAGCTTCGACAGGTAGACGGGGTCGGAGCCGTAGGCGCCGTACTCGTTCTCGACCTGGACGAGCACGATCGGGCCGCCGTCGTCGATCTGCCGCGGGACCAGCACCGGCGCCAACGCCTCCAAGTACGACGAGACTGCTGCGAGGAACCCCGGCTCGTCACGGCGCACCCCGACGGACCCGTCGGCGAAGAGCCAGTACGGCAGCCCGCCGTTCGTCCACTCGGCGCAGATGTAGGGGCCGGGACGGACGATCGCGTGCATGCCCTCCTCGGCGACGAGGTCGAGGAAGCGGCCGAGGTCGAGTCCGCCGGTCAGGTCGAACTCGCCGCGGCGCGGTGCGTGCGCGTTCCAGGCGACGTAGGTCTCGATGGTGTTGAGGCCCATGAGCTTGGCCTTGCGGATCCGGTCCTGCCACAGGTCGGGGTGGACGCGGAAGTAGTGGATCGCGCCGGAGAGGACGCGGTGCGGCTCGCCGTCGAGCAGGAAGTCGGTGTCGCCGATGGCGAAGCGCATGGGAGGGCCTTTCAGGGGCGGGGCCGCGCGGACGGTGTCCGCGCGGCCCCGGTTCGATCAGGACGAGAGGGACAGGACTACTTCGAGGTGACCTTGAAGCCCTGCTCGTTGCCGTACTTCACGATCGCCTTCTGCCAGGCCTCGAGGCCGGCGTTCAGGTCGGACTTGTCCTGGTACGCCTGGCCGACGGTGTCCGCGTAGATGCTGTTCGCGTACACCTGGAACGGCAGGTACTGCCAGCCCTCGGCGACGTTCGAGGACGCCTTCGACAGCACCTCGTTGATCGCCTGGCCGCCGAAGTACGACGGCGTCTCGGTGGTGAACGACGACGCGTCGAGCTGCGCCTTGGTCGACGGGAACCCGCCGGACTTCAGGAACACGTTGATCGAGTCCTGCGAGGAGTTCAGCCACTTGAGGAAGCCGGCGGCGAGGGCCGGGTTCTTCGACTGCTTCATGACGACCTCGGCGGAACCACCGTTGTTCGCGGTGACGTCGGAGGAGCCGTCGTAGGTCGGGATCGGGGCGACGCGCCAGTTGCCGCTGCCGTCCTTGACGCTCGACTCGAGGACGCCGGGCATCCAGGCGCCGGTGACCATCGTGGCGATCTCACCGTTGCCGAGCTGCTTGTACCAGTCGTCGGTCCAGCCGGGGGTCTGCGAGAGCAGGCCGCCCTCGACGAGCTGGTTCCAGGTCGAGGTCCACTTCTTGGTGCCGGAGTCCTGCAGGTTGACGGTGACGTCAGTGCCGTTCACCTCGAACGGGCGACCACCGGCCTGCCAGATCATCGAGGTGGTGAAGCCCGCGTCGCCCGAGTCGGCGGCGATGTAGGCGTTCGGGTTCGACTCGTGGATCTTCTTGGCGTCCGCGACGTACTCGTCCCAGGTCTTCGGCGGGGAGCTGATGCCGGCCTCGTCGAAGGTCTTCTTGTTGTAGAACATCGCCATGGGGCCGGAGTCCTGCGGCAGGCCGTAGATCTTGCCGTCGAGGTCGACCGACTGCCAGGTGCCGGCGCCGTACTTGTCGGACAGCTTGTCGAAGCCGTAGGACTTCAGGTCGACGAGCGAGTCGCTCAGTGCGAACTGCGGCAGGGCGAAGTACTCGATCTGCGCGACGTCGGGGGCGCCCGAACCCGCCTTGATCGTGTTCTGGAGCTTGGTGTACTGGTCGTTGCCGGTGCCGGCGTTGACGAGCTTGACCTTGACCTTCGGGTACGCCTTCTCGAACGCGGCGACCTGGGCCTCGGCGGAGGGGGTCCACGACCAGTACGTGATCGTGCCGCCCTTCTCGAGCGCCTTGGTGATGTCGTCGGCCGAGCCGCCGCCGGAGCCGGAGCTGCCGGACGCGCAGGCGGTCATCGCGATGGCCGCGGTGACGCCGATGGCGAGGGCGCTGAGCCCGCGCCGCAGTTGCTTCTTCATTCGGGTGTGCCTTCCACTTCTTCGTGACGGGGTGTTGGCGGTGCTGCTGTGTGCTGCGGTGCGGTCCGCTGGCGGACCCGCACCGTGCCTCCCGGCCGTCGCCCGCTGCTGCGGACCGGCGGCCGGGTGGCGGGATCAGGCCTTGACGGAACCGGCCGCGAGGCCGGACTGCCAGGAGCGCTGGAGGAAGAGGAACGCGACCACGATCGGGATGATCGTGAGGAGCGATCCGGTGACGACGAGGTTGTAGATCGGGTGCGCGGAGACACCCTGCGCCTGCGCACTCCACTGGTTCAGGCCGACCGTGAGCGGGTAGAGCTTCGGGTCGCTGAGCATGATGAGGGGCAGGAAGTAGTTGTTCCACGTGGCGACGACGGCGAACAGCAGGACCGTGACGACGCCGGGGGCGAGCAGCCGCAGGGCGATCGTGAAGAAGATCCGGAACTCGCCGGCGCCGTCCATGCGGGCCGCCTCGATGACCTCCGTCGGGACCGCGTCGATGGCGTAGGTCCAGATGAGGTACATCCCGAACGGGCTGATGAGCGACGGCAGGATGATCGCCCACGGGGTGTTCGTCAGCCCGACCGCCGAGAACAGCAGGAAGGTCGGGACGGCCAGCGCGGTGCCGGGGATGGCGATCGCGCCGAGGACGACGGCGAACACGGCACGCCGGCCGGGGAAGCGGAACTTCGCCATGCCGTAGCCGGCGACGGTCGCGAGGAGCGTCGCCCCACCGGCGCCGACGACGACGTACAGGACGGTGTTGCCGAGCCACTGCAGGTAGATGCCGTTGTCGTACGTCAGCGTCTCGCCGATGTTCTGGAACAGCGAGAAGCCGTTGCCGAACCACAGTCCGAAGGTGCTGAGGAGCTGGTCCTGCGTCTTCGTCGCGTTGACGACGAGGTAGAACAGCGGCAGCAGCGAGTAGACGGTGATGACGATCATCACCACGAGCAGGAGCGGTGACTTGCGGGCGCGCGGACCGCGGCCCTGACGGGCGCTCGGACGGGAGGCCCGGGTGCGGCCCGCCCCGCCGCCGCGGCGGGTGGTCACCGCCTCGGTCACGGTGGCGGCCGGGGTCTGGGTGTCGACGGCGCTCATCGGTTCTCCGCTCGGGTCCCGCGCACCTGGACGACGTAGGCGATCACGGCGGTGATGACGCCCATGACGATCGCGACGGTGGCGGAGTAGTTGAACTGCTGGCCGCTGAAGGACAGCGAGTAGGCGTACATGTTCGGGGTGAAGGACGTGCCGATGACGTTCGGTGCGAGCGTCTTGAGCAGGTTCGGCTCGTTGAAGAGCTGGAAGCTGCCGATGATCGAGAAGATCGTCGCGATGACGATCGAGCCGCGGAGCGCCGGGATCTTGATCGACCACACGGTGCGCAGCGGGCCGGCGCCGTCGATCTCGGCGGCCTCGTACAGCTCGGTCGGGACCACACGCAGGGCCGCGTAGAAGATCAGCATGTTGTAGCCGACGAACTCCCACGTGACGATGTTGCCGATCGAGGCGAGCACCCAGTCGGGGCTGAACGGCTGGAGCAGGTCGATGCCGAGGGCGTTGTTGATCGACCCGGTGAGACCGAACTGGTTGCCGTAGATGAAGCCCCAGATGAGCGCGGCGACGACACCGGGGACGGCGTACGGCAGGAAGATCGCGATGCGGAAGAACGACGAGGCCCAGAGACGGGCGGAGTCGAGGGCGAGCGCGGCGATGAGCGCCACCACGAGCATGATCGGCACCTGCACGACGAGGAACAGCGCGACGCGGCCGAACCCGGTCCAGAACTTGGCGTCCTGCAGGAGCTGGGCGTAGTTGGCGAACCAGACGAACTGGTTGCCGCCGATGAGCTGGTCGCGGAACAGGCTGAGCCAGAGCGCGTAGCCGATCGGCACGATGAGCATCGCCGTGAGGACGACGACGAAGGGGCCGACGAACATCCAGCCGGTCCAGCGGCCGCGCTGCTTGGTGCGGCGCCGTGGCGGCGTCGCCGGAGCCGCGGCTCCGGGTGCGCGCGCTTCGAGCGTGGTCATGTGACTCCCTTGTCGTCCTGCTTCCGGGTGCGTCGGTGCCGCCGCTCACCACCGCGGCGACCGTCTTCGGTCACTGCCGTGTTGACGTCAACATCGAACGACGCGACGATAGCATGGCAACGTCAACATGCGCTAGCGTCAGCGGAGTCGGGCTCGATCACGATCCGATGACGAGCGTCGAGGGAGGGCCCGTGAGCACGGAACTGAGCGGGGTGCGCCGTGCTCCGTCCCTGGCGGCGGTCGCTGAGGCCGCCGGCGTGTCGATGCAGACCGTGTCCCGGGTGGCGCGCGGCTTCGACAACGTCTCCCCGCACACCCGCGACCGGGTGCAGCGGGTCATGGACGAGCTCGGGTACCGCCCGAACCGCGCCGCACGGGCACTGCGCTCGGGTCGCTTCCGGACGATCGGCGTGATCATGTTCACGCTCGCGTCCTTCGGCAACATGCGCACGCTCGAGGCCATCGCCGACGCCGCCGGGGCCGCCGACTTCACGATCACCCTGCTGCCGATGGCGTCCCGGACCGAGGAGGGCGTCCGGTCGGCGTTCTCGCGGCTGCACGAGCAGGCGGTCGACGGGGTCGTCATCATCATCGAGTCGCACATCATCGACACCGCCGAGGTCGTCCTGCCCGACGGCGTCCCGATGGTCGTGATCGACTCCACCGGCACCACGCAGCACCCCGCGATCGACACCGACCAGGCCGACGGCGCCCGCCAGGCCACGCAACACCTGCTCGACCTGGGACACGAGACGGTGTGGCACGTCGCCGGACCGGTCTCGTCCTACTCGGCCGCACGGCGGCTCGCGGCGTGGCAGGACACCCTCGAACGCGCCGGCCGGGAGGTCCCACCGGTGTTCCACGGCGGGTGGACGACCTCCCACGGCTACGAGGCCGGGCTCGCGATCGCCGCTCGGCCGGACATCACCGCCGTGTTCGCCGCCAACGACCAGACCGCGCTCGGGGTCCTCCGCGCGGCGCACGAGTCCGGGCGGGAGGTGCCCGCGTCGCTCAGCGTGGTCGGCTTCGACGACTCCCCCGAGTCCGACTCGTTCTGGCCGCCGCTCACGACCGTGCACCAGTCCTTCGACGAGGTCGGCCGGCGCGCGGTCCGGAACCTCCTCGGACAGATCGAGGGCCACCCGGAGCCGGCGTCGACCGTCGCCGACCTCGTCCCGACGCGACTCGTCGTCCGGGCGAGCACGGCCGCACCGCCCGCCGGCTGACGAGCATCCGCCCCGGCTGCCAGGCGTCTCACCGCCCTGCGCGCCGCCCGCGCCCGCCGGTCGGCCGGACGCTTCCCTCCCGAGGACGAACGGGACCGTCCCCGGGACGGAGTTCCCGCCGCGGGGCACCACGGCGGTCGCCGGCCGTGCCACGATCACGGAGTGCGCACCTCGCAGACGATCACCCTCGCCGCCCTCGTGGTGACCTCGGGGATCCTCGGTGCGCTCGCGTTCGGACACGGCGACGTCGCCCCGCCCGCCCGGGACGCCTCGCCGGTCGCGGTCACGAGGACCTACCTCGACGCCGCGGAGTGGCACGACTGCGACCTCACGGCACGCCTCACGACGTCGCACACCACCGCCTGGTGCGGCGGCCTCCGCGGGTGGGCCGAGGGCGAGCCCACGCTCACCGGGTACGGCCACGTCGCCCGTCACGCCGTGCGCGAGGGGCCGCCGACCACCTCCCGGAACGAGGAGTGCGTCGCGACGACGATCGCGCAGCGGGGGCTCGTCGGCCCGGACCGGGGCACCCTGCCGTGGGAGTGGTGCTGGGTCCGGACGCCCGACGGCTGGCGACTCCGGGACCAGGGGCAGGGATGATGACCACGACGGATCGGGAGCACGGATGATGACGACGACCGGACCGGCGCCGCGACGGCTGCGCACGCGGTGGCGGATCGTGCTCGCCGCGGCGGCCGTCGTGGCCGTCGGCACCGCGGTCGTCATCCACTCGGCCGCGGTCGACGCCGCCGCCCACGCCCGTGCCGCTGCCGAGGCACCCCCGCGGGACGCGTCGGCACGGCAGGTGACGCTCGCCTACCTCGGGGCAGCGGTCCGGCACGACTGCGCGCTGATGGACTACCTGCAGGCGGACGGGAAGACGGACTGGTGCCCGCGGGCGCCGACGGCGTGGAGCGACGGCGAACCGGAGCTGCGCGCCTACCGGGACGTCGGAGCCGGCGAGGCGTTCCCGGCCGGGCAGGGCACCCCGGCGGAGACCTGCGTGTCCTCGATGATCACGCAGCGGTGGATGAACGGCGACGACCCGGGCACGATCGACTGGTCGTGGTGCTGGGTCCGGACCACGGACGGCTGGCGCCTCCGGGACGAGGGGCAGGGATGACGTCGCCGATCGTCCGTACGGGTCAGTGGAGCCGCAGCGACGTCACCATCGGGCACGCGAACGGGTCCCGCGCCGCGAGGCCGACCCGGTTGAGGTACGCCACGACGATGCCGTACGACCGCAGCAAGGTCGTCTCGGTGTAGGGCACGCCGAGCTCGCGGCAGTGCGCCTGGACGAGCGGCTTCGCCCGACGGAGGTTCGGTCGCGCCATGCTCGGGAACAGGTGGTGCTCGGCCTGGTGGTTCAGTCCGCCGAGCAGGTGGTCCACCCACCGTCCTCCGACGATGTTCCGGGACGTGCGGACCTGGCGCGAGAAGAAGTCGATGCGGGCTCCCTCGGCGATCACCGGCATGCCCTTGTGGTTCGGAGCGAACGACGCGCCCATCATCACGCCGAAGACCGCGACCTGCACCCCGACGAACGCGAAGCCGATACCGACCGGCAGGAATGCGAACACCGCCCAGAAGTACAGCCCGAAGCGGACCAGCAGCAGCACCCCTTCGACCGCACGGCCCCGCGCGGTGCCCTTGACGTGCTCGCCCGTGACGACGGCACGGATCGAGAGCCAGTGCAGGTTGACCCCTTCCATCGTGAGCAGCGGGAAGAACGCCCAGCCCTGCACGCGGGTCAACAGCCGGAGCAGTCCGCGGCGCTTCGCGGCGTCCTCCTCGACGAACGACACCGTGTCCTGCGCGATGTCCGGGTCCTTGCCGATGGTGTTCGGGTTGCCGTGGTGCCGCGTGTGCTTGTTCATCCACCACGAGTACGACATGCCGACGAGGAACACCCCGACGAACCGACCGGCGTGGTCGTTCCACCGGTTGGAGGCGAAGATCTGCCGGTGCGCCGCTTCGTGCGACAGGAACGCGAACTGCGTGAAGACCACGCCGAGGACCCCGGCGGGGATGAGCGCGAACCAGCTGTGCCCGATGACGGCGGTCGCGGCGAAGGCGACGACGCCGACGGCGACGAGGACCGAGAAGACGGTCCAGTAGAAGCCGGTGCGACGGCGGAGCAGTCCCGCGTCCTTGACCTGCTGGAGGAGGTCCTTGTAGCTGGAGGTGCCGGACCGGACCGTGGCCGGACGTGGTGCGGTGGGGCGGTACAGGGTGGACGACGTGGCCATGGCGTGGGCGCTTCCGTCAGGGACAGCCCTTCGGCCGAACGATGTGTTGCCGCGTACGCGGTCCGGACAACTGTACGCACCGCACCCGTGCGCCACCCGGGAACGGCGCGTACTGTCCAGGACGAGCCGGTTCCGCTGTACCGGCTCCGGATGGGCGTCGCCCCCCTCTGTCCGGAACACTCGTCCCGCGCGTGCTCACCCCACCATCCGCAGCACGGATCATGAAGCACATCGTCTACGGACTCACCGCCGTCCTGACCACGGACGAGGCCGCGGACGCCGTCCTCGACTACGCCGCGGCCCTCGCGCACGCCGGCCTCAGCGACGTCGTCGCGGTGCCGACCGTCGACCCGTTCGGCACGCAGACCACCACCTCGTTCCTGCTCGCCCCGGCGCTCGGCGTCCTCGTCGAGGACGCCCCCGACGATCCGCTCGGTCCGGACACCGAGTCCTTCGTCGCCGAGATCAGCTGGCGAGCACAGGCGGTGCGGTCCGCTCCCCCGGACGCCGCGCACTGACCGGCGGACGCGTCGGACCGACGGGAGCCACAGCCCGCGCCGGCCACCGCCCCGGCTTCGTCCGCCACGGCCGTCCCGTCCGCCGTCAGCCGCCGAGCACGGACGCCGCGATCCGGTCCGCCACCTCCGCGGCCGGTGCGGACGTCGTGTCGACGACCTCGGCCTCGGCATGCAGCCAGCCCGCGGCAGCCTCGGCGTACCGGTCGACGTACGCGAGCCGGAAGGTCGACGGTCCGACGACCTCATCGTGCAGGATGCGGTGGCGGAGCGTCTCCGGGTCGGTGTGCAGCACGAAGTGACGGACCGGGGCTCCGTGCTCGGCGAGGCCGGCGGCGATCTCGCGCCAGTACGCCTCGACGAGCACCGTCATCGGCATGACGAGCGTGCCTCCGGCGTACTCGAGCACCCGCCGCGCGGTCTCGACGACGAGGGGCCGCCACGGGTCCCAGTCCTGGAAGTTGCCCGTCCACCCCAGGGACGGCGACACGTCCATCAGGGTCTCCCCGACCTTCTCGGCGTCCAGGACGCGCGAGCCCGGAAGGCGCTCCTGGACCAGTCGGGCGGTGGTCGTCTTGCCCACCCCGTGCGTGCCGTTCAACCAGACGATCATGCCGGAACGCTACCGGTGGACGCACGGACGGGAGGCACGCTGCGGTTGGGCACCGTGCCTCCCGTCCGTCAGGTGGCTGTGTCGGTCGCGCGACGATCGGCGTCCGCGACCGGGTGGATCACTCCGTCGTCGACACCCAGTCGATGAGGAGGTTGCCGTCGGCACCCCAGTTGCCGGTCTGGAACATGAAGCGGTGCGGCGTCGTCGGGACGTCGTGGGTGATGGTCGCGAGGACCTTGCCGTCGACGCTGTACGTCACCGACTTCCCCGGGTCCCAGTCGACCGTGTACGTGTGCCAGTCGCGCCACGAGACCCCGGTCGGGACCTGGACGCGCTCGGCCTCTTGCCCGGGGGTCATCGAGTGGTGGAACGCCATCGGTTCCGACTCGAAGTTGCCCTCGGGGAAGTCGATCTCCCCGTCGGACCACTTGTCGGACGTCGGCCACAGCATGAACGCCGCGCCGTTGCCGTCACCGCCGGTGGCCTTCGCGCGGACCGAGAACGACCCGCCGACGTGGCCCCACGCGCCGTCCTTCGTGCCGAAGGTGCCGGCCGTGCCCGCACCGCCGAGCGCGACGTCCATGACGCCGTCGTGGACGGTGACGGTCTTGCTCGGGTCGTAGATGCCGGAGGTGCCGTCCGGGTACGGCTGCCACGCCTGCTGGTACAGCGAAGCGACCTGGCCGAGCGCGGCCGAGGCGTCGAAGTCCTCGACGAACGACGCCGCCGGAGGGGTGGCCCCGCTCGGGTCGGACGCGACCTGGTCGGCCTCGGCGCTCGGTGTGGCCGTCGCCGTCGGGGTGGACTCCTCGCTCGGGGTCACCTCGATCGGGGCGCCGCTCGGTGTGGCCTCGGCGGTGGGGGTCGCCTCGTCCGACGGCGTGTCGGTCGGGTCGTCCGTGGGCGTGTCCGTCGGCGTGTCCGTCGGGTCCGGCGAGGCGGTCGGCGTGGGCGTCGGGTGCCAGTGGTGGTGCCATCCCCACCAGGGTGCGGCGGAGGCGGCGGTCGGGATGCCGATCAGCAGGGCCGCGGCGGTCGAGGCCGCGACGACCATGCGCCGGCGGTTCACCGGGTGCTCCCATCGTCGATGGGCATGGATGTGTGTTCGTGCGCGCGGGTGCGCGTCGTGGAGACAGAGATGTCGAGCTCCTCGGAGGTGTCGGGTTCGCAGGGCGCAGGACGCTTGGTGCAGGGGACGTCCGAACGGTCGTGGGGCAGCGTTCGGTGATGCGTCCCCGGACATTGTGCACCATGTGTGCCCCGTTCGGGGGGTCTTGATGACCCCTCACGGACGGGTGCGTCTTCCGGCTGGTGTCCCGAGCAGTCCTCCGGGCGCCCTGTTCAGCGCCCGAAGGACCGCAGCCGCAGGCTGTTCGACACGACGAGGGTGGACGACAGCGCCATGGCCGCCGCCGCGATCAGGGGGTTGAGGAACCCGGCCGCCGCGAGCGGGATCGCGGCGATGTTGTAGCCGAACGCCCACACGAGGTTGACGCGGATCGTCCGGAGCGTCGCCCGCGACAGCAGCACGGCGTCCACGACCGCCTGCAGGTCCTCGCGCACGACGATCACGTCCGCTGCCTTCATCGCGATGTCGGTCCCCTGCACCACGGCCACGCCGAGGGTCGCGGTCGCGAGCGCGGCGGAGTCGTTGACCCCGTCGCCGACCATCGCGACGTGGTGGCCGTCGGCCTGGAGGCGCGCCACACGTTCCGCCTTCTGGTCCGGCAGGACGCGGGCGATGACCTCGTCGACGCCGACGACGGCGCCGACGGCGGCCGCCGTCGCCTCCGCGTCGCCCGAGAGCAGGACCGTGCGCAGCCCCAGGCGGCGCAGCCGCCCGACCGCCTCGACGGCACCGGGCCGGAGCGTGTCGCGCACCGCGAGGACGGCGGCGACCACCCCGTCGACCGCGAGCAGCACGACCGTCGCACCCGATGCCTCCCGGCCGTCCACCACTTCGCGCACCCGCGCGTCGACCGGGACGCCGGCGTCCTCGAGCAGTTCACGTCGACCGATGACGCAGCGCCGCCCGTCGACGGTGCCGGAGGCGCCGAGCCCCGCGTGGGCCGTGAAGTCCGCGACCGGTCCGGGGCGCCCCACCCGCTCCGCAGCCGCGGTGGTGATCGCCGTCGCGATCGGGTGCTCGGAGGCCGATTCGAGCGCCGCGGCGAGCGCCAGCGCCGTGTCGGCGTCCGCGCCGAAGGTGTCGATCCCGGTGACCGCCATGCGCCCGGTGGTGAGCGTGCCGGTCTTGTCGAGGACGACGGTGTCGATGCGTCCGCTCGCCTCGAGTGCATCGGGCCCCTTGATGAGGACACCGAGCTGCCCACCGCGACCGACACCGACCATGAGCGCCGTCGGGGTGGCGAGACCGAGGGCGCACGGGCAGGCGATGATGAGCACGGCGACGCCGTTCGCGACGGCCGTGCCCGTCGGCGCACCGGCCACGAGCCAGCCGGCGGCGACGACGACCGCGATGCCGATGACGACGGGGACGAACACCGACGTGACCCGGTCGACCGTCCGCTGCACCGCGGCCTTGCGGCGCTGGGCGTCGTCGGCGACCGCGGCCATCTGCGCGAGGCGGGTCCTGGTGCCCACCGCGTCCGTACGGACCACGAGCCGCCCGCCCGCCACGAGCGTGCCGCCGATGACGGTGTCGCCGGGCGTGGCCTCGACGGGGACGGACTCCCCCGTCATGGCCGAGGTGTCCACGGTCGCCGTCCCCTCGGTGACGGTCCCGTCGACGGGGACGCGACCCCCGGGACGCACGACGACCCGGTCGCCGACGCGGACCGATCCGAGCGGGACGGTCCGCTCCCCGTCGTCGTCGAGCACCTGTGCCTCGCTGACGCCGAGGTCACCGATCGCCTCGAGGACGTCGGCGGCGCGACGGCGGCTGCGGCTCTCGAAGTAGCGTCCGGCGAGCTGGAAGGTGACCATGCCCGCGGCGACGTCGAGGTAGATCGAGTCCGCGCCGGCCGGGGTGCGCCCGAAGCCGAGCCAGTACCCGGGGGTGGTCGCCGGGTCGACGAGCAGCGTCCAGAGCGCCCACCCGAAGGACACCACCGCACCCAGTGAGACGAGGGTGTCCATGCTCGTGCTGCGGTGCCGGATCCCGCGGAGCGTCGCGCGGTGGAACGGCCAGGCGGCCCACGTGACGATCGGCACCGCGAGGAGCACGCACAGCGCCTGCCAGCCGGGGAACCGCCAGGCGGGGACGAGCGCCAGGATGATCGTGAGGTCGCACAGCGGGATCGTCAGGAGCGCGGCGACCGCGAGCCGTCGGCGGAGCGTGGTGGTCCGGGTCTCGGCGGCGCGGGCGCTCCAGGCGTCGTCGCCCGGCGTGTGCACGGCCGCGGTGTACCCCGCGCGCTCGACCTGGGCGATGGCGGTCCCGGCGTCGTCCGGTCCGAGCCCGCTCACGGTGGCGCGCTCGGTGGCGAAGTTCACGGACGCGGTGACGCCGTCGAGCTTGCCGAGCTTCCGTTCGATCGCGTTCGCGCAGGCCGAGCAGGTCATCCCGCCGATGTCGAGCTCGAGCCGGAGGTCGACGGAGCCGGTCGAGGAGCCGACGGTGGTGGTGCTGGCGGAGGTGGTGCTGGCGGAGGTGGTGCTGGCGGAGGTGGTCACGGTCGCTCCCCGTGGTCGGTGACGGTGAGCGTCGGCCGCTGCGCGGTGCGCTCCGGTGCGGGTTCGTCGCGCGTCGACAGGCGGCCGAGCATCGCGTTGTACTGCTCGAAGTCGTCGTCGAGGCCGCGGTCGGCGTGCCGGTCGAGTCGCTTCGCCTGGCGGGCGTCCTGCTTCGCCCACTGCGTGACGAGGGCGATGACGACCACCACGAGCGGCAGTTCGCCGGCCGCCCAGGCGACCCCGCCGGCGACGTACTGGTCGTGGGCGAGGCTGCCGATCCACGGGACGTCGAGGTAGCGGAAGTAGGTGCCGGCGAGCAGGGTGTCGCTCGTCATGACGACGACGCCGAAGAACGCGTGGAACGGCATCGCGGCGAGCACCAGGCCGAGCTTCCCGATGTACGGCAGCGGGCGTGGCGGGGCATCGACGCCGATGATGAGCGCGTAGAAGACGTACCCGATCGCCAGGTAGTGCAGCGTCATGGCCTGGTGCGCCCAGTGGTACCGCATCGCCCAGTCGAAGAACGGCGTGAGGTAGATGACGTAGTACGACCCGACGAACACGACGAGGACGTAGAGCGGGTTGTAGGTCGCGCGGAGGAGCTTCGAGTGGGTCACGGCGACGAGCCACTCGTGCGGGCCGGCGAACTCGTCGCGTCGGTGCGCGGTCGTCGCCCGGAGGAACAGGGTGACCGGACCGCCGAGCACGAGCAGGAGCGGTCCGAGCATGTTGAGGCTCATGTGGAGCGCCATGTGCACGGCGAAGGAGGCCGACGAGTAGGGGCCGACGCCGGACGAGGTCGTGAGGATGACGGAGACCCAGCCGAGCATCCACGCGCTCGTGCGGCCGTTCGACCAGTGGTCGCCCCGCCGCCGGAGCCGGACGACGGCGGCCGCGTACGCGACGATCCCGACGAGGGAGACCACGAGGAACAGGATGTTCACGCGGGCCGCGGTCCACAGCGTGATCGGGGTGAGGGGCGTGTCCACCCGGTAGCCGAGGAACAGCTGCTGACCGTCCGTCGGGACGAAGTACACGGGCGGCGGGACCCGGGTCATGACGACCCCGACGGCCGTGGCGACGACGAGCACGGCGAGCACGACGGACGGCGTGGTCGCCGACGCGGCAGCCCGGCGACGGAGCACGAGCGGCGCCGCGACGGCCGCCACCAGCCCGAGCTGCACGGTGGCGAGCACCCCGGTGGGCACCGACCACGGCGCGCGGCCGGCGAGCTCGACCGCGATGACGACCACGCTCCCCGCGGTCCACGTCGCCCAGGTCGTGACGGCGAGCACGCGGTGGCGCCGGAGCGTGGTCGGGCCGGGCACGCCACGTCGCCACCGGGCCACGAGCGCCGCCGTCGCACCGGTCCAGACCCCGAGTGCCGGGGTGGCGAACATCGCGGCGTCCCCGGCGAAGTCGTGGTTCGGCCCGACGAGCACCTGGGTGACCAGGACGGGGGCGAGCAGACCGACGGCACCGATCGCGGCGAGCAGCACGGTGGCGACCCAGCTGCGGACGAGGTGCACCGCGACGACGACGGTCAGTGCGACACCGACGACGACGAGCCAGGCGCCCGGCAGGTAGCTCGCCTGCACCAGGTACGCGAGCGCGCCCGGTTCGAGCAGCTTGGCGAACGGCTCACCGTTGGCGTCCGCCGCGTCGACCGGCACGAGGAGCACCGCGGCGATCAACCACACCCACGCGGCGGGTCGGACGACCGACCGCTCCAGACCGCCGCCGACGGTGCCGCGTGCCCGGGTCGGCGTCAGGACCGCGGCGGCGAGGAGTCCGCCGACCGTGGTGCCGCCCGCGAGGTCGGCGACCAGCCGGAGCACGGCGCTCGTGATCGACGTGGGGAGGCCCGGGTACCCGCGACTGAGCTGGTCGTAGGGGGCCGCGCCGAGCAGCACCACCGCGACGACGACGATGACCGCCCCGACGACCGCGGCCGCCACGGGCAGGAGCCACGGGCGGGCCGGACGAGCCGAGTCCGGCCGGGTCGGCGCAGGACGGTTCGGCGCGGGACGGGACGGGACGGGACGGGACGGTCCGGCTCCCGGTCGGGCTCGACCGCGGCGTCAGCCACGGGTGAGTTCGTAGCCCGCCTCGTCGACGGCCTCGGCGATGGCGTCCCGGTCCGGTCGGTGGTCCGCGGTGACGACCACGAGCCCGGTGGACGCGTCCGCCGTGACGTGCTCGACGCCGTGGACCGTGCCGACCTCGGCGGCGACGCGACGCTCGCAGTGGTCGCAGGTCATGCCGTCCACGTGGTACTCGAACTGCTCCATGCAGCACATTCTACGACGGGTAGAAATCGATCCCGCAGTGCATTCTTGTGCAAGCGTTCAGCGTGCTGCGACGGCGCCTCGGCGGTGCTCCCACGTCCGGACCCGCACCCTCGCGAGCCGCTCGGCACGGAGCTGGAGGCCGGGGTCCGGGTCGAGGGCATCCATCGCGACCAGCGCGTTGCACACGGTGGCCGGACCGCACACGCGCGCGGCGGCGTCGTCGGCGACCAGCTCGACGAGGAGCGCGACCGTCCGCCGGAGGTCCTGCGCCGTCCGGAGGCCGGGGAAGGCGGCGGCGTTGACGGCCGCGATGCGCCGGATGAGCTCGTGCCGCCCTCGGACGTGTGCCCGCTCGTGCTCGACGACCGCGCGGAGGCACTGCGGCGACATGGCGGCCTCGACGACGGTCGACACGACGATGCGCCCGTCCGGCGTCGCGCACGCGAGCGGGACGTCCACCGGCAGCGACACGACCTCGTGCGCCCCGACCCGCCGCGGCCGCCCGGCCGAGCGTGCGACCAGCAGCGTCACCGCGGCGTCGGCGCGGCGTGCGGCGTCCGACAGCGGTTCGGCGGTCGTCAGGAGCAGCGCTCCGACACCGCCGGCGACGGCCAGGCCGCACCAGGCGAAGAGCCCGGCGGCGACCGCCCCGAACCCGGACGTGTGCGCGCGGACCGCCACGATGGTGGCCGCGACGGCCACGCTCAGCAGCAGTGCTCCGGCGGCGAGCGCGAGGGCGACGAGCCAGGACCGGAGCGCCAGCGTCGGGTGCCGGGTCCACCAGGTGCCGCGTCCGAGCACGACGGGTGCGGCGAGGGTCACCGCGACGGCGGAGCCGACGAGACCGAGGACGACGAGCACGGTGACGATCCTCCCACCGGGTGCCGGGTCAGTCGAGCCGGCGACCGGACCCGAGCGCCGCACGCAGGACGTCGAGGTCGTGCTCGTCGAGGGCTCCCGTGAACCGCTGCAGGACCGCTGCGCGGTCCCCCGCCCGGGCGAGCACCGCGGTCATCGCCTCGGCCGTGGCCTCTGATCCGCTGCGGGTCGGACGGTATGCGCGGCCGTCGGCGTCGCGCTCGACGAGGCCCTTCCGCTGCAACCGCGTGAGGACCGTGAGCACCGTGGTGACGGCGAGCTCGTCCCCCGCAGCGGCGAGCGCGTCGCGGACCGCCCGACCGGTGGCGGGCGGGTCGGACGGGGTGGGCACCGCCGCCGTCAGCACCTGGACGACGCGCGCCTCGAGCGAGCCGTGCGGACGCCTGCCGTTCACGTGCGGGGACCCGTGGCGAACGACTCCGGACGATTGGACACGCGGAGATTCTACATCGAGTAGAAAACACTGCTCTACAACTTGTAGAGTTGCGCCGCCCCGCCACTCGTCGAGAGGTCCCCGTGTCCCACGCCCTGCCGCTGTCCACCGCGCTCACGGTGCTGTTCGCCTTGACCGGTGCCGGGTACCTCGCCTTCGCGTGCCGTCCCGGCTCGGACGGCGTCGCCCGCGTGAGCGACGTCCTCCACGTCCTGATGAGCGTCGCGATGCTCGCGATGCCGTGGTCGTGGGGCATGACGGTCGCGCCGCCGGTCCTGCAGGTCGTCGTGTTCGGCATCGGCACGGCGTTCTACCTCGTGCTCGTGCTCAGCGGCGGACGGCTCGGCCGGCACGACCACCACGGACCGGGCGGATCCGGACGACTCGTGCTCGGCTACCACGTGCTGATGATGGGCGCGATGGTGGTGATGGGCGTCATGATGCTGCCCACCGGGAGCGGCAGCGCCATGTCGATGCCCGGCATGCGGATGTCCAGTGGGCACGCGATGTCCGGCTCGACCTGGTCCGGGTGGACACCCGTGTCGTGGGCGTTCGTCGTCCTGTTCGGGCTCGCCACGCTCTGGCTCCTCGTCCGCGTGGCCACGTCGGCCCGCGTCCGTCTGCACCCCCTCGCACGCGTCGACGGCGTGCTGCTGACCCTGATGAGTGCCGGCATGGCGCTCGCGTTCATCCCCTGAGCTGAGGACACCGACATGACGACGACCGACGACCGTCCCACGCCGCCGATCGCCCCCACGCCCGCCGCGACACCGCCGCGGAGTCCGCACCGCGGCTGGTTCGGGCAGCTCCTGCTGCGGCTGCACTTCTCCGCCGGGCTCTTCGTCGGCCCGTTCATCCTCGTCGCCGCGCTCTCCGGCGCCGTGTACGCGCTCGGCCCGACGATCGAGCAGGGCCTGTACCGGCACGAGCTCACCGCGCCCTCGACGGCCGCCGCGAAGCCGCTCGCGGACCAGATCGACGCCGCGCAGGCCTACATCGACGCGCACCACCCCGAGGACACACTCGCCGCCGTCCGCCCCGCACCCGAGCAGGGCGCCACGACCCGGGTGATGTACGCCGAAGCGGGTCTGATGGACTCGCAGGACCGCGCGGTCTTCGTCGACCCCGGAACAGCCGAGGTCCGCGGCGACCTCCTGGTCTACGGCACCTCTGGATCATTGCCGTTCCGAACCTGGATCAGCACGTTCCACCGCACGCTGTTCCTCGGCGACATCGGCCGGCTCTACTCCGAGACCGCCGCGTCCTGGCTCGGCGTCGTCGCCCTCGCCGGGCTCGGCCTGTGGGTGATCCGGATCCGGAAGATGCGCGCCAAGCGCGACATGGTCCGTCCCGCACGCGGCGTCCGCGGCTACCGGCGGGTCTTCTCCTGGCACGCCTCCACCGGGGTGTGGCTGCTGCTCGGGGCGCTGTTCCTGTCCGCGACCGGGATCACCTGGTCACAGTACGGCGGCGGGAACGTCGACCAGCTCCGCTCCGCGCTCAGCTGGGGCACCCCGGCCCTGACCACCTCCCTCACCGGCACCGACACGGCAGCTGGTGGCGGTGAGCACGCCGCCCACCACGGCGGCGGCACAGCGACCGGGGCAGAACCGGCGACCGTCACCCCGGCGCTGTTCGACGAGGTCCTGGCGGCGGCGAAGAGCGCGAACATCCACTCGTCCCAGGTGCAGATCACCCCGCCCGCGACCGCGGACCAGGCGTGGACGGTCGCGGAGCTCAAGCGGTCCTGGCCGACCGCGGTGAACTCCGTCGCGATCGACCCGCGGGACATGAGCGTGGTGTCCGAGACGGACTTCGACGCTTACTCCCTCCCCGCCAAGCTCACGCGCTGGGGCATCGACACCCACATGGGCACCATGTGGGGACTGCCGAACCAGATCCTGCTGTTCGTCACCGCGCTCGGGATCGCCGCGATGGTCGTGTTCGGCTACGTCATGTGGTGGCAGCGCCGTCCCGCCGGCAAGCGGTTCGGCAAGGCCCCGGCATCGGGTGCGCTCGTCCGCGCGCCCTGGTGGGGGTCCGGGCTCGTCGCGGTCGGCGCGATCGTCCTCGGCGCGTTCCTCCCGGCGCTCGGCGTCACCCTGCTCGCGTTCGTCGTCATCGACGTCCTCGTCACCGCACGACGTCCGAGCACCCGGGAGCGGGCACGACGAGTACGACTGGACACATGACCCGCAACCGCTCCCCCTTCCGCGGCCGTCGCGCCCTCGTCACCGGCGCCAGCGGCGGCATCGGCCGGTCGATCGCCCTGCAGCTCGCCGCCGCGGGGTCGGACCTCGTGCTCGTCGCCCGCTCCGAGGACGCCCTGCGGTCCGTGGCGGACGAGGCGGGCCGGCACGGCGTCGACGCCCGGGTGCTCGTCGCCGACCTGAGCACGACCGAGGGGGTCGCCGACGTCGTCGCGCAGCTCGCCGACACGCGGATCGACATCCTGGTCGCGAACGCCGGGGTGGGCTCGCACGGACCGTTCGTCGACGAATCGAGCAACCGGACCGCGACGCAGATCGCGCTGAACTGCGCCGCCGTCACCGAGCTGACGCACGCGTTCCTGCCCGGCATGCTCGCCCGTCGGGTCGGCGGTGTGCTCACCGTCGCCTCGACCGCGTCCTTCCAGCCGACCCCGGGCATGGCCGTCTACGGCGCGACGAAGGCGTTCGTCCTGTCGTTCACGGAGTCGCTCTGGCAGGAGACCCTGGGCCGCGGCGTGCGGGTGCTCGCGCTCTGCCCCGGCCCGACGTCGACCGGCTTCTTCGAGGCGGCCGGCGGTGGCGAAGCCCTCCTGGAGGCCGGGCGCCAGACCCCGGACGAGGTCGCGTCGGTCGGGCTCGCGGCCTTCGCGCGTGGTGGCGGTCCGACCGTCGTGTCCGGACTCGGCAACCGCCTGACGGCGAGCGCGCACCGGTTCGTCCCGCGGGCACTGATGGTGCGCCTGGCGGCGCTCGCCACAGCGCGCTGACGCCGGACCCCCGCGGCTCAGCGCCAGTGCGCCGGACGTGCCACCGCGGTGGGCAGGCGCGTCCGGTGGTCGCCGTGCGCGCCGGCGAGCTGCGTCGACGTGGTGAACAGCGTTCGGGAGAGGTCGGCGCCGTCGAGCCGTGCGTTGCGGAGATCGGCGCCGAGCAGGTCGGTGTCGGTGAGGTCGACCCCACGGAGGTCCGCCGCGATGAGCACTGCCGACCGGAGGTCCGCGCCGCACAGCGGTGCGCCTCGCAGGTCGCGACCAGCGAGGTCCGCCCCCGGCCCCACTGCCGGGTCGACGTCCGTGGATCGACCCGCGTAGCCGCCCCGTGCCTCCAGGCTGACCTCGACCAGCACGTCGCGCACCGCACCGTGGAGCGCCTCGGCGTCCGCGGCGAGCGCAGCGGCCGCGCTCGCCGTCGCGGCGGTGACGGCGGACCGGAGCGCGTCGACACGGTCGACCGTGTCCGGGTCGACCGCACGGTCCGCGGCCTCGGCGAGGTACCACAGCAGCTCGTACAGGCGGCGGGTGACCCCGAAGACGCGGAACTGCTCGTCGGCGCTGTCCGGGTCGTCCCGCCAGGTACGTCCGCCGTACAGCGTGGTGATGACGTGCTGACCGGCGCCGAAGCAGTCGAACACGGTGCAGCCGACGAACCCGCGCGGCCGGAGCGAGCGGTGGATCGTGCAGGCGAAGTCGGCATCGAGGTTGCCGCACGGTGTCCCGGCGGGCTTGTCGACCGGGAAGTCCGCGCTGCGCTGGAACCCGAGCGCCGTGCAGCAGAGCGCTGCGCACGACGAGCAGTCGGCGCGGAGTCGCTCGCGGCCGGCCGTGGTCGTCGTCGTCATGCAGTTCCTCCCCGAGGTCGTCGACGACGCTACCGCGGGCACCGCTAGCGTGGGCGCATGCACGAGCCGATGCACCACCCGTCGGCGCTGCTGCGACCGTGGTCGGCGACCGACGCCGAGGCCCTGCTCGCGGCACGGCGGGAGAACGATGACCTGGCGACCCAGTTCGGGCCGCTGTCCGACCACGCCGACGCCGCCCGGTTCATCGAGGAGACGCTCCGGGTGGACGACAGCGTCCAGCACTGGGCGGTCGTCGTCGACGGGGTGGCGGTGGGGAACGTCGGCCTGAGCGCGATCGAGCACCGGCACGACACCGCGTGGGTGTCCTACTGGTTGGCCGGCACCGCACGTGGTCGGGGCCTGGCCGCGCGCGCGGTCGCCGCCGTCGCGCAGCGGGCGTTCGACGAGGGCTCGTTCCGCCTCGAGCTCGGTCACCGCGTCAACAACCCCGCGTCGTGCCGGGTCGCCGTCGCCGCGGGGTTCGCGGCGGAGGGCGTCGAGCGGCTGAAGCTCCGGTACGGCCGTGAGCGGTTCGACGTCGAGACCCACGCGCGCCTGGCCGTCGATCCGGCCCCGGACGTCGAGCCGCTGCGGATGCTCCCCGTACGGTGACCGGGTCGGTGCGCCAGCAGGGTGCGCCGTTGCGGTTCCCAGCGACTCACCGGCGACGCCGAGCCGGTCGGAGCAGAGTGGACCCGATGTCCATCGCTCGACCCGAACCCGAACTCCTCCGGACCGCCCGGTCCGGCAGCGGTGTCGACGACTGCGTGGAACTGTTCGAGCGCGTCTACGCCAGTCACGACATCAACGTCGGCGTGCCAGGACCGGACGGGTTCTCGTACCGGTACCGCGCGGTGGGCGACGACCAGGTCACGGCGGCGTCCTCGACCGTCGACGCGCGACGGTGGGGCACGATCAACGCCGGCCGCGAGTACGTGCTCGCCTGGGCGACGGTGCCGGGGATGACCCTCGACACGGGCGGTCGTGACCCGATCGCCATGCTCCCGGGCGTCCCCGTGATGTACCCGACGCAGCGGGCGTTCACGTTCGACGCGCTGCCGGCGACGCAGCACGTGCTCCGGTTCGACGCGGACTTCCTCGAGGGTGTCGCGGCGTCGGCGCGGGACGACCTGCCCAAGCCGCTGCGGTTCCGCCGCACGCTCGACACGGAAGCGGTCCGGACACTGCAGGACGCGATCCGGAGCGCGGCGCCCACGATCCTCGGGGCGGCGAGCGGGCCGCACCGGCGGGCCGTGAACGCCCGCATCGCCGAGGCCGTCATCGCCGCGTTCGACGTGACGCCGACGGGACGCGTGGTCGACAGCGGGAGTCGGACGGTCCGCGACGCCCAGGAGTGGATCGCAGCCCATGCGCGCGAACCGATCACGAGCACCGACGTGCACCGCGCGCTGGGCATGAGCGCACGCGGGCTGCAGGCGGCGTTCAGCCGACACGCGGACACGACGCCGATGCGGTTCCTGCGCGAGTTCCGGCTCGACCGGGTCCGCGCCGACCTGGTCGCGGCCGATCCCGGGACGACGACCGTCGCAGCCGTCGCGGGAGCGTGGGGCTTCGCGCACCTCGGCCGGTTCGCCGGCTACTACGCAGCCGAGTTCGGCGAGTCACCGTCGGCGACGCTGCACCGGCGGGCCCGGGCGGCGGCCTGACCGCCAGAGCGACCTGGCCGCCGGACGCGGCGCTGAGCATCGACGGGCCACGGTCCGCATGATCCGCGCTTTCTGGGAGGCCGCGGGCCACGATGGACGGATGCATCGAGAACGCAGGGCCGGGGACCGCTGGTTCGACATCGCCTTCCTCGTCGGGTTCGCGTTCAAGGCCGTGGACGGATTGGTGGAACTGCTCGTCGGGCTGCCGCTCTTCTTCGTCTCCTCCGCACAGGTGGACGCGGCCGCCCGCCTGGTGACCGCCGGCGAACTGCGTGAAGACCCGGACGACCTCCTCGCACACCTGATCCGGCACGGCGTGGCCGACCTGTCCGGCCAGGCGACGGTGTTCGCCGCGGTCTACCTCGTGCTGCACGGCCTGGTGAAGCTCGGCATCGTGGCGGCGATCGTCTCCGGGTCGCGGAAGCTGTACCCCTGGGCGATCGCGGCGCTGTCGGCGTTCGTGGTCTGGCAGGGCTACGAGTTCGCGCTGCACCCGAGCGCCGGGTTGGCGCTGCTCACCCTGGTCGACATCGCCATCGTGGCGCTCACCGTCCGGGAGTACCGCCACCACAGGAGCCTGCGGGACGCGGTCCGGAGCGTCCTGGGGCGCAGATCGTCCCCGCCGGGACCGGCCGCGAGCCGCCGAGGCCGGCAGCACCCCGAGGAGGGCGTCCGATGAGCACCACCACCACCCGCTGGCGCCGCCGCACCGTCACCCCCGCCGACCGTGCCGGGACGCTCCGAGCGGCCTCGTTCACCGCGGTCGCCGGGGCGGTCCTGTTCACGGTCATGCTCGTCGGCGTCCTGACCCACACGGGCGCACAACGGCTCGACGCCCCGGTCGAGGCGTGGTTCGATGCGCACCGGACGCCGGCCGCCGTCGGGTTCATGGTGTTCCTGGCGGTCGTGTTCGGTCCGACCGGCATGCCGATCATCGTCGCCGTCGTGACCGTGGCCTGGGCGATCGCCCGCCGGGAGGTCTGGCGGCCCGTGCTGCTGGCGTCCGGCATGCTGCTCGGCGTCGCCACCGCCGAGGTGCTCGCGCCGATCGTGCGCCATCCGCGGCCGCCCATCGGCGAGATGATGCTCCAGGTCGACCACTCGTTCTCGTTCCCGTCGGGGCACGTCCTCGGCACGAGCGACTTCTTCCTGCTCGCGGCCTGGCTCATCGGGTCGCGGCTCGGTCGGCCGTGGCTGTTGCGCACGCTCTTCGCCGCCGCGGCCGTCATGGTCGCCCTGCAGATCGTCAGCCGGCTCTTCCTCGGCTACCACTGGCTCACCGACACCCTGGGGTCGGTCGGGTTGTCGCTGCTGATCGTCTCCCTCGCCGTGTCGATCGACGTCGTCCTCACCACCCGGGTGGGCGAGCGCGCGGTCGCCGCGGACCCGGAGCCGGACCCGCCGCTCGAGATCGGACGGGCCCGCTCCTGACGCGCTTCGGTCCCGCTCTCCGGGCGCGTGGTCGCGGTCCTGGTCGCGGTCGCGGTCGCGGTCGTTCCGACCCATCACGACTGACGTAGGAAGCCGTTCCGCTCATGGGATGCCGGAAGTTCCGGTCAACCACGAGCGATCCGGTCAACCACGAGCGGTTCGGTCGACCACGAGCGGTTCGTCAGGCCGGGGTGCCGCCCCAGGTCACCGCGACCACCGTGACGTCGTCCTGGCGGTCGCCGCGCTCGGCGAGGGCCTCGACCTCGGCGACGAGGGCGTCGATGTCCGGCCGGTCGTCGGCGAACCGCTGCCAGCGTTCGAGGGAGTCCAGGTCGCCACCGAACAGGTCGAGCACCCCGTCGCTGACGCAGACCACGCTGTCGCCCGGCATGAGGGTCGCCTCGACGCTGGACCAGCTCGTCCCGACGCCGAGCGGCAGGTTGCCGGACCGGAGGAACGTGCTGCCGCCCGACGCCCGGCGCAGCAGGGTCAGGCCGTGGCCGGCGTCGACCCAGCGGAGCGTGCCGTCGGCGCTGATCCTGGCGTGGAAGCAGGTCGTGAACTGGGCGCTGACCATGTCGGCGGAGCCGGTGCTCAACCCTGCCGAGGTCCAGCGGAACGCCTCGGCCGGGTCGGTGTCGCCGAGGCTGCTGCGGATCACGGCCCGCACCGCCGCGGCGATCATCCCGGCGCCGACGCCCTTGCCCATGACGTCGCCGAGCGTCACGGCCGCGCCACCGTCCGGGGTCGGGTACCAGTCGTAGAAGTCGCCGCCGACCGTCCTCGCGGGCACGCACGTGCCGGCCACGCGAACGGCCGGTGGGAGCCCGCTGCCGTCGACGGGCTGCAACGACCGCTGGACGATGGCCGCCTGGGTGACCTCGTCCTCGGCCAGGCGACGCGAGCGCTGCGCTGCCGAGAGCTGCAGGAGCGACCGACGCGACAGTTCGTTCACGACCGTGGCCGCCGCCCCGTACACGATGACGACGACGAGCAGGCGGACGAGCTCGTTGACCTCGACCGACCGGTCCGACTCCAGCACGACGGGGAGCAGGAACGGGACGGCGGTGCCGACGAGCGGCAGCACGATTCGCCAGCGCCCCGGGCCGGCGGCGATCCACACGAGCGGGAGGACCGTGATGCCGAGGAACGCCGACCGGGCGTCGCCCGTGCCGAACCGGAGCAGTCCGATGGCCAGGAAGTCGAGCACCGGGACGACGACCTCGAACGCGGTGAGCCGACGCGACCGGGTCATGGCCGCGGTCACCACGAGGAGCACGACGGCGACGCCGACGCCGGACCACATCGTGCGGGCGTCGCTGACCTCGAGCAGGTCGAAGGTCGTGCTCGCGACCGCCGCCCCGACGATCAGCGCCGTGACGAGGGCCTGCTTGGCGAGCGGCTCCCACGCCGTCCGCACGCCGGTGATCGTGATGGGTCCGGTGTCGGTCGGACGCACCGCCTGACGTGCCGGTGCCTGGGTCATCCCGCTCCTGTCCACCGTCGCCCCGGTGACGGGCGACGGTCCTCCGGACAACCGTACCCACTCCGCAGACCACGGGCCCGCGCGTCGAGCAGCCGCGTACATCAGGCGTCGGCGCACGTCCTGCGGCAGCTCACATCCGGCCGAGGTTGCGGAGGTTGAGCACCAACGAGAGGGCGCCGGCGGCGGACATCACTCCGCCACAGACGGCGAGGAAACCGTCGTTCCCGAGGTTCGTCACGAGGAGCACCACTCCGCACACCGCGAGCACCGAGTTCGCAGCGACGGTGAGCGCGACGAGTCGGCGGGCGGCACGCGGTGGACCAGCCATGACGCGAGCCTACGTCTCGACCGACGCCGGCGCCCGCACACTCGCGGGGACCGACCGAGCCGCACCGCGCCTCCAGGCCGGCTGCGCGCAGCGCGCGCACCGCAGCGGATGTCGGGATGGAGAGCAGCGGGTGCCGAGCCGCTGTCGCGACCCGGCACCCGCCGTGCTCACTCGACGCCCGCCGTGACGTGCACCGAGGCGTTCATCAGCCGATCGACACGGCCGTCCAGGAGACGGGCGGCAGCTCGATCGTGATCGTGTCGCCCTCACGGCGCACGGTCTCGTTGGCGCGCAGGCCGACACGGTCGGTCCCGGACAGGTCGTTCACCAGGTGGACGTCGTCCTCCCAGATGCCCTCGGCCCGGACCTCGCCGTCGGCGGCGATGCCGGCCAGGTCGATCGTGACGGTGGTCGACTCCGTCTGGTGGCGGTTCACGAGGAACACCGCGGCCTTGCCGTCCTCGACGGTCGCGGCGGAGTCGACGACCGGGACCTCGCCGTACTTGCCGCCGTCGACGGTGTCGCCCGACGCCTTGACCTGCAGCGACGTGCCGTTGGCGAGCTTCGAGGTCAGCGAGAAGGGGAAGAACGTCGTCTGGCGCCAGGCCGGCCCGCCGGGCTCGGTCATGATCGGCCCGATGACGTTGACCAGCTGCGCGAGGCTCGCCGATGCCACGCGGTCGGCGTGGCGGAGCAGCGAGATGAGCAGACCCCCGACGACGACCGCGTCCGCGACCGTGTAGACGTCCTCGAGCAGGCGCGGCGCGACGGGCCAGTCCTGCAGCTCGAACGTCTTCTGCTGCTCGTTCCACTTGCTGATCGACCAGACGTTCCACTCGTCGAACGAGATGTCGATCCGCTTGTCGGACTTCTT
Source organism: Curtobacterium sp. 'Ferrero' (assembly GCF_002412165.1). GTDB lineage: Bacteria > Actinomycetota > Actinomycetes > Actinomycetales > Microbacteriaceae > Curtobacterium. The sequence goes on from NZ_NXIA01000007.1 coordinate 115,393, forward strand.
GTGCGCCTTGACGTGGTCGGCGGCGGTCGTGACGGTGTCGATGAAGTGGTCCATGTTGACGCCCGACGCGAGGAACGTCGACATGTCGCCGTCCTCCTCGTAGTAGGCGTGCGCGGAGATGTAGTCGACGTCGTCGTAGGCGTGCTCGAGGACGGTCCGCTCCCACTCTCCGAAGGTCGGCATGGACGCCCCGGACGACCCGCAGGCGACGAGTTCGAGGTCGGGCTGGATCTGCCGCATGGCCTTGGCGGTCATCGCGGCGAGCTTGCCGTAGTCGTCGGCGTTCTTGTGGCCGAGCTGCCACGGACCGTCCATCTCGTTGCCGAGGCACCACATCTTGATGGCGAAGGGCTCCTGGCGGCCGTTCGAGCGGCGGTACTCGCTGAGCGCGGTGCCGGCGTCGATGTTCGCGTACTCGAGGAGTTCGATGGCCTCCTGCGCGCCCCGGGTGCCGAGGTTGACGGCGAGCATGAGCTCGGAGCCGACCTGGTCGAGCCAGTGCTGGAACTCGTGCAGACCGACCTCGTTGGTCTCGGTCGAGTGCCATGCGAGGTCGAGGCGACGGGGCCGCTGGTCGACGGGGCCGACGCCGTCCTCCCACTTGTAGCCGGAGACGAAGTTGCCGCCCGGGTAGCGGATGGCGGACACGTTCAGCTCCTTGACGAGCTCGATGACGTCCTTCCGGAAGCCGTGCTCGTCGGCGGACTCGTGCGCGGGCTCGTGGATGCCGTCGTAGACGTGTCGCCCGAGGTGCTCGACGAAGCCGCCGAACAGGCGACGGCGCACCGGCCCCACGGTGAACGCGGCGTCGAGGACGAGGTGTGTGCGGGGCATGGATCTCCTTCGATCGGCAGGACGTCGGGGTGACACGAAAGTGAGCGCTCACCGAGCGACCACGGTAGCGGGTTGCCGACGCGCGCGAAAGGGCTGGCGGCGCGGCGTGTCCCCGACTATGGTGAGCGCTCACGGAGCGGTTCGCCCTGCAGACCGCTCCACGCGGAGCACCGACCCTGTTCCGCTCGGCCCGTCCCGATGGAGTGATGCCATGCCGATCCCCCCTGCAACACCCGCGTCGCGTCTGACACGCCGCGGTTTCCTCGCAGCCGGCGCCGCCGCGGCGACCGTCCTGCCCCTCGCCGCCTGTTCGAGCCCGCTCGCCGCCGGCCTGGCGGGCAGTGCACTGAACCCGGAGACCCTGGTCTTCTGGAACCTGTTCGGCGGCGGCGACGGCGTCCGCATGCAGGAGATGGAGGCCGGCTACGCGAAGCAGCACGGCGGTCCGTCCTCGCTGCAGGCGACGACGTTCGCCTGGGGCAACCCGTACTACTCGAAGGTGACGTTGGCCACCGTCGGCAACAAGCCGCCGGACGTGGCGATCGCCCACCTGACCCGGGCGAAGCCGCTCTGGGACGGCGACCTGCTCGACCCGATCACGAGCGACGACCTGGCGAGCGTCGGCCTCAGCGCCAGCGACTTCAACCAGAAGGCCTGGACGGCGCAGAAGACCGACGGGAAGAACATCTGCGTCCCGCTCGACACCCACCCGTTCGTGCTCTTTTACAACGTTGATGTGTGCCAGAAGGCCGGACTGATCGACAGCGACGGCAAGCTGAAGGACCTGTCCGGCATCGACGCGTTCGAGAGCGCGCTGGCTGCCGTCGCGAAGGTCACCGGCGGCACGGCCCTGAACGTCGCGAACGTCAGCGAGGTCGCGACCCCGTGGCGGTTCTTCTGGACGATGTACAACCAGATCGACGGGGCGACGCCGTTCATCAGCGACGGCGGCTCGAAGCTGACGGTCAACGAGGACGCCTACAACAAGGTCACCGACATGACCCAGAAGTGGGTGAAGAACGGCTGGCTCAACAAGGGGCTCGACTACGCGACCGCGCAGACGCTGATGTTCACCGGCAAGGCCGGGTTCTTCATGCAGGGCGAGTGGGAGATCAGCACGGCCCAGTCGATCAAGGGCCTGAAGTTCGGCATGGTCCCCGTGCCGCAGCTCTTCGACAAGCCCGCGGCGCAGGCCGACTCGCACACGTTCATCCTGCCGAGGAAGGACCGCACGCCCGAGCAGCGCAAGGCGCACATGCTCTTCATCAAGCAGATGCTCGAGCAGAGCCTGACCTGGGCCGAGGGTGGGCACGTGCCGGCGTACATGCCGACGTTCGACAGCGCGGCGTACAAGAAGCTCGAGCCGCAGTCGGACTACGCCTCGGCCGCCACGAACGCCGTGTTCGACGACCCGGCCTGGTACGGCGGTTCCGGTTCGACGTTCGAGAACACCGTGGGCGCGCAGCTCGCCCTCGTGCAGCAGGGCAGCAGCTCCCCCGCGCAGGCCCTGAGTGCGATCAAGGACCAGCTCGCCACCTACCTCAACACCCCGAGCCCGCTGTGACCGGGCGACCGATGACCGTGAACACCGCGCGAAAGGCACGATGACGTGACCGCAGCACCCGTTCTCACCCGTCCCACGGACGCGGCCGCCGTCACCCGGCAGTCCCGTCCCCGTACCCACTCGACGACGAGGGGGCAGGGCCGCAGTGGCTGGCTGTTCCTCGCCCCGTTCGGCGTGTTCTACATCGCGTTCCTGCTCGGACCGACGGTGTGGATGATCGTCACGAGCTTCTTCAACACCTCGACGGTGCGCACCGGGCTCGGCAGCTTCGCCGGGTTCGCGAACTACGCCGAGATGCTCGGCCGCGCCGACTTCTGGTCCTCGCTCTGGCACACCCTGCAGTTCACGCTCTACACGACGCCGCCGCTGGTCATCCTGGCGTTCGTGTTCGCCGTGCTGACGAACCGGATGAACCGCGGGCAGTGGTTCTTCCGCCTGGCGTTCTTCCTGCCGTTCATCCTGCCGTCGGCGACGATCTCGCTCATCTGGGTGTTCATCTTCACCCCGTCGACCGGGCTCTTCGCGTCGGTGCAGTCGCTGCTCGGGCTGACCCCGGGCGCGGGGGTCCTGGCGAGCCCGAACACGGCGATGATCGGCGTGGCGCTCGCGACCGTGTGGTGGACGCTCGGCTTCAACTTCGTGCTCTACCTCGCCGGCCTCCAGGAGATCCCGCGCGAGCTGTACGAGGCCGCGGCCGTCGACGGCGCGTCGAACTGGCAGCAGATCAAGTCGATCACGCTGCCGCTCCTCGGCCGCACGACGACCCTCGTGATCCTGCTGCAGATCATCGCGAGCCTGAAGATCTTCGACCAGGTGTACCTGATGACGAACGGCGGACCGGGCATCTCGACCCAGGTCTCGCTCCAGCTCATCACCGGCATCGGCTTCACGGACAACCGGCTCGGTGCCGCATCGGCAGCGTCGGTGCTCCTGTTCATCGTGATCGTCGCGATCGCGGTCATCCGGCAGCTCGTCGAACGCGCCGCCGCCAAGCGAGAGATCGGAGCCTGACATGACCGCGACCGAGAGCATCACGACCGGACGCCCCAAGCTCCGCACCGGGGTCTCCGCCGCCGCACCGTCGAACGCCGCGAGGATCGGCGTCTCGGGCAGGGGCTTCAACATCGTGGCCGCGGTGATCCTCACCGTGTTCGCGATCATCTGGCTGATCCCGAGCCTGTTCGCCCTGAAGACGTCGCTGTCGGACAACGGCGTCGCCGCACTCGGAGCGAACGCGATCCTGTCGAACTGGAACCCGACGCTGCACTCCTACGCCGCGCTCTTCCAGGCCGGCGACATCTGGAACTGGTACCTGGCGAGCGGCATCACGAGCCTCGTGACCACCGCGCTCACCGTGCTGTTCGCCTCGATGGCGGCGTTCGCGCTGTCCCGGCTGGTGTTCCGTGGCCGGAACGTCGCGTTCCTGCTCATCATCCTGGGCATCATGATCCCCACGCAGGTGCTGATCATCCCGATCTTCCAGGAGCTCAACGCGGTGAGCCTGCTGAACACCTACTGGTCGGTGATCTTCCCGCAGGTGCCGGCCGTGATCGCGGTGTTCATCTTCAAGCAGTTCTTCGACGGCATCCCGAAGGAGCTCGAGGAGGCCGCGCGCATCGACGGCGCGGGCATGTGGAAGATCTACTGGTCGGTCATCCTCCCGCTGTCCCGTCCCGTGATCGCGGCGGTGGCGATCCTGACGTTCGTCGGGGTCTGGAACAACCTGCTGCTGCCGCTGTTCGTGCTGTCGAACCCGGACCTCATGACGATCCCGGTCGGGCTCGCCACGGTCCAGGGCAGCTTCGGCCAGCGGTACGCCGACATCCAGGCCGGGGCGATCCTCGCGGCGCTGCCGCTGATCATCCTGTACCTGATCTTCCAGCGGCAGATCGTCGAGGGTGTGACGGGCTCCGGCCTCAAGGGCTGACGCCACGACGTGGCGGACTGGAGGCTCGGTGCCAGCTGGCACCGGGCCTCCCGTCCGTCACGGGTGCAGCACGCAACCGGCGGCCGATTCGCGCCCACCCTGCCGAATCGCTCGTCGGTCGCCGAATCGCTCATGGTGTGCCGAATCGCTCGTGGTCGGCCGGAAGTTCCTGCACCCTACGAGCGGAACGGCTTCCTACGTCGGTCGTGATGGGTCGGAAGGTCACGGCTCGGAACGGGCGCGCGCCCCCGAAGCGGGACTGGCACGGGTGTCCCGGCACCGGGCACGATGGCACCGTGGAACGCCGCCGCCTGCTCCGTGTCGTCGCCGTGCTCGGCTCCGTCGGCCTCGCGGCGGTCCTCACCGGCTGCACGCACGCCGACCCGGTGCCGAAGCCCCAGTACGGCGAGGCGTGGATCGACCGCATGACCGGCCTGATCAGCGACCCGGACGGACAGGGCGGGACGTCCGGACGGCTCGAGGTCAGCGATGACGATCCGCACGGCGCGCACGCAGCGGCGTACCTCGAGTCGATCGCGAGCGGCACCTACGACGTCGTCGGTGTCTGCAGGTCGACCGACTTCGTCGACCTCACGGTGCGCAGCTTCCGGAGCGGGACCGACCACGACGACGCGGAACACGAACCGGTGCTCGCCGCCGGCGCCATCACCTGCGGCGCCACCACCCGCCTGCACATCGTGGTCCCGCGGGGGTCCGGCGTCGACCTCGAGGCGTCGACCTCCGACCGGTCCGGACGGGGTCTCTGGGTGGCGTCGATCGTGCGGCCGGGGCACGGCGGCTGACCGACGACCACGGCCGGCAGCCCATGGCCGGCAGCCCGATCAGAGCGGCGCGACGCGCGAGCGGAGGAGGCAGAACTCGTTGCCCTCGGGGTCCTGCAGCACGTGCCACGACTCCGCCCCGGTCTGCCCGACGTCGGCGGGGCGGGCACCGAGCGCGAGCAGCCGTTCGAGTTCGGCGTCCTGGTCACGGTCGACCGGCGACAGGTCGACGTGCAGCCGGAGCGGCTGGGCCTTCGCGTGCTCGACGCGGGTGAGGATGATGGTCGGTGTGGCTCCCCCGAAGCCGGAGGCGGGACCGATCTCGATGCCGTCGTCGTCCTTGCCGAGTTCGACGTAGTCGAGCACCGCACACCAGAAGCGGGCGAGCGCCTCCGGGTCGTGGCAGTTGAGGACGATCTCGCGCAGTCGACAGCTCATGCCCGCACCGTACCCGGAGCGGTCAGGCGGGGACCGCCCTGCGGGCCTCGTGCTTCCAGAACCCGGAGAAGGTGATGCGCGACTTCGGCAGGCCCGCCCGGTGGAGGTGGCGGCGACCCTCGGTCGCGAGGGTCGACTCGCCCACCACGAAGGCGTACACACGGTCGTCGGCGGGGATCCACCGCTGCAGTTCGGCGAGCGCGGCGCGCCCGGCGACGGCGTGCGCGTCCACCTCGTCGCGGACGACCCAGGTCACGTCGACCCCGGCGGGCGTATCGAGAGGCCGGACGTCCGCCCGGGTCGGGACCTCCTGGACGATCCTCCCCACGGCATCACGGGGCAGCGACGCCGCGATGCCCACGACGCCGGGCAGACCGGTCTCCTCCGCGACGACCAGCACCGCGCTCGCGTCGTCCGGGCAGTCGAAGATGCAGCCCTGGTCGAGCAGCGCCAGTTCCTCACCGGGGACGACAGCGCAGGCCCACACCGCGGCACGCCCCTCGAGCGCCCCGCCGTCGTCGGTGTGCACGACGAAGTCGACGTCGATCTCGGCGCTGCCGTCCGGCATCGTCCGGTACGCGGCGATCGTGTAGTTCGCGCAGTGCGGCCGGACGTCCTCCGGGATCGCCAGGAACGTCGGCCACCAGCGGGTGCCGTCCAGGTCGGGCATGTGGAAGCGGGGCTGGTCGGGGCGTCGGACGAACAGGCGGAACCAGTGGTCGAACCCGAGGTACCGGAGCTCGTGGAGATCGTCGCCCGTGATCGTCACCCGCTGCATCGACGGTGAGACCCGGCCCGCCCGAACCACCCGCGCACGGAACAGTCGGGGGTTCTCGGGGAGGAGCCTCGGGGTCTTCGGCATGAGGCAAGGCTAACCTAAGATGGTCCGGATGCCAGCCCCCGTCCACGCTCCGTCACCCCGGGCCACCACTCCCCTCGCGCCACGGCCACCGCGAGCCGACGCCCTCGGCGCCCACCGCGCCGCCGTGCGTCGTCGGAGCGCCGTCGTGGGCTGCCTGGTCCTCGCGCTGCTCCTCGCGACCGCCGCGAGCCTGCTGCTCGGCAGCAACCGGATCGCTCCGGACCGGGTGCTCGCCGGACTGCTCGGCACGGGATCCGGGACCGACGCCGCGATCGTGTGGGGATCGCGGGTCCCCCGGACGGCGATCGGAGCGGCGGTCGGTGCGGCGCTCGGCGTGGCCGGACTCCTCATGCAGGGGCACACGAGGAACCCCCTCGCCGACCCCGGCCTGTTCGGGGTGTCGTCGGGAGCGGGACTGGCGGTCGTGCTCGGCGTGTACGTGTTCGGGATCACGAGCACCGGGGCGACGGTCTGGTTCGCGCTCGCCGGTGCGGTGGTGGCGAGCGTCGTGGTGTTCTCGGTCACGATCGCGGGCAGTGGGACGGCCAGCCCGGTGCCGCTCGCGCTCGCGGGGTCGGCGGTGTCCGCGTTGCTCGCCGCGGTGACGTCGTTCGTGGTACTGACCGACCAGGACTCGCTCGACGCCTACCGGCTGTGGGTCGTGGGATCGCTCGCGGCCAGGCAGCTCGACGTCCTCGCCGCGGTGTGGCCGTTCCTCGCGGCCGGGCTCGTGCTCGCCGTCCTGAACGTCCGCGCCCTGGACGCGCTCGGCCTCGGCACCGAGCTCGCGAAGGGACTCGGCGAGCACCTCGTCGCCGCCCGGATCGTCGGCCTCGGCGGCATCACCCTCCTCGCCGCCGGCGCGACGGCGGCCGCGGGACCGATCGGCTTCGTCGGCCTGACGGTGCCGCACGTGGCGCGGGCGCTGGTCGGTGCCGGCCACCGGTGGACCCTCCCCGTGTCGGCACTCCTCGGCGCGGTGCTCGTGCTCGTCGCGGACGTCGTCGGCAGGCTCGTGGGCGGGTTCTCCGAGGTGGAGGTCGGGATCGTGCTCGCGGTCCTGGGCGGACCCGTCTTCGTGTTCGTCGCCCGTCGCCGATCGCTGGTGTCGCTGTGAGCGCGGTCGACCCCGCGCACCGGCGGGACGTCGCGGTCGACCCCGCGCACCGGCGAGACGTCGCGGTCGACCCGGACCGCCGCGACGACGGAGCCGCCGACCACCGGGACGTCGCGCCCGCTCGCGCCACCCACCGCGGCGTCGTGGTCGGCCCCGTCGCCCTGGCCTGGCGGCCCCGCGTGTTCTGGACCACGGCCGCCGCACTCGTCGCGACGGCCGTGCTCGTCGTGCTCGGCGTGGCCGTCGGTTCGACGTGGATCGCCCCGGACACCGTGGTCCGATCGCTCCTCGGGGCGGGCAGCGGACCCGAGGCGTTCATCGTGCAGACCCTGCGCCTGCCCCGGGTCCTGACCGGAGCCCTCGTCGGCCTGACGCTCGGTGTCGCCGGCGCCCTCACGCAGACCGTGACGCGGAACCCCCTCGGCACGCCCGACATCATCGGCGTGACCTCGGGCGCGAGCGTCGGTGCGGTGGCGGCGATCGTGCTCGGCGGCGGGTCGTACTCGGTGTCCGCCGCGGTGCTCGGCGCCGGGATCCCGGTGGCCGCGACGATCGGGGCGCTCGTGGCGGCGGCGCTCGTGTACGGCCTGGGGTGGCGCGGCGGCGTCCAGGCCCACCGTCTCGTGCTCGTGGGCATCGGGGTCGGCGCGACGCTCGACGCCCTCACGAGCTACCTGCTCGTCCGCGCGAAGATCACGGCCGCGGCCGCCGCGTCCCAGTGGCTCGTCGGCAGCCTGTCGAGCACGTCGTGGTCGAGCGTGTGGCCGCTGCTGCTCGTCGCCGCCGTGGCGGTCCCGCTCGCGCTCGCGACGAGTGCGGCGCTCGCTGTCGGTCAGCTCGGGGACGAGGTCGCGACGGGTGTCGGGCTGGCGGTGCACCGGCACCGGACGCTCGTGGTCGGGCTCGCGGTGGTGCTCACCGCCGCCGCGGTCGCCGCGGCCGGACCGGTCGGCTTCGTGGCGTTCGTCGTCCCCCAGATCGGACTCCGGCTGGCCGGGACGAACCGACCGCCGCTGCTCCTGGCCGGCTCGCTCGGTGCCGCGCTGGTGCTCGCGGCGGACCTGCTCGGCCGTGCTGTGTTCCCGTGGCAGGTCCCGGTCGGGATCGTGACCACGGTGATCGGTGCGCCGTACCTGATCTGGCTCCTCGTCCGTCACCGCAGGGAGATGTCCCGATGACCCCCACCCCGCCGACCACCCCCGTGCTCGAGGCCAGGCGACTCGCCGTCGGCTACGACCGCCACCCCGTGCTCGCCGACCTCGACCTCCGCATCGAGCGCGGCACCGTCACGACGTTCCTCGGGGCGAACGGCTGCGGCAAGTCCACGCTGCTGAAGGCCCTCGGCCGCGTGCTCCGACCCCAGAGCGGCGAGGTCCTGCTGGACGGGGAACCGATCCGTCGCCGGCCCGGGCGCGCGGTGGCGAGGCGGCTCGCGATCCTGCCGCAGTCCCCCGTCGCCCCGGCGGGCACCAGCGTGCTCGACCTGGTGCTGCGCGGGCGGAACCCGCACCAGTCCTGGGCGCGGCCGTGGACGGCGGAGGACGCGGCAGTGGCCGAGCAGGCGATCGCGGCCACGGGACTCACGGCGGTGGCGCACCGCGACGTCGCGAGCCTGTCGGGCGGGCAGCGGCAGCGCGCGTGGATCGCGCTCGTCGTCGCCCAGCAGGCCGAGACCCTGCTGCTCGACGAGCCGACGACCTACCTCGACCTGGCCCACCAGCTCGACGTGCTCCGGCTCGTCCGTCGGCTGAACCGCGAGCACGGGTCCACGGTGGTGATGGTCCTGCACGACCTGTCCCTCGCGGCCCGGTACTCGGACCGGCTCGTGGTGCTGCACGACGGCGGGGTCGCCGCGGACGGCGCGCCCGCGGACGTTCTCACCCCGGCGCTCCTCGAGCGGGCGTTCGGCCTGCACGCCCGCGTCGTCCCCGATCCGGTCACGGGAACGCCGATGGTGGTACCGGAGGAACGTGACGACGACCCGCACGCCGACCTGGACGAACCCGACGACACGCACGCCGGTGCCGACGAACCCGAGCCGACGCGCACGCCGACGCACACGTCCGCCTGAACGACCTCGCATCCTCCGCCGACTTAGGTTAGCCTCTCCTAACATGAACGCTCTCCGTCGTGGTCCCGTCCGGACCGCCCTCGTGACCGCCGTCGCCGTCGCCGCCCTCCTGCTCTCCGGCTGCTCCGGATCGGGAGGCTCGGCCCCGGACGGCGACGCGTCCGGCGGTGCCGCGACGGCCGACACGGCGTGGACCTACCGGGATGCCACGGGCACCACCGTCCGCGTGGACCACCGACCGGAGCGCGTCGTCGTCCTCAACGACATCGCCATCTCGTTCATCGAGTACGGTCTGCGCCCGGTCGGCACCTTCGGGCAGCTCACCATGGCGAAGGACGCACGGTTCGACGACCTCGACACGGACGGCATCACCCAGCTCGGCACCGGCTACGGCGACATCGACCTCGAACAGCTCGCCGCCCTGCAGCCGGACCTGGTCGTCACGTCCGTGTACCCGACGGACGCGAAGGGCACGATCGACGAGAGCCAGCCGGCGTACGGCTTCAAGGACACCGACCAGCAGGCCCAGGTCGAGAAGATCGCCCCGGTCGCGCAGGTCGAGTGGGGCGGGAAGGGCGAGGACGTCATCGAGCACATCGCCGACCTCGCGGAGTCCCTGGGCGCCCGGCAGTCCACCGTGGAGCGCGCCGAGCAGCGCTTCGACGCCGCATCCGACCGGCTCGGGCAGGTCGCCGAGGACTCCGACCTGTCGGTCGTCTCGATGTACGCGGACGGTGACGGCGTCTACGTCACCCGGCCGTCCGACGAGCCGACCCTGCAGATGTACACGTCGTTCGGCGTCGACTTCGTGGACCCGAAGCCCAAGGGCTACTACTGGGGCGTCTACTCCTGGGAGAACGCGGGCCAGGTCACGGGTGACGTGATCCTGCTCTCCCAGCAGGGGTACCAGGTCGCTGACCTCGAGAAGCAGCCGACCTTCGCCGACGAACCGGCACTCGTCGCCGGCCAGGTGCACAGCTGGACGTTCCCGGCGCTCGACTACGCCTCGCAGGCCGACTACATGACGAAGCTGGCGGGGTGGCTGGAGGACAGCCGCAAGCTGTCCTGACCGTCGGACGGGAGGCCCGTGGCGGCGCCGCCACGGGCCTCCCGTCCGTCGTCAGCCCGCCGGCCAGGCGGCGTTCACCGCCTCCTGCGCCTGTCGCCACACCGTCGCCCGCGCACCCGCGTAGGTCCCGCCCTGCCCGTTCCCGAAGTGGCGGAGGTTCGCCGTCCCGCCGTCGGTGTTGCCCTGCCAGTAGGCGGTGACCACCCGTGTCGTCCCGCCGATCAGCCAGATCTGGTCCGCTGCGTCCGTCGTGCCGGTCTTGCCGAACAGCGTCGCGCCGTCCGCGGTCCGCCCGCCTGTCGCCGTGCCGCCGTGGAACGCGCCCTGCATGACTGCGAACGCCGTGGCCGCGACGGTCGGCGACAGCACCTGCCGGCACGATCGCGGCTGGCCGCCGAGCTGGGTGCCGCTCCGGTCCGTCACCTGGTCGACGACCACCGGGTCACACCGCACGCCGCCGTTCGCGACCGCCGTGTAGGCGGACGCCATGGTGAGCGGCGCGATACTCTCGGTGCCGAGGATCGTCGCGGGATTCGCCGGCACCTGCCCACCCGTGGCGAGGTGCACGCCGAGCCGTGTCGCGACGTCGCGGATGTCGCAGAGGTCGAGCTGCGACGCCATCGACACGTAGGCGGCGTTCACCGACTGCGCCGTCGCCTGCCGGACCGAGTACGGCCCGGTCTGCCCCGGTGAGTCGTTCTTCGGCCCGTACGGGGCGACGATCGTCCGCCCGCACTGCGTCCACGTCCGCTGGGTGTGCCGCGTCCCGTCCACGACGGCGTCCGGGCTGCGTCCTGCCTCGAGCCACGCCAGCAGCGTGAACATCTTGTACGTGGACCCCGGTTGGAAGCCCCGGGCGTCGCCGGACGCCTCGTCGACGGAGTAGTTCAGCGACGTCGATCCTCGTGGCGCACCGGCGGACCGGTCGTAGGTGCTGTTCTGCGCCATCGTGAGGACCCGACCGGTGGCGGCCTCGACGGAGTCGAACACGGACCCGAGCGCGAAGCCCGGCTCGGTGGCGGGGTCGTACCGGTCGAGCAACGCCTTCTGCTGACGGTTCCGGTCGAGGTCGAGCGTCGTCTGCACCCGGTAGCCGCCGGTGCGCCACGCGGCGTCCCGTTCGGCCTGCGTCGCGCCGAGCTGCGGCAGCGACCGCACGGTACGGACCGCGAAGTCGCAGAAGTACTCGGCGCCGGGCTCCACGGCGCGGCAGCCCTGCTGCGGCGCGGTCAGGTGCACGGTCCGGGCCGGCGTCGTCGCGAGCGCCGTCCGCAGTTCGGCGGCGGTGAGGTGGCCCTGTTCGTGCATCGCACGGAGGATGACGTCACGCCGGGCGACGTTGTCGACGTAGTGGTCCGGTGTCGACAGGTCGCGACGCTCCGGCCACTGGACGATCGCGATGAGCGAGGACGCCTCGGCAGGGGTCAGGTCGGTGGCGTCCTTGCCGTAGTAGTGCTGCGCCGCGGCCTGCACGCCGTACGTCTCGTCGCCGAAGTAGGCGATGTTCAGGTAGGCGGCGAGGATCTCCTGCTTGGAGTACCGCTTCGCGAGGCCGATCGCGAGCTTGATCTCCTCGAGCTTCCGCTGGGGCGTCCGTGCGGTCGCGTCCGCGACGGCGGCCTCGGCCTCGTCCGGAGGCAGCTGCGACGCCTGCTCGATCTTGATGTTGCGGACGAGCTGCATCGTGAGGGTCGACCCACCGGAACCGCCCTTGCCGTGCGCCGCGACCACGCTCACGAGCGAGCGCACGAGGGACTGCGCGTCGACGCCCCCGTGCTCCCAGAAGCGCTTGTCCTCGCCGTCGACGGCCGCGTGCCGCAGCGTCGGGCTGATGCGGTCGAGGGGCAGCTGCTCGCGGTTCCGGTCGAACACGTCGACCAGGTGCACGGGTTCGCCGCCGCGGTACGCCCAGACCTCGTTCCGCGCCGGGAGGTCGCCGATCTCGATGTACTCCGGCAGCGACGCGAAGGTGTCGATCGCCGACGAGGTGCCGAAGCCCGCCAGGGCGATCGCCGGGGTCACCCCCACCCCGACCAGTAATCCGGCGAGCACGCTCCCGCCGATGAAGCCAGCCACGGCCCCGGTGACACGTCCGAACGTCATGCTCTTCCCCCTCGTGCACCGTGACCGGTGCGTCGCTCCGCACGCTGGCAGCGCCGGTCGGACGGTCGCCGGGACTTCCCGGGGGAACCCCGGGGTGGGGGCTGGGAGACCGCCGAGTCGGTACGGATCGTTACCGACGGGCGGACGGGAGGCCCGTGGCGGCGCCGCCTCGCGACCCACGACCGCCGGCGCGGCGCGGTGGCGAGCGCACTGCGGTCAGGCGGTCCGCAGGGCGGCGATGCCCGCCCGCGTCGCCGCGGCGACGAGCGCGTCCGACGGGGCGGCGTCCGGGTCGTCGGTCCGGGTCGTGACGACGACCACGAGCGGATCACCGCCGGCAGGGGTCACGATCCCGATGTCGTTCCGCACGCCGCGCTCGCCCGTGCCGGTCTTGTCCGCCACCTCCCACCCGGACGGCACCCCGGCACGGATCGTGGCGTCACCCGTGGTGTTCGCCGCCATCGTGCTGCGGAGCAGGGCCCGTGCGGCCGGTGACAGCACGTCGCCGAGCAGCACCGCGCGGAGGTCGGCGGCGAACTGCAGCGGGGTGGTGGTGTCCCTCGGGTCGCCGGGCACCGCCGTGTTGAGGTCGGGCTCGACGCGGTCGACGCGCGTGACCCGGTCCCCGGTGGAGCGCAACCACCGCTGCACCGCCGCCGGTCCGCCGAGGCGCTCCACGAGGAGGTTCGCGGCCGTGTTGTCGCTGTACCGGAGGGCCGCGTCGACGAGCTCACGGACGGTCATGCCGGTGTCGAGGTGTCGTTCGGTGACCGGTGCGTACGCGAGCAGGTCCGAGCGGTCGAAGTGCACGACGGCGTCGAGGTCCGCCGTGCTGGAGCGGTCGAGCACCGCGGCGGCGATGAACACCTTGTTCGTCGACGCGAACGGGAACCGCTCGTCGGCCCGGTACTGCACGCTCGTGCCGTCGCGCGGGTCGAGCACGACGAGCCCGAGGCGGGCCCGGAACCGCTGCTCGAGGGCGGCGAAGGCGGCTGCGCTCGATGCTGCGGTGGAGGGCTGTGCACTGGAGCGCTGTGCTGTGGACGGCGGCGCTGCGGTCGGTGGGTGCACTCCGCTGCACCCGGTGAGCCCGCACGCCAGGGCGACCGAGAGTGCCAGTGTCGTCGTCGTCCGTGCACGCATGGGGTCGACCCTGCCGGACGGACCCGCGGCTAGCCTGGGCGCGTGACCGTCCGCCTGACCCCCCTGGACCCGACCGGCGAGGACCGGACCGCCCTCGTGGCGTTCCTGACGAGCGAGACGTTCCCGTTCCACGTGCGACGGACGATCAGCCCCGCGGACGCCGAGCGGGGCGTCGACGACGGGAACTGGCGGGACGACGACCACGAGTCGTTCTGGCTCGACGACGACCACGCACGGATCGGTCTGGTGCGACTCGAGGACCTGTCCGACCCGGTCCCGCTCTTCGACCTGCGGCTCGCCGGCGCGTACCGCGGACGCGGGCTCGCCGTGGGCGCGCTCCGCGCGGTCACCGACCACGTCTTCCGGACCCTGCCGTCGGTGACGCGGTTCGAGGGGCAGACCCGCGAGGACAACGTCCCGATGCGCCGGACGTTCCTCCGGGCCGGGTGGGTGAAGGAGGCGCACTACCGCGAGGCGTGGCCGGTCGACGGCGAGGCGGCGGTCGCGTCGGTCGGGTACGGGATCCTCCGGCGTGACTGGGAGTCCGGCACCACGACGCCCGTGCCGTGGGACGACGACCACGGCGGGGCCGGCTGAGGGTCGGGAGGCACGCTCCCGACCCAATCGCCGCGCGACCGCAGCGCGCGCCCGATCAGACCGCGGCGCGTCCGCCGTCGACGGGCAGGACCGCGCCGTGCACGAACGCCGCGCCGGTGGCGAGGAAGACGATGGCCTCGGCGATCTCGTCGGCGGTGCCCGGGCGACCCGCGGGGCCCGCGGCGGCGAGCTGCTCGAGGCCCTCCCCCATCGCGGCGGTGCCCTCGGTGCGGGTCGGCCCCGGGCTGACCGCGTTGACGCGGACGCCGGACGGACCGAACTCGGCGGCCCACGACTTGGTGAGCAGGACGAGCGCGGCCTTGGTCGAACCGTAGAGCCCCATGCCGGCGGCACCGAACTCCGCGACCATCGTGGTGACGTTCACGATCGCGCCCGTGCCGCGTTCCGCCATGCCGGGGGCGAGGGCGGCGACGAGGAAGTACGGAGCCTTGACGTTGGTGTCGTAGACCTCGTCGAAGCCCTCGGGCGTCGTGGTGGCCGTCGGGCCGAACGGGAAGATGCCGGCGCTGTTGACGAGCACGTCGACGCTCCCGCCGCCGAGTCGCAGCGCCTCGGCGGCGAGGGCCTGGGCGTCGGCGGCGTCGCGCAGGTCGGCCCGGACGAAGTCGGCGGTGCCCCCGGCTGCGCGGATGCCCCGGACGACCTCCTCGCCCCGCTCGGTGCTGCGTCCGGAGACGACG
This sequence comes from Curtobacterium sp. 'Ferrero', assembly GCF_002412165.1. Taxonomy (GTDB): domain Bacteria; phylum Actinomycetota; class Actinomycetes; order Actinomycetales; family Microbacteriaceae; genus Curtobacterium. Next base: position 130,601 of record NZ_NXIA01000007.1, read on the forward strand.
ACGTGCAGCCCGCGGGCCGCGAGCTGCTCGGCGGTGGCGCGGCCGATGCCGCTGGTGGATCCGGTGACGAGTGCGGTGGAGGTCATGGCGATGTCCTGTCTGAACAGATCGGTTCGGTTACGAGCGCTGGTAACTGTACAGGTCGGTGCAGTAAAGTCAAACCATGCCGGACATCACGTCGAACCGGTCCACCACAGACCGCAGCTCCCGGGCCCGTACCTCCGAGGACCACACCTCGGAGGCCCGCACGTCCCCGGGCCGGAGCGTGCGGACCCGGCGACGACCGGCGTACGAACGGGCGGTCGCCACCGCCGACCGGTTGTTCTACGAGCAGGGCATCCACGCCGTGGGCGTCGACCAGGTGGCAGCGGAGGCGGACATCTCGAAGGCGAGCCTCTACACGCACTTCCGGACGAAGGACGACCTGGTGCTCGGCTACCTGCGCGGGCGGAGTGCGGCGTGGCAGGCGCACGTCGCGACCGAGTTGCCCGCACGGGGCGCCACGCCGCGCGACCGCGTGCTCGCCGTGTTCGACCTGCTCGGCGAGTGGTTCGAGGAGCCCGGGTACCGCGGCTGCCCCTTCATCAACGTCGAGGCCGAGTACGGTCCCGGCCATCCCACCCACGACGTGACCCTCGAGCACCGCGACTGGGTCCGGCGACTCTTCGAGGACCTGCTCACGCAGGCGGGCGACGACGCCGCCGTGACCACCGCACTCGAGCTCTGCCTGCTCTACGACGGCGCGATGGCGAGCGCCCAGGCCGACCCGACCCGCCCCTGGGCCGTCGCAGCGCGTCGGGCCGCCGCCCGCCTGGTCTGACGGTGACCGGACCGCGCCCGGACGCCGGTGCCGAGTGGCGTCCACCGCACCGGACGCACCTGGCGCAGACGCTCGGGCGGCTGCAGCACGGACGACTCGACCCCGTCCACCGCGTGTCCGACCTCGTCGCCTGGCGGACGGTCCGGACGCCGGACGGCCGCACCGCGACACTCCGCGTGCAGGCGGCGGGCGGTGCCCTGCTGGCCGAGGCCTGGGGTGCCGCAGCCGAGTCCGCCGTCGCCGACGCCCCGGACCTGCTCGGCGGCCGCGACGACCCGACCGGGTTCGTGCCGGGCCACCCGGTCCTGGAGCGCGCACACCGCCGCTTCCCCGGGCTCCGCATCGCCCGCACCGGTGACGTCCTCGGAGCGCTGGTCGGGGCGACGCTCGAGCAGCGCGTGACCGGCGAGGAGGCCGTCCGCGCCTGGCAGGTCCTGCACCGGGCGCTCGGCGATCCGGCCCCGGGCCCTGCTCCCGCGGGGATGGTCACGCCGCCGTCGCCGCGCGCGTGGCAGGCCGCCCCGGAAGCGCTCTGGCGTCGGGCCGGGGTCGACGGGCGGCGCGTGGCCACCGTCCGGACAACCGCGAGCCGGGCCGACGCGCTCGCCCGACTGCTCGACCGCGACGCGGCATCGGCCGGGGAGGCGCTGCGCTCCCTGCCGGGCGTCGGTGCGTGGACGGCCGCCGAGGTGCGTCAGCGGGCGTTCGGCGACGCCGACGCGGTCTCGGTGGGCGACTTCCACCTCGCCGCCGTGGTCGGACACGTCCTCGCCGGACGACGTTTCACGGACGCGGAACTCGTGCCGTTCCTCGAGCCGTGGCGGCCGCACCGGTACCGGGTCGCCCGCCTCCTGTACGCCTCGGGCTGGGAGACGGCGCCGCCGACCGCCCCGAAGCGGCCCCGCTCACCGCGACCCTGACGGCACCGACGCGTCCGGGACGCGGCGGATCCGCTGCGGCGCCGGCGCGTCCGGTCCGGTCGGTCAGTCGTTCTCGACCTCGAAGTCCCACTGCGCCACGGTGTGCCGACCGTCGGGCGCCCAGCGGAGGACGCCTTCGCCGACCTTCATGACGGTGCGCAGCTCGAACGTCGCCCGCTGCCCGGGCGCGAGGGTGCTCGGCGGACCGGCGTGCCCCGCCACCGGTTCGAGCCGGTAGACGTTGCCGAGCTGGTCGATCGTGGTCAGGTCGGTGAGGGCGATCGGCACCCGTCCGGTCGCGTGCCGGAGCGAGACCGTCCACGTGCACGTCGTGGTCTCGCCCTGGTGCGGGAGCCCCTCGCCGGGCACGACCGGACCGGTGACGGTGGCGAGCACGGTGTCGCCGCCCGCCAGGTGCACCCGCACGGTGTCACCCTCGGAGGTCAGGGCGGGGCGAGCCGCGGTGCCGTCGAGCAGACCGTCCGTGTCCGCCGGGATCGTCGCGAGGTACGAGGGCATCCCACCGTAGGTGTTCGCCACGCTCGGCTGGTGGTCCGCGGTGCACCCGGCCAGGACGGCCGCCAGGACCGGCACGACGAGGAGGGCACACCCCCGGGAGGCGACCCGCTCGGATCGCCTCCCGGAGGTGCTGAGGGAACGGGTCATCGTCGCCAGGACGACGCGTTGTTGAACACGTCGCGACCGAACGGCGCGAGGCCCGGCTGGCCGGCGAAGCCGAGGTGACCCCGCCCGTCGACGCCGTCGGACACGGTCCCACCGGGGATCCGGTCGTGGTCGCGTCCGCGGCCGACCTGGAAGACGTCCTCCATGGTCCGCAGCCAGCTGTAGTGGTTGTAGTAGGTCGTCGACACGGTGCCGGGCTTGATCAGCGGGCTGATCAGGACGCTGCCGGTGTCGCCGCCGCCGGGGGTGGCGTCGGTGGCGTCGTACAGCGGGTCGGCGGTCTGCCCGGTGCTGAGGAACCCGGGTGCGCCCTCGGCGCTCAGCGTCAGGCTCGAGACCGGACCGGTCGGCGTGACCGGGTCGCCGGAGGCGTCGAGCAGCTGGAACGAGCCGTTGACCACCGAGCCGGACGACGTCGACGGGTACTGCGGACCGGTGTCGCTGACGGCGCCGACGAACGTGTCCGCCGGGATCGGGCTGGTGCCGCCGGGGCCGGTCTTGTCCACGGTGTCGGTGACGCCGCGCCCGGTGTCGTCGGCGACGATCGACTGGTCGAGCACGTAGCTCGACGCGGCACTCGCGGCCACGGTGTCGGTCCGGGCTCCCGGGGTGTTCCCGGAACCACCGCGGACGATGCCCGGCACGCAGTTCGCCGGCACCTTGGTCGGCGACGTCTGGGTGCACGCCGGCGGTCGGTCGATGAAGGCGTTGTCGCCCGGGCCCGGGTAGAGCTGGTTGCCGGCGGAGTCGGTGCCGAGCGTCGAGTTCGGACCGGTCGGTTCGGTCGCGACGTTCCGGCCGTACAGGTTCTCACCGGCACGGTCGGACACCAGGCCGCTCGACTTGTCGGGCCGGTCGGAGAGGGTCGGGCCGTAGGCGTTCGCGTTGTTGAAGCTGTTGCCCGAGTAGGTGAACGGCGGGTTGGCCTCGTCGAAGGTGACATCGATGAGTCCGCCGTCCTTGAAGGCGGCCGAGCGCTCGATCATCGGGATGTAGTACTTGAGGAACAGGTCGGAGGCGTAGAGGCCGCCGGTGTGGTTCTTCGGGGTGGTCGACTCCGGCGCGGGCGTGCCGTGCTGGTAGACGGGCTGCCCCGAGGCGGTGAACGACCCCGACAGGTTGTTGCCCTTGCAGACGGCGTCGTGCGCGTCGCTGCAGTTGTTCGGCGTGATCCAGCTGAAGGCCGGGGTCGTGCGCTCGTCCTGCAGGTCGCGGAACAGGCCGTTCTGCGCGGAGTCGAGGTTGGCGATGTGCGCCGCGTCGCAGTCGTTCCCGCCCTGGACCGGCTTCGTGAGCGCGGGGACCGTGCCGTGGGCGGTCTTCGTCCCGGTCATGCCCTCGAACCACGGGAACGGGAAGTGCTTGGCGACGTACTGGTCGTTCGCCTGAGCACCCGTGAAGCTCGTCACGCCGGACGGGGCCGGGTGGTCGGCGGTCGGGGTCATGTACGTGGGGTTCGTCGCCGGGTCGTTGTCGGACGTCCCCGGTCCGCCGCACACCGCGTCCTCACGCCCGGGCTGGTTCCCGAGGTCCTGTGCGTAGCCCTTCCACGTCTTGCCGGCGGCGTCGAGCTGGTTGAACAGCGTCGGGGTCTTGTGCGGGTAGGTGCACCCGTTCTGCCCGTCCGGGGCGTTCGCTCCGCTCGTTTGGGCGGCGTTCGCGAGCGACTTCACCTGCCCGGCGTTCGCCCCCGACCGCACGATGCTGCGGTCGGACCCGAACTGCGAGTCGACGACGTTGCAGTCGGACTGGGTGTCCTGCTGCGGACCCTGCCCCGACACCATGGAGATGTAGTTGTCCATGCTGTAGTGCCCGGTGCCGTAGTAGTTCTTCAGCAGGACGCCCTGGCTGGGCAGGGTCTTCCAGAGGTAGCTGTTCTGGTTGAGTCCCGTGAACGTCGCGTCGTAGGACTTGTTCTCGAGGATGATCAGCCAGACGTGCTTGATCTGCCCGGGGCGCAGCCCGGTCGAGGTGATCGTGGTGCCGCGGTGCGCGGCATCGGCGGAGGCGGCGGTGGTCCCGACAGTGGCCAGGCCGCCGGCGAGGAGACTCGCCGCGGCGGCGAGCGCCAGCGCTCGTCGCCGACGCTTGAGGATGCCCAAGAGCTTCATGAGAACGGTCTACCGCCGCGCGCGCCCCCGGATGGGGGACAGCAGGTGAACGTGCGTTGAGGATGCACACAGCCACCCGCCGGACGGGAGGCACGGGGCGGGCCCGCACCGCGCCTCCCGTCCGGTGGGGCGCGGCAGCGCCGACCACGGCAGGATGGTGCCGCACCGAGGAAACGGGAGGACCGAGACCATGCACCTGACGATCGCCCCCTACTCGTCGACGGACCGCGCGGCGGTCGTCTCCGTGATGGTCGGCACCGGCATGTTCGCCGACGAGGACGCGGCGTTCCTCGAGGACGTGCTCGACCAGCACGCGGGGGCCGACGGCGACGGGAGCCGGTGCCTGGTCGCACGGGTCGACGACGCGGTCGTCGGCGCCGCGCTGGCCCGGGCGGAGGAGGCGACGGACCGTGTCTGGGACCTCACGATGATCGGGGTCCGCCCCGACCGGCAGCGCGACGGCGTCGGCGTCGCGCTCATGCGTGCGGTGGAGGCCGCCCTGGCGGACGCAGCGCGGCTGGTCGTGGTCCGGACGTCGTCCACCGCGCAGTTCGCGGGAGCCCGCGGCTTCTACGACCGTCTCGGGTACGACGAGGTGGCGCGGGTCGCCGACTACTGGACCGACGGCGACGACCTCGTGGTGTTCCGACGTGACCTGCGCGACCGTCGGGACGCACCGGTCGGGGGACGTGGCTGAGGAAGCCCTCCGAGTCGTTGCACTCGGTGCATCGATGCACCTAGTGTTCAGTCCGTGACCCTCGCTCCCGACCGCCGCGCCGCTCTCAAGGCGAAGCACCGTGCCGCGATCGTGCGTGCCGCGAGGGGTCTGATCGACGAACGCGGCGGCCGCGACTTCAGCGTCGACGACCTGGCCGCCCGGGCGGACGTCGCCCGTCGGACCGTCTTCAACCACTTCGCCTCCCTCGACGAGGTCCTGCTCACCGTGTGCGAGGAAGAGCTGTCGGTGATCATCGACCGGTTCCTGGCGGACATGGCGAAGACGCCGGTGGGCGACGGCAGCAGGTCGTCGATGTTCGACGAGCTCGAGAGCGCAGCACGTGGGGCCGACCTGGCACCCGCCATCGCGAGCATGTACCGGATCCTCGGGGAGCCGGGCAAGGCCGACCCGAAGGCCGCCGTCCTGACGCAGACGGCGTTCTCGCGGGTGACGGAGCGCCTCCGCGACGAGGTCACGCGGCGGTACCCGTCCGCCGACGCACTCGACGCCGCCCTGCTCGTCGAGTCGCTCATGAGCGGCATCGTCGTCATCGCGGACCACTGGCTGCAGCAGTACGGCGAACGGCCCGGCGCGGTCGTCGACGACGAGTCCCGTGCCGCGTGGGACGCGCTGTTGAGCCGACTGGTCCACAGCGTCCGCAGCGGCTACATGCCCACCGACTGACCGCACCTCCTCCGAACCCGGGGTCCACCGGCGCACCCCGCACCCGCAGCACCGACAACGAAAGGAACGGGGCAACCGCATGGCCGGCCTCCTCTACCGACTCGGACGATTCTCCGCCCGACGTCACTGGCTCGTGATCGTCGCCTGGGTCGTGATCCTCGGCATCGCCGGGGTCACGTACAGCCTGTTCGCCGGATCGATCTCGTCGTCGATCACCATCCCCGGCACCAAGACCAGCCAGGTGCAGGACGAGCTGGCGAAGAAGTTCCCGTCCGCCAACGGCGGGACCGGCACCATCGTCTTCACCACGAAGGACGGCAAGGCGTTCTCCGACCAGCAGGAGTCGGACGTCCAGGACTTCCTGAAGAGCCTGGAGCAGCTCGACGGGGTGAAGGGCATCACCGACGGGTTCGCCACCCAGCAGCGTCTGGACGAGAGCCGCCAGAAGATCGCGGACGGCAAGGACCAGCTCGCGCAGCAGGAGCAGACGCTCTCCTCGTCGCAGAGCAAGATCGACGCCGGCAAGCAGCAGATCGCGGCCGCGCAGGACCAGATCGACCAGCAGAAGCAGCAGGCGTCGCAGCTCACCAGTGCCGCGCAGCAGGCCGCGCAGCAGCAGATCGACGCCGCCCAGCAGCAGCTCGACGCCAAGCAGCAGCAGCTCGACGCGTCGCAGCAGCAGCTCGACTCGGGCAAGCAGCAGCTCGCCGATGCGAAGGACGAGCTCGACCAGAACGCCCGACTGCTCGACCTGTCGAAGGGCATCCGCTTCGTGTCGTCGAACGGCTCGACGGTGATCGGCACGGTGCAGTTCACCAAGTCGACGTACGAGGTCCCGCAGTCGACGAAGCAGGCCATCTCGGACAAGGCCGACTCGGCGGACATCAGCGGAGTCGACGTCTACGTCTCGAACGACATCTCGCAGGGCGTGCCGTCCATCCTCGGGCCCGGCGAGATCATCGGTGTGATCATCGCCGCGATCGTGCTGTTCCTCATGCTCCGCACGGTCGTCGGCGCGGCGATCCCGCTCGTGTCCGCCGTCCTCGGGGTCGGGGTCGCGTCGCTCGCCGCGCTGTCGTTCTCGAGCCTCGTGGAGTTCATCTCGGTCACGCCGGTCCTGGGGGTGATGCTGGGCCTGGCGGTCGGCATCGACTACTCGCTGTTCATCCTGAACCGACACCGGACGCAGCTCAAGGCCGGCATGGGCGTGCACGAGTCGATCGGCCTGGCGAACGGCACGTCCGGCAACGCCGTCGTGTTCGCCGGCACCACCGTCATCGTCGCGCTCCTCGCCCTGAACATCACCGGGATCCCGTTCCTCGGGCTGATGGGGACCGTGGGCGCCGTCGCGGTGTTCTTCGCGATCCTCATCGCGACGTCGTTCACGCCGGCGCTGCTGTCGCTGCTCGGCCTGCGCATCCTCCGCCGCGGGGAGCGCGAGCGCATCGGCAACACCGACTCGGTCCGGGTGCCGAACGCGCCGATGTCGACCTGGCGCGCCGTCATCACCCTCGTCGCCGGCATCGCGGTGCTCGGCACGATCGCCCTGCCGGCCACGCAGATGCGTCTCGGCCTGCCGTCCGGTTCGTCCGAGGCGACCGACTCCGCCCAGTACAAGGCGTACAAGACGCTCGAGAAGGAGTTCGGTGCCGGCCAGAACGGCCCGCTGCTCGTCGTGGCCGACCTGCCGAAGGCCGTCAGCAAGGACGACGTCACCGCGACCGAGGTCACCATCGGCGAGGCGATCGAGAAGAACTCGGACGTCAAGGCCGTCCTGCCGATCGGCGCCTCCGACGACCGCGACATCATCGCGTTCCAGGTGAAGCCGGCCGGAGGACCGGACAGCGTCTCGACGGAGCAGCTCGTCAAGGACCTCCGTGCGCAGGACGTCTCGGTCGACGGCGGCACGGCGACGCTCGGCGTGGCGGGCAACGCGTCCGCGAACATCGACGTCTCCGAGAAGCTCTCGAACGTGCTGCCGCTCTACCTCGCGGTCGTGGTCGGCCTGTCACTGATCATCCTGATCATCGTGTTCCGGTCGTTCCTCGTCCCGATCACCGCGACCGCCGGGTTCATCCTGTCCGTCCTCGCGTCGTTCGGCGGCCTGACGGCGATCTACCAGTTCGGCTGGCTCGGGTCGGTGTTCGGGGTGCACGACCCGGCCCCGATCCTGAGCTTCCTGCCCATCATCGAGATCGGGATCCTGTTCGGGCTCGCGATGGACTACCAGCTGTTCCTGGTGTCGGGCATGCGCGAGGCGTACGCCCACGGCGCCTCGGCGAAGGTGGCGGTCCAGCGGGGCCTGCACGCCGGACGGGCGGTGGTCACGGCAGCGGCGATCATCATGATCTCGGTGTTCGCGGGCTTCATCTTCTCGGACTCGTCGACCATCAAGCCGATCGGCTTCGGACTCGCGTTCGGCGTGCTCCTCGACGCGTTCGTGGTCCGCATGCTGCTCATCCCGGCCGCCATGCACCTGCTCGGTCGGAGCGCGTGGTGGTTCCCGAAGTGGCTCGACCGCATCGTGCCGGACGTCGACGTGGAGGGCGCGAAGCTCGAGCGGTCGCACCCGACCGGTGATCGTGGCGACGACGCGGTGCACCACGGGTCGCACGCGGCGTCGGTGGAGCCGGACGCGAACCCGCACGAGGGGCACGCCCCGACCCACCGCGCGTAGCGCCCGTCGCACCCCGAGGAGGCGCGGTGCCGGTCCCCGTGACCGGCACCGCGCCTCCTGTGCGTCCGCGGGCGTGGGCTCGGTGGCCGAATCGCTCGTGGGTGGCCGAATCGCTCGTGGGTGACCGAATCGCTCGTGGGTGACCGAATCGCTCGTGGGTGACCGAATCGCTCGTAGGCAGTCGTTCGGGACGACCTCCTACGAGCGATCCGGCTTCCTACGTCAGGCGTGATGGGTCCGAACGCACACCGCAGCCCCGCACCCGCACTCGCACTCGCACCCGGCCCGCACCCGCACTCGCAACCGCACCCGCACCCGCACCCGCACCCGCACCCGCACCCGCACCCGCACCCGCACCCGCACCCGACGATCGTTCGCACACGAACGGTAGGGTGCACCCATGACCGAGACCGACGTCGACCCCCTCACCCTCGACCGGCAGCTCTGCTTCGCACTCGCCGCCACGAGCCGCACCGTGATCGCCCTCTACCGCGACCTGCTGGAGCCGATGGGTCTGACGCACCCGCAGTACCTCGTGATGCTCGCCCTCTGGGAGCGCGAGCCACGGTCGGTCCGCGAGATCGCCGACGAGCTCCGCCTCGACTCCCCGACGCTCAGCCCCCTGCTCAAGCGCCTGGAGGCCTCGGGCTACGTCCGCCGGGCCCGCAGCAGCAGCGACGAACGACAGCTCGAGGTCTCCCTCACCACGGCGGGCCGAGCACTCCGCGACCGCGCCGAGCAGGTCCCGCTCGCGGTCACCGACCGGCTCGGCTGGCCGCTGCCACGTCTCGAGGCACTGAAGGACGAGCTCACGGCGCTGCTCGACCGTGCCGACACGATCTGACCGAGTCTCCGTGACGGCATCATCCGACGGCCGCTCCGCGCGGATCCGACCCTCCACTCTGGCACCCGCACACCCTTCGTGGCAGAATGGTTCGTGCACGAACGAAAGGACCGAAGTTGGGACGACTCGGACGCTGGTACCAGAAGTGGAACACCACGCTCATCGAGAAGATGGGCCCGTCGCAGATCGGCGCCGGCCACCCCGAGGGCATCGACGACCGCACGGTGGACCGCCCCTGCCCGATCTGCGGCCAGCCCCTCTCCCTGCACCAGGTCATCCGTCCCGAGGGTCAGGTCCGTTCGTCGACCCTCGTGTGCCCCACCCGCTGACGATCTCCTGCGAGACGGAATTGCACCGGGCAACAGGTGGTTCAACGGACACGTGAAGCTCTTCGAACCCGCCGACTTCGGCGCACTGCACCTCAGCAACCGCATCGTCATGGCACCGCTCACCCGCACCCGCGCCGGTGAGCACGGCATCCCGAACGACCTGCTCGTCGAGCACTACCGTCAGCGTGCCGGCATGGGCATGATCATCACCGAGGGCACCTGGCCCGTCCAGGAGGGCCGCTCCTACCCCGGCCAGCCCGGCATCGAGACCGACGAGCAGATCGCCGGTTGGCGCCGCGTCACCGACGCCGTGCACGCCGAGGGCGGCACCATCGTCATGCAGCTCATGCACGGCGGCCGCGTCTCCCACACGGCCATCTCGGACACGCCGCGCATCGTCGGTCCGAGCGCGATCGCCGCCCCCGGCCAGACGCACCTCCCCGACGGCACGAAGGCCGACATGCCCGTCCCGCACGAGCTGACGACCGACGAGGTCCGCGAGGCCGTCCAGGGCTTCGTGCAGGCCGCCCGCAACGCGATCGCCGCCGGACTCGACGGTGTCGAGGTGCACGGCGCGAACGGCTACCTCGTGCACGAGTTCCTCTCGCCCGTCTCGAACACCCGCACCGACGAGTACGGCGGCTCCCCGGAGAACCGCGCACGCTTCGCCGTCGAGGTCACCACCGCCATCGCCGAGGCGATCGGCGCTGACCGCGTCGGCATCCGGCTGTCGCCGCAGCACAACATCCAGGGCGTCCTCGAGGAGGACGACGCCGACGTCCGCGCGACCTACACCGCCGTCGCGGAGGGGCTCGCGCCGCTCGGCCTCGCCTTCGTCGACGTCCTGAACGCCGAGCCGGGCAGCGAGCTCGTGCAGCACATCCGCCGCACCGTTGGTGCCCCGTTCGTCGCGAACTCGGGCTTCTCGTCGATGACCGCCCGCGACGAGGCGGTCAGCCTCCTCGACGCCGACCTCGCCGACGCTGTCGCCGTGGGTCGCGCGGCCATCGCGAACCCGGACCTCGCCGACCGCTGGGAGCAGGACGCGCCGCTCAACGAGCCGCGGCCGGAGCTCTTCTACGGTGCGAGCGCCGAGGGCTACACCGACTACCCGACGCTGGCCGACTCGCGGGCGGCCGTCGCGTAGTCGACGCGCCCCGGAACGGACGGG
>NZ_NXIA01000008.1 GCF_002412165.1 Curtobacterium sp. 'Ferrero'
CGACCGTGCCGGCGCCGTGCCGGGTCGGCATCGCCTTGCCGCGGTCACCGAAGTAGAGGACGGCGCGCCAGTCCTCGACGACGGTCTCCGGCTCGGGCTGCAGCCCCTTGCGGGCACGCCGGCGGTCCTGCTTCGCCTGCTTCCGGGCACTCCGGCGGGCGGCCCGCGCGGACGGGTCGTAGTACATCCACGCCGTCGCCCACAGCCAGACGTCCACCACCGAGTTCCAGATGCCGATGTAGGCGACGATGGCGTACATCGCGAGCAGGGCGTTGAAGGCGGCGAAGACCGCGTTGCCCCAGTTCTGCGCCTGGTAGTCGCGGACGAACGTGAAGACCGAGAACGCGACCATCGCGTACGGCGCCAGGACGTACAGCGCCGGCGAGGCGGTCCGGTCGCGGACCTTCGGCGTGCGGGCGAACGGGATCTTCTTCGCGGTCAGTGCCTGCTGGATGCTCTTCAGCACGCCCGCCACGTTGACGGGCATGAGGATGAGGTTGAAGCCGTAGATCCGGAAGATGTCCGTGCGCTTGTAGCCGCAGTACTTCAGGTCGGAGGCGAACAGCCAGAAGTAGGGCAGCGCTGCGAGGAGCACCATCGGGCTGAGCAGCCGCGAGTCGTACGGGTAGGCCAGCAGGAAGATCAGGCCGAGCGAACCCCACGCGATCGACGCCATGTAGTTGACGCGCAGCGACATCTCGACGATGCCGACCCGCTCCCCCCGCTGCCGACGCTCGCGCACCTGGCGCAGGTACTTCGGCAGGATGAGCAGGCCACCGTTCGCCCAGCGTCGGCGCTGCACGATCAGCGAGCCGAAGTCCGGCGGCGTGGCGCTGTAGGACAGGCGTTCCGGGTAGTTCACGAGGGTCCAGCCGTGCATGCCGAGGTCGACGCTGGACTCGGTGTCCTCGATGACGGTGCGGTCCTGCACGTAGCGCTTCACCTCGAAGCCGCCGACGGTCTCGACCTCCTCGATGTCCTGCAGCGCCCGCGTCCGGATGACCGCGTTCGCGCCGACCCAGAAGGTGGCGTTGTGGCGCGACATGCCCTGGTGGAGGATGTGCTGGATGTCGGTCGTCGCACCGGCGAGCCGCTCGATGCGCGTCGCGGCGCCGCGGAACGACGAGTACGGCGTCTGGGTGACGGCGACGTTCGCGTTCTCCGGCTGCTCGAGGAAGTACACGAGCCGCAGGCAGTAGTCGCGGAGCAGCACCGAGTCGGCGTCGAGCGTCAGGACGTAGTCGGACGCCGGGACCACGAGGTCGGCCTCCTCGGACGACGGGACCGTGCGCAGCACCGTGCCGCTCGCGGTCTCCTCGAACGCGTAGGCCCCGCCCAGCAGGCCGATGTACGAGTTGAGGTTCATCGCCTTGTTCGCCTCGTCCGAGAGGTTCACGAAGCGCTTCCGCTCGAACGTGGTGATCTCGGCCGTGAAGGTCCACGCCAGTCGGCGGGTGAGCTCGAGCGCCCGACGGCTCGTCACCTCGGTGAACGCGGCACCGGCGCCGACGGCGTCGACGATCGCGGCCTCGAGCGCCTCGGAGGTCAGGCGGAGCTCGTCGGCGAGGCCGATGAGCACCTGGTCGTGGAAGAAGTGGTCGACGTGGTCGACGACGTCGTGCTCGCGGGCGTGACGCCGGAGCCAGGCGTCGGCCCAGCGGTGGTGCTCGACGAGCGTGCGGAGTGCGTCCACCGAGGCCAGCGGCGAGTGCTCGGCGTCGACCTCGGCGGAGAGCAGGGCCTCCTGGAAGCGGCGCGACGGCGCGGCGAGCTGGTTCTGGATGGTCGACGCGACGGCCCGGGTGCGCTCGAGCTTGTCGAGGACCTCGGGGTCGGTCGGGAACGGGTTGTCGTCGACGAGCAGCACCACGCGCAGCGACGGGTACTCCTGCAGCGCGGCGGACCAGAGCGTGGTCGCGACGACGTCCGGCTCCTCCGCGTAGCTCGGCACCAAGACGGTCATCGGCGCCTCGTGCCCCTCGCCGAAGTGGCGGTCGAGCTCGGCACGCGGGACGCGGACGTGGGTGGCGAACCGCTCCATCGCGCCCTGCCGGGCGATGAGGTGCATGAGGGCCGAGAAGGTCAGGAACGTGACGACGACCAGGTACGAGATCGCCTCGGTCGTGAAGCGGAAGCTCTCGGTGCCGTAGTCGAGGAACTGGCGGATCACCGTGTAGACGACGTAGGCGAGCCAGAACGCGATGGTGAGGATGATGGCGACGCGGCCGGAGACGAGCTTCCGGTCGGACGGGCGTGCGTGGAGGGTGTCGAGCGGGCGGGTACGACGCTCGGAACCCCACTGCCTGCGGCGCGCTGGAGCGCCGTCGAGCTGGTTGGGCATGACGGTCCTTCATCCGCCGGTGCCAGCGCGCCATCGGGTCGGCGCGCTTTCGGGTGGCCCCTGCGGTCGCCTCCGAACCTATGGGGACAGAACGGACGGTGCAGACACCCGGACGGGGGGTCCGGGGCGGGTCGTGCGGGAAACCGCACGATGTTGCGGGAGGGCCGATCCGCGGCGTGTCGCTACCGGGTCGACGGGGCGCTCAGCGACACGCCGTTCACGTTGCGCGGCCGGTGGTCCCGGTGCGCACGTCCGGCGGTCGGGTCACCCCACACCCGGCCTGGAGGCGCGGCCTGTCTCCCCGAGTCGGCTCGCGCCGACGGGGTGGTCGCGTCCGTCCGTTCCGAGGGCGCTCTCGTCCAGCCTGCTCGATCAGGAGTGCTCGATCAGGATCGCTTCGGTGAAGGCGACGATCGCGGCGGTGAGGGCGTCGGGTGCTTCGAGCGGGATGAGGTGCCCGGTGTCCGGCAGCTCGAGGAACTCGCCGTCGGCCAGGTACGAGAGGAGGTTCTCCCGCAGGACGTCGACGGGCTCGACGCGGTCGTGCTGGCCGGCGATGACGAGTGTCCGGACCGTGATCGCTCGAGTGGCTGTGGTGATGTCCTCGGCGATCCCCTGCATCGGCCACGCGGTCCGCGCTTCGACGCTCCCGCTGGCGAGCGAGTCGACGACCACCTGTTCGGCGAGATCGACGGGCAACCGCGTCGCCGTGAGCACGGCATCCCGCGCGCCGATGACCGACTCCGACGAGTCGTAGGCGTGGGACAGCCCTGCCTGGTACTCCGGGGTGACCATCGCGGCAGGCTTCGCCGGGCCGGAACCGACGAGCACGAGGCCGCGCAGTCCGGCGGGTCGGCTCGCGGCGATCAGCTGCGCGACCTTGCCGCCCAGGGAATGTCCGACCAGGACGAAGTCGGTGATCCCCTCCGTCCGGAGGACGGCCGTCGTGTCGGCCGCGAGCTGCGCCAGTGAGAACGGCCCCGGCAGGTCTCGCGAGCGCCCCCACCCACGATGGTCGATGGCGATGCTGTCCCGGCCGGCGAGCCGGTCCCGGACGGGCCCCCACGTGCGGCCGGAACCGCCCCAGTAGTGCAGGAACACCAGGGTCGGGCCGTTCCCGTGTCGGCGGTCGGATGCGGGAAGGACGGTGTCGTGCGGCATGGTGGTGCTGCTCCTCGGTCGGTGGAAGTGGGTCGAGTCCATGCAACTTCCGGACCGGCGGGAACACATCCCGACGAGTGGACGGGTCCTGGTGGATGCTGGACAGGTGGCGACCGTCCAACAGATGACGTACCAGCTGTCGGGTCCAGCGCCGAGGTCGATCGAGCTGATGACGTTCGACGACCTGCGAGTACGGAACGACCGAGGCACGCAGCGAGCCGACTTCACCGTCCTCGGCTTCGTGGACTCGGGTGCGGGGGTGCTCGCCGCCGACTTCGCCGAGCACGCCGTCCGGGCTGGTTCCGTCGTGGTGCTCACACCCGGGGTGGTCCACCGGTGGCAGGACATCGACAGCGTGGAGGGTCTCCTCGTCGTGTTCCTCCCGACGGCGCCTGCGACGGCGTCGACCCGGGCCGTGGCGACCGACCTCGGCGGACGCACGGTGTGGCAGCTCCCCGAGGAGCATCGTCCCTTCATCGACACGGCCCGCGCGCACCTCGTCCTCGAGAGCGGTGCACCACCGTCCCCCGTCTCGGACGAGGCGATCCGACTCGCGCTCACCTTGTTGCTCGTTCGCCTGGAACCCGCGTCCGCCGACCCGGACCCCGGTCAGCCGCTGTTCCGCTCGTTCCGGGAGGCGGTCGAGCGAGATCTCCGGTCGCACCACGATGCGGCGCACTACGCCCGGGTCCTCGGCTACTCCCCTCGGACCCTGACCAGAGCCGTCCAGCAGGCCACCGGCGTGACCCCGAAGACGTTCATCAGCGAGCGGTTGGTCCTGGAAGCCAAGCGACTGCTCGCGCACGACCAGCTGACGGCCACCGCGTGCGCGGCGCGTCTGGGGTTCCTCGATGCCTCCAACTTCAGCGCGATGTTCCGCACGAGGACGGGGCAGACTCCCGGCGCGTGGCAGCGGCAATCCGCGGCGGGGCGTTCCTGACCTGGACCAGACGCGAACATCGGCGTTGGTCTCCTGCTCCTGGTCGGATCGGTCGCGCGACATGCCGCTCGTGTCCACGGCGGTCGCAGAACGTGTCGCCGCTGGGCGCTCCCGACGGCATGTCGTGCGGGGGGCGGTCAGCGACCGCGTGCGAGCAGCCAGAGCAGGTACGGCGCGCCGACCACCCCGGTGACGACGCCGACCGGCAGCGCGGTCCCGGGGATCGCGTACTGGGCGAGGAGGTCCCCGCCGAGCACGATCACCGCGCCGACCGCCGCCGACGGCCCCAGGGCGACCCGACCTCCCCCGACGAGCCGCCGGGCGATCGGTGCCGACATCAGCGCCACGAACGACACCGGTCCGGCGGTCGCGACGGCGGCGGCGGTCAGGCACACGGCGGTGAGCAGGAGCAGCACCTTCGCGCGGTCCGGCCGGAGTCCGAGGGCGGATGCGACCTCGTCACCGAGCGCGAGGATCGTCAGGCGCGGCGACTGCACGAGCGCGAGCACCATGAGCACGACGAAGGCGACGCCGAGCACGACGACGCTGCCCCGGTCGACCGCGTTCAGGGAACCGGAGAGCCAGAGCAGCGCCGTCCCGGCCTGCGTGACCGTGCCGCTCGTGAGCATCCACCCGGTGACGGCGAGGCAGATCGCGGCGACGCCGATGCCGACGAGCACGACACGGTTCCCGGAGATCCCGCGCTGCCACGCGAGGAGCGCGACCGCGAGGGCGACCACCACCGCACCGACGAGCACGGCGCCGAAGAGCGGGCCGCCGGACGCGCCGAACAGCACGATCGCGGTGATCCCCGCCGCCGACGCACCCGACGAGACGCCGATGACGTCGGGGCTCGCGATCGGGTTCCGCACGACGCTCTGCACGATCGCCCCGGCGACGCCGAGCGCCGCGCCGACGAACAGCGCGCCGAACACCCGCGGGCCACGGAGCTGCCCGATGACGAAGTCCGCGATCGCGTCGCCGTGGCCGAACGCCGCGCCGACGACCTGCGCCGGTGTCAGCGGGATCTCGCCGACGCCGAGGCCGGTCAGCACGAGCGCGACGAGCAGCACGAGGACGGCCCCGAGCACGGCGGCCTCGCGGCGAGCGCCGACGAGCCGGCGACGGGTGGGTACGACGGTCACAGTCCCCGCACCGCCCGGGACCGCACGAGGGCGATGAACACCGGTGCGCCGATGAGCGCCGTCACGATGCCGACCTGGAGCTCGCCGGGGTAGGCCACGACGCGGCCGATGACGTCGGCGACGAGCAGGAGCGCCGGGGCGACGATCGCGGAGAGCAGGATCGTCCAGCGGTTGTCGGGTCCGGTCAGGCGTCGGACGGCGTGCGGCACCGCGAGGCCGACGAAGGCGACCGGGCCGGCGGCGGCGACGGCGGAACCGGCGAGCAGCACGGTGACGACCCCGCCGACGACCCGCACCAGGACCACGCGCTGGCCGAGCGAGGCGGCGAGCTCGTCGCCGAGCGCGAGGGTGTTCAGCGAGCGTCCGAGGCCGAGCGCGACGACGAGGCCGACGAGCACGGGCGCGGTGATGACCGCGGCGGTGCCGAGGTCCTTGCCGGCGAGCGCCCCCACCTGCCAGAAGCGCAGCTGGTCGAGCAGGGACTGGTTCGTGACGAGCACCGCGGTGGTGATCGACGACAGCGCGGCCGCGACGACGGCACCGGAGAGCGCGAGGCCGACCGGGGTGAGGCCGCGGCGGGCGACGGCGGCGATGCCGTAGACGAGGAGCGCGGCGAGTCCGGCGCCGACGAACGCGAACGGCAGGTAGGACGCGGTGCCGCTGATCCCGAACACCGCGATGCCGACGACGACCGCGAGGGAGGCGCCGGCGTTCACCCCGAGGATGCTCGGGTCGGCGAGCGGGTTCCGGGTGACCCCTTGCATGACGGCGCCGGCGACCCCGAGCGCCGCCCCGGCGAGGAGCCCGACGACGGTCCGCGGGACCCGGTTGCCGAGCACGATGAGCCCGATCTCGTCGGTGCGTCCCGGGTGCAGCACGGTGTCGAGGACGGTGCCGAGCGGGATGGGCCGCGAGCCGAACGCCACCGACAGGCCGACGGCGACGAGGAGGACCACGACCGCCAGCACGGTTGCCCGGACGAGACGGGCGACGGAGCTGGGCGCGGGCGCGGTGACGGGAGTGGCCATGGGGACTGGGGCAACCCTAACGCGCGGCGTTGCCAGCCTCCCGGGAGCCGGCTGTCGGCGTTCGGCACCCGCCGAGCGAGCCGTGAGCGGACGCAGTGCTCGTTCATAGGGTCTCCTTTGGGAACGGGCCTGTACTGGACTCCGTCGACGCCCCGTCCGGGTCGTCGAGGGACGACCGGAGAGCACCGATGAACGAGACCCCGAACCCCGCCGCCGACGACACGACCGGCGAGGCGCACCGCACCGCCGCCGACGCTGCGCAGGGCCAGGCCCAGCCGCAGCCGCAGGCCGGGACGTCGTGGGAGGCACCGCACGCCGATCCCGCGACGCTGCGTCCCGCCTACGCGTTCGACGGGAGCGGCCCGTACCTGTACGGACCCGACGGCTCCGGCCCCTACGCCTACGCCGCGGACGGCCGCGGTCCGTACCTGATCGGCAGCCCGGCGCTGGCGGGACAGCACTGGGCGCACGGCGCCGCGGCGCTGAACCACCCGGGGTACGCCTCCGCATCGGCGACCACGAAGCGTCCGCGTCGGCTGGGACTCATGATCGGCTCCGGTGTCGCCGCACTGGCGATCCTCGGTGCGGCCGGCGGCACCGCACTCGGGCTGTCGTCGATGCACACCACGACGACGTCGACCCAGTCGCAGGGCACGACCACGCTGCCCGGCTCGGGATCGGGCAGCAGCGACGGCAGCAGCAGCGACGGCAGCGGCACGAACGGATTCACCGTGCCCGGCAGCGGGACCGGCAGCGGCAGCAGCAGCGGCAGCAGCGGGACGGCCACCGAGTCGGCGGCGACCGCGGCCACGGCGGCGCAGAAGAAGGGCGTCGTGACGATCAACACGATCCTGAACTACGACGAGTCGTCCCAGGCGGCCGGGACCGGCATGATCCTGACGTCGAACGGCACCGTCCTCACGAACAACCACGTCATCCAGGGCGCGACGAGCATCACCGTCACGGACGAGACCACCGGCAAGCAGTACAAGGCGGACGTCGTCGGCACGGACGCCACGCACGACGTCGCCGTGCTGAAGCTCGAGGACGCGTCGGGCCTGTCGACGGTGACCCTCGACGACGACGGCGAACCGTCCACGGGCGACACCGTCACCGACGTCGGCAACGCCGAGGGCACGGGCAACCTCGTGGCCGCCGAGGGCACGGTGACCGCCACCGACCAGGACATCCAGGTGCAGAGCGAGTCCGGCACGGGCACCGAGTCGCTGCAGGGCCTCATCGAGGTCGCGGCGGACATCGTCTCGGGCGACTCGGGCGGTCCGGTGCTCGACAGCGAGGGCGAGGTCGTCGGCATGGCCACCGCCGCGTCGTCCGGTTCGGCGCAGGTCACCGGGTACGCGATCCCGATCACGACGGCCAAGTCGATCGCGGACAAGATCCTCGCGGGTGAGTCGTCGAGCACGATCACCATCGGGCTGCCCGCGTTCCTCGGGGTCGAGGTCAGCCAGGACCAGTCCGCGACGACCGGTGTGACGGTGGCCGGGACGGTCGAGGGTTCGGGTGCGGCTGCGGCCGGCCTGGAGTCGGGTGACGTCATCACCGCCGTCGACGGCACCGCGATCGCGTCCTCGGACCAGCTCACCCAGGAGATCCAGGCGCACTCGGTCGGTGAGAAGGTCACCGTGACCTACACCGACAGCGCGGGCACCGCCCACACGGTGACGGTCACGCTGACCGCGGGACCCGCGGCCTAGTCGGGGCGGGCGCTCAGCCGAGCACGGCCCGCACGACCGACCGGTACACGTTGGCCGGGGACTCCGCCGAGAAGGCGGTCTCCCCGGCTTCCGTGCGTCCGACGCGGGCGAACCCGTATCCGTCGGCGTGCACGAACGTGACGGGCTCCGGTCGTCCGGGTCGGCGCAGGTGGGACACGGTCCAGGGTGCGGCCCAGAACCGGGCGAGGCGCGGATCGGCCTCGGCGACGGCCGTCGGCAGGTCGGGTGCGTCGGCGTCGCCGCCGAGCCGGCGCGCGAGCACGTCCGCCCGGAGCGACCCCGTGCGGAAGGGGAACGTCCACTGCGGGCCGACGCCGAGCCTCCCGGCCAGCAGCGCGGTGACGCGCTCCGGCGTCGCCGACGCGACCACCGCGTCGTCCGTCCCGTCGACGACGGTGCGGTCCCAGGCCTGGAGGCGCGTCTCGCGCCCGTCGGGCAGCCGCTGTTCCAGCGTGGTCGGCCTGGTGTCGTCGCCCCAGGGGGCGAGCAGCGCCTGCGTCGACTCGGGCAGGGTGCCGAGTCTGCCGACGAGGCCGGCGTCGATGAGTTCGCGGCCCGCCGGGCTGCGCAGGAGCGACGGGTTCCACCGGCGTCCAGCGAGGCTGCGCAGCGTGGTCGTCGCGGCGGCGCTCAGCCGGGGCCCGTCGAGCTCCGCGGCCGCGGGCGGGTCCGGCAGTGGTTCGAGGTCGCGTGCCGGCCGGCCCGGTGTCGGTTCGGTGGCACGGACGGACTCGAGGACGGTGAGGACGAGGTCGTCGGTGGCGAGCATGCGCGCGAGCGGACGTTCGATCGTGAGGTCGACGCGGTGCCGACCGGTGACGAAGAGCAGGTGGGCGCCGGTGACGTCCCCGCCGTCGTCGTCGGCGTCGGGCCGCACGTACTCGACGAGGCGGGCCGGGGCCCCTGCGGTGGTCCAGACGTCGGCACCGACGAGCAGCAGCCCCTCGACGGCCCCGGGCAGGCGTTCGAGGAGGCTCGTGTGCTCCTCGGCGATCGTGCGGTCGCTCGGGCGGGAGCGGACCGTGAGCACGGCGTCGTCGCCGGCGAGGCGGAGGTCGGCCTGCGGGTCGTCCTCCCGGC
The DNA here is from genome assembly GCF_002412165.1 of Curtobacterium sp. 'Ferrero'. Taxonomy (GTDB): domain Bacteria; phylum Actinomycetota; class Actinomycetes; order Actinomycetales; family Microbacteriaceae; genus Curtobacterium. Next base: position 9,432 of record NZ_NXIA01000008.1, read on the forward strand.
GCCAGTGGTCCGGGCGCCGGAGGGTGAGGCGTGCGGTGCGGTCCTCGGTGCCGGGGTGGACTGGGACTGCCATGCTCCGAGGCTACGGCGGCGGTCCCGGGAGCCGGGGTCGGCACGCCGCGCCAGGGTGTTCGTCCCCTCGGCCGTCGCGAGCGCCCGTGGTCAGTGCCGGCGGGGCGGGGCCGGCGGCACGGGCTTCGCGGCGACGACGTCGGCGAGCGCCACCTCCACCGGACCGCGGCGCGTGTCGATCGTCACGGTGTCCGCGCCACGTGCGGTCAGCACGCCGAGGGAGTCCCGGGCACCGTCGCCGTGGTGGGCCCGGACGACGAGCCGGTCGCCGATCGCCGCGGCGCGCAGCACCAGGAGCGCGCGGGTGCGGGCGACGGCGGCGGCGGGGTCGGTGGTCACGGTGTCCAGGCTAGGACCGCCGGACGGCGTCGTAGGGTGTCCGGATGGAGAAGGCACGGGTCGACAGCTGGATCTGGGCCGTCCGGATCACGAAGACCCGGTCGGCGGCGACGGCGGCGTGCAAGGCCGGGCACGTGCGGGTGAACGGCGAGCGCGCCAAGCCCGCGCAGCCGATCGCGCCCGGTGACGAGGTGCGGGTCCGGCAGAACGGGTTCGACCGGATCGTCGTGGTCCGCGGCATCATCCTGAAGCGGACGAGCGCGCCCGAGGCGGCGAAGCACTTCGAGGACCGGACGCCGCCGCGCCTGCCGCGCGAGGAGGCCGGCTTCGTGCCCCAGCGCGACCGCGGTGCGGGGCGCCCGAGCAAGCGGGAGCGCCGCGACCTCGAGAAGCTCCGCGGCTACTGACGCTCCTGGCGGGTCAGACGAAGCGGACGGTCTGCTGCAGGCGGTCGCGGACGTCGAACACGTCGACCGACCCGACCGGCGAGAGCGCCCCGGACAGCACGTACGCCAGGGCGCTGCGCTTGACGATGAACGCCGTGGGCTTCCTCTGGGGTCCGACGAGCTGAACGTCCTCGTCGACGGCGGAGTCCGGCACGACGAGGATCCGTCCGGTGAACCGCACCCGCGTCTGCTTCTGGACGGCCCGGGCGGCGCGGACGAGCTCCTTGACGGGGCGCTCCCCCGGCGCGAGGGTCTCCCCGACGATCTCACCGCCCTCGACCCGGACGGGCCCGCCCCAGTCGATGGACTCGAGCGCCCAGAGCCCCGAGTTCGTGAGCACGGCGTGGTCGAGCTTGCCCTCCGGTCCGGCGTCGAGGTCGTGCCAGACGGTGACGCCGATGCCCATGTCCGCGACGATGCTCGCGGTCGCCTCCTCGGCCAGTGCCTCGCCGAGGAGCCGGCGGATGTGCCGCGGCGCGGACCGGACGAGGGCGGGGTCGTACGGGTCCTCGATGGGGTCCCCGAGGCCGACCCACTCGCGCTCGGCCTGCAGGAAGACCTCCCGCGAGCGTCCACCGGGGTGTCCGTGGGAACGTGCTCGTGGCCGGGAGTCACGGCGTGCGGTCGGTGGCGCGTAGGCGTCGCGCGGCGACCCGTGGCCCCACGCCGAGGAACCGGACGGGGACGCACCGTGCTCCCGCGCGGGCGGCGACGTGGGACGGGACCCGGCGTCGTAGGCGCGCCGAGCGGCCGGTGTGCCGATGCGCTCCCAGGCGAGCTGGACGCGTCGGAAGGACTGTGCGTCGCCGCCGAGGTCGGGGTGGGACTCCCGCGCGGCCCTGCGGTAGGCGCGGCGGAGTTCCTCGTCGTCGGCGGTCGAGGGGACGCCGAGCACCTCGTAGGGGGTGGCGTCGGCCGGGCTGTCGGTCATGGCCCTCCGACGTTACCCGAGGGAGCGTCGGTGTCCGCCGCACGCGGGCTGGACGCGCGCTGGGATCGGCCTGCGCCGCCGACCCGCGGACACACGCATCCGTCCCGCGGACCACCCGTCGGGGCTCCGGTGCCTCGGCCTCACCCGGGGGCTCCGGTGCGGCGCAGCAATGCGGTCAGCGCGCCACCGACGCCCGACGTCCCGCGACCACGGTTCAGCCGATCGCGGCCCGGATCGCGTCCGCGTGCTCCTCGATCCACGCCACGTCCGCCCGGTAGAGCTCGACGTGCCCGTGCGCGAGGTCGCTGACGAACTTCGGGTCGCCGGCGGCCGCCTCGGTCTCGATCGTGGTGACGAGGGCGACGAGCGAGGCGAGCATCGTGTCGACGAGCACCGAACGGGAGCGTTCGTCGAGCCCGTAGGCACGGCAGAACTCGGCCGCGCGGGCGAGCCGCGCGTCGAGCGGCGCCGATCCGCCCTCGACCCCGCCCGTGGTGAAGGGTGCGAAGCGGTAGACCGCACTCGCGACGTCCCAGACCCGCGGACCGGGGTGGGCGGTGTCGAAGTCGATGATGCCGACCGCGGCGATGCCGTCGTACACGCAGTTGTAGGGCGCGAAGTCACCGTGCACGATCGTCTCGACCGGCAGCCGCTCGGCCTGGGACCACACGTCCGTGTCCGAACGGGGGAAGTCGGCGGCGGCGTCGTGGTAGTGCCGGAGCATCCTGGCCGTGGTGACGAGCGCCGCCTCGCTGGCGATGTCCTGGTTCCACGGGTAGTCCCCGGCCGTGCCCGCGACGAACGTGACCGTCTCGACCGTCTCGCCGATCGCGATCGGCTCCGGCACCCCGACGAACCCCCGGCCGTGGACGTGCTCGAGCAGGCGGTGGACCGTGGGCGTCCACGGACCCGCCGGGCGGTGGACCCGGTCGTCTGCCCTGGTGATGCGTTCCATGGTGGAACCTCCTGTTGCCGTCTCCGTTGACGTTCGGCCCAGCGTATCCGTGCACGCTCGGCATCGCCGCACCGGACGACGAGCGTCACACGACCGTCACGTGTGCGAAACCCGTCCTGCGCCGTGTGGACGAGGCTCGCGCCCCTCCCGCCCGTCGGGGGCCGGGCGGGTCCGGTGCGCACCTCCGCACCCGCGCACGGGGAACGAAGACGCCTCCGAGCCGCTGGCCGATCCGGTCGGCGTTCCTCGGCATTCGCGAACCGGATCGGCCACCACGCAGAACGCGGACGTTCTCCGCATCCGCGCACGGGGAACGAAGACGCCTCCGAGCCGCTGGCCGATCCGGTGGGCCTTCCTCGGCATTCGCGAACCGGATCGGCCACCACGCAGAACGCGGACGTGGGGCGGCACGATGGCAGACCCGGCACGCCCGCCGGACCCTGCGCGCGCGCCAGACCCGGCACGCCCGGCAGTCGTGTCCGGGACACGCAGTGCGAGGCGCCCGCAGCAGACGCTCACCGCAGCGCGCGTCCTCCGCCGCACCGGCGCACCTCAGCGCGCAGGTCACCTGCGCACCTCAGCGCGCAGGTCACCTGCGCACCGGCGCACCTCAGCGCCCGGGTCACCTGCGCACCGGCGCACCTCGGCGCGCAGGTCACCGCCGCACCTCGGCGCGCGCGTCACCGCCGCACCCGCGCAGCTCAGCTCGCGAACGCGTCCCGCAGCCACGACGGCCCCCGCACCGCCGCGCCGAGCGCCTCGACCCGTGACCGCAGCTCCCGGTCCGCCGTGATGACCACGACCGGCGCGTCGCCGGAAGCGCGCGCGGAGTCGGCGGCGGCGACGATCGCGTCGTCGCCCGCTCCGGGTGCCCGCACGACATCGATCCCGCGGGCCGACCCGGCGGAGGCGAGCCGGGCCTCCCCCTCGAGCACCACGGTCCAGCGCGGCCACCAGCGGGCGAACGGCAGATCGAGGTCCCTCGCGGGGACCCCGTCCGCGGCGAGCGCCGTGACGCCGCCGACCAGCCGGTCGGCCGCGCCCGGCCGGTCGCGCCACCAGCCGTCGGGCACGCTGCCGACGACGTTCGCGGCGTCGACGACGACGTGCGGGGTGGTCGGGAGCGCGGCGCGGAGCGACGGCCAGGAGGCGCCGAAGCCGGGGTGCAGCGGCAGGTCGTCGACCTGGTCGGCGGGGATCCAGGCCAGCTCGAGACTCTCGCGGTCGGCGATGATCGGCTCGAACGGCCGGGAGGCACGCCCCACGACGGTCGTGTAGGTCCAGAACCCGAGGTCGAGGACCGCGGTGTGGCGCAGGTCGATGCCGTCCTCGGGGACCCCGGCTTCCTCCGCGGACTCGCGGAGGGCTCCGGTGACGGCGTCCTCGCCCTGGTGCCGGGCCCCGCCGGGGATGCCCCAGGTGCCGCCGTGGTGGCTCCACTCGACGCGGTGCTGCAGCAGGACCCGCCCGGCGCCGTCGTCGACGAGCAGGCCGGCCGCGCCGAAGCGTCCCCAGGCCCGGGTGCCGTCGGGACCGACCGCCCATGCGTCGCCGGGGTCGCGCGGTCCGGGCGGCGGACCGGGAGGCGTCGCGCGGTTCACACCAGGGAGGTCGGGCACGGTCCCAGCCTCCCACACCACCCCCGACAGCGACCCGGAGCGGGTCACGGGACGTCGTGTACGGTGACCATCGAGACACGGGGTGCCGCGACCGCGGCTGAGATCACACCCGTCGAACCTGCTCGAGCTCGTACTCGCGAAGGGATCGTCCATGAACACCGCTGCGCCCTCCTCCCCCTGGGTCGACCGCACCGCCGAACTCCTCGAAGCCGTCCGTGCCCGGGCTCCGCTCGTGCAGTGCATCACGAACACGGTCGTGCAGAACGTGACCGCGAACGTGCTGCTCGCCGTCGGTGCCTCGCCGGCGATGGTCGACGTCCGCACGGAGGCCGGACCGTTCGCCCGGGTCGCCGACGCCCTGCTCGTGAACACCGGGACGCCGCACGCCGAGCAGGTCGAGGCCGCGCTCGAGGCGGCCGACGCGGCGGTCGACGCCGGCGCCCCGTGGGTGCTCGACCCCGTCGCCGTCGGCGCGCTCCCCGTCCGGACGGCGCTCGCCGGGGGGCTGCTCGCACGGCGGCCGACGGTGCTCCGCGGCAACGCCTCCGAGGTGCTCGCCCTGCTCAGCGACACGGCCGGTGGCCGTGGCACGGACGCGACGGCGTCGGCCGACGACGCGCGGACGGTCGCGACGGCGGCGGCCGGGAGGCACGTGGGCGCGGTCGCCGTGTCGGGTCCGGTCGACCTGCTGGTCACCCCGGGCGGGGCCGTCGTGCGGGTCGCGAACGGCACGGAGCTGCTGACGCGGATCACCGGCGGCGGGTGCGCCCTCGGAGCGGTCGTCGCCGCGTTCGCCGCCGTGGTGCCGGACGACCCCGGTGCCGCCGCCGTCGCCGCCACGGTCGTGCACACCGTGGCTGCGGAGCTCGCCGCGCAGGAGGCGGGCGGTCCGGGGACGTTCCAGCCGCTGTTCCTCGACCGGCTCGCCGCGCTCGTCCCGGAGGACGTCGTCCGCACGGCACGGGTGCACGTCGAGTCCGCCGCGGACCCGGTGGCGGTGACGGCGTGACGGACCTCGGCGTGTACCTCGTGACCGACCCGGAGCTGTGCGATCGGCACGGCGTCGGCGTGCTCGGCGTGGTCCGCGCAGCCGTCGACGCGGGCGTGCGCCTCGTGCAGGTGCGGGACAAGGAGGCGACGGCACGGGACCTCCTCGCGCTGACGGCGGCGGTGGCCGACGCGGTGGGCGACCGTGCGACGGTGGTGGTCGACGACCGGCTCGACGTCGCCCTCGCCGCTCGGCACGCCGGACACCGGGTCGCCGGGGTGCACCTCGGCCAGTCCGACGTCCCGGCGGCTGCCGCGCGGGCGCTGCTCGGCCCGGCCGCGCACGTCGGACTGACCGCGAACACACCTGAGCACCTCGCCGCCGTCGCCGCGCTGCCCGAGGGCACGGTGGACCTGCTCGGCGTGGGCGTCGTCCGACCGACGTCCACCAAGCCCGACCACCCGGCGCCCCTCGGCGTCGACGGCTTCGCCCGCATCGCCGCGGCCACGACGGTGCCGTGCGTCGCGATCGGCGGCGTCCGGCTCGACGACGTCGGCGCCCTGCGCGCCGCCGGCGCGTCCGGTGTCGCGGTCGTGTCGGGGATCTGCGCGGCGCCCGACCCGGGTGTGGCCGCCGCCGCCCACGTGACCGCCTGGCGGGCCGCGGGTGCCCTGTCACCGGAGCCGCGCCTCCAGGCCGACGCGTCGCGCCGACGGGAGGCGACGCGGTGACCGCCGTGCCCCGCGTGCTGTCCATCGCCGGGACCGACCCCACTGGTGGTGCCGGGATGCAGGCGGACCTCAAGGCGATCGCCGCCCACGACGGCTACGGCATGGGCGTCGTGACCGCGCTCGTCGCCCAGAACACCCGCGGCGTGCGGTCGGTGCACGTGCCGGACACGCGGTTCCTCCGTGCCCAGCTCGACGCGGTGTCCGACGACGTGACGATCGACGCGGTGAAGGTCGGCATGCTCGCCGACGCCGCGGTCGTGCGGACCGTGACGGAATGGCTCGCCGAGCACCGTCCGCCCGTCGTGGTGGTCGACCCGGTGATGGTGGCGACGAGCGGCGACCGGCTGCTCTCCCCCGACGCCGAGGCCGCCCTCACCGGACTGTTCGCGCACGCCGACCTCGTGACCCCGAACCGGGCCGAGCTCGCGGTCCTGGCCGGGCTCGCGGGCGGTGGGTCGTCAGCGGCTCCGGTCGAGCGCGCGGCGGTCGAGCGCGCGGCGGTCGTGGCGCGGGCCTGGGACGTGCACGTCCTCGCGAAGGGTGGACACGACGACGGCCCGGTCGCCGAGGACGTCCTCGTCGCGCCGGACGGGAGCGTCCGGGTGTTCACCGCGCCACGGGTGGCGACGACGAACACGCACGGCACCGGTTGCTCGCTGTCGAGCGCCGTCGCCACCCTCGCCGCGCAGCACGGCGACTGGGAGCTCGCCGTCGGCCGGGCGAAGGCGTGGCTGACGACGGCGCTCGAGCACGCCGACGCCCTCGAGGTCGGCCGCGGACACGGCCCCGTCGACCACGGCGCCGCCCTCCGGGACGCGCTGCCCCCGGTGCGGTGGACCGACGCGTGGTGGGACGACGCCGCCGACACGCTCGAGGCGGTGCTCCGCTGCCGGTTCCTCACCGGGCTCGCCGACGGCACCCTCGACGCCGGTGTGTTCGAGCGCTACCTGGCGCAGGACGTGCACTACCTGCTGGCGTACGAACGGCACCTGTCCGCCCTCGCCGCCGCCACCACCGGCGAGACGTCCCAGGCATGGGCGGCCGCAGCCGCGGGCTGTGCGGTCGAGGCCGAGGCCCTGCACCACCGACGCCTGGCGGGCTCGCACGCCGACGACCCCGTCGACCCCGTGTGCGCCGGCTACCTGGCACACCTGCAGGCGGCAGCCGACAGCGGGTCGCCTGCGGTCCTCGCGGCCGCGGTGCTGCCGTGCTTCCGGGTGTACGCCTGGGTCGGGACCCGGCTCGGCCACGCGCCGGAGGGGCACCCGTTCGCGGACTGGCTCGGGGCGTACGGCGACCCGGGGTTCGCGGCGGCGAGCGCGGCGGCCACCGAGCGGGTGGAGGCGATGGCGGCCGCGGCGGCGCCGAACGAGCGGGGACGGATGGCGCGGGCGTTCCGGACGTCGACGGCGTGGGAGGCGGCGTTCTTCGCGATGCCGTTCGGCTCAGGGGCGAGCGCGGTTGCGGATGCCGGGGCGGGCGCTGCGGCGGTTCCCGGTGACGGCGCTGACGTGCGCACGAGCTGAGCGCGGGCGGGTCGGCTCCGTCAGCGGGGCGGCAGCCGCACCAGCTCGACCGACAGCTCGTCCCCGTCGACGGTGCCGCGCATCCAGGTGTGGTCCGGCTGGCGGCGGCGGTCGGTCGGTGAGCCCGGGTTGAGCAGGCGGAGCCCGTTCCCGGCGACGGTGTCCCAGGGGATGTGCGAGTGGCCGAAGACGAGCACGTCGACGTCGGGGAACGCCGCGGCGGCCCGACGTTCCCGCCCCGTCACCGCCCCGGTCTCGTGCACGGCCGCGAACCGGAGGCCCTCCACGTCGAAGCGCGCCTCGAGCGGCAGCCGGTCGTCGAACTCGGGCCCGTCGTTGTTGCCGCGGACCCCGACGAACCGACGGGCCCGCCCGGACACGGCGTCGAGCGTGGCGAGGTCGACCCAGTCGCCGGCGTGCACCACGAGGTCGGCCGCGTCGATGTCGTCCCAGAGCCCGGGCGGCAGGTCCTTCGCCCGCTTCGGCAGGTGCGTGTCGGACAGCAGGACGAACGACGTCGTCACGGGGTCGTCGTCGCCCGGCCGGGCATCGGCAGACCGGACTCGTCCGCTGCCCCGAGCCGCTCGAGCAGCCCGGCGAGCAGGGCGACGTCGTCGTCGGACCAGGCGGCGAGGCGTTCCTCGAGGGCATCGCGGTGCAGGCGGACGGACCGTTCGAGCGCGGTGCAGCCGGCGGGGGTGGCCTCGAGCGGTTTGGCGTTCCCGGTGCCGCCGTCGGTCGTCCGCACCAGCCCGGCGGCGAGCAGGCCGGACAGCTGCCGCGAGATCGTCGACCGGTTCAACCGCAGGTACCGGGCGATGTCGATGGCCATGCACCCCGGGTGCTGCACCACGAAGTCCACCAGGGACTGGTCGACGACGCTCAGCACCTCGTCCGACCCGCGCGCCCGGATGCTCGCCCGTCGCGTGATCCGCGAGAGCTCGGTGTAGGCACGTCCGATGTCCGCGTTCCGGACGTCGGACCCCGGGTGGTCCATGGTGGCTCCAACCTGTCGTGCCGGACGGTCCCGCTGTGCGGTGGACCGAAGGCGTGTTGACGACCGAGGATACCCACCGGGCTCCCCGGCCGGGGTCAGTGACCCGCGGCCGCCGCTCGCAGCGCGCCGATGTCGAGCTTGACCATGTCCATCATCGCGGCGTACACGCGGGCGTTCGCCCCGGGGTCACCGGAGCCGGACATCAGCTCGCCCATCATCGACGGCGTCACCTGCCAGGCGACGCCCCAGCGGTCGAACAGCCACCCGCACGCGGTCGGCCGGCCCCCGTCGGCGAGCAGGGCGTCCCAGACGCGGTCGAGCTCCTCCTGGGTGTCGACGTCGACCTGGAACGAGACCGCGTCGGTGTGCGGGTGCCCCGGTCCGCCGTTCATGGCGCGGTAGGGCCGGCCGAGCAGCGTGAACTCGACCACCAGGACGGGGCCGTCGGGCATCCGGGCGACGCTGTCGATCCGCGAGTCCGGGAACAGGGAGACGTAGTGCTCGGCCGCCTGCTCAGCCTGGTCGTCGTACCAGAGGAAGGGGGTGATGGTGGACACGGTCTCGCCTCTCTGCTCGGTCGCCCGGTCAGTCCGCGACGCCGCGGCTGAGCAGGCCGGCCCGCTCGGGGTGCTCGTCGAACCACTGGCCGACGAACCAGCACATGGGCACGACGCGCTTGTCGGTCGTGGACTCGACCTCGCCGAGCGCGTGCTCGACGAGGGCGGCCGCGTAGCCGTGCCCGCGGTGCTTCGGCACGGTGTACGTGTGCGGGAACGCGATCGCGTCGTCGTTCTCCCGGTAGTCCAGGACGCTCACCAGCTCGCCGTCGACGTACATCGCGTAGCGGTTCTGGTCGGTCTCGTTGCGGAACTCCTGGGCCATGCCGCCATCATGCTCCGACACGCGGCCGGGCGCGACGGGAATGTCCGCCGACCGGGAGCGTTCCCTCCGGCATGACCACGATCGGCATCATCGGAGCAGGCAACATCGGATCCCAGCTGGCACGCCTCGCCGTGCAGCACGGCCACGAGGTGGTGATCGCCAACTCCCGCGGCCCGGAGACGCTGACCGACCTGGTGTCGGAGCTCGGCACGGCCGCCCGTGCCGGCACGCGTGACGAGGCCGCCGCCGCGGGCGACATCGTCGTGGTGACCGTGCCGCTCGCCGCGATCGAGACCATCCCCGTCGAGCCCCTCGTCGGCAAGGTCGTGATCGACACGGACAACTACTACCCGCAGCGCGACGGGCAGATCGCGGCGCTCGACGACGAGACGACCACGACGGCGGAGATGCTGCAGGACCACCTGCGCGGCGCGAAGGTCGTGAAGGCGTTCAACCACATCGGCGCCGCGGACCTCACCGGGCACGCGACCCCGAGCGGCACGGCGGACCGCCGTGCACTCGTCATCGCCGGCGACGACGAGGACGCCAAGCGCACCGTCGCCGACCTCATCGACGAGTTCGGGTTCGACGTCGTCGACGCGGGCCCGCTCGCCGAGGGCTGGCGCATCCAGCGCGACACCCCCGGGTACGGCCCGCGGCTGACCGCGTCGGAGCTGCGCGACGCGCTGGCCGCGGCGAAGCGCTACCGCGACATGTAGGTCGTCACCAAACGGACGGACGGGAGGCGCGGGACCAGCTGGTCCCGCGCCTCCCGTCCGTCCGTCGTCGCCTACGCGACCGCGGCCGAGACTCGGCCTCGCAGGTTCAGGCAGATTCAGGCGCCGTCGAAGATGACCGTCATCTCGGCGACGTCGTCCTCTGACGGCGTCCACGCCGACCCGGCCTCGGCGTTCTGTGTGATCTGCTCCGGCTTCGTCGCACCCGCGATCACGCTCGACAGTCCGGGCTGCGCGAGGAGCCAGGCGAACGTGGCCTGCAGCATCGTCACGCCACGGTCGTCGCAGAAGCGCTGGAACTCCTCGAGGACGTCCCACGGCGCGTCCTGGAGCAGCTGCGGCTTCGAGGTGGTGATGCGCCCGTCGGCCGGTCCGCCCGCACGCGTGTACTTGCCGGTGAGGAGCCCGTTGTACAGCGGGAAGTACGGCAGGAACCCGAGGGCGTAGGCGCGCACGGCCGGGAGGACCTCCGCCTCGACCCCGCGCGCGAGCGGGCTGTACTCGTTCTGCGCCGACACGAACTGCGTGGTGCCCGCGATCGAGGCGGTGAGCTCGGCCTCGGCGATCTGCCACCCCGCGAAGTTCGAGTGGCCGACGTAGCGGATCTTGCCCTCGCGGACGAGGTCGTCGAGGACCGAGAGCGTCTCCTCGATCGGCGTCACCGTGTCCGGTCGGTGCATCTGGTACAGGTCGATCCAGTCGGTCCCGAGCCGCCGCAGCGACGCCTCCACGGCCAACCGGATGTAGCGGCGTGACCCGCGGACGCCCCAGTCGGGCCCGTTCGTGCCCTGCATGTCGAGGCCGAACTTGGTCGCGAGCACGACCTCGTCCCGACGGCCCGCGATGGCCTTGCCGAGCATCTCCTCGCTGCGCCCGGGCTGACCGCCGTAGACGTCGGCGGTGTCGAAGAGGGTGATCCCGGCGTCGAGCGCCGCGTGCACGACGGCGTCGGTGCCGTCCTGGGTCTCGGAGGCGGTGCCGGCCCGCCCGAAGTTGTTGCAGCCGAGGCCGACGGTCGAGACGACGAGCCCCGAGGGGCCGAGTGGACGGTGTTCGATCACGGTCATGCCCCGACCGTACCCACGCGGTCCTGCCCGCGACCCCGGAACTGGGGCTGCGCAGCTGCTCCGGCGCCCCGGTACAACTGATCGCGGATCAGACCACCGGAGGGAGCCACAGTGGCGTCGCATCGCATGCCGGATTCCGACCGGCCGCGTCGGCCGGTCCCCGCCTGGGTGACGGCTCCGCCGGTGGACGGCCAGGAGGCCCGCCCCGCGTCCGCCTCGTCCCCGGCGGTCGCACCCGTGGCTGAGTCGGTCGCACCGGTGGCCGGGTCGGCCGCGCCGGTGGCCAGCCCCGTCGGGTCCGTCGCCGGGCCCGCCGCCGCGGCTCCCACGCCCACCGTCGCCGGGCCGGCGTCCGCGGCCCCTCCCGTCGCCGGTCCTCCCGTGGCCGGTCCCGTCGCCGGCGGTGCATCCTCCGTCACGGATGCCGCGCTGACGCCCCCGGCCGGCGAGCCCGTCGCCGTCCCGGACCCGGCGGCCGACGTCCTCGTACCGGACTTCCCGCCCGAGGAGCACCTGCTCCCGCCGGCCCCGACCTCGCCAGCCGTGCACACCCTGCCGTTCGACCGCCTCATCGCCGAGGCCATGTCGTCCGCCCCGGCACCGGTGTCCCCGATCGACGCCGCACCGGCGCCGCGGCCGAAGCCCACGGGTCCGGTCGTCCCGGCCGTCGGGCAACCGCGGTTCTCCGTCCCCGGCCTCGAGCACGTCGTCGTGCAGGGCACCGAGCCGGAGCCCTCCGGCCCGGTCGGGTTCCGGACGCCGGCCCGGTTCGCCCAGCACCAGGCGCAGTCCACCCGGCCGCCGGCACCCGCCCCGACGCCGGACGCGGCCGACGCAGCAGCGGCCCTCACCCTGCCGAGCGCACCCACCCCAGCCGCACCGGCACCGACGACTCCCGCAGCGACCGACGCTCCGCCCGCTCCCGTCGACCCGGCGTCCGGCCACGCCGCCACGGAGCCCGGTGCGCGCCCGACGAAGCGTGCGCCGCGGTCCCGGGGCGCAGCGCGGACGAAGCCCGCGCGGCGGACCAGGGGCGCGGCGGGCAGCGGTGTCCTGGCGACCGTCCCGCCGGAGGCGACCGTTCCCACCCAGACCGAGTCGAGCCTCCCGGCCGGCGGTGTGGACGCACCGGAGGCGGGTCGCGCACCCGCGGCGACCACGCGCCGACTCGGCGTGACGCCCGGCGCCGTCCTCGGGGCGGTGGCCGGCGTCGGCACGCTCGGACTCGCGGCGTGGTGGTTCACCGCTCCGGCGACCGTGCACGCGGTCGGGGTCGTGCTGGGACTCCTGGCCCTCGTGCTGTCGATCGCGACGCTGCGGGACCGGGCGGCCACGTGGCAGCGGCCGGTGGCGCTCCTCGGTGCCGTGCTCGGTGCCGTGGGGACGCTCGTGCTGCTGTGGGCGGTCGCGTCGGCGGTGCTGCCCGCCGCCGGGGTCACGCTGCCGGACCTCACCGGGTCGGGCACGGTGTCGACGATCGCTCCGTAGGGGCCGGACGAGCCGCTGGCCGCCCGAGGGGGCGGCCCGTGCTCCCGTGGCGCCGCGGAAGCGCTCCGCGGGTCGCCGGCCGTCAGACAGCGCGGATGACGCCGCGCGAGAGGATGGCGTTCGTCAGCGCGTCGATCGGTTCGCGTTGCACGGTCGGGTTCGCGATGAGCACGTAGTCGACCGCGGGCAGGTCCGGCAGCGCGAGCCGCTGCGAGACCTTCACGAGGTCGGCGGGGATCAGCGAGTGCGGGAACACCGCCACCCCGATGCCCGCCCGTACCGCCGCGAGGACCCCGTTCACGTCGCGGGTGTTGCACGTGATCCGCCACGTGCGGCCGGCGGCCTCGAGGGCGTCGATCGCCATCTGGCGGCTGATGCTCGGCGCCTGGTAGACGATGAGCGGGACGGGCTCCCCCGCTTCGAGCGCGATGCCGTCCTGCGCCATCCACACCATCTGGTCCGTGGCGACCCGGGTGCCCTCGGCCGACTCCCCCGCGGTCTGCTTGATGAACACGAGGTCGAGCTGGCCCGCGTGCACCCGGCGGAGGAGCGGCGCGGACTGGTTCACCGTGAGCTCGAGGTTGACCTGCGGGTGCAGTCGACGGAAGTCCCGGAGGATGCGCGGCAGCTGCGTGATCGCGAGGTCGTCGGCCGCACCGAACCGGAGTCGACCCCGCGTCGCCGCACCCGAGAAGTACGCGTCGGCGGTGGCGTGGGCCGCGAGGATGGTCCGCGCGAACCCGGCCATCGCGTCCCCGTTGTCGGTGAGCGTCACACCTCGGGTGTCGCGGGCGACGAGGGTCCTGGCCACGGCGGTCTCCAGGCGACGGACGTGTTGGGACACCGTCGGCTGACTGATCCCGAGCCGCGCACCGGCCGCGGTGAAGCTCCGGGTCTCGGCGACGGCGAGGAAGGTCTGCAACAGCACCGGGTCGAGCACGTCAGGATCCCTCTCATTCGACATCGCAATGGAGTGATAGCAACCATACGGGGATCGAATGGGCGGCGGAAGACTAGTTTCGAGCGGGTACCGTTCCGCCCCGACGTCCGGAGACCCCCGCAGTGAGTGCGTCATCGACGACCCTCCCCCCGCCCACCGAACCCCTCCCCGTCGTCGCCGAGCGGCCGCCGTGGCGGCACACGCTCATCGCACTGTCGGTGCCGAACTTCCGGATCTTCACCGCGACGAACCTCGTCGCGATGACCGCGGGCTGGATGCAGCGCATCGCCCAGGACTGGCTCGTGCTGCAGCTGACCGGCTCCGTGGCGCAGGTCGGCATCACGGTCGCGTGCCAGTTCGCGCCGATGCTGTTCTTCGGGCTGTTCGGCGGGGTCATCGTCGACCGGTTCTCGAAGCGGGCGCTGATGATGATCACGCAGGGCGCCTTCGCCGTCCTGTCGCTGGTGCTCGCCGTGCTCACGCTGACCGGGGTCGTGCAGGCGTGGCACATCTGGGTGATCGCGTTCCTCGTCGGCATGGTGACCGTGATCGACAACCCGGCGCGGCAGGTCTTCGTCACGGAGATCGTCGGGCACCAGCACCTCCGGAACGCGATCAGCGTGAACTCGAGCGTCTTCCAGCTCGGCGGCATGATCGGTCCGGCCCTGTCCGGTGCCCTGCTCGTCGCGGTCGGCGCCGGCTGGTCGTTCGGGGTCAACGCCGTCGCGTGCGCCGCCGTCGTCGTGACGCTCGGGTTCCTCCGGGTGTCCGAGCTGCACCGGACACCGCCTGCCCCGAGGACCAAGGGACAGCTCGTCGAGGGCCTGCACTACGCGATGCGCAAGCCGACGATCCTGGTGCCGGTCGTGCTCATGGCGTTCTTCTCGGTCTTCGCACTGACCATGCCGGTGCTGCTCTCGGCGTTCGCGTCCGAGGTGTACGACGTCGGCGCGGGCGGCTACGGCGTGTTCAACTCCGCCGTCGCGATCGGGGCGCTCGCGGGCGCGCTGCTGTCGACGCGCCGCGCGGTGGTGCGGCTCCGGACGATCGTCGGCGGGGTGTTCTGGACGGGGGTGCTGCTCGTCGCCACCGGAGCCGTCCCGGTCATCGCGCCCTTCACCGTCGCGCTCGTGGCCGTCGGGATGTCGCAGCTGCTGTTCATGACCGCGTCGAACTCGCTCGTGCAGCTCTCGTCGAACGTCGCGATCCGGGGCCGGGTGATGTCGCTGTACGTCCTCGTGCTGCTCGGCGGGCAGGCGATCGGCGGTCCGGTCATGGGGCAGGTCGTCGACCACTTCGGTGCCCACGTCGGGATGGTCGTCGCCGGGGGCGTGCCCGCGCTCGCGGCTGCGGTCGTCGGGCTCGTGCTCGCGCGGCGCGGCGGGCTGCACCTGGCGGTGCGGATGCGGCACCACGTGCCGGTCCCCGCGATCGTCGGGCACCGCTGACGCGCCGGCGTGACGCCGGAACCAGGTTCCGGACACCGCACCACGCTTTTCCATGGTGCTGTGTCCGGAACCTGGTTCCGCGAGCCGCGCGCGGAACCCGGTGCGCGACGGAGCTTGGTCGCGTCAGTACGCGACGCCGAAGCGCGCCCGGTGGTGCGCCGGGGTGACGATCTCGTCGACGAAGGCGATCGCGAAGTCCTCGCCGGAGATGTCCGAGTTGCCCTCGGCGTCGGTGAGGAGCACGTCGTCCGTGGTGCGGTAGGTGCCCTTCCGCTCGCCCGGGTTGTAGCTGCCGAACGCCGCGGCCGGGCTGACGTAGAACCAGTCGACGTCGGTGTCCGACGCCTGGAGCGCCTCGAGGATCGCCGCGTGGCTCTTCGCCTCGCCCGTGAAGGCGTCCGGGAAGTCCGGGGTGTCGAACAGGCGCGGGCCGCCCTCGGCGACGAACAGCGAGCCGGCACCGCCGACGATGCCGAGCCGGGCGCCCGCAGCCGCCGCGGCGTCGACGAAGTGCTGGAAGCGGTCCTTCAGCTCGGAGCCGTCGGCCTGGACGGCGTGCAGCGCCACGACGACGACGTCCGCGCCCTTCGTGACCTCGGCGACGAACGCCTCGTCGAACGCATCGCCCTGTGCGAGCGTCAGGCCCTCGGCGGGTTCGAGCTTCGACGTGTCGCGCGCGACGGCGGTGACGGCGATGCCGCGGGAGAGCGCCTCGCGGGTGATGGCGGAGCCGGCGTACCCGGTGCCGCCGAAGACGACGATGCTGGTCATGGCAGTCCTTTCGTGGAGGTCGTGGAGCCCGCCGGGCGGTCCCGAGGGCTGCGCTGCTCACTGTACGGGTGTTACTCTCCCTCGGTAAGTAGGCACCTCGCAGTGCGTAGGGAGGTCGACGTGTCGGCTCTGGAGTACACCCCGTACGCGGCGGACTGTCCGTCGCGACAGCTCCTCGACCGGATCGGCGACCGGTGGAGCGTCCTGACGATCGGGTCGCTCGTCGACGGTCCCCAGCGGTACTCGGCCATCGCGCAGCGCATCCAGGGCGTGTCGCAGAAGATGCTCACCCAGACGTTGCGTGCGCTCGAACGGGACGGGCTCGTGACCCGCACCGTGTTCCCGGAGATCCCGCCGCACGTCGAGTACGAGCTCACCGACCGGGGCCGCTCCCTCCGTGCGGTCCTGGAGCCGCTCGAGCACTGGGCCACGGACCACATGGACGACGTCGCCGCGTCCCGGGTGGAGTACGACGCCCGGTGACCCGGTCCTGACGCTCGGCTGGAATCGGGGCGGAGACGCGGTGGTTGCCTGGGGTCATGCGATCTGTCGTCTACTCGAAGCCCGGTGACTCGTCCGTCCTGACCCTCGAGGAGCGCCCGCTCCCCGAACCCGGACCCGGCGAGGTCCGCGTGCGCGTCGTCGTCTCCGGCGTCAACCCGACCGACTGGAAGGCCCGCACCGGCGGGACGTACGGTGACGACCTGCCGTTCCCGGAGATCACCCCGGACCAGGACGGTTCCGGCGTCGTCGACGCCGTCGGCGAAAGGGTGGACGGCCTCGCCCCCGGTGACCGCGTCTGGCTGTTCATGTCCGCGTCCGGTCGACCCACCGGCACCGCTCAGGAGTACACCGTCGTCCCCTCCGAGCGTGCCGTCCGTCTGCCGGACGGGGTCGGGCACGACGTCGGCGCCTCGCTCGGCGTCCCCGCGATGACGGCCCACCGTGCCCTGACGACGCACGAGCACGGGCCCGCGCGACTCTCGCCCGGAGCGCTCGACGGCCGGACCGTGCTCGTCGCGGGCGGCGCGGGGGCGGTCGGCCACGCCGCGATCCAGCTCGCCCGCTGGGCCGGCGCGACGGTCGTGACGACGATCAGCTCGGACGAGAAGGCGGCACTCGCGACGGCCGCGGGCGCGCACCACACCGTGAACTACCGGGACGACGACGCCGCGGAGCAGATCCGGCACATCGCCCCCGACGGCGTCGACATCGTCGTCGAGGTCTCCATCCCGCAGAACGCCGGGCTCGTCGCCGAGGTGCTCGCGAACCACGGGGTGGTGTCGATCTACGCGAACAACGGCGGCGACGAGGCGACCCTGCCGATCCGCCCGAACATGAGCATCAACGCGCGGTACCAGTTCCTGCTGCTCTACACGATCGGCGACGAGGCCCTGTCGGCGGCCGCCGAGGACATCACGGCGGCGCTCCGCGACGGGGCACTGCCGGTCGGCGAGGAGGCCGGACTGCCGCTGACGCGGTTCCCGCTCGAGCAGACCGCGGCCGCGCACGACGCCGTCGAGGGAGATGCGGTCGGCAAGGTGCTCATCGACGTGCAGCCCGAGTGAGCGCCGCGGCGGGGCCGGAGCGGTCCTGCCCGGCGCCGGCCGACCCGGCCCAGTCCGCCACCCACGTTCGGCCGACCACGTTCGGCCGACCACGGGCACCGGCCACGTTCGGCCGACCACGGGCTTCGGCCACCGGCACCGTCCACCGCCCGCCGGCCGCCCGCCCGATCCCAGTGGGCACACCCGCCGCCCACAACAGGCGATCCCGGCACCCGCGTCGGCGTACCGTGCCGACCCGGGACCGGGATCGTGGAGGGTCCGGGCGCGCGCCCGGCGACGGGCTCGGGTCAGCGAGCCAGCACAGCGGCGAGGCGTTGCTCGAACCGGCGTCGGGCCGCGGCCCGCTCGCGCTCGATGTTCGCAGCGATGACCTCGGGGTCGTCGTAGTCGGCGTCGGTGGTGTCGTCGGTCCAGTTCGGGGTGTACACCCGGGACCGACCGAAGGGCTTCGGTTCGGGGGTCACGATGGTCATGTGGGGATCGTACGTCGAGCGTCCGACAAATCGTGCGAGCATCACGGGCCTTTCCTGGGGTTGCGGTCCCGTTCCGGGAACGGTGACGCGAGCGAGAACGCGACGGCCATGAACGACGCCATCAGCGCGACGACCTTGGCGTCGAGTTCGGTGAACGCGTCCGGCGCGGGCGAGTCCACGGTGAGCATCCCGAACGAGTACTCCTCGGACCGGATGACGACGGAGACGTACGACCGGTAGCGCGGCTCGAACCCCGGCACGTCCTGGTCGACGTCGACGTCGGCGGTGCGGTCCCCCACGACCCGGGGCCCGCCGCCGACCAGGACCCAGTCGAGGTTCCGGTCGCCGTAGGGCGTCCCCGCGTGGAAGACGCCGGCGGTGTCGTCGGCCCCGCCGTGCCCGATCGGTTCGAGGGCGCGGAGGTCGTCCGACAACTGGTACACGTTGGCGCGGACGTCCGGCACGTCGGGCAGCAGGTAGAACGCGAGCGCGACGGCGATCCGGTCGGCGAACATCGGCAGCTCACGACGACGCTCCCACCGCCGCAGCTCCGAGAACCGGACGAGCCGCGTGGCGAGCTGACCGAAGGCGTAGCGGACCGCTGTGCCGTGCTCGATCTCGGCCGCACGGGCGACCGCAGCCGCATCGGCCACCGACGACTGCTGCCGCCGTGCCCGGACGATCTGCACGACGACCGCGGCCGCGAGCACGACGAGCCCGAGGACGACGAGCGCCACCCGCACCCCCGGTGCGGCGACGAGGTTCGGCAGCTGGAACGCCGCGGTCGGTGCGGTCGCGACGAGGATCGGCCAGACCACCGCTCCGGCGCGGCGCCGTCTCCGCCCGCCGCGCGTCCGCCCACCGTTCGCGGGACCACCGAGCACGTGCCCGCGCGCGCCGTCGGGCCCACCGCCCGGAGCACCGCCCCGCAGCCCACGGTCCCGGGCAGAGCGGTCACCCGCCGCGCGGTCACGAGCCGCCTGGTCACCGGCCGCCTGGTCACCGGCGCCACGCGCTCCGTCCGAACGGACGTCGGCTCCTCGTTCCCCTGTCATGCCGCCGACGGTAGGGCACCCCACCGACGCCAGGACGGTTGTCCACAGGGCTGCGGACAGGGTACGGATGTTGTCCCCTGCAACGCCGACTTGTCCCCTGAACGGGGGCGGAAGAGCATCGACCCATGAAGCAGCGATCAACGATCAGAGCAACGGCGCTCATCGCGACGGCAGCCCTCGCACTCCTCGGCGGCACCCTCGGCACGACTGCGGCGAACGCGGCCACGGTCTCCCCGCAGGTCATCGGCGGCGAACCCGCACCGAGCACCCCGTGGGAGGTCCAGCTCGTCTTCCAGCAGGGCGGCACCGCGACCTACGGCTGCACGGGCGAGCAGATCAACGCCTCGTGGGTCCTCACCGCGAACCACTGCGTCGACGGCACCACGGCGATGAACGTCTACCACTCGAACAGCACCACGAACCGTGGCACCGCCATCGCCGCGGACCGCCTCTACTCCGCACCCGCGGGCGACATCGCACTCGTCCACATGCGCACCGCGAAGACCCTGTCCTCGTACGCGCCGCTCAACCTGTCGTACACGACGAAGTCGTCCGGCTCCGGCGTCATCATGGGCTACGGCAACCGGGCGAACAGCGTCCCGAGCACGGGCCTCTACCAGGCCACGGTGAACCTCACGGGTCGCTCCTACGACGCGTACGACGGCACCGCCCAGCACGTCACGGGCGTCTCCGGCGCGTCGAACCACGGCGACTCCGGCGGCCCCCTGCTCGTGAACGGGCAGGTCGTGGGCGTCTGCTCCACGGGCGACGTGGCCGACCCGGGCGCGAACACGAACGCCGGGTCGAACTACGCGGTGCTCACGCAGAGCGCGAGCTGGATCCGCTCGACCGCAGGCGTCTGACCGACGCGCCGCCCGCAGGGCGGCCCACCATCCGACGCCCCACAGCGCGGACGGGAGGCCCGTGGCGACCCCGCCACGGGCCTCCCGTCCGTCTCTGCCACCATTCCTGCACAGGCGGCCCGACGCGGCCGCGATCCACAGGACGGGCGCGCCCCGGCGCGGTGTCGGGCACCGGTTGGTAAGCATGGAGCCATGACCGACGTCTCCACGCCCGTTCCCGGTTCCCGAGCACTCGTCCTGGGGGGCGGCGGCGTCGCCGGCATCGCCTGGGAGCTCGGCGTGCTCACCGCCCTGCAGGAAGCCGGGGTCGACCTCGACGCCGCCGACCTCGTGATCGGCTCGAGCGCCGGCAGCGTCGTCGGCGCGTTCGTCCGCGCCGGAGCGGTCGCCGACGCCTACGCACAGCAGCACGACCCGGTGCCCTCCACGTACGAGGAGCCCGCTGCGATCGACCCGGAGGCCTTCCAGGACCGCCTCGTGCAGGCACTCGCGGGCGCGTCGGACGAGCAGGACGCCCGTGCTCGGCTCGGGGCCGCGGCGCAGCGGGTGACGCACGGGCAGACGGACGAGCAGCGCATCGCCACGTTCGAGCACACGCTCCCGAGCACCGAGTGGCCGGAGAAGCCCTTCGGCGTGACGACCATCGACGCCACCGACGGCACCTTCCGGGTCCTCACCGCCTCCACGGGCGTCCCGCTCCCCCGCGCCGTCGCGGCGAGCTGCTCGGTGCCGTTCGTGTGGTCGCCGGTGGCCATCGACGGCGTTCCGCACATCGACGGCGGGCTCCGCTCGTCGACCAACGCCGACGTGGCGGCCGGACACGAGCGTGTGCTCGTCGTCGCGTGCGGGCCGGAGGCGTCGTCGCCGCTCGGCCCCTGGCTCGACCTCGCCGTCGAGCGGCTGCGTGCCGCCGGCAGCTCGGTCGAGACGATCGTCGCGGACAGCTCGTCGCAGCACGCCTTCGGCACGAACTCGCTCGCGCTCTCGACGCAGGCGCCCGCGGCCGACGCCGGGCACCGACAGGGACAGAACGTCGCCGAGCAGATCGCGGCGTTCTGGGCGTGAGGGGCATCCGGCGCGTCCTGGGCGTCGCGCGGCCGGTCGTGTCGGGGGACGCCGGTAGCGTGAGGGCATGACGACGGCGTTCTCGGACCTCCACCAGTACACGGCACTCCCGCGGGTCGACGGCATCGCGATCGCGCCGGACGGCTCGCGCGTGCTGCTCACCGTCAGCGTCCTCGACGAGGACGGCACCGGCTACCGCCGCTCGATCTGGAGCGTCCCCGCCGACGGCTCCGGCGCACCGGTCCGGCTCACTCGCTCCGCCAAGGGCGAGGGCGGCGTCGCCGTCACGCGGGACGGCGACCTGCTGTTCGTCTCGGGCCGGCCGGACGAGTCCGGCAACGACGAGGCACCGCAGCTCTGGCTGCTCCCCGCCGGGGGCGGGGAGGCCCGACCGGTGACGGCCCTGCCAGGAGGCGCGGGCGGCGTCCTCGGGACCGCCTCCGGCAGCGACCTGGTCGCGATCACCGCGTCGCTCCTGCCCGGCGCCGGGACCGACCGTGACACGGTCATCGCCGCGGACGCGGCCCTCCGGAAGCGTCGTAAGGACGGCGGGGTCGCCGCGATCCTGCACGAGTCGTACCCGGTCCGGTACTGGGACCACGACCTCGGCCCCGACGAACCGCACGTGCTGACGCTGGACCTGGGCGACCTCCGCGAGCCCGACCTCTCGGACCGAGCGGCACGGACGCCGGCCACCGAGGCGGGGGCCGACGTGGGCGCCGACGCCCCGTCCTACCCCGCGCACCTGCCGGCCCCGTTCGACCTGACGCCGGCGCCCGGCCGGACGCTCGACCACGTCGACGGCACGCTCACGCCGGACGGCCGGATGCTCGTCGCGTCGGTCGCCGTACCGGAGGCCCGCGGCTCCCGCTCCGCGCTCGTCACGATCGACGTCGCCACCGGTGCGCGCACGGTCGTCCTCGACGAGCCGGAGGTCGACCACGAGCTCCCGCGGGTCAGCCACGACGGACGCACGGTCGCGTGGGTCCGGACGCAGCGGTCGACCCCGGCCGGAGCGCACGAACAGGCGGTCTGGACCGCCCCGATCCGCGAGGACGGCTCGGTGGACGTCGACTCCGCACGACGGATCGCCACGGAGTGGGACCGCTGGCCGACGGAACTCGTGTTCGAGCACGGCGACCGGGCGCTCCTCGCCACCGCCGACCAGGACGGCCGCGCACCGGTCTTCCGCCTGCCGCTCGACGGCGGCGCCGTCGAGCAGCTGACCCACGACGACTGGGCGTACTCCGGCCTGCACGTGGCGGACGCGACCGGCGAGGTCGTGGCGCTCCGTGCCTCCTGGCAGGCGCCGCTCCACCCCGTCCGGATCGACGCCGACGGCACCGTCACCCCGCTCGCGACCCCCGCTCCGCTGCCCGAGGTGCCCAGCCGCATCGAGGACGTCGAGACCACCGCGGCCGCGGCACCCGGGTCCGCGGCTGGCTCGTCCTCCCCGACCGCGACGGTCCGCACCCGCTGCTGCTCTGGATCCACGGCGGTCCGCTGAACTCCTGGAACCAGTGGTCGTGGCGGTGGAACCCACAGCTCGCCGCTGCCCGCGGGTACGCCGTGCTGCTGCCAGACCCCGCGCTCTCGACGGGCTACGGGCTCGACTTCGTCAACCGCGGGTGGAACGCGTGGGGGCAGGCGCCGTACACCGACCTCATGGCGATCACCGACGAGGTGGTCTCCCGCCCGGACATCGACGAGACCCGGACCGCGGCGATGGGCGGCTCGTTCGGCGGGTACATGGCGAACTGGGTCTCCGGGCACACCGACCGGTTCCGCGCGATCGTCACGCACGCCAGCCTCTGGGCGCTCGAGCAGTTCAACGGCACGACCGACGCCTCGCACTACTGGCAGTCGATCTTCGACGCCGAGGGCATGCGCGAGAACGATCCGCACCGGTTCGTGGCGGACATCACGTCACCGATGCTCGTCATCCACGGGGACAAGGACTACCGGGTGCCGATCGGCGAGGGGCTGCGGCTGTGGTCGGAGCTCGCGGAACACCACGCTGCGGCGGACGGCTCGATGCCGCACCGGTTCCTGTACTTCCCGGACGAGAACCACTGGGTGCTGAAGCCGCAGCACGCCGTGGTCTGGTACGAGACCGTGTTCGCGTTCCTCGCGCAGCACGTCCTCGGCGAGGAGTGGCGGCGCCCGGAGCTGCTCGGGTAGCCGCGGCGCGGTCCCGCCCGCCCGCCCGCCCGCCCGGGTCGCGGAAACACCCGCGTTTCGACGAAGCACCCGTCGATCAACGGGTGCTTGGTCGGAACATGCGTCTGGATCGACCGGCACGCATCGAGAGCGACCTTGCACGTGTCGATCGACGCGTGCAAGGTCGCACCTTGCACGCGCAACAGTTGCGTGCGCAACGAACGACGACGCCGCTGTCGCACGACAGCGGCGTCGTCGTCGGACAGCACGCCCGACTACACGAACGCGGCCTGCCCCGTGATCGCCCGCCCGACGATGAGCGTGTTCACCTCGCGCGTGCCCTCGTACGAGTAGATCGCCTCGGCGTCGGCGAAGAACCGCGCGACACCCTTGTCGAGCACGATCCCGTTGCCGCCCTGCACCTCGCGGCACCACGCCACCGTCTCGCGCATCTTCGCGGTCGCGAACGCCTTCGCCATCGCGGAGTGTTCGTCCCCGCCGACTCCGGCGTCCTGCATGGCCGACGCCTGCGTGCACAGCGCGATCGATGCGGTGATGTTCGCGAGCGACTTCACGAGGAGGTCCTGCACCATCTGGTGCGACGCGATGGGCTTCCCGAACTGGATGCGGGTGCGGGCGTAGCCGAGTGCCGCCTCGTAGGCACCGACCGCGATGCCGATCGCCTGCCAGGCCACCTCGGTCCGGGTGAGGCGCAGCACCTCGGCGGTGGCACGGAACGAGTCCGCGCGCTGGAGTCGCCGCGACTCGGGCACCCGGACGCCCGTCATCGTGATGTCGGCGTTCTGCACTCCGCGGAGGGCGATCTTGTCCTCGATCTTCGTGGCGGTGAACCCGAGGCTGTCCGTCGTGACGAGGAAGCCCTTGACCTGCTCATCGGCGACGTCCTTCGCCCAGATGACGACGACGTCGGCGAACGTGGCGTTGCCGATCCAGCGCTTCTCGCCGTCGAGGACCCACTCGTCGCCTTCGCGGCGGGCCGTCGTCCGCAGACCACGGGCCGAGTCGCTGCCGGACAGCGGTTCGGTGAGGCCGAACGCACCGATCAGCTCGCCGGACGCCATCCGCGGCAGCCACTCCTGCTGCTGCTCCTCGCTGCCGGCGACGAAGATCGAGTTCATCGCGAGCCCGGACTGCACCCCGATGAACGTCGCGACGCTGGCGTCGATCCGCCCGAGCTCGAGCGCCGCCCACCCGCGGTACACCGCCGAGTTCTCGAACTGGCGCACGAGCGGGATGCCCGGGCCGTACATGCCGAGTTCGGCGAGCGGCGCGACGGTCTGCCGCGGGAACTCCGCACGTGCCCAGTACTCGTCGGCGATGGGTCGGACCTCGGCCTCGAGGTAGGCCCGGAGCCGCCCGAGCGAGTCACGCTCGCGTTCGGTCAGCCCCTCCTGGAAACGGTAGAAGTCGGACTCGAGGAGCGCTGTGGCGGATGCCGTCGTTGACATACCCCTGATCGTGCATCATTCTCGAAAACGTTGCAAGGGGAGGTCGGCATGTACACATCGGATTCAGCGCTGCGCGCATTCCGGGAGGCCCGCCACACCTTCATCGCCGGCGCACGCATCGACATGGGCACCCTGGCAACGACGCTCGGTGTCGACCGGACGTCGCTGTTCCGCTGGGTCGGCAACCGGGACCGGCTGCTCTCGGAGGTGCTGTGGTCCCTCGCCGTGCCCACCCTCGACGCCGCCGAGGCCGATGCGGCCGCGAGCGGGGCGGCGCGCATCGTCGACGTCCTCGACCGTTTCACCGCGGACCTCATCCGGGCGCCCTACTTCCGTACGTTCCTCACCCGCGAGCCTGCCCGAGCGCTCCGGCTGCTTACCACCACCGAGAGCGACGTGCAGAGCCGCTTCGTCGCCCGCGTGACGGCACTCGTCGCCGCCGAGCAGGACCGCGGCTCGTTCGACCCGGCACCGCTCTCCGCCGAGGAACTCGCACGGCTGCTGGTCCGCATCTCAGAGTCGTTCACCTACGCCGACCTGATCAGCGGCGAGACGCCGGACCCGGTGCGGGCCCGCGCGACGTTCGAGTACGTCCTGCGTCCCGCCGTCGTCCCGGCCTGAACCACCGCCCGAGGAGACGCCGCGCGGTCAAGGTCGGTACTCGTCCCGCGCCGGCCGCTGCGTCCGGATCGCGTGCTCGTCCGTCGCCGGCCGTGCTCCGCCGAACGACCCGACCACCTTCGCCACGACGCCCAGCAACGCTCGGACCAGCCGTCCCGCCACCGTGATCACCCGCATGACGCCTCCCCCGCTCGTGCCGCCAGCGTACGCGTCCGGCCGACGGGAGAGGTGGCTCAGCGGAAGCCGCGCGTCTCGAGCAGGTGGTGCGGGATCCCGTGCCCCTGGCACCGATCTCGTCGTCGCACCCCGCGCATCACGTCGCGGACGTGTTCGCCGCAGCCCGTCCACGAGGACTTGCCGCACACCGGGCACTGCACCGACTCGCACATGCGGCCCACGGTACGGACGCGAGGCTGGACGAACGGGCGCCACGCTGTACCCGTTCGCCACGGTGCCGGGAACGGACAGCCGTGCGAGCTGCAGTGACCGACCGCGCGACCACGGGAGCGACATCGAACCGACCCGAACATCCGGTTCGATGTCGCTGTCGCGGGGAGCCCGTCGTTCGTGGGAGCCCGTCGCGCCCGCCGCCGGAGCGGCCCGCCCGCACGCTAGATCAGGTCGTCGGTGAGGTGGTTCGGCGTGCCGAAGCGGTGCGCCGTGATCGACACCGCCTGCTCCCGGAGGAACGGCAGCACCTCGAGCCGACCGGCCTCGGTCACCGGCTCGGCGTACACGGCGACGTCCGGACGACCCCCGACCGCGCCGTACAGCGCCGATGCATCGCCCCCGATGAGCCGCACGCGCGTCGAGGGACCGCCGGCGACGCGCGCCGCGAACGCCTCGTCGGACTGCCCCTCCCCGAACGACCGGACGACCGTCAGGGACCGGATCGCCGACGCGACCGCTCCCGGGAGCGTCCCGGCGACCGAGACGTCGATCGTGGTGCCGGCCCGGACCGCAGCGGCCACGACCCGCACGAGCGCCTCGACGTCGAGCGAGGAATCGTCGTCGGAGGCCAGTCGGACGTGCACGCCGGGGTAGGGCAGGTACCGCGCGATGTTCCGCTCGGCGCTCAGCCCCGAGACGTCGACGGCGGTGCCGTACAGCGACTCCCACGCCCGTTGGTCGGACGCCACCGCACGGTCGAGCGACGGCGAGGCGACACCGGTTGCCCGAATGAACGACGACACCGGCCCGGAGATGGCGACGCCGTCGACGTCACCAGCGGGAGCAGGCGACCACGATCCGAGCCCGAGCAGGTAGTTCAGCCCACCGGCCTTGGTCCCGGCACCGACGGCCGACTTCTTCCACCCGCCGAACGGCTGGCGACGGACGATGGCCCCGGTGATGCCGCGGTTGACGTAGAGGTTGCCCGCCTCGATCCGGTCGAGCCAGGTGTGGATCTCGTCGGTGTCGAGCGAGTGCAGCCCCGAGGTGAGGCCGTAGTCGACCTCGTTGACGATGTCGATCGCCTCGTCGAGCGACGCCGCGGTCATGATGCCGAGGATCGGCCCGAAGTACTCGGTGCGGTGGAACGCCGAGCCGCGTGCGACCCCGTCGCGGACCCCGGGGCTCCAGAGCTTCCCGGTGTCGTCGAGCTGCTTCGGCTGGACGGCCCAGGTCTCCCCCGCGCCGAGCGTCGTCAGCCCCTCGAGGAGCTTGCCGGCGGCGGGCTCGATGACCGGCCCCATCTGCGTGGTGGCGTCGCTGGGGTAGCCGACGGTGAGCGACGACACGGCGTCGAGCAGCTGCGACCGGAACCGCCTCGATCGGGCCACGGACCCGACGAGCACGACGAGGGAGGCGGCGGAGCACTTCTGTCCCGCGTGCCCGAACGCCGAGGCGACGACGTCCTTCACGGCGAGGTCGAGGTCGGCCGAGGGCGTCACGATGATCGCGTTCTTGCCGGAGGTCTCGGCGAGGAGCGGCAGGTCGGGCCGGAACGACCGGAAGAGCTCGGCCGTCTCGTAGGCACCGGTGAGGATCACCCGGTCGACGAGCGGCGACGCGACGAGCTGCTGCCCGAGGTCGTGCTCGGAGACCTGCAGGAACGCGAGCACGTCAGCAGGGGCGCCCATCGCGTCGAACGCGGTCGACATGACCGACGCGAGCACCGCACCGCTCCGCTCCGCAGGCGGCGCGGGCTTGAGCACCACGGCGGACCCGGCGGCGAGCGCGGCGAGCGTGGACCCGGCCGGGATCGCCACGGGGAAGTTCCACGGCGGGGCGACCAGGGTGAGGGAGGCCGGGGTGAAGGAGGCACCGTCGACGTCGTCGAGCTGCGCCGCGAGCTCGGCGTAGAAGTGGGCGAAGTCGATCGCCTCGGAGACCTCGGGATCGGCCTGGTCGATGGTCTTGCCGGTCTCGGCGGCCATGACCTCGACGAGCGCGGCGCGGTTCGCCTCGAGCGCGTCCCCGACGGCGTGCAGCACGGCGCCGCGCGCCGCACCGGACCACGTCCCCCACTCGGTACCGGCGTTCCGGACGCGCGTGAGCGCGGAGTCGAGGGCCGAGGCGGAGTCGACCCGTGCCTCCCGGACGGCGGCGACGCCGAGCGTGGAGGACGCGACGCGGGCGGTGATGGCCGCTCCCCACTCGCGGTTCGCGGCGACCGAGGGGTCGGTGTCGGGCGTGTTCTCGAAGTGTCCGGGGCCGGGGCGGGTCACGGCCGCGTAGCGGTCGGCGACCCGGTGCGGGGCGGGGGCGTCGAGTCCGCCGGGCAGGGCGAGCGGCGCGAGCGAGTCGCGGAAGCGTGCCTCCTCGCGGGCGAACAGCGCCGGCGACGACGCGAGCGAGAACACCGCGGACATGAAGTTCTCCTGCGAGGCGCCCTCTTCCAGCCGGCGGATCAGGTACGCGATCGCGACGTCGAACTCGCCGGGGTGCACGACGGGCGTGTACAGGAGGAGCGAGCCGACCGTGCGGCGGACGGCCTCGGCCTGCCCCTGCGCCATGCCGAGCAGCATCTCGAACTCGATCCCGTCCCGCACGCCCCGCTCACCGGCCAGCAGCCAGGCGTGCGCGACGTCGAACAGGTTGTGCCCGGCGACCCCGACGCGCACGTTCGCGACGCGGTCCGGCGTGAGTGCCCAGTCGAGCACCCGCTTGTAGTTCGTGTCGGAGTCCTGCTTGGTGTGCCAGGTGGCGAGGGGCCAGCCGTGCACGGACGCCTCGACCTGCTCCATCGGCAGGTTGGCGCCCTTGACGAGCCGGACCTTGATGCCGGCGCCGCCGCGTGCGCGTCGGGCGGCGGACCACTCCTGCAGGTGCTGCATCGCGGCGAGCGCGTCGGGCAGGTAGGCCTGCAGGACGATGCCGGCCTCGAGCGACGTGAACTCGGGCTCGTCGAGGAGCTTCGTGAAGACCGCGATGGTGAGGTCGAGGTCCTTGTACTCCTCCATGTCGAGGTTGATGAACTTGTTCGGGGAGGTCCGGGCCGCCCGGCGGAACAGCGGGCGGAGCTTCTCGATGATGTCCTCGACGGCGTGGTCGAACGCCCACGGCGCGTGCGGGTGGACGGTCGAGGAGACCTTGATCGAGACGTAGTCGACGTCGTCGCGGGCGAGGAGTCGTTCGGTGCCGCGGAGTCGGCGCGCGGCCTCGCCCTCGCCGAGGACGGCCTCGCCGAGCAGGTTGACGTTGAGGCGGACGCCGTCGCGCCGGATCTTCGCGATCGCCGGGCCGAGCTTGGCGTCGGTCGCGTCGACGATGAGGTGTCCGACCATCTGTCGGAGGACGCGCCGGGCGATCGGGACGACGACACCGGGCAGGGCGGGGGCCATCGTCCCGCCGAGCCGGACGAGCCCGCGCAGTGCCGCGGGTAGGAACGACGGCGCGTCGGGCGCGATGGCGCGGAGCTTCCGGGCGGCGACGCCGAGGTCCTCCGGTCGGACGACGCCGTCGACGAACCCGACCGCGAAGTCCAGCCCGGACGGGTCGGCGAGGACCCCGGCGAGCTGCTTCGCGGAGCCGTCGACCGGGTACGACTCGGCCTCGGCGAGCCACTGCCGCACGAGTGCCACGGATGCATCCGCCAGCGGGTCGGTGCCGCCGGTGCGGGTGGTCGCGGAGGGCTCGTGCGTCGTCGTCATGGGATCAGTGTGGAACCCCGGACGATTCAGCGGAAGCAACGAATCGTGACGGGTACCGTGCAGCCCAGCTACTGTTTCGACATGCTCGATGTCCGTCGTCTCGTGCTCCTCCGCGAGCTCTCGATCCGGGGTACCGTCGCGGCCGTCGCCGAGGCGTTGAACTTCACCCCGTCGGCCGTCTCGCAGCAGCTCTCCGCCCTGGAGCGCGAGGCCGGTGTCCCCCTGCTCCGGAAGGCCGGTCGGCGCCTGCAGCTCACCCCGCAGGCGGAGGTGCTCGTGCAGGCCGCGGGGCACGTGCTCGACGTCCTGGAGCAGGCGCAGGCCCAGGTCGAGGGCAGCATGCCGACGGTGCAGGGCCGCGTCCGGGTCGCGGTGTTCCAGTCGGCGGCGCTCGCACTCATGCCGAACGCCCTGCACGCGATGGCGACCGAACACCCGGAGGTGCGCATCGAGATGGTGCAGCGCGAGCCGGAGACCGCCCTGCACGAGACCTGGATCCGCGACTTCGACATGGTGATCGCCGAGCAGTACCCGGCGCACGCGGCACCCCGGTTCCCCGGCCTGCACCGCGAGGACCTGACGACCGACGCCGTCCGCCTGGCCCTGCCCCCGGTCGAGACCGCCCTCGCAGCGGTGTCGTCGATCGCGGACGCCGAGGCGCTGCCGTGGGTGATGGAGCCGCGCGGGACGGCGTCGCGGCACTTCGCCGAGCAGGTGTGTCGCCGGTGGGGGTTCGAACCCGACGTGCGGTACGAGACCGCGGACCTGCAGACGCAGATCCGGCTGGTGGAGTCCGGGAACGCGGTGAGCCTCATGCCGGACCTCATGTGGACCGGACGCACCACGACGTGCCGTCTCGTCGAGCTGCCGGAACGTCCGCGGCGAACCATCTTCACCGTGGTGCGTGCGGCCGGGGCGTCCTCGCCCGCGGTCCGCGCGTTGCGCGGCCAGCTGGAGCGCGCCGCCGCAGCGGTCGGCGACTGAGACCGACCAGACCAGACACCGGACAGGAGGCACGGTGCGGGCCCGCCGCGCTCCTCCCGTCCGACGACGAGCAGCACGCACAACCATGCTGTGGAAAACCCCAGGTCAGCACCTGAACGGACGCGAATGCTTCCGTGATGGAACTGCAACCTGACGGTCGCTCGGGAGTCGCTCCCGAGCCGTAACGTCATCGCCGACGGGTGCGGACGACCGCCCCGCGACCACACTTCCGAGGGGACCCCATGCAGAACCACACCACTCCGTCGCGCCGCCGCGCGGTGCTCATCGCCGCGACCGTCGCCGCGGTCGTGACGACCGGCTCCGGCGCCGCGTTCGGGGTGACCGCCGCGAACGCGGCGACACCGGCGACGACGCAGACCGCACCCGCTTCCGCGACGCCGTCCACCACGACGTCTGGCACGACGACGAGCAGCAGCTCGACGAACGGCGGCACGACGACGGCCGCGACGCCGAGCGACGGCAGCGACCTGGCCTTCACCGAGCCGTCGACGAAGACCGCTCCGCTCGCCCTGACGGCCACGGTCGGCACGCCGTTCAGCCACACGTTCCACACCACCGGGGGCAACGGGACGGTCGCGTACGCGATCCAGGACGCCCCGTCGTCGGACTACACCGTGAACGTCGAGACGGGCGTGCTGAGCGGCACGCCGCCGACCGCGGGGACGTTCGACTTCGAGGTCGTCGCGCTGAGCGGCTCCACCCAGGTCACCGAGTACGTCCGGCTCACCGTCGCCGCGGCGCCGCTGGCGTTCACGGAGCCGTCGAGCGCATCGTCGCCGCTCGAGCTCACGGCCACCGCGGGCACGCCGTTCTCGCACGTGTTCCACGTCACCGGCGGCACGACGACCCCGACCTTCGCCCTCGTCGCACCGGCGGAGAAGGGCCTCGAGGTGAACCTCGACGGGACCCTGACGAGCAGCATCACCACGGCCGGGGTGTACTCCTTCCGCGTCACGGCGCTGTCCGGCTCCACGCAGGTGGACGAGTACGTCCGCCTGACCGTCCGACCCGCGGCACCGGTCGGGGTCCTGGTCCAGGTCACGACCGGCAAGCCCGGCGACACCGCGTACCTGATCGAGCCGAACGGGACGATCGAGGCGTTCAGCGGGACCGGGAAGTCGCTCGGCACCGTGACCTCGATCCCGGCGCGCCAGGGCAGTTCCCTGAACGTGAACGGGCTCGCG
This sequence comes from Curtobacterium sp. 'Ferrero', assembly GCF_002412165.1. GTDB lineage: Bacteria > Actinomycetota > Actinomycetes > Actinomycetales > Microbacteriaceae > Curtobacterium. The sequence goes on from NZ_NXIA01000008.1 coordinate 40,926, forward strand.
GTCGACCGGTACGGCAACGTGACCGTCCCGCTCACCGCGGACGGGCTGCAGCCGGCGACCGTGACGAGCTCGGTCGCGTCGGACCAGATCGTGCCCACCCCCGCGAACGACTCCGCACGCGTCACGTTCGTGCACGCCTCCCAGCACCGCCTGACGGTGACGCAGGACGGGGTGTCGAACACCTTCGTCGTGTCGGTCACCCCGGTGGCCACGGCGGCCGTCGCGACCACGGCGACCGGCACCGGGGCGACGCTCGCCTACACCGGCGCCGACGAGCGCGGTCCGATCGGCTGGGCGCTCGGACTGCTCGCCGCGGGCGGGACGCTGCTCGCGTACCGGCTGCGCCGCCGTCGCAGCTGAGCCGCGACCCACTCGCGGACGGGAGGCCCGGTGCCGGATGGCGCTGTGCCTCCCGTCCGTCGTCTGGCCGATCCACGCGCACCCCGAAGCCGTCGCGCCCGCGCGTTCCCGCACACACCCCCAACCCAGGTCACAATTCGGAATCTGTACATCTGCGCGGTGCACGCGTCCCCTACGATCCGATCAGCGCCGAGGACTCTCGGCAGATTCACACGATCCGGCACCCGACCGGACCTGAACTCCTGGGGGAGAACGTGCGCGAGAGCACTTCCACCGTCCGGCGCGCGTGTGCGCTGGGGACCACCGCCGCACTGGTCGTCCTGACGACCGGCCTCGGCATCGTCACGGCGACCGCGGCGAACGCCGACACCGCGCCGACCACGACCGTCACGGACGCACCGACCGCGACCGCGACGCCCGACCCGACGACGGCGCCGACCGAGCCGGCAGCGTCCGACCCGACGTCCACGCCGTCGCCCTCCGCGACGCCGACCGGCGAGCCGACGGCCGACCCGTCCACGCCCGCCCCGACGTCGGACACGACGCCGGCCCCGACCACGACCACGACCACGACCACGCTGCCGCGCGCGACCCTGGCCGCCCCGCAGGCCCCCGTCGTCGACCCGTCCGTGACGATCACCGGTGACGCCAAGGTCGGCTCGTCGCTCGCCGCGACCTGGGCAGGCTTCGACGGCGACGGCGCCTTCAAGTACGTCTGGACCGACAAGGACACCGGCGCGGTCGTCTCGAAGACCATGTACTACCTGGTCGACGCGACCGAGGCCGGCAAGCAGGTCGTCGTCACCGTGACCGGCGACAAGGCCGACGGTACGGGGCAGGCCACCGTCGAGTCCGACCCCTCCGCCGTGATCACGCAAGACCCGGTCTTCGTCGACGAGTCCGGCAAGCCGATGCCCGAGACGACGCAGGACGAGCCGCTGTACCTCGACACGACGGCCGGCGACGCGTTCTCGTACACGTTCCGCGCGCAGGGCTCCCCCGCGCCGACGTACAAGCTCGACTGGTACTGGTCCGACGAGGCCGACTCCGCCGACTCGATCGTCGCGTCGCGGAGCCAGGCGGACAACACCATCGCCGTCGGCTTCCAGGCCGACGACGCCGGCGACGAGAGCGACTTCACGCCGAAGGACCAGCTGCCCGAGGGCATCACGTTCGACCCGTCCACCGGTGAGCTGAGCGGCACCGCGACGCTCGCCTCGTTCTACGACTTCGCGATCACGGCCACGAGCGGCGACGTCTCCACCACCCAGTACGTCGAGCTGACGGTCGACCACGCCGCCGCGATCGGCATCACGGCCTACACGCTCGACGCCAAGTCGATCACCGCGGACAAGAAGCGTGTCTGGCTGATCCAGCCGGACGGCTCGATCTACACGCTCGACGTCAAGCTCGACTCCGACGGCTTCCCGTCCGAACTCACCCTCACCCCCTCCGGCCGTCCCACGGTCGCCCAGGGCGGCACGCTCGTCGTCCAGGGGTCGCCCGTCGACCGGTTCGGCAACGACGCGACGGACTTCGACGACGACGGCAACCCGACCTTCACGGCGAAGGTCACCTCGGACGTGGCGTCCGACGTCGTGAAGACGTACTCGGAGGACGGTGTCGAGGTCGACGGCGTCTTCGCCGTCACCTTCCCGCACGCCTCGACCCACACGCTGACGGTGTCGAGCGGCGCCCTGCAGCCGGTGTCGTTCGCGGTCGACGTGCAGCCGACGGTCGCCCCGGCGGCCGTGGTCGTCACCCCGACCGCGACCGGTCGCCAGCTCGCCTACACCGGCACCGACGCGACGGGGGCCCTCCCCTGGGCCGCCGGTCTCGTCCTCGCCGGTGTCGGTCTGATCGGCGCCCGCGCCTGGCGCCGCCGCTCCGCGCAGCGCTGACCCGCGCCTCCGGTCCGTCGCGGTCTCCGTGACGGACAGGAGGCACGACACGGCCCCGCCACGTCCCTCCCGGACGCGGCGGGGCCGTTCCCGTCTCCGTGGTCGCGTCGGAGGGCACGGCGGGTCGGTAGCGTGGCCTCCATGCCGACGCTCCTGCACATCGACTCCTCCGCCGACCTCGCGCACTCCCGCTCGCGCGAGCTCACCGCCGCCTTCGCCGACGCGTGGCGGGCGCGGGGACCTGAGTACACCGTCGTCCGGCGCGACCTCCACGTCGACCAGCTGCCGCACCTGGAGACCTCGGCGCTGCACTGGGCGGCCGCTGACCGGACCGCCGACGAGGTGGTCGCTCCCGAGGACGACCAGCGCCGCCAGGAGGTCATCGACGAGCTCCTCGCCGCGGACGTCGTCGTGATCGGTGCGCCGCTGTACAACTACACCGTGCCGTCCACCCTCAAGGCGTGGATCGACCGCGTGCACGTGCCGGGCGTCCTCACCGGGGGCGTCCAGCCCCTCGCGGGCAAGCCGGTCGTCACCGTCGTGAGCCGTGGCGGCACCTACGACGCCGGGACGCCGACGGAGGGGTGGGACCACGGTTCGCCGGTCCTGCAGATCGTGCTCGGCGCGGCGTTCGGCATGAAGCACTACCCGGTGACGGTGAGCGCGACCCTCGCCGACCGCCTGCCCGACCTGGCGCCGCTCGCCGAGCACGCCCGCGCGGAGGTGGCCGACGCCCGCGTGACGCTCGAGCGCCTCGCGACCACGCTCGGCTGATCGCCGGGGGCGGTCCGGCAGCGGTCAGGCCGGCACGATCTCGTCGCCGCGGCCGAGGAGGTCGGCGTGGAACGCGGTCTGCGTCAGGGCGCTGGCGAGCAGGAACCCGGTCATGGTCTCGATGCCGCCGCTGAACGGCACGTGCGTGGCGACGTCGTACAGCGTCGGCCGCTCGAGCGCGTCGAGGGCGTCGGCGACGTGTCGCGACCGCTCCTGGCGGTGCTGCGCCAGCACGTGCGCCCGCGAGAGGACGTCGGCGAACCGGTACTCGTGCCCGGGACAGACCTCGAGGTGGGCGTACGGCTCGAGCCGTCCGAGCGAGGACAGGTAGTCCCCGAGCGGGTTCGTGTCGGTGCGCCCACCCAGTCCGATGCCGGAGTTGATCCGCGGCAACACGTGGTCGCCGGTGAAGAGGAGCCCGTCGGCCTCGTCGACGAAACAGCAGTGTCCGTCGGTGTGCCCGGGGGTCCAGAGCGTCCGCACCGACCGGCCCGCGATCGGCAGGTCGTCGCCGTCCTCCAGGAGCAGGTCGGCGTACGGCTCGGCGAGCCGTCCCATGCCGATCCGTCGGCCGCTCCCCCACGCGGCCACCACGTCCGGCACGAGGGCGTCCGGGAGTCCCCACGAGGCGATGTCCGCATCGGTCGCCGCAGCGTCCACACGCTCGCGGTGGAGCGCCTCGACCTCCCGCCGGTGCATCGCGACCCGCGCACCGCTCGCCCGCCGCACCGCAGCCGCAGCGCCGAGGTGGTCGGCGTGCAGGTGCGTCACGACCACGAGCCCGACGTCGTCGAGCGTTCGCCCCATCACGGCGAGCCCCTCCTGGAGCGCGCCGAGGTCGTCGTCGGCGGACCACCCGGGGTCGACGAGGGTCAGCGAGCCGTCGTCACCCTCGAGGACGTACACGAGCGTGGCGTCGGGCACCCCGAACCGGAACGGCACCGCGAGGGTCCACACGCCCGGACGGAACTCCTCGACCGGCGGGAGCACACCGTCGCGCAGCGCCGCCGCCTGCACGGGACTGGTCGGCACTGGTGCACGCGCCGGCTCTGGTGCACGCGCCGGCACTGGTGCACGCGCCGGCTCTGGTGCACGCGCCGGCTCTGGTGCACGCGCCGGCTCTGGGGGCGGCGCCGGAGGCACGGTCGTCACGCCACCACCCTACTGACGCGCGCCGATGCGCCGGACCCGCACCGACCCTCCCGGACGACCACCTCCCGTCCGCGCACGCCACCCCGCCTGTCCAGGGGCGACCATGCCCGCGATCGGCGCGTTGGCCGATCCGGTTCGCTCGCCGCGGGGATCGCGAACCGGATCGGCCAACGCGAGAACTGGGAACCCGTCCCCGCCGCGGCCGAGCGCCGGACCCGACCCCGCCGCAGTCGAGCGCCGAACCCCGACGTCCCGCCCGACGCCGCCGCCACCACCGGGCGAGTAGACAGGCCGCATGGACATCGCTCCCATGCTCGCGAAGGCCGTGCCGACGGTGCCGGAGCCGGACAGTGTGCGCGGCGGCCTGCGCTACGAGCCGAAGTGGGACGGGTTCCGCGGCGTCGTGACGGTCGACGGCGACCACGTCGAGATCGGCAGTCGCGGCGCCAAGCCGCTGACGCGGTACTTCCCGGAGCTCGTGACCGCGTTCCGCGACCAGCTCGGGGGCCGTGACCACCCGGTCGTCCTCGACGGCGAAGTGGTGGTGCGCTCCGGCGGACCCGGTGCCGAGCACCTCGACTGGGACGCCCTGACGCAGCGGATCCATCCCGCCGAGTCGCGCATCACGAAGCTCTCCCATGAGACGCCGGCGCAGTTCGTCGCGTTCGACCTACTGGCGACCGACGGCGAGGACCTGACCGACCGACCGTTCGACGACCGCCGTGACCGGCTCGAGCGACTCGGGGAAGGACTCGCCGACCCGCTGTTCGTCACGCGGACGACACTCGACGTCGACCTCGCCCGCGAGTGGTTCACCACGTTCGAGGGCGCCGGGCTCGACGGCGTCGTCGCGAAGCCCCGGGCGCGGCCGTACGAACCGGGCAAGCGCACGATGCTCAAGGTCAAGCACCACCGGACCGCCGACGTCGTCGCGATCGGCTACCGGATCCACAAGAGCGGGCACGGGGTGGGATCGCTCCTCGTCGGGTTGTACGACGAGGACGGGGAGCTGCGGCAGGTCGGTGGCGTGTCCGCGTTCTCGGACCGGCGGCGCGCGGAGCTGGTCGAGGAGCTCGAGCCGGTGGTCGTCCGGGACACGGACGGGAGGCCCGTCACCGGTGACGGGGAGCGGTCGCGGTTCTCGTCGGGTCGCGACACGTCGTTCGTCCGGCTGGCGCCGTCGCTCGTGCTGGAGGTCCGCTACGACCAGATGGAGGGCGACCGGTTCCGGCACACGGTCCAGTTCGACCGCTGGCGGCCGGACCGGGACGCCGCGTCGTGCCGGTTCGACCAGCTCGAGGTGCCGGTCGCCTGGGACCTCCGCAACGTCCTCGAATGAGGACCGAGCTGTCCGATCTCCGCTCATGTGCTCGACTTAGTTAGCCTACCTAGTAACCTCGGGGCAGGGAGGAACACATGGTCATCGACGGCATCAGCGAAACCCACCGCGGCACCTGGTCGCGACTGACCCGACTCAACACGGCGAGCATCTCGCTGCCGATGCGGACGACCCGCGTCGACGAAAGCGCGCCCGTGGTCGACGAGCGGAACTAGGCCTTCCTCGCGCGGGACGGCTGGACTCGCGGGGGCTCGCCCGGCATCTTCGGGAAGTCCGGCGGGAACGGCAACTCGCCGAGCCCGTCCGCCAGGTCACGCTCCCACCACGCGAGCAGGGGCCCGACGTCTCCCGGCTCGGCGTGCATGGTCTCCCACGGATCGCCGTGCGCACGCAGCCGGTCGGGCACCGTGCGCACCGTGAACGTGGTCGGGTCGACCGCGTCGAGCTCCTCCCACGTGACCGGCGTCGAGACGCTCGCGTGCGGCAGCGCCCGAGGGCTGTAGGCGCCCGCCATCGTACGGTCGCGGTTCGCCTGGTTGAAGTCGACGAACACCCGCTGCCCGCGCTCCTCCTTCCACCACGCCGTCGTCACCCGGTCCGGCATCCGCCGCTCGAGCTCCCGTGCTGCGGCGATCACCGCGTGCCGCACGTCGAGGAACTCGTGCTCGGGGCGCACCGGCGCGAAGACGTGCAGGCCGCGGTTCCCGCTCGTCTTGATCCACGCGGTGAGCCCGACCTCGGCGAGCACCTCCCGGAGCTCGTGCGCGACCGGCACGGTGTCGCGGAAGTCGGTGCCCGGCTGCGGGTCGAGGTCGATGCGGAGCTGGTCCGGGTGGTCGGGGTCCTCGGCGCGGGAGGCCCACGGGTGGAAGACGACGGTGTTCATCTGCGCCGCCCAAACAGCGACGGCCGGCTCGTCGACCACCAGCTGCGGGTGCCGCCGACCGCTCGGGTAGGTGACCATCACGTCGCGGACGTAGTCGGGCGCGCCCTTGGGCGGGTTCTTCGAGAAGAAGTCCTCGCCGTCGACACCGCCGGGGAACCGTTGCAGCGAGATCGGCCGGTCGCCGTTCGCGCGCACGAACGCGTCACCGACGGCGACCAGGTACTGCGCGAGGTCGAGCTTCGTGATGCCCGACTCGCTCCAGAGCACCCGTGACGGGCTGCTGATCCGGATCTCCCGGTCGCCGTCGGGCCCCGGGACCGTCAGCGTCGTCGCCTCGCTCGCCATGCAGCGGAAGCTACACGTGCGTTCCTGCCACTGCTCCGAGCAGGATGGGTCCGTGACGGCGTACCTCGGGGTGGACCTGGCGTGGGGACTCGGCTCGGAGCGGAAGCCCGCGAACGAGACCGGGCTCGTCGCGATGGCCTCCGACGGGACGATCACCGACGCCGGCTGGGCCCGCGGGGTGGACACGGTGACGACGTGGATCGCGGAGCACCTGGGGCCACGGACACTCATCGCCGTCGACGCCTCCCTCGTCGTGACGAACCCGACGGGCATCCGCGAGGCCGAACGGCAGGTCGGGCAGCGCTACGGCCGGTGGAAGGTCGCGGCCAACCCGACGAACCTCGGCTCCGCGGCGAGCGCCGGTGCCCGGCTGCTGGAGCGGTTGACGGCGCTCGGCGTCGGTTACGTCGACAGCACGGCCGCGATGCGGGAGCGGACGGCTCCGGCGGTGTTCGAGTGCTACCCGTACACGACGCTCGTCGGCGTCGAGGAGCTCGGCCACGACGACGAGCGCCCCCGGTACAAGCGGCTGGACACGCGGATCCCGCCGGCCGAGGCCCGTGCCCGCCGCGCGGTGGCGTTCGACGAGCTCGTGCACCGGATCCGGACGACGCCGCTCGACCCTCCGCTGCTCCTCGACTCGCATCCGCTGACGGCCGGGCTCGCCGAACCCTCCGGGGTGCACGGGCCGACGCACAAGCACCGGGAGGACCTGCTCGACGGCGCCCTGTGCGCCTGGACCGCCGCGTTCTGGGAGCGGCACGGCGACGGACGCGTGCAGGTGCTGGGACGTGATCCGGGCCTCCCGTCCGACCCGGCAGAGCCGCCGGACGAGGCGGGCCGAAGGCCCGTCATCGTGGCTCCTGCCCGACCGTCGCAGCGGCGGCACCTCGGTAGGCTGGACGGGTGACGACGACTACCGATCCCCTGCGCATCGGGCTGGTGTCGCTGCACACCTCCCCCGGCGACGAGCCCGGCTCCGGCGAGGTCGGCGGCATGAACGTCGTCGTCCGCCACCAGGCCGAGGCCTTGGCGGACCGCGGCCACCACGTCGACATCATCACCCGCCGGTCGTCGCCGACGCAGCCGGACTCGGTGTCCCTCGTGCCCGGGGTGTGCCTGCGGTTCGTGTCCGCCGGGCCTGCCCAACCGGTGCCGAAGGGCGAGCACGATGCGTTCATCGCCCCGTTCCGCGACGAACTCGCGCACCTCGGTCCGTTCGACGTCCTGCACTCCCACCACTGGTTCTCCGGCGCGGCGGCCCTGCCGGTCGCACGGGAGCGTGGTGTGCCGCACGTGCAGTCCTTCCACTCGATCGCGGCGGACGACGACACGCCGCTGTCCGAGGGCGAGCGGCCCGAATCGGCGGGGCGGCCTGCGGGCGAACGGCTGCTGGCCCGCGAGTCGGACGCCGTGGTCGTGGTTTCGTCCGCCGAGGCGGAGACCGTCCGGGAGCGCCTGGGCGGTGACCCCTCGCGGGTGTGGATCGTCCCGCCGGGGGTGGACGGCTCGGTGTTCCGCCCGGCGTCCGCCGGCGCGCGGCGCGCGGACGTGCCGTACGTGGTCGCCGCGGCACGGGTGCAGCCGCTCAAGGGCCTCGACCTGGCGATCGAGGCGATCGCCGGCATCGACCGGGAGGCACGACCCACCCTCGTCATCGCCGGGGACGCCTCGAGTGAGGCGGGCGACTACGTGGAAGAACTGCGCCGGCTCGCCGCCGCGCACGGCATCGCCGACCGCGTCACGTTCGTCGGTCCGCAGTCCCGCGCCGACCTGGCGTTCCTGTTCCGTGGCGCGGCAGCCGTGCTCGTCCCGTCGCACTCGGAGACGTACGGGCTCGTCGCGCTCGAGGGCTCCGCTTCCGGTGTGCCCGTCGTCGCCGCTGCCGCCGGTGGGCTGCGCGAGGCCGTGGTCGACGGGGAGACCGGGGTGGTGCTCGAGTCGCGCGACCCGGCTGTCTGGGCCGACGAGATCGCGCACATCCTGACCGACGACGCGTACGCCGCCGGGCTCGCCGCGGCCGGTCGCGAGCACGCCGAGCGGCTGAGCTGGGAACGGTCGGCTGCGGGACTCGAGCAGGTCTACCGTCGAGTCCTCGGCCGGGAGTGACCGGGGCGTGCCCGTGATCGACCTCACCCGGTTCTGGGCAGCGCTCGACGCGGTGCCAGCTGCGGCCGACGCCGAGGCGCTGTACGACGTGTCGACGGCGGCCGGTCGGCTGCGGCGGACGAACCTGTCGCGCTACCTCGACGCCGTCGCGCCCACCGCGGGCATGCTCCTCGTGGCCGAGGCGCCCGGGTGGCGGGGCATGACGAACACGGGCGTGCCGTTCACGAGCATGCGGGAGCTCGGTGCCGGGTACCTCGCGCCGGAGGAGCCGACCGCGCCGTGGGAGGCGTCGTCCCGGGTGGTGCAGGCCGTCCTCGCCGACTGGCGCGGGCCGCTCCCGGTGACGTGGGCGGTGTTCCCGCACCACCCGTTCCGGGCTCCCGACCGGCTGACGAACCGGACGCCCCGGCCGCAGGAGGTGCGCGACGGGGCGCCGGTCGCGCTGGCGTTGCTCGAGGCGCTGCGGACGCGGCGCACGGGTGGCGGTGCCGGGGGTGCCGCGGCCGATGCCGATGCCGATGCCGATGCCGATGTACGGGTCGTCGCGGTCGGGCGCAAGGCGCAGGGTGCGCTGGCGCTCGCGGGGATCGACGCCGTGGCCGTGCGGCATCCGGCTCAGGGTGGCGCGACGCAGTTCACGGCGGAGATGCGTGCGCTCCGCGACGCCTGACGGCCGCACCCGCGGCGCGTGACCGCACGTCAGGCGGAGCGGACCTCGACGCCCTTCGCCGCGAGCCGGTCGGCGACGTGTGCGGGCAGCGGCGCGGCGGCGTACACGACGCGGAGCTCCGGCAGGTCGAGCACGTCGTCCCAGTTCTGCACGTCGTACCGGTCGTCGGAACCGTCCCACCCCGGGTGCACGTCCTGCAGCACCTCGAGATCGCTGTCGACCGTGAGCTCGGTCACGAGCGCCAGCTGCGACGGCAGGAGGTCGAGGTCGTCGTAGTACTCGCGCGCTCGGTCGTCCTGCCCGTCGACGCCGAGGTCCTCGTCGGTCTCGTCGGCGTCCCCGGGGTCGTAGGGCTGCACGACGTCGAGGTCGTAGCAGAGCACGTCGAGCACGAGCAGCTTCGCGGCGAAGTCCGCGAACTCGACGGGCTCCTCGGGGGCGTTGGTCTCGTCGTCCATGGCTCGGAGCGTAGTGATCGGTGCCCGAGCCGGCGTTCGGCTCCTCGGTGTCCGCGGGAGCACGGGCGTGTTGCGAGCAGCAGGGAGAAGCCTGTGAGACTGGACAGCAAGGCGTCCCCCGGAAGAGGGTGGACCATGGCTTCCACCACGAAGGACCGCGCAACCGGCGAGCAGATCGAACTCCGCCGCGTCATCGGACCGAAACTCCTGCTGCTGTTCATCGTCGGGGACATCCTCGGCACGGGTGTGTACGCGCTGACCGGTCAGGTCGCGGCCGAGGTCGGCGGAGCAGCGTGGCTCCCCTTCCTCATCGCGTTCGCGGTCGCCCTGTTGACGGCGTTCTCGTACCTGGAACTGGTGACGAAGTACCCGCAGACGGCCGGTGCCGCGCTCTACGTCCACAAGGCGTTCGGCATCCACTTCCTGACGTTCATCGTGACGTTCATCGTGATGTGCTCGGGCATCACCTCGGCCTCGACGGCGTCACGTGCGTTCGCGGCGAACCTCGGCGCGGGGTTCGGGCTGGAGCTGCCGAACGCCGTCGTGATGCTCATCGCGATGGGCTTCATGCTGGCCGTGATGGCGGTCAACTTCCGCGGGGTGAGCGAGAGCGTGAAGACGAACGTGGTGCTCACCCTCGTCGAACTGTCCGGTCTGGTGATGGTCATCCTCATCGGGTTCTGGGCGATCGCGGGCGGGAACGCGGACTTCTCCCGGGTGGTCATGTTCGACACCCCCGAGGACAAGACCCTGCTGCTGTCGGTCTCGACCGCGACGTCGCTGGCGTTCTTCGCGATGGTCGGCTTCGAGGACTCGGTCAACATGGCGGAGGAGACGAAGGACCCCTCGCGGATCTTCCCGAAGGTGATGCTGACCGGCCTCGGCATCACGGCCGTCATCTACGTGCTCGTGTCGATCTGCGCCGTCGCGGTGGTCCCGATCGGTGAGCTGGCCGGCAACGAGACCCCGCTCGTCACCGTCGTCCAGACGGCCGCACCGGACTTCCCGATCGGTCAGCTCCTGCCGTTCATCTCGATGTTCGCGGTCGCCAACACCGCGCTGATCAACATGATGATGGCATCGCGTCTGCTGTACGGGATGAGCAAGCAGGGCGTCCTGCCCGGGTTCCTCTCGCGGGTCTCCCCGGCCCGTCGCACCCCGTCGACGGCGATCGTCTTCACCACCCTCATCTCGCTGGCGCTCATCGGCTGGGTGTCGCTCAACCCGGACTCCCCGATCGTCGTGGTCCTCGGCGGCACGACCTCGCTCCTGCTCCTCTCGGTGTTCGCCGTGGTCAACGCCGCGGTCCTCGTGCTCCGGCGCGACCACGTCGAGCACAAGCACTTCCGGGCCGGGGTCGTCGTGCCGCTGATCGGCGTCGTGACCTGCGCCTGGCTCGTGCTGCCGTGGTCGTCCGGTCGGGACCCGCAGCAGTACGAGATCGCGGGCGGGCTGCTCGCGCTCGGCATCGTGCTCTGGGTGGTCACGTGGTTCACGCACGGCCGGAAGCGGGCCGAGAAGGCGCCGACCGGCCTCGTGACCGAGCCCACGGCGGTGCAGCACACCGCAGACGACGACCACGCCGAGCACCACCGCGGCTGAGACCCGGCGGCGCACCCGATCGACCAGCCCCGATCGACCAGCCCCGACCGCGCAATCGGCCCCCGATCGGGCGGGAGCGGACCCCCAGGCATGACCCGTACCCTCGTCATGCCCTGAACCGCTCCCACCCGGAAGGACCCGCATGCGCCGAGTCGGCATCACGCTCGCCTCGGTGTTCGGCGCCGGGGTCCTCGCCGCGGTGGTGGGCGTCGTCGTGCTCGTCGTGGTCGCCGTGAACTCGCTGTCCGGTTCCGCCCGGACCGCCGCGGACGCCGCCCCCACCTGCCCGGCGGCCGCCACGAGGACCGTCAGCGGCATCGCGGTGCCCGCCGGCCCGGTCGCCGGGTTCTGCCAGGACCGGCTCGTGAACGCGGCAGCGGTCATCGCCGCCGCGAAGGCCCTCGGCATCGGCCCGCACACGCAGGCCGTCGGGGTGATGACCGCGATCGGCGAGTCGAGCCTGGTGAACCTCGACCACGGCGACGCCGCCGGCCCCGACAGCCGCGGACTGTTCCAGCAGCGGGACAACGGCGCCTGGGGCACGTACGCACAGCGCATGGACCCGTACACGGCCGCCTCGATGTTCTACGCGAAGCTCGTCAAGGTCCCCGGCTGGAAGACGATGACCCCGACGCAGCTCGCGCACGCGGTGCAGATCAACTCGGACCCGGACCACTACGCGAAGTTCTGGCCCGAGGCGAAGGCCGTCGTCGAGGGACTGACCGGCGAGACCGTGCCCGACGTGGCTCCGCAGGGCTGAGCACCGCCGGCCCGACCGCTGCCGGGACGCCCGGCGCACGCTCGAGCGGCGCACGGCCGCCCACCGGTCAGGCCGCCAGCTCGTCGAGCTCGAGCATCTCCGCGCCGCGCTCGTGCACGATCACCTGGCCGCGGAGTCGGACCCGGCGCTCGTCGAACGCGCATGCACAGGCGTCCACCCACTCCCAGTCCATCAGGTGGGCGTCGTCCACCCCGGGCCGTTCCCACCCGAGGACCACCTCCTCCGCACCGATCTGCTCGACGACGTCGGCGATCAGCGCGGCGAAGTCCTCCACCCGTTCGTCGGGCTGGTACGGCAGGTCGGACACGGGGAGCAGGAGCGGGATCGGCTGCCCGCGCCCGGCGAGGAACACCACCCAGCACTGCCGGATCTGCGGGCGGCCGACGAGCTCGTGGACGAGGCTGACGACGTCGGCGTCGGTGCGGACGGGTTCGGACGGGAGGCGAGTGGTCTTCTCGGTGTCTGGCATGCCTCCAGCGTCGCGGCCGCCCCGGTCACGCGGGCGTTCCCAACCGAAGCTGTGGACAACCGGACCCCGCGGCCTTCCTGTGCAGGACAAGCTTCCAGCGCCGAGCGGACCGAGCGGAGCGGACGGACCGGTCAGAACGGACGGACCGGTCAGATCCCCCGCGTGATCGCCGCGTCCACCAGCAGCCGGCAGGCGAAGAACACGACGACGACCGCCGTGATGCCGACCACCGGGATCGGCCACGCGAGCCGACGCCGCACCATCCGCGACAGCGCGACCACCAGCGCCAGCACGAGCACGACGCCGCCGAGCACGGGACCGACGGACACGACCGCTCCCCCGAGCGCCGCGTTGCAGCTGTTGCCGGGGGCGGCGCACGAGGAGAACTGCAGCGACAGCAGCCGGATGGCCCACCCCGCGGCGAGCGCCTCGAGCGCGAGCACGACCAGCAGGACGACCGTGGCGACCACGTCCGCGACGCGACGGCCGCCGGTCAACGGGTGCCGCGCCTCCCGTCCGGTGCGCGGTGGGACGCCGCTCGCCGACACCGACGACCCGGCCGACCGGCCACCCGCGCCGTCACCGGTCCCGCCGTCCACCGGCCCGCGTGCCCGCGCCGCCGTCCGCACGTCGATCACGCTCCCGACCGCGGCCCACGGGTCGACCACAGGGCAGCGGCGACGAGGAGCGGTTGTCCGAACAGGCGGGCGAACCGCTTGCCGTCGGTGTCGAGCCCGAACGCCGACCGCTGGTTCATCCACTGCGCGATGTTGCCGGGGAACACGGCCACGAAGAACCACGCCGCGACCGTGCCGACCGTGCGGCGTGCCGACCGGGGCGCGAGCAGCAGCGCCGAGCCGAGGCCGATCTCCGCGACGCCCGAACCGAGCACCACGGCGTCGGTGTCCAGGGGCAGCGACTCCGGCACCTGCGCCCGGAAGTCCTGGCGGGCGAACGTCAGGTGCGACGTGCCGGCGAAGACGAGGGCCAGTCCGAGCAGGATCCGGAGGAAGGAGCGCATGACCCCATGGTGCTCGTCACGGTGGACGCGCGTCCGGCGACCCTCGGGAGTCGGACACATCCGCCGGGCGGTCGCTAGGTTCGGACGCATGGGAGCAGTCGCCCGGGACCACGAGCCGCCCGCCGCCCCGGCCACCGTCGCCGTCCTGCTGGCACCGGTGTCGTTCTACCTGGGCCTGTACCTGCCGGTCTCGTCGACCGTGCGGCACGTGCTCCTCGGCACGGTGTTCGGCGCCGTCGGTGTCCTCTGCGGCTGGCGGGCGACCCGCATCGCCGGGCGTCGGATCGCGGTGCGCGTGTGGTCGTGGGTCGGGATCGTGATCGGCGGAATCGGACTCGTGATGCTCTGGTGGCAGGTGCTCTCGCTGCTCACCGGCAACGCGTTCCCACCGCCGTTCTGGTCGCCCTACGCCCACCCGTGAGGTGCGGCGGCGCCGGCCGCCGCCCCGGGAGGGTGCCGCTGAAGCGACAGCCTGTTGGCGCACGGCCCGAGCGGACTGTCGCTTTGGCGGAGGTGTCGGGTCGCGAGGGCGTGGGTCGAGACGGCGCGGTCGCGACGGCGCGGGTCGCGACCGGCCGCCGGACGGGAGGCACGGTGCGGGCCCGCCACGCGCCTCCCGACCGGCAGGTGGTCACCAGCCGAACGTGCCGGCTCCGCCCTTGAACGGGCCGACGACGCGCGACGTGATCCACCCGCCGTAGAAGTCGCCCTCCTGGGCCTGCACGACCTCGCCGCCGACCTCGCACGAGTCCATCGCCGACGGGTAGACCGCGACGCGCTCGCGCAGCTGCTCGTAGCCCGGCTCCGGGGTCGGGTAGTTCCACGCAGCGCGCGGAGCCGTGACGCCGCCGCCGCGGACGTCGAAGTACCGGGCACGTCCCTTGAACTCGCACATGCTCGAGCCCTCGGCGGGTTCGAGCGTGCCGGGGGCCAGGTCCGCCACCGGCAGGTAGTACACCGGCGGGTGGGAGGTCTCGAGGACCCGCACGGCGTCCGTGGTGTCGGCGACGACGACCCCACCGAGCCGGACGACGACCCGCTCGGCGACGGGTTCGACGGCGGGCGGCCGGGGGTAGTCCCACACCGACTCCTGGCCCGGTCCTGGTTCGATCCGCTGGGGTCTGCGCATGCACCCGTTCTACCGCCGCCGGACCGGAGCCGCCCGTGAGGGTGCAGAGTGGAGCGATGACAACGACGTCACCACGTGCGACCCTGTTCCGCCGCAAGCCCATCGACACCATCGAGGACGAGGCCGGGACCGAGGGCGGCCTGCAACGGCACCTCGGGCTCTGGCAGCTCACCGCGATCGGCATCGGCGGCATCATCGGCGCGGGCATCTTCACCCTCGCCGGGACCGTCGCGCACGGGATCGCCGGACCCGCCGTCCTCATCTCGTTCCTCGTCGCCGGGGTCGCGAGCGCCGCCGCCGCCCTGTCGTACGCGGAGTTCGCGGGACTCATCCCGAAGGCCGGCAGCGCCTACACGTACGGGTACGCCGTGCTCGGCGAGATCGTCGGGTGGTTCATCGGCTGGGACCTGCTGCTCGAGTACACCGCGATCGTGGCCGTCGTCGCGATCGGCATCTCCGGGTACGTCGGGTTCCTCGTCGGCCAGTTCGGCGTCGACCTGCCGGCGTGGATGCTCGGCGCGCCCGGCACCGGGGACGGGCACGTGGTCGACGTGTTCGCGATCATCCTCTGCCTGCTCACCGCGTTCGTCCTCACCCGGGGCATCCGGAGCGCGGCCCGGTTCGAGCTCGTCGCGGTCGGCATCAAGGTCGGCCTCGTGGTGCTCATCGTCGTGCTCGGGGTGTTCCACATCAACAGCGCGAACTACTCGCCGTACTTCCCGTTCGGGTTCGGCGGCGTGATGACCGGCGCCGCGACCGTGTTCTTCGCCGTGTTCGGCTACGACGCCATGTCGACCGCGGCCGAGGAGTCGAAGGACGCCCGGAAGCACATGCCGAAGGCGATCCTGCTGTCGCTCGGCATCGCGATGATCCTCTACGTCCTCGCGACCCTGGTGCTGACCGGCATGCAGAAGTACACCGACATCGACCCCGCCTCCGGCTTCTCGTCCGCGTTCGCGTCGGTCGGCCTCGGCGGCGTGGCGAACGTCATCGCGATCGGTGCCATCGTCGGCATCGTCACCGTGCTCATCACCTTCATGCTCGGGGCGTCCCGCGTCTGGTTCTCGATGAGCCGCGACGGGCTCATGCCGAAGTGGTTCGCGCACACCGACCCGAAGCGGCACGTCCCGACCCGGGTGACGTGGATCATCGGCATCGCGTCGGCGGTCCTCGCGGGCCTGCTGCCGATCAGCATCGTCGCCGAGCTCACGAACATCGGGATCCTGCTCGCGTTCGTCGTCGTCTGCTCCGCCGTGATCGTGCTCCGCTACCGGCAGCCCGACCTCCCCCGCACCTTCAAGCTGCCCTTCATGCCCGTCATCCCCGCGATCGGCGTCATCGCGTCGCTGTGGCTCGTGACGTTCCTGCAGTGGGAGACGTGGGTGCGGTTCGCGGTGTGGTTCGCGATCGGGCTCGGCGTGTACCTGGGGTACTCCCGGAAGCACAGCAAGCTGGCGGGTTCTGAGCCCGTCAAGAGCCAGTAGTCCGCAAATCGTCCGCAGAATCGGCCATGGAGCTCATCAGCGCCGACGCTGCAGCCCGGGTGCGGTCCGCAGCGTCGGGCCAGATGTGGGCGTAGACCTCGAGCGTGATAGCTGGCGAGGAGTGGCCGAGGGCTCGCGAGACGGCTACCGCGTCCAGCCCTCCGCGGATGAGTCCGGACGCGTAGTGGTGTCGCATGTCGTGCGGTGTGATGCCGGAGATGCCGGCCGTGCGGCACGCATTGACGAAGTAGTGGCGGAGCGCGGTCGGGGACGGCGGATGGCCGAACATCCACCCCTGTTCGCCGTGCACGCCCACATGCTCGATGTGCAGCGAGAGTCGTTCGACCAGGGCATCCGGTACCGGCACCACGCGCTCTGACCCGTGCTTGGGTCCGACGATGTCGAGTCCTCCGACGCGGTTCTGGATCTGGCGCTGCACGTGGATGGTCCGTCGGAGGAAGTCGATGTCCCCGACTTGCAGAGCGGCAGCCTCACCGATCCGGAGGCCGGCGTACGCCATGACATCGACGAAGGCAGCCCAAGCGGGGTCGATGGCTGCACGGATCGCGCGCACTTCCGCGGGCGACGGCACTTTCATCGTGTGCTGCGTCTTGCGTGCGACGGGCAGCTTCACACCGTCGAGTGGGTCAGCAGCAAGTCGTCGGTCAACGATCGCGGCGCGGAGCGTCATCCGGACGTAAGCAGCGCGTGTCTTGACGGTCGTCGGCGCGAGCCTGCTCGCGAGCTCCTTGACGTACGCCTCGCCGTGCGAACGCCGTAGTCGTCCGAACGGCACCGACTTGAAACTGCACTCCCCCACGGCTCGGTCGGCGAGGCGCCGAGTGTTGTCGGTCCACATCTGCCGGCTCGACCAGTCGGCGTAGAACTGCTCGAGTGTGCCGCGGCTCTCCGCTGGCGCGACGTAAGTGCCAGTGAGACGTGACGATGCGACCTCGTCCAGCCATGTTTGTGCGTCGCGCTTCAGCTTGAAGTGCTTCGCGTGCTCCTTGCCGTCGTCATCGCGGTAGCGGGCTCGCCACTTCCCATTCGGACGCTGTTTGATGCTCATCGAAGGACCTCCGGTTGACGGATGAATCCCGAGGCCTTCGCCTTCGCAATCCAGTTCGCGGCGGTTCGCGGGGGCAGGCCGAACTGCCGTTCGACTGCCTTAGCCGGGGGCTGCGAAGAGAGCTGCGCGATCATGTAGCTCTGCGCGATCAGCTGAAGGTTGCTGTCTATCGGGCCCCGGTTCCTGATCACGTCGCCGATCTCACCGGCCGCGTACCGGGGTTCGCCTTCGGGTCCGAACCAGCTCAGGAGTGACTGCGCGGGTTCGCCTTCGTTCATATGCACGAACACTCCTCCGCTCACGCCCAGTCGTGCAATCTCCCCAACACGGACCTGACGCAGCAGGACCGAGTTGATCTCGTGCAAGTCGTTCTCGCGGAAATCGAGAGCTGACGTCGCAGCGCTCCGCAGCTTCGCCTCTGAATCGATGCCAACCTCGACACTTCTGACGAGGTACCGCACCTCGGGGACCGAGAACAGCATGGTCATCTTGACGTAGTGGTCCCACGAGTCGTCGCTGACGAAAACCTCGAGCCACGAGACCAGGTTCGCACCGATGTCGAGACAAATGTCCGCGTCGCGGGGGCCAGGGACTCGGCCAGATGACGTCCGCACAGTTACCTTCACTCGCCTCATTATGCCGAGGGTTGACACGGCTCCGCAATCCCCTACTATGGACACCAGCGGAGCCATGACAAGGCAACGCCACTGCGGCAGAAAGGTCGCGTCAGCTTCAACGCTGAAGTCCGAGACCCACTGTTGCCTTACCCGAAGGAGCAACCTTGACGATCCTCAGAGACACGAAAGAAGCGGGGCCTCAGTTCCGCAAGTCGGAAGCCGCCTTCCGGTGGTGGATGAAGCAGCCCGACTTCCCCCTACCCATCGTTCGCATCGGGCGCCGTGTGTACGTCACGCAGGAGTCCATCGACAAGTTCTTCGCGGACGCGACCAAGGACGCGGCGCGATGAACAACCCCAGCGTCTTTCGCCACGACCAGCTCGACCTCCGCGCGGGCATCGACGAGCAGGGCGAACCCTGGTTCGCCGCTGCCGACGTCGCCCGGTTCCTCGGCCACCGAGACGCCGCGAACCTCGTCCGCTCACTCGACCCGGACGAGAAGGGTACTCACCAGACGAGTACCCCCGGCGGATCGCAGCTCATCACCACCATCACCGAGGCCGGTTTCTACCAGGCGATCATGCAACGGCAGACCGGCCGGATGGATGAAGTGCAGGCCGCCGCGATCAAGCGGTTCCAGCGGTGGGTGACGCACGACGTGCTCCCCAGCATCCGCCGCACCGGCTCGTATGCGGCGCCGGTCCAGTCGGACGACGAGATCGTGGCTCGGGCGCTGCAGATCACCGCGGCTCGTGTGCAAGCGCTTGAGGCAAAGGTCGCCGAGGACGCGCCGAAGGTGCTGTTCGCCGACTCCGTCGCGACGTCGCAGACGACGATCCTCGTCGGCGACCTCGCGAAGATCCTCAAGGGCAACGGCTTGGACATTGGCGGTACGCGCCTGTTCGAGCTGCTCCGCAACGACGGCTACCTGATCAAGCGGCAGGGCACCGACCGGAACATGCCGACGCAGAAGGCGATGGAGCTGGGCCTGTTCAAGGTGAAGGAGACCGCGGTCACGCACTCCGACGGTCACGTGACGATCTCGAAGACGCCGAAGGTGACGGGCAAGGGTCAGGCGTACTTCGTGAACCGGTACTCGGCGCTTCGGGCGGTGGCCTGATGGGCCCCGCCATTGACCACCAGCTTGGTCCCGTCATCCGCCGGGTGCGCGAATCGCACCAGCTGGACGCTCAGGAGATCGCCGCGCGAGCGGGCATCAGCACTCGAATCCTCCTGCGGGTCGAAGCCGGCGAGGTCGCTCCAACAGATAGCTGGATCCGTCGGGTCACGTTCGCCATCGCGAGCCTCATGCCCACCCCGCAGCCCGCCTGCGAGGTCGTGGGTTGCGACGGGACCCATCAAGACCTGCGCCAGATCATCGGCGCCAAGAAGAAAGCCCCTGGAAACCAGAGCGCCAACTCTGCCAGGGGCGAGATCGAAACCAACCGCCAGGAAGGAACGACCATGTCTACGAACATCACGGTACAGGAAACGACTGACGCAGCGCGACCCCCGAAGGGGTGCATGACGCTGGGGTGCGACAGCTCAGGGATGCACGAGGCGAACGAGCCGCTGTGGCACCACGCCTCGAGCTTCAGCAGTGAAGGCTGGGAGGTCTCGGTCGACCGCTTCGAGGGCCAGCTCAACAAGTGGGCCGTGTACGTCACTGTCGAAAACGACGACGCCCTCTCGGTCGAGAACTTCAGGGCTCTTGCTGTTGCTCACGAGAAGGCGACCGCTCTCGCCACCTCGCTGAACCGTCACCCTGCGGCGGTGGCCCGATGAGCGCGTGGGAGCCGACGCCGGCTGAACGTCGCAAGTACGCCGGCTACGAGGTGGAGTTCCGGGAGGCGCGGGCGCACGCCGTCCGCATCACCGAAGTCGACGGGCAGGTCGGGCGTGCGGTGACGCTCTACTACCGGATCCCGTCGCTGCGAAAGTTCGTCGTCTACTACTACGCCGACACCTCGGCGCGAGAGCGTCGCCTCATCACCTCATGGGGTCGCGCGCTGCCGTCCGGCGGATGGGCACGACACGCTGACCGTTGGCGGCGGCGTCGCATCGCGGGGCGATCCGTTCACGTGCAGGAAATCGCTGTGCTCGCCGAAGACCCATTCGCGCAGCTCGAGCTCGAGCTGATGATCGACGCAGACAGCGAGGTGACGGCATGAAGCGCGGGACCGTCGTCGGCATCAACGACGACCCGGCATGGGCGCAAGTCTCGGAGTTCGACGATGACCGCGTCGCCTACCACTGGGCCGAGCTGCTCACGATCGACCTCCCTGGCGTCGTCGGAGAAGGTGGGGTGAGCCCCGCCGTCTGCGTCGAACGGGTGGACCAGGTGACCGCAGACGAGCAGCAGATGGTCGTCGGCGACTACACCGCCACCCTCGACCTGCAGGCGGCTGTCTGCCGCCTCTCCGGGCCGGACGACCTCGATGCAATCGCTGCAGCGTTCCGCTCTGCCGGCGACAGGCTGCGCGCCTTCATCGCCGCTGAGGACGTCACGAGCATCACGACGCCGACACCTTGCGCGAAGAGCATGGGGGCGTGATGGCAGTGTCGCAATCGCTGCTGATCGATCCGGACTTCATCCCAATTCGAGCTGCGCTCGTTCGGGAGCTCGGCGCTATGGAAGCGATCGTCTGGCAGCTGATCTACTTCCGAACGGCCGAACGCAGCCCGCACCGGTACGAGCAGGAGGGGCAGTCATGGTGGCGCGCCAACCGGGAGGAACTCGCCCTGGCGTCAGGACTTTCTCCGGACCAGGTGAAGCGCGTCATCGCCAAGCTCGAGAAGTCTGGCCACCTCGTCGCGGCTGAACACCGGGACGGCGGCATCACGGACCGGACCAAGTCCTACCACTGCGTTACGGACGAATCCGCGCAGTCGATTGGTGCGAATCCGCCCAGTCAAGAGCGGGGTGATTCCGCCCACTCTTCCTCTAAGAAGTCAGAAGAAGGAGTGAGTACTTCGAACTCACCACCATCGGACGGATCCGCACTCTCGGAGCTCTTCGAGGAGGCGTGGAAGCACTGGCCGAAGAAGGACGCGCGGAAGCCCGCCTTCGAGAAGTTCCAGCTGCTCATCCGGGACCGAGTAATGAGCGCCGAAGACCTCGCCGCCGCGATCGTCCGGCATGGAGACGCGTACGCCGCCTCAGGACGTGACGTCCAGTTCGTCCCGGGGCTGCGGCCGTGGCTCCATCAGAGGCGCTGGTCCGATGACCTCGCTCGGCCCGCTACCACTCAGCCCAAGCAAACCGCATTCCGCCGCAACCTCAGCACCGTCGAATACTTCGCCCAGGAGGCACAGCATGAACAAGCTCGAGCTCTCGAAGCTGCTCACCACGTTCTCCCTCGTTGACCACCGCAACGTCGACCCAGAGACCGTCAACGCCTGGTACGACGTACTTGGCGACCTCGACGTGGACTTCGCTTATCGGGCGGGCGTGGAGCACTTCCGTGAGTCCACGGACTATCTGACGGCAGCGCACATCGTGGCCGGCGCCATGCGGCTGCAGAAGCGCAACGCAGCCGATGTCCGCGAGGGCCAGGCTCGTGGCGTCGTCCCCTCCGACTGGCCGGCGTCTCGGGCTCTGACACCGCAGCTGGCTGACGCTCTGGCAGCAGATCGCGTTGCTCGCAGCGGCGTGTGGATCGGAAAGTCCTGGTTTGAGTCCTGGGACGACTTCCACGAGCACGAAGAGCAGCGAGTACTCGCGATGGAGAAGGCCGGATCGGGAGCGATCGCGCGTCCGGCCGAGCCCGCGGCGCAGGAGTATCTCCGATGACCTCGCCCGAGCCCAACGCCACCGCTTTCGACCGAAACAGGAGCAGCATGACCCCGCACCAGCATCAGGAGGAGACCATCGACCCCGTCGCGCTGCTCTCGCTGGCAGCCGCCCGAGCCCGCCACCGGCTCAACGAAGCACCCGGCCTCATCGCCTACATCCGCACTCTGGTCGTCCCTGCGGGGGCACAACGATCGGACGGGCTCCCCCGGCCCGCCTCAAAGGAAGCTCCGGCGCCTCTCCGAGTCGATGCGGTCGACGAGTCTGACTCTGCCTACGCGCAGCTGCTCAACTGGGTGTCGTACTGGTCGGACGAGTTGCGCATCGCTCCCCCGGTCACGGCGACGTACGCGTGGGCCAACGGGCGGGAAGTGCAGGGCTTTCGGGCCGGCGTCACTCCGGAAGGTGCTGCAGCGCTGGTGCTGAACGTAACCATGTGGCTGCTCACCCACCAGGACAAGGTCGAACGACACCAGCAGGCCGGCGCCTACTTCGACGACGTCGCTACCATCGTCTGGGAGCTCCGCAAGAAGTTCCCGCGCGACGGGCGCGGCCTCCGTCCGGTACTTCCCCGGCCCTGCTGGCTCTGCGGCGGCGAGTCGATGGGGGTCGAATGGCATTCTTCCGAGCTGCGCGACTTCACTCTCGTCTGCTCGTACTGCGGCGCCGAAGGCGACACGGCGCTCCTCTTGAAGGAGGCGGACGTGCGTCTGCTCCTCGGCGACATGCGAGCAGAAGACGCCCACGAACCCACCACCTGGTGGACGAAGAAGCAGGGCGCTCGTGAGATGAGAATCACACCGCAGACCCTCAACCGGTACATCCAGAACGACGGCCTGAAGACCCACACGGCCGATGGCGAGGTGTACGTCAACGCCGACCAGCTGCGGGAGATCTGGCGGAACAAGCGAGCACGCGACCGGAATCCCCGGGCGGCTCGGATGGCCTCGTAGTCGATCGGACGGGGCGCTGTCGGTAGAACGGCGCCCCGTCCGATCGCATCAAGAGTGCTGGTCGTCATCGACCCACTGCATGGACTTCAGTCGCAGTCGCCGTTGGTCCGGTGTCAGAGTGTTGGTTCGCCACTCGGTGATGAAGGTGCTGCGTCGCTTGAAGGCTTCGGCGCGCTTGTAGCGGGGCTGTTTTGATGCAGCCTCGAAAGCATGCAAAACGTCCTGCACCACCGCCCTGTCCCCGCGGCGAGATGTCAAAAGTGCGACCTGCAGGGCAGCGCGCAAGTCACCCTCTCGAGGCGTCGCGAGCGTTAGGCCGATCGAATCCCAAGCATCGGGACTCGAGATGCGGCGGTCGATCAGAGCTTGCTCCTCATTCCCGACCTGCCTAGTCCACTCCTCCGCCTCGTCGGCCGCTCGATGAGCAGCCTGGATCACCTTGGCAAGTGACTCATCGAGTCGGGTGCGGTAGGCAGCTCGCCGCTCGATGGCGACAGGCAGCAAACCCACAGCTGCGCCAGCCAACGTCGCGATGAGCGTACTCAGGAACGCAACGGGATCCCAGCCCCCGAGACTCGCCCGCAGTTGGTCGATGGCATGGACGATTCGTTCGAGATCCGGACTCACCTGGGCAGGATATTCGACCGAGGCATGCTCGCCCGAGATGGTGGGCGGGGCTCGGTTGGGCCTCAGTTCTGGTGCGGGGGTCCGCTAGATATGGTGATTTCGGGCACGGTCCAGCCGAGCTCCGGCTGGCTGCGAACCACATCCTCTCCGGCAGCACGGCCGGCCGCAGCGACCGCAGCCTCTAGTTCTGGAACCCGCTGTGCGTTCAGCTCGCGAAGCAGCGTTGCAAGGCGTCGCAGCTGCGTGATTCCGGTCGCATCATCAGCGACCCGTCGGGCAGAAAGATAGCCGGTTCCGACAACGTCCCAGGGGTCCCCTGGTCGCGTAACGATGACGCCGATACGAAGTTCCGACTGGTCTGAAACGGCGTGAGCGACGTGACGGTTTCGCATCGCAATGATGTGACGATGGAAGTTGACTGCGCTTGGGCCGGCGACTTCGCTGATGCTGCGCTCTGTGATCTTGTCTCTGCGGCCGCTGTTGAAGCACCGCGCATATGAGATAACTGCCGACTCGTACAAAGCCTGTACGAGTGGTCCTTGCTGCCCGAGCCGTCCAGCAAGCAATTCATCGCAGCAAGCGATGACGTGGTCCAGGTCACCGATGTGCTCCAATGCTCGACGAAGCTCGTCGACCTCCGGTCCGTTCAGCTGGTGAGCGGGCAGCTCAACGCCGAGCGCATCTTCCATGTACGAAGCCTAAAGCCGCTGGACGTGTCGATGCATCTCCGACCTTCAAAGCTCGCTCCACATGGTGCGCCAGAACAATAGCTATGTTGCGAACACGGCTCGGAGCTGACGCATCGGCTCCCGGTAAGGAGACCCGACCGCATGGGAGTCGTTCAACGGCGGAAGGAGCTCCCCAATGATGGCAGCTTCAGCATCGGCAGGGCCCGGCAGCTCTAACACTCCGTGATCATCAATGTGGGCAGGTGTTCGCCTCTCGGCTATGATGTTCGTAACACCGCATGCCCGCCCGAGATGGCGGGCATTGTCGTTTCATCATCCGCCGGGGTTCACGATGGCGACTAGGACAAGCGCCGCGCCGACGAAGCTGGCCCAAACCGCGACGGCAGACACCCAACCAGAGGCACGCTTAGCGTCGGCACCCCACTGGTCCCACATCGCCGTGATTCCCTGAAGGACGACGGCGAACCCAACGAACGCGGCTCCGATCAGGTCCGCTTGTTCACGAGCCCAGCCGTCTTCGGGTGAGTACGCCACGAAGGACCAAGCCGCGAGCCCAAGAGCAATCGCGACAACGATGACTCCAACGAACGACGTCCACAGTTCCCAGCGCTGAACCGGCTTCGACGCGATCTGCCCGTTGAGTGACCGTGTCTTCTCGTCTAGCTGATTGAGCTCTGCTTGTAGTTGTGTGATGGTTCGCGCCACGCGGGCCGTGCGCTTCGCCAGTTTCTTCCTCTTCCAATCTTTGAACACATCTCAGCTATCGGCGCTTCGGGTGTAGCCGTTAGCTCGGGATGGGAGCGCTGCCGCGAGTTGGGCTCGCCGGCAGCACATGGTGGTCAAACCCACCCGCTGAGTAACACAGCGACAACAAATCGCCTACGGATCCGGGCTGCGAACGGCGGTGCGCCAGGCACCGAGGGTCGAGCGGACGTCCACCGCACCTGGCACCACATACTTCCTCGTCGACCCGCAGATCACACACCGCCATCGCGCTGCGTCGAGTCACGAGGAGCTACCTGGCCGAGACCCCTGACGGAAGCCGCGACTGACGATGCGGACCGCAGACGGGTCGGCCGACCACCATCGAGGAGGACGTCATGGCTGACCCGATCGTCGAGACCGTGTACTGCGTCGCCCGCGGCAAGCAGGCCATCACGTCGTACGTCACTACTGAGGACGCCGCGGCGAACGACCTGTACCGGGTGCAGCAGAACATGCGCGCCGCGATGCTGGAACCGGACGTGTACCTCGCCACCGTGTCGAAGACCACGAGCTACGGGGAGCCGGTCGAGGTGAAGGCATGAGCGCGGCGTGGGCACCGATGATGGCTCCTCCGCTCCCGCTCCGAAACGACGCCGAGCGGAACACATGTCCGCACGCCTACCCTGACGAGGACTGCCTCGGTGGGGTCACCCACATCGACGACAGCGGGGACGTCTACTACGCCGCGCTGACGCCCGAGGAGCGCGCCCGCGGCGAGTTCGACCAGGCCGCCTACCTCGACCACCTCCGGCGAGTAGCGGCGGCCTTCCATGTCCGGTGACCTCAGCCTCGGCGAGTACCGGGCCGCGAAGCTCAACCTCCTCGCCGGCATCGAGGCGAACCTCGCCCTCATCGTCGCGAACACCGGCCACGCCGACGTGCACCTCACCACCGAAGCCGTCGAAGCCGCCTGGGAGAACCAAGGGCAACGGATCGACGCGGACATCGTCATCGAAACCATCCGCTCACTCGGCATCGACGTCGACTGAACGGGGTACGAAAGGCTCGGCTGAGACGGGCCGAGAGGTAATCAGCCTCCGAAACGGGGTACATCGTGAGCATGGGACACCGACAGCGGCGCACCGCGTCCGAGTGGGACGCCTTCAGCCGATGGGGCCGGCGGTACCTCGCGTACATCCAACGCCCCGGCGTGCGCAGCAGCATCAAGCGAGGCGCACGCCGACGCGACCGGCACGAGGCGCGGCAGGCGGTACGCAATGAGCACTGACGACGACGTCAGCAGCCACCGAGTCCGCTCCAACCGGTGGCCCCAACCCGCACCCCCGCACCCCTCCGCGGCCCTCGGACAAGCCGTCGAGGACGTGTACGACGCGTTGGAAGACCGGGGCTGATGCCTACTCGCCCACCGGTGCGATGCTCAACCCTCGACTGCGACGAACTCGCCACCAACCGGGGCCGGTGCGCTGACCACCAGCGGAAACGCAAGAGCGGCGCACACCGGGTAATCCCAGGCGACGACAGAGACACCCACCGATGGCGGACAGAGTCACGCCGCTACCTGGTCATGCACCCACAGTGCAAACTCTGCGACCAGCCCTCGACCGACGTCGACCACATCGTGGAGATAGCCGACGGCGGAGCCATGTGGGACCACGCCAACTGGCAGCCCCTCTGTCACCCACACCACCTGACCAAGACCAAGCAAGCAGCACGCAACCGTGCAGCACGCCTTGCCAAGCAACGCCGAACCGAAGCCAACGAACCATCCCTCGCGATGAGGATGTGGAACCAACTCCCCTGATCGGGCGCAGCCACCTGACGGTGAGCATCGCAGGGCAGTCCACATCCCATTCGAGGCGGTTGTTCGAACGTGATTTCGAAAATCCGGGAAATTCGGCCCTTGTACCAACGGTTGTACCGGGGTAGGGGCGTGTGCGTCACATGTCACATGTCAACTGCTGCGCCCGCCGGTCCATCAGATGTTCGCGTCTCACTACGACGACTAGGGGGTCCCCGATGCCTCGTGCGGCGAAGCCGGCAGCCCTCCGTCTGATCGAGGGCAGGGGTGGTGGACGCGACAGCGGTGGTCGGAAGGTCACGGATGGTCCGGCGTTCAAGCGGGTGCCTCCGTCGCCTCCGGAGTGGTTGTCGGATGAGGCGGTTGAGGAGTGGAACCGGGTTGTTCCTGAGCTGGCGCGGTTGGACATCGTGAAGGCGGAGGATCGGGCGGTTCTGGCGACGTACTGCGAGACGTGGGCGGAGTTCAGGTCGGCGACGTTGGCGTTGCAGGCGCATGGGTCGTTGACGATCGAGGCAAAGCAGGGTGAGATCCCGCATCCTGCGGTGGCGATCCGGCGGAATGCGGGGCATCGGCTGCAGCTGCTGGCTCGGGAGTTTGGACTGACGCCGAGCTCGGAGCAGAGCTTGGCGAAGGAGTCCGACGATGGGGACGACGACAACCCGTTCTGATGCGCTCGATGAGGCGACTCTCGAGCGGCTGAAGCTGTCTCCGGAGGTCGCCTGGTACTTGCAGGATCGCGGCTACCCGCTGCCGGAGATCCCGCCGAAGTTCAAGACGCCGGAGCCGCGCGAGGTTGAGGGCGCGCAGTTCGACCCGGAGCGGGTCGACCGGGTACTGAAGACGTTCCACCTGCTACGTCATACGCAAGGCAAATGGGCCGGTCGCCCCTTGGACCCGGACCCGTGGCAGATCGCGTACGTGATCGCGCCGGTGTTCGGGTGGGTGCAGTGGGACGAGGACGCTCTCGCGATGGTGCGGATCATCCGTGACGTGATGGTCGACGTTCCCCGTAAGAACGGCAAGAGCACTCTGGCGGGCGGCATCGCCGTGTACATGACCGGCGCCGATGGCGAGTCGGGCGGTCAGGTGGTGACGGCCGCTTCGACGGAACGTCAGGCGGGGTTCGTGTTCGGGCCGATCAAGCAGCTGGTGGAGAAGACGCCGGCTCTGGCTGGTCGGTTCAAGGCGCATCAGAAGCGGATCGTGCACCCGAAGTCGGGGTCGTACATCGAGGTCATCTCGTCGGCTGCTGACGCGCAGCACGGCGCGAACCTGCACTGCTTCATCGTCGACGAGCTCCACGTTCACAAGACGCCGGACCTGGTTCGAACGCTCGAGACTGGTCGTGGTTCGCGGACGCAGCCGTTGGGCATCCGGATCACGACGCCGGACGCGTCAAAGTCGGGGACGATCTATGACGAGACGCGACTGTACGTCGAGAAGCTCGCCGCGGGCACGCTCGTGGATCCGTCGTACTACGGCGTGATCTGGGGTGCGGACGAGACGGACGATCCGTTCGCTCCGGAGACGCAGAGGAAGTCGAACCCCGGGTACGGGATCAGCCCGTCGCGGAAGTACCTCGAAGCTGCCGCGCTGAAGGCGAAGAACTCCCCCGCGGAGCTCGGCGACTACCTGCGGCTGCACCTCGGGATCCGCACGAAGCAGGAGGCGCGCTTCCTGACGCTCGACTCGTGGGACCGGAACGCCGGCAAGGTCGATGAGGCGAAGCTCGCGGGCCGGAAAGCGTTCGGCGGGTGGGACCTTGCGTCCGCGTCAGACCTCACGGCCTGGGTGTTGCTCTTCCCGGATGGGAACGGGTACGACGTCCTGGCGCGGTTCTGGATCCCGGAGGGCGCGTTGGACGCGCTGAACAAGCGCACCGCGGGAAACGCTTCGGCGTGGGTGCGGCAGGGCCACCTGCGGACCACGCCAGGCAATGTGACGGACTACGCGTTCGTGCAGGCGCAGATCCAAGCGGACCTGGACCGGTTCGATGTCGTGTCGATCGGGTTCGACCCGTGGAACTCGACGCAGATGGTGAACAGCCTGCAGGACTCGGGCGTGAAGAACCTGGTGCGCGTGTACCAGGACTTCCGGCGCTTGTCGCCTCCGTTGAAGGAG
Source organism: Curtobacterium sp. 'Ferrero' (assembly GCF_002412165.1). Classification (GTDB taxonomy): domain Bacteria; phylum Actinomycetota; class Actinomycetes; order Actinomycetales; family Microbacteriaceae; genus Curtobacterium. The sequence goes on from NZ_NXIA01000008.1 coordinate 69,802, forward strand.
TTGCAGCGGCTGCTGCTGACGGGCACGGAGGAGAAGCCGCTGTTCCGGACTGGCATCAACCCGGTGCTGCGGTGGAACGTCGACAATCTGTCGGTGGACATTGACGCGAACGGGAACGTGAAGCCGAACAAGGCGAAGTCGATGGACAAGATCGATGGTGTCGCCGCGGTGGTGAATGCGTTGTCGGAGGCGTTGGTCACGAAGCCGAAGAAGAAGAACCCGTACAACGACCCGGACGCGAGTGTGTTCGGGAGCTCGGAGGTGGCGTGATGACTCGTGCAGCTGTTGTGGTCCTCCTCGAGATCCTGGGCGTGCTGCTCGTCACTGCGGGTGTCGCTGCCGTGTTCTGGCCGGCGGCGCTGGTCGTTGCTGGTGTCGCGCTGCTGCTGATTGCCTGGAGGATGACGTGAGCCTGTTCTTCAAGAAGTCGTCGGAGCAGTCGAACGGTCAGATCCTTGCGGAGTTCCCGTCGATGGGGACGCCGTGGCGGTACGACGGGCGTGCGATCGTCGCGGACCCGGGCATGCCGTTGACGGAGCATGCGCAGACGGCGTACGGCATCTGGCAGACGCAGCCGTCGGTGCGGAAGGTCGTTGACTTCATCGCGTCGAACATCGCGTCGATCCCGATGAAGGTGTACCGCCGTGAGGGCGACACCGATCGGAAGCGGGTCACGGACGGGCCGCTCGCGGAGCTCATCAAGGAGCCGCAGAAGCACCTGACGCAGTACCGGTTCTGGCACACGTTGCTGTGCGACTTCCTGGTTTACGACCGGTTCATGGCGCAGCTGGTGCCGTCCGCGGATTCGCGGGCGGGTGTGGTGCTGCAGCACTGGCCGGCGCAGTCGTGGCGGTTCACGTACACGGGGACGTCGCTGGTGGACGGTGTCGACCTGATGGTCGGGGACGGGAAGCCGAAGCACATCGGCCTTGACGGGCTGCTGTTCGACCGGGGGTACGGGTCCGGGAATGGCACTCCCCCGATCGAGACGTTGCGGCACATCCTCGAGGAGTACGTCGAGTCGGTGAAGTACCGCCGGTCGATCTGGCGGAAGGGGGCCCGGTTCCCCGCCGTTGTGACGCAGCAGGCCGTGCAGGATGTGGAAGGCCTCAGCGGCGATGCGATGAAGCGTCTCGAGGCGGAGATGTCGAACTGGACGGACGGCGGCGGCAGCGAGGGCAAGATGCCCGTCCTGCCGATCGGCGCGGACGTCAAGAAGGTCGACGTGTTCTCCCCGAAGGACATGCAGGAGGTTGAGGGGCGCACCCTCACCGACATCGAGGTCGCGTCGGCGTACCACATCCCTCCGGAGATGATCGGGGCGCGGCAGGGGAACTACTCCAACATGGAGGCGTTCCGTCAGTCGCTGTACCGGGACGCTCTCGGCGCGACGATCGTGCAGTTCGAGCAGGCGTTTAACGCGCACATCACTCCGCTGCTGAACGGTGGCGACGAGTCGGTGTACGTCGAGTTCGACCTGGGTGTGAAGCTCCGCGGTTCGTTCGAGGAGCGCGCGGCGATCATGTCGACCGCGACTGGTGGGCCGTGGCTGACCGTCAACGAGGCTCGGGCGATGGACAACCGGCCTCGCATTGACGGTGGTGACGACATCATCACCCCGCTGAATGTGGTTCGTGGTGGTGGCCCGCAGGCTTCCCCGGGGGATGCGACGCCGGAGGTTGCGAAGGCGTACGACCTGCTCCGCAGCAAGGGTCTGGACCCGAAGCAGGCGATGGAAGTGCTCTGGGCGACCGGGCAGTTGGAGCAGAGCGCATGAACGTGGCTGCCTCGACTTCCTCACGCATCTGCACCGTCCGAGGATGCATGCAGCAGCTCGAGTGCCGCGGTCTCTGCAAGAAGCACTACTACCGGTGGCGAGCGAACGGCGATCCGAACATAGTCAAGAAGCCTCATCGCGTACCGGTGGTCGATGGTAAAAAGCCGTGCTCGAAGTGCCAGCGGTTGCTTCCGGTCAGTCAGTTCTCGCCGAGCTCCGTCGCATCGACCGGTCTGATGTCCCAGTGCTCTGGGTGCCGGTCACATGGTAAGCGGGCGGCCAAGTACGGACTCAGTCGGGCTGACTTCGAGCGCATGGCCGAGGAACAGTCCGGCCGGTGTCGTATCTGCGGCGAGCAGCCTGGTGTGAAGGGGCTGGTGGTTGACCACGACCACAGCACGGGCGCTGTCCGAGCGCTGCTCTGCGGGCCGTGCAACTCGGCGATCGGGCTCCTGCGTGAGGATCCCGCCGTGTTTGCGTCCGCTGTCAGCTACCTGAAGCACTACAAGGAGGTGTGATCGTGCAGACGAAGAACTTCGATGCTTCGATCAAAGCAGTAGGTGGTTCGGGCGGTCTCTCGGCTGGCCAGTTCACCGCGCTCGTGGCCGTTTTCGGCAACGTCGACCACGGCGGAGACGTCATCGTCCCTGGCGCGTTCAAGGACTCGCTGGCGCAGTGGGAGGAGTCGGGTGCACCGATCCCCGTGATCTGGTCGCATCAGTGGGCTGACCCGATGGCACACATCGGACATGTTCTCGCGGCTGAGGAAACCGCGGACGGCCTCCTCATCACTGCCCAGCTCGATCTCGACAACCCCACCGGCGCTCAGGTCTTCAAACTCCTCGACCAGAAGCGAGTCAAGGAGTTCTCGTTCGGCTACGACGTCCGAGAAGCAGGTCCTGTGACCGTCAACGGACAGGATGCGTTCGAACTCCGACAGCTCGACCTAATCGAGGCGGGACCAACGCTCCGCGGCATGAACCCGGAGACGCAGCTGCTCGGCACGAAGTCCGACGACGAGATCCGCCGCATCGTCCGTGAGGAGATCGCTGCGGACAAGGTCGTCGAGGACACCACGGGGACGGCGGAGCTCGAAGCGCCGCCCGACCCGATCGAAACTTCCGGCACCCCGCCGGAAAGCTCACCTCCCCAGGGTGGGGAACCGTCAGGCCCGTCGAAATCGGCGGGCCTTTCTCATGCCCAAGTCGCGGCCTGGGCGACCGCAGCAGAACTGATCCTGATGGAGGAACGATGAGCAAGACGCTCCGTGAGCAGCTGTCGGCCGTCCTGGCCGAGGCCAAGAGCATCGCCGACGCGGCGAAGAACGAGGACCGCGAGTTCACCGCGGACGAGATCACCAAGATCGGTGAGCTCAAGTCGCAGGCGGACAGCCTCGACACGCAGGTGAAGGCAGCGGACGACGCGCAGCAGCACATGAAGTCGCTGCTCGCCTCGACCGCTCCAGCGAAGACCGACGACGAGCCGAAGGCCGAGGTGGAAGCCCCCGCCGGTGCGAAGTCGTTCGGTGAGGCGTACACCGAGTCGGAGCCGTACAAGCAGCTCCTGAAGTCGAACCCGGGCGGGTTCGGTGAGGGGTCGCTGATCGCGCTCCCGAAGGTCACCGTCGGCGCGAAGGGCCGTGGCTTCAAGGCCGACCCGAACCCGCTGTCGGTCGCTGTCGGTCAGCTGCAGCCCACCCGGCTGCCGCAGGTCGACCTGACCTACCAGCGTCCCCTGACGCTGCTCGACCTCGTGTCGACGGGTTCGATCACCGGCAACAGCTTCGACTACGTCCAGATCACTTCCGTCGCCCGCAACGCGGCGATCGTGAAGGACGAGATCCTGCCGACGGACCCCGCGTCCGCGCTGAAGCCGCTGTCGGACCTGTCGACGGCGATCGCGACCGGCAAGGTCTTCACCTATGCCGACGGCTACACCGTCACCAACGAGCTCCTCGCCGACGCGGGCGCGTTCGCGTCGTACCTGAACGGGCAGCTCGCCTACAACATCCGCGCCGTCATCGAGAACTACCTCCTGAACGGTACGGGTGCTGCGGGGCAGCCGACGGGCATCCTGAACACCACCGGCATCCAGCAGATCGCTGCTGCTGGCACCGACCCGGTCAAGATCCCCGTGTCGATCCGCAAGGCCCTCACCGCCCTCGACGAGGTCGGCGCGCAGGTCACCGGCATCGTCCTGAACCCGGCTGACGCTGAGGTTCTCGACCTCATGCAGGACGGCAACCAGCGGTTCTACGGCAACGGCCCGTTCGGCGCCGGCCCCCGCACCCTGTGGGGGCGTCCGTACGTCACCGCGCAGTCGATCCCGGAGGGCACCGCGCTTGTCGGTGACCTGTCGACGATCAACGTCCTCGAGCGTGAGGCGCTGTCCGTGGTCGCGTTCAACCAGCACGCCGACTACGCACGCCGCAACCTCGTGTACGTGCGCGCGGAGCTCCGTGCAGCGCAGGTCATCTACAAGCCGGCGCACCTCGCCCTCGTCGAGCTCGGCACCGTCGCGGCTGCCTGATGACGGACGGCATGGTCGTCGTCAACGGGATCCGCTACCGCATCGAGGACGCTCACCGGCTGGGTCTGGTGAAGAACAAGGCGCGTGGCGTGGAGGAGGCAGGCAATGGCTCTGACGGACCTGGAACTGCCTCCTCTGGCCGATCCGGCCGATCTCGCGGCAAGGCTCGGCAAGCCGAGTGAAGACCCTGGGATCGTTCTGGCGCTCCGAATGGCGTCGGAACGGTTCCGGGGTCAGACCCGCAACCCTGTCAGCCTCGTCGAGGACGACACGGTCGTTCTCGACGGGGCGGGGGCGCGGGTTCTGCGGCTCCCGGTGTGGCCGGTCCGGCAGGTCACTAGTCTGACGGTGGCGGGGCAGACAGTCACGGACCCTGAGTGGTCTGAGGCTGGTCTGCTCCGCCTCCCGGCACGGTTCCCGGACGTGTGGCGGTCGATCGAGGTTGTGTACACGCACGGCTTCGACCCGATCCCCGGGGACGTGCAGGAAGCGGTCCTCGACCAGGCGTCCGCGATCTCGGAAGCGTCGCCGTGGTTGTCGCAGGTCACGTCGGGGCAGGAGCAGGTTGCGATGGCGTCGGCTGCGACGGTGGGGACGACGTCGCAGTGGGCTCGGGCTGTGGCCCGGTATCGCATTGGCGGTGACCACTGGTGAGCCTGACGAATCTGCTGCACCGCGATGAAGTGACGGTCAAGCGCACCACGGAGGGTGAGCCTGACGATGACGGTGTCCCCACGGACACGGTCATCGAACAGACCATCGGCGGGTGCACGGTGCAGCCGGTCGGGACGAAGGAATCGCTCGGTCAGAACGACATCGTCACCTCGAGGTGGATGGTGTCGACACGGGAACCGCAGGACTGGGTGCAGGCCGCGGACACCGTCATCTGGCGCGGTCAGACGTACTACGTGGATGGCCGGCCGCAAACGTACTGGAACGTGCTCCCGCACACGGAGTTCGTGATCACCGAGACGAAGGGCTGACTGATGTCGGACAAGATCAGCGTGAACGGCAACGAGTACTGGCTCGTGGACGCGGTCCGTCTGGGGCTGGTGCAGCCGAAGCACACTCCGGACGTGGACGTGGTCCCGTCGGAAGTGTGGACGAACGCGGAGATCGATGCGTGGGCTGACAGCCGCAGCATCGATCTGGCGGGGGCGAAGACGAAGGCGGAGAAGCTGGCTGTCATCGCGGACTTCGAGTACACGGTCCAGCCGGAGGCATCGTGAGTGTCTGTTGGCGCACGCTCGGCAAGCGTGTGTCGTGGCTGACGGGTCGTCGTTGGTCGTGGCGCGCTGCCGACCAGTACCACCGCCCGGTGTTCTACCGCGGCCGACAGGGCCGGTATCAGTCGACCAAGTTCGGTATCGGCACGGTGGCCGTGTTCATCGACTGGAAGCTGGGGCACAACCTCCCGCACGAACCGAATCGAATCCGGCGGTGGCTCACGGGGCGACTCGACTGATGCCGAAGGTCGTCCTCGGGAAGAGCATCCTCGACGAGGCTGCACGCACCGCTGAGGTACGGCGAGCCCTCCGGGACAAGGCCGCGCGGGTGCTTCCTCGGGCGCAACGGTTGGCGTACGCGGCCGGCGCGAAAGCGTTCGGTGACTCCCTCCGCGTGGAGGAGGGCACCCGGCCGGGTACGAAGTCGCCGACCGGAATCAAGCGGCCGTTCGCGCGGGTCATCGCGACGTCTGCTGACGCGTCTGCTGTCGAGTACGGCGACGTGAACGTCAACAAGCAGGCGATCCTGCGGAGGGCGATGGGCGCATGAACGTGTACGGGCAGTGGCCCAACGTGGAGCGTCTGCTTCTGACGTACCTGAAGCAGGAAACCGGTGTGACTGTGTACACGGAGACCCCGTCGAACCTCGAAACGAGGGTGCCTGCCGTCGTGGTGGAACGCATCCCTGGCGGGTTCGGCGAGGACTACGAGAAGACGTTCGTGGTCGACGTGACCGCGTTCGCTGCGACCCGTGGCGCCGTGTGGGACCTCGTGCAGAAGCTCGAGGTCGCGATGGTCCGCTGTCCCCTGTTCGACGAAGTCCGGGAACCCGATTCGTTCGGGATGGTCGCGTACTCGAACCCGGCGCTGCGGCGTGCTGTCGGCACGTACGAGCTTGATGCGCGCCCCCAGTAGACCGCTCACCAACAACCATCCATCCATCAGCCGTCCGCACGTCGGGCGGCTTTGTCGTTCAAGGAGAACGCATGCCTGACGTGGTCGACCAGATGGTCAACGACAACCGCAACGTCCACAAGTGGCGGAGGGTCATCCTCGCGCTCGCGGACATCACCGCCGACGTGCCGGAGGCGTTCTTCGGCTCCGACGGGCTGCCGATCGCGCTGCCGACCGGCTACAAGAACATGGGCTACGTCACCACCGACGGCATCGCCCACTCGTACGACGTGTCGTCTGACGACACGGACATGCTGCAGGACCTCGAGCCGGTCCGTTCCGACACGACCAGCCGGGGGCACACGTTCCAGGTCGCGTTCGGTGAGACGAACGGGTGGACGAAGGCCCTCGCGTTCGGGAAGCCGGTCGCTCACTGGCCGACGGACAAGAACGCGGCGTGGATCTACGACGACGACCCGGACTCGGGTGACACCTACTACCGGGCGATCACGCTCGCGCAGGACGGTGTCGGCGCTTCGGCTGTGTACCGGGTGGAGGCGGCGTACCGCATCAAGGTCACCGACATGGGTGACCGGTCGCTGAACAAGTCGGACGTGGAGGAAGTGAACCGCACGTTCACGATCTACCGCGACCCGGTGCTGGGGAAGTCGTACACGGAGGCGCAGTCCGCAGCGGCCGGCGTCGTCGTCGCTGGCGGCTGACCCTCCCCATAGACCAGGTGGCGGCGTCGTTTGGTGAGCTGCGCCGCCGCCACCTGTTACCTGCTCACGAGCTCACCAAGCTCACTAGGAGACACGCATGACCAGTCAAGGCGAGAAGAACCGTCGCACGTCGTACACGCTTGCGCAGGCGCGCAAGAAGGTGGAGGACTCCGTCGGCGGTGACCGCATCGAGATCTTCGTGGAGGAGGGTGGGGAGCCGTTCTACATCCCGCACCCGTACTTCTACGACAAGGCGACGAAGGACGCGCTGCAGGCGCTGTCAGAGAGCGACAGCGACGACGAGGACGCGCAGACGCGGCTCCTCCTCGGCGATGAGCAGTACGGCCGGTTCGTGGAAGCCGGCGGAACCACGGAGCAGTTCAACTTCGTGATGATCGCCGTCGGTCAGGACCTGAAGAAGTCCCAGGGAAACTGACGGGGGTAGACCTCGACGACTACGACTCGGTGATCGGGGACCTGCCAGCCACTGACCCGGTGGCTGTGCAGGTCCGCACCGAGGCGATGCTGCACCTGCTTGGCGACGAGTTCCGTCGTGGGGATGCTGCATTGCAGGCCACGTACGGCGGCAGGGATGTGCTGCGTGAGTACCTCCGCGGCGACATGTCCACTTGGCAGCTGCGTGGCTTGGTCGAGGCTCTACCACCTGACTCTGCGCTGCATCGGGCGCATCGGGAGAACGACTGGTCCGACTCGGACTGGATGCTCCGCGACTCGAACTGGGTGATGAAGCGGCTGCTGTTCTTCGTTGAGGGGTTCCTCGGGAAGGGCACTCCGGAGAAGCCGGAGCCGTTGCCGTCGCCGCTTGATGGGCGCGACTTCCGAACTGAGGCGGAAGCGGAGCTGGACGCTCAGCAGAAGGCCGAGATGGACGAGCTCGCCGTCGGGTGGTTCGCGAACAACTAGACAGAGGAGTCCACCGTGGCCGGTTCCGCCGTATGGCTCGATGTTCTGCCCTCAATGTCGAAGTTCGGGGCGCAGCTGTCGAAGCAGGCTGGGACTGCGGCGAAGGCTGCTGGGGTCACGGCGGGTCGGCAGTTCTCGGCAGCGGTTGCTGCGGGCTCCACGAATGGTGCTGCGACTGCGATGGTCGCGGAACTCGAGCAGGCGGCGAAGAAGGCTGCCCGGGTGGTGCAGACCGAGAAGGTCGCGATCGCGAAGGCGCGTGCTGATGAGGCGGCGGCGGCGAAGGGTGTTGAGGCTGCGGAAGCGCAGCTGGCTGCGTCTCGGGTGAAGAACCAGGCTGCTGCTGCTCGGATCGCTTCGGCGGATGCGCAGCTGGCTGCTGCCCGTGTGAAGCACGGGGCGTCTTCAACGCAGGCTGCTGCGGCTGAGCAGTCGCTGTTGCGTGCGCAGGCTGCGGCAGCGACGGCGTCTGCTGGGTCGTTGAAGGCGGAGCAGGCGCTGATCGGTGCGCGTGGGAAGGCGGAGAACGCCGGCCTGAAGGTGGTCGCGGTTGAGGATCAGCTGCGGGCTGCGTTCGGTGAGCAGAAGGCGGTGACGTCGCAGCTGGCTGCAGCGCAGTTGGCCGGGTCGAAGCAGACGGCGCTGATGGAGTCCCGGTTCAGCAAGCTTGCTGCTGCCGGGGCTCCGCTGTCGTCGGGGTTGGGGAAGGTTGCTCGGGGCGCGAAGAACGTCGCCACGAACGCTCTCGCCACGTTGAAGCCGCTCGCGGGGATGGCTGCCGGGTTCGGCGCGATCATCGGCGTCGGGCAGGTCATCAGCCTCGGCAACCAGTACACGGCGACGTTGAACGAGCTGCAGGCGGTTGCTGGTCTGACGGACAAGCAGATGCAGCAGGTGTCCGCGGCGACCCGTCAGCTCGGTTCCGACCTGACATTGCCGGCGACGTCCGGCAAGGACGCAGCCGACATCATGCTCGAGCTCGCGAAGGGTGGCCTGTCCGCTGCTGACGCGATGCAGGCGGCGAAGGGGACCATCCAGCTTGCTGCTGCAGCGCAGGTCAGTGGTGGCCGGGCGGCTGAGATTCAGGCGAACTCTCTGAACCAGTTCGGCCTGGCTGCGAGCGACGCGTCGAAGGTGGCGGACGTTCTCGCGAACACGGCGAACGCGGCGGCTGGTGGTGTCGATGACATCGCCCTGTCGCTGAAGTACGTCGGCCCTGTCGCTCGCGCGTTCGGGGTGAACATCGAGGACACCGCATCGTCGATTGGTCTCCTCGCCAACCAGGGCCTGAAGGGCGACACGGCAGGTACCGCGCTGCGGGGCATGCTCGCGTCGTTGGCGTCCCCGTCGAAGGCTGCGAGCAACGCGCTCGAGGATCTCGGGGTTGTCGCGTTCGACTCCTCCGGGAAGTTCGTCGGGATGCGCACGATCATCGATCAGCTGTCGAAGGCGCAGAAGGGTATGACGCGGGAAGCGTTCGCGTCCGCTGCTGCGACCGCGTTCGGTCGGGAGCCGCTTGCTGCGGTCACCGCTCTCGCGAACGAGGGCACGAAGGGCTTCGACAGCATGTCGAAGGCGGTTGCCCGTCAGGGTGGCGCTGCCGCTGTCGCGCAGTCGAAGATGAAGGGTCTCGGCGGTGCGATGGACAAGCTGCAGTCGCAGCTTGAGGACGTCGCGCTCGGCATCTACCAGACCGTCACCCCTGCACTGACGGGGATGGTTACCGGGTTCGCCGGCAGCCTCGACGGTGTCGGCAACAAGGTGCAGAACTTCCTCGACCTGGTCGGGGGCATCGGGAACCTTGCTGTCACGGGGAAGGTGTCTGGTGACCTGACCGCGGTCACGAACTGGGTTCCGGACACCGCAGCGGTGCAGGCGATCCTCGCCGCCCGCAAGGTGATCATTGACGCGTTCACGGACATTCAGGTGTTCGTGACGCAGGCGCTGATCCCGTCGATGAAGAACCTGTTCATCGCGGTCGGTCCGGTCGCTGCGATCATCGCCGGCGCGCTGCTGGGAGCGTTCCGTGCTGCTGCCGCGGTGCTGAAGTTCATCGGTCCCGTCCTGGTGGCGGTGACCGGGTTCTTCCGCAACAACGTCGGTGCGACGCTCGCTGTCGCTGGTGCGATGGCTGGCCTCGTGTTGGCGTACAAGGCGTTCCTGGTGCAGCAGAAGATCGCTGAGGCCGGCGGATTCGTCACATGGGCGAAGAAGCTGCGCATCGTTGCGGCCGCGACGAAGGCTTGGTCGTTCGCCACGTGGCTAGCGAAGGGTGCGCAGGAAGCGCTGAACTTCGCGATGCGGCAGAACCCGATCGTGAAGGTCATCGCGCTGATCGGGTTGCTCGTCGCTGGGTTCGTGTGGGCGTACAAGAACATCGGCTGGTTCAAGACCGCGGTCGACGCGGTGTGGGCTGGCATCAAGATCGGCGTGAAAGCCGTCGGTGACGCGTTCGTGTGGCTGTGGACGAACGGCATCAAGCCGGCCGTCGACTGGATCGCGCAGGCTGCCACCTGGCTGTGGACCACGGTCCTGCAGCCTGTGTTCGATGCGATCGCAACCGTGGTGAAGGTCGTTGTTGGCATCTACATCAGCTACGTGAAGATGTGGATCGCCGTGTTCAAGGGCATCGGCGCTGCTGCGGTGTGGCTGTACCAGAACGCGCTGGTTCCGGCGTTCAACGGCATCATGGCGGCGGTCCGGTTCGTCGGGTCCGTGTTCACCTGGTTGTGGCGCAACGTCGCCGCTCCGGTGTTCAACGGCATCGCCGCTGTCGTGGGTTGGTTCTGGAACACGATCAGCGCCATCTTCGACCTCGTTGTCGCGATGGTGAAGGCTGTTCTCGCTCCGGTGTTCCAGCTGCTGCAGCAGGTTGTTGCGGCTGCGTGGGCGGGCATCGTCACCGCCGTGCAGGTCGCGTGGGGTGCCATCTCCGGCGTGTTCAACCTGGTTGTCGGGTTCATCCGAGCGACGCTCGCTGCCGCGTTCACGTGGCTGTGGACCTCAGTGATCAGCCCTGTCGTGAACTGGATCGTCGGCGGCGTCACCTGGCTGTGGTCGATGGTGAAGACCACGTTCACCGCCGTGGTGACGTTCATCCGCGCCACGCTCGCTGCGGCGTTCCTGTGGCTGTACCAGTCGGTCGTCCAGCCGGTCGTGAACTGGATCGTGACCGCGTTCCAGACGTGGTGGGCGAGCGTCAAGGTCGTGTTCAACGCGGTCGTGTCGTTCCTCCGCAACACCCTCGGGACTGCGTTCACGTGGCTGTACCGCAACATCATCAAGCCCGTGTGGGACGGTATCCAGTCGACGATCTCGGCGGTGTGGAACAAGGGCATCAAGCCCGTGTTCGACACGGTGTCGAAGTTCGCGACGAAGACGATCCCGGACGCGTTCAACGCGATGCGCGACGCGATCGGGGAGGCGTGGAAGGCGATCAGCGACACCGCGAAAGCGCCGATCCGGTTCGTGGTCGACACGGTCATCAACGGTGCGCTGATCGGGAACTTCAACAAGGTCGCGAAGGTGTTCGGGACGAAGAAGATCGACCCGATCTCACTGCCGAAGGGCTTCGCTCGAGGCGGTGTGATTCCCGGCTACCAGCCGTCACGTCGCGATGACGTGATGACGCCGATGCGTCGCGGTGAGGGTGTCCTCGTTCCGGAGGTTGTGAAGGCGCTCGGGCCGGGGTTCGTGCACTCGTTGAACGCTGCCGGCAACACTGGCGGTGTTTCCGCTGTGCGCCGCGCGACCGGTTACGCGTCGGGTGGGATCGTCGGCGTTGGGAAGGACATCCTCTCCGGCGTTGTCGACACCACCCGCAATGTGGCGTCGTTCGCGTCGGACCTGGTGACGGACCCCGCTGGGACGATCACGTCCGCGGTGAAGGCGCTGATTGGGAAGATCCCTGGCGCCGGGTCCATGGTCGAGCTCGCTGGCGGGTTCGGTCGGAAGGTGCTCGATGGGGCGGTGCAGTCGCTGCAGAACCTGGTCGGGTCGTTTCTGCCTGCTGGTGGGACGGGCGCAAACGGGTCAATCCCAGCAGACCAGTTGGGGAAGGCGGCGAACTACCGTCCGGGCAGTGGTGTCGGTCGGATGGGCGGCTACCTGCGGGCTCCGGCTGCTGCTGCGTGGAACGCGATGGTCCGAGCGTCCGGCGGACTGCTGACTCTCACTGAGGGGTACCGGGACCTTGCGTCGCAGCAGTACCGGTGGGCGCAGTACAAGGCCGGCCGCGGGAATCTCGCGGCAGCTCCTGGCACGTCAGTGCACGGGTACGGGTTGGCGGCGGACATCGGTGTGGGTCAGGCGTGGGCTCGTGCGAACGGTGCCCGGTACGGCTGGTACCCGACCGGGTTGTCGTTCAGTCAGCGGGAGCCGTGGCACTTCGAGTACAAGGGCGCGAAAGCGAAGGGGTACGCCTCCGGCGGTGTCGTCGGCGGGTTGCAGCCCACCTTGTACGACAAGGGCGGCGTGTTGCCGCGTGGCCTGTCGTTGGTGCAGAACAACCTCCGCGACCCGGAGTTGGCGCTGCCGATGGGGACGCTGCGGGAGCTCGTGTCTGAACGCGGTGGCGGCGACACCTATCAGATCACGGTCGGGTCGGACGCTCGCCCTGACACGGTGCGGACGCTCGAGCGCTGGATGCATCAACGCGACGTGTTGGCGAATGGCTGAACGGAAGGGTGCTCATGGCGACTCTGATCGACGGTGGATCACCATCATCCGCGTTGGAGGACGTCCTCGACGGCGGGTCGCCGGACACTAAGTACGACGTGGTCGACGGGAACGGCGCATCTCCGGGTGTGCCGTTCCCGACGGTCCCGCCGGTGCTGCCACGCGCCGACTCGCGTGTGTACTGGTTCGAGTCGATGGACGGCTCCACGGTGATCCCGTTGAACGTGGACGCGGAACGGATCCTGATGTCGGGCGCGACCGGCTTGTACTTGCCGCCGGTGGATGTGGTGACCGCGACCATGCCGGGTGTTCCCGGGTCGTGGCTGCAGGAAACGAACATCCTCGAGCGGGAAGTGTTCCTGCCGATGAAGTTCGCGTCGGACACGGCGCAGGAGAACTTCTTCACCAGCTTGGCGGAGATGGCTGGGCTGGTGACGTCGAACTGGTTCGGGCAGTCGTTGGGGTCGTCGGGTTCGTTCCGTCTCGGGGTGCTGTCCTCGAAGGGGGAACGGCTCCTCGACGTCACCTACAAGGGCGGCATGGAGGGCAAGTCCGGCGGTGGTGATTCCGGCACCCGGTGGGAGAAGTTCGGGTTGACGTTGGTCGCGACGGACCCGTTCTTCCACGCCCGCGAACGGACCACCTTCACGTATCAGGTGGCTGACGGGGAAGTGTTCCTGTCTTCGACGGACGCGAACCCGTGGCCTCGAGCACTGTCAGCTTCGACGGTGATCGGGAACGGCATGCAGATGCTGGTCCGTGGGGATGTGCCGGCGTGGATCGACATGGACGTGTCGGGGCCGGCGACGTTGGCTTCGGTGACGTTCCCGGGCACGGATGTGGTGATGACGTCGGCGATTCCGTCGGGGTCGCAGCTGTCGTTGGTGACGGATCCGCGGAAGCGGTCGGCTCGGCTGAACGGTGCTGTGGCGTGGTCGAAGATCGCGTTCGATTCGACGTTCGCGCCGCTGATGCCGGGGTCGAACATGGTGAACGTGTCGCTGAACTCTGCCGGTGATGGGACGTCGTTGACGGTCGGTTGGACGGAACGGTTCCTGTCGGCGTACTAGGAGGTTCGGATGGCGACGTGGACGATTCAACCTCGGGACAAGAACCTGGTTCGGTCGTCGGATCCGGTGCGGTTCTGGTCGCAGCTGGTCGTCATCGAACGGCACAACGTGACTGGGGCGGCGGCGGGTACGTGGCAGGTCACGGCCCGCAATGAGGGGCTCGTGGGGCTGCTGACGGCTGGTGCTGGGGTGATCATCACTTGCGACGACGATCTGCGCATGTCGGGACCGGTGACGTCGATTCAGCGCGGCCCGACCGTGTCAACAGTGTCGGGGGTGTCGGACACAGCAGTGTTGGGTGATCGGATCATCTACCCGGATCCGACGCAGCCGATCACCGCGCAGCCGGCGGCGTACGACAACCGGTCCGGTCCTGCTGAGACGGTGCTCCTCGGCTACGTGAACGCGAACGCCGGTCCGGGAGCTTTGACCGCCCGGCGAGTGCAGGGGCTTCGTGTTCCGGCGTCGCAGGGGCGGGGGAAGAACCAGTCCATCAAGGGCCGTCTCGGGCTGCTCAGCGATGTCGTGTCCGATGTGGCCGAGTCGGGCGGGTTGCACGTCGACATCGTGCATGGTGAAGACACAGCCCCGTACCGGCAGTTGAACGTCCGCACGGTCCGTGACCTGACGTCGAACATCCGGTTCGGGTCCGCCGCTGACTTCACCGGTTCTGTCATCGGGCAGGACTGGTCGTACACACTGTCCCGCCCTACCGTCACCGACGCGATCGTCGCGGGTGGCGGGCAGGGCGTGAACCGGCTGTTCAACGAGCAGACCGACAGCACGTCGGAGGCGTTGTGGTCGGCGAAGGTGGAGCAGCTGATCGATCAGCGGCAGACCACTGACGTGTCGGAGCTGCAGCAGGCCGGTGAGGATGCGTTGTCGGATGGTGCGAACCCGGTGTCGGTGTCGTTCACGATCACTGATTCGGCGGACATCCGCTACCGGGAGGACTGGCGGGTTGGCGACAAGGTCGGTGTGTTCATCGACGGTCTCGACCTGTCGAACGTGGTCCGTGAGGTGACGACGACTGTGCAGGCGCAGACGGGTTCACCGTCGGAGACGGTGTCCGCGGTGGTCGGGTCTCGGGACTCGTCGAACTGGGTGACGAAAAGCAACGCGGATGTGGCCCGCAAGTTGAAGCAGCTGCAGCAGCTGCAGACGATCTAAGGAGCTGACCATGACGGAGACTTCGTTCCCGATCGTTGACGCGAAGCTGTCGGATGAGACGTGGGGTGTGACGGTTGGTGCTGCCGGGAACGGCATCATCGACGACTGGGGGGCGCCGTACGCGTTGGTGGTTAACACGAACGACACGGTGACGGTGAAGCGGTCGTACCGGACGGGTATCGCTCAGGCGGTGGTGAACGGGTTCCAGCATCAGATCGACGCGGATGTGGTGTTGTCGGTGCCGGCGGTGACGTCGTTGACGACGTACCAGATCGGGTTGCTGTACGACCCGCAGAACGCGTCCCTGCCGGTGAAGCTGGTGGTGTTGAAGGGTGACCCGCCGACGTTGGGTGACGGTCAGGAGTTCCTGCCGTTTTACGTCATCGTCCGCGGGTCGGGGCAGACGTTGGCTGCGGCGCAGCTGTTCTCCCCGAAGCCGCGTCGGCAGTACCGGATCCTGGTCGCGAAGGAGGGCGACTTGGATGCGTTGAACGCGTCCCTGTTCCCGTACGGCACTGAGGCGTACGCGACGGACCTGAACGGCACGTGGCGTGCTGCTGGTTCGTACGCGTCGGGTGGCGAGTGGGTGCGGAACGCGACGGAGGGGACGATCACCCCACAGTCCGGGTACTCGGTGTACTCGGGTGCGTCGTTGCGGATCGTTGAGGGCATGGTCGAGCTGTACCTGCACTTGACGGGTTCGTTCCCGACGCACACAGCCCGGGTGGTTGCGAAGATCCCGTCCGCGTACGCACCGTCGGGAACGGTCCTGGGGACTGCGATGGCGAACGGTGGCGACTTCCCGGAAGCGGTCGGCATCTCGATCAACAGTTCCGGGAACGTCACCTACTACGGCGGTTCGGGTACGCACAACCAGTTGGGCGGGTTCGTGAAGTTCCGGTACTCGCCGTCCTGACCCCTGTTCCCTGCAAGCTCATCTCAGCCACCCCTGCCGGGTGGCTTTCGTCGTTCTAGGAGGCTCCCTGTGGGCTATTCAGTAGGCCGGTCGTCGTTCGGCGACCTCAACGGCGTCGAGCAGTTCGTTTCGACGCTGATCGTCGCTCAGCAGGTGGCGTCGCTCTGCTACGAGTTCGACACGCAGTTCCCCGGCGCACGCGGACGCGGCGACCGCCTCACCGTCAACGAGGGCATCCGTTCGAAGCGGCGGATGGAGCTCCTCCGTGCTGCGTGGGAGACGTACCTCCGCGACGGCCATCCGTGGGCGGCTCTCGCAGCTGCCCTGTACTTCTCCACCCACCGGGAGGAGATCGGCACCGCACTCGACTTCGGCATCACCCGGAAGGACGGCACGAACCGGGCGATGACCGCTGCGGAAGCGCAGTGGGTGCACGACCACGGACCCGCCCGCGGGATCCGGTGGACCGGGCAGTTCTTCAACCCGCAGGAGTCGTGGCATCACAACGGCGGCTACGCGTACACGCTGCCGCCGATCACCGGGGTGAACCTCCCCGGCGCCCCGTTCTTCACCGACGTCGCAGAGACCCACGAACAGATCAGGAGAGCCCTCATGGCTGCCAAGGACACCCTCACCTACTACCAGCGGACGGAGGGCGGTAAGGACCAGGACGTGTACTTCATCGCCGGCGGCGGGGTCTTCCTCGACCTCGAGCGTCGCGGCGAGAAGTCGAACACGTCGTGGATCGTGAAGCGCACCGGCCTCGACTCCCGCGCCATCCGCGTCCTCATGAACGCGGAGGGCATCAACGCGGTGAAGCTCGACGCCCGCGCGTACGACGAGCGCCGCATCTTCTACGCCGCCATCTCCGAAGCCGCCCTCGGCGCGGCAGTTGGGAAGTGACCCGATGAACACGTTCCTCTCCCGCTACTCCACCGCACTGCTGCCTCTCGCCGTTGGGGTGCTCGGCATCCTGCAGGCTGCTCAGGCCGCTGGTACGGGCACGCTCCTCGACTGGCAGACCCTGACCCAGATTGGTCTGCTGCTGCTCGGCACGGGCGTCGTGTACTGGCTGCCGCTGGTCGACAAGCGGTGGCAGGGTGCCGCGAAGACCGGTTCCGCGATCGGGTTCGCGGTCCTGTCGGCTGCGGTCGCGGTCGTCCCGGACGGTCACTTCACGAAGGCGAACGCGATCCTGGTGATCACCGCGATCGTGAAGGCTGTCGCGACGGAGCTCGGTGTGCAGATCCGCACGGACGCCGCGAAGACGATCGACGTCCGCGACACGGTGGGGACACCGATCGTCACGTCACTGCCGTCGACGTCGCTGCCGGCGTCGGACGCGCTCGTCGTCGGTGATGGTCTCGCCGACCCGGGCAACAGCAGCATCCCGGAGTCCGACGAGCCGAAGCACGCCGCGAAGTCCTGACCTCGGGGAGGCACGAACGATGAAGACGATCTGGTCAAAAGACGCGCTGCCGCTCGTGCCTCCCCGGTTCCGGAGCATCTACACGGTGCTCCTGCCGACGGTTGATGTGGGGCTGATCGTGTTCGGCATCACGTCGCTCACTGTCGGCTCGAGGATCATCGGCGACTTCGCGTTGCCGTGGTTCCGGGTGGCGTGGGGGTTGGTGATCCTGCTCGGCGCCGCCGTCGCTTTGGTGGCGCTGATCTTGCAGCTGAAGCGGACGGAACTGTACGGCCGCTTCGCGGTCGCGTTGGGGTTGCTGATCTACGTCGCCGCGATCGTCGTGTACATCGCGTCTGGGCAGGCGAACTCGACGTTGACGCTGGTTCTGGTCCTCATACGGCTTGCAGCGCTCTCCTGGCGGGTCAACGACCTGATCAGTGAGATCGCCCGTGAAGAAGCGGACCGGGAGGCGATGTCGAGGGGGGAACGTGTCTGACGAGGTCTGGACCACACTCATCGCGACTGGCGGCACCATCGTTGTCGCGTACATCGGGCAGGTTGCCGCGAAGCGGGTGATCGCGCAGCGGAAGTCGAAACGGCAGCATGAGGTCTCTGAGGACGAAGCGGAAGCGGTTGATCGGTACACGTCCGATCCGGGGCAGTTCGTCCGTGACGTGTTGAAGTCGAACGATCAGCTGACGAAGCGGGTTGAGGCGGCGGAGGACAAGGCCGACAAGTTGCAGCGCGCGTTCGACGCGTTCCGGGACAAGGACCGGAAGTTCCGCAACGCGTTGGCTCGGTGGTTCGTCGACATCATGGCCGCGTTCGAGCACAACAACATCGACATGCCGTACCCGCGTGAAGCCGACTCGGAGATCCTCGCGGACGTGATCCCGTCCGCTCTTGAAGCTACGCAGCCGCGACGACCTCCGCGTCGTTGAGAGCTCACCGAACGAAAGGACACGTCCATGGCGACGGAGTACAAGACCCTGGTGGTGAAGCGGGGTTCCGCTGATGAGTGGGCGGCGTCCACGAACCCGTTGGAGTCGGGTGAGTGGGGGTTGGACGAGACCAACGGCATCGTGAAGATGGGTGACGGGTTCAACCTGTGGCCCGGGTTGAAGGCGGGCGTGTCGGCGGACGCGGACGGCCAGCTCCCCGACGCGGTACGCGAGGCGCTCGCAGCGAACCTGGTCGACCCGGCCACCCCGGAGGGCGCAGCCGTCGCTCAATTTTCCGGCAGCGACGACCTCACAGCATCGTGGCTTCGGGGGTCGGACACCGAAACCCGAGCAGCAGCAGAAGAACTCGTTACTGTCACGGTGTCCGCTCAAGTGCCAGCCGAGGTGGCTGCAGCCATTGCGGCAGACCCAACTGTTGCCGATGCTGCAGCAGACGCGGTGACGAATGCACTTGTCAGCCGCAACGTGCCAGAAGTGGTCGACGCCTACGATCGGAACTTGCTTTGGAGTGTCGTCGACAAGACGGGTCGGCGGACCGCCCTCGAGCTTGACGGGGCCGGCAACCCTACGCCCCGCATGGCGGGAGCCGTGGCATCTGCTGGCGCGCTGCCAGCAACAGCGCCCATGTACTCGCCTGGCCTGGCTGTGACGGACTCCAACGGACGGATCATCCCGGACGCGCAATACGGATCAGACGGCACGTTCGCTGCACCGGTCGTGGCGCGACTGGTCTCCCGCCTCGATGCGGCAACTCCGAAGAAGATCCCTCGCATGGTTCGTCGTCTTCCGAGCGCCGCGGACGGGAAACTTCTCACCGCCACGAACACCGCCGCGAAGTTCATGCTCGGAACGTGGATCCCGGGACGGTTCCCGGGAACCGCTCCAATCACCCCCACTGATGTCGGGGCGACCGGCGCGAGCACGGACGAGGGGAAGGTGCGGCACCCCTGCGCGGCGGCATTCTCTGTCGCCGCATTGATCTTCACGGGTACGTACGACTCATCGGTCACCGGTGTCACGTTGGCTGACGCGAAGGCGCAGGTGCTGCGAGTCATCAAGGGAATCGCGAAAGCTCACCAGGCAACCACCGCCGGAGGGTGGGGTAGGTACTGGCAGTCGTCCGCGTGGGCTCAGATGCTTGACGCGGCAGCCTGGATGATGGGCGCAGACGTCGACTCTGAGGCGCAGGGGTACCTCAACGCGCTTGTTCCGGTCGAAGCAGACTTCGTGCTGAGCGGCTACAACGGCGGCCTCGGAACCGGGGTGATCCCGTACTGGACCCGCTACGACGGAACGGTGATCACACCTGGCGACTCCAAGGCTGAGGAGAACGCCTGGATGGGTGGTTTCCTCGCCTGGGCGGCAACGCATTACCCGTCAGCGACTAACGCCGCCGCATGGCAGTCCGCCGCCTACCGTTGGCTCCTGTCGGCGGGCACTGTACCGAGCGACATCCTGACCGACCGGACCGTGCAAGGCGTGAACCTCACGACGACGTTCGATGGGTGGAACGTGAACCAGGACGGTTCGATCATCAACCACGATCGGCTGCACCCGGACTACATGTGCTCGTCACCGGAGCTCGCCTGGTCCGCTGGCGTCCTCTGGGCGCACGCCGGCAAGCGCATCCCCGACGCGTTTGTGCTGAACGCGGAGAAGATCTACCGGGCTCTCGCGCAGGTGTCGTACGGCGGGCGTTCGATCTACACGCCGGGATCGTGGGAGCTGTTCTACCCGCAGGGCAACGACTGGGGTACTGGACGCATGGCGGACAAGGCGATGGCTGATGTCGTCACCTACTGCATGGGGCTCGATTCGCAGGTCGCGACTTCAGCGGCCGACTGGGCGGACCTGCATCTGCAGCGCTGCCTCGACATGCAGAACCGGTTCACCGATGGTCACACATACCTGAACTCAACGGAGGACACCTACTCGGGGGCCGAGCCGTGGGTCGCTCGAAACCTCGCTCTCGGCCTACTCGCGGCCCGCATGCCGACCACGACCCGTTACACCTACGCAAGCATTGGAGCGTGACATGGGAACCGTCCTCCGAATCCCCGGTCTGATCATCAACAACCCGTCCGCACCCGTCGCTCTGACTGAACCATTCGGGGTGTCAGGGTTGTCACATCGCTACGAAGCGGACTCGTTCGCAACGGTGCCCACCGGAACTGCTGTCACACCCCCGTGGCCGGACAAGGTGACGGGTGGCGGCACGACGGTCTCAAGCGGTACGACGAAGAAGGGGCCGCAGCTGCAGGCGTACGGAAGTCTGGACAAGTTCGACTCCCTCGACTGGTCGACCTCGACAGGTGACGTGGGTGTCGATTCCTACCCGACCGGCGACAACACGGTGGCGATCGTGTTCGGTTACACCGGCACGGGTGCTGCGAAGGTGTTCGATCTCCTCGGCCGCAAGATGGTTGTCGGAACTTCCGGGTGGGTCGTGCAGCCGAACGACGCTAGCTCGGGAACGGGGATTCAGTACCCGTTCACCTCGCAGCCGAAGCCTGACGCGAACCAGATGGCTGTGGCGGTTGTGACTCTCCCTGCTGACACAGCGGCGGCAGTCGGTCTGACGCTTCGGACTGCGGGTGTGACGTCGAAGGCATCTGCTGTCGCTTCGATCATCACGTCCGTACCGGCTCGTCTACGCATCGGTGCCGGGTCCCAGGGGGGTAGCGGGAACTCCCCGCAGATCGCAGCGTTCGGTATCTGGCCGCGGCTGCTCACTGACTCCGAGATCACCGGGACGGTTGTTCCTGCGCTCCGAACTCGGTACGGGATGCAGTAGAACCATCGTCAAGGGACACGGGTAACCGGCCGTCGCCGCGGAGCCGCTTCTCGAGCGGCTTCTCCACGTACTCACAGAGCACCGCGGCGACGGCCACCCCGATGACGAGCCCGAGAGCTGATGTGGCCCACCACGGCATCGGAACAGTCCGATTCGTCACCGCGATCACGACGCGCAGCACCACGAGGTGCACCAAGTAGAAAGCGAACGACCACTCGCCGAGCTTCACGATGGGCTTCCACGCGAAGATGCTGCGTTTCCCCGCACGGTCAGCGTCTGCAGCGCTCGCGAGGAGGAGTACGAACGGGATCGCGGTGGCCGCGACGAGCAGCCAGTATCGGGGCAGCCAGTTCGACGCGATCGACACGGCGAGGGCGAAGGTTGCAGTTGCCGCCACCGGAACGGGGAAGCGCACTCCGCTGCGGAGGATCATCGCCAGGCTCATGCCGACGACGAACTCAAAGAACCGGGTCACGGGGAACAGGTAGATCAGCCAGTATCGGATGCCTGCTGCTTCGGTCGGGTGGAGCGTCAACGGGATCGCGAAGATGAAGAACAGCGCGACAACGGCGACGATCACGGTGCCGCGGACGCTGAGCCTGCGCAGGAGGACAAACACAGCCGGGAACATCAGGTAGAAGAACATCTCCGCCGACAGCGACCAGCCGACAGAGTTGCCTGCGAAGTGAATGTCCTTCTGAGGGAACCAGCTCTGCAGCAGGACGACCGACGGAACCAGGCTGCTGAATCGCTGGTGGTCGGCGACGATCGCGTAGGCACCTCCGACGATCCATGCGATCCAGTACAGCGGGAGGATACGCGCGGCGCGGCGGCGGTAGAACTGCCCCGGGGTGTCGGTTGCTCGTCCGTTCCACGCGAGGACGAAGCCGGACAGCATGAAGAAGAACGAGACTCCGTCGTCGCCGGCGTTCGTAATGAAGCCCGCCCAGTCAGGAGACTCCTGGTAGGCAGTTGCGTGATGCAGGAATACTGCCAGCGCTGCGAACGCTCGAAGTCCGGTCAGCGAGTCTAGGCGCGGCATTCGGTTGAGAGATTCCCCCACGACACCGATCCTAAGCGACCCTCACGATGCGCCCCACCCCCGTCACTGGGGGTGGGGCGTTTTCGTCGTTCACCGGCTGATCCGCCGATGCGTCACCTGCCCCCGTTCCACCCACACATGATGCGTCCGCCCGAGGTACTGCAGCTGCACGTACACGGCGAGCGGTGACGCTTTCAACGCGAACCCGACGACGCGCTGCACTCCCATGCCCTCGACGTCGATGCGGACCCATACGGGCGGGGGCGGGTTGAGGTCGCGGGCGTCCGGGTCGGGCGCCATCTGCACGATGTTCGGCCGTCGTGGATCGGAGTGATGCGGCGGCGACCACTGGTAGTCGGACATGACTGCAGCATCACCCCGACTGCCGACATGCCCTACTCGAAGCCGCTACTCGCAACCCGCTTGAAGCCTTCAACGATCCGCACCCGCCCTCGGGATGGTCTCCGTGGCTCCACGAGCCCCGGGCGATGTGAGTGGTCGCGTCTACCGTTGGTGCCATGAGATGCCCGAACTGCAGGAGCAGACGAATCAGCCACGTCCAAAACGCGTCCATCGCGGATGAGTCCCGCATGTGCCAGGACTGCGGTCACCACTTCACGCCGGACACGACAGACGGCATCGCTTAGTGTCAGACCGCTTCGCTGGATGAGCCTTGCTTTCGGGCGCGCGTCGCCCCGATGGTCGGTACTCGCCGCTCCGCCGCCGATCGCTCGGCTTCTTCCCTACATCGAACCGCTCACTCCGGGGGCATGCGTCTTCTTGATCTCGTCGGAAATCTTGTTCGCGATCTGGTTCTGCGAGTAGGTCCCGTAGCTCTTCACGATCAGATGCGCCTGCGACTGGATGTCTGTAGCGGCGACTGCGTGGGCGGTCCCGGCTGCGAGAATGAGCGCTTTCGCGGCGGAGTAGATTCGGCTCGAGAGATCGGACATTGGGGTCTCGTTTCTGCTGATGCGGTCGATGCGACGCTGAACTCCGGACGTCGCGGGAGATAGCTGGGGTCAGCTGCTCGGTTCGAACTGCTTGGTGTAACCGGTGATCTTGTCGTAGAGGTACTTCGACGGCGCTCCTGCCGATTGCGGATCATTCGGATCGCCGGCCTCGGGGCGGATCCATCGGGGCGCGATCGTGAAAACGGCCCAGTCACGCATCGGGTATATGAGCTGTTCGCGTATCGAGTCGAGCTCGTACCCTTGCGACAAGAGGTAGGCCACGACGGCGCTGAAGCGCTCGAGAATGGCATCAGCGCCACCCCGAGGGTCAGCGCCGCTCTCGGTGATGGCTTGTTGATAGGCGCCGACTTCGTCGAGTAGCAGTTCGGCGTGCTCGGTATCCCGGATGTGCATGAGGTGCCGCCTCACTCTTGAGCTGCTAGCCGCACCCACGGTGCGTGAGCCGAGACTAGTGACGTTTCCTCCGGTAGCACAAGCGTCGAGGCACGTGGAGAAGCGGTGTCTCGGTCAGCGCTTTCACGTCGCGGTTGCCTCCACCTCGTCGAAGCCGCCAGCTGGCATGACGGTGACCCGCCACGCGGAGGTCACGGGCGAGGGAAACGCCACGATGGCCGTGCCTTTCGCGCCCTTCGCAAGGTCGAACATGGCGTACTTGCTCTCCGTGTCGATGAGCGCGTTGTACTTCTCAGCGTCGTCGCCGGCGGCATCCCGCCAGCTACTGAAGTAGTCGGCGAGGTCGACACTGTCGATTTGCTGCCCGTCTTTCGTGATGACGGTGATGCTGTACATGTTCAGGGGCTCCGTACCGTTGGTGTTGTCGATCGTCACCGGGACGAGAGTGACCGCTTCCCCGTTGACCGACGCTCGGGCTTGCTCGATGGCGGCGACCGCCGGATCAGTTTGGTCGCCTGCGAGCTTGAACGTGCCGGTCGCACCTTGGTAGTCGAACGTCCAGTTCTTGCCCACATTCTCGACCGGTGTCTGCTCCGTCGGTGTCGGTGTCGGTGTCGGTGTCGTTTCGACGCCGGCGGCTGATCCGTCGGCGGTCTCTGCCTGCCCACTGCACCCTGTCATCAGAAGTGCGATGAGAAGTGCGGACGCAGCCGCGACGGTGCGTGCAGTTCGGATCATGTGGTTCCCCCTTGTTCGGTGGCAGATGCAGTGGTGAATGGCTTGTAGGCACGAATGAGTGCGTCACGAAGGTTCCGACGGTTGCCGCGGGTCCTGTACTTCCGCGACATCAGGTAGGTGGAGTGTCCGACGAGCTCAGCGATCGTCGCCTCGTCAACGTCTTCGGCCGTGTAGAGCAGATCGACGGCCGTGTGACGGGCGGAGTGCAGCGTCGCGTCGGGGAGGCCGGCAGTTCGTAGTGCGGTGTGCCAGGCTCTGTTGTCGTCGCGCGGGTCGATAGGGCGTCCGGTGAGTGTTCCGATTCTTCCGTTCGGATCTGAGGTCCACAGCAGCCCGTGCGGGTTCGGTTCCGACGCTGCAGTCTCCACCCGCCGTTCGATGATGGACCGCAGCGGGTCCACGAGGGGGATGATCCGCCAGCCCGCTTCCGACTTCGGCCGTGACAACCAGAGCCCACCCTCGAGGTGCCGGTACTCCCGGTCCTCGGGAGCGTCCAGGTATCGGGCGGGGCACTTCGCACCCTGCCGCTCGCCGCAGGATCGCTTCCACCGCTTCAAGGGGTCGCAGCCGTGTGACCACGAGAACCGCTTGAGTTGCCAGGACAAGTCGAGCTCGTCGGACACTCGGTCAAGCTCGAGGCCGAGGAGTTCACCCTGACGGGCGCCCGTCAAGAGCGCAGCGGCAACGCGAGAACCGAGACGGTCGTGCTGCACGGATTCAAGAAGGCGGATCCCTTCTGCCGCGTCGAGGACGGTCATCGTTGGAAGTTTCTTCTTCGGCAGGTCGACCAACGTCGCGACATTGCGGGTGACCCGTCCGTCGCGCATCGCATCACGG
This sequence comes from Curtobacterium sp. 'Ferrero', assembly GCF_002412165.1. Taxonomy (GTDB): domain Bacteria; phylum Actinomycetota; class Actinomycetes; order Actinomycetales; family Microbacteriaceae; genus Curtobacterium. The sequence continues at coordinate 94,858 of NZ_NXIA01000008.1, forward strand.
AGGGCCAGGGACAGCACACGATGCGCCTGCTGCGCGCTGGCACCACCCAGCCCCTTCGACCGGATGTAGTCCTCCACCTTCCGGACGTGCTGCGGGGTGAGCTTGTCGAGGCGGGTCTTCCCTATCGCCGGCACGATGTACTGCTCAATCGAGGTGCGGTACGACGCGATCGTCTTCGGGGCGATCCTCTTCGAGTGGATGTGCGCAAACCAGAAGCGGATCCACGACTCGAGCGGTTCCGATCGCGAGTCGTCGACCGCAGCAAGAGCGGCGGCGAGCGAGCGGCGGCTTTCGGCGCTCATCTCCCCGACGATCGTTTCCCAGGTCATGCCTGGAGACTGCTGGCGCATGCCGTCTCTCGTCAAACGTCCAATCGGATACATCCGCGCATTCATGGGTATCCACGCCGGTCACGATCGCGTAACGCTGCACGTCGGGCCTCTTTTCGAGCGCAGCTCATCCACTTAGCGTCAGCATCGAGAGCCACCCCGGCTCAGCAGGAGGAGTGACATGAGAACCATCTGGATCGACCACGTCAGCCACTGGAAAGCAGCTGGCGAAGAGCACGCGGACGGAAGCATGTCCGACGCGACGGTGGACGACAACAACGGAACGACGCGCACCCGAAACGCATCGTTTTCTTCGAAGTCGGACTTCTCGTCCTGGGTGAAGTCGCATCAAGGCCGCAGCTACTAGTCACCCCGGCGCCACCCACTCCCCGCCGCTGGGAGGGATTAGACAGCTGATCACCCGGAACGCCCCGCCCCGCCTCGCGAGGCGGGGCGTTCTGTCGTTCGTATCGCCCCGGAGTACCGGGACAATCGGATCGGAGAACGACCGTTCCCGTTCTGGGGGTCGCCAACCCACGGGACACCTGATTGGCTCATCCCTGCTGAGCGCCTCTGGATGCCGGTAAGTCGGGAGCCGCAGTTACCTCTAGGCGAGGGTCCCTGCTGGCTGTGATCGACTGTGATGAGCGTCGTCGTGTCGATTCGGGTTCGGCACGGCGACGACATCCTCTTGTCGGCGAGCCACTGCCGTCGTACCCTCGCAGCAGCCCGGTTTGAGCAGGCTCCTGGATCTGGGGCTCCATCCGATCGTTCGGGGTTCCCGGCTGAGGCGTCGAACCGCGAACGGAGTTCGACGCCTCGAGCGCGCGGGGGTCATTCTGCCGCTGGACGGACGTCCCCCGCGGCCGAGCCTTCGTCCTGGATCAGGAAGGAAGACGCTCTCGCCGGTAACCAGCCGGCGACTCCCAACCCTCTCACAGCGTCAGACTCGGCTTGCACCACGCGTAGGTCGAGGCCCGGACGCCTACCAGCGACCGAGGTCGAAGTCCCACCGCTCGACAGCCGTCCGTGGGTCGGGCACGGACGCAGCAAGATCCTCGAAGTCACCCCGGCGCACACGGCGTCGGACTGATCGGAACGTGGCGATCTTGGCCGGCTTCACGCCGGCCTGCCCTTGGTGCTTCGACTGCGCCATGCTCAGACCCCTCGCTGCCTCATCCACCAGCATGGACCGACGCGGTGGACATGTCCGGTACGCGAGCCGGGCAGAGGAGCGGACCGCACGATTTTCACCTTTCCCAAACTGCCCTCAAACTGCAACACAGCTTCACCAGACGGGCCTTCGCGCCAGACGCGCAGAAGTCAGTGGTTGCCGAGACGATCGGGGCATGAGCCACCGCCGCAGCGATCGTTGGGATCCGCCGGAACCCCTGACACTTCCCGCCGAGGCTCGTGGTGGCCCCGAGCGCACGATGACACCACCCGCTGACGTGAGAGTCTGGGTGCAGCTCGGGAACAGACTGGTTCGAGTTGAGGCTCGAGCAGTTCGGGCGACCGACGACGCTGTCCTCGTCGAGTGGGGCGAACGGTCGACGCGTCAGTCTGCGTGGGTGTGGCGCAGCGCCGTGAAGCGGCGTCGGTCTGACTAGATGCGCCGCACCTTTCTGTCACGCCTCAACCGGGTTGCCCTCGTCGTTTCGTTCGAGCCTCTGCCGATCTTCCATCGCCTGTCGCAGCTTGCGCAGCTCAGGACTGATCTCGCCAAGACGCTGAGAGATTCCTGGCGTGAAGGGGCGCGTTGGTCGCCTCCGGCTCGGACGGGTCGCGGCGCTTCTCGAAGCGGAGGAGACCTTTGCGTGAAACGCGTCGTCGCGGGCGAGCGACTTGCTATAGATGCCAGCGTCGCTGTCATGGAACCGGATCTTCGAGTCCGAGATGCATCCGCCGGCTCCGAAACATCGTCGGAAGAGCTCTGTGGACCAGCCGAACTCAGACCCCTTGACGAAGTGGAAGTGGGAGCTGCGCGCAAGCATGGCGCAGATCCAGTCGGCGTACTGGGTGGTCCCGTAGAAGTGACTCTCAAGCTGCATGGGAACTTCCATGACTCGCTTCACGTGCTCGGGTCGACCCGAGTAGATGAAGCTGGCTGTCGCTGAGACAGCCGCCAGGCGCGGCTCAGTGTCGACGGCATCCAGAAAGATCATGATGCCCTCGTCGCGGTCGTCGGCGTACTTGCTCAGACGCAGGATCACCTGGCGCAGCATGTGTGCGCTGCGATCCGCACTGCTCTCACCTGTCTCCTTCGCGCTGCCGACGGGCTTGACTTGCCCATAGAACACAGCTTTCCCACCGAGCTGGTTGAGCTTCCGCGAGAGTCTGCGTAAGACCGGGTCGATCTCGGTGCCATAGCGCTCGTGGTTCCGCGTCGTCAGCAGGGAAGCACCCTTCTTCTCCCATCGCCGGGGGTGCGCGCCCGCTTGCTTGATCTCAAAATCGAGAAGCGACTCCTTCAGATGCTCGAAGTAGCCGCCGAACGCTCTCACGCTCTCAGCGGGCAGGACGAACCCGCCGTACCCGAACACGGGATGCGTGTTGAACTTCGGGTGGTCTGGAGCGATGTACGGACCGATGTGGCCGAACTCGTCGAGGTAAGCGAGGAGCACTCGCAGATCGTAGCCTGTGACCCCAGACAGCACGAAAGCCCGCCGAAGCGGGCTTCCGGAATCGGCGCGTGGTTCGCGGAGGAACTCGCTGCCTGGCAGAAACACTACGCGGTTTCTCGGGGGACCGTCAACTTTGGGTTGATGACTTTCGGCATCCACGAAGCCTCGGAGTCGAGGTTACAGACATAGGTTGTCGGCCCGAGTTCTCGCTCTGGCTAAGAGCCACGGCCAGAACGGACGTTGGCGTGATCAGTCCGCATCGAGTCCGCAACAGCACCACTCAGGCACTCGTACCGACTGTCTGCGGCCACAGACCGATCCCCGTCAACTCAACGGTCCCACCAACAGGCATCACTCAGCTACACCCACGCGCGTGTACCTGGGGTACTCGCGCAAGCACAGCAAGCTCGCGCAGGAGGAGGCGGCGCAGCACTGAGCGGGAGCGCGCCCACGTCCGGCCCGGTGACCGTCAGTCGCGGCGGTGCTTGCCCTTCGCGGCCGCCGGGTCGGCGAGCGGGTGCGACCGGAACCAGCGCAGCAGCTCCCGTGAGCGGCTCGTGTCGGCACTCCGGTCGCCCTCCGGCAGGAAGTCGCTGAAGCCGGCCGGCGGCTCGGTGCCCTGATCGCCGCGGTCGTACGCCATCGTCCACTCCGGGAACCGTCGGGTGTGGATCGACTCCTCGGCGAGGAGCACCACGCTGTCGTGCCGGTCGTCCTCGAGGATGCGCCGGTACGTCGACATCACGGCGTCGTAGGGGCCCTCGAGCAGCTGCATGAACCGCCCGCCGCGGGCCACGAGGAGTCCGGTCAGCCCGTCCGCGGTGTTGCGCTGCCGGGCGTGCGCGAGCACCGCGTCGAGGTCGGCGTCCTCGAACGGGGTCGTGGCCGAGCTCATGTACACGAGGGACTGCAGCATGCCCTCGATCCTGCTCGCATCGTCGCGCCCGCGAAGCCCCCAGAACGGGAATCCGCCGAACGCAGCGCCCGCGCCCCCGCGCACCCACGCGACCCGACCGCCGGAGCCGACCCGCGCCTCCCGTCCGACACCCCGGACGGGGGCTGCCGCGCCGTGGCGGCGACCGCCATCCTGGCGACGCCGCACCACGAAGGAGCCCCATGCGCCGCACCGTCCTCGCCGCCGCCCTGTCCGTCGGTCTCGCCGCCACCGGAGTCCTCGGGCTCGATGCCGCACCGGCGCAGGCGGCGACCATGCCGGCGTCGGTCCGGGCGCAGTACGACCACCAGTACGGCACGTTCACCCCGTTCACGAAGTCCGGCCACAGAGACGCCACCATCGTGCTGCCGCAGAACGCCAGGAGCGGGATCATGCTCGCGACGTTCACGCCCGCGAGCGCGGACGCCCCCGACTTCGAGGTGGCCGAACTCCTCAGCAACGGGACGCTCGTCGACGCCCCCGTGTTCCTCAGCGGCACGTACCGGGGCCGCGTCGCCTACGGCACGGATTCCTGGCGGAAGCCCGCCGCACTCCGCGTCACGGGCACGGGCCAGTGGACGCTCCGGTTCAGCCCGGTCTCGAGCGCGCCGGCCCTGACCTCCTCGGGACACGGGGACAACGTGATGCTCTACTGGGGTGCCACGACGACCCGGCAGTTCACGTGCGCAGCGAACAAGCAGACCGGGTGCCTGCTCCGCGAGACGCTGCTCCGCAACGACTACGAGACGATCCTCGCGCACGACGACGAGGGGCGCGGCGGCTCGAAGCGCGTGACCCTGACCAGCGGTCCGTCGGTCCTGCAGGTGAACGAGGGCGGGGACTGGTCGCTCCGCTGACGCGGTGTGCGGCGTCGGTGGGTGCTGGCACGATTGACCCGTGCCAGCCGTCCCGATGATCGACGCCGTCGACGTCATCCGCTTCGTCGGACCGCAGGCGTTCGGGCGCGCACGTGACGTCGTCCGCGCCGGGCTCGTGGAGGCGGCCGACTGGCACGACGTCGACGGGACCGTCACCGCGAGCGTCTCCGGCACCGCGGACGACCCGTACGAGGTCCGCGTCGACACCACCGCCGCACGCGGCGACTTCGTCCGACCCGTGCGGAGCTCCTGCTCGTGTCCGCTCGGCGGCGACTGCAAGCACGTCGCCGCAGCGCTCCTGACCGTCAACGCGCGCGCCCTCGCGGCGGCCGCCGGTCCGCAGCGGCAGGACCCGGCTCCGCCGGCACCGGACTGGAGGCACGAGGTCGCCCGCCTCGCCGGCGACGTCGAGCAGACGATCGCGCCGCAGGGCACGCCGATGGGGCTGCAGTTCGAGCTGCGGGACGCGGTGCCCGCGCGCTTCGCCGCCCGGGCACGAGCGTCCGGGCGGGCACTGCCCGCGCCGGCACGGACCGTGCGGCTCGGCGTGCGACCGGTCACCCGGAGCGACGCCGGCAACTGGGTGCGCGGGCAGCTGACGTGGAGCTCGCTGCCGTACTCCCAGAACCGGCTCGGGCTCGTGCCGGAGCAGCACGCGTGGTTCCTCCAGCTCGCCGCCCTGCACCGTGCGGGTGCCCTGGCCGGGTTGCCGGGCGAGAGCGACTGGATCCACCTCGACGACTTCCCGAGCCCGCTGCTCTGGCCGCTGCTGCGCCAGGCCGACGGGCTCGGCATCGCCTTCGTGACGGGCAAGCAGGCCGCGGGCGTGACGCTCGGGGCCGAGGCACGGGTGCTCCTCGACACCGCACGATCCGACGACGGCCTGGTGATCGGCGCGAGCGCGGTCGTCGACGGCCGACCGGTCGTCCACGGGGCCGCGCGGATGATCGGCGACCACGGCGTCTGGACGTTCCGCGAGTCGCCGTCGTTCGCCGTGACGCTCGCCCCGACCCCCGAACCCGTGCCGGAGGACCAGCGGCGCATGCTCACCGAGGGTGCCCGCATCACGGTGCCCGCCGCCGAGGTGTCGGAGTTCCTGGCCGACTGGTCGCCCCGGCTCCGCGGTGCCCGCGGGCTCGTCAGCTCCGACGGCTCGGTCGAGCTGCCCGAACGCGAGGCCCCGGAACTCGTCCTCACCGCGACGTTCGAGCCGGCCCGGGCCCCGCGCACCGACGACCGGGTGCACCTGCAGTGGCGGTGGCACGTCGACGGGCGGAAGGACCCGGTCGCCCTGCACGGCCCCGTCCCCGACCTGTCCGAGGTGCGCGCGACCGACGAGGCCACCGTCGGCCCGGGTGGCGGGCTCGCGTGGTTCGTCGACGGGGTGGTCGAGGGCGCCGACGTCGCCGCGTTCGCCGACGAACTGCTCCCCCAGCTCGCCGCGCACGGCGTCCGGACCGTCGTGCAGGGCGAGCGCCTCGACTACGAACGGCTCAGCGGACGCCCGAACATCCGGGTCACGACGATGCCGTCCGACAAGCACGACTGGTTCGACCTCGGGATCATCGTCAGCGTGAACGGCAAGGAGATCCCGTTCACGCCGCTCCTGCGCGCGCTCGCGTCACGGGCCCGGCGGCTCAAGCTCGTCGACAACTCGTACCTGTCGTTGGCGGACCCGGCGTTCGACCGGTTGAAGGAGCTCATCGACGACGCCCGCGACCTCGGCGAGTGGGAGCCCGACCAGCCGCTGGCGATCACCCCGCTGCAGGCCGGGCTCTGGCAGGAGTTCGACCAGCTCGCCGACGAGACCGCACACGACGAGCGCTGGCAGGCGATCGCCGCCGGGCTGCTCGGTGCGACACCGCCCGGTGACACCCCGGTGCCGGACACCCTGCACGCCGAACTGCGTCCCTACCAGCACGCCGGGTACGCGTGGCTGTCGTTCCTCCGCGCGCACGGCGTCGGCGGGGTGCTCGCCGACGACATGGGCCTCGGCAAGACCCTGCAGGTGCTGGCGATGATCGCCGAGGCCCGGGCCGCCGAACCGGACGCGCCGCCGTTCCTCGTCGTCGCGCCGACCTCGGTCGTCGGGAACTGGGCCTCCGAAGCGGCGCGATTCGTGCCCTCGTTGCGCGTGTCGACCGTGACGTCGACGTCGCTGAAGGACCCGACGCTCGTCGCCCGCACGGCGGCGGAGTCCGACGTCGTCGTGACCTCGTACGCCCTGCTCCGGCTCGACGCCGCGGCGTGGTCGGCGCAGTCGTGGTCGGCCATGGTGCTGGACGAGGCGCAGTTCGTGAAGAACCCGCAGTCGCAGATACACCGGGTCGTCACCGAGCTGCGGGCGCCGGTGACGTTCGCAATCACGGGCACGCCGCTCGAGAACGGGCTCACCGACCTGTGGGCGCTGTTCCACGTCGTCGCGCCCGGACTGCTGTCGTCGTGGACGCGGTTCGGCGACGACTACGTGAAGCCCCTCGCCTCGCCGGACCTCCGCGGCGACGCCCGCAAGCAGCTCACCGAGCGGCTCCGACGGCGCATCCGGCCCCTCATGCTCCGACGGACGAAGGAGAGCGTCGCGCAGGACCTCCCGCCGAAGCAGGAGCAGGTCGTCCGGGTCACGCTCGACCCGGCGCACCGCGACCTCTACGAGCGGACGCTCAACCGTGAGCGGCTGAAGGTGCTCGACCTCATCGACGACCTGCCACGGAACCGCATGATCGTGTTCCGGTCGCTGACGCTCCTCCGGATGCTCGCCCTGTCCCCCGCGCTCGTCCCGACCGCGGCGCCGTCGGGTGACCTCGACGCACCGCCGGAGGTCTCGGACATCCCGTCCGCCAAGCTCGACCTGCTGCTCGACGAGCTCGACCAGCTCGCCGCCGAGGGACGCCGCGCCCTCGTGTTCAGCCAGTTCACGTCGTTCCTGCGGATCGTCGCCGAGGCCCTCGACGAGCGGGGCGTCGGCTACGAGTACCTCGACGGAGCCACCCGCCGTCGGCCCGAGGTCATCGACCGCTTCCGGAACGGCACCGCACCGGCGTTCCTCATCTCGCTCAAGGCCGGCGGCTTCGGGCTCACCCTGACCGAGGCCGACACCGTCTTCGTCCTCGACCCGTGGTGGAACCCGGCCGCCGAGAACCAGGCCGTCGACCGCACGCACCGCATCGGGCAGACCCGGTCGGTCAACGTGAACCGACTCATCGCCGAGGACACCATCGAGGAGAAGGTCCTCGCCCTCGCGACCAAGAAAGCGGAGTTGTTCGCCACCGTGATCGACGACGACGCCCTGTTCGCCGACGACCTGACGGCGGACGACATCCGGTCGCTGCTCGCCTGAGCCCGAGCCGACCGCCGCCGCCGCACCACCCTGTCCTGTCGTCTGGAGTCCCAACCGCATGTCGTCCCGCCGCCGCGCTCGCACCAGCACCGCCTCCGTGTTGTTCGTCCTCGGCCTCGCCGTCGCGGGCTTCGTCCTGCACGCCGTCGGACTGCTCCCACCCGCCACGGCCGAGCACGGACCCAGTGGGACGGGCACCGCAGCCGACACGAGCACCACTCCTGGCACGGAGACCGCACCCGGCACGGACACCGCGCCTGGCACGACCGGGACGGATGCCGCGCCCGGCGCGACGGGCGCGGCCGGGCCGAGCCATGCCTCCAGTCCGGGTGTCGACGCGGCAGCGTCGCTGCGGACCCTGGCGACCCTGCCGGTCAAGGGCAAGGCACCGGCGACCGGCTACGACCGGTCCGCCGACTTCGGCACGGCGTGGCTCGACGTCGACCACAACGGGTGCGACACCCGCAACGACGTCCTCGCGCGCGACCTGACCGCGGTCGTGCGGCGCGGACCGTGCACGGTGCTGACCGGGCGACTCGTCTCGCCCTACACCGGGCAGACGATCGCGTTCACACGGGGGCGGGCCACCTCGACCGAGGTGCAGATCGACCACGTGGTGGCGCTCGAGAACGCCTGGGTGACCGGGGCGCAGGGGGTGTCGCAGTCCTCCCGCGAGGCGCTCGCGAACGACCCCGACAACCTCTTCGCCGTCGACCAGCACTCGAACGCGCAGAAGCGCTCCGGCGACGCGGCGACCTGGCTGCCCGCGGCGAAGGAGTTCCGCTGCACCTACGTCGGACACCAGGTGACCGTGAAGGCGCGGTACCACCTGTGGGTGACGCCGGCCGAGCGTGACGCCATGGTGCGGGTGCTCGATCGCTGCTGAGGTGCAGTCAGACCGGTGTGGCGGGCGCGCGCTCCCCGTGACGTGCCACCTGGCCATCCGGATGGCAAGTTCGTTTCCGCGCGTGGCCGATCGGGTGCGCTGACCCCGGGATCCGCGAACCCGATCGGCCACGACGCATTCTGGGGTGCAACTCCGGCGGGAGCGGGCGATCGGCGTCCGCGGACCAGCACCAACCCGGCGACTGGCGACCGGCGGGCCGTCAGCGGCGGGCGGGCCATCGGCGACCGACAGGCGATCGGCGATCTCCGGCGGGCGGCAAGGGGCGTTCGGGCGCTGGAGCGTGACGCTTCAGCCGGCCGCCGCCAGCGCCGCCGCTGCCGTCGCCCACCAGAAGCCGAGGAGCGCACCCGCCGGGACCGCGAGCCCCGCCACGACCGATCCGCGACGGAGCAGTCGCCGCCGGGCCGTCGCCGCGGCGATGTCCCGCTCGAGCCGTTCGAACCGCTGCACGTGCCGGAGGGTGTCGTGCACCACGACGGCGTCGACGTGCCAGGTCCCGCGCTCCTCGGCGAGCATCGACAGGAAGCGCACGGCCTCGTCGGAGTGCACGCGCGGCAGTCCCGCGATCCACGCGCCGACCTGCTCCGGGCGCAGCGTGACGGCGGCCGGGGCCTTCTCGCCGAAGCGCACACGCTCCGCCGCGACGACGATGACGGGCTGCACGGCGATCGGGCCGCCCGCGGCCGCTGAGAGCAGCGCGGTCGCTCGCTCGCCCTCCTGCACGGAGCGGTGGACGTGCGGCGTGCGGTGCCCGTTCACCAGGAACGTCCGGCCGCCGACCCAGACGTCCTGGCCGGAGTGGTTCTTCGTGTTGATGCAGAACACGCCAGTCGGCCCGACGACCAGGTGGTCGATGTCGGTGGAGCGCTTCCCGATCGGCACCGCGTGCAGCACGGTGAACTCCGGGCCGAGCGCTTCGAGCTCGGCCGCGACCTGCCGCTCCCCCTGCGCACCCTTGTACCAGGACCGCGCGTCCTCGTGCAGCGGATCGCGCCCGACGAACCGCTGCCACCAGGACCGCTCCGGTGCCTCGGCCTGGATCGCGAGGCACTCCTGCATCACGGCGTACCCGGGCTTCCGGGCGCGGAGCGTGAGCGGTGCCCCACCGCGGGCGGCGGGCATGGTCGACTGTTCCCCCATGCCGTCACCATCCCAGTCCACGGGCAGTGCTCGCTCACCCCACTTCTGGGGATCACTCAGGTCTCTCAGCGGGCACTAAGCGACAGGTGTAGCCTTACTACCGATGCGAACGCATCGAACGGACTCGCTGCCCGCGCTGGGCGCGGACGCCGAGCCCTGCACCGACGAAGACCGCAGGAGGCCTCCCCACATGTCCGACACCACCACCCGTTTCACCGACCGCGTCGTCCTCATCACCGGCGGCGGCTCCGGCCTCGGTCGCGCCACCGCGGTCCGTCTCGCGTCCGAGGGCGCGAAGCTCTCGCTCGTCGACGTCTCCGCCGAGGGGCTCGAGGCGACGAAGGCCGCCGTGCTCGACGCCGCACCCGACACCGAGGTCCTCACGACCGTCGCCGACGTCTCCGACGAAGCCCAGGTCGAGGCGTACGTCACCGCCACCACCGAGCGCTTCGGCCGCATCGACGGCTTCTTCAACAACGCCGGCATCGAGGGCAAGCAGAACCCCACCGAGTCGTTCACCGCCGCCGAGTTCGACCGGGTCGTGTCGATCAACCTCCGGGGCGTGTTCCTCGGGCTCGAGAAGGTCCTCCGCGTCATGCGCGAGCAGGGCTCCGGCATGATCGTCAACACCGCGAGCGTCGGCGGTATCCGCGGCATCGGCAACCAGTCCGGGTACGCCGCCGCCAAGCACGGTGTCGTCGGGCTGACCCGCAACTCCGCCGTCGAGTACGGGCAGTACGGCATCCGCATCAACGCCATCGCTCCCGGCGCGATCTGGACGCCGATGGTCGAGAACTCGATGAAGCAGCTCAACGCCTCGGACCCGCGGGCGGCGGCCGAGGAGTTCATCCAGGTCAACCCGACGAAGCGCTACGGCGAGGCGCCCGAGATCGCCGCGGTCGTCGCGTTCCTGCTGTCCGACGACGCCTCGTACGTCAACGCCGCCGTCGTGCCGATCGACGGCGGGCAGTCGGCGAAGTACTGAACGCGGTCCGTCCGACGCTCGCCCCACGTGGGAGCATGGCCGGGCACACCGCGGCAGAGGGAGCCTCATGAGCAGCAACGACACGAGCGGGTCCGCGTTCGGCCCCGGAGCCGGCAAGACCGAGTCGCCTGCCGGTGCCCTGCGGCGCCGCATGGCATCGTCCGCGCAGGGGTTCCTCGGCAGCGCCGCCTGGGTGCCGTGGAAGCCCGCGGGCGACCCCGAGGGCGGGAGCATCGCGCACGTGATGATCCGCGACCTGCCGTTCGTCCCGGTGTTCACCGACCCCGCCGAGCTCACCGAGGGCGTCCCCGGCACCGAGGCCCGCCCGGTCCGCATGGCCGAGCTGGTGACCGGGGTGCCCGAGGAGTTCGGCATCGTCGTCGACCCGACCAGCGCCGAGGATGCGAACTTCCTGCATGCCGACGTGCTCGCCGGCATCCGGGCGCAGATGCGCGGCGAGATCCCCGGCGATGAGGACACCGCGGGCGGGGACGCCGCTCGGGGCTGACCTCGAGTCTTCGCGCCGCGCTGGGGAAGAACACCCACCCAGTTCTGGGGATCGCTCATCTCGCAGCCGGAGGCCAGACTCGGACCGTCGTTGAACACGGAACGAGGGGGCGACGATGCCGCTGGGCGGTCCAGGACCACGCGACTGGTCTCCTCCGGGGTACTTCGCCGACGCACCGTCGGGGCCACCGCCACGACGACCCCGGTCCGCGTTCCTGACCGCTGAACCGCCGCGCGGCCATCGGCGAGCCACCCGTCCGTGGGCATGGGCGACCCTGGCGATGCTCCTCGGGCTCGGCAGCCTCGTCATGGCCCTGGCGGAGCCGCAGGAGGGCGGGGTGCAGAGCGGGTTCATCGCGTCGACGATCGGCGTGACGGCGATCGTCATCGGTCGCCGTCTCGTGACCGACAGGAGCCGCTTCGGGAGCGTGGCGCGGGCGTTCGGGCGCGGCGCGGTCATGCTCGGCACCGTCGGCACGGCACTCATGGCCTACGCGGTCCTGGCGTTCGGGCTGTCCACCGTCGGCGTGCAGTGGCCTGCGCTCTCCCTGCCGGCAGCGCACGAGGGCCCGATCGGCAACGCTGCGCTCCCGCCGGCGGTGTCCTCGTCCGAGCCGACGCCGGCCGGAGCGGCCGTTCCGCAAGCACCCACGGTCCCCGAGCCGACGACCTTCGACGCCGAGCGTTCGGCGGTCGCCATGGGCGCCGGGACCCTGGCCACCGCCCTCGAGCAGCGGTTCGGACCAGGGACCTACCCGGCCGACCTCGCGACGACGAACGATCCGGCGCGGATCGCTCTGCCCGACGGAACCGGCCTGGCGCCGATCCCGGCTGGTGCCCGGATCCTGTACTCGGTCGCTCCGGACCGGAAGGCTTGGTCGATCACGATCATCGGCGCTCGCTTCGGCGCGACCGCCAGCTACAGCTCGGCGGTCGGCACGGTCCAGGCCGGCTGACCACCGTCGCCGTGCGGGCGTCACCGGCGCGGCTCGACCAGCTCGATGAACCGGGAGAGCAGCGACAGCCCGGCGATCGACGGCGGCAAACCCGTCGTGAGCGCGGGCGAGTACACGAGGTACGCCGCCCACTTCGCGCGCGACAGCGCCACGTTGAGCCGGTTCGGCATGAGCAGGAAGTCGAGCCCGCGCGGGATGTCGGCCGCGCTCGACGCCGCGAGGGACACGATCGACACGACGGCCTCGCGCCCCTGGAACATGTCGACCGTCCCGACCTGGGTGCCGGTGAGCCCGGCCCGGTCGAGCTCCTGCCGGATGAGCGCCCCCTGCGCGTTGTACGGCGCGACGACGATCACGTCCTCGTCCGTGAGCGTCCGGGTGCCGCGGTCGTCCGTCCACGAGCGGCCGAGGACGTTCCGGGCGAGGGCGACGACCCGCGCCGCTTCCTCCTCGGACGACGTCGTGTTGCCCGCGTGCACGACCGGCACCGGGTGCACGCCCGCGTCGATGTCGTCGAGGTGCCGTCCGGACGCCATCGACGACAGCTGCCCGTCGTAGGACAGGCTCGACACCGAGGCGGTGAGCGCCGGCTCCATCCGCCGGGTGCGCGCGAGGAAGTACCCGTACTCGGCGGGCAGCACGTGCTCGCCGTCGGTCAGCCACCCGAGGGCCGAGACGTCGACCGGCTCCGGGTGCGACCCCTGCGACACCTGGGGCAGCTGCTGGGGGTCACCGAGGAGGAGCAGGCGGGTCCCGGCGATCGAGGACGCGATGGTCGGCGCGAGCGAGAACTGCCCGGCCTCGTCCACCACGAGCAGGTCGAGGGAGCGCCGCGGGATCGTGCCCTCGTTGGCGAACGTCCACGCGGTCCCGCCGACGACCCCGCCTGTGCCGGTCTCCGCGCACGAGGCCAGGAACGCGGCCACGGCGGCGTTGTTCTTCACCGGCGTCCAGTCCGCGGCCTCGAGCTCGTCCTCGGTCGCGCCGTTCTTCGGCACCTTGACGACGCGATCCGCCGGGACGCCAGCGGCGACCACGGACGACAGGAAGTTCTCCGAAGTCGCGTGCGACTGCCCGACGACACCGACCCGCCAGCCGTGCTCACGGACGAGCCGGGCGACGACGTTCGAGCCGACGTACGTCTTGCCCGTCCCGGGAGGGCCCTGGATCGCCAGGTACGACCGGTCGAGCCCGAGCAAGGTCGTCACGACCGCGGACACGGTGTCGTCGCCCTGCACCGGAGCGATCGGCCCCCGCGGTGGCACCCGACGGAGCAGGTCGAACGCGGGATCGGGCAGCATCGACGGCAGGGCGTCGAGGACCTCCTGCCCCCATTCGGCGATGGCCTCGGGCTGCGGCTTCGCCCGCGGCGGCGCTGCCGGGGCGAGCGCGACCGGGAAGTCGGAGTGCGGCTCTCCCCCATCTACCGGCAGGCTCTCCTTGACCAGGACCTCGTACGTGTCGCCGTTGTCTGACGCTTCCAGCACGACGGCGCGAGCCGACGCGCCCTTCGATCCCGGGGCCGGAGCGGTGATCGACGGCGGGAGTGGGTCGTCGTAGACGAGGTGGGGCGTGCCTCCCGGCCGGATCCGCGAGCCGGGCGCGAGCGTCCCCGACAACCGGATCTCACGCGACTGCGAGCGGGCGCGCGGCAGCGTGCCCCAGTCGCGCTCGACCGACGCCCGTTCGACCACGAGCACGTCGCGGGTGTCGGCCCAGTCGTCGACCGGGTTGCGGAGGCGGTCGAAGTGGTCCTGCCAGAAGGTCTTGGCCTCGCGGCGGTGGTAGTCGATCGCGGCGGCGGCGAGTGCCAGGGCGGTCTGGTCGGCGTCGCGGTCGAGGGGGTCGACGTTCGCGAGTTGCGCGGCGAGCGCGGTGTACACGGGGTTCGGCTCGCGGTCGACGGGGATCGGGGGCAGCAGCTCGGCCGGTTCGTCGATCGTCGGCGCCGGTGCTGGTGCCTGTGCTCGCAACGACAGGAGCCAGTCGCGGAGCCGCAGCGTGGAGCGGCAGTCGTAGGCGTTGTAGTCGGCGACCTCGTCGAGCATGTGCTGCCCGGCCACCGCGTCGCCGTTCCGGAGTTCCTCGATCGCGTCGACGTAGGCGGTGATGCTGTCCGCAGCGTTCGTCACGTCGCTCAGCCGCAGGTCGTCGCCCATGTAGAGGGGCTCGAGCTTCTTGATCGAGTAGCTGTGGCTGCCGACCACGAGGGCCTTGCGGACGATCGGGTACAGGTCGACGAGGACGCCGGCGCGCAGGAGGTCGTCGACCGCGTCCTCGCCCACGCCGTGCCGGGCGGCGAGGGACAGGAGGTGCGTCCGCTCGTACGCCGCGTAGTGGTAGACGTGCATGTCCGGGTACTGCTCGCGGCGCTCCTCGATGAAGGCGAGGAACTCCTCGAGCGCGACGCGCTCGTCGCGGAGCGTGTGTGCCCAGAACGCCGTGAAGCGGGCCTCGGGGTCGACCAGGCCGAAGAGGTAGTCGATCCCCCAGTGCACGCCGTCCTCGGTGTAGAGCGGGTCGCCCTCGAAGTCGAAGAAGACGTCGCCGGGATTCGGTGCCGGGATCGCGTCGAGGGCGCGCGGGTCCGCGACCTCGAAGACGGGTGCGCGGCTGGCGGATGCCTCGGACTCGACCTGGAGGCGCGCCTGACGCACCAGCCGATCTTGCGTGCTCCGCGACATGCCGGGCACGGCCGCGGTGCGGTCCGCCAGGTCGTCGATCGTTCGCACCCCGGCGCGGATCAGCTTCGTCCGCTGGTCGAGGCGCATCCCGGCGACGAGCACGAGGTCGCGGTGGTCGGCGACCTGGGTCGTGCAGATCGGGCAGCGGCCGCAGCTGCTGTAGCGAGGGTCGCCCCAGGCCAGCTCGTCGTCGGCGGCCATCCGCTCGGCGATGACGCGCTGGAGCTCGGCGCGCTGCGTGCGGTACACGGGGGCGATGTCGGCGAGGTCGTGGGTGGTGGTGCTGCGGTCGCCGAGGACGAGGTGGACCTGTTGCCCGGTCGGGATGCCGTGCGACTGCATCTGCTCGGCGTAGGCGGCGAGCTGTAGGAGGGCGCTGATCTTGGCGTGGCGGGCGAGCTTGGTGTCGTAGACCTCGTACTCGCCGGCATCGTTGCGGATGATGAAGTCGGCGAAGCCGATGAACCCGGGAGCCCCCGGCGCGGGCGGCCGGTGGAACGTCGGCTGGTAAAGGACGTCCGCGCCGTCGTGCATCGAGCGTCGTGCTCGTTCGGCTGCGTCGGCGTACTGCGCCGGTTCCGGGCGGTCGAACTCCACGACCTGCCGGGTCTGCTTGAGGATGTCGAGGTAGTCGAGCTCGTGCTGGTCGCCGAGCCTGGCGGTCCGCTCGAGCATGTCGTCGTGGACCTCGGGCAGGGGTGCGCCGCGGCCGAGCTTGGCGTCGAGGCGTCGGAGGAACGCCCACTCGCACGCGGCCCACGTCGACAGATCGCTCGGACTGAGCAGGACCTGCCCGTCGGTGCTGATCTGCATGCGCTCCCCAGGGGTCTCAGTGCCGCCCAACCGAATGGTGCTTCACCGACTCGGAGTTAGAGGGCGGAGGCTACCGCAACCGCCCGCGCCCATTCTTCTTGCCCTTCAACGCCGACCCCGATTTCCTCGAGCCTCGCCGCGTATCGTCTAGTGAATAATTCAGTCGCCTTGTGGTAAGGCAGGTGTGACCAGGAGATAGCATCATTCAGGAAGTCAAGAATTCCACCATAGACGCGCAGTTGAGCCAGCACATCGACTTTGGAGCTATTCAAGATAGCCGGATCCCACCCGTCCGAGCCTGTGTCTACTAGCACTATTGCCCGCCCGATTCGATGAGCAGCGCAACTGTGGGCAAATGCGACAAGGTCCGACTCGGTCACTTCTTTACCACGCGCTTCGAGCGCCGTGACGATCTCGCCACCAGCAACTACGTGCACATCACCAGGCACGTCCCTGGATGGGTCATGAAGCGGCCTGGTTCTGATGTCACTGTGTACTAGTTCGAGGCAGGCGGCAGCGAACGCTTGGAGCCGCCGAGGACGGTCTCTGGCATTTGCGCGCAGGTAATCACTCGATGCCACTCTCAGCGCATCGATATTGAGGCCTTGTGCCCTCAAAACCACCGAGTGGACGCGATCAGCTTCTTCTTTGGCAACAGATAGGAAAGCCGCGAAAGCATGCAGGGCGCTGGATCCGTCGAGAGAGTTCGCGGATTTTGCGATCGACAGAAAGTAGGCAAAGTCCTTCGGATGCCGGACGCGGTCGATTTCGTCGATTCTCTCATAGCGAAAGAACGGCTGATTATTGATTGGCTCGCGGCCTTTAGTCCTGATGGAAAAACCCTCAACGCGAGCTGCCGGTACGAGCACACCGTGAGCTAGGCCGCGCATGCTATACCCTCGGTTGCCCTCCGCCTTAATAGAAAGGCTGTCGACTTCTGCGTCTATCGCTTTCGCGAGAAGCAAAGTCCCGAGTGCCGGAGTGTAAGTCGCCGCCGTAAATCGAAAAACGGCCCGCGTGTGACTGATCCACTCGATTGGGAGCACGGATGCGTCCGTCGCAAGCTGCAAGGCGACCGCTAGAACTTCCTTTGCCTTATCGACCGGCATGGCAATGCTCATACGAGGATACTCCGTCTCTGACGTCGGTCGAGAGCTTCATGTTCGGCCTCCGTACGGGGCTCTACGTGGCCGAGCTGGAGCGATAGCGCGCGAAGCACGGCCTTACCCAGCTCCATCGGGACAGCATTTCCAATCTGGCGCTGAACATCCGCTCGACTACCGACGATCTGAAAATCATCAGGGAAAGTCATAAGGCGGAGCATTTCGGGCACTCGCAGCCTTCGCGCTCTCTGCCTACCGGCCTCGTCCATGCCATTTTCCCAATGGAAAGGACCAACGTAGGGACCCGGCTGCGCCTGCAACGTCGAACTCGGCTTCTCTGGCGAAAGTCGGAGAAGGAATGTCCAATAGCGCGAGCGCCACTTGAACTCATCTCGCCCCCCGTAGCGGTCTGTGTGCCAAAGATAGTTCTGTCCCCCGGGAATCTCGGCGGCCAAGTCGCCATACTTGCCCTCGACTAGCTCGCCGTCCTCAGGGACGCCGATCAGGCCTTGGAACGCCTGAGCCGCCGTCACGTGAGGCAACTTCGACTGATCCCAGACTCGAGTCGTCTCGCTTGGGCCGGCGTGAGTGGCCTCGGGGAATTCAAACGCTGTGCCGTCTCGTCGGCCAACTATGAAGACGCGCTTTCGCAGCTGTGGCACACCGAAATCTGCCGCGAGAAGAGTTTTCCATTGCGGGTTGTAACCCAGTTCTTTGAGCGCTGCTAGCAGACGGCTGAATGCAACTTGATGAGTCCTGTAGGTCAAGGCCTGTACATTCTCGAGAACGAATGCTTCGGGCCGCGTCTGTGCCACTACCCTCACGTATTCTTCGAGTAGTGACGCATTGGGGTCTCTCGACTCCCGCTTTTCAGCGAGCCAGAAACCAGACTTCGAAAATGGTGTGCAGGGCGGGCCGCCGATAACGAGCGCAGCGTCTCCCTCCTGAAGTGACCCCATCCTCAAGAGCTCAGAACTCGGTGTGTCTCTGATGTCACTTGGAAGTATTGCCGTTCCGGGCAGGTTCAAAGCAAGCGTTTCGAGAGCCTGCGAGGAGTAGTCGGTCGCGACTGCAACTCGGAATGGCCCAAGTGTCGCCGACCGCGGAATGTCCAACGGCTCGTCGGCAACCCTTTCAACGGCGAGATCGAGGCCGCCAGCTCCGGAAAAGAGGCTGATGACGGGGAGCTGGCTGCCCTGCGAACCGGGGGTCAGATCGTGCGTTTCGGGCATGCAGATGATCGTATCGTGCGGGTCCGACAGCGGATCGACCCTCAAGGCCGCGCCCGCGGCAACGAAGCCGCTGAGCAGGTGAGCATCCGAACCCTCTGCGGCAATAGCTACCCTCTCCAGTTTGAGAAGGCGCAGTGAAGTGAACCTCCCGCACCACCACCGCATCCGCCGCCGGCGGTCTCCTGTGCGCCTCCCGGTGGTTCCTGGAGAAGTGCGACGCACTCCGGACCCCCCCCTCCCGGAGCCGCAGCCTGCGCCGCAGTGTCCCCGTGCAACACCATCCGCCGCCGTGTCTCCCCCAGCCGCGTTCGCTTGAGGTACTGTGCCGGCGTTATCCCCGTCGCCGCCTCGAACCGCGCGAACAACGTCGACTCGCTCACGCGCAGCTTCCGTGCGAGCTGCTCCATCGACCAGCCCTCAGCCATCCGCCCGTTCAATAGCGGCGTGACTCCGACGACCACCGAGGCCCCGGTCCTGTCCAGGGCCGCCGTGATCCGCGGCGCATGTTCGGTCTGCAGCAACCGCAGCACGACCTCCCGCGACACGAGCGGGATGAGCATGAGGATGTCCTCCGGGGTGTCAAGCAACCTGATCTACCGGGCGAGCGCGTCCGGGAGCGGCGCCGTCCAGCTCCCCAGTCAAGGTAGCGGCGCCATCGCTCCCGCAGGCGACGAAGCCTAAGCAGCAGAACCCCTAGCGCCCGCAGCACCAGCCGGCACCGTCATCGACGCCACGACCGCCCCCACCAGCGCCGGGTCGAGCCGCCACACCACAGCGATGAAGCCGTCCTCCCCCGCGGCCTCCACCGCCCCTGCGACGACCGGCAGGTCCAGGGGCGTGAGGATGAACCGCCTACGCCCCCGCACCTGGTCGTCGTCCCCGCACCTGGTCGTCGTCCCCGACGATCGTGCGCTTACTGCCGCGCAGCACGACGGCCTCCGCATCTGCGCAGGCCGTGGACGTGTCGGACTCGAAGCTGATTGCGCAGGTGCTGCAGGAGGAGCGGGGACCGACGCCCACTTCCGCGACGTCGACACCGACGAATGGTTCTGGCTCTCCGGTCCGAAGCGCGACCGCACCGACGCCCGGTACGGCCACGGCGCCCCCACCGTCGACGACGATGCCCGCTCCGACTACGAGGCGTTCCTCGACGGTGCCCCACTCCCCGGCCGCGAACACGGCTGACGTTCGGGCACGCGCGTGGTCGCGCAGCCCAAGTCCGCGAGCGGTGCCGACCCCCCTCCCCAGTCGAAGCAGTGCGGCGCCGCTCCCGCCCTCACACCTAGTCTTCATCTCCGCCGATCAAGCACTGTGTGGAGGCGATGCCGCCGTCGACGCGATGGTGCTGCGCGGGCGGACACGCTCACCCCACCTGCACGAACCGCGCCCCCTCGTACCCGTCCCGCGACACCCACGCCGTGAAGTCCGCCAGCGACCGCACCCAGTGCCCCCGCTCCCCGTACAGCGCCTGGTACACGACCACCGGCTCCTCGGTCTCGACGTCCCGCGCCACGAGCACCACCTCGTACTCGCCGCCCTTGAAGTGCCGGTAGCGTCCGGGAACCACGGAGTCAGTCACCCGCCACAGCGTAGGGCGCGTCACACGAGGTCACGATCCACGAACCACTCGGGGAAGCGACGTACCGTCGCCGCATGACCGTCTTCTCGGCAGTCGCCGTCCTCGTTGGTGTCCTCGCCCTCGCGACCGTGCTCGGGCTCGTGCTCCGCAGCCGCACCGGCCGCGCGCAGTACACGACCGCGCCCGCAGCCCCGAACGGCAGCCACACCCCCGACGACGCCGGCAGCACCAGCGTCGGGACCACCGACCGCAGCAGCACCACCGCGCACGGCCTGGCACCCGAAGAGGCCTTCGGCCACCGCGCCACCCTCGTTCAGTTCTCCACGCCCACCTGCGCCCGCTGCCCCGGCACCCGCCGCCAGCTCGACGCCGTCGCCGCCGAGCACGAGGGCGTCGCACGGCTCGAGATCGACGTCGCCGACCGCCCCGAGGTCGCCGCCCGCTACAACGTCCTCCAGACCCCGACGGTCCTCCTCGTCGACGGCGACGGCACCGTCCGCACCCGCTTCGGCGGTCCCCCGCGTCGTGACGAGCTCGACCGGGCACTCGACGCGGTCCTCGCACCGGCGAGCTCCGGAGCAGCACGATGACCGACACCCGCCCCACCGGCATCGACCCCCGCTCCCCGCGCTTCGGAGCGGCGATCACGACCGTCCTCCTCGCGCTGACGATCGTCCTCACCCTGGTCCCCACCACGTACGTCGTCGGCATCGTCCTGCTCGCCGTCATCGTCGCGCTCTTCGCCGTCGGCGGGATCGGCGGCATCCGACGCCACCCCTACGGCGCGTTCTTCCGCCGCTTCGTCCGCCTGCGCCTCGCCCCGCCCGCCGACCTCGAGGCGCCGGAGCCCCCGACCTTCGCCCAGCAGGTCGGTCTGTTCGTCACCGCCGTCGCGCTCCTCCTCGCCCTGGTCGGCGTCCCGTACGCCGCCCCGGTGGGCGCCGCCGTCGCGCTCGTCGCCGCGTTCCTCAACGCCGTCTTCGACGTCTGCATCGGCTGCATCCTCTACGTGTGGCTGGTCCGCGCGGGCGTCCTCCGTCCGCGCCGCACCACCGCCTGACCGCCGGAGGCACGCCCCACCCGACCGCCTGACCGCCGGGAGGCCCGGCCCGCCTGCCCGCCTGACCGCCGGGAGGCACGGCGCACCCGACCGCCTGACCGCCGGGAGGCACGCCCCACCACCGCCCCGCACGCCGCGTCGGCATGGTGGTCCGGTCCGCCGACGCGACACACCTCGACGACGGACCGCGCCCCGCCACGGTGATCCGTTCCTCCCGTCCGTGCCCGGCGAGCGCGACGCTCGCGAACGCGCCGGCGCAAGAAATGTGATTCCAAGACTGGCACTCACGTCCGCAATGCTCTTTCATGGCACGCATGCCGACGACGACCCCTGCAGCGCCCGCGACCCCGCGGACCGACCGCGCCGACGCCTTCGCGCTCGTGCGCACCCAGTCGGCCGGCATGCCGGCGAGCATGCGTGCCATCGCCGACGCCGTCCTCCAGGACCCGGAACGGGCCGCGGAGGGCAGTGCCGCCGACCTCGCCCACCGCGCCCGGGTGTCGCCCGCGACCGTGTCGCGCTTCGCCCGGCACCTCGGGTTCCCGAGCTACGCCGACCTGCAGCGCAGCATGACCCGCGCCGTCGAGCGCGGCATCGCGGTGCACGCCGAGATCCACGCCGGGGTCGGGGTCGACGACGACGTCGCAACGGTGATCGCGAAGGTCACCGAGGACGTCCGCGCCGTGATGACCGACACCCGCGCGGCCCTCGACCCGACGGCGCTGAGCGACACGGCCGACGCGATCGTCCGAGCACGCCGGGTGGTCCTGTACGGCGTCGGCGCGAGCGGCATCGTCGCACGGGACCTCCACCTCAAGCTCGAGCGCATCGGTATCCCGAGCTCGATCGCCGAGGACCCGCACAACGCCCTCACCCTCGCGAGCGTGATCGGCCACGACGACGTGATGCTCCTCGTCAGCCACTCCGGCACCACCACCGAGTCGCTCGAAGTGGCGACCCAGGCGAAGCTCAACGAGGCCACCGTCATCGCCGTCACCGGCCACGCGCACGCGCCCCTGACGCACCACGCCGACCACGTCCTGCTCGGCGTCGCGGGCGCCGAGAGCGAACTCCGCCCGGCGGCGATGGGCAGCCGGATGAGCCAGCTCGCGATCGTCGACGCCCTGTTCATCGTCGTCGCCCAGCGCACCGACGCCCGGTCGCGCCCCCTCCTCGAGCGCACCCGCGCCGCCGTCCGCACGCACCACCGGAGCTGAGCACCATGGCCCACGACGCCCTCCGCGACGAACTCGCCACCCTCACGACCGAGGCCGCGGACGCCGCGCTCGACGACATCGACCTCGTCCCCACCCTCGAGGCGGCCCGACGCATGAACGCTGCGGACCGCAGCGTGCCCGCCGCGATCGAGCCGTGCCTCCCGGCCGTCGCCGAGGCCGCCGACCGCATCGCCGCAGCGTTCGCGCGCGGCGGCCGGCTCGTCTACGTCGGCGCCGGCACGCCGGGCCGGCTCGGCGTCCTCGACGCCAGCGAGTGCCCGCCCACCTTCGGCACCGACCCGTCGCAGGTCGTCGGCGTCATCGCCGGCGGCGACGTCGCCCTCACCACCGCCGTCGAGGGGGCCGAGGACGACGAAGCAGCGGCCGTCCACGACCTCGACGCGCTCGGCCTGACGGCCGACGACGTGGTCGTCGGCATCAGCGCGTCGGGACGCACCCCGTACGTGCTCGCGGCCATCCGGGAGGCCCGGCGCCGCTCCGCCACGACCGTCTCGGTCGCGTGCAACGCGGGTTCGGCCGCGGGGCGGCTCGCCGACATCGCGATCGACGTCGTCGTCGGACCCGAGTTCATCGCGGGGTCGACCCGACTCAAGGCCGGTACGGCGCAGAAGCTCGTCTGCAACATGCTCACCACGCTGGCGATGGTCCGGCGACACAAGACCTACGGCAACCGCATGGTCGACGTGCGGGCGACGAACGAGAAGCTCGTCGCCCGGGCCTTCTCGCTCGTGCAGGACGTGACCGGCGCCCCCGACGCCGAGGTGTCCGCCGCGCTCGAGGCCTGCGACGGCGAGGTGAAGACGGCGATCGCGATGCTCCTCACCGGGGTGTCGGCCGACGTCGCCCGCTCCCGCCTCGCCGAGGCCGACGGCTCCCTCCGCGCCGTCCTCTGACCACCCACTCCCCTCCATCTCCCTTTCCCCGAGGAGCACATCAATGGCCGATGCACAGCAACTCGCACACCGGATCCTCGACACCGTCGGCGGACCCGCGAACATCGCCGACGTCGAGAACTGCATGACCCGCCTGCGCGTCGAGGTCGTGTCCACCGACGCGGTCGCACTCGACGACCTCAAGTCGACCGACGGGGTGCTCGCCGCGATCGCCGCGGGATCGAACCTGCAGATCGTGCTCGGCCCAGGGCTGGTCGACCGGGTGGCGACGGACCTGTCGGCGTTGCGGGCGGCCGGAAGCGCGGGCGGTGCGTCGGGCTCCGGCGCGTCCGGGGCGTCCGGCACCACCGGTGCGTCGCCGGCGGAACTCGCCGCCCGCGGCGCCTCCATGAAGGCCGCCGCCCGCTCGCGTGCCGACGGCCGCACCATGCGGTCCATCCGGAAGATCTCCGCGATCTTCATCCCGCTCATCCCCGCCCTGATCGCCTGCGGGCTCATCGCCGGGATCAACGGCATCCTGACGAACCTGCACTGGCTGCCGGCCGTCACCCCGTTCCTCGGGGTGCTCTCCAGCGGGTTCCTGTCGCTCCTCGCCGTGTTCGTCGCGATGAACGCCGCCAAGGAGTTCGGCGGCACGCCGATCCTCGGTGGCGCGGTCGGCGGGGTCGTCGTCGCCGCCGGGGTCGCGAACGTCACCGTGTTCGGGCAGACGCTCGCCCCAGGACAGGGTGGCGTGCTCGGGGCGATGGCGGGCGGCATCCTCGCCGCCCTGGTCGAACGGTTCATGCGGAGGCACACGCCCGACGTGATCGCCCTCATCGTCGTGCCGACCGTCACCGTCCTCGTCGCCGGCACCGTCACCCTCGGCGTCCTGATGTCCGTCGCCGGGGTCGTCTCGGTCGCGATCGGCTCGGCCGCGACCTGGCTCCTCGCCAACGGGGGCGCGTTCGCCGGGTTCGTGCTCGGCGGCTTCTTCCTCCCGCTCGTCATGACCGGCATGCACCAGGCCCTCACGCCGATCCACACCACGCTCATCGACCAGACCGGGTGGACGGTGCTGCTGCCCGTCCTCGCGATGGGCGGTGCCGGGCAGATCGGCGCGGCCGTCGCCCTGTGGCTGCGCTTCCGCCGCAACGAAGCGCTCTCGCGGACGATCCGTGGTGCGCTGCCGGCCGGACTCCTCGGGGTCGGCGAGCCGCTCATCTACGGCGTGACGCTCCCCCTCGGGCGGCCGTTCATCACCGCGTGCATCGGCGGGGCGTTCGGCGGCGGGGTCGTCGGCCTGTTCGACCAGCTCGGGCACTCCGTCGGCGCGATCGCGATCGGCGCGTCGGACCTGTCGCTCCTGCCGCTGCTCAACGGGTCCTCCGGGTACGGCTGGGCGTTCCTCGGCTACGGCTCGGGGCTGCTCGTGGCGTACGTCGTGGGCTTCATCGCGACGCTGCTGTTCGGGGTGTCCGCCTCGGTGCGGGCCGACCTCGAGGCGCAGTCCGCCCCGGGAGCGCCGCTCGACGTCGTCGCCTCGGCAGAGCCCGCGGACGCCAGTTCGCCCGTGACGTCCGCAGCGGCCGCAGCCCGTGCCGAGGCCGGTGCCGGCGCTGGTGCCGGTGCCGGTGCCGGCGCTGGTGCCGGTGCAGGGGCGGTGCGCTGATGCGGTCGGGCGCGAGCGCGTACCTCGGTCACGCGGAGCTCGCCGCGCCCACCTTCGACGCCGCGGCAGCCGCCGGAGCGACGCTCGCATTCACCTCGCTGCACATCCCCGAGGACTCCCCCACCGGTGCCCGGGACGCTGCGACCGCGATCGTCTCGGCCGCCATCGACTGCGGGCTCGCGGTCGTCGCCGACGTCTCCCCGAACACGGCCCGGCTGCTGGGCGACGACCCCTGGGCGTTTCTCCGGTCCATCGGGGTCGCCCGGGTCCGCATCGACTTCGGGTTCCCGGAGACTGCCATCCGGTCCATCGCCTCCGTCCTGCCGATCGCCCTCAACGCGAGCACGCTCGGCCACGAGGACCTCGCGCCGTTCGCCGACCTCGACGTCGAGCTGATCCACAACTTCTACCCGCGAGTGGACCGGCCTGGCGCTGTCCTCGGTCGCCGCGTCGGCAGCCACCGCCCGGTCGTTCGGATGGCGGCTCGGGGCGTTCATCGCCGGTGACACGGTCCGACGCGGGCCGCTCGGCGAGGGGCTGCCCACCGTCGAGGCGCACCGGAACGCCCCGCCGCTGCACCAGGCGCTCGCGCTGGCCGAGGTCGGTGTGGACGACGTGTACGTCGGCGACCCGGCACTCTCCGACCGGTCGTGGTCGCGGCTCGGGACCTTCGTCCGCGACGGGGTCGTCGTGCTCGACGGCACCGCCGCCCCCGGTGTGCACCCGGCGGTCCTCGCCGGGCTGGCCGTTCCCGACCGCGAACGACCCGACGCTGCCGAGGCGATGATCCGCCTGGAGCACTCCCGCGAGCGCTTCGCCGACCTGCCGCTGCCCGAGGCCGGCGGGCAGCCCCGACCAGCAGGGTCCGTCACCGTGCAGCTGGCATCGGCGGGGCGGTACCGCGGCGAGGTCGCCATCACGCTGCGCGACCTGCCGGCGGACGACCGGGTCGCGGTGCTCGGGACCGTCGAGGGCGCCGTCCGTCCGCCTGGCCGTCCGGAACTCAGCGTGCGGCTCGCAGCCCCGGCGCCTCGCCCGGGCGATCATTGACCCGTGCCGCACACCGACGCCACGATCGTGCTCGTCCGCAGGTTCGCGACGTACCTGCCCGACGAGCCGCGTTCCGGGGCGAGCGACGTTGTCCCCGGGTACCTCCCGAGTGAGCAGCGAAGAGCACCGCGTCGGCTCGAGATCGGCGGTCGACTCGTCCTCAGCCCCGACGTCCTGTGGTTCCGAGCACTCCGCACGACACTCCTCCGGGCCGACTGCGGCTTGCCGGTCGAGGAGATCGTCCGCCTCGAGGACGTGTCCGCCGGACTGCGCAAGCGGCGCGCAGCGCGCGCTGATCCCCCGTCGATCCGGCGCGGTGCGCCGTCAGAAGGAGCCGGTCTGGAGGCGCGACCCACCTGCGCGACGCACGGCACGCTGGCGGGTCGATCCGTGCCTCCAGTCCGATCGCGGGCGTTCCTCGTAGGGTGGGGCGCATGGGGGACTACGAGGGCATCGCTCGGCGGGCGTGGCGGCGGACCGTTCCCATCGCGATCATCGGGTTCGTGGTCGGGGCGGTGGTCGGGATCATCGTCTCCAGCGGCGACGACGTGCTCGCCCGGGTCCTCGCCATCCTCGGTGTCGGGATGAGCTTTGGTGGTCTCGGCGGTGCGCTCTCGCTCGCCCCCGCGTCGTTCCGGCTCGCGCCGTCGATGCAGTGGCCGATCCGCGAGCTGGACAAGTCCGGACGCAAGGCAGTCCGGCGGGCGGTGTTCTCCGGACGGCCGCTCGGGGAGCCGGGATCCGAGATGGCGCACCGGGCCTTCGACTGGGCTCGGGGTGCCGCAGTGACGTTGCCGGTCATGATCGGGCAGTTCCTGCTGCTCTACGCCGGGATCGCCGGGTCGCAGCTGCCGAACCTCGAGCGGGACGACCTCTGGCTCGGAGGTTTCGCGCGGATGTTCATCGCCGTGATCGTCGTGGTCGGGATCGCGGTGAGCATCTCGCTCGGGCGGCAGATCCGGGGGGCGCGGCGGTACCTCGAGGCTGTGTCGGCGCGGTAGCCGGGCGCGTCCTTCCAATGGGGCGTGGCCGTCCACAGATCCGGAAGACCGCCTTGCCGGGATGCCTGGGCTCCCCCCACGATCGAGGCATGTCGCACTGGGAAGCCGACGATGCCCGACGACGGCACATGGCGCGGTTCGGTCGGCGGGACACCGCACCCGAACTGGCCTTACGGCGGGAGCTCCACCGCCGCGGGCGACGGTTCTTCGTCGACCGCCGAGTGAGCACGCGCTGTCGCGTTCGTCCGGACCTGGTCTTCCCGCGTGCCCGGGTCGCGGTGTTCGTCGACGGCTGCTTCTGGCACTACTGCGAGGAGCATGCACACCTGCCGAGGGCGAACGCCGAGCTCTGGCGCCGGAAGCTACTGGCGAACCGGCAGCGTGACGCGCAGAACGAGGCGGTCCTGGTGTCCGAAGGGTGGCGGGTCCTGCGGTTCTGGGAGCACGGAGATCCGGGCGCTGCTGCGACCAGTGTCGAGCGGGAGCTCGACCGCTGGGACGGCATCACTCGGTCCGGCGGACGCCCGGGGGCAGGACGGATCCCGTGAATGCGTCGTTGCCGGTGTCCCTTCCTGCGAGCACCGAACGTGCCCTGCCGCCCACGCTCGTGAGCCTGGCGCCGCTCAGCCGGTTCCCGCTGGATCGGGTACGGACCTGGGACGAAGTC
This sequence comes from Curtobacterium sp. 'Ferrero', assembly GCF_002412165.1. GTDB lineage: Bacteria > Actinomycetota > Actinomycetes > Actinomycetales > Microbacteriaceae > Curtobacterium. The sequence goes on from NZ_NXIA01000008.1 coordinate 122,426, forward strand.
CCCGTCGGACCGGGCTGCGCTCCCGACGGCGGCGGCCAGTGACACTGAGGGAGAAGCGACCCTCCATGGGGCTCGGATTAAACGGGGTACCGAAATCCGGAACTCGAGCTCCAACGTGCGCATGCGATTTGTGACGGCCAGGAACGGTGCCTACGGAAGATCCGTGGGGCGCGGGTTCATCGGTGTGCCGAGAGCGGGTACCTCTCCGGGCACGCAGTGACCGTAGATGATGATGCCGACGAACTCGGGGTCCATCTGGAATTGCAGCCCGTAGCCGTCGGAAGCGGTCCCCATGTTGTATCCATTCGGGTAACCGATGACCGTACGGGGAGGCGAGAACGTCTTGTCGTGCTGAACACGTATCCCTCTCATGCCCAACTTCGACTCGAGCCTGTCCGCGACCTGCTTCGTCACCTCGTCCGGGGTGCCGGCGAGTTGCTGCTTTCGAACTGCGGTCAGCATGAACTGCGCTCCTGATCCGCCGTTCGATGAGCAGTCGTTCCATTCCGACTCAGTCCCGCTGGTCCACCCGTCCTCGCCCACGACTGACTTGATTGCCTCGAAGATGTCGTGAACCTGCTGATGGGACGCCTGCACCGTCATGGATGAGTCCTTACTCGCTGGGGCCTGGGGGCCGGTCTCGGAGCAGCCGGTGAGGAGCGTCACGAACATCGCGCACAAGGCACCCGGGATGACCCGTCGGTTAGAACGTCGGGTCACCGGTCAGTCCTGTCTGCCGCTCGTACACAAACTCCGGGGATCTGCATCACGGGAGATCGGTCGGGCGCGGATTCAACGGCGTCCCGAACTCCGGAGCCTTCCCGCTGACGCAGTGGCCTTCGATCGACACGTCTGCGTGGGAGTCGTAGGCCTGGAACTGCACGAGGAACCCGTCGGCAGCAGCTCCCCTGTTGTAGCCGTTCGGATAAGCGATGACCGGTCGTGGCGGAACGAGCGTCTCATCACGTTGCACTCGAGCACCGCCGTACCCGATCTCCTCCAGAGCGCCGACGACGCGGCTCGCTACCTCGTCAGGAGCGGCGGGAAGGGGCAGTTTGCGGGTGGCCGAACAGGTGTACTGAGCCGCCTTCTTGCCGCCGCTTCCGCAAGCGAACCAGCCCGGCTGCTCATCAGTCCAGCCATCCTCGCCCACGACGGACTGAACCGCGGCGAAGATCCGCTCCACAGCCCCGTGAGACTGTGCAACAGTCATGGACGAGTCCTTCCTTCCAGGGCGGTGAGGGTCCGTTCCCGCGCAGCCGCTCATGAACAACGAGGTGACCCCGATCAGGGTCGCGGCTCGGACCCAACGCTTGAATTGTCGAGTCACCGATGATTCCCATTCATGACGAACCGGTCACTGCAGCGACCGTCGGCGTTGAACCACACTACGGAAGTTCGCTCGACAGCGGATTCGGGCGGGTTCCGAGCTTCGGTACGTTCCCGGGCACGCAGTGTCCGTAGACCGAGAGGTCGGCGTATCCGTCGTTGACCTGGAACTAAATGGCGAACTTGTCGGGCGAAGCGCCTGCGTTGTACCCGTTCGGATACCCGATCACCGTGCGTTCCGGCGTCAGCGTTGTGTCGTACTGCACGTGCGCTCCTCGGTACCCGAGTGTGTCCAGGCCTCCCGATCGGTCTGGTGTCGTTGCTTGCGGCGTTCGTACCGCGGGTACTGCGCTGCGAGCATCCGAGGGTCTCACTCGTCGTCGTCATCGACGGCCCCCGGCGCGCATTCGGACGTGATCTCGATCGCAACCGAGATCACACTGAGTTGGTACGCCGCTCGCGGCCCGCTGTCACGATGAGCAGTCGCTGCATAGATCGTGTTGCCCCGGCTTCCGAAGTCCGTGACGGACGGCGAGACCGAGAGCCCTTCGGATCGCCAGAACATCGCCAACTCCGCGGCGTTCGCCTTCGCGTCGTTGTCCACGGTGACGACCGCGCTGTAGACGAAACGAACACCGTCATCACACTGTTCAAGGATGGGTTCCGGGATGTCCTTCCAAGGGACGTTCACCACCTGCTCACTCCGGCTGAGGAACTGGACAGCGTCTCTCTGAACATCAGCCGCGCTCGGCATCGATGTTCCTTCCTCTGCACAGGCCGACAGGCCCACGACGAGCAGGCCTGCGAGGAGAGACGCGACCCGGCTTGCGTCCTTCTTCATCACGACAGCGTCGCCTTCGCCACAGCGACCAATGGGCACGCACTGGCGTCGCGATCGATCAGGCCCTGTCCCGATCGAGTCACCGGAGGTGGCGATCCAATCGCCGCCCGCACCGGAGGTATTGTTCTTGGCCACCTCAATCGCCTGCCTCGCCAGCGACGCACTGGGAGTCGATGTAGACCAGGGCGTGCAGCCTCGTGATCTCGAAAGCCGCCCCGGGCGACCCTTGCGCTCGGGCGGTGGCCGCATAGACAAGGCCGTAACCGGCACCGAAATCCTCCTGAGTTCGTTCAACACTCAGGCCCTCCGAGCGCCAGTAGGCCGCCAGGGTGTCGGCGAGCTCGGACTGTGTCGAGGACAGAGGAGCATGCACCAGGTACTGGAACTTGACCCCGCCAGAGCATCGCTCAGCGGTCGGCTCGCGAGGAGCGGACCAGTCGAGCGCGGCCCGCCTCGTCGTCTGATCGAGGAACAGAAAGGCTTCGCGCTTCGCGGCTTCCGGTGTCACGGTCGTTCCTCTTGCTTCACAACCAGCCAAAACTGCAGTGATGACCACGAGCACAGCCGTCAGCGCGACCCGCCGACATCGAGAACCCGCCCGCACCGCGGTCATGGAAGCGTCACCCTTGCCGTGGTCAACAGCGAGTTCGTTCCCGCGTCGAGGTAGCCGTAGTCGTCGTTCGTCGCGCTGTGCACGCCGAGATCGTGGACGTTCACACGGTTCCCCTCGAACGTGTCGATCCTCGTCGCCCCGAAGTGGTCGGTCGGGTCGAGCCGGTGTGGAACGCTGTACTTCCGACCGATGAAGGCGACGTCGTACCGTTCGACGGCCTGCGCCGCGTACATGTGCTCCGCGTGGGTCGCAGCGGCGTCCGGGACGTCCGACGGGATCCCAGCCGAGCCCAGCGTCACGAACGAACGCACACCGAGCTCAGGGTGATCATGGAGCGCGATCGCCGCGACCGTGGAACCGTACGAGTGAGCGACGACGTCCAGGTGCGCTCCCGGTCGCGTCGCACGGAAGCCCTGCAGATCAGCGGCGAGCTCCTTGGCTCCCGCGATCGCGTACTCGTCTTCGAAGACCCCGCGATCGCCCGTCGTGAGGAAGTTCGGCGGCGCTTCGTATCCGATCCAGGTCACCATCGCGGTGGTGTGCTCCGTGTTGAGCACCTGGTGGAGAGCGACCACACGGGAGGCAGCCGTCATGTACTGCGTCGTGTCCTGCAGCGAACTCCCCATACCCGGCACCAGGTACGACACACTGTCGGCACGGTCGAGGTCGCCCACCGAGAACGCGCCGGTCGGCGGATGCGAGGGAGCGAACGACACCATCTGGCGCGCGACCTCGTGCAGGAGCTGCAGATGCTTCCGGCCGCCCGCAGTCAAGTTCTCGAACTGGTCGCACCGTTCCCGGGCCGCGATCAGCTCCCGCTGCGCGACAGCCTGTGCAGCCCGGCCGACCGCGCGCTCGTACTTGTCCTGGGCCAACTTCACGGCGTCCTTCGCCTCCGCGTACGCCCGCTGCGCCGCCGATCGGTTCGCCTGGTCCCGCGCCCAGTACGGCACCCCTTTGAGGTTCCCGATGACGCCGGGCAACCCCGTGATCAACGCGTCCTGCGCCGCCGAGTGCTCCCCTGCGCTCCCCCGACCCCCGAGCCCGTCCCACCACTCCTGCACGACTCCGGGTGACATGCCCTCCAGGCGATCCGCGACATCGCGCCCCTGTTCGGCGAGCACCTCCGGCGGCAGGCCCGCGATGGCGCGAAGGAAGTCTTGGTCGCTCATCGTCCGCAGTGCACCGAGGTACGAGGGAGCCACGCCGAGCACATGGGCGTCCGAGAGTCCGGACGCCGCCTCGCGGTCAGCAGCCGCTCGACGCCGGACCAGGTCGTCCCACGCTCCTTCGTACCGCGCAGTCGCTGCTGCGAGGTCGTCGGCCTCCGACGCCAACCGTCTGACCCGCGTGGCGTCCGACTCGGTGGCGTCGGCGCTCGACGTCGCCATCCGCGCTGCGGCGAGCGCGACCGCGTTCGCCGCGGCCTCCGCTTCGAGCTGGACCTGACCGCACCGGAGCCGCTCCGCCTCGTCCCGGATCTGCCGCACAGCAAGTGCGTAGCGGTCGAGCACGTCGACGGCGGTGTCGAGTCGGGAGACCAGTCGTCGGGCCGCGGGCGTCATGCTCGCGACCGTGACCGAGAACCGCTCCTTCGCTGCTCCGGTCCAGTCGTCGGCATCGGCACCGGACCGTTCGACTCGGCGCGCACCTGCCTCCACATCGTCCCGGTGTTCGGCGAGGGCCCTGGACAGCAACAGGATCGCGTGCGGATCCCCGGCGAACGGGTCGGCGGTCACTGGACGGCCATCGCCGGGCCGCGTGCGAGGTCGGTGTCGGTGTCCGGCACGAGTTGACGGGTGTCGTACGCGAACTGCGCGAGCGTCCGGCTCGTGTCCACCAACCAGCCGGTCGAGCGCTCCTGGGCGGCACGGAACCTCGCGAAGGCCGACTCGACCGGTTCCGCTCCGAACGCGCCGTTAGCGCTCGGGATCGGACGTTCCGCGAACGTGTTCCGTGCGACCGTGAGCGTCCTGCTCACCCCCTCGAGCGCCGCGTACGACACCCGCAACTCCCCAGACATGCCGACCTCCCCCTTGCTCCCGCGAACACCTGCAAGATACCAGTTCCAGTATCAGATGCAAAACAGTGGAGAGATCGCGCCACTCCAGCGCGAGCACCACCCAGCCACCCCGCCTACGCTCGAACCAATGCCCGCCCCGCACGACCAGCCCGCCAGCAGCCCCGCCCCCGCTCCCGACGGCTTCATCCACGTCCGCGGCGCCCGCGAGCACAACCTCCAGAACGTCGACGTCGACATCCCCCGCGACCGCATCGTCGCCTTCACGGGCATCTCCGGCTCTGGCAAGTCGAGCCTCGCCTTCGGCACCGTCTTCGCCGAGGCTCAACGCCGCTTCCTCGAGTCCGTCGCCCCGTACGCCCGCCGACTCATCGCGCAGGGCAGCACGCCGCACGTGGACGCGATCACGGGCCTGCCCCCGGCCGTCGCCCTGCAGCAGCGGCGGGGCGCGCCGAGCACCCGCTCGACCGTGGGCACGCTGACGACGCTGAGCAACTCGGTCCGCATGCTCTACTCGCGCGCCGGCACCTACCCGGAGGGCGCGACGCAGCTCTACTCCGACTCGTTCTCCCCGAACACCGTCGCCGGGGCGTGCCCGCGCTGCCACGGCCTCGGCACGGCACACGAGGTGACCGAGGCGTCGGCGGTCCACGACCCGTCGCTGTCCATCCGCGAGGGCGCGATCACCGCCTGGCCGGGTGCCTGGCAGGGCAAGAACCTCCGCGACGTGACGGCAGTCCTCGGCTACGACATCGACCGGCCGTGGAAGGACCTGCCGAAGGCCGACCGCGACTGGCTCCTCTTCACCGAGGAGCAGCCCGTCGTCGAGGTGCACCCGAAGCGCGACCGTGTCGCGAAGCCGTACAAGGGCCGGTTCTGGAGCGCACGCCAGTACACGCTGCACACCCTCGCCGATTCACAGAGCGAGACGCAGCGGAACAAGGCCCTGCGGTTCGTGGAGTCCGGCCCGTGCCAGCTGTGCGGCGGCTCGGGACTGACGCGGGCGGCCCTCGCGGTGACGTTCGGCGGGCTGAGCATCGCCGAGTTCAACGGGCTGCCCCTGAGCGAGCTCGCCCAGGTCCTCCGCCCTGCCGCCGAGCTGACGGACCCGACGCCGGCGCAGAGCACGGTGACCTCGGGCGAACGGTCGGAGGTGGCGAAGTCGATCGCCCAGGACCTCGGCAGCCGCATCGGCGTCCTCATCGGCCTGGGGCTGGGGTACCTCGGGCTCGACCGGGCGACCCCGACGCTCTCCCCCGGCGAGACGCAGCGCCTCCGGATCGCGACGCAGCTCCGTTCGGGGCTGTTCGGCGTGGTCTACGTCCTCGACGAGCCGAGCGCGGGCCTGCACCCGGCGGACACGGAGTCGCTCGTGCAGGTCCTCGACGACCTGCGCGCGGGCGGCAACAGCGTCTTCGTGGTCGAGCACGACATGGACATCGTCCGGCGGGCGGACTGGATCGTCGACGTCGGACCGGGCGCGGGCTCGGGTGGTGGGCGCGTGTTGTACAGCGGCCCGCCGGACGGCCTCGCCGACATCGAGGAGAGCGTCACGCGCCGATACCTCCACCCCGGCGGCGAGCGCCCCGCCCACGAGCCGAGGGAACCCGTCGGCACCCTCGAGATCCGCGACGCGACCCTCCACAACCTCGACCACCTCGACCTCGACCTCCCCCTCGGCGTGATGTCCGCGGTGACGGGCGTCTCCGGCTCCGGCAAGTCGTCCCTCGTCGGCGGCGTCCTCCCCACCGTCGCAGCACGGCACCCGCTCATCACCCGCGTCGTCGAGGTCGACCAGAAGCCGATCGGCCGCACGCCCCGCTCGAACCTCGCGACCTACACGGGCATGTTCGACGCCGTTCGGCAGGCGTTCGCCGCCACCGAACAGGCGAAGCAGCGCGGCTGGACTGCCGGGAGGTTCTCCTTCAACGTGGAGGGCGGCCGCTGCGAGGTGTGCCAGGGCGAGGGCTCGGTCTCCGTCGAGCTCCTGTTCCTCCCCGGCAGCTGGGCGCCGTGTCCGGAGTGCCACGGCGCCCGCTACAACGCCGAGACGCTCGAGGTCCGCCGCGACGGCTCCACCATCGCCGACGTCCTCGGCATGACCGTCGACGAGGCCGCGGACGCCCTCGCCGACCTCCCCGCCGCCGCCCGAGCGCTGACGGCCCTGCAGCAGGTCGGCCTGGGCTACCTGCGGCTCGGCCAGCCGGCGCCGGAGCTCTCCGGCGGCGAGGCCCAGCGCATCAAGCTCGCCACGGAACTCCAGCGCGCACGCTCGGGCCACACGCTGTACCTGCTCGACGAGCCCTCGACCGGTTTGCACGCCGCCGACCTCGAGCTGCTCACCGCGCAGCTCCACCGTCTCGTCGACGCCGGCAACACGGTGGTCGTGGTGGAGCACGTCATGTCGGTGGTGGCGCAGGCCGACCACGTCGTCGACCTCGGCCCGGCGGGCGGGGAGGACGGCGGCCGCGTCGTCGCGACGGGCACGCCGTCCGAGGTGGCGGCCTCCGCCGCCAGCCGCACCGCGCCGTACCTGCGGTCCGCCATCGGCTCCTGACCACCCACTGGACTGGAGGCACGGCACCAGCCCGCCCCGCGCCTCCCGTCCGCCACCCACCGGGAGCACCCGCGCTCGTCGCCCTGGCCGATCCGGTGCACGATCCTCGAGGATCGGGAACCCGATCGGCCACGAGTCGAACCGAGGACATCCTCCGATCGGAGGATGCCGGTCGGCCGGACCGGTCGAACCGTCCGACCGCGCACCGCGTCAGGCTGGACCCATGCCCGACACCCCCGCCATCGAGGTCCGCGACCTCCGCAAGCTGTACGCCACCGGCACGGTCGCCGTCGACGCCGTGTCGTTCACGATCGCTCCCGGTGAGACCTTCGCCCTGCTCGGACCGAACGGCGCCGGGAAGTCCACCACCGTCGAGATCCTCGAGGGGTACCGCTCCCGCACCGCGGGCGAGGTGCGCGTCCTCGGCCACGACCCCGCCCGTGCCAGCCGGCGGCACAACGCTCGCGTCGGCATCGTGCTGCAGACGAGCGCGGAGTCCCCGAACGTCACCGTCGCCGAACAGCTGCGGCACTTCGCGACCCTGTACCCGCGGCACCGCGACGTCGACGAGCTCCTCGACGCGGTCGGCCTCACCGAGCAACGGAACGGCCGAATCAGTCGCCTGAGCGGAGGCCAGCGTCGGCGGGTCGACGTCGCGCTCGGCATCATCGGGCGGCCGGAGGTGCTCTTCCTCGACGAACCGACGACCGGCTTCGACCCCGAGGCCCGCCGCCAGTTCTGGGCCCTCATCCGCAGCGTGCAAGCCGAGGGCACCACCGTGTTCCTGACGACGCACTACCTCGACGAGGCCGCTCACCTCGCCGACCGCGCCGCCGTGATCGCGAACGGCCGGTTGCTCGACATCGCCCCCATCGACGAGATCGGCGGCCACGAGGCCCGCACCCCGATCGTCCGCTGGCGCGACACCGCCGGCACCCGACACGAGGAACGCACGAGCGACCCCGTGTCGTTCATCCGCTCCCGCACCGAGGACGGCTTCACCGACCTCGAAGTGATCCGCCCGTCCCTCGAGGACGTCTACCTGGAGATGGTGGCCTGACCATGATCGCGCTCGCCCGTATCCGCTACGAGATCCGCTCGTACTTCCGTGCTCCCGACTCGGTGTTCTTCACCTTCCTGTTCCCCATCGTCATGCTCGCCCTGTTCTCCGTCGCGTTCAGCAGCGCGCCGGACATCAGCGCGGGACCGGGCGTCAGCGTCGACTACGCCACCTACTACCTGCCCGGCCTCGTCGCGACCGGCATCCTGCTCTCAGGCACCCAGTCCCTCGGCGTGGACATCGCCGGCGAGCGGAGCGACGGCACGCTGAAGCGCCTCGGCGGGACGCCCCTGCCCGTGCTGTCGTACTTCGTCGGCAAGATCGGCATGGTCCTCGTCACCACGGTGCTGCAGACCGCGATCCTGCTCGCCGTCGCCCGCTTCGTGTTCGACGTCGACCTGCCGACGGACGGCGGCCGGTGGTGGACGTTCGCGTGGATCATGCTCGTGTCCATCGCGACGAGCAGCGTCCTCGGCATCGCGATCTCGGCACTCCCCCGCGAGGGCCGCCGGGCCACCGCCACCATCGTCCCCGTCGTCCTCGTCCTGCAGTTCATCTCCGGGGTGTACCTGCCGTTCACGCAGCTGCCCGACTGGCTGCAGAACGTCGCGAGCGTCTTCCCGCTGCGGTGGATGGCGTCGGGCATGCGGTCGGTGTTCCTGCCGTCGCAGTTCGCATCGGCCGAGCCGGGAGGCGCGTGGCACCTCGGGACGGGAGCGGTCATCCTGGCAGCATGGCTGGTCGTCGGCGTCGTCGTCTGTCTCCTGACGTTCCGGTGGAACCGCAAGGACGCCTGATGCCGTCTGTGGAGAACTCCCGCGCGGGGTCGGTCGGGTGGGATGCTGGTGCCGTGCACCGCATCACCCGTCACCGCTACTGGGGCCTCCACGTGGGCTTCGTGGTGACGATGGTGCTCATCGCGATCATCGCGGCGTTCGGGTGGTCGCCCTGGCCGTCCCGATGGGCAGCTTTCGCCATGATCGCCGTCCTGTCGATCAGCTATACGACGTTCGGCCGACGGGGCTACGACGACCGTCGCGCCGCCGGGGCGTTCCTCGTGGTGATGGTCATCGCCGCCTTCGTCCTGCCGGCGGTCGCCCCGAGCACGGCGTTCGTGCAGAGCATCCTGTTCCCCGTCCTCTGGTGCCAGCTGGAGTCGATCCGCGGATCGATCGCGGCGTCGGCCCTCATCGGCATCGCCTCCGGCGCGGGACTCCTGGTCGCCTCCGGGCCGGACGGCGCCGTCGGCACCATCCTCATCGAGGGTGTGAGCATCGCCGGCGCCTGCGCCCTCGGCCTCTGGATCACCCGCATCGCGACGCTCTCGGACGAACGCCGCCAGCTCATCGACGAGCTGCAGGCGACACAGGACTCCCTCGCCGAGGCACACCGCCGCGCCGGGGTCACGAGTGAACGCGAACGCCTCGCCCGGGAGATCCACGACACCGTCGCACAGAACCTCGCCGGCATCGTCATGCTCACCGAACGCGCCCGTGGCGACCTCGCCGCCGGACGCACCGACCGGCTCGAAGACCGTCTGTCCGTGCTCGAGGAGTCCGCCCGCGCCGCCCTCGAGGAGTCCCGTACCCTCGTCGCCGCCGGAGCAGCCGGGGTCTCGGGCGACGGCCTCGGCGCGGCACTCCACCGACTCGCCGAGCGCTCCACCCGCGAGACCGGCATCCCCGTCACGGTCGACGCCGGAGACTGCGTGCTCGACCGGGACGCGCAGGTCGTGCTGCTGCGGGTCGCCCAGGAGGCCCTCGCGAACGTCCGCGCACACGCCGGCGCCGCCTCGGTGCAGGTCGCACTGCACGTGGCAGCCGACCGGGTCGGTCTGCGGATCGCGGACGACGGCGTCGGCTTCGACCCGGCGGTCCCGACCGCGGGCCACGGGCTGCGCGGTCTCCGCGAGCGGCTCGCCCTCGCAGGCGGCACCTGCACCATCACCAGCGCTCCCGGACGCGGCACCGTCGTCGACGTGACGCTGCCCACCGGGGCCGAGCCGCGCCTCCCGGCCGCTGCCGCGCCGGCCCATACCGCGGCGGCCGAGGCGCTCCGGTGATCCGCGTCGTCGTCGCGGACGACCACCCGATCGTCCGCGCCGGGATCATCGCGCTCCTCCAGGACGCCGACGACGTCGAGGTGGTCGGGCAGGCCGCCGACGGCGACGCCGCCGTGGCGGTCGTCCTCGCGGAACGGCCGGACGTCGTCCTCATGGACCTCCGCATGCCGGGCGTGAACGGCGACGAGGCCACGGCGAGGATCCTCGAACAGTACCCCGGCGTCCGCGTGCTGATCCTCACCACGTACGAGTCCGACGACCAGATCCTCGCCGCGATCGAGGCGGGGGCCTCCGGCTACCTGCTCAAGGCCGCGCCCGAGTCCGAGATCCTCGCCGGCGTCCGCGCGACGGCCCGCGGCGAGACCGCCCTCGCCCCCTCGGCCGCCGCCGCCCTCGTCCGCCGGACGACCGGCAAGCCGACTGCCGGCCCGACGCTCTCCCCTCGTGAACTCGAGGTGCTGCAGCTCGTCGCGCAGGGCAACTCGAACCCGTCGATCGGTCGCGCGCTCTTCCTCAGCGAGACCACCGTGAAGACGCACCTCGGGCACGTGTTCGACAAGCTCGGCGTGAACGACCGCACCCGCGCCGTCACCCGCGCGATGGAGCTCGGCCTCCTCCCCTGACGGCTACTCCCAGGTCAGCACGAACCGGCCGCGCGTCCCACCCGCCTCGAGCCGCGCATGCGCCTCCGCTGCCCGCGCAGCCGGCAGCACCTCGGCCACCCGCGGCGTCAGCGTCCCGCTCTCCACCGCGTGCCGCAGCTGCTCGAGCTTGTCGAACGACCGGTACTCCCCGAACACCATGATCTGCTCGAACCGTATCCCGCGAGCCCCGTTGCCTCCCCAGCCCCGCACGTCGAGGAACACGCCTCCGTCCCGGACGGCGTCCACGACCTCGTCCCGCTGGACGGCAGCATCGGCGAGCGCGTCGACCCCGTCCGGCACGAGCGCACGGACCGCGGCGGCGAACCCCGCCCCGCGCGCCACGACGTGGTCCGGCCCGAGCGACCGCACGAGTGCCTCGTCCTGCGGCGCGGCGTCCGCGATCACGGTGATCCCCGCGGCCCGGGCCAGTTGCACCACGTAGTTACCGAGCAGCCCGGCCGCTCCGGTGACGGCGAGTGTCTGCCCCGGTTCGAGCTCGGCCCGGGCCAGGATCTGCAGCGCGGTCAGCCCGTTCATCGGCACCGTCGACGCGAGTGCGGCGGACAGTCCGTGCGGCACCCGGGTGAACGACCCGACGGGTGCGACGAGCTCCTGCACGTACGCCCCACCGTGCGTGCTGAGCGGGAGGGCCATCGCCATGACCTCGTCGCCGACCGCCCACCCGGACACGTCGGGGCCGACCTCGTCGATGACCCCGGCGGCGTCCATCCCGGGAACGTACGGCGGTGACGCCTGGGACGAGTCGCGCTGCCCGGCACGCACCCCGGTGTCCGTCGGGTTCACGGCGAACGCCTCCACCCGGATGCGCACCGATCCCGCGCCGGCGTGCGGCTCCGGGACCTCGTGGACGGCGAGGGCCTCGGGCCCTCCGAACTGCTCGACTCCGACGACCTGCATCCTCCCGGTCTACCCGGGCGTTGCTCGACGCACCCAGTGACGGCCTGGAGGCGCAACACCAGCCCGCACCGCGCCTCCCGTCCGGTGCGTTCCGGCTCCGGGGCTGGACGGCCGCCGCCAGGGCGCCCCGCGGTCGGCCGCTGTCACGCGCCGCTCCGTTGCCGGTACCAGCGCGGCGTGAGCCACGCCGGCACACCGAGAACGAACAGTCCGACCGCGACGAGGATCAGCACGAAGGCCGCGACCACCATCACCGCGGTGAGCACGAACGCGTGCGTCGACAGGAGCGCCGCGAACGTTCCCAGGCAGATGCCGCCGAGCCCGAGGAACGTGGTCGGGAAGACACGGTCGGCGCTCCACGAGCGCGTCCAGCTCCGCCAGAGGCCGGTGTACGCCGTCAGCCCCACGAGCGTGAACGATCGCTCCCACGTTCGGTCCCCCGTCTTGCTCACGTACCAGGCCCATCGTAGGGTCGAGCGGTACGAGTTCCGAACCGGGGGACGACATGACGAGCTGGCAGATCCAGCCAGGGCAGGCCCGCGCGATCATCACGCAGGCGGAAGCCGACTCGGCAGGCATCGCGACGGCGACGCGGACGCTCGAGTCCGCGATCGCCCAGGCGATCGGAGCCGTGCGCGGTGGGACGCAGAGCGCCGCCGCGCTGGCGGACTTGGCGATCGATCCGATCGGCGTCGATGTCCTCGCGGCGAAGCAGCAGGTCAGCACGGCGATCGCAGCGACGCGCTCGGCCATCACGGCCTACGAGCACGGCGACGAGGAGATGGCGACTGACGCCAACCGGCACGTCGCCGACGTGGAGTGGGGCGGTGACGAATGACGGCCGTCGGCACCCCCGCGGAACTCCCCGACGCGACAGCGGTCAGCGAGGCCGCCGCAGCGTTCACGGCGATCGCCACGCAGACGACCGAAGCGACCGACGCGGTCGCGTCCGGATGGGCCGGGCTCTCCGCACCCGGTGTCTACCAGGCACCCGAGGCTCACCGGGTCCACGTCGCCATGGACGCGCCGAAAGCCGTCGCGGAGATCGTCGCGGGCGACGTCCGACAGGTCCAGCGAGTGCTCGACGCCTACGCGACCGTCCTGACCGATCTCGCGGCGCGTCGAGCGACCCTGCTGTCGGACATCGGCTCGCATGAGACCGCAGTGCGCGAAGCGGCAGACGCACCGGCCGACGCGGACCCCGACGGCACGACAGCCAATGCGCTCGCGACGGCGGCCACCGACCTCTCCGGACGGGTCCGCACCTTCAACGCCGATGTGGAGTCCGCGGACGCCGACTGTGCGGACGGCCTGCGCTCCCTCGCCAAGTACGCCGGGGTCACACGGATCCGAAACGTGGTCGACGCCGCTGCCGGCGAGCCGTCCGGCACTGCGATCGGTCTCGCCGAAGAGGCCACGAACCGGGTCCGCCGGCTCGAGATCGCCGTCGAGACGGGGTCGATCGAGACGATCAAGGTCCAACCGGTCCTGGAGTGGAAGGGCGCTTCCTTCGCCACCAGTCCCGGCAGCCCGTTGCTGATCCCGGAGCGGACGGCGCAGTCGTTCATCACGCAGCCCGAGCCGGACGTGATCACGAAGAACCACCTCTTCATGATCTGGGACGACGGCGCGACGAAGTCGGCCCTGCCGAAGGTCGCAGAGGTCGGCGGTCGCGCCCTCGGTGTTGCCGGGACGGTACTCACCGTCGGTTCGGCGTACGCCGACCAGTACCAGGAGGACTCGCAGACCCACCCGGAGTGGTCGGAGGGCGAGAAGCAGGCGAGTGCGACGGAGAACGCCGTGTTCGTCGGCGGCGGCTCGGCAGCGGGTGCCTGGGGCGGAGCCGTCATGGGCGCAGAGCTCGGCGCCGCGATCGGCAGCGTGTTCCCCGGCCCGGGCACGGCCATCGGCGGGATCGTGGGTGGCATCGTCGGCGGTATCGTCGGCAGCGGGGTCGGCGAGGACATCGGCCGAGCCGCCAAGGGACTATGGGACAAGATCACGGGATGACCGGAGCAGACACCACGACAGCGGGCTGGCGAACGCGTGCGACCGCGGCCGGAGGATTCCGGGTCCCTGCGGGGTGGATCGACGACGACCGCACCGGAGCCCTCGCGGTCGTCCGGCCGGAGGTCGCTGCGAACCCGAACGGTACCTTCCGCGAGAACGCGGTGCTCTCGGTGGTCGAGTCCGCCGGGGACATCGTCGCCGACTCGTCGAACGCGATTGCCGAGGCCCGAGCAATGCTTCCGTGGTCGCACGTCGTCTCGGTCACCCCGTGGCCGGAGGGGCCGTTCGAGCGCAGGATGCAGTTCCTCTACGAGTACGAGGGGGTGACGGTCGCCGTCACGAAGTTCACCGGGACGACGCGCGGCGGACGCGTCGATCTGACGTGCAGCGCCGGACTCGACACCTACCCAGCCATGATCGGGACCTTCGACTCGATCGCCGCGCTCAGTCCCCTGGAGCTCCTCTCGTGAACGATCTCCTCGACCCCTTCGCGACGAAGTACGCCGGCCAGCCGCTCGAGCGCCTCGACCGGACCCCGGGAAGGCCGCTCCCCGAGCCGGCGTACGCACTGCCGTCCGGCGCACTGCAGGCGCTCTTCGATCTGCGCGGCCGAGGCCTCGTATCCGCGGCGAAGCGCAACACCCCGGCGGCCGCTGCACTGCGCGAGAGCGGCTTGCTCGGTCGGTTCGGCGGAGCGAGCGAGACAGCGACGACCATCACCGGCATCGTCGAGCGTGCGCGCCGCACACTCGCGGCCGAACGCGTCTCCCGCACCGGCACGACGACGTGGTCCTGCTGGGCCGACGGTGCCGACGCCGTCGTCCGGACGGTGCACGACGACACCGAGACGATCGACCTCCTGCCCGTCACCGCGGCCGTCGGTCGCCTGATCGCCTGGTCTGGCATCGAGCCCTTCTGGCCCATCGCCGACCCGGACGACGACGAGTCGCGAGTGATCCCGGACGACGTCGTGGACGCCAAGGTCTCGGGCCACCAGGTCGAACCCCCCGCGGAGGTCGGCCCGGTCCTCGCCGCCCGTTGGTACAAGCCCTGGTCGACGGTCTCGATCGCGGTACCGGGATCCGACGACGGGCTCCCCCTCGTGTTCATGGGTTCGGCATCGCACCTGCGCATCCGCGTGGAGGGTGGCTCACGACTGCAACTGGTGCCGTCGTACTGGGTCTTCGAAGCGCTCCCGCAGTTGCTCGAACGAAGCTGGAGCACGACGTGATCTGGATCATCGGCGCCGCCTGTATCTTCGTCGGCCTGCTCGGCTACACCGGAGTCTGGCGTTCCTGGGCGAAGGGCGGCCTGTCTTACTGGGTCTTCGGCCTCTTCTGGTTCGGTCTCGGCATCGTGCTGGTGAGCATCGTCCTCGCGCTGCCGGACCGCCCGAGCTGGCTCTTCTGGGTCCCCGCGGTCATCGCCCTGCTCGGCGCGGCCTCGACCTGGTACCTCCCCTCCGCGCTGACACCACGCTGGTTCCGCGCGCTCCGCAGCAGCTGGCGCTGATCCCGGACGACTCCTCCGACGTCCTACGACATCGGAGGCGTCGTTCCGAGTCCGTCCCTCCCGAAAGCAGCACCGCACCTCCCACCGGACAGGAGGCGCGGCCCCTGCCCGCACCGTGCCTCCCGTCCCACGCATCCACCGTCCGCCATCCGGCGCGCGCGCTCAGATCCGCGCGTCCGCCCATCCGACCGGGAGCGGAGCACTCCGCCGTCGGGATCGCACCGCCGTCGTCGAGATCCAGCGCCCGCAGAAGCTTCCTTCGCAACCTCTCACGGCTCGAGCGACGTCGGGAGCAGAAGCTCCTCGGACATCAGCCGTCCGGCGAACTCCGGCAGCGGCAGCGACACACGTGACGACCCGCTGGGCGGCACCACACCGACAGAGGCAGATGGCCGGCCGACGCCAGCAGGCCGACCGCGACCTCGGTGTCCTCCCCTTCAAACAGCCGCTCCGCCGTCGCGGCGTCGACCGCGTCGAGCACCGCACGATGCACAGCGATCGCGGACACGACAACCGACGCCACGCGGAGAACACCCCGATGGGTACACCGACAGCATCCCCGCCCGAGCACCCCGCTCACCGACGGCACCGGTCACGCCCAGCTGCCCGCCTGCTCGGACAGCATCGCGCCAGGAGCGGCGGATGCGATCAACGCGGACAGAACGGGGTCATGTTGGTCCGAGGTGGACTGCACGAGTGGCCGCGGAGGCATCGCAACGTCGCTGGGCGTCGCTCGCGAGCCCGAGCACTCGATGAGCAGCGAAGAGAGCCGTTCCTGCACGGCGGCGGGTGCTCCTGTCGCTCCCGAACAGCCCCCGTGAACGCAGGAAACCCCTGACCACATCATGGTCAGGGGTTCCCTGGTGTTACCAACATTTGAGTCCGGCGGCGTCCTACTCTCCCACA
>NZ_NXIA01000009.1 GCF_002412165.1 Curtobacterium sp. 'Ferrero'
GATGCACCGTCGGCCGCGCCGGCAGGGGCGCGGCGGTCGGCGTCGGCGGCGCGGTCGTTCGTGGTGAGCCGCGGGTCGGTCGCGTCGCGGACGGCGTCGCCGAGCAGCGACAGCGCGGCGACGACGAGCGCGATGGACGCACCCGGCCAGGTCGCACTCCACGGGTGCACGCCGATGTACTGCTGCAGGTCGGACAGCAGCGACCCCCACGACGCCGTGTTCGACCCAGCGCCGTAGCCGAGGTACGACAGCCCGGCCTCGGCGAGTACCGCGGTCGCCATCGCGAGCGAGAGCTGCACCGTGAAGAGCGGCGCCGCGTTCGGGACGAGGTGCCGGAACAGCACGCCGGAGCCGCCGACGCCGGACGCCCGGGCCGCGGTGACGTAGTCGCTCCGGGCGATGCGGCGGATCTCACCGCGGGCGACGCGGGCGATGGTCACGCCGAAGGACAGGCCGACCGAGACGATCACCACCCCGAGCGATCCGCCGTACACCGCGGTGAGGAGCATGGCCGTGAGGAGCGTCGGGAACGCCACCAGGATGTCGAGCAGCACCGCGGTCCCCTCGCGCACCCAGCGTGCGGTGAGTGAGCCGATCGCCGTGAGGACGATCCCGACGACGCTCGCGATCACCCCGGCGCCGACCGCGACGACGACGGTGGTCCGCGTGCCGGCGAGCAGGTAGCTGGCGATGTCCCGCCCCGCCGCGTCCGTGCCGAACCAGTGTGCCGCGCTCGGCGGCTCCCACTGGTGGAACGGGTCGGTCCGGAACGGGTCCTGTGGCACCCAGACGAGCGACACGGCGGCGAGTACGACGAGCAGGCCGAGGACGACCACGGCGAAGACCCCCGTCGGCCTCGCGACCAGGCGGCGGATCACGAGCCCACCTCGCGCTGCCTCGGGTCGAGCGCGCGGTGGACGACGTCCACGGCGAAGCCGACGAGCAGCACGAGCCCGGTGAGCACGAGCAGCTCCGACTGCACCTTCGTGACGTCACGCCGTCCGACGTCCGTGACGAGCATCCGGCCGACCCCGGGCAGCGCGAACAGCTGCTCGACCACGACCGCGCCCACGAGCAGTCCGGCGATCTGCACGCCGAGGACCGCCAGCACCGTCAGCGCGACGGACGGCAGCCCGTGCCGCAGGAGGGCCTGCGTCCGGGTGAGTCCGATCGCGGCGGCGGTGCGGACGTGGTCGGCGTCGAGCACACCGAGCGTCGCGGACCGGGTGAAGCGGAGGATGACCGCGCCCTCGACGGCGCCGATCGTCAGCGCGGGCAGCAGGAGCGACGCGAACGCCCGGCCCGGTTCGGACCAGCCGTCGAGCGGGAAGCCCTGCGTCGGGAGCCAGTGCAGCGTCACGGCGAAGAGCGCGACGAGCAGCATGCCCGCCCACACGATCGGCACCGCCGCGACCGCCTGCGCGACGAACCCGATCACGGCGCCGCCGGGCCGTCGGCGGAGCACCGCGGCGACGACGCCGAGCGGGACCCCGAGGAGCAGTGCCGCGGCGAGCGACATGCCGGCGAGGGGCAGCGTGACCGCGAGCTTCTGGACGAGCTCCGGTGCGACCGGTCCGTCGGTGACGAGCGAGCGGCCGAGGTCACCGCGGAACAGGCCGCCGATCCAGTCGAGGTACTGCACCACGACGGGGCGGTCGAGGCCGAGCTCCTGCCGCAGCTGCGCCACCTGTGCCGGGGTCGCCTGGGTCCCGGCGACGATCTGTGCGACGTCGCCGGGGAGCACCCGCAGCGTGGCGAACACGATGACGCTCGCCACGAGCAGGCCGACGACGAGCAGCACGAGCCGCCCGAGCAGGAACCGGGTCACGGCTCGATGCTACGGGGCGGCATCACCGCCACGGTCACCCGACGGCGAGCTTCGTCAGGTCGAGGCGGGAGTTGGTGCCGTCGAAGGGCACGCCCGTCACGCCCTTCCGGACAGCCGTGATCGAGGTCGCCGTGTAGAGCCACTCGCCGGCCGCGTCCTCGGAGACGATCCGTGCCGCCTTCTGGAGCGCCGCGACCTTGGCGGACTCGGTCGTCGCCGCCAGCGATTGCGCGTAGAGGTCCTGGACCTGCGCGTTGTCGTACCCGAAGTAGTAGTCCGGGTTCGCCCAGTTGCCGAAGTCCCGCGCCTCGACGTGGTCGACGAGGCTCATGTCGAACGTGCGCTTCCCCGACTTCGGTGCCTCGAACACGGTCGACAGCCAGGTGGCGAAGTCGACGCGCTGCACGGTGAGCGTGATGCCGACGTCGGCGAGCTGCGACTTGAGCACGTCGCCGATCGTGGACGGGTAGATGTTCGCGTACGTCAGGGTCAGGTCGAGCTTCGGCTTCCCCGCCTCCGCGAGCAGCTTCTTCGCGTTCGACGGGTCGTAGGCGTCGATCGAGGTGAGGTCCTGGTAGCCGGGGTCGAGCGCCGGGATGGGGCCGCCCTGCTCGACGCCGGTGCCGCCAACGGCCTTGATGACCGCCTTCGGGTCGATGGCCTGCCGGATCGCCTTCCGCACCCGGACGTCGGTGAACGGCGCCTTCTGGTCGTTGAACGCGAGCGTGTACTTGTCGGTGGTCTTGCCCGTGTGGAGCGTGATGTCCGGGTTGCCCTCGAGCTGGCTCTTCAGGGTGCCGTCGACCGCCGTCTCCACGTCGAGGTCGCCGTTCGCCATCGCGTTCACGGCCGTCGACGGCTGCGTGATGTAGCGGAAGACGATCTTCGCGACCTTCGCCTTCGTGCCCCAGTAGTCGGGGTTGCGCGTGAAGGTGAGCGAGTCGCCCTGCTTCCACGAGGCCACCTCGTAGGGGCCGGTGCCGTTCGCGGTCGTCGCGAGGTCGTTCTTCGCCGCCTTCTCGAGCACCAGGCCGGCGCGTCCGGTCAGGTTCCAGAGCAGGTCGGAGTCCGGCTTCGCGAGCTGCAGCACGACGGAGTCGGAGGAGGGCGACGTGATCGACGTCACGTTCGCGAGCTGGGCGGAGTCGACGTAGGTGTCGTCGGCCTTGACCTGCTCGAGGGACCACACGACGTCGGCGGCCGTGACCGGCTTGCCGTCCTGGAACGTCGTGCCCTTCCGGAGCGTGAAGGTGTAGGTCAGACCGTCCGCCGAGACCTCGTGCGAGGACGCCAGGACGTCACGGACGTCCCCGCCCGTCGTCCGTCCGACGAGGCCCTGGTAGACGTTGTCGATGAGCACCTGGTCGAGCGCGGCTCCGGACTGCGTGCGGATGTCCAGGCTGGTCGGCTCGAGCACGAGGCCGACGCGCACGGTGGCGTCCTCGCCGCCCTTCGGCGCGGAGGAGCCGGAGCAGCCCGCGAGCGTGATCGCGGAGACGACCGCCATCGCGGCGGCTGCCAGGGCGACGCGGGCACGCCTCGATGCACGGCCGTGGGACAGGGGCGGAATCATGGGTCGTGGGTTCCTTCCGGGCGCTCGTGGCGACGGTCGTCGCGCGGCGCTCGCACGAGACTAGCGGCGTGCGGAGCCGTCCTGCGACGGTTTCTCGTCGGGGTGTAACAATCCGTGGTCGTCCGCCCATGCCCGGATCGCGCCGGCGAGTTCCCGGGGTGCCTGGTTCTGCACCGCGTGCCGTGCCTCGACGGTGACGACCCGCGCGTGGGGGAGCCGCTCGACGAACGCGGCGTGCAGCTTCGGGGAGACGTACCCGCGGTCGCCACGGACCAGCAGGATCGGCACGTCGAGCGCCTCGAGGTCCGGCCAGGCGTCCGCGAACCGCCCCACGGACGATGTCCGGCCCGCCGGCAGGTGCGGGAAGTGGTGGCGCCGGACGAGTCGGCCGTCGGCGCCGAGGCGGGTCGTGTGCCGCGCTTCGCGGCGGAGGACGGCGCGGTCGTCGCCGACTCGTGCCTCGACCGCCCGGTCGACCACCTCGTCGAGCGAGGCGAAGGGCTCCTCGTCCTCGAGTGCCCGGGCGATCCGGTCGACCGCCCGCTGCGCGAAGTCGGGCGACATGTCGACGAGCACCAGCCCGGTCACGCGCTCCGGCGAACGGGCCGCGACCCGGGCTCCCGCGATCGCGCCGAGGGAGTGCCCCACCAGGACCCCCGGCGGCACGGCCAGCGCGTCGAGCGCGGCTGCGATCGTCGGCGCGGTCGCGTCCGCGCCGTAGTCGGCGTCGTCCCGCCACGAGGACCGTCCGTGGCCCGGCAGGTCGAGTGCGACCGCCGGCTCGCCCAGGGCGAGCGCGGTCGCGTCGAAGCTGTGCGCGTCGATGCCGAGCCCGTGCAGGAAGGTGATCCGTGCCTCCCGGTCGCCCCAGCGGATCGCGGACACGTCGTGCCCGTCCGCGGTGCGGACGACCTGCCTGGAGGCGCGGAGCGGCTCCGTCACGCCGCCCGCGGCGGCGAGCGCGGCCAGGTCGGCGAATTCGTCGTCGGGTTCGGACACCCGACGATCCTGCCACCGCCGCGCTCCCTGGTCGTCTTAGGTAAGGCATGCCATACTCGGGTCGTGGCAACCCGGTACCGCGTCTTCCCCGTCCGCGTCGCGGCGGTGACCGCGCTCACGCCGCACTTCGTCCGGGTGACGCTGACCGGGGACGCCCTCGCCGAGTTCGCCGCGGTCGGGCTCGACCAGCGCATCAAGGTCATGCTCCCCATCGACGGACTTGGGTTCACCGACCTGCCCGTCGACGGTCCCGACGCCGACTGGTACGCGGCGTGGCGCAGTCTGCCCGACGACCGCCGGAACCCGCTGCGCACCTACACGGTCCGCTCGTTCCGGCCGGACGCGCAGGAGCTCGACATCGACTTCGTCGCGCACGGCGACGCCGGGCCGGCCTCGCGGTGGGTGTCGTCCTGCCGGGTCGGGGACGAACTCCGGATCGTCGGCCCCCGCGTGCCGGAGTCGCCCGACGACCTGCCGAGCGGCGCTGCCGAGTTCGCCCCCGGTGCGGCGAACCGGATCCTCCTCGCCGGCGACGAGACCGCGGCACCGGCCATCTGCGCGATCCTCGAGGCGCTCGACGTCACCACCGTCGGACACGTCTTCATCGAGGTCCCGACGGACGCCGACCGCCTGCCCGTGACGGCGCCGGCCGGGGTCGAGGTCCGCTGGATCGCCCGCAACGGCGCGACCCACGGTGTCCGGATGACCGACCAGGTGCACGCGTGGGCGTCCTCGGTCGTCACCACGGGCCCGTGCGATGGCGCCGTCGAGCTCGCGGACGTCGACGTCGACGAACACGTCCTCTGGGACGTCCCGGCCTCGGCGGACGAGCGACCCGTGTACGCCTGGATCGCCGGTGAGGCCGGGTGCGTGAAGGCGCTCCGCCGCCACCTCGTGCGCGGCGTCGGACTCGACCGCGAGCAGGTCGCGTTCATGGGGTACTGGCGGAACGGCAAGCCCGAGCAGTGAGGGTGGTAGCGCAGTGAGCGTTGCGGCGCCCGCGACCGCCCTCGCCGCGCGGGGGCTGACGCTCGCGTACGACGACCGGGTCGTGGTGTCCTCACTCGACGTCGACGTCCCCGACGGCGAGCTGACCGTCGTGATCGGGCCGAACGCGTGCGGCAAGTCCACGCTGCTGAAGTCCTTCGCGCGGACGTTGACGCCGAGCGCGGGCACGGTGTTCCTCGACGGCGCGCCGATCCGCTCCTACCGTCCGAAGGCGGTCGCACGGCGGGTGGCGATGCTGCCCCAGACGCCGATCGCGCCGGACGGCATCACGGTCCGCGACCTCGTGTCCCGCGGCCGGTTCCCGCACCAGGACCTCTTCCACCCGTCGTCCGGCTCCGACCGTGCGGCCGTGCAGGCGGCGCTCGAGCAGACCGACACGGTGGGGCTCGCTGACCGCAGCGTGGACGAGCTGTCCGGTGGGCAGCGGCAGCGGGTGTGGATCGCGATGGTGCTCGCGCAGGAGACCGACATCGTCCTGCTCGACGAGCCGACGACGTTCCTCGACATCGCGCACCAGTACGACGTGCTCGAGCTGGCAGCTTCCCTTCATGCCGCGGGCCGGACGGTGGTGGCCGTGCTGCACGACCTGAACCAGGCCGCCCGCTACGCCACGCACCTCATCGCGATGCGGGGCGGGGCGATCGTGGCGTCGGGCACCCCGGCCGAGGTGCTCACGGCCGAGCTCGTCGAGGACGTGTTCGGTCTGCCGTGCGTGGTCGTCCCGGACCCGGAGACGGGCACACCGCTCGTGGTCCCGCGCCGCCCCGCCGCCTGACGCGGGTCCGGGTGCCGTCGCCCGCCGCCCGCCGCCCGGCGCTTGGTCGCACGCGGGTCGGTCGGTTGGTCGCACTGGGGTCGGTTGGTCGCACGACGTGCCGCTCATCTTCGTGCCGGGCGACACGATGCGCGACCGCGGCGACACGCTCGCGGCGTGTTCCGCGACCAGCGGACGGACGGGAGGCCCGTGGCGGCGCCGCCACGGGCCTCCCGTCGGTCTCGTGGTCGCGTCAGCGGACGTAGCCGCCGTCCTCCAGTCCCGCCTCGACCTCGAACCGGTTCCGCAGCGGATCCCGACCCGCGATCGCGTAGAGGAGGGGCATCGCCATGCCGTAGCGCTTCCACTGGTCGACGTGGACGCGCTCGTGACGGAGCACCCGCTCGTCGTCGTTGTCACGGGTGAGGTACACCGAGCCCACACACGTGCCACCTCGTCGGAACGCCCAGCGGGGCAGACCCGAGCAGACGACGAGTCCGTCGACGACGCGGACCGGCCCGGTGGAGAGCGGGAGGCCGACCGCCAGACCCACCGCCGTCGCGAACGCCCACCCGGCACGCGACAGCGGCGAGTCGACGAACGGGTTCACTCCGGTCGGCCGTAGGTCTCGAGCAGCCGGAGCCAGACCTCGTTCATGGTCGGGTAGGCAGGGACGGCATGCCAGAGCCGGTCGATCGGGACCTCGCCGACGACGGCGACGGTCGCGGCGTGGAGCATCTCCGCGACGTCCTGCCCGACGAAGGTGGCGCCGACGACGACACCCCGCGACTCGTCGACGACGAGGTTCGCGCGGCCGGTGTAGCCGTCCGCCTGCAGTGCGGCGCCGGCGACGTTGCCGAGCTCGTACTCGACGACCCGCACGTCGATGCCCTGCTGCCGTGCCGCGGCCTCCGTGAGCCCGACGCTCGCGACCTCGGGGTCGGTGAAGGTCACCTGCGGCACCGCGGCGTGGTCCGCCGTGGCGACGTGGGCACCCCAGGGCTCGGTGTGCAGCGGGGTCCCCTGGTGGCGGGCCGCGATCGCCTCGCCGGCGGCACGTGCCTGGTACTTGCCCTGGTGGGTGAGGAGCGCGCGGTGGTTGACGTCACCGACGGCGTAGAGCCAGTCGGTGCCGGTGACGAGCAAGGTGTCGTCCACGTCGAGCCAGGCGCCCGGCTCGAGGCCGACCGTCTCGAGCCCCAGGTCGGCGGTGTGCGGGCGACGACCGGTGGCGGCGAGGACCTCGCTCGTCACGACGGTGCTGCCGTCGTCGAGGGTCGTGGTGACCAGCCCGTGCTCGTCGCGGTCGACCCGGACCGGGCTGACGCCCGTGCGGACGTCGACACCCCGGGAGCGGAGTCCCTCGGCGACCAGCTCGCCCGCGAACGGCTCCATCCCGCCGAGCAGGCCGCCGCGGGCGACGAGGGTGACGGTGGCGCCCAGGGAGGCCCAAGCCGTGGCCAGTTCGGTACCCGCCACGCCGCCGCCGATGACGAGGAGGCTCTCCGGCACCTGCTGGGCGCTGGTCGCCTCCCGCGTGCCCCACGGCTTCGCCTCGGCGAGCCCGGGGACGTCCGGCAGGGCGTGCAGTGAGCCGGTGACGACCGCGACGGCCGCGCGGGCGGTGTGGGTCTCGCCGTCGACCTCGATGGTCTTCTCGCCGGTGAGGCGCGCGTGCCCACGGATCAGGGCGATGCCGGCGGACTCGAGCCACGAGACCTGCCCGTCGTCCTTCCAGTCCGAGGTGAAGGAGGTGCGTCGGGCGAGGACGTGCGCGGCGTCGAGGTCACCCGTGACCGCCTGTGCGGCGCCGTCGAGTCGCCGGGCCGCCTCGAGCGCGTGGCCGCTGCGGAGGAGCGCCTTGGACGGCATGCACGCCCAGTAGGAGCACTCGCCGCCGACGAGTTCCGCCTCCACGACCGCGACCGAGAGTCCGCGCTTGTGGGCGTAGTCCGCCACGTTCTCGCCGACTGCGCCGGCGCCGATCACGATGAGGTCGTAGTCCGTCATGCTGCCAACGTACGCGGCCAGGCCTCGGGGAAGCCGTCTGCCGTGCGTACGGAGCGGCGCGTGCGGTCGGGCGTCGGGCGTCGGGCGTCAGTCGGGTCGTCGGGTGTCGGGCCTGGGCGTCGGTCAGACGGTCCTGGCGGCGCTCGTGAGGGCGCCGACCGCGCGGAGGATCACGCCGAGGTCGTCGACGGCGCGGTCGGGGTCCACCGGTGCGAAGCCGGTGAGCGCCGCGCCGACGAGCTGTCGACCGCGGGTCGCCGCCTGGATCCGTTCGACGAGCCCGGCGCCGTCGAGGCCGAACGGCACCGGCTCGAGCAGCCCGTCGACCTCGGACGGGTCGAGGACGTCGAGGTCGACGTGGACGAACACCGAGGCGGCTCCGGTCGCTGCGACGGCGGCGTCGAGGGCGTCGGGCGTGGCCTCGTCGACGTCGAGGTGCCGGACGCCGGCGCGGTCGAGGGCGCGGAGCTCGGAGTCCTCGACACCACGGATGCCCCCCACGACGACGCGATCGCCCGGCACCACGGGGAGGTCGGGGAACAGGTCGTCCGGTCGGTCGACGAGGAGCCGGAGTGCCGCCGCCTCGGCCGCGACCGGTTGGGCGCGGTTCAGCGGACGGTACCCGCTCGACCCGGCGAGCCGGACGAACGCGGTGTCGGGTCCGAGGCCCACCGTGGCACCGAGGAACGCAGCGCCGTCACCGCCGACGACGAACGGCGGCTCGGTCGCGACGCTCGACTCCTCGGCGACGCGCTCGGCGATCGACCGGACCGAGGTGTAGCGGGCGACGGCGGTCTCGAGCCGGTCACCGGCTCCGGGCGGCACGTCGACGACGGTGGTCGACGCCCGGGGCAGGTCGGCCGCGATCGCCGCCGCGCCGTCCCCGAGCCGCATCGCCCGGGACGACGCCGAACCCTGCCACTGACCGACCACGATGAAGCGCATCGTGCCAGTCTGGCAGCCGGGTCCGACGTCGTCCGGAGTCCGCGCTGAGCGGGTCCTGTGCCGGAGCCCGT
The DNA here is from genome assembly GCF_002412165.1 of Curtobacterium sp. 'Ferrero'. Taxonomy (GTDB): domain Bacteria; phylum Actinomycetota; class Actinomycetes; order Actinomycetales; family Microbacteriaceae; genus Curtobacterium. The sequence continues at coordinate 9,189 of NZ_NXIA01000009.1, forward strand.
CGAGCGGGTCCCCGCCGCGGGATCGGCTCAGATCGACGACGAGCCGCCGGACTTGAGGGCCGCGAGCCGGGCCTCGACCTCGGCGTCCTTGCCGACGTCCTCGAGGCTCTCGAACTGCGCGTCGAGGCTCGACGCCTGCAGCTCCTGCTGGCCGAGCACCTTCGCCTCCTCGCGACGCACCTTCTCCTCGAAGCGGTTGAGGTCGCTCGTCGGGTCGGTCACGTCGATGTTGCCGATGGCGTCGTTGACCTTCGACTGCGCCTCGGCGGTCTTCTGCCGGGCCACGAGAGAGTCGCGCTTCGCCTTGAGTTCCTCGAGCTTCTGCTCCATCCCGGCGAGGCCGGCCTTGAGCTTCTCGACCTGCTCGTTCTGGGTGGCGAGCGGGCCCTCGTTGTCCTTGACCTCCTGCTCCGCGGCGATCTGCTTGCCGATGGCGATCTTGGCGAGGTTGTCGAACTTGTCGGCCTCGGCGGTCTTGCCCTCGGCGCGGTACTTGTCGGCGGCGGTGGAGGCGTTGGCGGCCTTCTGCCCCCACTCGACCGCGGCCCGCTTGTCCTCCTCGTGGTCCTGCTCGAGCAGTCGGAGGTTGCCGATCGTCTGGGCGATCGCGGTCTTGGCGTCCGCGATGTTGTTCGAGTAGTCGCGCACGAGCTGGTCCAGCATCTTCTGCGGGTCCTCGGCGTTGTCGATGAGCTGGTTGACGTTCGCCCGGATGAGCGAGGAGATGCGACCGAAGATCGTCTGCTTGGCCATTGCGGTTCCCTTCCTGGAGGACTGTGGATCGGTGCTGTTCGTCGGTGCTGTGGTGGTCGGTGCTGTGTTGGTCGGTGTCGGGTTGCCGGTTCGTGGACCGGGGTGTGTGCTCGAGCGGTACGGGATCGCGGTCAGAAGCGGCCGCCGCCGGAGAAGCCCCCGCCGCCGCCACCCCCGCCGCCGCCCCCGAAGCCGCCGCCGCCTCCGAAGCCGCCGCCCCCGAAGCCGCCCCCGCCGAACGAACCGCCCCCGTAGGAGCCGCCGCGACCGCCGAGCAGCCCGCCGAGCACGAGGCCCGTGACGAGGCCGCCGAGCTGCGCGCCGCCACCGCCGCCACCGGCTCCCGGCCACCCGCCCATGTCGTTGCCCGCGGCGTCCATCGCCGCGGCGGCGTACTGCTCGGCGGCACGGGCTGCCTGCAGCGCCTGACCGGGGTTCGTCGTGGCGAGGTGCACGGCGTCGTCGAGGGCCCGCTCGGCTTCGGAGAGCCGGGTCCGGGCGGTCGGGCCGACGGCACCGCGGCGCAGGGAGATGTAGTCGCGGGCCTGGCTGATGCGCGACCGTGCGTCACGGAGCGCGTCGTCGAGGGCTCGGGCGGCGCGCTGGTTCTGCTCCTCGACACCGCGGGCGGTGGCGAGCGCGGCGTCGATCCTGCTGTTCGCGGCGGTCAGGGCGTCGACCGCCGAGATCGGGTCCGCCGGGTCGAGCCCCTGCCGCAGCACGGTCTCGGCCTGCGTCACGGCGGCGGCGAGGTCCGGACCGCCGCTCGTGAGCGAACGAGCCGCGGCGACGTCGCCCTCGATGTCGGCGCGCATCGCCTGCGCTCGCGCTCGGGCCTCCGCGAACGTGGACCCGGCGCTCGTCACGGCCGCCGTGAGCTGCTGCACCTGTGCCAGTGCGTGCTGGGCGTCGCGGACGGCGACCACCGCCTCGCCACGGTCGCCCGAAGCGATCGCGGCGTTCGCAGCGGTCGACCGCTCCTGCGCGAACGCCAGGACCTGCTGCGCCTGGGCGACGTTGTCCGCGACGGAGGCCAGGGTCCGGCCCGAGTACGACGACCGCAGCTGTCCGAGCGCGGTGTCCGCTGCCCGCACGGACGCGGGTGCGTCGGCGACGGCGGTGCTGAGCGCGGTGGCGGCGTCCTCGACCCCGTCCTCGAGCGCGCGGAGCTCGTCGAACGCCTCGGTCTGCTCCTCGATCGACGCGTGTGCCTGCTCGCAGATGGCGATGATCTGGTTGGCCCACTCGGCACGCTGCTGCGGGGTGTCCGGGATCTCGTCGTCGAGCTGCTGCTGGTAGGTGAAGGCCTGGCGCACGTTGCGCTCCGCCGTGGCGACCGCGTCCGCGAACGGCTTCGCCGCGTCGGCACCGAACTGCGCGGTGGCGAACCCGACTTCCTGCCCTGCGGTCTTCAGTTCGTCGTCGATGGTGACGAGCGCGGCGCCGGCGGTGCGTTCGAGCCCGGCCAGCGACTCCCGCTGTGCCCGCTCGGCCTCGGCGCTCCGGCGCTTGTTGCGGGCACGGACGACGAGGACCACGACCACCAGACCGACCACGACGACGACCAGCGCGACCCACAGCCACGTGAGGTCCGGCGGGGCCTGCGTCGCGACGAGGCCGTCGGCGAACGCGGTGGCCGCAGCCGCCCAGTCGCCGTTCCGGAGCTCGGGCACCGCGTCGTCCTGGTACGCGCGCTCGACGTCGGCAGCGGACAGCGCCGTCTCGTTCGTCTGCTGGATGTCGGCGATGCGGTCGTCGACGGCGACCGCGAGGACGATGCTGTCGCTGTCGATCTGGTTCTGCTGGCGGAAGGCGTCACCCCACGCGGCGTGCTCGGACGGGTCCGTGAACGACGGCACGTAGACGACGTAGAGCTGTGTCTTCGTCTGGTCGTAGAGGTCCTGCACGGCGGCTTCGACCCGGGACCGTTCGGCCGACCTCAGGGCTCCGGCCTTGTCGACCACGTAGGCGCCCTGGAGGTCGAAGGGGGCCGTGGCCCGTGCGGCGGTGGCCGGGGCGAGGACGAACAGCACGGCGAGCAGCACCGCGAGGACCCGCGCGGCGACGGCGCGGGCGTCCGGTCGCGACCGTGCCCCGGCCGACCGGGTCACCGGTGGCACCGTCGCCGTCGAGACCGATCCGTCGTGGACCGTGCGCATCCGTCCTCCATCCGTCGCCGGGTCCACGGGGGCGACGGTTCCGTCGGCGGCGCCGTGGGCGGGTTGTCCGGAGTCTATCCAGGGTGCGCACGCGGGTGGCCAGGGATCGGCTGACTGTGGGTGAACGTCCGTCGTCCCCACGAACGGTCAGGGTTTGTCCCCCGGACCGGGGTATGCTCGACCCACTGTTCGACGACGAGCGGAAGGGGACAGCAATGGAGCGAACACTGAACACCGAGGTCGTCCCGCTCGAGGACGGCTACCACCGGGTGTCGACGCCGGCCAGCGGCGTGATCGGCTTCGTGCGGGAGCACGACGGCCGCTACGAGGTCCTGCGCGGCCGCGTCCGGCAGGCCACGCGCTCCGAGGGGCTCTACAGCACGATGAACGTCGCGCTCATCGCGCTCACGCACGCCTGAACCGACGGCGGCCGCACCTCTCACACACGTAGGCTTCCTGCGTGGGTGAGTCGTGCCTCCAGTCCGTCGTCATCACGCTCCGCGCGTCGGGTCCGGACCGCGCCGCCGACCGGGAGGCACTGGTCGCCGCCGTCGCGTCGGCGGCGGCCGTCGGGACGGTCAGCGTGCGCGCGGGGCGCGTCTGCGGGCACTGCGGCAGCGTCGACCACGGGCGCCCCTGGGCGACCGCCGACGGTCGCCCGGTCGGTGTCAGCCTGGCGCGGACACCGGGCGTGACCGCCCTCGCGGTGGGACCGGGCCCGGTCGGCGTCGACGTCGAACGGGCGTCCCGGGTCGCAGCGGCTCCGCTCGACGCGTTCACGGCGGGGGAGCGGTCGCGTGCGGCCGGTGACGTGCGCCTGCTCGCGGCGTGCTGGGCGGCGAAGGAGGCCGTCCTCAAGCGGGACGGCCGCGGCCTCCGGGTCGACCCGACCGCGGTCGACGTCGACGTCGAGCGCGGGGTCGCCGTCCTCGACGGCGTCGAGCAGCCCGTGGTGGTCGCGTGGCCGGAGCCGGACGTCGTGGTCGCCGTGGCGGCGGGCGGCGTCTCGGTCACCTGGGGAGCGTGAACCCCGCTGGATCATGCCCGCAGGACCCCGGGGTCAGCGCGACGGCAGGGACGGGACGCCGGGCTCCTCGATCCACGGCGCCGTGACGGCCCGGACGGCCTCGACCGTCGACCCCGCGGCCCCGGCGAACGCGTCGAGGACGTCCTCCGGCGTGACCGACCCGTGCCGGTGCCGGTCGGTGATCGTCCGGAGGCCCGCGAAGAACGCGTCGTCGCCGAACGTGCGGCGGACCGCGTGCAGCGCGAGGGCACCCCGCTTGTAGACCCGGTCGTCGAACATGTCCGCCGCACCGGGGTCGGCCACCACCAGGTCCTGAGCCTGCCCGAGCAGGCCGTCGCGGTGTCGCTCGGCGAGGACGTCCGCCGTGTCGCCGCCGCGGTGCTCCGACCACAGCCACTCCGCGTAGCAGGCGAACCCCTCGTGCAGCCAGATGTCACGCCACCGCTCGACCGTCACCGAGTTGCCGAACCACTGGTGGGCGAGCTCGTGCGCGATCAGCCGGTCGCTGCCGTGCTCGCCGTCGACGTGGTTGCGGCCGAACACCGCGAGCCCGTGCGCCTCGAGCGGGATCTCGAGCTCGTCGTCCGTCACGACGACCCCGTACGACCCGAACGGGTACGGGCCGAACCGGTCCGTGTACAGCGCGAGCATGTCGGGGACCCGTCCGAGGTCGGTCTTCACCGCGCCCTGCAGGTCGGCCGGATGGTGCAGCGTCACCGGCACGAGGGCGCTCCGGAGCTTCGTCGTGCGGTAGCGGCCGATCTGCACGGTCGCGAGGTACGTCGCCATCGGCTCCGTCGTCGCGTACGTCCACGTGGTGCCGGCCCGGGCGCGGTCGGTGCCGAGCAGGTCACCGTTCGCGACCACGTCGTACCCGGCCTCCGCGGTGATCTCGAACCGGTAGGTGGCCTTGTCGTCCGGACGGTCGTTGCACGGGAACCAGGACGGCGCCCCGGTCGGCTGGGCGGCGACGATGACGCCGTCGGTCAGTTCCTCCCACCCGACCTGGCCCCAGGGGCTCCGGATCGGTCGGGGCGTCCCGCGGTACTTGACGTGCACGGTGAACTCGGCGCCGGCCGGGATCGGCTCCGCCGGGGTGACGGTGGTCTTGTGGGTGGCCGTGGCGACCTTCCTCGCCCGCTTCCCGTCGACGTCCACGCGGTCGACGCTCAGCCCGTGCAGGTCGATCACGACCCGGTCGAGCGGCTCGAGCGCGCGTGCGCTGATGGTCGCGGTGCCGTCGAGGCGGTTCGTCGCGACGCGGTAGCCGAGCCGGAGCTCGTAGTGCACGGCGCTCCACCGGCGGTCGCCGCTGTGCGGGGTGTACGGGTCGGCGTCGGTGTTCGGCTTCACGGTGCCGCTCAGTCTGGCACGACGGCACCGTCGAGGGTCCGCGCGGTGCGTTCGGCGGCCGCGCTGCCGGACCCGGATCCCGTCCACGGCGGGGCGACCCAGGGGGCGATCGGGTTGCCCGACCACAGCGACCCGGCCGGCACCTGTTCGCCGCGCATCACGAGCGACGCCGGTCCGACGGTCGCGCCGGCCCCGATCCCCGCGGCCGGCAGCACCACGCTGTGCGGCCCGAGCGTCGCACCGGCGTCGAGCCGGACCGCGTCGAGCTGCATCACCCGGTCGTGGAACAGGTGCGTCTGCACCACCGTCCCCCGTGCCACCGACGCGCCCGCACCGATCGTCACCAGGTCTGCCTCCGGCAGCCAGTACGTCTCGATCCACGCGCCCCGACCGATCGACGCGCCAAGGCTGCGCAGCCACACGGCGAGCGCCGGCGTCCCCGTCGCCTGCTCGGCGAACCACGGCCGTGCGACCGTCTCGACGAACGTGTCCTGCACCTCGTTCCGCCACACGAACGACGACCACAGCGGGTGCTCGCCCGTGAGGATTCGACCGACGAAGCCCCACTTCGCCGCGGTCGACACCACGGCGGCGACCGCGCCGGCCGCGATGAGCACCGGTCCGGCGAGCACGACGGTCCAGCCGAACCCGACGGCCGACCACAGCGCGAGCAGCGTCCCCACCACGCCGAGCGCGATCGCGGCGGACACCATCGGCGCGACGAGCCGGAGCAGCTCCCAGGCGCCCCGGGCGACCTTCAGCCGTCGCGGCGGCCGGAACGTGCGCTCCTCGTCGAACTGCGTCGCCGCCCGGCGCAGCCGGACCGGGGGCGAGCCGAGCCACGACGACCCGCGCTTGGCCTTCTTCGGCACGGCGGACAGCACGGCGACCAGGGCCTCCCGCGGCACGGAGCGTCCCGCGCCCGTCATGCCCGAGTTGCCGAGGAACGCCCGGCGCCCCACCTTCGACCGACCGATCGTCACCCGCCCGCCGCCGAGCTCGTACGTCGCGACCATGGTGTCGTCCGCGAGGAACGCCCCCGACGCGATCTGCGTGAGCGCCGGCACGAGCAGCACCGTCGAGATCTCCGTGTCGCGCCCCACGCGCGCGCCGAGCAGCCGGAGCCACAGCGGTGTGACGAGCGATGCGTACAGCGGGAACAGCAGCGTCCGCGCGGCGTCGAGCACCCGCTCCGTCGACCACACCTGCCAGCCTGTCCGGCCGCGCACCGGGTGACTGCCCTCGCGCAGCCCCAGGCCGAGCAGCCGCACCGCGACGACCACGAGCAGCGCGTACGTCGCTCCCGCCACGATCGTCGCGAGCGGGACCGCGGCGAGGCCACGGAGCACCGCGGTACCGAGGGTCGGCGCACGCCCCACGACCGCCGCGGCGACCAGCAGCCCGACCGCGACGCCGACGACCGGCAGCCCCGCGACCGTGACCGACCCGGCCCCGTACGCCAGCAGCCAGCGACGCGGGGAGGCGGGGCGTGCCTCCCGGCCGTGCCGTGCCGAGCCGACGCGCTCGGCGGGCGAGCCCGCCCACCGCTCCCCGTCCGGCACCCGGCCCGCCACCGACGACCCCGCCTCGACCTCCGCCCCGGCGCCGACGTGCGCGCCCGGCAGGAGCGTCGACCGGCTGTGCACCACCGCGTCCGCGCCCACCCGCACCGGACCGAGCCGGAACACGTCACCGTCCACCCAGTGCCCGGCGAGGTCCACCTCCGGCTCGATCGACGCCCGTGCACCCACCCGGAGCATCCCCGTCACGGGCGGCAGCGTGTGCAGGTCCACGTCCCGTCCGATCTGCGCCCCGAGCGCCCGCGCGTAGTAGCTGATCCACGGCGCACCCGCCGTCGACGGTCCGTCCACCGCCTCCGCGATGCGCTCCGCGAGCCACACCCGCACGTGCACCTGGCCGCCGCGGGGATGGTCGCCCGGGCGCACCCCGACGAGCAGGAGCCGGGCGAGCACCACCGTCAGTGCCATCTTCCCGACCGGCGTCACGAACACCAGCAGCGCCACCACGAGCCACGGCCACGGCAGGGTCGGCAGGAACGGCAGCGTCGTCGCGTGCAGCACCGCCGCCACGAGCGCCGTCCACGTCAGCACCCGCAGACCGCGCAGGATCTGGACCGGCAGCCCCAACAGGGTCATCACGAACCCGGTCACCGGCGGCACCGGCCTGACGTCCCGCTCCGACACCTCCACCGCGCCCGACGCCTCCAGCGCCTCCGCCAACGCCCCGATGCGCGGGTGGTCGTACACGTCGGCCACCGTCGTCGTCGGGAACCGCTCGCGGATCGCCGACACCAGCTGCGCGGCCGTCAACGACCCGCCCCCGTGCGCGAAGAAGTCGTCGTCGACGCTCGACACCGGCACGCCGAGGATCGCCGACCACCGCTCCGCGATCCACGCGACCGTGTCCGGCAGCACCGCCGCCCCGTCCGTGCCGGGCAGCGGCCAGGGGAGCGCAGCCCGGTCCACCTTGCCCGACGTCCGCGTCGGCATCGCGTCCACCACGGCCACCAACGGCACCAGCGCCGCCGGCAGCTCCTGGCGCAACCGTGCGTTCGCCGCAGCGACGTCCACCGTCCGCCCCGCCACCGGCGCCACGTAGCCCACGAGCACCTGGTTGCCCGCCGGGGTCCGCTGCACCACCGCGGCACCGCCCGCCACGTCGTCCAACGCCTGCAGCGCCGCGTCCACCTCGCCCAGCTCGATCCGACGACCCCCGAGCTTCACCTGGTCGTCCGCCCGACCCTGGAACACGAGCCCCTCCGGTTCGTACCGGACCAGGTCGCCACTCCGGTACGCCCGGGCCCAGCCGAGCTCCGGGAACGCCGCGTACTTCTCCGCGTCCTTCGCCGGGTCGAGGTACCGGCCGAGGCCGACGCCGCCGATCACCAGCTCACCGACACCTCCCGGCCCGACCCGCTGCCCTGTCTCGTCGACGACCGCCAGGTCCCACCCGTCGAGCGGGAGCCCGATCCGCACCGGGCCGCTGCCGTCCATGAGCGCCCCGCACGCCACCACGGTCGCCTCCGTCGGACCGTACGTGTTCCACAGCTCACGGTCCCGGCTCGCGATGCGCGCCGCCAGCTCCGGCGGGCACGCCTCACCGCCGAAGATCACCAGCCGCACCTGCTCGAGCGCGTCGTCGGGCCACAGCGCCGCGAGGGTCGGCACCGTCGACACGACCGTGATCGTGTGCGCGATGAGCCACGGACCGAGGTCGACCCCGGTCCGCACCAGCGACCGCGGCGCCGGCACCAGGCACGCACCGTGCCCCCACGCCAGCCACATCTCCTCGCACGACGCGTCGAACGCCACGCTCAACCCCGCGAGCACCCGGTCCCCGGGGCCGATCGGGGCGGCCTGCAGGAACATCCGCGCTTCGGCGTCGACGAACGCGGCGGCGGAGCGGTGCGTCACGGCCACCCCCTTCGGGACGCCGGTCGACCCCGACGTGAAGATGACCCACGCGTCGTCCTCCAGCCGCGGAGGCTCGGCGCTCGCCGCCGGGTCGACGACGGACAGCGGAGTGCCCTCCCGGTCGGCCAGCACCCCGCCCGCACCGATCACGCCTGTGACGTCGGCCTCGCCGAAGACGAGGGCGGCACGCTCCTCCGGGTCGTCCGCGTCGACCGGCACGTACGCTGCCCCCGCGGCCAGCACCGCCAGGATCGACACGTACAGGTCTCGGCCGCCGGAGGGGATCCGGACGCCCACCCGGTCGCCGCGGCGCACGCCACGCCGGGCGAGGTCGTCCGCCCGCTGCCGCACGGTGTCGAGGAGGGTCGCGTAGTCGACGGTGCCCGCCGGGTCCTCGAGAGCGAGCGCCTCCGGGTGCTGCTGGGCCGTCGCGGCGAGGACGTCGAGGAGGGTCCGAGGCGCCGGGGCGTGCGCGCCCCGGGCGAGTTCCTGCTGGGCGTTCCCGGTGCCGGTGGTCATCGAGTCCCTCTCGTCGTGCGCTGGACGGCCGGATCATAGGGGGTCGAGGTGACGCGCCTGCGAACCGTGACGTCCGGCTCCCACCCGCTCCCGTCGTGACACGCCCTGGTCATGAGGTGGGGCGGAGACCTGCTACGGTTGGAGACACCCCGGGCCCCCATAGCTCAGGGGATAGAGCACTGCCCTCCGGAGGCAGGGGCGGAGGTTCGAATCCTCCTGGGGGCACAGTCACATTCCCGCGCAAGCTGACGTCCTCGCTGCGCTCGGTCGGCAGCGCGCGATGTCGCGTTCCGCGACCGTCCCCCGTGGTCGGGTCCGTCAGGCGCGTCACCGTCATCTCGACGCGAGCAGACGCCGGACGCGAGCAGACGCCGGACGGGAGGCGCGGGGCGGCGCCGCCCCACGCCTCCCGTCCGGCGCGGCGCGGCTCAGGACCCGGGGGTCGCCGACGGCGACGCGCCCGGCGCGACCACGCTGCGGACGGCGTCGATCACCGGCTGCGCTCCGCCCGGCTCGGTGAACAGCGTCGACGAGGCCGTGATCCAGTACGGGTCGGCGAACGCGTCGGCGCGACCCACACCGTCGTCCGCGAGCGCGAAGTACCCCTCGACGCGGTAGGTCGGCACCGAACCGCCCCGCTCGTAGAGCGCGTCCTTCAGGTTCGTGAGCGACTTCTCAGGCAGGTCGGCCACGGCGAGCGTGATGGTGACGGCGTGGTCGTCGACCTCGCGGAACCGGCACACACGGCCCTGCTGTTGGGCGATCGTCGCGGCCGGCGTGCCCTTCGCCGGGGTGAACGACGACACCTGCTCGAACGCCTTCCCGTAGACGGCCAGCGACTCGAGGGGCAGCAGCTCGGCACAGGTCTGCGACACCGGCTTGCCGATCGGCGTGGCCGTCGCCGTCGGCGCGGGGGACCCGCCCGAGCACGCTGCGAGGACGATCGTGACGGAGGCGCTGAGGGCGGCGGCGGTGATCGCCCGGACGCGGCTGCGGGAGGTCATCCGCACATGATGGCGCATCGTCCGGGACGGCCGGTGGACGCCGGTAGGATCGATCGCTATGACCCCAGCCGAACTCTCCGCCGCGTACCTGTCGATCCTGACGGGGATCGTGGAGCGACGAGGCGCGTCGGACACCGTCGAGGTGCAGGAGCAGCACGCCGCCCTCGAACGGCCGAAGAACCGCGCGCACGGCGACTGGGCGTCGAACGCCGCGATGCAGCTCGCGAAGCGCCTCGGCACGAACCCGCGCGAGCTCGCGACGGAGATCGCCGGCGAGCTCACCGAGCTCGACGGCGTGGCCTCGGTGGACGTCGCCGGCCCCGGCTTCATCAACATCACGCTCGACGCCGCAGCTGCCGGCGCGATCGCCCGCACCATCGTCGAGGAAGGCGCTTCCTTCGGGCACGGCGACCTCTACGACGGGGTGAAGATCGACCTCGAGTTCGTGTCCGCGAACCCGACCGGGCCGATCCACATGGGCGGCGTCCGCTGGGCCGCGGTCGGCGACAGCCTCGCCCGCGTGTTCGAGGCGCAGGGCGGGCTCGTCACCCGCGAGTACTACTTCAACGACCACGGCGCGCAGATCGACCGGTTCGCCCGGTCCCTCGTCGCGTCGGCGCTCGGCGAGCCCACGCCGGAGGACGGCTACGGCGGTGCGTACATCGGCGAGATCGCGGCGCGCGTGATCGCGACGCTGCCCGCCGGCACCGACGTGCGGGACCTGCCGCGGGACGAGGCGCAGGAGCTGTTCCGGCGCGAGGGCGTCGAGTTCATGTTCGCGGACATCAAGTCCTCGCTGCACGACTTCGGCGTCGACTTCGACGTGTACTTCCATGAGAACTCGCTGCACGAGTCGAAGGCCGTCGAGCGTGCCATCGAGCGGCTGCAGTCCCTCGGCAAGATGTACGAGGCCGAGGGTGCGCTGTGGCTCCGCACGACCGACTTCGGCGACGACCGCGACCGCGTGGTCATCAAGTCCGACGGTCAGCCGGCGTACATCGCGGGCGACCTGGCGTACTACCTCGACAAGCGCGAGCGCGGGTTCGAGCGGAACCTCATCATGCTCGGCGCCGACCACCACGGCTACGTCGGCCGGATGATGGCGATGTGCGCCGCGTTCGGCGACGAGCCGGGCAAGAACCTCGAGATCCTCATCGGGCAGATGGTGAACCTGCTCAAGGACGGCGAACCGATGCGCATGTCGAAGCGCGCGGGCACGATCGTCACGATGGAGGACCTCGTCGACGCCGTCGGTGTGGACGCCGGCCGGTACGCCCTCGTGCGGTTCGCCAGCGACACGTCGATCGACATCGACCTCGACCTGCTGACGAAGCGGACGAACGACAACCCGGTCTTCTACGTTCAGTACGCCCACGCCCGCACGCAGTCGGTCGCCCGCAACGCCGCTGCCGCCGGGGTCGACCGGTCCGCGTTCGACGCCTCGCTCCTGACGCACGAGTCCGAGAGCACCCTCGTCGGGGCCCTCGCCGAGTACCCACGGGTCGTCCGGCAGGCCGCGGAGCTCCGCGAGCCGCACCGCATCGCGCGCTACATCGAGCAGCTCGCCGGGCTCTACCACCGCTGGTACGACTCCTGCCGCGTGACGCCGCTCGGCGACGAGGCCGTGACGGACCTCCACCGCACCCGGCTCTGGCTGAACGACGCCACGGGCCAGGTCATCCGCAACGGCCTGGGCCTGCTCGGGGTGAGCGCACCCGAGCGCATGTAGCCGCTCCGCTGCCGAAACCAGGTTCTGGACACGGAACCGCGGTCTTCCGTGGTGCTGTGTCCGGAACCTGGTTCCGCAACGCGGGTCGCCGCTCGTCGCGCGCCCAGCGCACCCGCGGCGGACGCCCACCGGGCGCACGCCGCGCCTCCAGGCTGGTCGATGGTGGGTGCTGGCAGGGTGGGACGCATGACCGCCGCCCCCGCCGTCCGCCCGAAGCGCCGCCGCTGGCCGATCGTCCTGGTCGCGGTCGTCGTCGTGCTCGCCGCCCTCGTCGTCGTCGCGGAGTTCGTCCTCCGTGGCGTCGTCGACCGCATCATCGCCCAGCAGGTCGAGCAGGCGCTCCCGGAAGGTGCGACCGGTCAGGTCGAGGCGCACGCGGACGGCATCGTCATCCCGCAGCTGCTGTCCGGCACCCTCGACCAGGTCGAGATCTCCTCCCGGAAGATCACGATCGACGGCATCCCGCTCGCCGCCGACGTCACCGCGCACGACGTCCCGGTCGACGGCAAGGGCGACGTCCGCGACGTGGACGGCACCGTCACGCTGGCGTCCTCGAGCGTGAAGGACCTCGCGAAGTACAGTCCGCTGTTCGACCGGCTGAAGCTCGTCGACGGGGGAGTGGAGCTCTCCGGCACAACCGCCGTCCTCGGCTATGACATCTCGTACGCGGCCAAGGGTGACGTCACGGCGCAGTCCGACGGCAAGGGCATCACGATCACCCCGCAGAGCGTCCGCGTCACGAACTCCTCGCTCGGCCTGAAGATCGACTCGATCCCCGGCGTCACCGACGTGCCGGTCCAGGTGTGCACGGCGAAGTTCCTGCCACAGGCGCTGGCCGTCCGCGACCTGCGCATCACGGCCGAGCAGGCGACGGTCCGCGTGACCGCGGACTCGCTGCCGCTGAGCGAGGCCGGCCTGCAGACGCTCGGCACCTGCTCGTAACACCGGTCGGGAGGCTCGGCCCGGCTCGGTAGGATCGGGTCCCGTGAGCGAGAACCCCCTTGCCCCGCCGCGGCTGCGGTTCCCGACGGACGCGTCCGCGCTGACCGCGCGCATCTGGCCCGCGTCCGCGACGCGGACGGACGACGGCGAGCTGGCCGTCGGCGGCGTCACCGCCGCCGACCTCGTCGCGCAGTACGGCACCCCGCTGTACGTCGTCGACGAGCGCGACGTGCAGTCCCGCGCCGTCCGGGTGCGGAACGCGTTCGCCGACGCCTTCGGTCGCATCGGCACCCGTGCGCACGTCTACTACGCGGGCAAGGCGTTCCTGACGACGCAGGTGGCGGCGTGGATGGCCGAGGCGGACCTCCGCGTCGACGTCTGCACGGGCGGCGAGCTCGCCGTCGCACTGGCCGGCGGGGTCGACCCGGCGATGCTCGGCTTCCACGGCAACGACAAGTCCGACGCGGAGATCGCCCGCGCGGTCGAGGTCGGGGTCGGCACGATCGTCCTCGACAGCCACGAGGAGGTGCAGCGCGTCGCCCGGGCCTCCGCCGACGCCGGGGTCGTCCAGCGGGTGCGCATCCGGATCAACAGCGGCGTGCACGCCTCGACGCACGAGTACCTCGCGACCGCCCGTGAGGACCAGAAGTTCGGCATCCCGCTGAACGAGGCCGAGCAGGCCGCGGCCGCCGTCCGCGCCGAGCCGTCGCTCGCCTTCGTCGGACTGCACTCCCACATCGGCTCGCAGATCTTCGACGAGTCCGGCTTCCGCGAGGCAGCCCGGCGCCTGATGGACGTGCACGCCGCGCTCGTGGCGACCGGTCCGGTGCCGGAGCTCAACCTCGGCGGGGGATGGGGCATCGACTACACCGAGGCGGACTCCGCGTTCGAGCCGGAAGACGTCGCCGAGGCCCTCGCCACGATCGTCGCCGAGGCCTGTGCCGAGCGGGACATCCCCGTGCCGGAGATCGCGGTCGAGCCCGGCCGGTACATCGTCGGACCGGCCGGCATCACGCTCTACTCAGTCGGCACGATCAAGCCCGTGACCCTGGAGCTCGACGGCGCCGACAGCACCGCGACGCGTACCTACGTGTCCGTCGACGGCGGCATGAGCGACAACGCCCGCCCGGCCCTCTACGGTGCCGACTACACCGCCCGACTCGCCCGGACCTCCGACGCGCCGGCGGTCCTGTCGCGCGTCGTGGGGAAGCACTGCGAGAGCGGCGACGTCGTCGTGAACGACGAGTACCTGCCGGGCGACGTGCACCGGGGCGACCTGCTCGCCGTCGCCGCCACGGGTGCCTACTGCTGGAGCCTCGCGAGCAACTACAACCACGTCGGCCGTCCGCCCGTCGTCGCCGTCGCGGACGGCACAACCCGTATCCTCGTCCGGGGCGAGTCGATCGACGACCTGCTCGCCCGTGACACCGGGGTCGTCCCCGCAGCCGGCCCCGCCCGGTGACGCGCCGGTGACGACCCGAACGACAGGAACCACCTCCAGATGATCGAATACCGCAACGTCCGCGTCGCGCTGCTCGGAGCCGGCTCGGTCGGCTCGCAGGTGGCACGACTGCTGCTCGAACACGGCGACGAGCTCGCCTCCCGCGCCGGAGCCGGCCTCGAACTCGTCGGGATCGCGGTGCGCGACCTCGACGCACCGCGGGACGTCGACCTGCCGCGGGAGCTCTTCACGACGGACGCGGAGTCGCTCATCCTCGGTGCCGACATCGTCGTCGAGCTCATCGGCGGCATCGAGCCCGCGCGCACCCTCGTGCTGCAGGCGCTGCAGTCCGGCGCCGACGTCGTCACGGGCAACAAGGCGCTCCTCGCGACCCACGGACCGGAGCTGTTCGCCGCGGCCGAGCAGGTCGGCGCCCAGCTGTACTACGAGGCGGCCGTCGCCGGGGCGATCCCGATCATCCGACCGCTGCACGACTCGCTCGCCGGCGACCGCATCGAGCGGATCATGGGCATCGTCAACGGCACCACGAACTTCATCCTCGACCTGATGGACCGCAAGGGTGCCTCGTTCGAGGACGCGCTCGCGACGGCCACGGAGCTCGGCTACGCCGAGGCCGACCCGACCGCCGACGTCGAGGGCTACGACGCAGCACAGAAGGCCGCGATCCTCGCCTCGCTCGCGTTCCACACCTCGGTCCCGCTCGCCGCCGTGCACCGCGAGGGCATCACGGCGATCACGATCGACCAGGTCCGCGCGGCACGGAAGGCCGGCTACGTCGTGAAGATCCTCGCGACCGCCGAGCGCCTCACCGACGAGGACGGCCGTGAGGGCGTCTCCGCCCGCGTGTACCCGGCACTCGTGCCCGAGTCGCACCCGCTCGCGAGCGTGCACGGTGCGAAGAACGCCGTGTTCGTCGAGGCCGAGGCCGCCGGCGACCTCATGTTCTACGGCGCGGGCGCCGGCGGCGTCGAGACGGCGTCCGCCGTGCTCGGCGACCTCGTGTCCGCCGCGCGCCGACACGTCATCGGCGGCCCAGGCGTCGCCGAGTCGACCCAGGCGGACCTGCCCGTGTTCCCGATCGGGACCGTGCGCACCCGCTACCAGATCACGCTGCACGTCGCGGACGCCCCCGGTGTCCTGTCGACGGTCGCCGGCGTGCTCGCCAAGCACGGCGTCAGCGTGGAGACGGTCGAACAGACCAGTGCGCTGCAGACGGAGGAGCCCGGTGCCGACCGCACCGGCGGCACCGCCACGCTCGTCATCGGAACCCACCTGGCACGCGAGTCCGACCTCGCCGCCACCGTGGTGGCGCTCCGGAACGAGGACGTCGTCGCCGAGATCACCAGTGTCCTCCGGGTCGCGGGCGCCTGAGCCCCGACCCCGACGGACGCACACCGACCGAACACCCAAACGGAACAAGGGGAGCCTGATGGCCCACCAGTGGCAGGGAGTCCTGCGCGAGTACGCCGACCGCCTCGACGTCACCGAGGCGACGCCCGTCGTCACCCTCGGCGAGGGCGGGACCCCGCTCATCCCGGCACGACGGCTCTCCGAGCGCACCGGCGCCGACGTCTACGTCAAGTTCGAGGGCATGAACCCCACGGGCTCGTTCAAGGACCGCGGCATGACGATGGCGATCTCGAAGGCCGTCGAGCACGGCGCGAAGGCCGTCATCTGCGCCTCGACCGGCAACACGAGCGCGTCGGCCGCGGCCTACGCGACGCACGCGGGCATCACGGCCGCGGTGCTCGTGCCCGAGGGCAAGATCGCGATGGGCAAGCTCAGCCAGGCGATCGCCCACGACGGCCAGCTCCTGCAGGTGCAGGGCAACTTCGACGACTGCCTCGACATCGCCCGCGACCTCGCCGCGAACTACCCGGTGCACCTGGTCAACTCGGTGAACAACGACCGCATCGAGGGCCAGAAGACCGCCGCGTTCGAGGTCGTCGACGTCCTCGGCGACGCACCCGACTTCCACTTCCTGCCCGTCGGCAACGCGGGCAACTACACCGCGTACTCGCGTGGCTACCGCGAGGACGTCGCCGCCGGCCGCTCGACGAAGCTCCCGCGCATGTTCGGCTTCCAGGCCGCCGGCTCGGCACCGATCGTCCGTGGCGAGGTCGTGCCGAAGCCGGAGACGATCGCCTCGGCCATCCGCATCGGCAACCCCGCGTCGTGGCAGTACGCCCTCGAGGCCCGCGACGAGACCGACGGCTACTTCGGCGCGATCACCGACGAGGCCATCCTCGCCGCACACCACATCCTCTCCGCCGAGGTCGGCGTGTTCGTCGAGCCGGCCTCCGCGATCGGTGTCGCCGGGCTGCTCGAGCGCGCCGACGCCGGCGTGGTCGGCAAGGGCGCGAAGGTCGTCATCACGGTCACCGGCCACGGCCTGAAGGACCCGCAGTGGGCCCTCCGCACCGAGGACGGCGGCCAGGTCGAGCCGACCGTCGTGCCCGTCGACACCCGTTCCGTCGCGGACGTGCTCGGACTGGTCGGCGCCGAGTGAACGCCGACCGCCTGTCCGGACCGGGGGAGGGCACGACCGCCTCGCACGCTGTACCGGCCGGACGGGCGGTCCGCGTGCGGGTGCCGGCGACCTCCGCCAACCTCGGGCCCGGCTTCGACTCCCTCGGGCTCGCCCTGTCGCTGTACGACGAGGTGACCGTCCGGGTCCGTCCGGAGTCGGGCGCGAGCGTGACCGTCGAGGGCGTCGGTGCCGGCGAGGTCGCCACCGACGACACGAACCTCGTCGTCCAGGCGATCCGACGCGGCCTGGAGCACGCCGGGGTCGCGGTGCAGCCCGGCCTCGAGCTGCACGCCGTCAACGCGATCCCGCACGGCCGCGGTCTCGGGTCCTCGGCGGCGGCGATCGTCGCCGGACTGATGGCGGCACGCGGGCTCCTCGAGGGGGTGGTCGACCTCGACGCGTCGACACTGCTCACCCTCGCCACCGAGATGGAGGGACACCCGGACAACGTCGCCCCGGCGCTCTTCGGCGGTCTCACGATCGCGTGGATGACGGCCGAGGGCCCGGCGTACAAGCGACTCCTGGTGCACCGCGGGGTCTCGCCGGTCGTCTTCGTGCCCACTTCGACGCTGTCGACGAAGCTCGCACGGTCCCTCCAACCCGCGAGCGTCCCGCACGCCGACGCCGCGTTCAACGTCTCGCGGTCGGCGCTGCTCGTCGCGGCGCTGATCCAGAGCCCCGAGCTGCTGCTCGCCGCCACCGAGGACCGCCTGCACCAGTCGTACCGGGCGAGTGCGATGCCGGAGACGGACGCGCTGATCGGCCTGCTCCGGCAGCACGGGCTCGCCGCGGTGGTCTCCGGAGCCGGTCCGAGCCTCCTCGTGCTCGGCAGCGATCCGGCCCAGCGACTCACGGCCGCCGACCTCGTGTCGCGACACGCGGAGTCCGACTGGCGGCCGCTCATGCTGGCCGTCGACCTCGGTGGTGCTACAGTGGCAGCGCACTCGGCGCTCCAAGCCGACCCAGCATAGGCAGCAGGAACGTTCCTCGCCGGTGCAGGGTCCGGTGCGCGGGGGCACTCTCTTCCTGATCACCGAATCCCGGTCCGTCGTCTGAGCGGCGGTCGATGCAACCCGTGCATCCGGGACGGTGGAAACTCCCCGCGTTCTGCGGTCCGAAAGGAAACACCCACCTTGACGAACGTCAACGACTCCACGTCCGTGGAGATCCCCTCCGACCTGCGCGCCCTCCGTCTCCCGGAGCTCCAGCGCATCGCCTCGTCGCTCGGCATCACGGGGCTCTCGAAGCTCCGCAAGGGTGACCTGATCGCCGCGATCGACGAGCGCCGTCCCCAGACCGACGACGCCGATGCGCCGGCGGAGCAGCCGACGCTGCCGGAGCCGGCCGCCGAGCCGGCGGCAGCGACCCCGGCAGAGGCACCCGCCGCCGATCCGCAGGCCGAGCAGCAGTCCCAGCAGCAGGCAGAGTCGCCCGCCCAGGCCGACACGCAGTCGACCGAGGCGACCGACCAGCCTGCCGGCGGCCGCGCGCGTCGCTCGCGCCGCGCCTCCTCGGGCGGCACGGTGAGCGCCGCGCCGACGTCGGCAGCCGACCACCAGAACCACGGCCACACCGGCACCGAGGACCTCCTCGCCGGGCTCGACCAGGTGCGCGCCGAGAAGGACGCCCAGGAGGCCGCGCAGGCCGGCGGCAAGCGCCGCGGTCGCGGCCAGCAGGCCGCGCAGCAGCAGGACGGCCAGGAGGCACCGGCCGGCTCCGCCCCGCAGGACTCCGCCCCGCAGCGGGGGAGCGAGCAGCAGGACGGCACCCGGGACGCGCAGGGCGCCGCCCAGCAGGGCGGCTCCGAGCAGGAGACGGACCAGCAGTCGGGCTCCGGCGACGCCGGCGAGCAGCAGGGTGACGGCGGTCCCCGTCGCGGCCGTCGCAGCCGCGGCCGTGGACGCGGGCGTGGGCAGAACGCCGACGCCGCGCAGAACGGCGAGCAGCAGGGCGACCAGCAGAAGTCGGACGAGCAGCAGAAGCAGGGCCAGCAGAACGGTCAGCAGAAGCAGGACGACCAGAAGCAGGGCCAGCAGAACGGTCAGCCGAAGCAGGCGCAGCAGAACGGTCAGCAGAAGCAGAACGGCCAGGGCGGCAACGGCCCGCAGCAGGACGCCCAGCACGAGGGCGAGGGCCGCAGCCGTCGCCAGCGTGACCGGAAGCGTGGCCGCGGCGGTCAGCACGACGACGTCGAGCCCGAGGTCACCGAGGACGACGTCCTCATCCCGATCGCCGGCATCCTCGACGTGCTCGACAACTACGCATTCGTGCGGACGACCGGCTACCTGCCCGGCCCGAGCGACGTCTACGTCTCCCTCGGTCAGGTGAAGAAGTACCACCTCCGCAAGGGTGACGCGATCGTCGGCTCGATCAAGCAGCCCCAGGGCGGCGAGCAGCAGAGCCGGCAGAAGTACAACGCCCTCGTCAAGGTCGACACCGTCAACGGCCAGACCGCGGACGAGGCCGCTGCCCGCAAGGACTTCTCCGACCTGACCCCGCTGTACCCGAACGAGCGCCTGCGCCTCGAGACCGAGCCGCAGAAGCTGTCGACGCGGATCATCGACCTCGTGTCGCCGATCGGCAAGGGCCAGCGCGGCCTCATCGTCTCGCCGCCCAAGGCCGGCAAGACCGTCGTGCTGCAGGCCATCGCCAACGCGATCGCGAAGAACAACCCCGAGGCGCACCTCATGGTCGTCCTCGTCGACGAGCGACCCGAAGAGGTCACCGACATGCAGCGCTCGGTCAAGGGTGAGGTCATCGCCTCGACCTTCGACCGTCCGGCGGAGGACCACACCACGGTCGCCGAGCTCGCCATCGAGCGTGCCAAGCGCCTCGTGGAGCTCGGTCACGACGTCGTCGTGCTGCTCGACTCCATCACCCGCCTCGGCCGCGCCTACAACCTGGCGACGCCGGCCTCGGGCCGCGTGCTCTCCGGTGGCGTCGACTCGGCCGCGCTCTACCCGCCGAAGCGCTTCTTCGGGGCCGCGCGCAACATCGAGGACGGTGGCTCGCTGACCATCCTCGCGACGGCGCTCGTCGAAACCGGCTCGAAGATGGACGAGGTCATCTTCGAGGAGTTCAAGGGCACCGGCAACATGGAGCTCCGCCTGAACCGCCACCTGGCGGACAAGCGGATCTTCCCGGCGGTCGACGTCAACGCCTCCGGCACCCGTCGCGAGGAGCAGCTGCTCTCCGCCGACGAGGTCAAGATCACGTGGCGCCTGCGCCGTGCCCTCGCCGGGCTCGAGCCGCAGCAGGCGCTCGAGATCGTGCTGCGGAACCTCAAGGAGACGCAGTCGAACGTCGAGTTCCTGGTCCAGGTGCAGAAGTCGGTCCCCACGACCGGCGGGCAGCACAACGGCCACCAGGAGTAGTCGGTGTTCGAGTCGGTAGCGGGGCTGCTGGCGGAACACGAGGACCTGACGCAGCAGCTGTCGGACCCCGCGCTCCACGCCGATCCGGCCCGTGCGAAGAAGGTGAACCGGCGGTACGCCGAGCTCAGCCAGATCAAGGCCGCGTACGAGTCCTGGCAGGCGGCGGGGGACGACCTCGCCGCCGCCCAGGAGCTCGCCCGCGAGGACGAGGCGTTCGCGGACGAGGTCCCCGGGCTCGAGGAGCAGCTGCAGGAGCGCCAGGAGCGCCTGCGTCGGCTCCTCATCCCGCGCGACCCCGACGACGGCCGTGACGTCATCATGGAGATCAAGGGCGGTGAGGGCGGCGAGGAGTCCGCGCTCTTCGCGGCCGACCTCCTTCGCATGTACTCGCACTACGCCGAGTCGAAGGGCTGGAAGGTCGAGCTCCTCGAGCGCACCGAGTCGGACCTCGGTGGCTACAAGGACGTCCAGGTCGCGATCAAGTCGAACGCGACCGACCCGTCGCAGGGCGTCTGGGCGCACCTGAAGTACGAGGGCGGCGTGCACCGGGTGCAGCGGGTGCCGGCGACCGAGTCGCAGGGGCGCATCCACACGTCGACCACGGGCGTGCTGGTGTTCCCCGAGGTCGACGAGCCCGAAGAGGTCCAGATCAACCAGAACGACCTGAAGATCGACGTGTACCGGTCCTCGGGCCCCGGCGGTCAGTCGGTCAACACGACGGACTCCGCCGTCCGCATCACCCACCTGCCCACGGGCATCACGGTGGCGATGCAGAACGAGAAGTCGCAGCTGCAGAACCGCGAGGCCGCGATGCGCGTCCTCCGTGCCCGCATCCTCGCGAAGCAGCAGGAGGAGCTCGACGCGATCGCCTCGGACGCGCGGAAGTCGCAGATCCGCGGGATGGACCGGTCGGAGCGCATCCGCACCTACAACTTCCCGGAGAACCGGATCGCCGACCACCGCACCGGGTACAAGGCGTACGACCTGGACCGCGTGATGAACGGCGCGCTCGAGCCCGTCATCGAGTCCGCGATCCGGGCTGACGAAGAAGCTCGACTGGCCGCCATCGGCGACCAGGACGCCTAGGCCGGGAGGCACGAGTCCTGTCCGCCACGGATCGCGCGTTCGCCGCGGATCGCCTCCTCGACGAGGCGACCGCGGCGCTCGGCGCTGCCGGCGTACCGACGCCGCGGGTGGACGCCGAGCTCCTGCTCGCGTGGGCGACCGACACCTCACGCGGTGCCGTGCAAGCGCGTGCGCTGACGGGAGGCGCGATCGCCGGGGCCCATGTCGAACGCTTCCGGCAGGCCGTCGCCCGACGGCGGACCCGTGAGCCGCTGCAGCACATCACGGGGGAGGCCCACTTCCGTGCGCTGACCCTCGCGGTCGGTCCGGGCGTCTTCGTCCCGCGGCCCGAGACGGAGGGCGTCGTGCAGTTCGGCATCGACGCGCTGCGGGCGACCGCCGTGCCGTCACCCGTGGCGGTGGACCTGGGATCCGGCAGCGGCGCGATCGCGATCGCGATGGACACCGAGGTGCCGAACGCGGTGGTCTACGCGGTGGAACGGTCCCCGGAGGCCCTGCCCTGGACCCGGCGCAACGTCGAGGCCCACGGCGGCACGGTCCGGCTCGTCGAGGGCGACCTCGCCGACGCGCTGCCCGAGCTCGACGGCACGGTGTTCGTCGTCGTGTCGAACCCCCCGTACGTCCCCGACGACATGGTGCCGGTCGACCCGGAGGTCCGCGACCACGACCCGGCGCTCGCGCTGTACGGGGGAGCGGACGGCCTCGACGCCGTGCGCGCGCTCACCGAGACTGCGTGGCGGCTGCTCGTACCCGGGGGCGTGCTGGTGATCGAGCACGCCGAGCAGCAGGGCGCCGGGGTCCGCGCAGTGCTCGCCGCACGTGGCTTCCGCTCACCGGAGACGCACCGCGACCTCACCGGACGCGACCGCACGACCACCGCGACCCGCTAGCCCCAGTCGACCCGCGCCTCCCGGCTGCCCCGCTCGTGGTCGGCCGTTCCGCTCGTGGGTGGCCGTTCCGCTCGTGGTTGACCGATTCGCTCGTAGGAGGTCGTTCCTTCCGGCTCGCCACGAGCGGAACGGCTTCCTACTGCACGCGTGATGGGACTGAACGTGTCGATCCTCAGGCGACGACGGCGCGTTCCTGCGCCGCGACGAAGGCGCGGACCGCCTCACGGAGGTCCGTGTCCTCCTCGACGAGCACCGCGTGGATGCCGACGCTGCGGGCGCCCTCGACGTTGATCGGCATGTCGTCCGCGAAGAACGTGCGCTCGGCGGGCACCCCGTGGTGCTCGAGCGCCCGCGTGAAGAGCTCCGGCTCGGGCTTGCGCGCGCCGAAGTTGCTCGTCGTGTCGAGGTGGTCGCCGAACAGCGGCGGGAGCGACGGCGCCCACCGGTGGATCCAGCGCCCGGCCAGGGGACCGTTGTTCGTCAGGAGGCCGACGCGTCCGTGGGCGGCAGCGAGCCGGACGGCCTCGATGCGGTCGGGGAGCTCGGTCATCGCCGATCCGCGGATCCTGGCCCACTCCTCCTCCGGGACCGCGCACCCCATGGCGTCCTCGAACGCCGCGAGGTAGGCGTCGCCGTCGGCGTAGTGACCGGCCTCGGCCCGGGCCTCGTTGCCGCAGTCCCACCAGCGCCGGCGGAGCTCGACGAAGTCGTGTCCGGTGAAGTCGGCGAGCGCCTGCATGCGCACCCGCCAGTCGTAGCGGACGAGCACGTCGTCCATGTCGAAGAGGAACAGGAGCGGCAGCGTGGGCGAATCGTTCACGATGTCACCCATTCTGTCGCACTATCATCGTGCAGGTCATGGCATCCCGATACGACTGCACCGACCCCGACGGGCTCCTGACCGGGATGCGGCTCGCACGTGCCGCACTCGGACGCGGGGAGCTCGTCGTCGTCCCCACCGACACCGTCTACGGCCTCGCCGCGGACGCCTTCAGCCAGGCCGCAGTGCAGCGGCTCCTCGACGCGAAGGGCCGCACGCGGCAGTCGCCGCCGCCCGTCCTCATCCCCGGACCGGCGACGCTCGACGCGCTCGCGTCCGAGGTCCCGCAGCAGGTCCGCGACCTGGTCGACGAGTTCTGGCCCGGTGGCCTGACCGTCATCCTGCGCGCGCAACCGTCGCTCGACTGGGACCTCGGCGAGACGCGTGGCACGGTCGCGCTCCGCATGCCGGACTCGCGCATCGCGCTCGAGCTGCTGCAGGAAGTCGGTCCGCTCGCGGTCTCCTCCGCGAACAGCACGGGCGACCCGGCCGCGATGGACGTCGACGCTGCCGAGCGCATGCTCGGCGACAGCGTGTCGGTCTACCTCGACGGCGGTGTTGTCACGGCGCACGAGGGGTTCGCGGCCTCGACGGGGTCGACAATCGTGGACGCGACGGGTCTGTCCACCGGTGGCGGGCTGACGATCGTCCGGCACGGGGTCATCCCCGACGACGAGATCGCCCGGGTCGTCGGAGCCGACCTCGTCGCGTGAAGTACTACCTGCTCGCGGGCGCGATCGCCGCGGTGGTGAGCTTCTGCGTCAGTTGGGTGGTGTGGAAGCTCGGCGTCCGGTACGGCTGGCACCCGAAGGTCCGCGAGCGTGACGTCCACCGGACGCCGACCCCGCGGCTCGGTGGCATCGCGATGTACCTCGGCGTGATCGTCGCGATGCTCGCCGCCTGGTTCCTGTTCCCGTCGATCGCCGGCGTGGACTACTTCCGACTGGTGTTCGCGGAGCCCGGGCGTGTGCTCGCGGTCCTCGGCGGGGCCACGATCATCGTGGTCCTCGGCGTCGCGGACGACATCTGGGACCTCGACTGGATGACGAAGCTCGCGGGGCAGATCATCGCGGCGGGGATCCTCGCGTGGCAGGGGGTCGCGATCGTCTCGCTGCCGATCGGCAACACGCTCGGCGTCGGCTCCTCGTACATGAGCCTGATCTTCACGGTGCTCGCCGTGGTGCTCGTGATGAACGCGGTGAACTTCATCGACGGGCTCGACGGGCTCGTCGCCGGGGTCGCGATCATCGCCGGCGGCGTGTTCTTCCTCTACACGTTCTTCATCAACCGCGTGGTCGTCCAGACGGAGTTCTTCTTCAACCTGCCGTCGCTCCTGACCGCGGTGCTCGTCGGCGCGTGCTTCGGGTTCCTCATCCTGAACTGGCACCCGGCGAAGCTGTTCATGGGGGACGCCGGCGCGCTGCTCGTCGGCTTCCTGATGGCCACCAGCGCCGTGTCCGTCACCGGCAACATCGACCCCGCGGCCGTGCAGACGCGTCAGGCCCTGCTGCCGGCGTTCATCCCGATCCTGCTGCCCTTCGCGATCCTCATCGTGCCCATCCTCGACTTCGGCCTCGCGGTGACCCGGCGGCTCAGCGCGGGGAAGTCGCCGTTCTCGGCCGACCGCAAGCACCTGCACCACCGGCTGCTCGACATGGGGCACTCGCACTTCCACGCGGTGCTCATCTTCTACGCCTGGACGGCGACGGTGGCCGTGGGCTGCCTGCTGTTCCTCTTCGTGGACTGGTACTGGGTGGTGGCGTTCGTCGCCGTCGGCTTCACGGTGTGCGCCGTCGCGACCTTCGCGCCCCTCGGACGCAAGCGCACCGAGATCGCCGCCCAGACCGCGAACCGCTGCGCCGCCGTGGTGGACGCCAGCCTCGACCCGCTCGACCGGGCCGCCAACGACCGCACGATCCCTGGAGACATCACGTGACCGCACCGAACGCGCTCGACCACGTCCGGCCGGTGTTCCGCCGCATCCTCGTGTGGGCGGGGCTCCTCGCAATCGCACTGGCGGTGGTCGGGGGAGTCGTCGGGCTCCTCGTCGCCGGGACGCCGGGGCTCGCGGGTGGCCTGCTCGGAGCCGTCCTGAGCGTGGTCTTCCTCGGGCTGACCGCGCTGTCCGTCCTGGTCGCGCTGCGGGTGTCGAAGGGTCAGATGATCTCGGGCGCCTTCTTCGGCATCGTGATGGGCACGTGGCTGCTGAAGTTCGTGCTGTTCATCGTCGTGCTCGTCCTGCTGCGGGGGAGCGGGTGGATCGACTTCCCGACCCTCGCCGTCGTCATCATCGTCGGCGTCGTCGGCTCGCTCGTCATCGACGTCGTCGCGGTCGCGAAGGCCCGCGTGCCGATCGGCGTCGCGCTCCCCGGTTCCTCCTCGGATCCTGAGAAGAACGACACCCGCAACTGAGAGCCCGGGAAGCCTCCTCCACCTGATAGGCTTCTTGGAGTCCGCGTCCCGGAGCCTTGCTCGGTGCGGACGAGCCTCCACAAAGTCCACCATCGCGTGCCGTGTTGCGCGCGCCGACACAGGAGACAGCGCTGCTATCCCACGCTCTTCCCCTGTCCCTCACCGCTGCGGTCAACCCCGTCGCGGCGGGGAGCAGCCAGGCCGCCGAGTTCCACGGTCCGTCGATCAACGAGTTCTTCCCTGACCCGATCTTCTTCGCGGGGACGCCGTTCGAGATCGACCGCCTCGTCATCATCCGCTTCATCGCCGTCGCGGTCCTGCTGCTCATCGGCATCGTCGGGACCCGCGCGCTCAAGCTCGTGCCGGGCCGCGGTCAGGCGCTGATCGAGTACGCATTCGACGTCGTCCGGCGCAACACGTTCGACAACCTGGGCGAGAAGGACGGCAAGCGCTTCCTGCCGCTCCTCGCCACGATCTTCTTCTCGGTGCTCTTCCTCAACCTGACCGGTCTCATCCCCGGCTTCAACCTGCAGGGCACCAGCCGCATCGCGTACCCGTTGATCCTCGCGATCGTCGCCTACGTCGCCTTCATCTACGCAGGTCTCCGCAAGCACCCCGGCACCTTCCTCCGGAACGCGCTCTTCCCGCCCGGCGTGCCGTGGTACCTCTACATCATCGTGACGCCGATCGAGCTCGTCTCGACCTTCGTGCTCCGTCCGGTGACGCTCACGCTCCGACTCCTGATGAACATGGTCGTCGGCCACCTGCTGCTCGTCCTGTTCTTCGCCGCCACGCAGTTCTTCTTCTTCGAGAGCGGGAACCTGTTCGCGCTCTTCGGAGTCGGGACGCTCGCGTTCGGCATCGCGTTCAGCTTCTTCGAGATCCTGGTCGCGCTGCTGCAGGCGTACGTCTTCATGCTGCTGACCGCTGTGTACATCCAGCTCGCGCTGGCTGACGAGCACTGACCTGCACTGACCCCCATACGGCACGGCATCCGTCGGGCCGCACCTGAAAGGAAAACACGTGGACGCAACGACCGTTCTCGCGGCAATCAACGGCAACATCGCGACGGTTGGCTACGGCCTCGCGGCGATCGGCCCGGCCATCGGCGTGGGCATCGTCGTCGGCAAGACGATCGAGTCCGTCGCTCGCCAGCCGGAGCTCCAGGGCCGCCTGACGACCCTCATGTACATCGGTATCGCCTTCACCGAGGCCCTCGCCTTCATCGGTATCGCGACGTACTTCATCTTCACCAACTAAGGCCCCTCGATGCAGAACGCACTGATCGTCGCGGCGGAGGAGACGCACAACCCGCTGATCCCGCCGGCGTACGACATCCTCTGGTCGGCAGTGGCGTTCGTCGTCATCCTGCTGGTCTTCTGGCGGGTCATCATCCCGCGGATCACGAAGATGCTCGACGAGCGCACCGAGGCCATCGAAGGTGGCATCAAGAAGGCGGAGGCCGCTCAGGAGCAGGCCGCCGCTGCGCTCGACGAGTACAACAAGCAGCTGGCGGAGGCGCGCGCCGAGGCGTCGCGCATCCGTGAGCAGGCCCGTGCGGACGCGACCGCGATCGGCAACGAGGTCCGCGAGCAGGCCGCTGCGGACGCCGCACGCATCACCGCGAACGCCCAGGCGCAGATCGAGGCCGAGCGCCAGAGCGCGCTCCAGTCGCTCCGTGCCGAGGTCGGCTCGCTCGCGCTCGACCTCGCGTCGGGTGTGATCGGCGAGTCCCTCAAGGACGACGCGAAGTCGACCGCCGTCGTGAACCGCTTCCTGGCGGACCTCGAGGCCTCCAAGGCCGGGGAGCGCTGAGCATGCGCAGCGCCACCAGGGAAGCACTCGCGTCCACCAGGGCGGTGCTCGGCGACCTCGGGAGCCGCGCCGACCTGGCAGCGGGTGCCGAGATCCTCGCCTCCGGGCGAGCGATCGCCGGTGCGCCGCAGCTGCTCGGTCTGCTGTCCGACCCGACGGCCGACCCGGCCGGCAAGAAGGTCGTCATCGACCGCGTCTTCGCCGGGCAGTCGGAGGCGACGCGTGCGGTCCTGACCGCGGTGGCCGGCTCGCGCTGGTCGTCGCAGCAGGACCTGCTCGCGGGCATCGAGGACGCGGGCATCCGCGCCGTCGCGGCCACCGCCGACCCGGGCACGTCGATCGAGTCGGAGCTGTTCGCCTTCGAGACCGCCGTCCGCTCGGACGCCGACCTCGAGCTCGCGCTCGGCACGAAGCTCGGGAGCCCGTCGCAGAAGGGCGCGCTCGTCGAGCGGCTGCTCGGAGCGAAGGCGTCGCAGCAGACCGTGACGATCCTCTCGGCGCTCGTGCAGCAGCCGCGTGGCCGTCGGATCGGCGAGCTCGTCCGTGAAGCGAGCCGGATCGTGGCCGACCAGGCGGGCAAGCTCGTCGCGACCGTCACGACGGCGACGCCGCTCGACGCCGGACAGTCGGCCCGTGTGGCCCGCGGTCTCGGCGAGCGGTACGGCAAGGACGTCAGCATCAACCACGTGGTCGACCCCTCGGTCGTCGGCGGGGTCCGGGTGCAGATCGGCGGCGACGTCATCGACGGCACCGTGTCCACGCGCCTGGCGGAGCTCCGGCTCCAGCTGGCCGGCTGAGCGTACCGTCGAAGCCGCTCCACCCAAGTCCACAACGGGAACTGCCGAACGCGGCAGCATCACCCTCTCGGAGCCGAAGGGCCCCGGAAACCAACAAGGAAAATCCCATGGCAGACATCACCATCAGCCCCGATGAGATCCGTGATGCCCTGAAGGACTTCGTCTCGAACTACGAGCCGACGAAGGCCTCCACGGCCGAGGTCGGGCACGTCACCGACGCCGGTGACGGCATCGCGCACGTCGAGGGCCTCCCCGGCGTCATGGCCAACGAGCTCATCCGCTTCGCGGACGGCACGCTCGGCCTCGCGCAGAACCTCGACGAGGACGAGATCGGCGCCATCGTGCTCGGCGAGTTCTCCGGCATCGAAGAGGGCCAGGAAGTCACCCGCACCGGCGAGGTCCTCTCGGTCCCCGTCGGCGACGGCTTCCTCGGTCGCGTCGTCGACCCGCTGGGCAACCCGGTCGACGGTCTCGGCGAGATCGCGTCCGAGGGTCGTCGTGCGCTCGAGCTCCAGGCTCCGGGCGTCATGTCCCGCAAGTCGGTCCACGAGCCGCTCCAGACCGGCATCAAGGCGATCGACGCCATGATCCCGGTCGGCCGCGGTCAGCGTCAGCTCATCATCGGCGACCGCCAGACCGGCAAGACGGCCATCGCGATCGACACGATCATCAACCAGAAGGCCAACTGGGAGTCGGGCGACGAGAACAAGCAGGTCCGCTGCATCTACGTCGCCATCGGCCAGAAGGGCTCCACGATCGCCTCCGTCAAGGGTGCGCTCGAGGACGCCGGCGCGATGGAGTACACCACCATCGTCTCGGCTCCGGCCTCCGACCCGGCCGGCTTCAAGTACCTCGCCCCCTACACCGGTTCGGCCATCGGCCAGCACTGGATGTACGGCGGCAAGCACGTCCTGATCATCTTCGACGACCTGTCGAAGCAGGCCGAGGCCTACCGCGCCGTGTCCCTCCTCCTCCGCCGTCCGCCGGGCCGCGAGGCCTACCCGGGCGACGTCTTCTACCTGCACTCCCGCCTGCTGGAGCGTTGCGCGAAGCTGTCCGACGACCTGGGCGCGGGTTCGATGACGGGTCTGCCGATCATCGAGACCAAGGCGAACGACGTCTCGGCGTACATCCCGACCAACGTGATCTCGATCACGGACGGCCAGATCTTCCTGCAGTCCGACCTGTTCAACGCGAACCAGCGTCCGGCGGTCGACGTGGGCATCTCGGTGTCCCGTGTCGGTGGTGACGCGCAGGTCAAGTCGATCAAGAAGGTCTCCGGCACGCTCAAGCTCGAGCTCGCGCAGTACCGCTCGCTCGAGGCCTTCGCGATGTTCGCGTCCGACCTCGACCAGGCGTCGCGTCGTCAGCTCGACCGTGGTGCGCGTCTGACCGAGCTCCTCAAGCAGCCGCAGTACTCGCCGTACCCGGTCGAGGAGCAGGTCGTCTCGATCTGGGCCGGCACGAACGGCAAGCTCGACGAGGTCCCCGTGCCCGACGTGCTGCGGTTCGAGTCGGAGCTCCTCGAGCACCTCCGCCGCAACTCGGACATCCTCACGACGCTGCGCGAGACCAACCAGCTCAGCGACGAGACCGTCGCCGCGATGGACCGCGAGATCGACGCCTTCACGAAGAGCTTCCAGACGAGCGACGGCAAGACGCTCGGCTCGGAGCACGTCGAGGCGGCGTCGGCCGAGGACGTCGACCAGGAGCAGATCGTCAAGGGTCGTCGCTAGATGGCAGCGCAGGTCCGGGTCTACCGACAGAGGATCAAGTCCGCGAAGACCACGAAGAAGGTCACCCGCGCGATGGAGCTGATCTCGGCGTCGCGGATCCAGAAGGCACAGGCCCGCATGGCCGCGTCGGGTCCGTACTCGCGGGCCGTGACGCGGGCCGTGTCGGCCGTCGCGACGTTCTCGAACGTCGACCACGTGCTGACCACCGAGCCCGAGTCGTCGACGCGCGCCGCGGTCGTGCTGTTCACCTCGGACCGCGGTCTGAACGGTGCGTTCAGCACGAACGTCCTCAAGCAGGGCGAGGAACTCGCGTCCCTCCTCCGCAGCGAGGGCAAGGAGGTCGTGTTCTACCTCGTCGGTCGCAAGGCCGTCGGGTACTTCGGCTTCCGTGAGCGCCCGTCCGAGCAGCAGTGGGTCGGCGGGACCGACCAGCCCGAGTTCTCGACGGCCAAGGAGATCGGCGACGCGGTCGTGTCGAAGTTCCTCCAGGACACGGCGGAGGGCGGCGTGGACGAGATCCACATCGTCTTCAACCGCTTCGTGAGCATCGCCACGCAGGAGCCGCAGGTCGTCCGGCTGCTCCCGCTCGAGGTCGTCGAGGGCGTCGAGGCGCCCGACAACGACGAGCCGCTCCCGCTGTACGAGTTCGAGCCCGACGCGGACGCCGTGCTCGACGCACTGCTCCCGGTCTACATCGAGAGCCGCATCTTCAACGCCATGCTCCAGTCGGCTGCCTCCGAGCACGCCGCCCGGCAGAAGGCGATGAAGTCGGCGAGTGACAACGCGGACTCCCTCATCCGTGACTTCACCCGCCTCGCGAACAACGCTCGTCAGGCCGAGATCACGCAGCAGATCTCCGAGATCGTCGGCGGCGCCGACGCCCTCTCGTCGAAGAAGAAGTAGTCCGCGTCGTTCGCGGACAGTACCCCACCCTCAGGAAGGCACCAGCCATGACCGACACCGCCACCACCGCGGTCGAGACGTCGTCGGCGCCCGGTGTCGGCCGGATCGCCCGTGTCACGGGTCCCGTCGTCGACATCGAGTTCCCCCACGACGCCATCCCCGACATCTACAACCTCCTGCACACGACGGTCACCATCGGTGACTCGTCGCAGGAGATCGGCCTCGAGGTCGCGCAGCACCTCGGCGACGACCTCGTCCGTGCCATCTCGCTGAAGCCGACCGACGGTCTGGTCCGTGGCCAGGAGGTCCGTGACTCGGGCGCCCCGATCTCGGTCCCCGTCGGTGACGTCACCAAGGGCAAGGTCTTCGATGTGCTGGGCAACGTGCTCAACACCGACGAGGCGCTCGAGATCACCGAGCGTTGGCCGATCCACCGCAAGGCCCCGGCCTTCGACCAGCTCGAGTCCAAGACCACGATGTTCGAGACGGGCATCAAGTCGATCGACCTCCTCACCCCGTACGTGCAGGGTGGCAAGATCGGCCTCTTCGGTGGTGCGGGCGTCGGCAAGACGGTCCTCATCCAGGAGATGATCCAGCGCGTCGCGCAGGACCACGGCGGTGTCTCGGTGTTCGCCGGTGTCGGCGAGCGCACCCGTGAGGGCAACGACCTCATCGGCGAGATGGAGGAGGCGGGCGTCTTCGACAAGACGGCGCTCGTGTTCGGCCAGATGGACGAGCCGCCGGGAACGCGCCTCCGCGTGGCCCTGTCGGCGCTGACGATGGCGGAGTACTTCCGCGATGTCCAGAAGCAGGACGTGCTCCTCTTCATCGACAACATCTTCCGCTTCACGCAGGCCGGTTCCGAGGTCTCGACGCTGCTCGGCCGCATGCCCTCCGCGGTGGGCTACCAGCCGAACCTCGCCGACGAGATGGGTGTGCTCCAGGAGCGCATCACCTCGACGCGTGGTCACTCGATCACCTCGCTGCAGGCGATCTACGTGCCGGCCGACGACTACACCGACCCGGCTCCGGCGACGACGTTCGCGCACCTCGACGCCACGACCGAGCTCTCCCGCGAGATCGCGTCTCAGGGTCTGTACCCGGCCATCGACCCGCTGACCTCCACGTCGCGGATCATGGACCCGCGGTACCTGGGCGCCGACCACTACCAGACCGCGACGCGCGTCAAGCAGATCCTGCAGAAGAACAAGGAGCTGCAGGAGATCATCGCGATCCTCGGTGTCGACGAGCTCTCCGAAGAGGACAAGATCACCGTCGAGCGCGCTCGTCGGATCCAGCAGTTCCTCTCGCAGAACACGTACATGGCGAAGAAGTTCACGGGCGTCGAGGGTTCGACCGTCCCGCTGAAGGACACCATCGAGTCGTTCCGCGCGATCGCCGACGGCGAGTTCGACCACGTTGCGGTCCAGGCGTTCTTCAACGTCGGTGGCATCAACGACGTCGAGGAGAAGTGGGCGCAGATCCAGAAGGAGAACCGCTGACATGGCGGCACTCACCGTGAGCGTCGTCTCGGCGGACCGTGAGGTCTGGACGGGCGAGGCCACCATGGTCGTCGCACGCACGACGGAGGGCCAGATCGGCATCCTCGCGGGGCACGAGCCGCTGCTCGCCACCCTCGCCGAGGGCCAGGTCCGCATCACCCGGGCCGACGGCTCCACGGTGACGGCGGACGCTGCCGACGGCTTCCTGTCGGTCGAGCACGACACGGTCACGATCGTGGCGCGGCAGGCCGCGCTGGTGTCCTGACCGGACTGACCGTCCTCCTCCCGCCTTCCGAGACGAAGCGGGAGGGCGGGGACCCGGAGCACACGCTCGACCTGTGTGCGCTCTCGTTCCCGGAACTGGCCGACGAGCGGGCCGCGGTGATCACCGCGGCCCGCTCCGTCAGTTCCGAGGAGGCCTCGGCACGGACGGCACTCAAGCTCGGACCCCGGTCGCTCGGCGAGCGGCTGCGGAACCTCGTGCTCGAGACGTCGCCGACGATGCCGGCGATCGACCGGTACACCGGGGTGCTCTACGACCCGCTCGGTGCTCTCGACGCCGACGACGCCACGCGGCGGTGGTGGTTCGACCACGTCGTGGTGCAGTCGGCGATGTTCGGGCCGATCGGGGCGGGCGACCGCGTGCCCGCGTACCGGCTCTCCCACGATTCGCGGCTCGGATCGCTCCGACTCGCGTCCCACTGGCCGGACCCGGCGTCGCGGGCGCTCGCGAGCCGTGCGGACGGCTTCGTGCTCGACCTCCGGTCCGAGGGGTACCGCCAGCTCGGCCCGGTTCCCGGTGCGGTGGCTCCACGTGTGGTCAGCGTGGACGGCGCCGGGCGACGGAAGGCCCTCAACCACTGGAACAAGACGGCGAAGGGGCGGCTCGTGTCGCTGCTCGCCCGCAGCGGTGCGGACGTGTCCAGCATCGAGGACCTCGTGCTCTGGGCCGGACGGCACGGCGTCGTCCTGGAACCGTCGGAGGCCGGCTGGGACCTCGTCGCGGAGTCGCTCGAGCCGGTGGCCGCCTGACGGCGGCTGGTCCTCCACAGGCGTCCAGCACGGCCCCGTGATCCACAGACGTGCGGGAGGGACGGCCGGGAGGCACGGATCACGCTTCGCTGTCGTGCATGATCCCTGCGATGACACGATCCGAGCACGACCAGTCCGTGCGCTACCCCCGGGAGATCGCGGCGGCGGTGACGCTGCGCGCGGCCTGCGCCGCCCTGACCGGCGGCCCGGGCGACCGGCCCCTCCGGTCCTCCGAGTCGGTCGCGGTGCTCACGGCGTGCACCGCCCTCGCGACGCGGTTCGCCATCATCGCGTTCCTCGCCGACGGCGGGGCGGATCCCCGCTCCGTCCGGCCCTTCGAGCCCTTCCACGACGAGACGCCGCCCGCGCTGCTCGGGCGGGGACCGGCTCCGGACCCTGATCGGATCCGGACGGCCGGTGAGCGAGCCGCCGATGCCTGGCGAAGTTGGCGCGCCGGCCAGGACCCGGACGGATGGGCAGCCGGCGCGGCCGGTGCCCTGGCGCTCGCATCCTGGTGCTCCTGGGCGGTCGGGTCCGCGGAACGGGCCCGGATCCGGGCCGTGTACGCCCTCGAGACCGTGCCGGACGAGCCGCTCGCCGGCCTGGTGCTCCGGACGGTCCGGGCGGGCAACGCGCCGGTCTGGGAGCGGTGAGCGTGCCGTGCGCCCGGCATCGTCTACGGTGGGATCGACCACGCTGGGAGGGCTCGGGTGCGGGACGACTTCGACGACGACCTCGACGACACCGTCGTCCGCGCGCGCCGTCCGGCCGGTCCGACCGGGGGTGACGACCACGACGACCCGCTCGGTGACACCGTCATCCGACCGCGGCGGTCCGTGGCCGACGGCGACCCCGCCGACGACACCGTCATCCGACCGCGGCCGTCAGCGTCCGACGCCGACCCGGCCGACGACACCGTGCTGCGTCCGCGTCGGGGAGCACCCGCCTCGACGTGGCGGTCCCCGACGGCACCGCCCACCGACGGCCACCGGCCCACCGGGCCGGCACCGGGCCTCCC
Source organism: Curtobacterium sp. 'Ferrero' (assembly GCF_002412165.1). Lineage (GTDB taxonomy): Bacteria > Actinomycetota > Actinomycetes > Actinomycetales > Microbacteriaceae > Curtobacterium. Next base: position 43,486 of record NZ_NXIA01000009.1, read on the forward strand.
GGTCGACGACGTGCCCGTCCGCCGTGTCCCGTCGGTCCGTATCGGTGACCGTGTCGTGCGCCTCGACCGTCCCGTGGTGGTGGGCCGCAGGCCCGCCGCACCCCGGGTGGTGCACGGGCCGCAGCCGGAGTTGGTGGCCGTGCCGTCCGCGTCCGGGCAAGTCTCGTCCTCACACGTGCTCGTGCACGCCTCCGGCGAAGCGGCGGTGGTCGAAGACCTGCGCTCGACGAACGGCACGGTGGTGCGCCCGGTCGCGGGCCATCCCTTCCGGCTGGCATCGGGTGTGTCCGTCGTCGTACTGACGGGTACGGTTGTCGAGATCGGCGACGGCAACGTCCTCGAGATCCTGTCGCCGCACCTGCGGGTGTCGGTACCGGATCCCGATCCAGCCAGGCCGTGGCCGTGACCGGTCCCGCCGACCGCCATGCCCCGACCCCCAGAGAGCGATCCTGACACGTGACCGAACTCGGCCGAGCAGCAACTGCGCACGCCATCGACGTCCCCGGCGCGGACGGCGCCGTCCTCACCCTGTCGTGGGGAGCCGCGACCGACGTCGGGCGGCGTCGCGACCACAACGAGGACAGCTACGTGGTCGGCGCGCCGTTCTTCGTCGTGGCGGACGGGATGGGCGGCCACCTGGCGGGCGACCGCGCCAGCGACGCCGTGGTGCGCCGCCTGGCCCAGGTGACCGAGCAGCCGTTCACCACCCGACAGGGCATCCAGCGTGCGCTCCTCCTGGCGACCGCGGACATCGAACGGGCCGCGGGCGGCAACGCCATCGGCGCGGGGACCACCGTGACGGGGATCGCCCTCGTGGCGTCCGATGGACAGCCGGCGGCGCTGGTGTTCAACGTGGGGGACTCCCGGACCTACCGGATCGACGGCGGTGTGCTCCGACGCGTCACGGTCGACCACTCCGTCGTGCAGGAGATGGTGGACGCGGGGCTCCTCCGTGCCGAGGACGCCGAACGACACCCGGACAGCAACGTGATCACGCGCGCGGTCGGGTTCGGCGAGCCGCCGGAGCCGGACTGGTGGACCCTGCCCCTGCGGGCCGGCGACCGGTACATCGTCTGCTCGGACGGCCTGACGAAGGAGCTCGGCGACGTGGGCATCGCCAGGATCGCCGCGAAGGTGCCCGGGGCGCAGGAGCTCGCGGAACGGCTCGTCGGCGACGCGGTCGTGGCCGGGGGGCGCGACAACGTCACGGTCGTGGTCGTGCAGGTCGACGGAGCGCCGCACGACCCGGACGTCGAGGACACGCTGCCCCGCCACTGACGGCGCGGCTCGGCCCCGCGTGGTGTCGGTCCGGTCGCCGCCACGGGCCACCCCCCGAACTGGGGACGCCGTGGCGTAGTGCTCACGACCGCAGGCAGATCGACGTCGGATCCGCTCCGTACAATGTCACCGCCGGACCTGCTGGCCGGCCGTCAACTGGCCCGGAAGGATGCGCGCATGGCACGACGACTGCCGTCCGACCCTCCGGTGATCCCCGGCTTCAGCCCGGTGCACGTCCTCGGCTCGGGCGGGTTCGCGGACGTCTTCCTCTACGAGCAGGACATGCCGCGTCGACAGGTCGCGGTGAAGGTGCTGCTCGACGAGGTCGTCGACGACCGGGTCCGGCAGATGTTCCAGGCCGAGGCGAACCTGATGGCGCGGCTCAGCACCCACCCGTCGATCCTCACCGTGTTCCAGGCGAGCGTGGCCGCTGACGGCCGCCCCTACCTCGTGATGGAACTGTGCTCGTCCTCACTGAGCGACCGCTACCGGCGTGAGCCGATCCCGGTGTCCGAGGTCCTCGCCACCGGCATCCGGATCGGCGCCGCTCTCGAGACCGCGCACCGCGAGGGCGTCCTGCACCGGGACGTCAAGCCGTCCAACATCCTCCTCACGGCGTACGGCAACCCGGTGCTGAGCGACTTCGGCATCGCGGCGACCCTGGGGGAGTCGGACCCCGACGAGCCCATCGGCATGTCGATCCCGTGGTCGGCACCGGAGGTGCTCGGCGACGAGTCGCGGGGCACCGTCCAGTCGGAGGTCTACTCGCTCGCCGCCACCGTCTACTCGCTCCTGGCCGGCCGCAGCCCCTTCGAGGTGCGCGGCGGCAAGAACGGCGCGTCCGAGCTGATGAGCCGCATCGACAAGGGCGGGGTGAAGCCCACCGGACGCCCGGACGTCCCGCCGTCGCTCGAACGCCTGCTCGCCACCGCGATGTCGCGCAGGCCGCAGCAGCGACCGTCCACGGTCCTGGAGCTCGTCCGCGGGTTCCAGCAGGTCGAGGCGGAGCTGGGCATCCCCCAGACCGCGGCCGACGTGGCGGTGGAGGCCTGGGCCGTCAGCACCCCCGGTGACGACGGCGACCGGACGGTCGTGCGGGAACTGCAGGCCCCCAGCCGGGTCGGCGGTCGACGCCGGGCACGGCGTGCGGTCCAGGGCGGTGCTACGGCGGGCGCGCAGAGCGTGGGAACGGTGCACCGCACCGGATCGACGACGCGGGCCCGACGGCGGACCCGGACCACCCTGGTGTGGGTCACGAGCTCGGCCGCCGTGGTGGTCGCCGCGCTCGTGGTGGCGACCGTGCTGGTCGTCGGCCGCCTCGGCGACGGCACCGTGCCCGTCGTGTCGGACGTCCGGGCGACGCCGTCCGCGACGTCCGTCACCTTCCGGTGGAGCGACCCCGGGCTCGCCGACGGGGACACCTACGTGGTGACGTCCGGCGGTGCCTCGAGCCAGCAGTCGGGGACCACGTTCGTCGTGACCGGGGACCGCGGTGACGAGGTCTGCATCACCGTGTCCGTGAACCGTGACGGGCGGACGGGTGCGGCCAGCGCCGAGCGGTGCGCGACCGTCGGGAGCGCCGGGTGATCCGCGCGCTGTTCGCGAAGCACCGGTCCGCGGCGATCACGACCGCGGCGTCGGTGCTCGTCGGGGCCGTCGTGGCGACCGCGGCGGTGACCTCGAGCGGCTACCACACGCAGCGGGTGGACCTCGGCGACGGTACCGTCTGGGTGCCGTCCGCACAGTACGGTGCGGTGGGACGGGCCAACACCGGTGTGCTCGAGCTCAACACCGCCGTCGAGACCTCGACCGACGACCTCGCCGTCCTGCAGCGCGGGGCGACCGTCTACAGCGTCGACCAGACCAAGGGCACCGTCGCGGAGGTCGACGTCGCCGACGCCACCGTGGGCGACCCGGTCACCCTGCCGGCCGGTTCCCCGCAGGTGTTCCTCGCGGGTTCGTCCGCGGTCATCGGCAACGCGGACACGGGCGAACTGTGGGTGACGCCCGCCGACCGGCTCGCCGACTTCGACGCCTCCACGAAGGCCGACCTCACGCTCGGTTCCGACGCCGTCTTCGACGCGTCCGACGACCGCGTCGCGGTGTACTCGCCGAAGACGTCGACCGCCTCGCTGGTCTCGCTGGGGGCCACCCCCACCGTCGAACGACGGTGGACCGTGCGGGCCGACGCCGACCACGACCTGCAGGTGGCGGTGTCCGGCGACGACGTCGCGGTGCTCGACCGGACGGACGGCGTGCTGACGATGGACGGCGACCGTGTCGACCTCGGCGACCGCGTCGGCAGCCGACCGGCGCTCCAGCACTCGTCGACGGACGGCTCCGGCGTCGTCGTCGCGGGGACGGCCGGCATCGTCCGCGTGTCCTCGAGCGGTGCCGTCGACCAGACGGCGCTCCGGGTGTCGGGTCGAGCGGCCCGTCCCTACGTGACCGGGTCGTGCGTGTACGGCGCCTGGACCGGCGGCCAGGCGGTCGACACGTGCGACGGACGAGCCGTGCAGCGCCTCGCGAGCTCCGCGGGCAGCGGCGACCTGCAGATCCTGCACAACGGCGACACGGTCGTCGCGAACGACCCGGACAGCGGGAAGTCCTGGGCCATCGACCGGAGCGGCCAGCTCATCGACAACTGGTCGGACCTCATCAAGAAGGACGACGACCAGCAGCAGGAGCAGGTGTCGGACGACGACCCCGAGGTCGACAAGGACCAGAAGCCGCCCGTCGCGGTCGACGACCGACTGGGCGCGCGTCCGGGACGCACCACGAGCCTTCCGGTCCTGCTCAACGACTACGACCCCAACGGCGACCCGATCATCGTCAGCGAGGTCGGGAAGATCGACGAGTCCGTCGGACGGGTCGCGATCGTCGCCGACGGTCAGCGGCTGCAGATCACGCTGTCCGCCCGTGCCTCCGGGACGGTCTCGTTCCCGTACACGATCACCGACGGCAACGGTGGGTCCGACACCGCCACCGTCACCGTCACGGTCCGACGTCCGGGCGAGAACGACGCTCCGCGGCAGGTCCGCGACACGACCGCGGACGTCGTGCAGAACGGGCACGTCGTGACGAACGTCCTCGGCGACTGGGTGGACCCCGACGGCGACCCGGTGTACCTGAAGTCGGCGACCGCCTCGGACGGCGACCGTGTCTCGACCACGCCGGACGGCCTCCTGGACTTCCGCGACTCGAGCGGACGCACCGGCGACCGCGCCGTGCAGCTCGTGGTGAGCGACGGCACGAGTGACGGGCGCGGCTCCCTGACCGTGCGGGTCGCGAAGGCGGGGAGCGTGCCCCTGTACGCCGACGCCTTCCCGGTGTCGGGCTACGCCGGCAAGGCGTTCTCCGTCGACCCCCTCGAGCACGTGCGCGGCGGCAACGGCACCGTGACCCTGACGAGTGTGTCGTCCTCCAAGGGCCTCACCGTGACCCCGTCCTACGACGCCGGCACCTTCCGCGTCGTGGGGACGGGCGCGGGGGACCACCAGCTGGAGTACACCGTCACCGACGGCACCAAGACCACGAGCGGCATCGTCCGCGTGACGATCCTGGCGCCGCCGGACGCCTCGACGCCGCCGATCACCACGCCGAAGACGGTCTTCGTGAACACGCTGTCGACGAAGGACACGGACGTCACGGCGACCGACACCGACCCGGCCGGCGGGGTGTTGCTCGTGACGGCGATCGACGCGCCGGACCGGTCGAGCGGCGTGCAGGCCAGCGTCCTCGACCAGCACACCGTGCGCACGACCCTGACGGCGCCGCTCTCGGGACCGGTGACCTTCACCTACACGGAGAGCAACGGACTGGCGTCGGCGACCGGGACCGTCACGGTGGTCGAGATTCCGAAGCCCGACCGCATCCAGCCGCCCGTGGCACAGCCGGACACCGCGACGGTCCGCGTCGGCGACGTCGCGGACATCGACGTCCTCGACAACGACACCCAGCCCGAGGGCGAACCGCTCACCCTCGAGCCGGACCTCGTGCAGAACGTCCCCGGCAACGGCGGGCTCCTCTTCGTGTCCGGTGACCACCTCCGGTACCTCGCACCGAAGACGCCCGGCAACTACACCGCGGTGTACCGTGTCGCCGGACCGGACGGCCAGTACGCCGACGCCACCGTGTCGATCTCGGTCCGCGAGAAGGACGTCGCCACCAACAACCCGCCGGTCCCGCAGACGGTGACCGCCCGGGTCGTGGCGGGCAACTCGGCGCGGATCAGCATCCCGCTGAACGGCATCGACCCCGACGGCGACTCCGTGCAGCTCGTCGGTGTCGCCTCGAACCCCGACAAGGGCTCCGTGAGCGACGTCTCGTCCGACTCGCTGACCTACGAGGCGGGCGACTACTCGGCCGGGACCGACGAGTTCACGTACACGGTCGTCGACGCGCTCGGAGCACGGGCGACGGGCACCGTGCGCGTGGGGATCGCTCCCCGTGCCGAGCAGGCGTCCAACCCCGTGGCCGAGGCCGACCACGTCACGATCCGTCCCGGCGGCTCGGTGACGGTCCGCGTCCTGCAGAACGACTCCGACCCCGAGGGCGGGCAGCTCACGGTCACCCGCGCGGAGCCGACGGGCGAAGGGGTCACGGCCAAGGTCGTGCAGGGCCGCGAGGTCCGCGTCACCCCGCCGCGCTCGGCGACGAGCGGCGACTTCGCGGTCCTGTACACCGTCGTCAACGCTGCGGGTGGTTCGAGCACCGCGTTCCTCACCGTCACGGTCGACCGCAACGCCCAGCCCCTGCGGCCCGAGGTCGAGGACACCACCCTCGACCTGCAGGACATCATGCACCGCGAGAGCGTCACGGTGGACGTCCTCCGGAACGTCTTCTTCGCCGAGGGCACCGCCGCCGACCTCCGGGTCGGGCTCGTCGACGGTTACGGCGACACCGCGAGCCTGGGGGCGGACGGACGGATCACCGTTCGGCTGACGAACGACTCGCAGGTGATCCCGTTCTCGGTCGCCCGGATCGACCACCCAGACGTGGTGTCGTACGGGTTCATCAACGTGCCGGGGTTCGACGACGCCCTCCCGCAGGTGAACCGGGCCGCGCCGGCGATCACCGTGAAGAGCGAGTCGACGGTCCGCATCCCGTTGTCGCAGTACGTGGTCACCGCGAACGGCCGGACCGCGAAGATCACCGACGACGGCACCGTGAAGGCGACGCACGCCGACGGCCAGGACCTCGTCGTGGACTCGTCGACGCTGCAGTTCACGTCGGCGAAGCTGTACTACGGCAACGCCTCCATCTCGTTCGAGGTCACCGACGGCTCGAGCGCGAACGGCGGGAAGGGGCGCACGGCCACGCTCGTGCTGCCGATCAAGGTGACGCCCCGGTCGAACCAGCCCCCGTCGTTCTCCGGCTCCGCACTCGACATGCAGCCGGGTGACACCCGGACGGTCGACCTCACGAAGCTGACCGACTACCCGTACCCGAAGGACCTCCCGGAACTCCGGTACTCGATCGTGAGCCAGCCGAGCAGCGGCGTGACGGCGTCGATCGACGGGCAGCGGCTCACCGTCACCGTCGCCGACTCCGCGAAGAAGGACACGACCGCGTCGATCGGGGTCGGGGTCGCCGACGCCGCGAACGCCGGACGCTCGGGGTCGATCGGCGTCCAGGTCGTCGCGTCGACCCGTCCGCTCGTGCAACCCGGTCCCGACACCGCCGTCACGAAGCGCGGGGAGACCACGACCATCGACGTCCTCGCGAACGACGACCCGACCAACCCGTTCCCGGGCCAGCCGCTGCGGGTCGTCGACATCCGCGGGCTCGGGGGCGGTCTGCCCGCGGGCGTCACCGTGACGCCGAGCGCCGACAGGTCGCGCCTCCAGGTCGCCGTCTCGTCGTCCGCGAAGCCCGTCGACGCGCACCTGCAGTACCAGGTGGCGGACGCGACCGACGACCCGGACCGCGCGGTCTGGGGTGACGTCACGATCTCCGTCCAGGACGTGCCGGACGCGCCGGGCGCCCCGTCCCGCACCGGGTCCTACGAGGGTGGGCAGGCGACGCTCACGTGGTCGACCCCGCAGTCGAACAACTCGCCGATCACGGGCTTCCGCCTGACCGGGACGAACGGGGTGTCGAAGGACTGCGGGACCGCGACGGTGTGCACGGTCACCGGTCTCGATCCGAAGGCGAGCTACCGGTTCTCCGTGATCGCGACGAACGCCGTGGGGGACAGCGCGGCCTCGCCGACGTCGGCCCCGATCAGTGCCGACTACGTGCCCGCTCCGCCGACGGGGATCAGCGTCGACCCGAGCACGACGACCCCGAACCAGCTCGACGTCTCGTGGAACGCGGTCGCTGCTCCGAACGGCGGCAGCGCGGTGAGCAACTACGTCGTGTCGATCGAGGGTCCGGGGTTGTCGTCGACCCGCAGCACCGGCACCGCGACGAGCACGTCGTTCGCTGGTGCGCAGAGCGGTGCCCAGTACACCGTGACGGTCTCGGCGCGGAACGGTGCCGACCGCGACGGGACCGTCGTGCAGTGGAACCAGGGGACTGGAACGGGCAGTGCCGTCGGCGCGCCGGCTGCCCCGAACCTGTCTGCGGACGGGGAGCGCAGCGGTAACCAGACCAGTGTCAGTCTGAGCGCGAGCGAGTCGAACTGGGCCGGTCCCACAGGAACGATCAAGATCGCCAAGTTCGCAGCATCCGCTCCGATCCCGAGCGGATGCACGACGTCCGGCGCCGAGCAAGTGTGGACTGGCGGCGAGCAGACGGACTCGATCTCCCAGCAGTACCGCTACGTCGCCTACGCCGACAATGGCACGTTCTGCACGGCCTCGTCGCCCCAGAGCGTTCAGGGCTACCAGACGCCCCACGCGCCGACCGGATCGCTCACACTCCAGCAGGATCAGGCGGACTGGAACATCGCCGCGAGTGCGACGCCTTCTCAGTACTTGTACTACTCCGTCAACGGAGGTGCTCCGATCCGATTCGATGGAAGCGCGAACCTCGGAGCCGGGGCTGGCTTCGGGAACACGACCGCTGTGGTGTTCACCGCCTGTGCCGTCGAGGGCGATTACTGTGCGTCGAGTGCTGCAACCAAGGCGACTGCGTTCACGACCCGAGCGACGGTACAGTCCGCGGCGGTGGGCAGCGTCCCGAACATCGTTGACAACAACAACAGCGCCTTCGACCCGAAGACCATCACGTACGCGATCCAGTACTGCAAGACCAATCCGCTGGGTCTCGGCAGTACCTGCGCGGAGAACAACCCCGACACGAACGAGCCTTGGAAGGCTTCGGACGTCGTGCCCGCGGGCTACGACGAGATCCGGGTGAGAGAGACCGTCAACGGTCAGACCGACCCCGGTTATGCATCGGCGAACATCAGCGGCGCCTGAGCCACGCGCCGCACACGCCCTACGCTTCCGTACAGCGCGTCCCCGACCAACGACTCACCACCGAAGGAACCACCCCGCATGAGCATGACCCCGGAGCAGGCCACCTGGTTCGCCGACGCCGCCGGCCGCATCGTGACGAACGTCGAACAGGTGCTCCTCGGGAAGACGTTCGTGATCCGCCTCGCGGTCACGGCGATGCTGAGCGAGGGGCACCTGCTGCTCGAGGACGTCCCCGGGACCGGCAAGACCAGCCTCGCCCGCGCGCTGGCGCAGAGCGTCCAGGGGTCGACGAACCGCATCCAGTTCACCCCGGACCTGCTCCCGGGTGACATCACGGGCATCAGCGTCTACGACCAGCGGACGCAGGAGTTCGACTTCCACCGTGGCCCGGTGTTCGCGAACATCGTCCTCGCCGACGAGATCAACCGCGCGAGCCCGAAGACCCAGTCCGCCCTCCTCGAGGCGATGGAGGAGTCCGCGGTGACGGTCGACGGCGTCAACCACCGCCTTGCCGCGCCGTTCATGGTGATCGCGACGCAGAACCCCGTCGAGCAGGCCGGGACGTACCGGCTGCCCGAGGCGCAGCTCGACCGGTTCCTCATGAAGGCGTCGATCGGCTACCCCGACCACGCCGCGACGGTGAAGATCCTCGAGACCTCGTCGGCCCCGTCGTCCTCGGTGCCGCTCGCGAGCGTCGTGCCCGCCGCCACCATCACCGAGATGGCGGCGCTCGCCCGGACGGTCCACGTAGACCCGGTCATCGCCGACTACGTGGCGCGGCTGGTCGACGCGACACGCTCCGCGAACGAGGTCCGACTCGGCGTCAGCGTGCGCGGTGCCATGGGCCTGATGCGAGCCTCCCGGGTGTTCGCGGCCCTGAGCGGGCGGCACTACGTCACGCCGGACGACGTGAAGGCGCTCGCGGTCCCGGTGCTCGCACACCGGCTGGTCCTCGACGCCGAGGCCGAGTTCGACGGTGTCAGCACCACCGCGGTCGTCTCGCAGCTCCTGGTCGAGACGCCGCCACCCGCGGACCGGGTGGCCTCGTGACCGATCGCCGGCCCGTCTCGACGCGGTCGCGTCGGCCGTCCTCGACGCGCTCGCGTCGCGGTGCGACGGCGTACGAGCGCACCGGGACGGTCGCCGGCCTGACGAACGTGCGGACCCGCCTGGTGGGGGACCGCGACGGGGTCACCGCCGACGCGGTCGTCGGGATCGTCCGGCTGTGGGCGACGGCCTGGAGGCTCGTCCTGCGCGGATGGGGTGAGGTCGCCTCCGTGGTCACCGGCCTGGGATGGACGGTCGCGGCGCTCACGGCGGTCGCGTTCGTCGTCGGCTACCGGTTCGGGCTCCGCGAGGTCGTCGTCGTCGGCTTCGCCGGAGCGGTGCTCGTCGTCGTCGCCGCGGTCGCCCTGATCGGGCGGTCGCGACTCGTCATCCGGATGCGGCTGCCCCAGGACCGTGTGGCGGTGGGGGACCCGGCCGAGGTCGTCGTCACCGCCGAGAACCCGCGCCGGCTGCCGTCGGTGCCGACCACGGTCGAGGTCCCCGTCGGCGAAGGCCTGGTCGACGTCGCGATCCCGGCGATCTCCGCGAAGGGGTCCTTCGACCGGACCGTGCCCGTCCCGACCTCCCGGCGAGGGGTGCTCGACGTCGGCCCGGTCACCGGCGTGCGGGCGGACCCGGTCGGCCTCGTCCGTCGCGAGATCGTGTGGACGGCTCGCGAGCAGGTCATCGTGCACCCGCGGACGATCGCGATCCCGTCGACGAGCACCGGGCTGGTCCGCGACCTCGAAGGTCAGGCCACGACCGACCTGTCGCCGGCCGACATCGCCTTCCACGCCATCCGGGAGTACCTGCCGGGCGACGACCCGCGGACGATCCACTGGAAGTCGACGGCCAAGTCGGGCGCCCTCATGGTGCGGCAGTTCGAGGACACCCGCCGTTCGCACCTCGTCGTCGCGCTGGGGCTGTCCCGCGGCGAGTTCGCCGACGGCGACGAGTTCGAGCTCGCCGTGAGTGCGGCGGCCTCGCTGGGGACCCGGGCGATCCGGGACGGCCGCGACGTCACCGTCGTGGTGTCCGAGCGCACACCGGAGTTCGCGAAGCGGCCGGTGTACGCCGTGCACCGACTGCCGACCGTGACCCCGACGCGGCTGCTCGACGACTTCGCGACCGTCGGGCTCGCGGACGCGTGCCTGCCGATCGCGGAGGTCGCCCGCATCGTGGGGAGCGACACGGCAGGCATCTCGGTGGCGTTCCTGGTCGTCGGCTCCGAGGTGGGCCTGCCGGCACTCCGGCTCGCGGCGACCCGGTTCCCCGTGGGGGTGGAGGTCGTCGCCGTGATCTGCGAGCCGGAGGCCCAGCCACGGTTCCTGCGGGTCGCCGGTCTGACGGTCGTCACCATCGGGTACCTCGACGACCTCCGGCACGCACTGCACCGATCGGCGGCGGCGTGAGCGGCCCCGCGACGCCCGCGGTCCGGGTCCGCCGGACCGCGCGGCGACGAGCCCGTCGGGTCGCGCCGCTCCGACTGGTGGGCGCCACGCTCGTCGTCTGGCTCCTCGTCGCGGTCGCGAGCGTCGCCTGGTGGCCGGTGTACCGGGACACGTCCATGGTCGTCGCAGGGGCGGCCGCGGTGGTGGTAGGGACGCTCGTCGCGGTGCTCGGCGCGTCGTTCCGTCTGTCGTCGCCCGTCGTCGGGCTCGCCACCGTCGCCGGCTTCGCGCTCGTCGGCGTGCCGGCCGCGGTGCCGAGCGAGGCCGACGGCGTGCTGCCGACGGGGACGGGACTCGTCGACCTGTTCGCCGGCGTCGCGCTGGGCTGGAAGCAGCTCGTGACCATCAGTCTGCCGGTCGGCTCGTACGAGGCCCTCCTCGTCCCGTACTTCGTGACGACCCTCGTCGTCACGGTGACCAGCGTGAGCGTGGCGACCCGTGCCTCCCGGCAGGAACTCGGCGCGATCGCGCCGTTCGTCCTGTTCGTCGCCGGCGTCGTGGTCGGACCGACCCGACTCGACACGTCGGTGCTCACCGCCGTGGTCCTGGCCGGCGTGGCGCTCGTCTGGGCACTCACCGCACGGCACGCGCGACGTGCGGTGGCGGTGGCCTCGACGATCGGTGCGCGCGTGCCGGTCCTGCGTTCCGTCGTCCGGCCGGCGTTCGTCGGCACGGGGACGATCGTGGCCGCGGCGGTGGTCGCGACGGGCCTCGGTCTCGTCGCTCCGCCCTCCGTCGGACGGACGGTCGCCCGCTCGGACGTGGTCAAGCCGTTCGACCCGCGAGACTACGTCAGCCCGCTCAGCGGGTTCCGTGCCTACGAGGAGCGCTCGGCCGCCGACCAGGCACAGCTCCGGGTGAGCGGTCTGCCGGCGGGCGGGTTCGTCCGGATCGCGACGCTCGACACGTACGACGGGGTCGTCTTCCGGGTCGGCGGGTCGGACGGCGCGTCCGGGAGCGGGACGTTCCAGCGGGTGCCGACGAGCGTCGACGTCCGGGGCGTCCAGGGCGAGACGGTCCGCGTCGGCGTGACGGTGGACGGGTACCGGGGCGTGTGGCTGCCCACGGTGGGCGACCTGGAACGCGTCACGTTCTCGGGCCGGCGCGCCGAGCAGGAGCGGAGCGCGTTCTTCTACAACCGGTCCACGGGCACGGCCGCTGTGCTCGGGGGTGTCTCCGACGGCACCTCCTACGACCTGACCGCCGTGCTCCCCGACCAACCTGACCAGGCCGAGCTCGCGGACGCGCGCCCGGGGTCGGCGACGGTCCCGACGCCCCGCGGGGTGCCCGACGCGGTGCGCGACACCGTCGAGGCCTCCACCGACGACGCGGACAGCGACGGCGCGAAGCTCGTGGCGATGCTCGAGTACCTCAAGCGCACCGGCTACGTCAGCCACGGCGTCGGGGACGACCGCGCGAGCCGGTCCGGTCACGGCGCGGACCGCATCACCGAACTCCTCACCTCGCCGCTGATGGTCGGCGACCAGGAGCAGTACGCTGCGGCGGCGGCGCTCATGGCCGACCAGCTCGGGTTCCCGGCGCGCGTCGTGCTCGGGTTCACCGAGGGCGGCGACTCCGGGAGCGGGACGACCGACACCGACGGGACGACGACGTTCCGCGGGTCCGACGTGACCGCGCGCATCGAGGTCGACACGGCGCAGTGGGGGTGGGTCATGCTCAACCCGAACCCGATCGTGCGCAAGATCCCGGACGCGCAGCAGGAGACCCCGAAGCCCGTGACCCGGCCGGAGACCGTCGTGCCGCCGCCGCCCGCCGAGCAGCAGGACCAGGACCAGCAGGCGCCGCCGCAGAGCGACCGGAACACCCCGCCGGTGCAGCCGCTGTGGCTCCAGATCCTCCTCGCCGTCCTCCCCTGGGTGATCGGTGTGCTCGGGGTGGTCGCGCTCGTGCTGCTCCCGTTCGGGATCATCGTGCTCGTCAAGCGCATCCGCCGCCGTCGCCGACGCCGAGCACCCTCGCCCCGGGGCCGTGTCGTCGGGGCGTGGGACGAGTACCGCGACGCACTCCTCGACCGCGGCCACCACGTCGCCGGTGCCGCGACCAGACGGGAGAGCGTGGCCGGTGCACCCGGCGACGGCGGCACCGGGCTGGCGGCCCTCGCCGACCGCGCGGTCTTCGGCCCGAACGACGTGGACGGCGCCACCGCGGACCGGATGTGGTCCGCCACCGAGGACGCCATCGCGAGCCTGCGCGTCGGTCGGACCCGTCGCGAGCGCTTCCGGGCAGCGGTGTCGCTCCGCTCCCTCCGGCGCTCCGACGGCACCGCACCTCCGGGACGTGGAGCGGCGCGCGACTACGATGGTCCGAGGTCGATCGGACGTCGTGGACGGCGCAGCGGTGATGGTCGGCCGAGTGAGGACAGAGGCACCACGTGATCAGATGCGAACACTGCGGCTCGGCGCTCCCCGACGGAGCGATCTTCTGCGGTGAGTGCGGTCGAGCGGTGACGGCCTCCGCGGTCCGTCGACCCGCAGCACCTGCTCCGGTCGAGGAGACACCCCCGCCGCCGCTGCTCCAGCCGGATGCGCACGGCCGCCGGGTCGATCCGGCCGCCGATGCCTGGCTGCCGGAGTCGACCCTCGACCCGGCCACGCGCGCCTGGCTGACCGGCGCGGACCGGAGCGGTGAGCTCCCGCCGGCCCCGCTCCCGACGTGGGGTCCGGACGCCGGCGCGCCCCGCTCTGCCCCGACGCACGTGCACGGCGGCGAGTCGGGCTTCGGCGGCCCGCGTCCCAGCGGTGACGACAACCCAGGGTCCGGCGCGTCGACCGAACCGGAGCCGTCGCTCGACCCGGACTCGTTCGCCGGGCAGGGCGCTGACGAGCCCGACACCGCTGCGACGACCGACCGGTCCGGTGCCGCTGCGACGACCGACCGGCCGCGGGTCGAGGACGACCCCGAGGTCACGCGTGTCGCCGACAGCCGACCCGGGCGACGCGAGGCTGCTGCAGCCCCGAGCGCGCCGTCGTGGTGGATCGGCCGATCGGGAGCGCCGGAACCGACCTCGGACGGGCAGGAGACCGATCGCGCCGACGAGACCGCCGCACCGGAGCCACAGCCGAACGACACCGTCGCGGTCGAGCCCCTCGTCGACCGGCGCCCCGCACCGCGTCCCACCCCGCTGGTCGCCCCCGGCGCGGCGGGAGCCGTCTGCCACATCTGCGGGCACCCCCTCGAACCGGACGACATCTTCTGTGGCGCGTGCGGCGCGGTCCGACCAGCGGTGACGGCGGCCTTCACCGGGCCCGTCGTCCCGCTCCCGGTCGCCCGGCCCGACTGGGCAGCCGAGGACGAGCAGCCCCACGCTCGCCCGAACGGCGAGGACGGGGAGGACGGCGAGGACCGGTCGCCGGTGGCTGCCGACCCGTCGACGTCCGAGCGCCGACCGGAAGAGGGCTCGGGCAGCGTTCAGGCCGATCGTGACTCCGCCGACGCTGACGCTCCCGCCATCGCAACGGCCGACGCCGGAGCCGTCGACACCGACGCCGCCGCTGACCCCGCGGCCGATCGTGGCGCAGCCCCCGAAGCCGACCTGCACGCCGGTGACGCGGTCGCAGCGGAGCGCCCCTCGACCACGAGTCCGGACCACTCCGAACCGGCGTTCCGGTCGGCGACCATCCCGTCGAGCGCCCCGCCGGTCGACGAACGGCCGGCGGTCCCGACGGTCGCGCCCCTCCCGCCGATCCCCGGGCTGCCCGAGCCGGCGGTGTCGACCCTGGCGAGCCCGCCTCAGGTGGCCCCCGGCGGTCCGGCCGCGCCGACGAGCGCGTCATCGGCCAGCGACGACGGCGTGGTCGAGGACGGCGAGGACGTCGACGGCGAAGACGTCGACGAGACTCGCATCGTCACGAAGACCCCGTCCCGGTCGCCGTTCGTCCTGCACTTCAGCACGGGGGAGCGGGTCGACGTCCACGGGACCGGTCTGCTCGGCCGGCTCCCGCGACCGCAGCCGGGGGAGCGCTTCGACGAGCTCCTGACCATCCACGACCCGGGCAAGTCGGTCTCCAAGACGCACCTCGAGCTCGGCCGTGACGGCGACGACCTCTGGGTGTCCGACCGCTTCTCGGGCAACGGCACGGTGGTCCGCCACATCGACGGTTCGATCCGCCGCTGTGAGCCCGGGCGCCGGTACCGGGTCGAGCGTGGTGCGCGGGTGGACGTGGGCGAGCAGTTCTTCCTCGTGCAGTAGCGCACCGGCCTCGTCCTCCGTCAGCTGACCCGTCCGACCGCCATCCGACGTGTCCGAGATGCGGATGTGGACGCGTTGTCCGGCAGCACGGAGCCGCTCCCTCGACAAGGGCACAGTTCAGCCGCCGTGGGTCTCGGCGCGCTCGTACGACCTGCGTGCACTGAGATGGTTCACGGACCACCTCTGTGAGCCAGGGATCGGTCCTGAGCGTGACCGTCCGAGTCCGAAGCACCCGCGGGAAGGCTGTCTTTGATGGACCGGCCATCGGGGCGCTCAGCGTGCCTCGTGCCGTGCTCTCGAAGACCGCGATCCGGCCGGATACGCTGCGGACATGAACGAGTTCCGCGCTCTCCGCCTCGTTGGCGGCATCATCGCTGCCGCAGGCGGCCTTCTCTGCGTTACCGCGGTGATCGCTACCTTCGCTGTCGGATTCGATGGTGGAGCGAACATCGGCGCTGGCCTCCTGCTGCTTGTGGGAGTGCCTGTCGCGATCGGAGGCGGAGCCATCCTGCTCGTCGCCGCGGTCGGTTCGCTCGTTCGTCGGCGAGGTCGTACCTCCGACGCGTGATGGGGCAGAGCGGATGCGACCTGCCAGAAGTCGGGCGCGTCAGCAACCGATCGGTCTTCGGGACGTCGGGATCTACGGGGCTCATCCCTCCCACGCGTTGCGCAGCTCGCCCACGGCGCGACCGAGGCCCGAGCGCGAAGCACTTCAGCCCGAGGCGTTCGACCCTGCGCCGCTGAACGACCGGCCGTTCTTTGACCTCACGTACTACGGTTCCAGCGTGACGGCATTCTCTACCGACGACATCCTCGGTAACAGGCTGGACTTCGAGATTGCCCGTGACGGATTCGTCTGCAGGCTGCACGGCGACGCTGCGTTGCGCAACGCCGAGACGTGGCTTCGACGCGAGGGCTACCGGGTCATCGAACTGGACGCCGGGGCACGGAGAGAAGCCATGCAGATGCACATCGCTTTCGCGACGGCCCTCCAGTTCCCCGGCCACTACGGCAAGAACCTGAGCGCGCTCAACGACTGCATGTCAGACGTAGCCGAGGCGGAGTACGGATGGGACCCGACCGAGACCGGGCTCGTCCTGATCGTCTCCGGCTTCGACGATCTCGCTCAACGACTCCCACGCATCGCCGACCATGTGAAGCAGATTCTGGCAAGGCAGGGACGCTACGCAGCGCTCTTCGGGAACCGGCTCCTCACGATCTTGTCCTGAAGAGGATCCGCCGTCGGCCAACGCCATCAGTTGTCGGGTCCATGGGCGCCCACACTTGGCCCGGCTCGAACGGGCTGCCTCCCTCTCCCAAACTCGGCCAGGCCCTGTGGGCGGGTGACTGGCTGGGGCAAGCCAGAAGGATTGTATGACCGCGGCCTCGTTCCGTGTCTCGTGAGCCGATCCTTCACTGAGGCTCAGCAATTTCGAGGTCGAGACCGGCGGCGATGAGATCAGCTGTCCTGTCCGCGCTGAGATCGCTGGTGTCGAGCCACCATCCGCGGTCTCCGAAGCCGCGACGCATCGCCTCGTCCAGTTCGTCGTACCCGTCGAAGGTGAACCGCTCGCTTGCCGCTCTCCCTGCGTTGCGTTCCTTGCAGGCCTCTGCGCCCGGAGCCAGAACAACCAGAGATGGGGTGTCTGACCGGAGATGCCCGAGTAGCCGGTTGAGGTGCGCACCGTCCGGGATGACGCAGTCGATGACGGTGACGAAGCCAGCGTCGGTGAAGTTCTTTGCCAGCGCAGCCAGGTTCCGGTAGCTGAGTTCGACCTGACGCGCGGCTTCCTCCGCTGGGTGACCGAGTGGCCAGACGGCACCGGCGAGAATCATCGCGTTCATGTCGTCGGCTGCGACGCGCGCGGCGCGCGGCATCCTCGCTGCGAGAAGCCGAGTCACGGTGGACTTGCCGGCACCGGGCATCCCGGTCACGATCACTGTCTGCACGAAGCCATCCGACCACGACTGCGGTCGTTCGAGTCTCCGGTGAGACTCTCGACGTCGGCTTGATCAGAGGAGCCGTCGGGTCGCCGGTGCCCGGTAGCGGATGCTCGATCAAGCGTGGCGGGCGGTAGCTTCGGAACGTGGCCGTTTCTGAGTACGTACGATCGCTACGACAGCAGGTCGGCAGCAGCTACCTCCTCCTCCCCGGTGTGACCGCGGTCGTCCGAGACGGCGATCGCTTCCTCCTGGCTCGCCAGAGCGACTCCGGACGGTGGAGCTTGGTCGGTGGCGGTGTGGAACCCGGCGAAGAACCGCGCGCCGCTCTGCAGCGCGAAGTGCGAGAAGAGCTCGGCGTCGGCAGCGACATCATCCGGATCGTCGGCGCCTACGGCGGCCCCCTTCTCGAGAACGTCTACCCCGATGGTGACCACGTCGGGTACGTGACGGTGGCGTACCTCTGCTCACTCGATGCCGCAGCGTTCGCCCTTGATGAAGACGAAGTGCTCGAGATCCGGTGGGTCACTCTCGCCGAGCTCGGTGAGCTGGATCATCACGAGTGGATCGACCAGGTGCTGCACGACGCCGTCCGGTGACCGCTCGACTACGGGGACGTCGGAAAGGACCAATCGTCAGGGTAGGCAAGTGGCACGGCGACGACTTGGACGTCATCGCGGTACACGATCCGACCCGGCGTTCGGGTGGTCAGCTTCACCCATGGGACGTCATAGCGGTCGAGAAGATCGAGGTAGGGCTGCGTGAGTGCCAGGAGTTCGACTGCGCGCGTGTTGAACCACGCACGGGCTCCAGGGTTGTCGACCTGGTCGTAGCAAGAGGGATCGACCGTTGTCGGATCGGCGTAGGCGGCGGCGGCTCGCCGATTCGCCGCTCGGTGCCAAGCGGCGTCCTCGCCGTTGAGCAGGCCGCTGTGGCGGAGGCCGTTCGCGAGTGCGAAGACGCCCGGGTAGTGACCGTTCCGGTTGGGGACGGCGCTCTGCCACCGCACGAACTCGACCATCAGTGCAGCGTACTTCCGAGCCGGAGGTCGGCGCGGGTGGTCCTCGGCCGACTGACCGATCCTCAGCGGACCGGGCTGTTCAAGACAAGGGAACAACCCGAAGAGTGCCGGGACACATCGGGCCGAGCGGACTGGCCTCTCGGCTCACGACATGATCGTCGTGAGGAGCACGACTTCCGGTGACGAGTTCCCGAGCCCCACGGAAGTCCGGGCGCTCTACCGGACGGCGTCGGAACAGCCTCCGCTGTCCGAGCCACCGTCCACAGCCGAGCTGTTCGCGACGCTCTACCAAGCAGCGACTCGCAGCGAACGAGTTGTTGCGACGGCCGCTCGCGACAGCCGTCGCCTCGTCGCGTTCGCGTACGGGCATCCGTGGCGATGGGAAGAGCAACGGTACCCGTGGGCTGATGAGCTGCGAGCGAGTCTGGGCGACGAAGCACCGAAGCTCGACGGCTCGTTCGCGCTGAACCTCCTTGCCCGAGCACCAGGCGAGAAGTACCACGGCTTGGGACGCGGCGTGCTCGTCGAATGGCTCGGCGCGATCAACAGCGATCCGTGCTGGTTGCAGACGTCCGACCTCGACAGTCCAGCCCGAAGGCTCTACGTCTCGCTGGGCTTCGCGACCATCGGCCACGGCCCCGCAGCCCGAACGGTGCACCGGGGCTGGTTCTCTTCAGGCCGGGGATCGGTGCCGAGCCTCGGTAGCCCATCATCCGACGGGACGGTGGGCAAGCCGTGGGTGGTCGTCGCCACCGTCCTCTCCGGTGTCCGCTGGGCGACCGTCTCACCCGATCTCCGCCGGATGGTCGATGCGTCGGGTCGTCTGCGGCCCGTACGGTCGAAAGATGCTCCAGCGAACCGCCGCCATCACCGCAGCCCTCGTGATCACGCTCGTCTCGGCCAGCGGGTGCGCATCCGGACCGGGAGGCACTACCTCCTCCGCCACGACCGCGGCGGTCCCGCAGATGGATGCGCAGGTCGGGTCGTCGCTCGACGACGCGCTCCGCACCGTGCAGGCCAGCCCGGGCGTCGCGAGCGCAACCAACCGGATCGAACTGCACCAGCGCTACACCGCCGCCGACGGAACAGACGTCACGCCCCCTGGCCTCGACGCATGGAACAACCGAGACGCCGGCCCGACCGCACCGCCCCCGATCGGCGCTGTCTCCCCGGACGACCCCGTCCTCCCGCCGGTGCCCACACCCTCGGCCCGTCCCGCACCCCCGGCCGGTGCGACCGAGACGCACTCGTTCACGAGCGCCTTCGTCGTCACGATGGATCCCGACGCGTCTCCGTCGGAAGCGGCGGCGGTCCCGGTCGCGATGGCGAAGCGGATCGCGTGGACCGGTGTCACCCTCACGCTGCAGGTGCCGGCCGGGCCGGGACACGTCCTCTCCACCGTCACCTACTCGGGCACGTTCGACCAGCAGATCCCTGATGACACCGCTCTCGGTGTCGCGTCCGGACTGGCCAGGCTCGCCGCTACTGCAGGCGTGACCGGACTCGAGGCGAGCATCCCGCGGACCATGCGTGTCGACTACGGCTCGCTGACGATCGAGGTCTCCCCGGCCGACGACGCCACGCTCGCGCGGGTGCGCCACGTGATCGACGGAACCGCGTTCGCCGGGACGACGCTGCACGGGTCGTTCGGGAACGGGGCAAAGCCCTGATCGAGAGGGTGCTGGTCCTGCACAGCCACCCCCGTGCCCCTCGGTCTCCACGGATCGGTGTCCCGCCCAGTGTGACCTGGCCGCGACCGGTTCGATGGATCCATGGGACTCCTGACGGCTCGCACGGTGCTGGTGCTCGCCGCCGCGGTGCTCGTCCTCGTCGGGATCGTCTTGCCCGGGGTACTGCCGACGATGCCGCCGTGGTCCCGGATCGTCCTGGTGACGGCGGGGCTGGTGTGTGCGGTGCTCGACCGGGGCATCGTGCACGGAGCGGGAACCGACAGCACGCCCGCGACGATGCGCTCCTCCCGTGCAACGAGCGCTGCCCACCGGTCTGTCGTGCCGACCGCCCCGCCGACTGCGGCTGAGGCGAGTTCGGCGGCGACCACGACCGGGGCGCGACCGGCCGCGACCTCGCCCGAAGCGAGTTCGCCGGCGACCACGCCCGGGGCGCGACCGGCCGCGACGACGCCGGGGTCGCAACCGGCCGCGACCTTGCCCGCGCTGCCACCGGCACCCGAGCCGCCCGGACCGCCGACGTCGACCGCGCCCGCGCACAGCGGCCCGGAGCCGTTCCCCGCGATCACCCTCGGCACCGCCGACGACGCCGCCGCAGGCACCGTCGTCACCCGTGGCGAGCACCTGGTGGTCGTCGGGCACGGGCCCCTCGCCGAAGCGGTCTTCGCGGCGATCGTCGACCAGGTCGTCGCGACCGTGACCGCGGCCGACGTGCGGCACGCCCCGGACGATGGGTTCCCGCTCCCGGACGACGCCGAGGTCGCGGTCTGCTGGACGGCGGACGGTCGCCGGCGGACGGTCGTGCGGGTGCCGGACCAGTCCACGGTCCCGCGGCTGCACGACGCGGTGGTCGAGGTGGGACGCTACGGGTGCGGCGTCTGCCTCGGCGGCGTGGACGGATCGTCGGCCGAGATGACGCGGGTGGTACCGGTCCTCCCCGTGCTCCCGATCTCCGCGACGGACGCCATCGACGCCGCCCGACGCGACTACCCGGACAGCGACGTGCGACGCGACGACCCGGACAGCGCCGCGCGACGCGACGATCCGGACAGCACCCCGTCACGGTCCGACCCGGACGAGCGCGTCACCAGGATGCGCCGCCACGTCCCGGCGTCGAACGGCGCCGCGGGGTGGGCGACCAGCGCGGCCACCGGGCTCAGCGCAGCCCGGCCCCCGCCCGGACCCGACCGACCGGGACGCCGCCACCGAGCACCTGCTCACCGGTCGCCGTCATGACGTCGGACACACCGTCCGACGACACGAGGCCGTTCCGCTCCAGCAGGGTCAGCGCCGCCAGGGTCCCGGCGCGCTGCGCACCGTCGAGCACCTTGACCGCCACGGCCGCCCCGCCGGGGAGCCCCATCACCATCACGCCCTCGGCACCGAGCTTGGCGAGCACACCGAGCCGTTCGATGGTGACGGTGTTCGCCCGGCCGACGCCGTCGATCGCCCACGGGTGGGCGAGCACCGCGTCCGTCAGCGCCGTGGCGTCGTCGTCCGCGCGCGCGACCACCCGTGCGAAGCCGCGCGCGAGCCCGGACAGGGTGAGCGGGAACACCGGGGCGCCGCACCCGTCGGTACCGGCCAGGTCGACGGTCTCGGAGGTGTACTCCTCGACGGTCGCGCGCACGCGCTGCTGCATCGGGTGGTCGAGGTCGAGGTACGAGTCCTCGTCCCACCCGTTCACGCGGCAGGCGGCGAGCATGCCGGCGTGCTTGCCGGAGCAGTTCATCGCGAGCCGTCGGGGACCGGTCATGGTGCGGGCGGTCGCGCGGTCGAAGGGCAGGTCGGGCGGGCACCCGAGGTCGGCTTCGACGTGGTCGAACGACTCCAGCATGTGCTGCGCGATCGCCTGGTGCGCGGCCGTGCCGGCGTGGCTGGCCGTGGACAGCACGAGTTCCTCGTCGGAGAACACCGCTCCCGCCCGGCGGACGGCGAGCGCCTGGAACGGCTTCATCGTCGACCGCGGGTAGATGCTCGCGGCGACGTCGCCGACCGCATCGAGGACCGTGCCGTCCGCGGCGACGACGACCCCGGCCCCGACGTGCCGGCTCTCGTCGAACCCGTTCCGGTCGAGGACGGCGAGTTCGACGCTTCCGTCGGCGGTGAGAGGATGGCGCGCAGTCATCCCGCAATGCTAACGAGACGAACGAGGTGCCCAGGGTGTCCGACCACTCCTACGAAGTGTCCGTCCGGTGGACCGGCGACCGCGGCTCCGGCACGAGCGGGTACCGCGACTACGGCCGTGACCATGTCGTCTCCGCCGCGGGGAAGCACGACGTCGCGGGGTCGGCCGACCCGACGTTCCGCGGTGACCGCGACCGGTGGAACCCCGAGGAGCTGACGCTCGCGGCCCTGTCGCAGTGCCACATGCTCAGCTACCTGCACGTTGCGGTCATGCAGGGCTTCACGGTCGTGGACTACGAGGACCGGGCGACCGCGAGCCTCAACCTGAACCGCGACGGATCCGGCGAACTGGTCGAGGCGACCCTCCACCCGGTCGTCACCATCCGCGAGGCCGACCGCGTCGAGGACGCCACGGCCGCCCACCGGACGGCGAACGGCCTCTGCTTCATCGCACGTTCCGTCGCCTTCCCGGTGCACCACGAACCGGAGATCCGCGTGCTCGCAGGGGAATCATCGGCGGGTGCGGCAAACTAGGGTCCCGTGAAGCGACTCCGCCTGCTCCCCATCGCCCTGGTCCCCGCCGTCGTGCTGGGACTCGCCGCCTGCTCGGGCAGCGGTTCGGGCGACGCCTCCGCCAGCCCGTCCGCGTCCTCGAGCGCGAGCGCCGCGGCGATCACCTCGTGCCCCGACCCGGGCAAGGCCTCCGACTCGGTGAAGGTCTCCGGTGCGGTCGCGTCGAGCACGGCGCCGAAGGTGTCCTTCGACAAGGGCCTCAGCGCCGCGACGCCGCAGGCCACGGTGGCGGTCGCGGGCAAGGGTGCCTCGCTCAAGTCGGGCGACTACGCCCAGGTGTCCTACAGCGTCTACCAGGCGAAGGACGCGTCGAAGCTCGGCAGCGTCGGCTTCGACGCCGGCAACCCGCAGGCGCTCTCCGTCGGCGGCCAGGGCTTCGGCGCGATCCTCGCCTGCACGAAGGTCGGCGAGCGCGTGGTCGTCGTCGGGCAGTCGTCTGCGATCGGCTTCAACACCGGCGGCGACGTGGTCGTGGTCGCCGACATCGTCTCGAAGATCCCGACGAAGGCGACCGGCACCCCCCAGAAGCAAGACCCGGCATTGCCGACCGTGCAGGACAAGGCGGACGGCGAGCCCGAGATCACCATCCCGTCCGGCATCAAGACCCCCTCGAAGACCCAGGTCGAGGTGCTCAAGCAGGGCACGGGCGCGACCATCAAGGACGGCGACACTGCGCTGGTCCAGTACAAGGGCGTCACCCTCGACGGCGGCAAGGAGTTCGACTCGTCGTGGTCGAAGGGCGTGCCGACCACGTTCACCGTCTCGGAGGGCAGCCTGATCAAGGGCTTCGTCACCGGACTCGTGGGGCAGAAGGTCGGCTCGCAGGTGCTGATCGTCACGACGCCGGAGGACGCCTACGGGTCGAACCCGCCGGAGGGGTCGAACATCCCGAAGGACGCCAGCCTCGTGTTCGTGGTCGACGTCCTCGCGCTCGGCTGAGTCGCGAGCCCCCTCGGGTCACCCCGTGCACCACACCGACACCGCGCACCGCACCGACGACGACGCCGCGCCCGACAACGACACCGCGCACCGCACCGACGACGACGCCGCGCCCGACAACGACACCGCGCACCGCACCCAGGACAGCTCCGCGCATCCCGCCAGGCGCCGCGTCGTCATCCTCGGCAGCACCGGATCGATCGGCACCCAGGCGCTCGACGTCATCGCGCGCAACCCCGACCGCTTCGAGGTCGTCGGCCTGACCGCCGGAAGCAACCGCGACCTCGTCGCCGAGCAGGCCGCGCGCTTCGGTGTCCGGGACACCGCGTTCGGCGCGGACGACTCGGAGCGGCTGGTCCGGACCGTCGAGGCGGACGTCGTCCTGAACGGCATCACCGGCTCCGTCGGCCTCGGCCCGACGCTCGCCGCGCTCGGGTCCGGTGCGACGCTCGCCCTCGCCAACAAGGAGAGCCTGATCGTCGGAGGCCCGCTCGTGCAGGCGGCAGCCCGGCCCGGGCAGATCGTGCCGGTCGACAGCGAGCACTCCGCGATCGCACAGGCGCTCCGGTCCGGCTCATCGGACGAGGTCCGACGGCTCGTGCTCACCGCGAGCGGCGGTCCGTTCCGGGGGCGCTCGCGTGACGAGCTCCGCGACGTCACGCCCGCTCAGGCGCTCGCGCACCCCACGTGGGACATGGGCCTGGTGGTGACGACCAACTCGGCGACGCTCGTCAACAAGGGCCTCGAGGTCATCGAGGCGCACCTGCTCTTCGACGTGCCCTACGACCGCATCGACGTCACCGTGCACGCGCAGTCGATCGTGCACTCGATGGTCGAGTTCGTCGACGGCTCGACGATCGCGCAGGCGTCGCCGCCCGACATGCGACTCCCGATCGCGCTCGGTCTGGCCTGGCCCGACCGGGTGCCCGGCGTCGGGGTGCCCCTCGACTGGACGACCGCGAGCACGTGGACGTTCGAACCCCTCGACACGGACGCCTTCGGCGCGGTGGCGCTCGCGAAGCGCGTGGGTGAAGCGGGCGGGACCTTCCCCGCGGTGTTCAACGCGGCGAACGAGCAGGCCGTCGCGGCGTTCCACGCGGGCGCGATCGGCTTCCTCGACATCGTCGACACCGTCGAGCGGATCGTCGACGTGCACACGATGGGGGAGCCCTCCCTCGAGGGTGTGCTGGCAGCGGAGCGCTGGGCCCGCACCGCGGCGGACCGCGCGCTGTCGCGCTGACCCGACCCGCGCCTCCCGTCCGTCGCCTGGTCGCCACGTGACGGACGGGAGGCCCACATCACCTCTCAGACGGCGCTCGGCTCCGTCATGGGGAGCGTCCCGTACCCTTTCCCGGTGACCGTCGAATCCGTCCTGCTCTTCGTCCTCGGCGTGGTCGTCTTCATCGTCGGCCTGCTGGTCTCGATCGGACTCCACGAGCTCGGACACCTGTCGTTCGCGAAGCTCTTCAACGTGAAGGTGACCCAGTACTCGCTCGGGTTCGGCAAGGCGATCTGGTCGTTCCGGCGCGGCGAGACCGAGTACGGCATCCGACCGATCCTGCTCGGCGGGTACATCTCGATGGTCGGCATGCTCAAGCCGCGCGCGTCGGGCAAGCCGAACGCGATCACGAACACCGGCATGTACGGCGCGTTCGTGCAGGACGCGCGGCAGGCGAGCGCTGAACAGATCGCGGACTCCGGCGGCGACGACTCCCGCGCGTTCTACCGACTGACGCCGTGGAAGCGGATCATCGTCATGGTGGCCGGGCCCGCGATGAACCTGGTGATCGGCATCGTGCTGTTCGGCGTGCTGCTGTGCGGGTTCGGCGCCCCCACCACCACGTTCACGTCGAGCATCGGCTGCGTACTGCCGAACAGCCAGACCACGACCTGCTCGTCGGGCGACGCGGTGTCCCCGGCGAAGGAGGCCGGCATCCGCTCCGGCGACGTCGTGCTCTCGGTGGACGGCACGACGAACCCGACCATCGCCGAGGTCTCGACGGCGTTCCAGCAGCACGCCGGCGAGCAGGTCACCGTGGTGGTCGAGCGCGACGGGGCGCGGAAGACGCTCGAGATCACCCCGGTCGAGGCAACGCGCGACGTCTACCGGTCCGACGGCACCGTGGCGAAGAACGCGGACGGCACGACGAAGACGCAGCAGGTCGGCGTCGTCGGCGTCAGCATCGGGCAGTCCCTCGTCCGGCAGTCACCGGCCGCGGTCCTGCCGGCGACCGGTGCGCAGATCGCCGCGTCGGCCCACCTCATCATCGACCTGCCGCAACGGCTCGTCGCGGTCTGGAACGCCGCCTTCGGCTCGCAGGCGCGGTCGCAGGACAGCCCGGTCTCCGTGGTCGGTGTCGGCCGCGCGATCGGCGAGGTGTCGTCGATGTCGGGCGTGCCGGTGGTCGACAAGGCGTACACGATCCTCGGGCTGCTCGCCTCGCTGAACATCGGCCTGTTCGTCCTCAACATGGTGCCGCTCCTGCCGCTCGACGGTGGACACATCGCCGGCGCACTGTGGGAGGCCGTGAAGCGCCGCTCCTACAAGCTCGTCGGCAAGCCGGACCCGGGGCCGATCGACCTCGCGAAGACCATGCCGCTCACGATGGTGGTCGTCGTGCTGCTCGCGGGCATGAGTGCGCTGCTCATCTACGCGGACATCGTGCGTCCCGTGAACCTGTTCGGGTAGCCCGGCGCGCACTACGCTCGGCGCATGAGCACAGCGCCCATGCCCCCGGCCGCGGACCCACGAGCACCTGCACCCGGAACACCCGGAGTCCGCACGGTCGAACGCCAGGGCACCGACGTCATCGCCGAGGCCGACCGGAAGGGCACGCCACGCGGGCTGTTCTGGCCGTGGTTCGCGGCGAACGTGTCGGTGCTCGGCATCGCGTACGGCGCGTTCGTGCTCGGCTTCGGCATCTCGTTCTGGCAGGCGACGGTCGTCGCGGTCGTGGGCGTCGTCTTCTCGTTCCTGCTGTGCGGCGTCGTCGCGATCGCGGGCAAGCGGGGGTCCGCGCCGACGATGGTGCTCAGCCGCGCCGCGTTCGGGGTGCGGGGGAACCGGCTGCCGTCGTTCCTCAGCTGGGTCCTGACGGTCGGGTGGGAGACCGCCCTGGCCGCGCTCGCCGTGCTCGCGACCTCCACCGTCTTCACGGAGCTCGGGTGGGACGGCGGTGTCGTGACCAAGCTCGTCGCGCTCCTCGTCGTCGCCGCCCTCGTCGTGGGCGCCGGCATCGCGGGCTTCGACGTGGTCATGCGGCTGCAGACCTGGATCACGGTCGTCACCGCCGTCCTGACCGTGGTCTACGTCGTCCTCGCCGTCCCCTCGATCGACTTCGCGACCGTCGCGGCACTCCCGTCGGGCAGTGCACAGCAGGTGATCGGGGCGCTCGTCCTCGTGATGACCGGCTTCGGACTCGGCTGGGTGAACGCCGCCGCCGACTACTCGCGGTACCTGCCCCGGTCGGCATCGACGCGCGGTGTCGTCGGGTGGACCACGTTCGGTGGTGCCCTCGCGCCGGCGATCCTCGTCGTGTTCGGCGTGCTCCTCGCGGCGTCGTCGAAGGAGCTGAACACCGCGATCCAGAACGACCCGATCGGCGCGCTCACCACGATCCTGCCCGTCTGGTTCCTCATCCCGTTCGCGATCGTCGCCATCCTCGGCATCGTCGGCGGTGCGGTGCTCGACATCTACTCGTCCGGCCTCGCGCTCCTCAGCACGGGGGTGCGCATCCCGCGGCCCGTGGCGGCGGGCGTCGACGGTGTGGTGATGATCGTCGGCGCCGTGTACGTCGTCTTCTTCGCCGGCGGGTTCCTGCAACCGTTCCAGTCCTTCCTCATCACCCTCGGCGTGCCGATCGCGGCGTGGGCCGGGGTGTTCGTCGCGGACGTCCTGCTCCGCCGGCGCGACTACGCCGAGACCGAACTCGAGGACCCGCGTGGACGGTACGGCGACGTCCGCTGGTCCGCGATCACCCTCATCGTCGTCGGCACGGCGCTCGGCTGGGGACTCGTGACCCTGTCCGGCCCGGCGTGGCTCGCGTGGCAGGGCTACCTCCTCGGCCCGTTCGGGCTCGGCGGCCGCGACGGTGCGTGGGCCTACGCCAACCTCGGCGTCCTCGTGGCGCTGCTCGTCGGCTTCCTCGGCACGCTCCTGTTCTCCGCCGGCGCCGTCCGCCGCCAGGAGGGCCGCGCATGACCGTCCCCGACGACGCCTGGCTCGTCGTCGTCGACATGCAGGAGGTGTTCACCGGGGAGAGCCCCTGGGCGGCGCCGCGGTACGCGCACGCGGGCATGGCGATCGAGCACCTGCTGCCGCGGTTCACCGGACGGACCGTCTTCACCCGTTTCGTCGCGCCCGAGCACCCGGAGGGCGCCTGGGTGCCGTACTACCGCGACTGGCCGTTCGCCCTCGTCCCCGACGAGGACCCGGTCTACGCGCTGACGGAACCGTTCGCGACCGCGGCGGCGGACCGCGGCGACCCCGTCGTGACGGAACCGACGTTCGGCAAGTGGGGGACGAGCCTCCAGGCCGTCGTCGGCGACCACCCGCACCTCGTGCTCACCGGCGTCTCGACCGACTGCTGCGTCCTGTCGACCGCGCTCGCGGCGGCCGACGCGGGCGCGACCGTCACGGTCGTCGCCGACGCGTGCGCCGGCGCGAGCGACGAGGACCACGACCGTGCCCTCGCGGCGATGCGGCTGTACGCGCCGCTCATCACGGTGGTCGACTCCCAGGCCGACCTGTGACGGTCGACTCCGCGAACGACCTGTGAACGGGACCGGGGGAGCCGGGGCCACCGCGTAGAGTGACCAGCGTGCCAGCAGTGAACCTCGGTCTGCCGAAAGTCCCCGAAACCCTGAGCCCGCGCCGCAAGTCCCGGCAGATCCGGGTCGGCAAGGTCCTCGTGGGCGGCGACGCGCCGGTCTCCGTCCAGTCGATGACCACGACGCCGACGACGAACATCAACGCGACGCTGCAGCAGATCGCCGAGCTCACGGCCTCGGGCTGTGACATCGTGCGCGTCGCCGTGCCGAGCCAGGACGATGCGGACGCGCTGCCGATCATCGCGAAGAAGTCGCAGATCCCGGTCATCGCCGACATCCACTTCCAGCCGAAGTACGTCTTCCAGGCCATCGACGCCGGGTGCGCCGCGGTCCGCGTGAACCCGGGCAACATCCGGAAGTTCGACGACCAGGTCGGTGCCATCGCCAAGGCCGCGAAGGACGCCGGCGTCTCGCTCCGTATCGGCGTCAACGCCGGGTCGCTCGAGCCGAGCCTGCTGCAGAAGTACGGCAAGGCGACGCCCGAAGCGCTCGTCGAGTCCGCCGTCTGGGAAGCGAGCCTCTTCGAGGAGCACGACTTCCACGACTTCAAGATCTCGGTCAAGCACAACGACCCGATCGTCATGGTGAAGGCCTACCGCCAGCTCGCCGCGGCGGGGGACTGGCCGCTGCACCTCGGCGTGACCGAGGCCGGCCCGGAGTTCCAGGGCACGATCAAGAGCGCCACGGCGTTCGGCATCCTGCTCGCGGAGGGCATCGGCGACACCATCCGGGTCTCGCTCTCCGCGCCGCCCGTGCAGGAGGTCAAGGTCGGCCTGCAGATCCTGCAGTCGCTCAACCTCCGCGAGCGCAAGCTCGAGATCGTCTCGTGCCCGAGCTGCGGCCGCGCGCAGGTCGACGTGTACCAGCTCGCGAACGACGTGACCAAGGGGCTCGAGGGCATGACCGTGCCGCTGCGGGTCGCGGTGATGGGCTGCGTCGTGAACGGCCCGGGCGAGGCCCGCGAGGCCGACCTCGGTGTGGCGTCGGGCAACGGCAAGGGCCAGATCTTCGTCAAGGGCGAGGTCATCAAGACCGTGCCGGAGCGTGAGATCGTGCAGACCCTCATCGAGGAGGCGAACCGCATCGCCGACGAGATGGGGCCCGACGCCGCCCCGGGGACGGTCCAGGTCGTCACCGCGCCGTAGCGCCACCCGACGACGGACGGGAGGCACGGTGCCAGCTGGCACCGTGCCTCCCGTCCGTCATCAGCGCCGGTGGTCGACCGCTCGCCGCTAGGCTTGCTGCGTGGTCACACGGCTCTCCCATCTCTTCCTCCGCACGCTCCGCGACGACCCCTCCGACGCCGAGGTGACGAGCGCGAAGCTGCTCGTCCGCGCCGGGTACATCCGTCGCCAGGCCCCGGGCATCTTCGCCTGGCTGCCGCTCGGCCTGCGCGTCCGCGCCCGCATCGAGGGCATCATCCGCGACGAGATGGTCGCGGCCGGCGCGCAGGAGGTC
Source organism: Curtobacterium sp. 'Ferrero' (assembly GCF_002412165.1). Taxonomy (GTDB): domain Bacteria; phylum Actinomycetota; class Actinomycetes; order Actinomycetales; family Microbacteriaceae; genus Curtobacterium. The sequence goes on from NZ_NXIA01000009.1 coordinate 73,416, forward strand.
CTGCTGCCGGCCCTCGCCCCGCGGGAGCCGTACGAGGCGACGAACCGGTGGACCGAGTACGGCGACGGCATCTTCCGGCTCAAGGACCGCAAGGACGCCGACTACCTCCTCGCGCCGACCCACGAGGAGCTCTTCGCGCTGCTCGTGAAGGACCTGTACTCGTCGTACAAGGACCTCCCCGTCACGCTCTTCCAGATCCAGGACAAGTACCGCGACGAGGCCCGCCCCCGCGCCGGGCTCCTCCGTGGCCGCGAGTTCACGATGAAGGACGCGTACTCGTTCGACATCGACGACGCCGGCCTCGACCGCAGCTACCAGACGATGCGCGATGCGTACGAGCGGATCTTCGCGCGGCTGGGCCTCGAGTACGCGATCGTCAAGGCGGACGCCGGCGCGATGGGCGGCTCGAAGTCCGAGGAGTTCCTGCACCCGATCGCGGTCGGCGAGGACACCTTCGTGCGCAGTGCCGGCGGCTACGCGGCGAACGTCGAGGCCTACGTCACCCCGGTGCCCGAGTCGCTGCCGATCGAGGGACAGCCCTCGCCGGTCAGCCTGCCTGCCGCGGACACCCCCACGATCGACACCCTCGTGACGCACGCGAACGAGGTCGCACCGCGCGAGGGCGCCCCCTGGACCGCGGCCGACACGCTCAAGAACGTCGTCCTCGCGCTGACGCACCTCGACGGCACCCGCGAGGTCGTCGTCGTCGGCCTGCCCGGTGACCGCGAGGTCGACCTGAAGCGCGCCGAGGTGGCCTTCGCGCCCGCCGAGGTGGAGGCCGCCGGCGACGACGACTTCCGGAAGCACCCGGGCGTCTTCGTCAAGGGCTACATCGGGCCGCAGGTGCTCGGCGCCGACAGCCCGTCCGGCATCCGCTACTTCGTCGACCCCCGCGTCGTCGACGGCACCGCGTGGATCACCGGAGCGAACGAGCGCGGCGTGCACGTCTCCGGCCTCGTCATGGGCCGCGACTTCACCGCCGACGGTGTCGCCGAGGTGTCCGACGTCCGCGCCGGCGACCCCGCTCCCGACGGCTCCGGCCCGCTCGAGACCGCGCGCGGCATGGAGATCGGCCACGTCTTCCAGCTCGGCCGCAAGTACGCCGAGGCGCTCGGCCTCAAGGTGCAGGACGAGAACGGCAAGCTCGCGACCGTCACGATGGGGTCGTACGGCATCGGCGTGACGCGCATCCTGGCGATCCTCGCCGAGGCGCACAACGACGAGAAGGGCCTGGTCTGGCCGAAGAACGTCGCGCCGTTCGACGTCCACGTCGTCGCGACGGGCAAGGACGAGGTCGCCTACGACCTCGCGTCCTCGATCGTGTCGTCGCTCGAGCAGGAGCGCTTCGAGGTCGTCTACGACGACCGCCCGAAGGTGTCGCCCGGCGTGAAGCTGCGCGACGCCGAGCTCCTCGGGATGCCCGTCGTCGTCGTGGCCGGACGCAACGCCGCCGACGGCGTCGTCGAGCTGTGGGACCGGCGCTCGGGCGACCGCAGCGACGTCCCGGTCGCCGACCTGCTGGACGCGGTCCGCGCGATCTAGCGGGTCACGTCCGGGACAGGACCACAGGACGGACGGGAGGCGCGGTGCCGGCTGGCACCGCGCCTCCAGTCCGTCTCCTGGTTCTGGGGTACGCTGTTGGCCGGCTTCCGCGACGTTCCACAGCGGAGGCGACTCAGCTGAATACGGAGGCACCTCGGTGAAGATCGATCTCGCAGTCCTGCGACTCATGGAGCGCGAGCGGGAGATCCCGTTCGAAGAACTCGTCCAGATCATCGAGCAGGCGATCCTGACTGCCTACCACAAGCACACCGCCGAGAACGGCGAGCCGGCCGACCCGCAGTCCCGCGTCGAGCTCGACCGCAAGAGCGGCGAGGTCTCCGTGTACGTGCCCGAGCGCGACGAGGAGGGCACCGTCGTCGGCGAGGCCGTCGACCAGCCGAGCGACTTCGGGCGCATCGCGGCGTTCGCGGCGAAGCAGGTCATCAACCAGCGCCTGCGCGACATCGGCGACGACAAGATCCTCGGCCAGTTCCGCGGCAAGGAGGGCGACATCGTCGCCGGGGTGATCCAGCAGGGGCCGAACCCGAAGATGGTGCACGTCGACCTCGGCACCGTCGAGGCGATCCTCCCGCCCGAGGAGCAGGTGCCGGGCGAGGAGTACAAGCACGGCAACCGCATCCGCGTCTACGTGACGAGCGTCGGCCGCGGTGCCAAGGGCCCCCAGATCACCGTCTCGCGCACCCACCCGGGCCTGGTCCGGAAGCTGTTCGCGCTCGAGGTGCCCGAGATCGCGTCGGGCGTCGTGGAGATCACCTCCCTCGCCCGCGAGGCCGGACACCGCACGAAGCTCGCGGTCAAGGCGAACGAGCCCGGCGTCAACGCGAAGGGCGCCTGCATCGGCGAGCTCGGCGCGCGCGTCCGGGCCGTGACGACGGAACTCGGCGCCGAGAAGATCGACATCGTCGACTGGTCGCCGGACCTCGCGACCTTCGTGGCGAGCGCGCTGTCGCCGGCCAAGGTGACCAGCTCGTTCGTGCTCGACGCCTCGACGAAGGCCGTGCGTGCGCTCGTGCCGGACTACCAGCTGTCGCTCGCGATCGGCAAGGAGGGGCAGAACGCCCGCCTGGCCGCCAAGCTGACGGGCGCACGGATCGACATCCAGCCCGACTCGATCCTCGACGGCGACGACTAGGCGCCCACACGCGCACGGGCACGCGTGCTGAGGTGCCGTGGTCCGGTCCGGGTCGAGGGTGTTTCGCTCCCGGCGTGGCCGGACCGGGCGCGCCGGATCGCGCCCGTCGGAGGCAAGGAGTAAGGTGGAACCCGTCAGAACGTGCATCGGCAGTCGCCGTCGCGCGCCCCGATCCTCCCTCCTCCGTGTCGTCGCCCTGCGTGACGGCCGGGTCGTGGCGGATCCGAAGGCAGTCATGCCGGGCCGGGGAGCGTGGCTCACCCCGACCGTCGACGCCTACGAGCTGGCCGTCAAGCGACGGGCGTTCCGCCGGGCGCTTCGGCTGGATCGTGAACCCGACACGTCCTCGGTGCTCGAGTACCTGCAAGGCCTCCCGGCCGCGCAGACATCCGAGCGCCCGGACACGACAGAACAGGCTGAACGGCTTATGGACAACTGATGAGCGGCTCGAAATGAGACCCGTCATCCAGTGAGTCCTGCCCCTTCACGGGGCAGGACCCGTGAAGGAGAACTGTGGCAAAACCACGCGTACACGAGATCGCATCCGAACTCGGTGTCGACAGCAAGACCGCAATGGAGAAGCTCAAGGAACTCGGCGAGTTCGTCAAGGGCCCGAGCTCCAGTGTGGAACCCCCCGTCGCGCGCAAACTCCGTGCTGCGCTGCAGGCGGACGGCGTCCCGGCGTCGAAGCCCGCCGCGGCTGGGACCGCGAGCGCATCGAAGCCCGGTGCCGCCGCGCCCAAGCCCGGTGCGTCCGCGCCGAAGCCCGGTGCCGCTGCGCCCAAGCCCGGCGCGAAGCCGGGTCCGGCGACGCCCGCCCCGAAGGCACAGCCGGCTGAGCAGCCCGCGTCCGACGCCCCGGTCCCCGGTGCGCCGAAGTCGGTCGCGCAGCGTCAGGCCGAGGCCGAGGCCGCGCAGAAGGCCGCCGCTGCCGAGAAGGCCTCCGGCGGCTCCACCGACGCCAAGCCGGGCACCCCGAAGCCGAACGCCGCCGCGCCCAAGCCCGGCGGACCGAAGCCGGGCGCCCGTCCGGGCAACAACCCCTACGCGTCCAGCCAGGGCATGGGCTCGCGCCCGCCGCGCCCCGGCAACAACCCGTACTCCCAGAACCAGGGCATGGGCCAGCGTCCGGCCGCCGGTTCCGGTGGCGGCAACGGCATCCCGCGTCCGGCTCCGCCGCGCCCCGGGACCCCGCGTCCCGGCGCTCCGCGTCCGGGTGGCCCCGGCCAGCAGGGTCGTCCGAACGGCTTCGGGCAGCGCCCGGGCCAGGGTGGCGGTCGCGGCGGCCAGGGCGGCGGCTTCAACCGTCCCGGTGGTGCCGGTGGCGGCGCGGGTGGCTTCGGCCGCCCGGCGTTCAGCGGCCCGCGTCCCGCCGGTGGTGGCGGTCGTGGTCGTGGCCCCGGCGGTGGTACCGCCGGTGCGTTCGGTCGCGGTGGCGGCAAGAGCCGTGCCCGCAAGTCGAAGCGGACGAAGCGCGCCGAGTACGAGATGCGGCAGGCGCCGTCGCTCGGCGGCGTGCAGGTCCCGCGCGGCGACGGCAACACGGTCATCCGCCTGCGTCGTGGTGCGAGCATCTCGGACTTCGCCGACAAGATCGACGCGAGCCCCGGCAACCTCGTGACGGTGCTGTTCCACCTCGGTGAGATGGCGACCGCCACGGAGTCGCTGGACGAGGCGACGTTCGAGATCCTCGGTGACGAGCTGGGCTACAAGATCCAGATCGTGTCGCCGGAGGACGAGGACAAGGAGCTCCTCGAGGGCTTCGACATCGACCTCGAAGCCGAGCTCGAGGACGAGGACGACGACGTGCTGCAGCAGCGCCCGCCGGTCGTCACCGTCATGGGCCACGTCGACCACGGCAAGACCCGCCTCCTCGACGCCATCCGCAACTCGAAGGTGGTCGAGGGCGAGGCCGGCGGCATCACGCAGCACATCGGTGCGTACCAGATCGTCACCGAGCACGAGGGCATCGAGCGTCCGATCACCTTCATCGACACCCCGGGTCACGAGGCGTTCACCGCCATGCGTGCCCGTGGTGCGCAGGTGACCGACATCGCGATCCTCGTGGTGGCGGCGGACGACGGCATCATGCCCCAGACGATCGAGGCGCTGAACCACGCGCAGTCGGCCAACGTGCCGATCGTGGTCGCGGTGAACAAGATCGACAAGGAAGGCGCGAACCCGGCGAAGGTCCGGCAGCAGCTGACCGAGTACAACCTGGTGGCCGAGGAGTACGGCGGCGACGTCATGTTCGTCGACGTGTCGGCGCGCAACAACGTCGGCATCCAGGACCTCCTCGACGCGGTGCTGCTCACCGCCGACGCGGGCCTCGACCTGCGTGCCAACCCGGACAAGGACGCTCGAGGCGTCGCCATCGAGGCGAAGCTCGACAAGGGCCGCGGCTCGGTCGCGACCGTCCTCATCCAGTCCGGCACGCTGCACGTCGGCGACGCCATCGTCGCGGGCACGGCCTACGGTCGCGTCCGGGCGATGACGGACGAGAACGGCGTGGCGGTCCAGGCCGCGACGCCGAGCCGCCCGGTCCAGGTGCAGGGTCTGTCGTCGGTGCCGCGCGCCGGTGACACGTTCCTCGTCACGGAAGAGGACCGCACGGCCCGTCAGATCGCCGAGAAGCGTGAGGCAGCCGAGCGCAACGCCCAGCTGGCCAAGGCCCGCAAGCGCATCTCGCTCGAGGACTTCACCCGTGCGCTCGAGGAGGGCAAGGTCGAGTCGCTCAACCTCATCATCAAGGGTGACGTCTCCGGTGCCGTCGAGGCACTCGAGCAGTCGCTCCTCGACATCGAGGTGGACGACAGCGTCCAGCTGCGCATCCTGCACCGCGGTGTGGGTGCGATCACGGAGTCGGACATCGACCTCGCGACGATCGACAACGCGATCGTGCTCGGCTTCAACGTCCGTCCGGACGTCAAGGCCCGCGAGCGTGCGGCGCGCGAAGGCATCGACGTGCGCTTCTACTCGGTCATCTACAACGCACTCGAGGACATCGAGCAGTCCCTCAAGGGCATGCTCAAGCCCGAGTACGAGGAGGTCCAGTCCGGCGTCGCCGAGATCCGGGAGGTGTTCCGTTCCTCGAAGTTCGGCAACATCGCCGGTGTCATCGTCCGCTCCGGCACGATCACCCGCAACGCCAAGGCGCGCGTCATCCGCGAGGGTGTCGTCATCGCCGACGGTCTGGCGATCGAGTCCCTGCGTCGCTTCAAGGACGACGTCACCGAGGTCCGCACGGACTTCGAGGCCGGTATCGGTCTGGGCAAGTACAACGACATCCAGATCGGTGACGAGATCGAGACGACCGAGCTCGTCGAGAAGCCGCGCGACTAGTCGCTGGCTATCCTGGACCCCGCCGTTCCCCCAGGGGGCGGCGGGGTCCACCCGTTCCACCAGAAGAATCCCTGCCCCAGGAGGCACCCATGGCTGACCCGCAGCGCGCCCGCAAGATGGCGGACCGCATCAAGGAGGTCGTCGCACGTCGGCTCGACAAGGGCCTGCGTGACCCGCGACTCGGCTTCGTGACGATCACCGACGTGCGCGTCACCGGGGACCTGCAGCACGCGTCGGTCTTCTACACGGTGTACGGCACCGACCAGGAGCGTGCGGACTCGGCTGCGGCGCTCAAGGCGGCGACCGGCATGCTCCGCAGCGAGGTCGGCAAGAACATCACGGCGCGGCTCACCCCGTCGCTCGAGTTCATCGCCGACGCCCTGCCGGAGACCTCGGCGCACATGGAGGACCTCCTCGCGCAGGCCCAGGTGCGGGACGCCCAGGTGCGGGCAGCTTCGGCCGGGGCGCAGTACGCCGGCGATGCCGACCCGTACAAGCACGACGACGACGATGACGCCGACCAGGCGTAGCCCTCACCCGTGCGGGAGCGTGTACCCGCCCGTGTCGTCGCCGACGGCCAGTCCGTCGGCGAGGAGCGAGGCGAGTGCCCGCTCCCGCTGTGCGTCGTCGGGCCAGATCATGTCGATCTCGGTCCGCAGCACCGGGACGTCGCTCGCGCGGAGCTCCGCCATGATGAGCCCGCGCACCTGCCGGTCGCTCCCCGCGAACCGCGCCTGCTTCGGCGCCCGCGGTCCGTCGTGCTCCGGGTACCCGGCTGCGCGCCAGGCACAGCGGTCGGCGATCGGGCAGGCGTCGCACACGGGGGAGCGGGCGACGCAGACGAGGGCGCCGAGCTCCATCACCGCGGCGTTCGTGGCCGCTGCGTCGTCACGGTCGGACGGCAGCACGGACTCCATGAGCGGCAGGTCCTGCTTCGCCTTCGCCGGACCGGGTTGCCCCTGGCCGAGCAGCGCCCGGGCGAGCACACGGCGGACGTTGACGTCGACGACCGGGTGGCGGTCGCCGTACGCGAAGACCGCCACCGCACGGGCGGTGTAGTCACCGATGCCGGGCAGGGCGAGGAGTGCGTCGACGTCGCGCGGCACGACGTTGTCGTGCTGCTCGGCGATCACCGTCGCCGCCGCGTGCAGCGCGAGCGCCCGTCTCGGGTAGCCGAGCCGGTCCCAGGCCCGGACCGCGTCCGCCGGGGGTGACTGCGCGAGGTCGCGCGGTGTCGGCCACCGGGTGAGCCACGCCTCCAGTCGGGGGACGACGCGCGCCACCTGCGTCTGCTGCAGCATGATCTCGCTGACCAGCGTCCCCCAGGCGGGGAATCCGGGTCGGCGCCACGGCAGGTCACGCGCCTCGGCGCGGAACCACGCGATGAGCGGGGTGGCGAGGTCGGGGACGGTGGGCGGTCCGTCGGTCGCGGAGCCGCCGTCCACAGGCGGTCCGTCCTCCGCGGACTGCCTGGAGGCTCGGCGCGCGTTCACCAGGACAGCCTACGGTGGGCGCATGGCACGCTGGGCACCGCAGGAGACCGACACCATGGCCGCGATCGCGGCCGAGGCGATCGCGCAGGTCGGCACGAACCGGACCGTCATCGGGATCGACGGGCAACCGGGCACCGACCTCGAGCGCATCGCCGCGGCACTCGTCGCCGGGTTCGAGCAGCACGGTGTCCAGGCGATGGCGGCCGCGGCACCGTCGGCCTCCGCCGAAGCGCTGCGGACGGACCTCGTCGCGCCGTTCCGCTCGACGGGCGAGGGTCCCGGCGTGCTCGTCGTGCACGGCCACGGCGTGCTCGACCCCGGCGTCCGCGGACTCTGGCGCTGGTCGTTGTGGGTCGAGCAGGAGCAGGGGCGCCTCGAGCGCCGCGCCGACGTCAAGATCGCCGCGTCCGCGATCCTCGACGTCACCGATCCGGAGCACCCGCGGCGCGAGTGGAACGACGCCTGCTGACGCTGAGCGGCACGACGAGCGCTGGTAGCCTCTCCGGGTGCTCGAATCGCCGCCGGACGGGATCCTCCTCGTCGACAAGCCGCAGGGGATCTCCAGTCACCGGGTCGTGTCGATCGCCCGGCGCCGGCTCGGACTGAAGAAGATCGGTCACGCCGGCACCCTCGATCCGATGGCCACCGGCCTGCTCATCCTCGGCGTCGGGTCGTCGACGCGGCTCCTCACGCACCTCGTCGGGCTCGACAAGACCTACACGGCGACCATCCGACTCGGGGTGTCCACCGACTCCGACGACGCCGACGGCACGCCGACCGCCGCCCCCGGGATCGTCGATGCCGACGTCTCCGACGCCGCGGTCGAACAGGCGGTCGCCGCGCAGCGTGGCCGGATCGACCAGGTCCCGTCGACCGTGAGCGCGATCAAGGTGGACGGGCGCCGGGCGTACGACCTCGCGCGCAAGGGCGAGGAGGTCGTCCTCCGCTCCCGCTCGGTCACGGTGTCCCGGTTCGAGGTCACGGACCGCCGCGACCGGACGGTGTCCGTCGACGGTGAGGACGTCCGCGTGGTCGACCTCGACGTGGTCGTCGCCTGCTCCTCCGGCACGTACGTGCGGGCGCTCGCCCGCGACGTCGGTGCCGCGCTCGGCACCGGGGCGCACCTCACCGCACTCCGGCGGACCGAGGTCGGCCCGTTCGTCGTCGACGACGCGGTCGACCTGGAGGACGACGCCACGGACGTGCGGGCCGCGCTCGCACGACCGGTCGACATCGCCCGCCGGCTCTTCCCGACGGTCACGCTCGACCCGGTCGCCGCGAAGGACCTGGCGGACGGCAAGCGGGTGCGGGTCGAGCAGCCGGACGACGACGGGCCGGTGGCGGCGGTCGCGAGTGCGGCCGACCGACTCGTCGGACTCGTCTCGGTCCGCCGCGGACAGCTGCGCGTCATCACCAACTTCCCGACCCCGACAGGAGCCTGAGCCGTGATCGAGTGGTTCATGTGGCTGCAGCTCGTCATCGCGGTCGTCGCCGGGCTGTTCGCCGTGGTGGTGGGGTTCATCGGGTGGAAGCCGAACGACTACACCGTGGGGTCGCTCGTCCTCGTCGAGCTGCTCCTCATCGCGCAGGGCGTCGTCTCGCTCGTGCTGCCCGCGGTCGGCAGCCCGCCGCGCGGCAACGGGCTGGAGTTCGGCGTCTACGCGGTGTCGGTCCTGCTCGTGCCGCCGGCGACGATCGTGTGGGCGTTGATCGACCGGACGAAGTGGAGCACGGTGGTGCTCGGTGCGGGCGCGTTCACCGTCGCGGTGATGCTGTACCGGATGTACCAGATCTGGTTCGCCCTCACCTGACGCAGCGCTCGGCGTTGGCGGGTCGTGCCGGGTGCGGGTGGTCGTGCCGAGTGCGGGCGGGTCGTGCTGGCTGTGGGCGGGTCGTGCCGTGTGCGCAGGTCGCCGCGTGACCGCGGTGTCGTCCGCCGTCGGTAGAATCGGTGCAATGGCGACCAGATCCTCCCTCGCGACCGGCATCGGCCGCGTCCTCATCGCCGTCTACGGCATCCTCGCGCTCGCGGCGACGGGGCGCAGCGTCGTGCAGATCATCGAGAAGTTCTCCTTCGCCCCCTTCGCGTACACGCTGAGCGCGGTGTCGGCGGTCGTCTACATCGTCGCCATGATCGCCCTGATCGCACCGGGACGGGCGTGGTACCGGGTCGCCTGCGTCACCATCGGGTTCGAGATGGCCGGCGTGCTCGTCGTCGGCACGCTCTCGCTCCTCGACCACCAGCTGTTCCCCGACGACACCGTCTGGTCGTACTACGGGCTCGGGTACCTCTTCGCACCGCTCGTGCTCCCGATCGCCGGCCTGTGGTGGCTCCGCAAGCACCACCGGACCGCGGCGCAGGAGCAGTCCACCGGCCGCCCGACCGTCGCCGCCGGCGAGTAGGGGATCCCGTGCAGTTCTACGACGACCTCGCCGACGTCGCCCAGGGCTTCGGCCCGAGTGCGGTCACGATCGGGAAGTTCGACGGCGTCCACGTGGGGCACCGCGCCGTCATCGCACACCTCGAACAGGCCGCGCGTCAGCAGGGGCTCGTGTCCACCGTGGTCACCTTCGACCGCCACCCGCTCAACGTCATCGACCCCGAGCGGGTCCCGCCGGCGCTGACGAGCGTGGCACAGCGCCGCGAACTCCTCGAGCAGGTCGGGGTCGACGCGACCGTGCTGCTGCGGTTCGACCACGAGCTGCAGTCCCGCGCACCCGAGGACTTCGTCGCCGACATCCTCGTCGACACCCTGCACGCCCGGCTCGTCTTCGTCGGCAGCGACTTCCGGTTCGGGGCGAAGGGCGCCGGCGACGTCGCGTTGCTGCGGCGACTCGGAGAGCAGCACGGGTTCGCGGTGGAGCTCATCGACGACGTCGACCTGGTGGACGACGTCCGGCCCGCGGGGGAGCGGCGGGTGTCGTCGACCTGGATCCGGGAACTCCTCGGCGAGGGGCGCGTGGCCGAGGCGGCACGGCTCCTCGGCCGCGAGCACGCCGTCCGGAGCACGGTGGTGCACGGCAACCAGCGGGGCCGGGCGATGGGGTACCCGACCGCGAACCTCGATCCGCGCTGCGAGGGCTTCGTGCCCGCCGACGGCGTGTACGCGGCCCGCGTGCTCCACGAGGGGACGGTCTACCCGGCGGCGGTGTCCGTCGGGAACAACCCCACGTTCGACGGTGTGCCGGAGAAGCAGATCGAGGCGCACCTGCTCGACGTCGACATCGACCTGTACGGCGACACGATCGCGGTGCTGTTCGTGTCGTACGTGCGGGGCATGGTGAAGTTCTCGTCGATGGACGAACTCGCGGCGCAGATGCAGCAGGACGACCGCGACATCCGGACACTGCTCGGCATGCCCGCGCCCGTCTGAGCCGTCCATTCGTCGCTGCGGCGGATCGTTGGTGGCGCGAAAGCGACAGACCACGGTGTCGTTTTCGCGAAAGCGACAGATCGCGCCGGTCCGGCCGCGCGTTCTGTCGCTTTCGCGGCAGTGTCGGCAGGGGAGGGCGCGACAGCCGGCCTTCGGAGGGCGCGACAGGCGGCCTTCGGAGGGCGTGGCAGCCGGCACTCGGACGGCACCGGGCGGAACGCACGACGCCCCGCGACCGATCGGTCGCGGGGCGTCGGAGGCGCGGACGGCTCAGCCGCCGAGGGCGTCGAGCCAGATCTTGCGGGCGTCGAGGGCCTCTTGCGCGTCCTTGATCTTGCGGGCGTCCCCGGACTCCTTCGCCGCCGCGAGCTCCGCCTCGAGCTTGCCGATGGCGTCCTCGAGCTGGCTCGCGAGTCCGGTCTGCCGGGCCTTGCGCTCCGGGTCGGACGCCTTCCAGTGGGCGTCCTCGAGGCTCCGCACGTGGTCCTCGATCTGCCGCAGCCGGTCCTCGATGCGGCGGACGTCCCCGCGCGGGACCTTGCCGATCTCGTCCCACCGCCGCTGGATGCCCGTCAGGGTTTTCCGGGCCTGCACCCGGTCGGTGGCCTGCAGGAGCGGCTCGGCCTCGGTCAGGAGCGCCTGCTTCGCCTCGAGGTTCGCGGAGAACTCCTCGTTCTCGACCGCGGCCTCGGCGTGGCGCTGCTCGAACAGGACGTCGCCCGCGGCCTTGAACCGGGCCCAGAGGGCGTCGTCGTGGCGCTTGCCGGCCCGCCCGGCGCGCTTCCAGTCGTCGAGGAGCTGGCGGTACGCGGGGATGGCCTCGGAGCCGCGCGGCGCGAGTGCCTCGGCCTGTGCGACGAGGTCCTGCTTCCGGCTGCGGGCGTCGCGGTGCTGCGCGTCGAGCTCGGAGTAGAACGCCCGGCGGTGCTGGTCGACGGTCGAGCGTGCGGCACGGAACCGCTTCCAGAGCTCGTTCGCCTCGTTCTTGGGGATGCGCGGCCCGTCGTGCTGGTGCTGCTGCCAGCGGGCGAACACGTCGTCGAGCTGCGCGGTGATCTGCTTCCACTGGGCACGGGCGGGGTCGACGGCGGCGAGGGCCTCGGCCTCCTCCACCAACGCCGTGCGGTGGGCCAGGGCGTCGCTCAGCGCCTGCTGGGCCTGCTCGGCCTGCTCCTTGGTCAGCGACCCGACCTGGTCGGAGAGCGCCGCGACGCGGTCCTCGAGCGCCTTGATGTCGCCGACGACCCGTGCGTCGGACAGCTGCTCGCGGAGGTGCGCCACGGTGCGGGAGACGTCGTTCGCGCTGGCGCCGCGCTGCACGCGCTGCTCGGCGATCTTCACCTGCCCCTCGAGGTCGGCGTACTTCCGGGCGAAGTAGGCGAGCGCCTCGTCAGCGGTCGCGTCCGGGTACTCGCCGACGGCTCGCTCGCCGTCGCCGTACCGGACGTACACCGTCCCGTCCTCGTCGACCCGCCCCCAGGTCGTTGCTTCGTCAGATCCCACAGGTCTCGCCTCGATCGTGGTCGTGCATCGCCGACGTCCCCGTCGGCACGGTCAGGTCGTCAGCCTATTGCACGCGGGGCCTCCGCGAACGGCCGGGGTCGACGACCGGTGGACTACTGCTCGCGGGAGATCGTCGCGCCGGTGATCTTGGTGGCCACCTTCGGCTCGCCGGTGCCGTCGCTGCCGGCGCTCGCGATGCCCTTCGACGTGATCTCCGACACCAGGTCCGGCAGGCCGCTCGTGACCTTGCCGACGACGGTGTAGCCGCCCGTGGACGTGTCGAGCGTGGTGTCGCCGTACACGATGAAGAACTGCGTGGACTGCGAGTACGGCGATGAGCCGCGCGCGATGGCGATCGTCCCCTTCGTGTACTCGCCGTCGCTCGGCACGTTCTCGAGCGGGCCGTACTCGAACCCGGCGTCGCCCGTCCCGTCGCCGTTCGCGGACCCGCACTGCAGGAACTGCAGGCCGGCGCTGTCGGCGAGCCGGTGGCAGGTGGTGCCCGTGTAGAACTGGTCCTGGATGAGCTTGATCTCGACGCTCGCGGCCTGCGGGGCGGCCTTGCCGTCGAGCTCGATGCCGAGCCGGACGTCCTTGTTGAGCGTGAGCGTCCCGGTCCAGGTGGAGTCCTTCGCGATGGACTTGCTCGGCACGTCCCCGGTGTTCCCGGCGGTGGCGCTCGGCGAGGGGGTCGTGGTGCCGGTCGCCGTCGCGCTCGCACCGGCCGAGACCGAGCCGCGGGAGCCGGCGAAGGCGAGCTGCGACCCGGTCGCGAGGGCCGCGACCACCACGAGGACGCCGACGCCGACGAGGTTGTCCCGCACCCGCCGCCGCCGCTGCCGTTCGTGCAGCCCCTGGCGGGCTTGGTAGAGACGGAGGCGCTCACGCGCCTCACGGTTGTCACGCGCCTGGTTCTTCGGTGCCACGGTGCTGGGAGGGCCTCTCGTCTGGACGGTGCGACGAGCGTACCGGACCGGCACCGTCGTCGGCCTGGAGGCACGCTGCCGGCCCGCACCGCGCCTCCCGTCCGGTGGGCGCTCCTGTCGGTGGTGACGCCTAGGCTTGGTCCCATGGCGACGGACCGCTCGGGCATCAACGCGCCCACCACGGGTGGGCGAGCGGGGCTCGCGCAGGGTTCCGTGCCGCTCGCGGTGCGGATGCGGCCCACCTCGCTGGACGAGGTCGCCGGCCAGCAGCACCTGCTCGGGCGCGGGTCGCCGCTCGTGCAGCTCGCCACCGGCACGCGGGAGAACCCCGGCGGTGTCTCCGTCATCCTCTGGGGGCCGCCCGGCACCGGCAAGACCACGCTCGCGCAGGCGATCGCCCGGCAGTCGGGCCGCGAGTTCGTGGAGCTGTCGGCCGTCACCGCCGGCGTCAAGGACGTGCGCGAGGTGATGGAGAAGGCGCTCGCGCACCGCGACCTCTACGGGTCGACGACGGTGCTGTTCCTCGACGAGATCCACCGCTTCAGCAAGGCCCAGCAGGACGCCCTGCTCCCCGGCGTCGAGAACGGGTGGGTGATCCTCATCGCGGCGACCACCGAGAACCCGTCGTTCTCGGTGATCTCGCCCCTGCTCTCCCGCTCGCTCCTGCTCACGCTCAAGCCGCTCACCGACGGCGACCTCGGGATGCTCGTCGACCGTGCTGTGGAGGACTCGCGGGGCCTCGGCGGTGCGGTCGTCCTCGGGGACGAGGCGCGGGCAGCCATCGTGCGCCTGGCCTCCGGCGACGCCCGACGTGCGCTCACGGCGCTCGAGGCGGCTGCGGCCTCGGCGGCGGCCGCCCAGGACGAGGACGACGAGACCGTGCCGGTGGTGGACGCCGACACCGTGGCGGCTGCCGTGGACCGTGCACTGCTGCGGTACGACCGGCAGGGCGACGAGCACTACGACGTCATCAGCGCCTTCATCAAGTCGGTGCGGGGGAGCGACGTCGACGCTGCACTGCACTACCTCGCGCGCATGATCGAGGCCGGCGAGGACCCGCGGTTCATCGCCCGGCGCATCATCATCTCTGCGTCCGAGGACATCGGGATGGCGGACCCGCAGGCCCTGCCGATCGCGGTGGCGGCGGCGCAGGCGGTACAACTCATCGGCATGCCGGAGGGGCGCATCCCGCTCGCCGAGGCCGTGGTCTACCTCGCCACGGCGCCGAAGTCGAACGCGTCGTACAACGGCGTCAACCAGGCGATCGCGGACGTCAAGGCCGGGCGCATGGGGGTCGTGCCGACGCACCTGCGGGACGCCCACTACCCGGGGGCGAAGCGGCTCGGCCACGGCAAGGGCTACGTGTACTCGCACGACGCCGAGCACGGGGTCGCCCGGCAGCAGTACCTGCCGGACGCGCTCGAGGGCACCGAGTACTACACGCCGACGACGAACGGGTACGAGCGCGAGGTCGGACCGCGGCTCGAACGCCTCCGGCGGATCACGCGCGGCGAGTAGGCGCGGCGGTGGTCCGGAGCGCGTCTTGCTGCTATCGTTGACGGGCCTACGTCCTGGTCCTCGCGTGCGGCTGCGTCGAGGACACAGTGCCACAGCAGTGGTACGGGGACAGAGGTTCGGACTGTAGCCGTCCGATCCCACAGGCTCATCCCTCTGGATCCCTTCGCGGGGTTCGTCGGTGCGTGCGCGTGCCGGGGCCCGCGATCCGTTCAGTTCAGTACAGAAAAGGACCCTGTGTCTACCAAGTCCCGCTCCCGTAGCAAGACCCGCCTCTCCCGCGCGCTCGGCATCCCGCTGACCCCGAAGGCGGCCCGCTACCTCGAGAAGCGCCCCTACGGCCCCGGTGAGCACGGCCGTACCCGCCGTCGTGCGGACAGCGACTACGCCGTCCGCCTCCGTGAGAAGCAGCGTCTGCGCGCCCAGTACGGCATCCGCGAGAAGCAGCTCCGCATCGTCTTCGAAGAGGCCCGCAAGACGAAGGGCCTGACCGGTGAGAACCTGGTCGAGCTCCTCGAGCAGCGCCTCGACGCCCTCGTGCTCCGTGCCGGCTTCGCCCGCACCACGGCGCAGGCCCGTCAGATGATCGTGCACCGCCACATCCTCGTCGACGGCAAGCTCGTCGACCGTCCGTCCTTCCGCGTGAAGGAGGGGCAGCTCATCCACGTGAAGCAGCGCTCCGAATCCCTCGAGCCGTTCCAGGTCGCCGCCGCCGGTGGGCACCAGGAAGTCCTGCCGAAGGTCCCGGGCTACCTCGAGGTCGAGATCGACAAGCTCCAGGCACGTCTCGTGCGTCGCCCGAAGCGAGCCGAGGTCCCCGTGACCTGTGAAGTGCAGCTCGTCGTCGAGTACTACGCAGCGCGCTGATCACCTGATCACCCACGAACGGCGGGTCGTCCTCTCAGAGGGCGGCCCGCCGTTCCGTGTCCCCGCTCAGCACCGCCACTAAGCTTGTCGGGCGTGCACACCACGCACGCGAGAGGGAGAGGCACCGTGAAGCAGCTGTTCTTCGTCGCCGTCGGCGTCGTCATCGGGTTCGTCGTCGCCCACCAGGTCGCGAACACGCCCGCCGGCGCTCGCTTCTTCGCCGACGTGAACGCGCGGACGAAGGCCTTCGCCGACGCGGTCGCCGACGGGTACAAGTCCCGCGACGCCGAGCTCCGCACCGACGTCTGAGCCCGGTCACCGACCGCCGCACGTCCTCCTCGCACGCACTCGACCTGAAACCAGGAAGCACCATGCAGACCGCAGAGATCCGCCGCCGTTGGCTCCAGTTCTTCGGCGACCGCGGGCACACCGTCGTCCCGTCCGCGTCGCTCGTCTCGGACGACCCGTCACTCCTCTTCACGGTGGCTGGCATGGTGCCGTTCATCCCGTACCTGACCGGACTGGTCCCGGCGCCGTACCCGCGTGCCACGAGCGTGCAGAAGTGCATCCGCACGAACGACATCGAAGAGGTCGGCAAGACCCCGCGGCACGGCACGTTCTTCCAGATGAACGGCAACTTCTCGTTCGGCGACTACTTCAAGGAGCAGGCGATCCAGTACGCCTGGGAGCTCCTGACGACGCCGGAGTCGGACGGCGGGCTCGGCTTCTCGCCCGACGACCTCTGGGTGACCGTCTACGAGGAGGACGACGAGGCGATCGCCTTCTGGAAGCAGCACTCGTCGCTGCCGGACGACCGCATCCAGCGGCTCGGCAAGGACACCAACTACTGGTCGACCGGTCAGCCCGGTCCGGCCGGGCCCTGCTCCGAGATCTTCTTCGACCGCGGCCCGGCGTACGGGATCGACGGCGGCCCCGCCACCGACGACGACCGGTACGTCGAGATCTGGAACCTCGTGTTCATGCAGTACCAGATCGCCGACGTCCGGTCGAAGTACGACTTCGCGATCACCGGCGAACTGCCGAACAAGAACATCGACACCGGCATGGGCCTGGAGCGCGTCGCCTTCATCAAGCAGGGCGTCGACAACATGTACGAGATCGACCAGGTCCGCCCGGTCCTCGACAAGGCGGCGGAGGTCTCGGGCCGGACCTACGGTGCGGTGCACGAGGACGACGTGCGGATGCGGGTCATCGCCGACCACGTGCGTTCAGCGCTGATGCTCATCGCCGACGGTGTGTCCCCGTCGAACGAGGGCCGCGGGTACATCCTCCGCCGGCTCCTCCGCCGCACGGTGCGCGCCATGCGCCTGCTCGGCGTGGAGGGTGCGACGTTCCCGCAGCTGTTCCCGGCGTCGCGCGACGCCATGAAGGACGCCTACCCGGAGGTGGCGGAGGGCTACGACCGCATCGCCCGCATCGCCTACGCGGAGGAGGAGACCTTCCTCCGCACGCTGGCGCAGGGCACGACGATCCTCGACGTCGCGGTCGAGCGAGCGAAGGCGGACGGGAAGCCCGCGATCGGCGGCGACACCGCGTTCCTGCTGCACGACACCTTCGGCTTCCCGATCGACCTGACCCTCGAGATGGCCGAGGAAGCCGGGGTGCAGGTCGATCGCGGCGCGTTCGAGACCCTCATGTCGGAGCAGCGGGCCCGGGCCAAGGCCGACGCGAAGAGCAAGAAGACCGCCCTCGCCGACCTCAGCGTCTACAGCGCGTTCCGGGCGAAGGGCGAGACGACGTTCCTCGGCTACGACGCGCTCGAGGCCGAGACGAACGTCCTCGGGATCATCGTCGGCGGCGTGAGCGTGGACCGGGCGGTGGCGGGCGACATCGCGGAGGTCATCCTCGGCGAGACCTCGCTCTACGCGGAGTCGGGTGGCCAGGACGCCGACCAGGGATCGATCATCGGCAACGGCTTCGACCTCGAGGTGCTCGACGTGCAGCGCCCGGTCGCCGGTCTGTGGAGCCACACCGTCCAGGTGCGGTCCGGTGAGGTCGGTGTGGGTGACGCCGCGACGACCGTGGTCGACGCGGAGTACCGCCGCGGTGCCACGCAGGCGCACTCCGCGACGCACCTCGTCAACGCGGCGCTCCGCGACATCCTCGGCCCGGAGGCGCTGCAGGCGGGTTCGTACAACAAGTCCGGGTACATGCGCCTCGACTTCTCGTGGTCCCAGCCGGTCTCGCTCGAGACCCGCTCCGAGATCGAGGAGGTCGTGAACACCGCGATCCGCTCCGACCTCGAGGTGTCGACCCGGGTGCTGCCGATCGACGAGGCGAAGGCGCTCGGCGCGCAGGCCCTGTTCGGCGAGAAGTACGGCGCCGAGGTCCGCATGGTGGACATCGGCGGCCCCTGGTCGCGCGAGCTCTGCGGTGGCACGCACGTCGCGTCGAGCGCGCAGGTCGGGTTGGTCAACCTGGTGGGCGAGTCGAGCGTCGGGTCGACCAACCGACGCGTCGAGGCCCTCGTCGGGCTCGAGGGCTTCCGCGACCTCGCGGCCGAGCGCACGATCGTCTCCCAGCTCTCGAGCGCGCTCAAGGCGCCGCGTGAGGACCTGCCGACCCGGGTGCAATCCCTCATGGAGGACCTGAAGGCCGCGCAGAAGCGGATCGCCGAGTTCGAGTCGGCGAACCTCCAGCAGCGTGTCCCCACGATCGCCCGACAGGCCACCACGGTCGGCGCGACCACCGTCGTCGCCGCGGCGGTGGAGGACGTGCAGTCCGGCGACGACCTGCGCTCCCTCGCGACGGGCGTCCGGGCGCAGCTCGGCACCGGTGCGGCGGTCGTCGTGCTCGGCGCGGTGGTGAGCGGCAAGCCCGTGGTCATCGTGGCGACGAACGACGCTGCCCGTGCTGCCGGTGTGCAGGCGGGTCCGCTCGCCAAGGAGGCGGCTGGTGTGCTGGGCGGCGGCGGTGGCGGCAAGCCGGACCTCGCGCAGGGTGGTGGCACCGACGCTGCGGCACTGCCGGCGGCGCTGCGGGCCGTGACCGACCGCCTGGCGGCCTGACCGTGCCGGTCCGTCCCGGGCGTCGGCTCGGTGTCGACGTCGGGCGCGCCCGCATCGGCGTCGCGGTCTGCGACCGGGACGGCCTGCTGGCGACGCCCGTCGAGACGGTGCGCCGCGACGACGCCTCGGACCTCCGTCGCATCGTCGAGATCGCCGACGAGTACGACGTGCTCGAGGTCGTCGTCGGGTTGCCGCTGTCCATGTCGGGCGGCGACACCCCGTCGACCGCGGACGCGCGTGCCTTCGCGGAGCGCATCGCCCGACACCGTCCGGTACGACTCGTCGACGAACGGCTGTCGACCGTGACCGCCCAGCGCGGGCTGCACCAGGCAGGTCGGAACACCAAGAAGTCCCGCGCCGTGATCGACCAAGCGGCCGCTGTTATCATCTTGCAACACGCGCTCGACCACGAGCGTGCGTCCGGTGCCCCTCCCGGGGCCGAGCTCCCCTGACGGACGAGCCCCCGAAGCGGGCTCCGACCGACCTTCCCCGAAGTGGTGCCCAGGCGGAGTCCCCGAACGAGAGACCAGAGGATCCGTTGGCAGACGAGCTGGACTGGAACGCGATCATCTCGCCCGCGGGCGGCGCCGAGCGGCGACGGGACGGAGACGGCGACGACGCCGCCGACGACCCCCGCCCGGACCGGCCGCTCTCCCGGCGGGAGGCGCGGGCCCGAGAAGCAGCACGTGCAGCCGAGCAGCAGGGCGACACCGCAACGCGAGGTGACGCGGGGCAGCAGGGTGAACCGGCGCAGCAGGAGCACGCGGCGCGGCGTGGCGTGGGGGACGACGGCGGTCGTCCGGTGTCCCCGGCGGACGCTCCGGTGGCGCGCAGCGTCGACGAGCTGCACCCCGAGGTGACCGCCCTGCTCACCGGCGAGCACCGCGTGCCGGCCGACGAGGTGGCGGCCGCGGCAGCAGGCGGCGGTGACCGGCGTGGCGGAGGAGGCCGTGCCTCCCGGGCGGGACGTACGCCGCGTCCGAAGCGCCGACGCGGGCCCCTCATCGCCGGGATCGTCATCGTCGCCGTCGTGATCGCGGCGGGTGTCGGCGGCTACCAGTTCATCGCGCCGAAGATCCAGCAGATCGCGTCGGCCATCGGCGGGGCCCAGCAGTCCGACGACTACACGGGCTCCGGCACCTCGAAGGTGACCATCACGATCAAGCAGGGCGACATCGGCGAGGACGTCGCGAAGACCCTGCAGCGCAGCGACGTCGTGAAGAGCTCGCGGGCGTTCTACAAGCTGCTCCTCGCATCGCCGGACGTGCAGTTCCAGCCGGGCTCCTACGCGCTCAAGAAGCACATGAGCGCCAAGGCGGCCCTCGCGGCGCTCCAGGACCCTGCGAACGCGGTGAAGGCGTCGATCGTGATCCCCGAGGGCACGGCGCTCAAGGACATCGAGGCGGGCATGGTCTCGAAGGCCGGACTCTCCGAGGCCGAGGTCTCCGCCGCGGCGAAGGACCTCTCGAAGTACGGGCTGCCGTCCGGGGTCACGACCCTCGAGGGTTGGCTCTTCCCGGCGACGTACCCGATCAACCCCGGGTGGACCGCGGAGCAGTACTTCCAGTCGATGGTCGACACGATGAAGGAGCACCTGGCCGCCGCCGGTGTGGCGGAGAAGGACCAGGAGCGCGTCGTCATCTTCGCGTCCCTCGTGCAGAAGGAAGCGGGTCTCGCCGCCGACTACCCGAAGGTCGCAAGGGTCTTCCAGAACCGCCTGGACATCGACATGCCGCTCCAGTCCGACGCGACGGTGGCGTACGGCACCGGCAACACGCACCGGGTCACCACGACCGACGCGGAACGCGCCGACGCGTCGAACAAGTACAACACCTACGTGCACAAGGGCCTGCCGCCGGCTCCGATCTCGAACCCCGGGGACCTGGCGATCAACGCGGTGACGAAGATGGCGCAGGGCAAGTGGCTGTACTTCGTGACGGTCAACCTCGAGACGGGCGAGACGGTGTTCTCGGACACCTACGCCCAGCACCAGGTCGCCGTCGCGCAGTTCCAGTCCTGGCTGCGCGCGCACCCCGACTACCAGTAGCCCGGAACCGGCGGGCGGCGGGCGGCGGGCGGCGCGCGTCGCACGTCCGGGGGCTGTGGGAGGATTGGGGCATGCTTCGTTGGTTGACCGCCGGTGAGTCCCACGGACCCGAACTGATCGCGATGCTCGAGGGACTGCCCGCGGGCGTCCCGGTGTCGTTCGAGTCCATCCGTACCGACCTCGCGCGGCGCAAGCTCGGCTACGGCCGGGGCTCCCGCATGAAGTTCGAGCAGGACGAGCTGCACGTGTCCGGCGGTGTCCGGCACGGCTACTCCCTCGGCAGCCCGATCGCGATCCGCATCGGCAACACCGAGTGGCCGAAGTGGGTCGAGGTCATGAACCCCGAGCCCGTCGAACAGACCGACGCCTCGCGGGGCCGGAGCGCGCCGCTCACCCGGCCGCGGCCCGGGCACGCCGACCTGGTCGGGATGCAGAAGTACGGCTTCGACGAGGCCCGGCCGATCCTCGAGCGCGCGAGTGCCCGTGAGACCGCAGCCCGCGTCGCGCTCGGCGCCGTCGCCAAGTCCTTCCTCGCCGAGCTCGGCATGCGCTCGGTCGCGCACACGCTGCAGGTCGGGACGGTCCGCGTGCCCGACGGGACGGCACTGCCGCAGCCCGACGACGTCGACCGGCTCGACGACGACCAGCTCCGCTGCTTCGACGCCGAGACCTCCGCCCGCATGGTGACCGAGGTCGAGGCGGCGAAGAAGGACGGAGACACGCTGGGCGGCGTCGTCGAGGTGCTCTTCTACGGTGTCCCGCCGGGGCTCGGCTCGCACGTGCAGTGGGACCGTCGGCTCGACGCGCGGCTCGCCGCTGCGATCATGGGCATCCAGGCGATCAAGGGCGTCGAAGTCGGCGACGGGTTCGCGACCGCGGCTCGTCGTGGGTCGGCGGCGCACGACGAGCTGTACCGCGAGGACGGCGAGATCGTCCGCACGTCGGACCGTGCCGGCGGCACCGAGGGCGGGATGTCGACCGGGACCGTCCTGCGGGTGCGCGCCGCGATGAAGCCCATCGCGACCGTCCCGCACGCCCTGCACACCATCGACGTGACCACGGGTGAGGACGCGTCCGCGCACCACCAGCGGTCCGACGTCTGTGCCGTCCCGGCCTCCGGCGTCGTGGCCGAGGCCATGGTCGCGCTCGTGCTCGCGGACGCCGTGCTCGAGAAGTTCGGCGGCGACAACGTCGCGGAGACGAAGCGGAACCTCGAGTCCTACCTCGCGTCGATCCCGGAGACCCTCCGCAGCCGCCGGGTGGAGCCCGCGGACACGACCGCCGCCCGGTGAGCGCGCCGGCACCACGAACGGGGCGTCTCGGCGCGCCGGTGGTCGTGATCGGGCCGATGGGCGCCGGCAAGTCGACCGTCGGCAAACGGGTCGCGCGGGCCCTCGGCGTGCCGTTCACCGACACCGACCGGGTCATCGCCCGGGAGCACGGTCCGATCCCGACGATCTTCGCCACCCGCGGCGAGCCGGAGTTCCGGGAGCTCGAGGCCGCTGCGGTGCGCGACGCCGTGCGGACGAACGGTGTGGTCGCGGTCGGTGGTGGTGCGGTGACGCACGCCGCCACCCGTGAAGCGCTGACCGGAGCGCGGATCGTCCTGCTGACCGTCTCCGCCGAGGCGGTCGCGGAACGGATCGCGGGGAGTGACCGGCCGCTCCTGGCGACCGGCGGTCTGGACGCCTGGCAGACCATCCTGGACGAGCGCGCCGCGACCTACGCCGAGCTCGCCCACATCGTCCTGGACACCTCTCGGCGGCCGATGTCCCACGTGGTGGACGACATCGTCGCGTGGGTGCGCGACCAGGAAGACTCCACGACCGGCGGCGCGGAGCCGTCCCACCAGCCCGACCCCACCGGAGGTACCGCGTGAGCGCGACCGTCCCGTCCACCACCCTGCCCGAGGGCACGACCGAGATCCGCGTCGGCGGCGACGACGGGTACGTGGTCGCCGTCGGCACCGGGCTGCTCGGAGCCGTCGCGGCGATCCTCGGCCCGCGCGTCGCGAAGGTCCTCATCGTGCACGCGCCCACGCTCGGCGCCCGTGCGAACGAGCTCCGCCAGCTGCTCGTCGACGCCGGGCTCGAAGCACTCATCGCCGAGGTCCCCGACGCCGAGGGCGCGAAGCGGGTCGAGGTCGCTGCGTTCTGCTGGCAGATCATGGGGCAGTCGGACTTCACGCGGACCGACGCCGTGATCGGGCTCGGCGGGGGAGCGGTCACGGACCTCGCTGGCTTCGTCGCCGCCACGTGGCTACGCGGTGTGCCCTACGTCGCGATCCCGACCAGCGTCCTCGGCCTGGTCGACGCGAGCGTGGGCGGGAAGACCGGCATCAACACGAACGAGGGCAAGAACCTCGTCGGCGCCTTCTTCGCGCCGCGCGCGGTCGTGGCCGACCTCGACCTCGTGCGCTCGCTGCCCCGGAACGAGATCCTCACCGGCTTCGCCGAGATCGTGAAGGCCGGGTTCATCGCCGTCCCGGAGATCCTCGACCTGATCGAGGCCGATGTCGCACGGGTGACCGACCCGACCACGCCGGAGTTCCGCCGGGTCGTCGAACTCGCGATCGAGCTCAAGGCGCAGGTGGTGTCCGACGACTTCACCGAGCAGGGGCGCCGGGAGATCCTCAACTACGGCCACACGCTCGGTCACGCCATCGAGCACGCGGAGCGCTACCAGTGGCGCCACGGCGCGGCGGTCTCGGTCGGGATGGTGTTCGCCGCCGAGCTCGCGCGGCTCACCGGGCACCTCGACGACGCCACGGTCGATCGGCACCGCGCGATCTTGGAGTCGCTCGAGCTCCCGACGACCTACGGCATCGGTCGGTGGGAGGGGCTGCTCGCCACCATGCGTCGCGACAAGAAGGCTCGCGCGGGGATGCTGCGGTTCATCATCCTCGACGGGGTGGGGAAGCCGACGACGCTCGAAGGCCCGGAGGACCACCTGCTCTTCACCGCGTACCAGGAGGTCGGGATCTAGCCGAGCCGCGGACGCCCGCGGGGCTCAGCGCAGGACCCGACGGGTGCGTCGCCACCACCACTTGATCCGCATCGAGACGGTGACGATGCCGGTCCGCTCGGACTCGTACCACTCGGCGAGCGTGGCGCCCTCGACCCATGCGTCGAGGATCGCGTCGTCCTCTGCCGTGCCGTCGATCTTGAAGCGGGGGGCGTCCGGCAGCGGCGTGAACAGTCGCATCAGTGGTCCTCGTCGTCTCGGTCGATCTGCTCGTACCGGTGTCGCCGCAGCGCGCGGCGCGCAAGGTTCCGGTCCGGCTTCGGCGCCCACCGTACGTTCATGAGCCGCTCGAGCACAGTCCTCGAGATGTCGTACTCCGACTGCGTCCTCGAGCGTCGGACGGCCCAGGTCAGGCGCTCCCAGGCATGCGCTCGGTCGACTGCCCGCCGCGACTGGAACGCCCCGAACCAACTGACGACGGCCGCGGCGATCGCCGCGCCCGCGGCGATCACCGCGCCGATGACTGCTGTCTCCATGCCCCGATGCTGGCGACCCGACACCGCACCCGGCGCCCGCGCGAGCCGATCTGTGGAGACCGCGCCGAGCCTCCCGGCTGTGCAGGAGCCGCCACACGGCCCGTGCCTGCACACCCGACGGACCCAGCCCGGAGGAGCACACTGGTCGGGTGCCCACCCCGCCCCGCCTGAGCGACCTCGGTCAGCCCGACGCGGACGTCGGCAGCCTGCGCGTCCGCGGCCGCCGCTTCGCCGAACTGCTCGCCATCGCCCGACGCCACAAGCTCGTCCCGTTCCGACGACTGGACTTCTCGCACGACCCGGAGACGAGTGCACTCCGCCGGGACCAGGCCGAGCACCTGCGCCGGGCGTTGGAGGAGGCGGGCGGCGGGTTCGTCAAGATGGGCCAGCTGCTCTCCACGCGCGACGACCTGCTGCCGGAGGAGTGGACGGAGGGTCTGGCACACCTGCAGCGCGACGTGACCCCGGCCCCGGCCGACGCCGTCGCGGAACTGCTCGCCACCGAGCTGCACGCGCCGGTCGACGAGGTCTTCGCGGCGTTCGACCCGGTCCCCGTCGCGGCCGCCTCGATCGCCCAGGTGCACCGCGCCCGGCTGCACGACGGCACCGAGGTGGCCGTGAAGGTGCAGCGCCCGGGGATCGACGCGGCGGTCCGCCGGGACGTCGACATCGCCCTCCGAGTGGTCCGGTTCCTCGCGCGGACGAGCAGTGAGGCCCGGCAGGTCGGCGTCGTCGACGTGGCGAAGCAGTACGCCGCGGACCTCGTGAAGCAGGTCGACTTCTCGTCGGAGGCGCGCAACCTCGCCGCGCTCCGCGCCGCCCAGGCCAGGAGTGCCCGGCCCGACGAGGTGTACCTGCCGGTCCCGTACCCGGAGCTGTCCGGCCGCCGGGTGCTCGTGATGGAGTTCCTCGAGGGCGACACGCTCAGCGCGCTGCGCGCGCAGCGCTCCGACCGCGACCTCGACGCGCCGATGCGCGCGATCCTGCGGGCGTTCCTCCGGCAGGTCGTGTTCGACGGGCTGTACCACGCGGACCTCCACCCCGGGAACGTCGTGCTCCTGCCCGACGGTCGTCCCGCGTTGATCGACTTCGGTTCGGTCGGGAGGCTCGACCCGGGTCTCCGGGACACGGTCCAGGAACTGCTGGCCGGCTACCTCCAGGACGACACGTCGCGCATCGCCGACAACGTGCTGCGGATGGCGCCGGTCCGCGACCCGGCGGACGAGGCCGACTTCCGTCGCGACATCGCGCGGTTCGTGGCCGACGAGCTCGGCCCGGGCGCCCGGATCGGCGTCGAGACGGTCGACGACGCGGTGGAGGTGTTCGGCCGCTACCGGCTGAAGCCGCCGCCGGACTTCGTCGCCGCGGCCCGGGCGCTGGCGATCTTCGAGGGGACCCTGCGCACACTGGCGCCGTCGTTCGACCTGCTCGAGGAGTCGCGGGACCTCGCGAAGCAGCAGATCCGCGACCAACTCCGGCCCTCGGCGCTGCGCGACGTCGCGGTGCGCGAGCTCTTCGGCGTCGTGTCGGCCGCGCGCAAGCTGCCGCGGCGGGTCGACCGGATCACCGAGGCCCTCGAGACCGGACGGCTCACCGTCAACATCCGGTTGTTCGGGGACCGCTCGGACCGGCGGCTCGTCACGGGGCTCGTCCGGCGGATCCTGCTCGTCGCCCTCGGCGCCGGGGCCGGGGTGCTCGCGATCGTGTACCTCACGCTCCCGGCTCGTCCGACCGCGACGTTGCCGACCGGTGTGGCGGGCGGGCTGCTCGGCGGGACGGCCACGTTCCTGCTCGTGTGGGCGGCGATCGACGCGTGGCTGGCGCGGCGGCGGGACTGACCGCGGGGTCGGGTGCCTCCGGGGCCCGCCGCACGGGTCCGCTACACTCGTCGGGGCGTCGCGCCGATCCGGTGGACGACGACCACGGCGGACGATCCGTCCGCGAGACCTTCACAACACCATCGAACGGGAAGACCCATGGCCAGCACCACTGACATCAAGAACGGCGCCGTTCTCATCATCGACGGCCAGCTCTGGTCGGTCGTCGAGTTCCAGCACGTCAAGCCGGGCAAGGGCGGCGCGTTCGTCCGCACGAAGCTCAAGAACGTCGTCTCGGGCAAGGTCGTCGACCGCACCTTCAACGCGGGCGCGAAGATCGACACCGCCACCGTGGACCGCCGCGACTACCAGTACCTGTACCAGGACGGCGACTCGTACGTGTTCATGGACACCGACACGTACGACCAGATCCCGGTCTCGGAGACGGTCGTCGGCGACGCCAAGAACTTCCTCCTCGAGTCCGCGATGGTCACCATCGCGATGAACGAGGGCAACCCGCTCTACATCGAGCTGCCGACGTCGATCACCACCGAGGTCGAGACCGAGCCGGGCCTCCAGGGCGACCGCTCCTCCGGCGGCACGAAGGACGCGACCATCATCGCGACCGGCCACCGCATCCAGGTCCCGCTCTACCTCGAGAGCGGCACCACCGTGAAGATCGACACGCGCGACGGCAGCTTCCTCGGCCGCGTCAACAACTAGGCGCTCGCCACATGAGTGCTCGTTCGAAGGCCCGCAAGCGCGCCCTCGACATGCTGTACGTCGCGGAGGTCCGTGACCTGCCGATCGCGGACGTCCTCGCCACCGAGACCGTCCGCCACCTCGACCAGCCCGAGCGGGCGTCGAGCTGGGACTACGCACGGCAGATCGTCACCGGGGTCGACGAGGCGCGGCACGAGATCGACTCCGTGATCGTCGACCACGCCCAAGGGTGGTCGATCGCCCGCATGCCCGTGCTCGACCGCTGCATCCTGCGCATGGGCGTCTGGGAGCTCCGGTTCAACGCCGAGGTCCCCGACGCCGTCGCGATCGCCGAGGCCGTCGAGCTCGCCCAGTCGCTCTCGACGGAGGAGTCCGCCGGGTTCGTCAACGGCGTGCTCGGTGCCGTCGCCGGGGGCCGCGCGCCCGGTGCCCGGCAGACCACTCCACCGTCCGGTCGGACGGTCGCAGGGGACCAGGAGTCCCGGTAGGGTTGTCCACGTCAGCGTCCTTTAAGTCCGTCCGGTGAGGCGGGGAAGGAGGTCGGCGTGGGCACCAGAACGGTCCTGCAGCACACCGACATCACGCGTGCACTGACACGCATCGCGCACGAGATCCTCGAGGCCAACCACGGCGCCTCGGACCTCGTGCTCCTGGGCATCCCGACACGGGGTGCCGTCCTGGCCGAGCGGCTCGCGTCGATCCTGGCGGGCATCGAGCCCGAGTGGGCCGCCGACCGCGAGCAGCGGCTCGGCACCCTCGACGTCACGATGCACCGGGACGACCTCGGGCACGGCATCGGTCGGGCGCCGCACCGCACCACGATCCCGACGAGTGGCATCGACGGCAAGGTCGTCGTGCTGGTCGACGACGTGCTCTACTCCGGTCGCACCGTGCGGGCCGCGCTCGACGCCCTGCAGGGCATCGGGCGTCCCCGGGCGGTCCGGCTCGCGGTGCTCGTCGACCGGGGGCACCGGCAGCTCCCGATCCGGGCGGACCACGTCGGCAAGAACCTCCCGACGGCGTCCGACGAGCGCGTCACGCTGCGGCTCACGGAGACCGACGGCAGCGACGAGGTCGTCATCGAACAGGGCGAGGGGGTGGCCTCGTGAAGCACCTGCTCTCCACCGCCGACCTCTCCCGGGCCGACGCGGTGCACATCCTCGACGTGGCCGAGGAGATGGCCGAGGTCAACACCCGCGAGGTCCGCAAGCTCCCCGCGCTCCGCGGCAAGACCGTGGTGAACCTCTTCTTCGAGGACTCCACCCGGACCCGCATCTCGTTCGAGGCAGCGGCGAAGCGGCTCTCGGCCGACGTGATCAACTTCGCCGCGAAGGGCTCGAGCGTCTCGAAGGGCGAGTCGCTCAAGGACACCGTGCAGACCCTCGGCGCCATGGGGATCGACGGCATCGTCATGCGCCACGGCGCGTCCGGTGCCCCGAGGGTGCTGGCCGACGCCGACTGGATCGACGTCCCCGTCGTGAACGCGGGCGACGGCACCCACGAGCACCCCACGCAGGCGCTGCTCGACGCGTTCACGATGCGGCGCCGACTGCACGGCGACGCGAGCCGCGGGAAGGGCCTCGACGGCGTGCGCGTGGCGATCGTCGGCGACGTGCTGCACAGCCGGGTGGCGCGGAGCAACGCCTGGCTGCTGCGCACGCTCGGAGCCGAGGTCACCTTCGTCGCGCCGCCCACCCTGCTGCCCGCGGTCGAGCGCCCGTTCGGTGCGGCCGTCCACCACGACCTCGACGTCGCCCTCGCCGAGGACCCCGACGTCGTCATGCTCCTGCGCATCCAGCAGGAGCGGATGCACGACGCGTTCTTCCCGAACGAGCGCGAGTACACCCGGCACTTCGGCCTGACCGCCTCCCGTGCGGCGCGGCTGTCCGACCGGACGCTCATCATGCACCCCGGACCGATGAACCGCGGGCTCGAGATCGCGGCGGTCGCCGCGGACGACCCGCGCTCGACGGTCGTCGAGCAGGTCGCGAACGGCGTCAGCGTCCGGATGGCCGTCCTCTACCTCGCCCTGACGGGCGACCACGCCGGCGCAGGCGCGCACGACACGAAGGAGTCCGTCGCATGACCGCCCACCTCATCCGCGGCGCGCAGCTGGTCGACGGCACGCGTGCCGACATCCGCCTGGAGGGACGGCGCATCACCGCGGTCGGGTCCGGTCTCGACTCGGCCGGTGCCACGGTCGTCGACGCCGACGGGCTGGTCGCCCTGCCCGGGCTCGTCGACCTGCACACGCACCTGCGCGAGCCCGGCAGCGAGGAGGCGGAGACCGTCCTGACCGGCTCGCGTGCGGCCGCCGCGGGCGGGTTCACGGCCGTCAACGCGATGGCGAACTCGAACCCGGTGGCCGACACCGCCGGTGTGGTCGAGCAGGTCCAGGCCCTCGGCGACGACGCGGGCTACGTCACCGTCCGACCGATCGGCGCCGTCTCGCAGGGCCTGCAGGGCACGCACCTGTCCGAGATCGGCGCGATGGCGACGAGCCGTGCCCGGGTGCGGGTGTTCTCGGACGACGGCTCCTGCGTCGCGGACCCGCTGCTCATGCGCCGGGCGCTCGAGTACGTCAAGGGGTTCGGCGGCGTGATCGCGCAGCACGCCCAGGAGCCGCGGCTGACCATCGGCGCGCAGATGAACGAGGGCCGGCTGTCGTCGGAGCTCGGGCTCGCGGGCTGGCCGGCGGTGGCGGAGGAGGCGATCATCGCGCGGGACGTGCTGCTCGCCGACCACGTCGGGGCACGCCTGCACGTGTGCCACGTCTCCACCGCCGGCAGCGTCGAGGTCATCCGCTGGGCGAAGTCCCGCGGCATCGACGTCACCGCCGAGGTCACACCGCACCACCTCGTGCTCACGGAGGACCTGATCGCCGGGGTCGACGGCGCACCGGGCTACGACGCCCGCTACAAGGTGAACCCGCCGCTCCGCGCCCGCGAGGACGTCGAGGCGCTCCGGGCCGCGCTCGCCGACGGCACGGTCGACATCGTCGCCACCGACCACGCGCCGCACACCGCCGAGGCGAAGTGCTGCGAGTGGCCGGCCGCCGCCAACGGCATGGTCGGCCTCGAATCGGCGCTCAGCGTCGTGCAGGCCGCCGTCGTCGACACCGGCCAGCTCGACTGGGCGGACGTCGCACGGGTCCTGTCCGAGGCCCCCGCGCGCATCGGTCAGGTCGACGGCCACGGGCAGCGGATCGCGGAGGGCGCCCCGGCCGAGGTCACGCTGTACGACCCGGCCGCCGTCCGTGAGTTCGCCGTGACGGACCTCGCCGGGCAGTCGCAGAACTCGCCCTACCTCGGGATGCGGCTGCCCGGACGGGTCGTCGCGACCTTCCACCACGGGTACCCGACCGTGCTCGACGGCACGGTCGTCGACGCCGGGACGGTCGCCGCGCACGCCGCCGCGACCCGGGCGGCGGCACGGTGAGCGGCGACGCGCTGCGGTGGCTCGCCGGCGGGGTGATCCTCCTGCTGGTGGCGCTGCTGTTCGTCGCCATGGCACGCACCTGGCGGACCCGGACCCGCGCGCAGGCCGCAGCCGTGCCTCCCGTCCCGGTGCCGGCCGATCCGGGCGCGCAGGTCGGGTCGTGGGACGGCTTCACGGTCGCGACGACCCGCGCCGACCAGCCGCTCGAGCGCATCACCGCCGGCGGTCTCGGCTTCCGCAGCCGCGGCGGCGTGACCGTCCACGGGGCCGGCGTGGTGCTGCACCACGCCGGGGCACCCGACCGATGGGTGGCGGCCGACGCCGTCCGCGGCGCCGACCGCGCCACGTGGGCCATCGACCGCGTGGTCGAGCCCGGGGGACTGGTCCGTCTGCGATGGACGGCGACCGGCGCCGCAGGTGCGACGGACCTCGACACCTACTTCCGGTTCCCGGAGGGCGACGCAGCAGCGCTCGACGCCCTGCAGGGACTGACGACGAAGCACGAGCACCCGCACACCGCGGGCGAAGGGACGAACTGATGACACGCGAACGGGCCGTACTGGTCCTCGAGGACGGTACCCGGTACGACGGACGGGCCTACGGTGCCCGAGGCCGATCCCTCGGCGAGGTGGTCTTCGCGACCGGCATGACCGGCTACCAGGAGACGCTGACCGATCCGTCCTACGCCGGACAGATCGTGGTGCAGACCGCGCCGCACATCGGCAACACGGGCGTGAACGACGAGGACCCCGAGTCCCGTCGCATCTGGGTCGCCGGCTACGTGGTGCGCGACCCCAGCCGCATCGTGTCGAACCACCGCGCGAACGCCACGCTCGACGACCACCTGGTCCGCGACGGCATCGTCGGGATCTCCGGCATCGACACGCGGGCGCTCACCCGCCGGATCCGCGACGCCGGCGCCATGAAGGGCGGCGTCTTCAGCGGCGCCGACGCCGACCTGCCCGCCGACGAGCAGCTCGCGGCCGTCCGCGAGCAGGCCGGCATGGCGGGCGCGAGCTTCTCCGCGACGGTGAGCACGCCCGAGACCTACGTGGTCCCCGCGGTGGGCGAGCAGATCGGTCGCCTGGCCGTGCTCGACCTCGGTGTGAAGGCCTCGACCACCCGGTACCTCGCCGAGCGCGGGTTCGAGGTGCACGTCGTGCCGCAGGACATCACGGCGTCCGCGCTGCAGGAGCTCGATCCCGACGCGCTCTTCTACTCCAACGGCCCGGGCGACCCCGCCGCGAGCGACGCGCAGGTCGAACTGCTGCAGGAGTCGCTGAGGACCGGCCGCCCGTTCTTCGGCATCTGCTTCGGCAACCAGCTCCTCGGGCGCGCGCTCGGGTTCGGCACGTACAAGCTGCCGTTCGGCCACCGCGGCATCAACCAGCCCGTGCTCGACACGGCGACGGGCAAGGTCGAGATCACCAGCCAGAACCACGGCTTCGCCGTGGACGCGCCGCTCGGCGAGGTCGTCGAATCGCCCGCCGGGTTCGGCCGGGTCGAGGTCTCGCACTACTCGCTGAACGACAACGTGGTCGAGGGCCTCCGCGCGCTCGACGTGCCCGCCTTCAGCGTGCAGTACCACCCCGAAGCGGCGGCCGGTCCGCACGACTCGATGTACCTGTTCGACCGGTTCGCGGACCTCGTGCGTGCCCGACGCGACGGGCAGCCGCTCGACGCGGCGACCGCCACCGCCACCACCCCCGCAGCCGACGTCACCAAGGAAGCCAACTGATGCCGAAGCGCGCAGACATCAACTCCGTCCTCGTCATCGGCTCCGGCCCGATCGTCATCGGGCAGGCCGCCGAGTTCGACTACTCCGGCACCCAGGCGTGCCGTGTCCTCCGCGCCGAGGGCGTCCGCGTCATCCTCGTCAACCCGAACCCGGCGACGATCATGACCGACCCGGACTTCGCCGACGCCACCTACATCGAGCCGATCACGGACGCCTCCCTCGAGGAGATCATCAAGATCGAGCGCCCCGACGCCGTCCTGCCGACGCTCGGCGGGCAGACCGCGCTCAACGCGGCGATCTCCCTCGACAAGGCCGGCATCCTCGAGAAGCACGGCGTCGAGCTCATCGGCGCGAAGGTCGACGCGATCCAGCGCGGCGAGGACCGGCAGCTCTTCAAGGACCTCGTCCTGGAGTCCGGCGCGGACGTGGCCCGCAGCCACATCGCGCACACCCTCGACGAGGCCAAGGAGTACGCGGCCGACCTCGGGTACCCGCTGGTCATCCGTCCGTCGTTCACCATGGGCGGCCTCGGTTCCGGGTTCGCGTACACCGAGGACGAGCTCGTCCGCATGGTCGGCGACGGCCTGCAGTCGAGCCCCACGAGCGAGGTCCTGCTCGAGGAGTCGATCCTCGGGTGGAAGGAGTACGAGCTCGAGCTGATGCGCGACAACTTCGACAACACCGTCGTGATCTGCTCGATCGAGAACGTCGACCCGGTGGGCGTGCACACGGGCGACTCGATCACCGTCGCCCCGGCGCTGACGCTCACCGACCGCGAGTACCAGGCCATGCGGAACATCGGCATCGACATCATCCGCCGGGTGGGCGTCGACACCGGCGGCTGCAACATCCAGTTCGCGGTGGACCCGTCGAACGGCCGGATCATCGTCATCGAGATGAACCCCCGCGTCTCGCGGTCGTCCGCCCTGGCCTCGAAGGCGACGGGCTTCCCGATCGCGAAGATCGCCGCGAAGCTCGCCATCGGGTACCGCCTCGACGAGATCCAGAACGACATCACGCAGGTGACGCCGGCGAGCTTCGAGCCGACGCTCGACTACGTCGTCGTGAAGACCCCGCGGTTCGCGTTCGAGAAGTTCCCGGCCGCCGACGCCACCCTCACCACGACGATGAAGAGCGTCGGCGAGGCGATGGCCATCGGCCGGAACTACGCGACGGCCCTGCAGAAGTCCCTCCGCTCGCTCGAGAAGCGCGGGTCCTCGTTCCACTGGGACACCCCGGCCGCCGAGCTCGACAAGGACGCGCTGCTCGAGAAGTCGAGGACCCCGACGGACGGCCGCATCGTCACGGTGCAGCAGGCCCTGGTCGCCGGCGCCACGGCGGAGGAGGTCTTCGAGGCCACGGGGATCGACCCGTGGTTCATCGACCAGATCGTCCTCATCAACGAGGTCGCGGCCGAGGTCGCCGCCGCCGAGACCCTCGACGCCGACACCCTGCGGTGGGCCAAGGAGCACGGCTTCAGCGACGTCCAGATCGCGTCGCTGCGGGGGATCTCCGAGCAGGAGGCCCGCGACACCCGGCACGGGCTCGGCATCCGCCCGGTCTTCAAGACGGTGGACACCTGCGCCGGTGAGTTCCCGGCCCTCACGCCGTACCACTACTCGTCGTACGACACCGAGACCGAGGTCGCCGCGAGCGACCGCAAGAAGGTCGTCATCCTCGGCTCCGGCCCGAACCGCATCGGCCAGGGCGTCGAGTTCGACTACTCCTGCGTGCACGCGTCCTTCGCGCTGAGCGACGCCGGGTTCGAGACGATCATGATCAACTGCAACCCGGAGACGGTCTCGACCGACTACGACACCTCGGACCGCCTGTACTTCGAGCCGCTGACCACCGAGGACGTCCTCGAGGTGATCGAGGCCGAGCGGGCGTCCGGCGAGCTCGTCGGCGTGGTCGTGCAGCTCGGCGGCCAGACGGCCCTCGGACTCGCGAAGCCGCTCGAGGCCGCGGGCATCCCGATCCTCGGCACGTCGCCCGCCGCCATCGACTCCGCCGAGGAGCGCGGCCAGTTCGCCGCCATCCTCGAGGAGGCCGGCCTGCTGGCGCCCCGCAACGGCACCGCGCACGACCTCGCGAGCGCGACCGCCGTGGCCGAGGAGATCGGCTACCCGGTCCTGGTCCGCCCGTCCTTCGTGCTCGGCGGCCGCGGAATGGAGATCGTCTACGACCCGGCCGCCCTCGCGGACTACTTCGACCGGATGGCCGACCAGGCGATCATCGGCCCGGAGCTGCCGCTCCTGGTCGACCGCTTCCTCGACGACGCGGTGGAGATCGACGTCGACGCGCTCTTCGACGGCGAGCGGCTGTACGTCGGCGGGATCATGGAGCACATCGAGGAGGCCGGCATCCACTCCGGCGACTCGGCCTGCACCCTGCCCCCGGTCGGCCTCGGCAAGGCGGAGATCCGCGGCGTGGTCGAAGCCACCGAGCGGATCGCCCGCGGCATCGGCGTGCAGGGGCTGCTCAACGTGCAGTTCGCCATCGGCGCCGGCGTGCTCTACGTCCTCGAGGCGAACCCGCGCGCGAGCCGCACGGTGCCCTTCGTCTCGAAGGCGCTCGGCATCCCGCTGGCGAAGGCCGCGAGCCGGATCATGACGGGGACCTCGATCGATGCGCTCGTCGCCGAGGGACTCCTGCCGGAGCGCGACGGCTCCTCGGTGCCCGCGCAGGCCCCGGTCGCCGTCAAGGAGGCCGTGCTGCCCTTCCGCCGCTTCCGCACGCACGACGGCCAGGTGGTCGACTCGGTGCTCAGCCCCGAGATGCGCTCCACGGGCGAGGTCATGGGCATCGACCGCGACTTCCCGCGGGCCTTCCTCAAGTCGCAGGACGCCGCGTACGGCGGCCTGCCGACGAGCGGCACGGTGTTCGTGAGCGTCGCCGACACCGACAAGCGCCAGGTCGTCCTGCCGATCCACCGCCTGCAGCAGCTCGGGTTCACGATCACGGCGACCGAGGGCACGGCCGAGGTCCTCCGCCGCAACGGCATCGAGGTGACGCTGGTCGGCAAGTACAGCGAGGGCGGCGAGAGCGTCGTCGACCTGCTCGCCCGCGGCGAGGTCGACGTCGTCATCAACACGCCGTCCGGTGCGGCCGGTCGCGCGGACGGCTACGAGATCCGTGCGGCCACCGTGGCGGCCGACAAGCCGCTGTTCACGACGATCGCCCAGCTCGGCGCGGCGGTCGCCGCGATCGAGACGATCGGCACCGAGCACACGGTCCGCAGCCTGCAGGACTACGCGCTCGAGCGCGCCACCTGGTGAGCGCAGTGCAGCCTGGGCCAACGCCGCCGGTTCCGGACCGACGCGCCAGCGGCGGGTCGGCCGTGCCGGTGGGGAGAGGCCCAGCCTCCTTCGGCGTCCGGCTCGCGTCCGCCATCGCTTCACGTTCCGCGCTCTGCGTCGGCATCGACCCCCACGCCGCCACCCTGGCGGCGTGGGGGCTCGGCCGCGACGAGCAGGGACTGACCGCCTTCGGCGCGACCCTGGTCGACGCGGCCGCCGGCCGCGCCGCCGTCGTGAAGCCGCAGATCGCGTTCTTCGAGGCGGCGGGCGTCGCCGGCTACCGTGCGCTCGACGCGACGATCCGTCGGGCACGCGATGCGGGCCTCCTGGTCGTGGCCGACGTGAAGCGGGGCGACATCGGCAGCACCGGCGACGACTACGCGGAGGCGTGGGTCGACCGCGACGGGCCGTTCCGGGCCGATGCCATGACGGTGTCGCCGTACCTCGGCTACGGCTCGCTCCGCGGCACGATCGACACCGCGCGGGCGAACGGGGCCGGGGTGTTCGTGCTCGCCGCGACGAGCAACCCCGAGGCCCGCGTGCTGCAGACGGCGGTGCTCGCCGAGGGACCGCGTGCGGGACGGACCGTCGCTGCCGGTATCGTCGTGGACGTGGCAGACGACAACCGTTCCGTGGGGGCGCAGCCCCTCGGCGACGTCGGGCTCGTGCTCGGCGCGACCCTCGACCTGACCGACTTCGGCATCACCGCCGACGACATCGGCTCCGCGCCGGTGCTCGCCCCGGGGTTCGGCGCGCAGGGCGCCCGGATCGAGGACCTCCGTGCCCGGTACGGCTCGCGGGCCGAGCAGGTGCTCGTGAACGAGTCGCGCGGGCTGCTCGTCGACGGACCCGACGGTGTCGCCGCACTGGTGGCCGACCGCGCCGACCGGATCGCCGCCGCGCTCGGGGCCGCCGCGTGACGGAAGGTGCCGACCGCGGGGCGCTCCCGGCGCACCGCAACCCACCGGAGGTCGACCGCGTCGCCGCCGCGCAGGCCGCCGTCGCAGCCCGGCGTGCCCGGGCCGCGGTCAAGGCCGCGGTCGTCTCGGGGGAGCGCTCGGCGCTCGACGTCGCGCGGGCGGCCTGGTCCGACGAGGACGCTCCCGCCGAGAAGTCCCTGCGGGTCCGCGACCTCCTGACGAGCCTGCCGGGCATCGGCCCGGCGCGGGCGGACTCGGTGATGGCAAGCCTGCGCATCGCGCCGTCGAAGCGGC
Source organism: Curtobacterium sp. 'Ferrero' (assembly GCF_002412165.1). GTDB lineage: Bacteria > Actinomycetota > Actinomycetes > Actinomycetales > Microbacteriaceae > Curtobacterium. The sequence continues at coordinate 109,936 of NZ_NXIA01000009.1, forward strand.
TCGGCGGTCTCGGCGTGCGGCAGCGCTCCGTGCTGGCCGACTGGCTCGCGGCGCGCGGTCGGAAGCGCGGCGCCTCGAAGCTCGTCGTGCTCGCCGGCCCCACCGCGGTCGGCAAGGGCACCGTGAGCGCGTACATCCGCGAGCACTTCCCCGACGTCAACCTCAGCGTGTCCGCCACGACCCGCAAGCCCCGCCCGGGCGAGGTGGACGGCGTGCACTACTACTTCGTCGACGACGCCGAGTTCGACCGGATGATCCGCGACCGCGAGCTGCTCGAGTGGGCGACCGTGCACAACTCCTACCGGTACGGCACGCCGCGTCCGCCGATCGACCGCGCGCTCGACGCCGGTGACCGCGTGATGCTCGAGATCGACCTGCAGGGCGCCCGCCAGGTGAAGGACGCCATGCCCGAGGCGGTCCTCGTGTTCCTGCTGCCCCCGAGCTGGGAGGAACTCGTCCGTCGGCTCATCGGCCGGGGCACCGAGTCGCCCGAGGAACAGGCCCGACGCCTCGAGACCGCGAAGGTCGAACTCGCCGCGCAGGACGAGTTCGACGTGAAGATCGTGAACTCCGATGTCAGCACCGCGGCACACGAAGTCGTAGACTTGTTCACTGCGCCCTAGCCGGGGCTGCGCTGTGCCCACCGGGCGCGACACGACCGTTGACAGGAGACACCATGGCCAACCCCCAGGGCATCATCGACCCGCCCATCGACGACCTGCTCGCCAAGGTCGAGTCGAAGTACGCGCTCGTGATCTTCGCGTCGAAGCGCGCCCGCCAGATCAACGACTACTACGCCGACCTGCACGAGGGCTCGCTCTTCGACAACGTCGGTCCGCTCGTCGACTCCACCATCGACGACAAGCCGCTCTCCGTCGCGCTCCACGAGATCAACGAGGACAAGCTGACGGTCACCAAGCAGCAGCAGCCGACCGACTGACCCCGGTGACGACGAGCAACCTGCGCCTGTTCACGTCCGAGTCGGTGACCGAGGGGCACCCCGACAAGATCTGCGACCAGATCTCGGACACCATCCTCGACGCCCTGCTCGAGGCCGACCCGCACGCGCGCGTCGCGGTCGAGACCATGGTCACCACCGGTCTCGTGCACGTCGCCGGCGAGGTCACGACATCCGGCTACGTCGAGATCCCGAAGCTCGTCCGCGACGTCATCACGGGCATCGGGTACAACTCGTCCGAGGTCTCCTTCGACGGCCGCACCTGTGGCGTCGAGGTCTCGATCGGCGCGCAGTCGCCGGACATCGCCCAGGGGGTCGACGAGTCGCTCGACAGTCGCTCGGGCTCCGGCGTGGACCCGCTCGACCGCCAGGGTGCGGGCGACCAGGGCATCATGTTCGGGTTCGCGACGAACGAGACCCCCGAGTACATGCCCGTCGCGATCTGGCTCGCGCACCGGCTGGCCGAGCGCCTCGCCGCGGTCCGCAAGTCGGGCGAGCTGTCGTACCTCCGTCCGGACGGCAAGACGCAGGTCACGGTCGGCTACGACGGCGTCGTGCCGAAGACGGTCGAGACGGTCGTGCTCTCCACGCAGCACGCTCCGAGCGTCACCCTCGAGCAGCTCACCGCCGACGTCACCGCGCACGTGATCCACCCGGTGCTCGACCTCGTCGACCTCGACTCGTCGCACGTCGACGTCATCGTGAACCCGACCGGTCGGTTCGAGATCGGCGGGCCGCAGGGCGACGCCGGGCTCACCGGCCGCAAGGTGATCGTCGACACGTACGGTGGGGCGTCCCGCCACGGCGGTGGGGCGTTCTCCGGCAAGGACCCGTCGAAGGTCGACCGCTCCGCCGCGTACGCGCTCCGCTGGGTGGCGAAGAACGCCGTCGCCGCCGGGCTCGCCGACCGCCTCGAGGTGCAGGTCGCCTACGCCATCGGCCGCGCGAAGCCCGTCGGGCTCTACGTGGAGTCGTTCGGCACGGGCCACGTCGACGACGCCACCATCGAGCAGGCCATCCTGCAGGTCTTCGACCTCCGGCCGGCCGCGATCATCCGCGACCTCGACCTCCTCAAGCCCCGCTACGCGCAGACCGCGACGTACGGGCACTTCGGCCGCGAGCTCCCCGGGTTCACCTGGGAACAGCTCGACCGCGTCGAGGCGCTCCGGGCCGCAGCAGGGCTCGTCGCCGCCGCCGTCTAGGTCACCGTGTGACCACCGTCGCGCGCGTCGTCCTCGACTCGCCGCTCCCGCAGTTGGACCGTCTGTTCGACTACCGGGTGCCGGACGAGCTCGAGGACGACTGCGTGCCGGGGGTCCGCGTCAAGGTGCCGTTGCGCACCGGTGCGCGGATGTCCGACGCGTACGTCGTCGAGGTCGTCTCGGAGGGCGACTACCCGGGCGAACTCAGTCAGGTCGAAGCGGTGCTCTCGCCGGTGCCGGTCCTGGCCCCGGAGATCTGGACGCTGGCGCGCGCGGTCGCTGACCGGGCCGCCGGCGTCGCGTCCGACGTGCTCCGGCTCGCGGTGCCGACGCGCCAGGTCCGCGCCGAGAAGGCGTGGCTCGCCCGCGACCCCTCGTGGTCACCGCCGGCGGTGCAGCCCACGCCCGTCACCGGCTACGCCGACGGCGTCCTGGAGGCACTGCTCGCCGACCGCGGACGGGCTGCGGTCGACGCCGTCCCCCACCCCGTCGACCTCGGCTCCGCCGACGAACCCTGCTGGGTGCCCGGCTGGGCGGCGACGCTCGCCCAGGCGGCGTCGCACGTCGTCGCGCGGGAGCAGTCCGCCGTGCTGGCGGTGCCGGACTTCCGCGACGTGACCGACCTCGAACGCGCGCTGCTCGCGCTCCTGCCGCCCGAGCGGGTCGTCCGGTTCGACGCCAAGCAGACGAACGGGCAGCGCGCGAAGGCCCTGCTGCAGGCGCGGACGCACGCGGTCGTCGCGATCGGCAACCGGACCGCCGTGTTCGCGCCGGCGACCGAGCTCGGACTCATCGCGATGTGGGACGACGGCGACGCCTCCTTCATCGAGCCCCGGGCGCCGTACGTGCACACCCGGGACGTCGCCCTCGTCCGCACGGCGCAGTCGGGCGCAGCACTCCTGTTCCTCGCGCACGCCCGCTCGACCGACGTGCAACGGCTCGTCGAACTGCACTGGCTGCAGGAGGTCACGCCGTACCGGGTGCCGACGCCGAAGGTGATCCCGACGGCGCAGCAGGCGAGTGCCGAGGGCTTCGCCGCCCAGGCCCGCATCCCGAGCACGGCCTGGCGCGCCGCCCGCGAGGCCAGTCAGCACGGCGCCGTGCTCGTGCAGGTCGCCAACCCGGGTTTCGGCACCGGGCTCGTGTGCGCCGACTGCGGTGAACGGGCGCACTGCCGGGTCTGTGGCGGTCCGCTCGGCGCCCCGCACCGCAACGCCACGCCGCAGTGCCGGTTCTGCGGGGCCCTCGCGGTCGGGTTCCGGTGCCCGACGTGCGGCGGTGGGAGGCTCAAGCCTGTCGGGCAGGGCGCGCAGCGGACCGCGGACGAGCTCGGTCGGGCGTTCCCGGGCACGCGGATCGTGGTGGCCGACGGGTCCCGCCCGCTCGACGAGGTCCCGGCGCGGCCGTCGGTCGTCGTCGCCACCCGCGGTGCGGAGCCCAGCGTGCCCGGCGGCTACGCGTGCGTGCTGCTGCTCGACGGCGAACGGCTGCTGGCCCGCGAGGGGCTCCGCGTGCAGGAGGACGTCCTGCGTTTCTGGACGAACGCCGCCGCCAAGGGCGCGCCGGGTGCCGAGGTCTACCTCGTCGGCATCGGCGGGCGGCTCGCGACGGCGATGGCGACGTGGCGGCTCGACGGCCCCGCGCACGACGAGCTCGCGGACCGTCGGGAGCTGCACTTCCCGCCCGCCGTCCGCGTCGCGACGCTCACCGGGACGGACGAGGCGGTGACGGCAGCGGTCGAGGCCCTCGGTGACGCCATCGCCGGTCCGGTGCTCGGGCCGGTGCCCGTCGAGGGCGACCCGGTGCCGGGGACGGTGCGGGCGATCGTGCGGTTCCCGTACGCGCACGGCGCCGAGGTCGCGGCGACGCTCAAGGCCGAGGTCATCCGGCGGTCGTCGACCCGGCGAGTGCTCCCGGGCGGCAACCGCCGTCGTGCGGCACCGACCCTGCGCGTGCGGCTCGACGACGCGGAGCCCTTCACCGAGGTCTGACCCGCGCAGCCCCTGTCCGCGGCATCGTTGCGTGCTCGTCCTGCGACATCACTCCGCACGATCGACGCGTGTTTCGTCGGACGATGCGCCCGCATCGGATGCGCGTGCACCGTGCGACACCACACCGCGTGATCGACGCGTGTTTCGTCGCACGATGCGCCTGCATCGTGCCGCGCACCCCGCGCGAGCCGACCTGTGGGAGGCTGGACGACGGTGGCCACGAACCACCGCCGAACACATCACACGCACGACGAAGTGACGAGGTGACGCCGATGCGGGCGCTCTACAAGCCGGACGCCGGTCCGGGACTGACCATGACCGACCGGCCCGTGCCGGTCCCGACCGAGGACGAGGTCCTCATCCGCGTGCTGCGGACCGGGATCTGCGGCACCGACCTGCACATCCAGCGGTGGGACGACTGGGCGGCCTCGGCGGTGACGGCGCCGCTCGTCCCCGGGCACGAGTTCTTCGGCGAGGTCGTCGAGGTCGGTGCCGCCGTCCGGGACGTCGCCGTGGGCGACCGGGTCTCCGGCGAAGGGCACATCGTGTGCGGCACCTGCCGGAACTGCCGTGCAGGCCGCCGACAGATGTGCATCAGGACGAAGGGCCTCGGGGTGCAGCGCGACGGTGCGTTCGCCGAGTACCTGACGCTGCCCGGCACGAACGTGTGGGTGCACCACGGCGAGGTCGAGCCCGAGGTCGGTGCCCTGTTCGACCCGCTCGGCAACGCCGTGCACACGGCGCTCGCGTTCCCGCTCGTCGGCGAGGACGTCCTCGTCGCCGGGTGCGGACCGATCGGGCTCATGGCGATCGCGGTCGCACGGCACGCGGGCGCCCGGTTCGTGGTCGGGACCGACGTCAGCCCGAACCGTCTGCGGATGGCCGAGGCGATGGGCGCCGACCTCGGGGTGGACGTGCGCGGAGACGCGAAACCGGGGGGTGGCGCTGCCGCGATCCGTGCGGCGCAGGAGCGGCTCGGCATGCGGGAGGGGTTCGACGTCGGGTTCGAGATGTCCGGCGCGCCGACCGCGCTGCCCGCGATGGTCGAGAACATGAACCACGGTGGCCGGATCGCGATGCTCGGGCTGCCGAGCGGGCCGATCGCGGTCGACTGGGGCAAGGTCGTCACGCACATGCTCACCGTGAAGGGCATCTACGGCCGCGAGATGTTCGAGACGTGGCAGGCGATGAGCTCGATGCTGCAGAGCAGCGCGGTCCTGCGCGAGCGCATCGGCTCGATCGTGTCCGCGCGCTACCCGGCGCGCGACTGGGAGGAGGCGTTCGCCGCGGCGGCGAGCGCGGACGGCGGCAAGGTCGTCATCGACTGGACGGAGATCTGATGTACGGGGCGATCAAGGACCACCTGACCGCGGAGCTCGCGGGCATCGAGGCGGCGGGACTGACGAAGCACGAACGGGGCATCACCGGGCCCCAGCGGGCGGCGATCGAGGCGGACGGGCTCGACCTGCTCAACTTCTGCGCGAACAACTACCTCGGTCTCGCCGACTCCACCGACCTCGTCGAGGCGGCGAAGGACGCCCTCGACCGCTGGGGGTACGGCATGGCGAGCGTGCGGTTCATCTGCGGCACGCAGGACCTGCACCTCGACCTCGAACGGCGGGTGTCGGCGTTCCTCGGCACCGAGGCGACGATCCTGTACTCGTCGTGCTTCGACGCGAACGGGGGCCTGTTCGAGGTGCTCCTCGGCCCGGAGGACGCGATCATCTCCGACGAGCTGAACCACGCCTCGATCATCGACGGGATCCGGCTGTCGAAGGCGCAGCGGTTCCGGTACCGGAACCGCGACACCGCCGACCTGGAGGCGCAGCTCGCCGCCGCCTCGTCGGCCCGGTTCCGCGCGGTGGTCACCGACGGCGTCTTCTCGATGGACGGCTCGATCGCGCCGCTCGCCGAGATCTGCGACCTCGCCGAACGGTACGACGCGCTCGTCATCGTCGACGACTCGCACGCCGTCGGGTTCGTCGGCGAGCACGGCCGGGGCACCCCCGAACTCTGCGGGGTCGCCGACCGGGTCGACGTGTACACGGGCACGTTCGGCAAGGCACTCGGCGGTGCGTCCGGCGGCTACGTGTCGTCCCGCCGGGAGGTCGTCGACCTGCTCCGGCAGCGGTCGCGTCCGTACCTGTTCTCGAACTCGCTCGCGCCGGTGATCGCCGCGGGCACCGTCGCGGCGCTCGACCGCATCGAACGCTCCGACGACGCACGGGCGCAGCTGGCGTCGAACGCGCGGCTGTTCCGGACCCTGATGGAGGACGCCGGCTTCGAGCTGCTGCCGGGGGAGCACCCGATCGTCCCCGTGATGTTCCACGACGCCGCGCGCACCGCCCGGATCGCGGACGAGATGCAGGCCCGTGGGGTGTACGTGACGGCGTTCAGCCACCCGGTCGTGCCGCAGGGGAGGGCCCGGATCCGGGTGCAGCTGTCGGCCGCCCACACCGAGGAGCAGGTCCGCTGCTGCGTGGACGCCTTCGTGGCGGCGCGGGCCGCAGTCGGGAGCGACTGACCCCGACGGTCGCCGACGCACGACGATCGCCGGACACACGACGGCCCCGGGAGCTGCTCGCTCCCGGGGCCGTGCTGTGCCGTACTGCCGTGCGCCGCGTACGCAGTGCGCGGCGGGTGCTCCGTGCTCCGTGCGCCGCGGGTGCTCCGTGCTCCGTGCGCCGAGTGTCCCGCTTCGTCGTCAGGCGCCGACCGGGCGGCGGCGGCCCCGCGGGAACACGACGCCGAGCGCCACCATGCCGACGGCGAGCACGAGGTGCAGCCAGTTGTCGGCCCAGTTCAGCGGCACGAAGTTCGCGCCGGTCATGGTGCCCGCCGTGAACAGGCCGTAGACCCACAGCACGAAGTAGACGACCCCGCCGATGACGAGGTACATGCGCGACCCGGTCGGGTACCGCGCGGCGATGAGCCCGACGATCCCGAACAGCAGGTGCACGATGTTGTGCAGCACCGACACCTGGAAGACGCCGAGGAGCATGGCCATCGAGCCGTGACCCGCCCCGGCGAGGTCGCCCGTCGTGATGCCGGGGACGAAGCCCGCGATCCCGACGAGCAGGAACACGATCCCGACGACGAGCGCGATCTTCTGGATGCTCGACCCTGCGTAGCGGTCGGTGGACGTGGTGACGTCTGACATGGTGCCTCCCTCTCGTGGAGGGTCCGACGGTACACACGCCCCACCGCGTCGGTCCTGCCGCCGCGTGGCCGGGACACCAGCCACCCGCGCACGAGCCCGCTCCGCGGCCGTGGGACGATGGACCCCATGCGTCTCGTCGTCGCCGGCAGCCCCGCTGCGGCCGTCCCCACCCTCCGCCGACTCGCGGCGTCCGACCACGAGATCGTCGCGGTGCTCACCCGCCCCGCGACCCCGCAGGGCCGCAAGCGCGTCCTGACGCCGACCCCGGTCGCGCAGGTCGCCGAGGAGCTCGGCCTGCCCGTGATCGAGGCGGCCCGGGTCGACGACACCGTCACGGACCAGCTCGCGGCCCTCGCGCCCGACCTCGGCGTGATCGTCGCCTACGGGGCGCTCCTCCGCCGGCCCGCGCTCGAGACACCCCGGCTCGGCTGGGTCAACCTGCACTTCTCGGCCCTGCCCGCGTACCGCGGAGCCGCTCCCGTCCAACGTGCCGTCATGGCAGGCGACACCGAGACCGCCGCGAGCGTGTTCCAGCTCGTCGAGGCGCTCGACGCCGGCCCGCTGTACGCCAGCGAGCCGTTCACCATCGACCCGGACGCGACGAGCGGCGACGTCCTCGCCGCGATGGCCGAGACCGGTGCGGAGGTCGTGGCCCGGGTGGTCGACGGCCTCGCGGCCGGGACCGCCGTCGCGAGCGAGCAGGTCGGCGAGGTCACCCTCGCACCGAAGCCCACCGTCGACGACGCGCACGTCGTCTTCGACGAGCCCGCCGTGCGGGTCCACGCCCGCATCCGCGGCGTCACACCCGAGCCCGGCGCGTTCGCCCACCTCGGCGAGACCCGCGTGAAGCTGCTCCGCAGCTCCGTCCAGCCGGGAGGCACGGCCTCCTCCGCCCCGCACCTCGCCCCCGGCGCGCTCGCGTTGGTCGACGGGCGGCTGCTCGTCGGGACGGCCGACGTCCCGCTCGCGCTCACCGAGGTGCAACCCGCGGGCAAGAAGGCGATGGACGCCGCCGCCTGGGCCCGCGGCCTCGGCCCGCTCGACGGGAAGGTCCTCGCGTGAACGCGGCGCCCAGCGGGACCGGGCGTGGCACCGGGCGCGGTCGCGGTCCCCGCCCGACCTCGGCCCGACGCGTCGCGTACGACGTGCTCCGTGCCGTGCAGGTCGACGACGCCTACGCCAACCTGCTGCTGCCCGCACGCATCCGCCGCGCCGGCCTGAGCGCCCGGGACGCCGCGTTCGCGACCGAGCTCACCTACGGATCGATCCGGATGCTCGGGCGCTACGACGCGATCGTCGACATCGCCTCCGGCCGTCGGGTCGAGAACATCGAGGCGGACGTCCTCGACGTGATGCGCCTCGGCACCCACCAGCTGCTCGGCATGCGCACACCGACCCACGCGGCCGTGTCCGCTACCGTCGAGCTCGCGCGCGAGGTCGGTGCCCGCCGCGCCACGGGGTTCGTCAACGCCGTGCTCCGGAAGGTCGCGGCGCGTTCCGACGAGGAGTGGGACGCCGCGATCTCCGAGGGCCGTGGGGGCGACGCGCTCCTCGCGACCCGGTGGTCCCACCCGACGTGGGTCGTGTCGGCGCTGCGGGACGCTCTCGCCGCCGAACGGTCCCGCGACGAACTCGCGGCACTCCTCGCCGCCGACAACGTCGCGCCGCGGGTCCAGCTGTCGGCACTGCCGGGACTCGCGACCGACGAGGACGTCGCGACCGCGACCCGGGTCGACGACCCCGCACCGGAGCCGCAGCACGGGGACGGCGACGGGCCGACGGCCGACGACGCGACCGGCACCGTGCCTCCCGTCCGTGCCGGGGCGGACGCGCTCCCGGTCTCGCCGACCGGCATCCGTGGTGTCTCCGGCGACCCCGCCCGTGTGCCGGGCGTCGCCGCCGGGCGGCTCCGCGTCCAGGACGAGGGCTCCCAGCTCGCCGCCCTCGCGCTCAGCCGGTCGTCGGCCGTGCGGCCGGGGGAGCGGTGGCTCGACATGTGCGCCGGACCGGGCGGCAAGGCGGCGCTCCTCGCAGCGGAGGCGGCGGTCGGCGGCGCGCACCTGGTCGCGAACGAGCTCGTCCCGGCACGCGCCGGGCTCGTGCGGAAGGCCCTCGCCGGGTTCGGTGACGGCGTGACGGTCGTCGAGGGTGACGGTCGGCGGTTCGGACGCGACGGCGCGGCGGTCCGGTTCGACCGGGTGCTGCTCGACGCTCCGTGCACGGGGCTGGGTGCGCTCCGCCGCCGTCCCGAGGCCCGGTGGCGGAAGCAGCCGGAGGACGTCCCCGAGCTCGCGGCGCTGCAGGCCGAGCTGCTCGACGCGGCCGTGCGGGTGCTCGCTCCCGGCGGGACCCTGGCGTACGTGACGTGTTCGCCGCACCTCGCGGAGACGCGTGGGCAGGTGGACGCCGTGCTCGAACGGCACCCCGGCGTGCTCGAACAGCTCGACACCGCCGGAGTCGTCCGTGCCGTGGCCGTGCGGGACCCGCAGGTGGCGGACGGGCCGGTCGCGCAGCTGTGGCCGCACCGGATCGGTACCGACGCGATGTTCGTCGCGCTGTTCCGCCGCGTCGACTGAGGCCGCCCGGGCAGCGGCGGCACGAGCGACCGAGCGCACCGACCCCGCGCCGGTAGGGTTGGCGGGTGACGATCCGCATCTCGCCGAGCATCCTGTCCGCCGACTTCGCGAACCTCGAGCGCGAGCTCCACCGCATCGAGACGGCCGACCTCGTGCACGTCGACGTGATGGACAACCACTTCGTCCCGAACCTCACCCTCGGCCTGCCGATCGTGCAGCGCCTGCAGGAGGTCTCGCCGGTGCCGCTCGACGTGCACCTGATGATCACGGACGCCGACACCGAGGCCCCGAAGTACGCCGAGACCGGTGCGTCGAGCGTCACCTTCCACTTCGAGGCCGCGGCCGACCCGGTGGCGACCGCCGCGGCGATCCGGTCGAACGGGGCCCGCGCCGCCGTCGCCGTGAAGCCCGGCACGCCGATCACGCAGGTGCTGCACCACCTCGACGCCTACGACATGATCCTGCTCATGACCGTCGAGCCCGGGTTCGGCGGGCAGGCGTTCATGCCCTCCGTCATGCCGAAGCTCGCCGATGCCCGGGTGGCCGTCGACGCGTCCGGCCTCGACGTCTGGCTCGAGGTCGACGGCGGCATCGCGGTCGACACCGTGCCCGAGGCCGTGCGGAGCGGCGCCGACACCCTCGTGGCGGGCTCGGCCGTGTACGGCGGCGAGCCCGCGCAGCGCATCGCCGACCTGCGCGAGGCAGCCGCGGCGGCCCGCGCGTGACCGGCGCGTCGGTGGACGCGACCGGCGTGGCGGACGCTAGCGGCACGGGAGACGCAACCGGCGCGGCGGACGCGACCGGCGCGGCGGAGGCGATCCGGGCCTCCCGTCCGGACGGTGCGTCCGCAGGGTCACCGCAGGACGGTAGCCTGGACCCTGTGAAGACGGACCCCGTGAAGACGTTCGACGACCTGTTCGCGGAGCTGACCGAGAAGGCGCGCACGCGCCCCGAGGGCTCCGGCACCGTCGCCGAACTGGACGCCGGCGTGCACCAGATCGGCAAGAAGATCGTGGAGGAGGCCGCCGAGGTCTGGATGGCGGCCGAGTACGAGGGTGACGAGCGCACCGCGGAGGAGATCTCGCAGTTGATCTACCACCTGCAGGTCCTCATGGTCGCGCAGGGGCTCACCCCTGCGGACGTGTGGCGACATCTCTGATCGCCCGATCAGTCGTCCACACCTCTCCAGAAAGCAGACCACCTGATGCTCCGCATCGCCGTGCCCAACAAGGGCTCCCTGTCCGAGACCGCCTCCGAGATGCTGCGGGAGGCCGGGTACGCCGGTCGCCGTGACCCGAAGGCGCTCCACCTGATCGACGAGCGGAACGGGGTCGAGTTCTTCTTCCTCCGCCCGCGCGACATCGCCACGTACGTCGGCTCGGGCGCGCTCGACGTCGGCATCACGGGCCGCGACCTGCTGCTCGACTCCGGGTCCGAAGCGCACGAGGTCGACGCGCTCGACTTCGCCGGTTCGACGTTCCGGTTCGCGGGGACGCCCGGCCGGTTCGCCTCGCTGCAGGACCTCGAGGGCGTCCGGGTCGCGACGAGCTACCCCGGCCTCGTGGGGGACTTCCTCGCGCAGCACGGCGTCACGGCGACGCTCGTGAAGCTCGACGGCGCCGTGGAGAGCGCGGTGCGCCTCGGGGTCGCGGATGCGGTCGCCGACGTCGTCTCGACCGGCAGCACCCTGCGGCAGGCCGGGCTCGAGATCTTCGGGCCGGTCATCCTCGAGTCGACCGCCGTCCTCATCGCCACCGACGAGGACCGCCCCGGCATCGACGTCCTGCGCCGACGCCTGCACGGCGTGCTCGTCGCGCGCGGCTACGTGATGCTCGACTACGACATCCCCACGGCCCTCGTGCCGGACGCGACGGCGATCGCCTCGGGCATGGAGTCGCCGACCGTGTCGCCGCTGCACGGCCGCGACTGGTCGGCCGTGCGGGTGATGATCCCGCGGTCGGACATGAACCAGATCATGGACTCGCTGTACGGCCTCGGCGCGCGCGCCATCCTCGTCAGCTCGATCCACGCGGCACGGCTGTGAGCACGGCAGGGTCGGACAGCGCGGCGGGGCCCGGCGGCGCTTCCGGAACGCCCGCTCGCGAGGGCGGTGTCGCGGTCCGTGTGATCCCGTGCCTCGACGTGCAGGGCGGCCGTGTCGTCAAGGGCGTGAACTTCCTGGACCTGCAGGACGCCGGCGACCCCGTCGAACTCGCTGCGCGGTACTACGAGCAGGGCGCCGACGAACTGACGTTCCTCGACGTCGGCGCGACGGTCGAGAACCGCGCGACGATGTACGACACGGTCACCCGGACGGCCGAGCAGGTCTTCATCCCGCTCACCGTCGGCGGCGGGGTCCGGAGCGTCGACGACGTCGCACGGTTGCAGCAGTGCGGTGCGGACAAGATCGGCGTGAACAGCGCCGCGATCGCCCGTCCAGAGCTCGTCGGTGAGATCGCCGACCGCTTCGGTGCGCAGGCCGTCGTGCTGTCGCTCGACGTCAAGCGCTCGGACCGGATGCCGTCCGGGTTCGTGGTCACCACGCACGGGGGTCGCACCGAGTCCGACCTCGACGCGCTCGCCTGGGCCCGCGAGGCCGTCGAACGCGGCGCGGGGGAGCTGCTCGTCAACTCCATCGACGCCGACGGCACGAAGAACGGGTTCGACCTCGAGCTCGTCGCGGCGGTGCGCGCGGTCGCGTCGGTCCCGGTCATCGCCTCGGGAGGCGCGGGTCGCCTCGACCACTTCGCCCCCGCCGTGCAGGCGGGTGCCGACGCGGTCCTCGCCGCGAGCGTCTTCCACCGGGGCGAGATGACGATCGGCGACGTCAAGGCGGCGCTGCGCGCCGCGGGCGAGCTCGTCCGCTGAAAGCCCACCGGGTGGCGGACGGGCTGCTCCCCGCGATCGTGCAGGAGGAGTCGTCGAAGGACGTCCTCATGCTCGGCTACATGGACCGGGAAGCCCTCCGCCGCACCCTGACCGAGGGCCGGGTGACCTTCTGGTCCCGCTCGCGGCAGGAGTACTGGCGCAAGGGTGACACGTCCGGACACGCGCAGTACGTGCGTGCCGCGGCGTTGGACTGCGACGACGACACCCTGCTCGTGACCGTGCAGCAGGTCGGCGCCGCGTGCCACACCGGCGCGCACTCCTGCTTCGACGTCGACCCGCTCGACCCCGTGACCGCGACGGCCCCGGAGGGTGACCGATGACCAGCACCACGACCACCGTCCACGACGCACCCCACACGACCACGCGTGACGAGTTCGACAGCCTGCTCACCGACCACCGGGTCGTGCCGGTCGTCCGGGCGCTCTTCGCCGACAGCGAGACCCCCGTCGGCGTCTACCGCAAGCTCGCCGACGGCCGACCGGGATCCTTCCTGCTCGAGTCCGCCGGACAGGGCGGCCTGTGGTCGCGCTGGTCGTTCGTGGGCGTCCGGAGCTTCGGCGTCCTCACCCAGGACGGCGACCGTGCGTCCTGGATCGACACCGGCATCCCGGCGTCCCGCGCGGTCGACTCGCTCGACGGGCCGCCGCTCGAGGTGCTCGCCCGGCTGCACGACCGCTGGGCCACCCCGCGGGTGCCCGGCACGCCACCCCTCGTGGGCGGCACCGTCGGGTTCATCGGGTGGGAGGCCGTCCGGCAGCTCGAACACCTGCCGAACGTCCCCGCCGCCGACTTCGACGTGCCCGGGCAGGCGTTGGCGTTCGTGTCGGAGCTGGCGGCGCTCGACCACCGCACCGGACTGGTCCTGCTGGTCGCGAGCGTGCTGAACGACGGCACGGACGACGCCGACACGATGTGGGCGGACGCGCAGGCCCGTCTCGACCGGATGCAGGGCGACCTCGTCCAGCCGACCGTGGCGACCGTCGCCGAGGCGTTCGACATCGCGGAGCCGACCCCGACGCACCGGTCCACCCCGGACGAGTACATGGCGGCGGTCGAGCGGTCGAAGGACTTCATCCGCGACGGCGACGTGTTCCAGGTCGTCATCTCGCAGCGGTTCGACCACGAGGTGACGGCGGACCCGCTCGACGTCTACCGGGTCCTGCGGACGCTCAACCCCAGCCCGTACATGTACTTCCTCGCCCTCCGCGACGTGCACGACGCCCCGTTCTGGATCGTCGGCGCGTCGCCCGAGGCGCTCGTGAAGGTGCAGTCCGGTCGGGCCATCACCCACCCGATCGCCGGGTCCCGTCCCCGTGGTGCGACGCCGGAGCAGGACGTCCGCTTCGGCGAGGACCTCCTCGAGGACCCCAAGGAGCGGGCCGAGCACCTGATGCTCGTCGACCTCGCCCGCAACGACCTGCAGAAGGTCTGCCAGCCCGGCACGGTCGCGGTCACCGAGTTCATGACGGTCGAGCGCTTCAGCCACATCATGCACCTGGTGTCGAGCGTCGAGGGTGCTGTCCGTCCCGACGCCTCGGCGATCGACGTGTTCCGCGCGACGTTCCCGGCCGGGACGCTGTCCGGGGCGCCGAAGCCGCGGGCCCTCGAGATCATCGACGAGCTGGAGCCCGCCAAGCGCGGCGCGTACGCCGGGGTCGTCGGGTACTTCGACTTCGCCGGGGACGCCGACCTCGCCATCGCGATCCGCACCGCCCTCATCCAGGACGGCGTCGCGCGGGTGCAGGCCGGCGCCGGACTCGTCGCGGACTCCGATCCGGAGACGGAGCACGTCGAGGCCGTCAACAAGGCGGCGGCGCCGCTGCGTGCGGTGGCGACGGCGAACCGCATGCGCGAGGTGCGTTCGTGACCCTCCGGCGCAGCCGGCCGCTGGTCATCGTGGCGGGCCTGCTCGTCGCGGGCATCGTGATGCTGTCGTGGACGCAGACCTGGTTCACGGTGCACCTGCGCACCGGCACGGCGGTCGTGTCCACCGTCACCGCCGACGGCTCGAAGACCGTGCCGCAGTACACGGCGCTCGCGATCGCCAGCCTGGCGCTCTTCCTGGCCATGACGATCGCCGGACGGGTCGTCCGCGTGGTCCTCGCCGTCGTCGAGGTCCTGCTCGGCGTCGCGGTGATCGTGACCGGCGTGAGCGCGTTGCGTGACCCGGTCGCCGCGGCGCGCACGGCGATCGGCACGGTGGCCGGCGTGAGCGACCTGGCCGGGGTGCGGCGGGTCGTCGCGAGCGTCGACGTCACGGCGTGGCCCGCGGTCGGGATCGTCGGCGGCGCCCTGGCGGTCGTGCTCGGCGTCGTCGTCCTCGTCGTGCAACGCGCCTGGCCGGGTCCGAGCCGCAAGTACGGGGCGGCGACCACGGGCGCCGCGGCCGATGCGAGCGCCGCCGTGACCACGCGCGACGCGATCACGGATTGGGACGACCTGTCCGCCGGCAGCGACCCGACCGCGGGCGACGACGCGGT
Organism: Curtobacterium sp. 'Ferrero'; assembly: GCF_002412165.1. Lineage (GTDB taxonomy): Bacteria > Actinomycetota > Actinomycetes > Actinomycetales > Microbacteriaceae > Curtobacterium. Next base: position 125,192 of record NZ_NXIA01000009.1, read on the forward strand.
AGGGTTGGAGGACGGCGATCGACCGACGACGCCGCAGCAGAACGAGGAGCACCGTGAGCAACACTGAGCCCGCAGAACTCGGCGAGGGCCACTCGCCGGCAGCCTGGACGGCAGTCGTCATCATGCTGATCGGCTTCGCGGCGGGCACGCTCTGCTTCTGGTTCGACCTGGCGGTCGGCGTGTGGATCTCCGCCGCCGTCGTGATCGTCGGACTCGTGGCCGGTGCCGTCATGTCGAAGGCCGGGTACGGCGTGAACGGCCCGAAGTTCGTCCCGAAGCACCACGAGGAGTAGTCCGACCGTGACGAACGTGCTCGAGACCCTCGTCGCGGGCGCGCTCGAGGACGCGGCCGCCCGACGTGCCGACCGACCCCTGGCCGACGTCGAACGCGACCTCGACCGGGTGGCCTCGCCGCTCGACGCGCTCGACTTCCTGGCACCGGGCGACGACGTCAAGATCCTGGCCGAGGTCAAGCGTGCCAGCCCGTCCCGCGGCTCGATGGCGCCGATCGCCGACCCCGCCGCCCTGGCTGCGGAGTACGAGCGCGGCGGCGCCTCCACCATCAGCGTCCTGACCGAGGGACGGAAGTTCCTCGGCAGTCTCGCCGACCTGCAGGCCGTCAAGGCCCGTGTGGGCGTGCCGGTGCTCCGCAAGGACTTCATCGCCGACCCGTACCAGGTCGTCGAGGCTCGGGCCGCCGGGGCCGACGTCGTGCTGCTCATCGTGGCCGCGCTGGAGCAGCAGCGGCTCGTGGAGCTGCACGAGCTCGCGGAGCAGCTCGGCATGCGCGTCCTGGTCGAGGCACACTCCGCGGACGAGGTCGCACGGGGTCTCGACGCCGGCGCGCGCATCCTCGGCGTCAACGCCCGCGACCTCACCGACTTCTCGCTCGACCGCGACCTCTTCGGCTCCCTCGCCGACCGCATCCCCGCCGGTGTGGTCCGTGTCGCCGAGTCCGCCGTCGCCGGTCCCGCCGACGTCGCCCACTACCGCGCTGCGGGGGCCGACGTCGTCCTGGTGGGGGAGGCGCTCGTGACGGGCGACGACCCCGCTGCCACCCTCGCGTCGTTCATCGCGGCAGCGCGCGCCTGACGTCGTCGCGCCGGTCCTGCCCGCACGGGTCGGAACGGCGGACGCCAGGCAGAACGACCCACCCGGTCCGGTTCGCCGGACCCGTCCCGGAAGGCACATCGTGACCTCACTCCGCGATCAGCACGGCCCGTACTTCGGCGACTTCGGCGGACGGTTCGTCCCCGAATCCCTCGTCCTCGCGCTCGACGAGCTCGAGGCGGCGTTCCGCGAGGCCTGGGCGGACCCGGCCTTCCGGCAGGAGCTCGACGCCCTGCAGCGCGACTACACCGGCCGTCCGTCGATCATCACCGAGGTACCGCGGTTCGCGAAGCACGCGGGCGGTGCCCGGGTCATCCTCAAGCGCGAGGACCTCAACCACACCGGCTCGCACAAGATCAACAACGTGCTCGGGCAGGCCCTCGTGGCGAAGCGGCTCGGCAAGACGCGACTCATCGCCGAGACCGGCGCCGGACAGCACGGTGTCGCGACCGCGACGGCCGCCGCCCTGTTCGGCATGGACTGCGTCGTCTACATGGGCGCGGTCGACACCGAGCGGCAGGCCCTCAACGTGGCCCGTATGCGGCTGCTGGGCGCCGAGGTGATCCCGGTGGAGACCGGCTCGCGCACCCTGAAGGACGCGATCAACGACGCGCTCCGCGACTGGGTGGCGAACGTCGACTCGACCCACTACCTGCTCGGTACCGTCGCGGGACCGCACCCGTTCCCGGAGATGGTGCGCGAGTTCCACAAGGTGATCGGGGACGAGGCCCGGCAGCAGGTGCTCGACCTGGTGGGCCGGCTCCCCGACGCGGTCGCGGCGTGCGTCGGCGGCGGGTCGAACGCGATGGGCATCTTCGACGCGTTCCTCGACGACGAGTCCGTGGCGCTGTACGGCTACGAGGCCGGTGGTGACGGGATCGAGACCGGGCGGCACGCCGCCAGCATCTCGCTCGGCCGGACCGGCGTGCTGCAGGGCACGAAGTCGTACCTGATGCAGGACGAGGACGGCCAGACCATCGAGAGCCACAGCATCTCGGCGGGCCTCGACTACCCGAGCGTCGGGCCGCAGCACGCGCACCTCGCGGCGATCGGCCGGGCGAAGTACGAGCCGATCACCGACACCGAGGCGATGGAGGCGTTCCGTCTGCTCAGCCGCACGGAGGGCATCCTGCCCGCGATCGAGTCCTCGCACGCCCTCGCCGGCGCCCTGAAGCTCGGCAAGGAGCTCGGGCCGGAGGGCGTCATCCTGGTGAACCTGTCCGGACGCGGCGACAAGGACGTGGCGTCCGCCAGCCGCTACTTCGGCATCCTCGACGAGAACGCGGTGCAGCTGTGACCACGAACACGAACACCTCCGTCGCGGCGACGATCGACGCCGCGAACCGCGACCGGGCCGGGGCCGTCGTCGGCTACCTGCCGGCGGGCTTCCCGGACCTCGACACGAGCGTCGACGCGGCGGTCGCCCTGGCCGAGAACGGCGTCGACGTCATCGAGCTCGGCCTGCCGTACTCCGACCCCGTCATGGACGGGCCCGTCATCCAGCGCGCGGCCGAGGAGAGCCTGGCGAACGGGTTCAAGGTGGCTCAGGTCTTCGACGCGGTCGACCGGATCACCAGCCGTGCCGACGTCCCCGTCCTCGTGATGACCTACTGGAACCCCGTGCTGCGGTACGGGGTGGACCGGTTCGCGGACGACCTCGTCGCCGCCGGTGCGTCCGGGCTCATCACGCCCGATCTCATCCCCGACGAGGCCTCGGCCTGGATCGACGCCTCCGAGCGCACCGGACTCGACCGCGTCTTCCTCGCCGCGCCGTCCTCCACCGAGACGCGCATGCGGCAGGCTGTGACCTCGAGCCGTGGCTTCGTCTACGCCGTCTCGACGATGGGCGTGACCGGCGCGCGTGCCGGCGTCGACTCGGCCGCACGATCCGTGGTCTCGCGGCTCCGGGACGCCGGCGTCGAGCGCACGTGCGTCGGCCTCGGCATCTCGACCGCCGACCAGGTCACCGAGGTCCTCGAGTACGCCGACGGCGCGATCGTCGGGTCCGCGTTCGTCCGCGCCCTGGCCGACCTCGGGGTGCGGGGCGTCGCGGACCGGGCAGCCGAGTTGACGGCCGGCGCGCAGCGCCGCTGAGGGGCGGCGCGCAGCGCCGGACACCGGACGGGAGGCCCGGATCACGTGACCGACGTCGGTCACGTGACCCGGGCCTCCCGTCGGTCGCGGGTCACGATTCCCACAGGTCCACCCGGACGGTCCTGCCCGGTCGGTCGTCCGCGCTACAGTGATCGGGGCCGATCCCACGTCGGCCAGGCAAGCACGCACCGAAAGGCGACCGCACCTCCATGCCCCTCCTGAGCATCCCGAGCCCGAGCACCGCCTGGCAGTACTTCGACCTGACGGACTGGCTGCGCAACGTGTTCGGGTGGTCGCTGCCGCTCGACTTCCGCATCCACGCGTACGCCATCTGCATCCTGATCGGCATCGTCGTCGCGGTGCTCATGGCGAACCACCGCCTGAACGCCCGCGGCGTCGAGCGTTGGATCATCATCGACATCGCCATCTGGGCCGTGCCCGCAGGCATCATCGGTGGGCGGCTCTTCCACGTGTTCACGCACGTCAGCGACTACTTCGGTCCCGGTCGCGACCCCCTCTCGTTCCTCTACATCTGGGAGGGCGGGCTCGCCATCTTCGGGGCGCTCATCCTCGGCTCGGTGGGCGCGTTCATCGGCTGCCGCCAGGTGGGGCTGCGGTTCACGACCTTCATCGACGCGATCGCTCCGGGCGTGCTCCTCGCGCAGGCCTTCGGCCGGTTCGGCAACTACTTCAACCACGAGCTCTTCGGCATGCCGACGAGCCTGCCGTGGGGCCTGCAGATCGAGTCGTCCAACGCCGCGTACCCGAAGGGGCTGCCGGAGGGCACGCTGTTCCACCCGACGTTCCTCTACGAGATCATCTGGAACGTCGCCGGCGTCATCGTGATCCTGTTCCTCGCCCGGAAGTTCACCCTGCAGTGGGGCAAGGTCATGGCCCTGTACCTCATCTGGTACGGCGCGGGACGCTCCGTGCTCGAGTCGATCCGCGTCGACACCAGCGAGACCTTCTTCGGCGTCCGCACCAACGTCTGGGCCGCCCTCGCCGCGATCGTGCTCGGGGTCGTCATCTTCATCGTGCAGTCCCGACGGCACACCGGCAAGGAGCCGTCGCCGTACCTGCCCGGTCGCGGGCCGGCCGCCCGTGCCGATGTAGACTCGGACGACACCTGGTCAGAACACGACGAGTCCACCGACACCGTCGTCGAGCCGGTCGGCACCACCCGGTCCTAGCGTCCCGCGCGACCGCCCGGGCGCCGACCACCCGCCCAACCGGAGCGCCCGGGACCACCCCTCCCGCGCGACCGGTCCGCCGAACGCACCTCCGCGGCGGGAGCCCCAGCCCCGCTGCCGCACCGACCGCCCGCCACGAACCGGGCTCGACACCACCCGTGCCGCCGGGGTGACCCGCCGGGGGCACGAACGGGCACCTGTCCCGCCCGTCCGGGCGGACGGCACCACCGGGCCACCGCTGTCCCTGTTCCACCACCTCGTGAGGACGGTTCCCCATGGCGCTCCAGCCACCCCAGTCCCAGCCCGCTCGGGCGCAGCACGCTGGTCTCCTGCCCCCGCACCGCCGGTTCTCGGCCGTGCCGGACGCGGCGGGCATGTACGACCCGGCGAACGAGAAGGACGCCTGCGGCCTCGCGATGGTCGCGACGCTGCGCGGTACGGCCGGGCACGACATCGTCGACGCGGCCCTCGGCGCGCTCCGCAACCTCGAGCACCGCGGAGCCGTCGGCTCCGACGCGGGCACCGGTGACGGCGCGGGCATCCTGTGCCAGGTGCCGGACGCCTTCCTGCGCGACGAGGTGCCGTTCGACCTGCCCGCCGCCGGGGCGTACGCCGTGGGGACGGCCTACCTGCCGACCGACGAGGACGACCGGCACCGGGTGCAGAACGTCATCGAGCGTCTGGCGCGCGAGGAGGGCCTCCGGGTCCTCGGCTGGCGCGAAGTGCCGGTGCGACCCGAGGTCCTCGGCACGCTGGCCCGCGCCGCCATGCCGGCGTTCGCCCAGCTCTTCGTCGCGTCGAACCGGCACGACGTGCACGGTGACGCCTGGAGCGGCATCGCGCTCGACCGGCAGGCGTTCCGGCTGCGCAAGCGCGCCGAGCACGACCTCGACGTCTACTTCATGTCGCTGTCGAGCCGCACGATGGTCTACAAGGGCATGGTCACGACGCTCCAGCTCGAGCCGTTCTACCCGGACCTCAGCGACGAGCGGTTCGCGTCCAAACTCGCGATCGTGCACTCGCGCTACTCGACGAACACGTTCCCGTCCTGGCCGCTGGCCCAGCCGTTCCGCACCCTCGCGCACAACGGCGAGATCAACACCGTCCGCGGCAACCGCAACTGGATGCGCGCCCGGCAGTCGCAGCTCGAGAGCGAGCTGCTCGGGGACATGGCACCCCTGCTCCCGGTGGTCAGCCCGGGCGCCAGCGACTCGGCGTCGTTCGACGAGGTGCTCGAACTGCTCACCCTGAGCGGCCGCTCGCTGCCGCACGCGGTGTCGATGATGGTGCCGGAGGCGTGGGAGAACCAGACCGCGATGGACCCGGACCTCCGGGCGTTCTACGAGTACCACTCGATGCTCATGGAGCCGTGGGACGGTCCGGCCGCCATCACCTTCACCGACGGCTCGCTCGTCGGCGCCACGCTCGACCGCAACGGCCTGCGACCGGGACGCTTCCTCGTCACCGACGACGGGCTCATCGTCATGGGGTCCGAGACGGGCGTCATCGACGTGCCCGCCGCCAAGGTGGTCCGGAAGGGCCGACTGCGGCCCGGACGGATGTTCCTGGTCGACACCGAGGCCGGTCGCATCATCGAGGACGACGAGGTCAAGCGGTCGCTGGCGGAGTCCGGCCCGTGGGGCGAGTGGCTCGAGGCCGGCCGGATCAACCTGTCCGACCTGCCGGAGCGCGAGCACATCGTGCACACCCCTGCCTCGGTCACCCGTCGCCAGCGCGCGTTCGGGTACACCGAGGAGGAGGTCCGCGTCCTCCTGCGTCCGATGGCCCAGACCGGTGCGGAGCCGCTCGGGGCGATGGGGTCGGACACCCCGATCGCCGTGCTGTCGCAGCGCCCCCGACTGCTGTTCGACTACTTCACCCAGCAGTTCGCGCAGGTGACGAACCCGCCGCTCGACTCGATCCGCGAGCAGGTCATCACCTCGATGGGGATGGGGCTCGGGCCGGAGCGGAACCTGCTCACGGCCGGGCCGGAGCACGCCAAGCAGATCGTCCTCGGGTTCCCGGTGATCGACAACGACGAGCTCGCGAAGATCCAGCACTTCGAGACCGGGTCGGGCCGGCACCTCACCGTCACGATCAAGGGCCTGTACCGGGTCGACGACGGCGAGGCGGCCATGGAGAAGCGCATCGACGCGGTGTGCGACGAGGTCGACGCGGCGATCGAGGCGGGCAAGCAGTTCATCGTGCTGTCCGACCGCGACGGCAACGCCGAGTACGCGCCGGTGCCGAGCCTCCTGCTGCTCGCCGCCGTGCACCACCACCTGATCCGCACCGAGCAGCGCATGAAGGTCGGCCTGATCGTCGAGGCCGGCGACGTGCGGGAGGTCCACCACGTCGCCACCCTGATCGGGTACGGCGCGTCGGCGATCAACCCGTACCTGGCCATGGAGACGTGCGAGAACCTCGTGCGCGCCGGCATGATCACCGGGATCACCCCGGAGCAGGCCGTCCGCAACGTCATCAAGGCGCTCGGCAAGGGCGTCCTGAAGATCATGTCCAAGATGGGCATCTCGACGGTGTCGAGCTACGCGGGCGCCCAGGCGTTCGAGGCCGTCGGCCTGTCGCAGGAGTTCGTCGACCGCTACTTCACCGGGACGTCGTCGGTCCTCGGCGGGGTCGGCATCGACGTCATCGCCGCCGAGAACGCCGAGCGCCACGCCCAGGCGTACCCGCTTGACGGCGCGGTGCTCTCCCACGAGCGTCTGCAGACCGGCGGGGAGTACCAGTGGCGCCGCGAGGGACCGCCGCACCTGTTCAACCCGGACACGGTGTTCCGGCTCCAGCACGCCACGCGTTCGCGTCGGTACGACATCTTCCGCGAGTACTCGAAGGCGGTCGACGACCAGTCCGAAGCGCTCATGACGCTCCGCGGGCTCTTCCGCTTCAAGGACGGCGTCCGTCGGCCGGTGCCCCTCGACGAGGTCGAGCCGATCGAGTCCATCGTCAAGCGGTTCAACACCGGTGCGATGTCCTACGGCTCCATCTCGAAGGAGGCGCACGAGACGCTCGCGATCGCGATGAACCGGCTCGGCGCCCGCTCGAACACGGGCGAGGGCGGCGAGGACGTCGAGCGTCTGCTCGACCCCGAGCGTCGGAGCGCGATCAAGCAGGTCGCATCCGGCCGGTTCGGCGTGACGAGCATGTACCTCACGCACGCGACCGACATCCAGCTCAAGATGGCGCAGGGTGCGAAGCCGGGCGAGGGCGGTCAGCTGCCGCCGCAGAAGGTGTACCCCTGGGTCGCACGCACCCGGCACGCCACCGCGGGCGTCGGCCTCATCTCGCCGCCGCCGCACCACGACATCTACTCGATCGAGGACCTCAAGCAGCTCATCTTCGACGTCAAGCGCGCCAACCCGTCGGCTCGCGTGCACGTGAAGCTGGTCAGCCAGTCCGGGATCGGTGCCGTGGCGGCCGGTGTGACGAAGGCCCTCGCCGACGTCGTGCTCGTGTCCGGCCACGACGGCGGCACGGGCGCGTCCCCGCTCAACTCGCTCAAGCACGCCGGCACGCCGTGGGAGATCGGTCTCGCCGAGACCCAGCAGACGCTCATGCTCAACGGCATGCGCGACCGCGTGGTGGTCCAGGTCGACGGGCAGATGAAGACCGGTCGCGACGTCGTCGTGGCCGCCCTGCTCGGTGCCGAGGAGTACGGCTTCGCGACCGCACCGCTCGTCGTCGAGGGCTGCATCCTCATGCGCGTGTGCCACCTCGACACCTGCCCGGTCGGCGTCGCGACGCAGAACCCCGAGCTCCGTGCGCGGTTCTCCGGGCAGGCCGACCACGTCGTGAACTTCTTCGAGTTCATCGCCCAGGAGGTCCGCGAGCTCCTCGCCGAGCTCGGCTTCCGCTCCCTGGACGAGGCGATCGGCCAGGCGGACGCGCTCGACGTCGACCGTGCCGTGGAGCACTGGAAGGCGTCCGGGCTCGACCTCGCGCCCGTGCTCCAGGGCCCGGCGTTCGCGCCCGACGAGCCGCGTCGGCACCACCGTGCGCAGGACCACGAGCTCGACGAGCACTTCGACGTCGACCTCATCCGTCAGACCGCTGACGTGCTCGAGAACGGCGGTTCGATCGCCCTCGACCTGCCGATCCGCAACACGGAGCGGGCCGTCGGGACGATGCTCGGGCACGAGGTCACCCTGCGGCACGGCGAGCACGGTCTGCCGGCCGGCTCGATCGACATCACGCTGCGCGGGTCGGCCGGGCAGTCGCTCGGTGCCTTCCTGCCTGCCGGTGTCACGCTGCGCCTGGTGGGCGACAGCAACGACTACGTCGGCAAGGGCCTGTCGGGTGGCGAGGTCATCGTCCGTCCGGACGACGAGGCCGCCTTCGACCCGTCCCGGAACGTCATCGCCGGCAACGTCATCGGCTACGGGGCGACCCAGGGCAGCATGTTCATCCGCGGGATCGTGGGGGAGCGCTTCCTGGTCCGCAACTCCGGTGCCACGGCCGTGGTCGAGGGCGTGGGCGACCACGCGCTCGAGTACATGACCGGTGGCCTGGCGCTGATCCTCGGCGAGACCGGGCGGAACCTCGGGGCCGGCATGTCCGGCGGCACGGCGTACGTGCGCGGCCTGCGGCGCGAGGACGTCAACCAGGACTCGCTCGCGAGCGGTGAACTGCGCCTCGAGGCGCTCGACAGCGCCGACGTCGAGATCGTCACCGACCTGCTCGAACGACACCGTGCCGAGACCGGCTCGACCGTGGCGGCCGAGCTGCTGGAGTCGGGCGACCTCGGCGACTTCGTGAAGGTGCTGCCGCGGGACTACGCGGCCGTCCTCGCGACCCGGCAGCAGGCCGTCGAGGAGGGTCTCGACCCAGACGGTGACATCGTCTGGAACCGCATCTTGGAGGCGACCAATGGCTGACCCGGCGCGGATGGTCGAACCGGCAGCACACACCAACGCAGCGCGCATCAACACCGTGGAGGCGACGAATGGCTGACCCGAAGGGCTTCTTGAAGGTGCAGGAGCGCGAGCTCCCGCAGCGCCGCCCCGTGCCCGTCCGGCTCATGGACTGGAAAGAGGTCTACGAGCAGCAGGAGTCCGGCGCTCTCAAGCGGCAGGCCGGTCGCTGCATGGACTGCGGCGTGCCGTTCTGCCACCAGGGCTGCCCGCTCGGCAACCTCATCCCGGAGTGGAACGACCTCACCTGGCGGGGCGAGGGCCGGCAGGCCATCGAGCGCCTCCACGCCACGAACAACTTCCCCGAGTTCACGGGTCGGCTCTGCCCGGCACCGTGTGAGGCGTCGTGCGTGCTCGGTATCAACCAGCCGCCGGTGACGATCAAGCAGGTCGAGGTGTCGATCATCGACGAGGCTTTCCAGAACGGGTGGGTCACGCCCCACCCGCCGGAGCGGCTGACCGGCAAGACCGTCGCGGTCGTCGGCTCGGGACCGGCCGGTCTCGCCGCCGCGCAGCAGCTGACCCGCGCCGGGCACACGGTCGCCGTCTACGAGCGCGACGACCGGATCGGCGGCCTGCTCCGCTACGGCATCCCGGACTTCAAGATGGAGAAGCGCCAGATCGACGCGCGTCTCGCCCAGATGCAGGCCGAGGGCACGCGCTTCCGGGCCGGCGTCGAGATCGGTCGCGACATCACGTGGGACGACCTGAAGTCCCGCTACGACGCCGTCGTGGTCGCCACGGGCGCGATGGTCCCGCGCGACCTGCCGATCCCGGGGCGTGACCTCGCCGGCGTGCACTTCGCGATGGACTACCTCGTCCAGCAGAACAAGACGAACGCCGGCACGCAGGTCGACAACCAGACCACCGCCGAGGGCAAGCACGTCGTCGTCATCGGTGGCGGCGACACCGGCGCCGACTGCATCGGGACGGCGCACCGGCAGGGTGCACTGAGCGTGACGAACCTCGCGATCGGCAAGCAGCCGCCGCTGGAGCGTCCCTCCGAGCAGCCCTGGCCGATGTTCCCGACCGTGTTCGAGGTCACCAGCGCCCACGAGGAGGGCGGCGAGCGGCACTACCTGGCGTCGACGGTCGAGTTCCTCGGCAACGAAGCGGGCGAGGTCCGCGCGCTCCGTGTCGCGGAGACCGAGTACCTCGACGGCCGCCGGGTCCCGAAGGCCGGGACCGAGCGCGAGATCCCCGCCGACCTGGTGCTCATCGCGATGGGCTTCACCGGACCCGAGACCGACACCATCGAGCCGCAGCTCGGACTGCCCACCACGCCGTCCGGTGCGCTGGCCCGTGGTGCGGACTACGCCACCAACGAGCCCGGCGTCTTCGTGGCCGGCGACGCCGGACGGGGGCAGTCGCTCATCGTCTGGGCGATCGCCGAGGGACGCGCCGCGGCCGCCAAGGTCGACGAGTACCTCGAGGGCTCGACCATCCTGCCGGCGCCGGTGAAGGCGACCGACCGTGCGATCAGCGTCTGAGACGACGACGGTGCACGACGTGAACGACTCCGGAACGCGCGGCAGCCGATGAGCGGGAGGCCACCGGCACTCGGTAGGGTGCTGGTGGCCTCGCTTCGTTCCGCGCGGCCCCACAGCGCGGAAACACCAAGCACCATCCACCACACGAAGGAATCCATTGAGACGCGCAAAGATCGTTTCGACGCTCGGACCGGCAACGTCGGAGTACGAGACCGTCAAGGAGATCATCGAGGCGGGCGTCGACGTCGCCCGGCTCAACCTCAGCCACGGTGACTACAGCGTGCACGAGGCCAACTACGAGAACGTCCGCCGTGCCGCCGAGGAGCTCGGCAAGCCGGTCGCGATCCTCGTGGACCTCCAGGGCCCGAAGATCCGCCTGGCGAAGTTCGCGGACGGTCCGCACGACCTCGCCGTCGGCGACGTGTTCACCATCACCACCGAGGACGTCCCGGGCTCGAAGGAGATCTGCGGGACGACGTTCAAGGGCCTCCCGCAGGACGTCAAGCCCGGCGACCCGCTGCTCATCGACGACGGCCGGGTCCGCCTGCGCGTGCTCGACACCGACGGCGTCCGGGTCCGCACCGAGGTGGTCGTCGCCGGTACGGTGTCGAACAACAAGGGCATCAACCTGCCCGGTGTCGCCGTCAACGTCCCGGCGCTGAGCGAGAAGGACGAGGCGGACCTCCGCTGGGCGATCCGCCAGGGCGCCGACCTCATCGCGCTGTCGTTCGTCCGCAACGCCAAGGACGTCGAGCGCGCGCACGAGATCATGGACGAGGAGGGCAAGCGCCTCCCGATCATCGCCAAGGTCGAGAAGCCGCAGGCCGTCGACGCGCTCGAGGAGATCATCGACGCGTTCGACAGCATCATGGTGGCGCGTGGCGACCTCGGCGTCGAGCTCCCGCTCGAGGCCGTCCCGATCGTGCAGAAGCGGGCCGTCGAGCTGTCCCGCCGCATGGCCAAGCCGGTCATCGTCGCCACGCAGATGCTGGAGTCGATGATCTCGTCGCCGATCCCGACCCGCGCCGAGACCTCCGACGTCGCGAACGCGGTGCTCGACGGTGCGGACGCGGTCATGCTCTCCGGCGAGACCAGCGTCGGCGAGTACCCGGTGCAGACCGTCCGGACGATGGCCCGCATCGTCGAGTCGACCGAGGACCACGGCCTGGAGCGCATCGCCCCGCTCGGCACGAAGCCGCGCACCCTCGGCGGTGCGATCACCCTCGCGGCGGTCGAGATCGCGGAGTTCACCGAGGCGTCGTACCTCTGCGTCTTCACCGAGTCCGGCGACTCCGCCCGACGCATGTCGCGCCTCCGCCACGGCCTGCCGATCATCGCCTTCACCCCGAACGAGGCCACGCGCCGTCGGATGGCGCTCACCTGGGGCGTGCGTTCGTTCCTCGTGGAGCGGAAGACGCACACCGACGAGCTGTTCTCGCAGGTCGACGACGTCCTCATCGCGAACGGTCTGGCCGTCCCGGGCGACC
>NZ_NXIA01000010.1 GCF_002412165.1 Curtobacterium sp. 'Ferrero'
GGTGGCGGGCGGCACGTCGGTCACGGTCACCGGGACGGACTTCACGGACGACAGCACGGTGTCGGTCGATGGCTCGGACCCGATCACGCCGGACAGCATCGCGGCTGACGGGACGTCGTTGACGTTCACGACGCCGGCGCACGCTGCCGGGCCGGTGGACGTGACGGTGACGACGCCGTCGGGGACGTCGGATCCGTTGACGTTCACCTACAACGCGGCCCCGGTCGCCGCGCCGACCATCGCGGCGATCGACCCCGACAACGGTCCTGCCGGCGGCGGCACCACGGTGACGCTGACGGGCACCGGGTTCAGCACGGACACCACCGTGTCCGTGGACGGGTCCGCCCCGATCACCCCGACGACGATCTCCGACGACGGCACCACGTTGACGTTCACCACCCCGGTGCACGCGGCCGGCCCGGTGGACGTGACCGTGACCAACGCCGGTGGGACCTCCGACCCCGTGACGTACACGTACGTCGCACCGCCCGCCGGAGCGCCGACGCTGACGGCACTCACCCCGGACAACGGTCCGACGACCGGCGGCACGTCGGTCACGATCACCGGTTCGGACTTCACCGCGGACTCGACGGTGTCGGTCGACGGCTCGGACCCGATCGCGCCGGACTCGGTGTCGGCCGACGGGACGTCACTGACGTTCACGACCCCGGCACACGCCGTCGGTGCCGTGAGCGTGACGGTGACGAGCGCCGCGGGCACCTCGGAGCCTGTGCAGTTCACCTACACCGCGGTCGCGACGACCGAGCCCCCGGTGATCACCACCCCGACGGACGGCAGCACCGTGACGACCGGGACGCCGACGATCGGCGGCACCGGCGAGCCCGGCGCCACGGTGACGGTGCGTGACGGTGACACGGTCGTCTGCACCGTCGCGGTCCAGCTCGACGGGACCTGGACCTGCACGCCCATGGTCCCCCTCGGGCCGGGTTCGCACACCATCACGGCGACCCAGGTCGGCGCGGCCGGTGCGTCCGGTCCTTCCGACACGGTGACGTTCACTGTCGCGCTGACGGACGGCAACGGCAACGGGAACGGGAACGGTGCGGGGAACGGCAACGGGAACGGTGCCGGAGCGGGCAACGGGAACGCGCCCGGCAACGGCAACGGCAGCGGCGTCGGCAACGGCGATGCCCTCGCCTACACCGGCACCGACACCGCCCCGATGCTCGCCGCCACCGCGCTCCTGCTCGTCGCGGGCGCCGTGCTGATGATCGCTCGGCGGCGCCGGCGGAGCTGACCGCCACCGAGGCGGCGGTCACGCCCTCAGGCGTGCGCGCCTCCGCCGTGGCGGTCGCCTCGTTGCGGTGCGCCCGCCAGCACCCCGGAGCGGCCCATCATCCGTCGATGAAGACTTCGCCCGAAAGCTCGGACGCGGACTCATCCTGCAGCGATCGCTTGAGGGGGATGGCATTCTGCCAAGCACCTGCGCTGGTGTCCAACGCTCTGGTGCCCGGTAGCTCCCGAGCCAGCGAACAATGCGTGAGTTCCGGATTCGCCTCCCGCACGTGGACCAGGACAAATCGAGCGCGACCGTTCGACGGCTGGCACTTGGACGTGTTGAAGTGCGTTCCGATTCGTAGTGGCACCGCTACGACCGGAGTCGCAGTCAACGGGCTGGAAGGTGGATGGAGGAAGTAGACGGACACGAGCCCGACATCTCGCGGGAGCGTTTCTGTTGTCAGCTTGTAGACCGCCGCCGTGTCCGTGGGTTCGGAAGCCTCGATCGCGCTCGACACGAAAGTCCCGTCGGCGACGGTGAAGATGCTGCCGATGCGAGGAACTTTCTGAGACGAAGTGATCCGAACGAAAGCCGTGAGCCGACCATCGGGCTGGAGGGCGAACCGCGTGGGGTTTGTATCGACGAACTCCGGATCAGTGGCTGAGTCGTAGCTGGCTTCGACGGTTGCATCGCCGTCCAGGTCGTGTTCCGGAGCCGTGGGTGATCCGCAACCGGACGTGATCGTCAACACCACCGATGCAAGGAAGACGGTCTCGAACGCTCTCGCGGAGCGCCGGTGATCGTGCAACCTCCATGGCCACCGGCGTCCGGCCGGCCTCACACCTTCGGCGAGACCCACTGCTTGGAGGTCGACTTGGTCGCCACCGAGCCTGACTTGGTCGTGAACTTCGAGGTCATCGTGGCCTTGTACCCGAAGCCTGACTGGTACTTGCTGGGTGTCGTCCAGGTCAAGGACTTGATGTTGGAAGATGTCGACGACGCTGTCGTGTCGTAGAAGAGCGCGTTGCTGTAGAGATTCCGAACGACCGCATGCGTCGAGATGCTCTTCATCTGCGCGGACGCAGCGGAGTAGAAGCGGACGGACCTCGTCGTCGGTCCGGTCGGGAAGCCGAGGAAGCTCTCACCGGGCTTGATGTCCGGTGTGATCGAGACCGAGTACGAAGTTGCCGCGTCTGCGGGGGTCGCTGTCCCAGCGAGGGGGGCTGCGGCGAGGGCCATGACAGCGCAACCCGCCGCGATACCGGATCGTTTGTTGATGCTCTGCATGTGAAGCACAGTACTGAAATGCACTGTCTTGGTGGGGTAGTCTCGATCTATGGTGATATCGGAGAGCAATCCCGACACCACCAGCTGATCGAGATCGGGGGAGCCGAAGGAATGCGAGATGACCATGCCGGTGTGCGCTGCACGGAACATGACGAGCGGCCTCGGTCGATGCTGATCAGGTTCTCCACGCACGACCGCCTACCGGACGACATCGCTGCTGCTGCGCTGCAGCGACAGACGAGCAAGCATCGCATCGCCCTGCAGGCGCTGCGTGCAGGGCTCAAGGTGCTGGCGGAGGGGAAGCGTCGCGGTGGGATCTGAATCACCGGAACCCCGAGCGTCGTGGCGCAGCCCGCTGCTCATCGCTGCCGGCGGCTGTTTGCTGATCAGCGGTGTCACCGCGCTCGACGTCCCAGCGGTGCCTCAAGCCGTCCCGGCGTCCTTCGGTGTCCTCGGTATGACACTCGTCTTCGTCTGGATCGCGCGGCAGCCCTGGCGCGACGAGTGACGTCGGACCTGGTCGAGCACTCGATTCGACGGACGGGAGGCGCGGTGCCGGATGGCACCGCGCCTCCCGTCCGTCGTGCGGTCACGCCGTCAGGCGTGCGCGCCTACGCCGTGGCGGTCGCCTCGTCACGGTGCGGGAGCTTCCAGCCCGGGCGCACGAAGTGGCAGGTGTACCCGTTCGGACGCTTCTCGAGGTAGTCCTGGTGCTCCTCCTCGGCCTCCCAGAAGTCCCCGGCCGGCTCGACCTCGGTGACGACCTTGCCCGGCCAGAGGCCCGACGCGTCGACGTCCGCGATGGTGTCGAGCGCGACGCGGTGCTGCTCCTCGTTCGTGAAGAAGATCGCCGAGCGGTAGCTGCGCCCGATGTCGTTGCCCTGACGGTCCTTCGTCGACGGGTCGTGGATCTGGAAGAAGAACTCGAGCAGGTCGCGGTAGGAGATCTGCGACGGGTCGAACACGATCTCGACGGCCTCGGCGTGGTCGCCGTGGTTGCGGTACGTGGCGTTCGGGGTGTCACCGCCCGAGTAGCCGACGCGGGTGCTGATCACGCCCGGACGTCGACGGAGGAGCTGCTGCGCTCCCCAGAAGCACCCGCCGGCGAGGATGGCGGTCTCGGTGGTGGTCATGCTGGCCTCCTGTGGTCGTCGTGCCGCTGGCTGCGGCACCACCCGGTCCAACCGACGACACCGGCCGACTGTTCCCGAGCTCAGTCCATCGTGCCCGGGCGGCCCGTCGGACGCAGGGCTGCCGTCCAGCCGAGCGCGGTGACCCCGGCGCCGATCAGGGCCTTCGCGACGCCGCCGAGGACGAACGGGTACAGGCCGTACGCCAGGGTGTGCTGCAGGTCGAGGCCGAGCGAGACCGCGAGCCATGCCATCCCGGCGGCGAAGGTCACGACCGTGCCGAGCGAGAACGACACCAACGCCGCGGTGAACCGGCGATCGCCGAAGCGTTCGGCGGCCCACCCGACGAGTCCGGCAGCGGCGACGAAACCGACCAGGTAGCCGCCGGACGGGCCGACGAGCACCCCGGCCCCGGCCGCGCCGTCGGCGAAGACGGGCAGGCCGACGAGTCCGAGGCCGATGTACAGGAGCATCGAGAGCACGCCGCGACGGGCACCGAGCGCACTGCCGACGAGCAGGACGGCGAGGGACTGCCCGGTGATCGGGACGGGCCAGAGCGGCACCGACAGCTGGGCGGCGCCGGCGGTGAGCAGTGCGCCCCCGACGACGAGTGCGGTGCTGACGGCGGCGGTCCGGGGGAGCAGGGCGTCGGCGAGCGGACGGGGACGGGCGGTGGGGACGACGGTGGTCAAGGAGTTCCTCCGGAGGGCAGGGTTCGGGGGTTCGGTGCAGGGGAGCGGATCGACGGCGTCAGGCCGGGGCACCCGTGGTGCTGAGGACGGTCTCGGCGTCACGGAGGGCCGTCGCGACGGCGTCCGGACCGAGCCCGCAGACTCGGAGGCAGCTCGCGGTGATCGCCTCGCGGTCGGCTGCGTGCACGTCGCCGCTCCGGCGGAGCTGGATGACCGTCTCGACGAGCTGGATGAGGATGCTCCCCAGCCGGTCGGCGGACACGACGTCGACGACCTCGGCCGTCGCCGCGCGAGCGCCGAGCCGGGCGTACACGTCCTGCAGCGCCTGACGGTCGGCACGGAACCCGGCGTACTGCTCGCCCTGCACCTCGGGGAGCAGGTAGAGCGTGCCGACGTTGTGGGGCGTGCGGGCGAGGGTGTCGACGTCGAAGCGCACGAGCGCGGCGAGGGCGGCCGGCGCCGGGACCCCGCCGTCGGCCCGTTCGTCGAGGTCGACGGCGAACCGGAGGCTGGGACGGACCGAGGTCTCCAGCAGCGCCACGAGGAGGTCGTCCTTGCCGGCGAAGTGGTAGTACAGCGACGCCTGCCGGATGCCGACGCGCTCGGCGATGGACCGCGTCGAGGTGGCTCCGAAGCCGTGCTCGACGAACAGCGCGGCGGCGGCGTCGAGGATCTGGTCCCGTGGGCTCAGGCCGGACGCCGACTCCGGGACCGCCCGCGGTCGGCCGGGCCGGGCGGGGCGGTCGTCGGGAGCCATGCGGCCATCCTCCCAGCCGGGGCTCATGCCCGCGCTCCGACGAGCTGCTGCCGGTACGCGCGCCATCCGCCGAGGCGCGTGATGTCCTCGGCCCCCTCGACGGCGTACGGCTCGACGAGGAATCCGGTGACGTCGGTGCCGTCGGCGAGCGTGACCGTGCCGATGGCCATCGGTGCGGGGAGCGCGGCGACGAACGTCGCGAACCCGGCGGCGGGCAGGCGCCACACCTCGCCGGCGATGCCGGCGGACGCACCGTCCCCGACCCCGTCACCGGCATCGGCCTTGCCCGCCCGGACCAGTCCGGGCTTCGGCGGCACCGTGTCGAGGACGTGCAGCCGGTAGTCGGAGGTGGTCCGGGCCTCCTGGAGGAACGTCCCACCCGCCGCGACCAGCTGTCCGTTGAGCGGTTGGTCGCGCAGGTGCGCGCCGACGACCAGCAGGTCGACGGTCGGGGCGGCGAACGCCGCCGCGAGGGCGGCGAGCCGCCGGTCGCTGAACGCGGGCCCGGTGAGCATGACGCCGAACGGCAACCCGTCGACGAAGCCGGCCGGCACCGCGAGGGACGCCATGTCGAGGAGGTTCGCGAAGTTCGTGTACCGGCCCATCCGGCTGTTCGCGCCGACCGGGTCCGCGGCGACCTCGTCGAGGGTCGGGTGCCAGGTCGTCGTCGGGGTGAGGAGGGCGGTCGTGCCGTCGAGGGCCGCACGCCCGGCGGCGCCGAGGGAGTCGAGTCGCTCCTGGTCGGCGAAGAGCTTCGCCGCCGTCGATGCGGCCCCGCCGAGGACGATCCCGGCGACGGTCGGGTCGAGGTCCGCGCCCATCTCGTCGCGGTGCGCTTCGATGTGGGCGCCGACCGCCGCGTACCGCTCGGCGACGAACGCACCGTCGTACAGGAGCGCAGCGGCGTCGAGGAGCGGGGTGATGTCGACCTCGACGACCTCGTGGCCGAGCGAGCGGAACCGGTCGACGGCCCGCGCGAACGCCTCCGCCCAGCCCGGGGCGAGCCCCGCGAGCTGCGACGCCTGCGGCACCGCGATCCGCGGGACCGGGGGCAGCGCGACGAGCGACCCGTCAGACAGGGCGGCGTCGGGCCGGGCGAGCGGGTCGACGCCGTCCGGCCCCGACATGAGCTCGATGGCGGTCCGGGCGAGGTCGAGCGACCGGGCGAACACCGTCACGCAGTCCTGCGACCGGCAGGCCGGCACGACACCCGTGGTCGGGACGAGGCCCTTCGTGGGCTTCACCCCGACGATGCCGCCCAGCGCTGCCGGCACCCGACCGGACCCCGCGGTGTCGGTGCCGAGCGCGAAGTCGACGACCCCGAGCGCGACCGCGATGGCGGACCCGCTCGACGACCCGCCGGAGATCCGCGTCGGGTCCCAGGCGTTCCGGACCGCACCGAAGGGGGATCGGGTGCCGACCAGGCCGGTGGCGAACTGGTCGAGGTTCGTCTTGCCGACGACGATCGCGCCGGCGGCCCGGAGCCGGGCGACCGCGGTGGCGTCCTGGGTCGGTTCGTACGCGTACGAGCGGGACGCCGCGGTGGTGGGCAGTCCGGCGACGTCGATGTTGTCCTTGACGGCGAAGAGCAGGCCGGCGAGGGGCAGGGTCGGGTCGACGGCCTCCGCCTCCGCGACGACCGCCGCGCGGTCGCGAAGGGTGATCCAGACCTCGGGCCGGTCGACGGCTGCGATGCGGTCGAAGGCGTCGTGCACGCGAGCAGCTGCGCGGGCCCCGAGCTCGTGCCCGTGCGCGGTCGCGGTGCCGGCCCCGCTCACGCCGCCGCCCCGATCGCCGCGAGGACCTGCCCCGGCGCCACCTGGTCACCCGGCTTCACGTAGACCTCGAGCACGTGCCCGTCGGCCGGTGCGTGCACCATCGACTCCATCTTCATCGCCTCCACGGCCAGCAGCTTCTGCCCCTCGTCCACGCGGTCACCCGGCCGGACGTCCACCTGCCACACGGTCGAGGTGAACGGCGCCGTCACCGCGGTCGCCCCGGCCGGCAGCGTCACCTCGTCCGGCAGCACCACGGCGGGTTCGTCCCGTACGTCGAACTCGCCAGACGCCCGCCACCGCTCCTTCTCCTCGTCGAACGCGCGGGCCTGCTGCGCTCGGAAGTCGGCGATCGAGCCGGCGTTCTCCGCGAGGAACCGGTTGTACGACGCGATCGAGAACTCGCCGTCGACGGTCTCGAAGTGCCCACGCCCGGCGTCCGTCTCGGCCCGGAGCTCGAGCAGCTCGTCCGCTCCGACCGGGTACCACTCGATCCGGTCGAAGAACCGCAGCGCCCACGGGTCCTCCTGGAACAGCCCGCCGCGGCGGAACCGGTTCCAGATCTGCACGGTGCGGCCGACGAACTGGTACCCGCCGGGCCCTTCCATGCCGTAGATGCAGAGGTACGCGCCGCCGATCCCGACCGAGTTCTCGGCCGTCCAGGTCCGGGCGGGGTTGTACTTCGTCGTCACGAGCCGGTGCCGCGGGTCGAGCGGCGTGGCGACCGGTGCGCCGAGGTACACGTCGCCGAGCCCGAGCACGAGGTAGCTCGCGTCGAACACCGTGCGGAACACGTCGTCCACGCTGTCGAGGCCGTTGATCCGGCGGATGAACTCGATGTTCCACGGCGTCCACGGGGCGTCGTCCCGCACACCCGCCATGTACCGCTCGATCGCCAGCCGGGTCGCGGGGTCGTCCCACGACAGCGGCAGCTTCACGGTCCGCGAGGGCACCACGAGCTGGTCGGTCGGCGGGATCTCGTCCTCGAGCTCGCGGAGGAGCCCGGCCATCGTGCTCGCCTTCAGCACGCTCGTATCGGTGTGCACCTGCAGGGACCGGATACCGGGCGTGACGTCGACGATCCCCTTCGGCGCCTCCTCCTGCAGTTTCGTCATGAGGGCGTGCACCCGCATCCGCAGCGCGATGTCGAGCGTCATGTCGCCGTACTCGACGAGGACGTTGTCGTCGCCGTCACGTCGGTAGGCGACGCTCGGTCGAGCGTCGGTCGCGTCGAGGCGGGCCAGGACGCCGTCGTCGCCGTCGCCTCCGGTGCGCGGCACCGACCGGGAGGCCCGGTGCGCGTCGAGCGCGGCGGCGTCGGCCTCGCGGACGGGGACGAAGCGCACGGTGTCACCTGGACGGAGCTGGCCCAGCTTCCACAGGTCGCCGCTGGCGACCACCGCGGGGCAGACGAACCCGCCCAGGGACGGCCCGTCCGGGCCGAGGATGATCGGGGTGTCCCCGGTGAAGTCGATCGCGCCGACGGCGTACGGGGTGTCGTGGATGTTCGACGGGTGCAGGCCCGCCTCACCGCCGTCCGTGCGCGCCCAGCCCGGACGTGGGCCTATCAGGCGGACGCCGGTGCGTGCGGAGTTGTGGTGGACGACGTAGTCGGTCGCGTAGAACACGTCGAGGTCGTCGCGGGTGAAGAAGTCCGGGGCCGCGTGGGGTCCCTCGGTGACGGCGACCTCCCACGTGTCGGTCAGCGCGGTGCGACGGTCGGCCGGGGTCGGGCCACCGACGAGCCCGAGCAGGGCACCGGCGGGGAACGCCGGGTGCGGGGCGTCCGCGTCGGGGGAACCGGGCCGCAGGACGTCGCCGGCCAGGAGCGCGCGGCCCGCGTGACCGCCGAACCCGCCGAGCGTGAACGTGGCGGTCGAGCCGAGGTACTGCGGGACGTCGAAGCCGCCGCGCACCGCCAGGTACGCCCGGAGCCCCGGGCCCGCCGCGGTGCCGACCGCGAGGGTCTGCCCGGCCGCGACCTCGACGGGCTCCCACATCGCCACGGACTCGCCGTCGAGCGTCACCGGCACCGGGGCGCCCGTGACCGCGACCACGGCGCTCGCCGAGAACTTCAGGGTCGGCCCGGACGCCGTGACCTCGAGCGCGGGTGCGCCGTCCGGGTTGCCGACCGCTCGGTTCGCCTCGGCGAAGGAGGCGCCGTCGAAGGGGCCGCTCGGTGGGACCCCCACCTGCCAGTAGCCGGTACGGCCGGGGAGGTCCTGGATCATCGTCATCGTCCCCGGCACGACGACGTCGATGCGCGGGTCCGGGTCCTCGGTCTCGTCGAGCGTCGACGTCGAGTGCGTCGCGGTCCGGAGCTCGAGGTCGTCCGTGAGCGTGCGGAGCAGCCCGGCGTTCGTCACGATGCCGTCGATCCGGGTGTTCAGGAGGCCGTCGCGGAGCAGGTCGAGGGCGTCGTCGCGGGTCTCGCCCGTCGCGATGACCTTGGCGAGCATCGGGTCGTAGAACGCGGACACCTCGGAGCCGGTCTCGACCCAGCCGTCCACCCGCAGACCCGGTCGCTCGGGGAACACGGCCTGCGTGACGAGGCCGCTCGACGGCAGGGAGCCCTTCGCCGGGTCCTCGGCGTAGACGCGGGCCTCGACCGCGTGGCCGTCCGGGGTCCACGCGCGGGTGAACACGTCGTCGTCGATGCCGGCGGCACCGTCACGGGCGAGTCGCAGCATGAGCTCGACCAGGTCGACGCCGAAGACCTCCTCGGTGACCGGGTGTTCGACCTGCAGGCGCGTGTTCACCTCGAGGAACGAGGCCTCCTCGCGCACCGGGTCGTAGACGAACTCGACGGTCCCGGCGCTGCGGTACCCGACGCTCTCGGCGAGCCGACGGGCGGACGCGTGCAGTGCCTCCCGGACGTGCGCTGGGAGTGCCGGGGCCGGAGCCTCCTCGATGACCTTCTGGTTCCGGCGCTGGAGGGAGCAGTCGCGGTCGCCGATCACGGCGACGCGACCGGCGCCGTCGCCGAACAGCTGGACCTCGACGTGGCGGGCCGGACGGACGAGCCGCTCGAGGAAGATCCCGGCGGAGCCGAAGGCGGCCGTGGCGGTGCGCTCGACGCTCGCGTAGGCCTCCCGGACCTCGTCGAGCGTGGCGCACGCCTGCATGCCGATGCCGCCGCCGCCGCCGGTGGCCTTGAGCATGACCGGCAGCCCTATGCGCTCGGCCTGCGCGACGGCGTCCTCGACGCTGGCGAGGAGGCCGGTGCCGGCGAGCATCGGCACGCCGGCGGCGGCCGCGAGCTCGCGGGCGGTGTGCTTCGCGCCGAACTGGACGATCTGCTCGGCGGTCGGACCGACGAACCGGATGCCGGCGGCCTCGCACGCGGCGGCGAACTCGGTGTTCTCGGAGAGGAAGCCGTACCCGGGGTGCACGAGACCCGCGCCGGTGTCGAGCGCGGCCTGGACGACGGCGTCGATCCGCAGGTAGGACTCGCGTGCCGGCGCAGGGCCGAGCCGGACGGCGGTGTCGGCCTCGCGGACGTGCGGGGCCGCGCGGTCGGCGTCCGAGTACACGGCGACGGTGCGCATGCCGAGCGCCTTCGCGGAGCGGATCACGCGGCGGGCGATCTCGCCGCGGTTGGCGACGAGCACGGTGTCGGTGGAGAGCGGGGGAGTCACGGTGTCGTTCCCGTCGGGGTCGAGTGCGGCGGTGGGGTCCGTCGACGTGGTCACGGCTGGACCACGATCATGCGCAGCGGGGTGCAGGAGAAGTCGTTGCAGGGGTTGTTCATCTGCGGGCAGTTGGACACGATCACGAGGACGTCCCGCTCGGCCCGCACCGCGACGCGTTTGCCGGGGGCGCTCATGCCGTCGACGATGCCGAGCGCGCCGTCCTCCTCGACCGGGACGTTCATGAACCAGTTGAGGTTCGAGACGAGGTCGCGCGCGCCGAGTCCGTGGCGTGCGGCCTCCGCGAGGAAGTTCTCCCGGCAGCCGTGCTGGTACTGGGTGTGGTGGCCGTAGCGGAGCGTGTTCGACTCCTTCGAGCACGCGCCGCCGATGGTGTCCTGCCGGTCGATCTCGTTCGCGACGACGGTCATCAGCGGACGCCCCTCGTTCGACATCAGGACCGTGCCGGTGCGGACGTACGCGTTGCCCTGGGCCGCGAGCGTGTCCGGCACGCTGTAGCGCTCGTGGGGGTCGTGCGCGTCGTAGACCAGGCAGTCGGCGCTCTGGTTGCCCCCGACGTCGACGATCGTCAGGACCTCGCCGGCCCGGACCACGGCCGACCACGGTGCGAGCGGGGCGACGCGGTCGTCACGGACCACGGTGCCGGGGACCAGGGAGTCGCCCCAGTCGAGGGGGACGTCGGGGTCGTGGACGGCGCCGACCGGGACGGTGGACGTGGTGGTGGCGGTGGTCATCAGCAGCCTCGTGCTTCCGCGTAGTCGATCGAGTTGAGGTGCGCACGGTGCAGCTCGGGCGTCGCCGTGGCCCGCGGGTCCGTCGCCGCCGTCGCCGCCCCGCGCCACGCGTGCACGCGGAGCGGACCGACGGTGTACTCGGCGCGCGGGTCGAGCGGGTGCGGCACGTTCGCGACGAGGACGAGGAGCGGCAGCTCGGCGATGAGGGTGACGTGTCGGTCCGGGCCGGCGGAGCCCGTCGGGGTCAGGGTCCCGTCCGCCTCGACGTGCACGCCCTGGAAGAACGAGACGCTCGGCGGCAGGTCGCGCCTCGACAGCCCGTGCTTGGCCGCCGCCTTCGCGAGCAGGGACCGCCCGCTCGGCGACGGACCCTCTGGTGCGGCATCGCCGTACTTCCGCTCGTTCCAAGCGTCGGTGCTCGTGCCGCAGAAGGCGTCGTGGTGGCCGGAGGTGTCCTCGACGATGCTCGCCAGGATCCGCCCGTCCCCGCTGAGGAGCGGCGAGCCCTGCCCGAGGTACGCCTGCCACGGGATCTTCTGGGTGTCGGCGACGTTCAGGCGCTCCCACGGCTCGAGCGCGTTGTGCACGAGGAGGTTGGCGCAGGCGTCGCCGGTCGGGTCGTCGAACCGGAAGCGGGTCCCACGGGCGAGCACCTTGTGCGTGTACCCGCCCGGCGCGACCGTCTCGGCCCAGACCAGCTCGGCCGGGTCGACGCCGTCCGGGGTGAACGGCGAGGTCGAGGCGGGCAGGTACGGCATCCAGTCGGACGTCGTCCCGGCCTGCGCTCGGGCGTCGGAGCGTGAGGCGGTCACGCTGTCGGTCTGGTGGAGGTCGCGCACGGGTGGGGCCTTTCGGTGGAGCGGGCGGAGCGGGCGGAACTGGTGCCGGGTCGGTGCGGGCGAGGCGGGCGGCGGACCGGTCCCGGGGTCGACCGGCCCGCTCGATCAGGCCTCGACGGGGGCGATCGGCGTCGGCGCGGTGTGCGGCACCTCGGCGAGCGTGAGCGGACCGTGGGTGCGGTTCCGCCACGAGGACCAGGCCCAGCCGACGAGCAGGACGGCACCGATGAACAGGAGCGCGCTGTACTGCAGCCACCACGAGTGCCCGGTGAGGTCGTAGATCTCCGGCCGCGGCCAGATGAGGTTGACGGCCATGCCGACCTGGAACGCGACGGCGAGGGCGTTCAGCGGGATGCCCCACCGGCCGAGCGTGAACAGCGGCTTCCCGTCCTCGTCCACACCGGTCGGCAGCCCGGTCCGCCGCGTGCGGATCCGCTCGACGAGGAGCGGGCCCGTCACACCGAGGTAGGCGAGGTACAGCATCGCGATGCAGAGGCTCGACAGGGCGGTGAAGATCGCGGACTGGCCGATGTTCACCGCGAGGGCCAGCCCGGCGCCGACGCCGACGACGATCGAGGCGGCGATGGGCGTGCCGGTCCGGGGCGAGACCCTCGACAGGACGCGGTGGAACGGCAGCGCGCGCTCCCGGGCCATCGAGTAGACCATCCGGGCGCCCGCGGTCTGGACGGCCAGCGTGCACGCGAACACGGCGACCGCGACGCAGCAGAGCAGGAGTCGCCCGAAGACGTCGCCGAGGGTCGAGGTGATCACCCAGGCGAGGCCCTGTGTGGCGAGCTTGCCGTCGGTCAGGCTCGGCGCGGCGACGAGTGCGCCGACGATGAGCAGTCCGCCGCCGAGGCCCGAGACGGTCAGGGCGCGGACGATCGTCTTCGGGGTGGTGCGGCGCGGGTTGTGGGTCTCCTCGGCGAGTTCACCGGCGGAGTCGAACCCGACCATGACGTACGCGGCCATCAGGGACGATGCGAGGAACGCCCACACGTACGGCTCGGTGCTCGTCGAGCCGGCGGTCGAGAACACCACCGTGGCCGACCGGTGCGGGAGCACGAACAGTGCGGCGATGAGGACGACCACCCCGACGATCTCCACCAGCACACCGAAGCTCGTCACGCGGGCCATGAACCGGACGCTCACGATGTTGACGACCGTCGTCAGCACGAGCATCACGAGTCCGAGCACCACGGCGTTCGCGGCACCGGTGGGCGAGGCGACCGAGGGGTCCGCCGTCGGGCCGCCCACGACCTGGAAACCCGTCCAGATCGACGGCAGGACCGCCTGCACGGCGATCGCGGCGACGGCCACGGTCAGGATCTGGCCGATGATCATCGTCCAGCCGGTGAACCAGCCGAACCGGGCGCCGGCGAGCCGACTCGACCACTGGAAGATCGCGCCGGAGATCGGCCAGCGGGCGGCGAGCTGCGCGAAGTTGAGCGCGACGAGGAGCTGGCCGCCGAAGACGAGCGGCCAGGCCCAGAAGAACGCGGCACCACCGAGGCCGAAGCCGAGGCCGAAGAGCTGGAACACCGTGGTGAGGATCGACACGAAGGAGAACCCGGCGGCGAACGACGAGAACGACCCGACGCCCCGGTGGAGCTCCTGCTCGTAGCCGAGGGCGGCGAGGTCGGAAGCGGCGGTCGACGGGCCGGCGGCGGGGCCGGCGGACGTGGTGGCGCGTGGTGCGTGGAGCGGAGCTTCGGGAGAGCGCATGGCTGCAGGACCTTTCGCGGCGGTACCTGTCGGGTGACAGGTACTACGAGTGTCGTGCGGCGCTGTGTCGTGGCCGTTGCCCGTCTGTTTCGTCCTCGTGTCGGCGACCGTCTGCATGTAAACAGTGCGCGACGACGGACGGGAGGCCCGTGGCGATCCCGCCACGGGCCTCCCGTCCGCTGTGCGGTCGCGTCAGCGACCCTCGTCAGCGACCCCGGCTCACGCCGTCGTGTCCTCCAGTGCGTCGAGCGCCGCCACGTCCTCCGCCGACAGCACGAAGTCCACGTCGGCGTTCTCTGCGATCCGCGACGGCGTCGTCGACTTCGGCAGCGGCAGCACGTCCTTCTCGAGGAGGTACCGGATCGCGACCTGCGCCACGGACTTGTCGTACTTCGCCGCGATGTCCGCGATGGTGCCGTTCTCGAGCAGCCCGCCGGTCGCGAGCGGCGAGTACCCCTCGGTGAGGATGTCGTGCTCCCGGTCGAAGGCGGTCGTCTCGTCCTGCGTGTTCCCGACGAACCAGCGGATCTGGTTCGCGTGGGGGACGACGTCGGTCCGTCCGAGCAGGTCCTCGAGGTCGGCGACCATGAAGTTCGAGACACCGATGCTCTTCGTGCGGCCGGCGTCGTAGAGCTCCTCGAACACCTTCCACACCTCGACGTTGCCGTCGCGGTGGTCGGACCCCATGTCGCTCCACGGCCACGGCGCGTGGATCAGGTACAGGTCGACGTGGCCGAGGTCGAGGTTGCGTGACGACTCCTCGAAGGCGTCGCGCGCGCCGGACGCGGTCTTCACCTCGGCGGGGAGCTTCGTCGTGATGAAGAGCTCGTCGCGCGGGACGCCGCTGTCGCGGACGGCTTCGCCGACGCTGGCCTCGTTGCCGTAGGCGAGCGCGGTGTCGATGTGGCGGTAACCCGCCTCGATGGCGGTCTTCGTGGCGTCGTAGGCATCGCTGCCGGACGGGATCTGCCACGTCCCGAAGCCGATCTTCGGGATGTGCAGACCGTTGGACATGGTGAACGTGTCGGTCAGTGCGGGCATGCGGCGCACACTACGCCGTGCGACGTAGTGGGCTCCCGGCTCCTCGTTCCGCCTCGGTACGATCGGCCCATGTCCCAGCGACCGCCGTTCCGAGCCGACGTCGTCGGCAGCTACCTCCGCCCCTCTGCCGTGCAGGAGGCCCGCGCCGCGCACGCTGCCGGGACGATCGACGACGACGCCCTCCGCGCCGTCGAGGACGAGGCCGTCCGGGCGCTCGCCGACGCGCAGCAGGCTGCCGGGCTGCAGGTCGTCACGGACGGCGAGGCCCGCCGCAGCTGGTGGCACCTCGACTTCTGGGGCGGTCTGGACGGCGTCGAGGTCGTCGAGCTCGACCACGGCATCGCGTTCCAGGGGGTGACCACGACGCCGAAAGGGCTCCGGGTGACCGGCCCGGTCTCGTTCCCGACGGACCACCCGTTCCTCGCGCACGCACGGTTCGTCGTGCAGGAGGCCGCTCGTCGCGGAGTCGCCGCGAAGTTCACCATCCCGTCACCGACGGTGTTCGACTTCCGGCTCGACGCCGACCAGGTCCGCACCGAGCACTACGCCGACCGCGCCGCGATCACCGAGGACCTCGTCGCGGCGTACCGCGCCGCGATCGCCGCGTTCCACGCCGTCGGGGTGCGCTACCTGCAGCTCGACGACACCGCGTGGGCGTACCTGTGCTCTGACGTCGAGCTCGAGAAGGCCCGGGAGCGGGGCATCGACACCGACGGCATCGCCGCACGGTTCTCGTCCGTGATCCGGCGCGTGCTCGACGGGCGGCCGTCGGACCTGGTCGTCACGACGCACGTCTGCCGGGGCAACTTCCGCTCGACCTGGATCTCGTCCGGCGGGTACGAGCCCGTCGCAGAGGAACTGCTCGGCAACACCGGCTACGACGGGTTCTTCCTCGAGTACGACAGCGACCGTGCCGGTGGCTTCGAGCCGCTGCAGTACCTGCCGCACGGGGATCAGATCGTCGTGCTCGGGCTCGTCACGTCGAAGACCGGCGAGCTCGAGGACCCGGCGGTGGTCGAGCAGCGCATCCGCGATGCCGCGCGGTTCGCGCCGCTGGAGCAGCTCGCGCTCAGCCCGCAGTGCGGGTTCGCGTCGACCGAGGAGGGCAATGTCCTGACCGAGGACGAACAGTGGGCGAAGGTCCGCAGCGTCGTCGCGATCGCCGACCGGGTGTGGGGCTGAGGGCGATCGCTCCCTGGGTCTTCCCTGAGTCCGCAGCGGTCTGCGTGACGTTCGGTCTGGGTGGTGCGTCCCATCAGCAGACAGCACCCGCCGGGATCGGCCCGGCGGGCACCCGGACGGAGGAGACCGAACCATGGCTGACACCCAGACCACCGGCACCACCTCGATCGACGACTCGGTCGTCGAGAAGGTCGCCGGCCTCGCCGCCCGCGAGGTCGACGGCGTGCACTCGCTCGGCTCCGGCGCGGCCCGTGCTATCGGCGCGATCCGTGACGCGATCGGCCAGCGCGACTTCGGGCAGGGCGTCAAGGTCGAGGTCGGCGAGAAGCAGGTCGCCGCGGACATCGTGATCGTCGCGGAGTACCCGGTCGCCCTCCAGCAGGTCGCCGACGGCGTGCGCGGCAATGTGTCCCGCGCCCTCGAGCAGATCGTCGGCATGGAGGTTGCCGAGGTCAACGTCACGGTCCAGGACGTCCACATCCCCGGTGACGACGACGAGGAGCAGGAGCCCTCGCGCGTCCAGTGACCCCGTTCCGGACGGGAGGCGCGGTGCCAGCGGGTGCTGCGCCTCCAGTCCGCCGGGTCAGCGGTCCACGTCACCTGCCTGTTCGTAGAGGCGGGTCGCCAGGTCGGTGAGGACAGCCGCCAGGTCGCCGCCGTGGGCGGCGTCGACCGCAGCGAGGACCGCCGCGAAGCGGCGGCGGTGGTCGCGGACGACCTCGTCCCCCGCGGGCAAGAGGCGGAGCAGCGCTCCGCGACGGTCGTCGGGGTTCGCGACGCGTTCGACGAGTCCCGCTGCGGTCATCCGGTCGATCATGTTCGTCACGGCACCGGAGGTCAGGCCGAGGTACCCCGCCACCTCCGTCGGTGTCGACCAGCCCGTGTCGTCGATGAGCACGAGGGCACGGAGCGCGTTCTCGTGCACGCCGGCGCGGGCGCTCAGCTGCCGGACGAGGACGGCGTTGGCACGCGCGACGGCGTCGAACGCGGTGAGCCGCTCTGCGTCGGTGTCCGGACCAGGACTGACCACGGGTTCTCCCATCGGCGGCGTGGGCGAGAGGCCTGCAGGGTCACCCCTCGCTTTGGGGTAAGCATACGAGTGGTCAAACAGGTCAATGATCAAGTATCTTGACCGTTGAAGCAGGAGGGCCCGAGGCTCCTGCTCCACCCGTCATCCCGAGACTGGCGACGCTCGACCGATCCCCCCTACCGGTCGAGCGTCGCCCCCCTCCCCGGTCGGAACGCCGATGGCGCCGTGTCCGCCGAGCCGTCCCACCGTCGCGCACCGGCGGCGACGGCGACCCGGACCGTGCCTTCGTCGTGGCGCGATGCGTCGACGACGACGAGCGAACCGACGGCGCGGCACGTCCGCACGATCGATGCCACCGCATCCGAACCGGTGCCGAGACAGGCGAGCAGCACCGTCGCGGCCGGGAACTCCGGCGATGACAGGGCGGCCGCCCAGCCGGACACGGTCGTCACCCGGTGCGCGTACCCCATACTGGTGATCCAGTCGTGGTCGTCCCCGGTCGGGGTGGCATCGACGACGATGACGCTGCTGTTCACGGTGCTCCTCCGGGTCCGCGGGCAGGTCGCAGGAGGGGCGGGACACCGTGCAGGACACCACCGACCGTCGGGTCGCGGTCATCATCGAGGACGACCTCGACATCCGGTACCTGATCGAACAGGTGCTCATCCAGGCCGGCTTCGAGACGGTGACGACGGGCAACGGCGAGGACGGGGTCCGTGCCGTCGCTGCGCACGATCCGGTCGTCACCACGCTCGACGTGTCGCTGCCGGGCATCGACGGGTTCGAGGTCGCACGGCGGATCCGCCGGTCGAGCGGGACCTACATCGTCATGATCTCCGCGATGGGGGACGAGATCGACGTCCTGCAGGGACTCGAGGCGGGTGCCGACGACTACCTCGTCAAGCCGTTCCGGCCGCGCGAGCTCCGGGCCAGGCTCGGCGCGATGCTCCGACGTCCGCGCGAGGTCGCCCCCGCGGACGTCCCGTCCCGAGCAGAGGAAGCGGGAGCATCGACGCCGCTCGCCGTCCCCGGGGACGCGGCACCGGCCGTCCCGGACGCGGCACCCGCCGTCCCGTCGGTCACCGACGCCCCCGCCGTGTCCGCGCCAGTGGCCTCGCCCGTGTCGGGTCCGCTCGTGTCGGGTTCGCCCGTGTCGGGGCCGGCCGTGCCGGGTCCGCCCGCGTCGGCTGGGTCCGGCGGGCCGGCGGCCACGGTCGGCGGCGACGGGACCCGGGTCGAGCACAACGGTCTGGCACTCGACCTGGACGCCCGGCTCGCCGAGGTCGACGACGCGTCGGTCGAGCTGACCAAGACGGAGTTCGACCTCATCGCGACGCTGCTCGAGTCGAAGCGCCGCGTCCGCTCCAAGGCCGACCTCGCGCTCGCACTCCGGGCTGACAGCTACGTCACGACGCACTTCGTGGGCGATGCGGACCGGCGCAACGTCGAGGTGCACATGGCGAACCTCCGTCGGAAGCTCGGAGACGACCCGAACGCCCCGCGCTTCGTCGTGACGGTGCGGGGCGTCGGGTACCGACTGACCGGCCCGGGGGATGCCGGCTTCCTCGGCTGAGGGACCGGGCATCAGACCCGGTAGCCGAACTGGCGTCGCAGCACCTTGGCGAGCATCCCCACCGTCTGCAGCACCGTGATGACGGCGAGGACCGGCCAGCCGAAGCGCAGGATCGTCGACTGCGCGGCGACGTCCAGCTGGAACCAGCCGGCGACGGCCGCAGCCATCAGCAGCACGACGAGCGCGACCGGCGCGAGGTAGCCGTTGCCGCTGCCGCGCTCGGCCTTCGCCTGCTCGGCCCAGTTGTCGGTCTGCTTCTTGCTGGCGAACCGGGTCCACGCCCGCAGGAAGTGCCCGAGCCGGATCCACATGTAGACCTCGGCCGGCGCGACGAGGGCCGCGAACAGCACGTCGCTCCAGGTCCGGTGCTTCATCGACGCCACCACGCGGAGGTTGAGCAGCGTTGCCGCGACCGGGGGGATGAGCCAGAACGGGCTGAAGACGAACGCCCCGATCGAGAGTGACGCGACCAGGAGCAGCACGAACAGCACCCGGGTGGTCAGGTTCACCACCATCGAGGCGTGCTCGACCCACCGCAGCCGGAGGTTCGGGTGGAAGGGCTGCCCCTTCGTGTCGCCGCGCTGGCCGGGCCACATGAGCTCGATGGCCCCGAAGTTCCACTTCACCTGCTGCGCGTCGAGCCCGCGGAGCGTGTGCATGCCGCCGACGTCCGCACGGGCGCGGGCGCTGATCTTCGTCAGGTAGCCGGCGCTCTTCACCTGCAGCGAGAGCAGGGAGTCCTCGACCTCGCTGTCCTTCACCCACGGCGAGCCCTGGTGGTTCACCTCCATGACCTCGTGCAGCGCGCGCATCGAGAAGATCGAGAACTGGCCGCCGAGGACCGCCATGTTCCGGCCCTTCAGCATGTTCTGCATGTTGAAGGCGGCGAACTGGGCTCGCTGACCGGCGATCAGGAAGCGCTGCACCGGACGCCGGAACGGGCGGTCGTCGATCGAGTAGATCGCGGAGATCCCGCCGATGCGCTCGTCCGAGACGATCTCCTCGACGAGTCGCTCGACCGCGTCCGGGTGTGCCGTGGTGTCGCCGTCGACGCCGAGCATGTAGTCGCAGCCCTCGATGAGGCTGAAGCCGTAGTTCAGGGCGCCGACCTTCTTGTCCGGGTTCTCCCCGATGTCGTGCACGTAGACCTCGGTGCGCTGCTCGTCGTCGCCCTCGCCCACGGTGTGCGGGCCGGCGTACTGCGCGGCGATCTCGAACGTGTCGTCGGTCGTGTTGTTGATGACCACGTGCACCACGTCGGGCAGTCGGGTCTGCGACAGGAGGGAGTCGAGCACGGCGGCGATGCTCTCGGCCTCGTTGTAGGCGGGGATGACGCACCCGACGACGGGGCGGGGCTCGGGCAGGGCCGCGAGGTCCTCGAGCACCGACTCGGCGAGCCCGGCGGACGACCGGCTCGTGTAGTGCTCGGCGACCGCCTCGGTGATGCGTGCACGCGCCACCCGGGCGGCGGCGGCGCTGCGGCTGTCGGTTCGGGGGGTGTGCAGGGGGCTGGTGGTGTCCCGCTCGATGGTCATGGTGTGCTCCTGGTCCGTGACGGTGGTGTCGGTCCGTCGTGACCGAGTCTCACCGGGCGACCGCGAGGTCCCGGCGAGGAGGGCGCGGGAACACCTCTGGTTCTGCTCTGGATCCGCGCAGGCCCCGTCCGGGCCAGCCGCGCGGCGGACATCGTCGGGGCCCGGCGGCCCGGCACACGCCGTCAGCGCGCCGTGGCACCCACCGCACGCTCGAGGTCGGCCAGCTCGTAGCCGTGCTCGTCCGAGTCGGCGCGCGCCCACTCGAGCAGGGGGCGCATCCCGGTCGCGACCACGAACGCACCCTCGGCGACCGCCGTCTCCACCTCCGCGCGCAGGGCGGGGATGTCGAGGTCGTCGGTGCGGACGACCACGACCACGGCGTCCCGGGCGGGCATCCACACCGTCGCGTCCGGCGGAGCGGACCGGCGGACCGCCGCAGCGACGTCCCGCAGTCCGGTCGCGAGCGTCTCCTCGCCGAACGCACGGACGACGTCCGGGGCGTCCACGATCCCGACCCGCAGCAGCGTCAGGGAGAGCTGGTGGTAGTCGGCACGTCGGAGCAGGTCCGTGACGTCGCCGCGGACCTGCTCGTGGTCTGCGCCGGACGGGTCGGCGGGTGCGGCTCCGCGGCCGGCGGCGAGGCAGAGCAGCGCGACCCCGAGCAGGACGACGAGCAGGACGACGAGCACGGACGTCGAGGGACCGGCGAGGAGGGCGGCGCCGATGAGCACGAGGAACCCGCCGACCACCGCGAGCAGCAGGTCGACCAGGCGGCGGTCGACGGTCGGTCGGGCGCGGGAGCGATCGTGCGTCCACGACCGGGCGGCGACCCCGCAGAGCGTGATGCCGGTGCCGATCGCCGTCCAGAACAGCAGGGGGTTCACGGTCGCTCCTCGGTCGTCGCTCCGGCGTCACGGGGCAGCACGACGGTCGCCGTCGTTCCGTCGCCGAGCTCGCTCGTGATGGTCAGGTCGCCCCGGTGTCGCCGGACGATCTCGCGGCAGATGGCGAGTCCGAGCCCGGTGCCGTGCACGCCGGAGCTACGGACGGCCTCGGCGCGGAAGAACCGCTCGAACAGTCGGTCCTGGTCGGCGTCCGCGATGCCGATCCCGTCGTCGCGGACGGTCAGCCAGACGCGGTCCCCGTGCGCGGCCAACCCGATCTCGACCGTGCCGCCCGGTCGGTTGTACTTCACCGCGTTGCTGATCAGGTTGTCGAGCACCTGCCGGATCCGGAACGCGTCCGCGACGGTCTCGACCGTGGCGGGGGCCGTCGGGGACAGCGTCAGTCGGACGTCGGCGGCCAGCGCGACCGGCTCCGCGGACTCGACGGCCGCGCGGGCGACGTCGACGAGGTCGCACGGGGCGAGGACCAGGTCGACCCGTTCCTCGCGGGCGGACTGCAGAATCCCGTTGACGAGCACGACGAGACGTTCCGCGTTGCGGGAGGCCACCTCGAGCAGCCGCTCGGTGTCCGGATCGAGCCCCTCTGCGTCGCGGGCGAGTTCGATCGACCCGAGGATCGCGGTGACCGGTGTGCGGAGTTCGTGCGAGACGGACGCGATGAGGTCGTCCCGCGCTCCGATCGCCTCCCGTTCGGCCGTGACGTCACGCGCGACGATGACGCCGCCGGGCTCGCCGTCGGTGACGAACTGCCGGGCGGTGACGGTGTAGGTGCGGGTGGTGCCGTCGCCACGGCGGACGGTGAGCAGCTCGCCGTCGAGCTCGGCGCCGGCGAAGACCCTGTCGAGGACCCCACCCGGGTGGCCGTCGGTCGCGTGGCCGAGGTCGTCGAGCACCCCGGACCGACGCTGCCCGTTCGACACCGTGATGTTCCGATCGTCGTCGAACGCGACGATGTCGAAGTCGACGGCGTCCAGCACCGCGCTGACGAGCCGTTCGCGTCCGGAGACCTCGCGCAGGGTCCGCTCGACGAACTCCGTCTGTCGTCGGAGGAGCAGTGCACGGGCGTCCTGCCGCAGGGCGAACGCCGCAGCCGTGCCGCTCACCGCGCCGATCACGAGCGGCAGGATCACGAGCCGTGCGGTGTCGAGCCGGTCGATCACCGCCCATTCGTCCGGGCTGCCGAGCCACAGGGTCGCGGTGGAGGCGATCGTCACGAGGACCGCGCCGCGCCACCGGAACGCGTAGCCGGCCCAGAGGGCGGGCAGGACGAGGAGCACCGTGATCCCGACGCTCGGCACGTCGGCGCGGATGACGGCGATGCCGACCAGGTCGGCGGCCAGCACCGCGGCGAACCACCGGCGGTCGAGCTCCCGCACCCACGCCGTGACGACGAGGGCGGCGAGGAGCACCCCGATGCCGACCGCGCCGGCGACCCCGAACTCGGCCCGGTCGACCACGAGCACGAAGGCGATCGCCGGCAGCACGCCGGCGATGATCCCCAACTGGTTCCGGAAGGCGCGGCGTCCGCGACCACCGACCGGCCCCGCAGATCGGTCCGCCATGCCCTCATGCTGCCAGCCCGGACTCCCCGGAGGGTCCGCGACGCACCAGGTTGCCCGCGGGCGGATCGGTCGGGCTCAGCCGTCGATCGCTCGGCGGGCAGCGGCGACGACCGCGGCGTCCGTGACGAAGTGCGCGCCACCGTCGTCCGACCCGCCCATGGGTACCCCGCCGTGCGCGGTCTCCTCGGAGCGCCGCTTCGCCGACAGGTGGACCGCGGCGACCCCCGCGCCGACCAGGGTGGGGACGTCGGCGGGACGGACACCCGCGCCCGCCATCACCTGGACGGGACCGGCCGCCTCGACCATCCGACGGATCACGTCGACGCCGGCGCGCGCGGACGGCGCGGCCCCCGACGTCAGCACCCGGGTGAAGCCGAGGCTCGCGAGCGTGCCCGCTGCGGCGACCGGGTCCGCCGCGTGGTCGACCGCCCGGTGGAGGGTGACCTCGGCGACGGCGCTCACGGACCGGGCAGCGTCCACGAAGCGTCGGAGGGCGTCCTCGTCGAGGGTGTGGTCCGGACGGAGCGCACCGACCACGACCCCGGCTGCACCGGAGCGGAGGACCGAGCGGACCTCGCGCTCCATCAGGGCCACCTCGTCGTCGGTGTGCACGAAGCCGCCGGGTCGGCACCGGACGAGCGCGTGTGCCGGGATGCCCGTCTCGTGCACGGTCTCGACGAGCGCCTGCGACGGGGTGAGCCCGCCGAGTTCGAGGCCGACGCAGAGCTCGACGCGGTCGGCTCCGGCGTCCCGTGCGACGACCGCTCCGGACGGGGAGGTCACCGCGATCTCGAGGGCGACGGGGGCTGTGGTCACGCGATGGCTCCGAGCGGTTCGTTCGACGGTGGGATGATCCGCGCGCCCAGGTCGGGCGCCGACGGGAACTCCCGATCGTAGGGGAACATCGGGCGGGCGATCCGGTGGTGGCCGAGTCGCTCGAGGTCCTGGTCGACCCCGCCGGGCGTGAGCGCGAGCATCCAGTCGGCCGCCATGTCGAACAGCTCCGGCTCGAGGTACCCGATCTTCACGACCACGACGTCCGCGCTGCGCGGGTCGAGGTCGAGGTCGGTGAAGTCGTGCTCGTGGTGGTACGGCTTCCGCTGCCCGGTGAGGATCGCGAACACCGACCCGACCTGTAGCACCACCTCGGTGCCGGCGTCACGGTCACCGTGCTTGACGGCGTGCACGCGGCCGGTCATCGTGATCGGCCCGGCGTGGACCGCGTCGACCGCCGCGCCTGCGGTCACCGTGATCGTGGCACCGACGCCGGCCTCCACCGCGGCGGCGACCGCCTCGGCACCGGGGACGCTCGCGTAGATGACGGTCGGGCCGTCGGGCGTGGCGAACGCCGGGTTCGCGAGCACCTGCGTGAGCCCCCACGTCATGTCGCCGGAGCCGCCCGCCGTCGGGTTGTCGCCGGAGTCCGAGACGAAGAACGGGTGCGCGGCCCCGGGTGCGAGCGCTGCGGCGAGGCACTCGTCGAAGCTGCCCGTCGGTGCGACGAAGACGAAGTCCTCGCGGACGTCCCAGAACGCGCGCGCGAGCCGCTCGGCACCCGCGGCGACGGCGTCCAGGTCCCACCCGGTGACGACGGTGACCGCGCGGTCCCGCGGCTGGTCGGCCCACGCGTACCCGACCCAGATCGCCGCGTCGAGGACTCCCGGCGTCGCCTCGACCTCCGGTACCTGGGCGTAGAGGGACGCAGCGGGCTCGATCCGCGTGGACGTCTGCTCGCCGGGGAGGAGCACCGGGATCGGCACCCAGGCCTTCACCGGGCGCTGCTGTCCGACGGGCCGGGTCGTCAGCACGTCGACGAGGTTGCGGACCGCCCGCTCCTTCGTCTCGAGGGCGTCCTCGTGCGGGGCCATCCGGTAGCAGGTGACGAGGTCGACCTGGTGTGCGAGCTCCGCCGTGACGTTGCCGTGCAGGTCCATCGACGCCGACACGACCACGTCCGGACCGACCACGGCCCGGATCCGGCCGAGCAGGTCGGACTCGGCGTCGTCGAGCCCCTCGACGACCATCGCGCCGTGGATGTCGTACCAGAGGCCGTCGACCGGACCGATCGCCGCCAGCCGTGACACGATCTCGTCCGCGAGCGACTCGTACGCGTCCCGCGAGACGACACCACCCGGCAACGCGTGACCGATGAGGGCACCGCGGAACTCCGCCCGGTCCGCGTACGAACCCAGGAACGGGTACCGCGCGACCACCTCCTCGCCCCGGTCGGGGTGGAACGCCGGCGCGAGGGTGCGGGTCGGCGTGAAGGTCGAGGTCTCGATGGCGAGCCCCGCGATCGCGATGACGGGACGGCGTGCGGCGGACGTGGCTTCAGACACGGACGCTCCTGTTCCTGGTGGTGGACTGCGGGATGGGGGCCGACAGCTCCTCGAGCGACGCGGCGAGTCCGCGCTGCAGGGCGAACTGGCCGGCGCCGACGAGCCCGGCGTCGGCGCCGAGCGACACCGGCTCGATCGCCAGGTGCTGCGTCATCAGCGGGTGGCAGCTCTCGTAGAGCTGGCTCCGCACGGCGGCGATGAACGGGTCGAGCGTCGAGAGGATGCCGCCGAGGTAGACGGCGTCGGGGTTGAAGAAGTTCACGTTGGCGGCGAGCACCTCGCCGAGGTACCGGCCCGCGAGCCGCACCGCGCGGGTCGTCTCCGGGTGCGCGTCCTGGGCGAGCCGGACGACGTCGGCGGTGGACGCGACGTCGACGCCCGCGGCGGACAGGATCCGCACGAGGGCGGCGCCGGACGCCACGGTCTCGAGGCAGCCGGTGTTGCCGCACGAGCACGGGGTGTCGCCGGCGGCGTCGATCCGGACGTGCGTGATGTCGCCCGCCGAGCCGGTGGCGCCCCGGTAGAGCCGGCCGTCGATCACGATGCCGGCCCCGATCGCGGAGCCGGCCTTGATCGTGATGGTCTGCCGCCTGGCCGGGTCCTGCACGGTCTGTTCGCCCGCCGCCATGCAGTTCGCGTCGTTGTCGACCACGGCCGGCAGCCCGAAGCGCTCGGTGAGCCACGCCGCGACCGGGAAGCCGTTCCAGCCGGGCATCCGGCTCGGCAGGTCGACCACGCCGGCGTCGACGTCGACCGGTCCGGGCAGGCTCAGTCCGACGCCGCGCAGGCCGGCACGGCCGCGCTCGTCCGCGAGCCGCTCGAGCAGCCCGGCCAACCGTGCCAACCCCGCGCTCGGACCCTCGGAGAGCGCGAACGGGACGTTCGCGACGGACTCGAGCGCGCCTCCCGGCAGGACGATGCCGACCCGGGCGTGCCCGCCGCCGACGTCCGCGGCGACCGCGTACTCGTCGGCGCCGCCGATGCGCAGCACCTTGCGGGGGCGTCCGCCGGTGGAGACGTCGGTGCCCTCCTCGGCGAGCAGGCCGTGCGCGAGGAGCTGGCCGACCACGTGCGACACCGTCGACGGCGCGGCGGAGAGCAGCGCCGCGATCTCGGTGCGGCTCGAGGCCTGTCCCGACGCGACGAGTTCGAGCACGCGGGCGCTGAGGTCCGGCACGACTTTCTCCAATCCGGCCGAAACAGGTGCGACGACCATCGATCGCCGCGAGCCTAACGGGCAGAACGCTCATCCCACCCTTTCGCCCGAACGGCAGTAACAGACTATTTACACAGAGATGTTTGTTTTTTCGACGCGTTTGGCCATTGACTGTCCGGCAGCACCTCCCGAAGCACCACACCACCCTGAAGCACAAGGAGACACCGCATGTCGAAGCCCCGTCGCTGGGCGCTCCTCACCGGAGCCGCGATCGCCGTGAGCGCGCTGCTCGCCGGCTGCTCCGGAGGGGGCAACGCCTCGTCCGGGAGCAACTCCGACGAGATCAACTACGCGCTCCCCGCCAACTTCACGCCGAACTGGATCCTGCCGATCGGCACCGCCGCGCACCTCAACACGAACAACGGCTCGATCGCCCAGTCGCTCTACGAGCCCCTCGTCGCCTACGACGGCTCCACCGGCAAGATCGCCTGGAACAAGGCCGGCTCCGTCGCGACGGACGCGAAGTTCGCCGACGACTCGAAGAGCGTGACGATCACCCTCGGCGACCGGCACTGGTCGGACGGCAAGCCGATCACGAGCCGCGACGTCGAGTTCTGGTTCAACCTGATCAAGGCGAACAAGGACCAGTGGGGGTCGTACTCCGAGGGCAAGGCCCCCGACAACTGGACGTCCTTCAAGGCCGTCGACGACACGCACTTCACGATCACCTTCGACAAGGCGTACAACCCCGACTGGATGCTCGCCAACCAGCTCAGCCACATCATCCCGCTGCCGCAGCACGCGTGGGACAAGACGAGCGCGAGCGGCTCGGTGGGCAACGCCGACGAGACGACCGACGGTGCGAAGCAGGTGTGGAAGTACCTCAACACCGCTGCCGGCAAGATCGGCGACTACGCCACCGACGACCTCTGGAAGACGATCTCCGGGCCGTACGGGGTGAGCTCGTTCTCGACGGCCGGCAAGGTCACCCTGACCGCGAACAAGAAGTACGACGGCGGCGAGAAGCCGTCCATCACGACCGTGAACCTGCTGCCGTTCACCTCGGCCGACGCCGAGGTCAACGCGGTCCGGTCCGGTGCCGTCGACTACGGCTACATCAACGCGACCGACATGGACCAGAAGGCGTCGTTCGAGTCCAAGGGGTACGAGGTGAAGCCCTGGACCGGATGGGCGATCACGTACATGCCGTACAACTTCAACAACCCGACGATGGGGGCCGTCTTCAAGCAGCTGTACGCCCGTCAGGCCGTGCAGATGTCGATCGACCAGACCTCGCTGTCGAAGGTCGTGTTCAACGGCACCGCCACCTCGACCTACGGTCCGATCCCGCAGGCGCAGGAGTCCGACTACGTGTCGAGCGTCCAGAAGGACAACCCGTACCCGTTCAGCACGTCGAAGGCCAAGGCGCTCCTGACCAGCCACGGATGGACGGAGCAGGGCGGCACGATGGTCTGCACCGACCCGGGCACGTCCGACAGCCAGTGCGGCGACGGCGTCACCAAGGGCACGAAGTTCACCATGAACGTGCTCTCGCAGTCCGGGTCGAACGTCACCGACAACATGATGAGCGCGATCCAGTCCTCGCTCGCGAAGACCGGCATCGGCTTCACGATCAAGACCGCGCCGGTGTCGAGCGTCCTCTCGCAGACCCCGACCTGCACGAGCGACCAGGCCAGCTGCGACTGGGACCTGTCGTTCTTCGGCACCGCCGGCAGCTGGTACTTCCCCGCCTACCCGACCGGTGAGTCGCTGTTCCAGACCGGCGGCTCGGCGAACTTCGGGTCGTACTCGAACAAGGAGGTCGACCAGCTCATCGACGCGACGACGACCTCGCCCGACCCCACCGCCGTGCAGGACTACAGCGCCGCGGTCGCGAAGGACCTGCCGGTGATCTGGCTGCCGGAGCCGGACTACCAGATCTCCGTCGTCAAGCAGGGGCTGACCGGGTTCGACCAGGACTCCCTCGCGAACTTCCACCCCGCGCAGTGGAAGTGGTCGAAGTAGGTCGCTGACGCGACCAGGCCGGGAGGCACGGTGCGGGTCCGACCCGCACCGTCCTCCCGGCCCACCCACCAGCCACCCCGATGACGGAAGCCCCATGACCACAGCCCTGTACCTGCTCCGGCGCGTGCTGCAAGCGCTCGCCGTGGTCCTCATCGTCACGATCGTCGTGTTCTGCCTGCTGCACGCCCTGCCGGGCGGCCCCGCCCGCGGCGTCCTCGGCGTCTCCGCGACGCCCGCCCAGATCGCCACCTTCAACCAGGCCCAGGGCCTCGACCAACCGCTGCCGATCCAGTACGTCCGGTTCCTCGGACGCCTGCTCAGCGGTGACCTCGGCACCTCGTACACCCTCAACGAACCGGTCGCGCAGCTCATCGTCGAGCGCCTGCCGAAGACGCTCGTGCTCACCGGCCTGTCCGCCGTGCTCGGGCTCGTCATCGCGATCCCGGTCGGCATGTGGCAGGCCGTCCGCCGCAACGGAGCGGTCGACTACGCGGCGACGGCGCTCGCGTTCGTGTTCTACTCCACGCCGGTGTTCTTCCTCGGCCTCGTGCTCATCATCGTGTTCAGCCAGCAGCTGCCGTGGCTGCCGTCGCAGGCGCCGAGCGGCTCCACCCTCGCCGAGGTCTTCCAGGACCCGGCCGGCCTCGTGCTCCCCGTCGTCACCGGGGCGCTCGCGATGATCGCGGTCTTCAGCCGGTACATGCGGGCCGCGACGCTCGAGAACCTCCAGGAGGACTACGTGCGCACCGCCCGCGCCGGCGGCGCCTCGACCGCGACGATCCTCCGGCGGCACGTCTTCCGGAACTCGCTCACCCCCGTCGTCGCGATGCTCGGCTACTACCTGCCGGTGCTGTTCGGCGGGGCGCTCGTCACCGAGCAGCTGTTCAACTACCCCGGCATGGGCCTGCTCTTCTGGAACGCGGCCCAGACGTCGGACTACCCGACGCTCCTCGGGTGCGTCCTCGTCATCTCGATCGCGACCGTCATGGGCACGCTGCTCGCCGACGTCGCGCAGTCCCTCATCGATCCCCGAGTGAAGGCGGGCCGCGCATGACCACCGTCACGTCCCGCATCGACGCTGCGTCCACCTGCGACCTGAAGGGAGTCCTCGCATGACCACCGTCCAGGTCCCGCCGGAGGCACCCACCGCCCCCGTCGCCGTCGCCTCCACCGGCCTCCGGCTCGCCGTCCGTCGTTTCCGGCACAACACCCTGGCGGTCATCGGCCTCGTCGTCATCGTCGCCGTCGTGCTGTTCTGCTTCGTCGGACCGCTGCTGTACCCGACCGACCAGACGCACACCCAGCTGTCCCAGGTGAACCTCGCCCCGGGCGGCGCCCACCTGCTCGGAACGGACGCGGTCGGCCACGACGTCCTCGGTCGCCTGATG
This sequence comes from Curtobacterium sp. 'Ferrero', assembly GCF_002412165.1. Taxonomy (GTDB): domain Bacteria; phylum Actinomycetota; class Actinomycetes; order Actinomycetales; family Microbacteriaceae; genus Curtobacterium. The sequence continues at coordinate 29,566 of NZ_NXIA01000010.1, forward strand.
TACGGCGGCAAGGTCTCGCTGCTCGTCGGCATCGCCGCCGGCGTCCTCGCGACCGTCGTCGGCACGCTCTGGGGATCGGTCGCCGGGTACGTCGGCGGGTGGGTGGACGCCGTGATGATGCGCGTGGTCGACGCGGGCATCGCCATCCCGGCGCTGTTCATCCTCCTCGTCATCTCCGCCATCACCACGCCGGGCGTCTGGGGCCTCGTCGTCATCCTCGGCCTGGTGTCGTGGCTGGTGCCGTCCCGACTCGTCCGGGCCGAGACCCTGACGCTGAAGAACCGCGACTACGTGCTCACGCTCCGCGCCATCGGCGGCTCGCACGCCCGCGCCATCGGCAAGCACCTCCTGCCGAACTCGGTGTCCACGATCGTCGTGGCCGCGACGTTCCAGGTGGCCGACGCGATCCTGCTCGTCGCCTACGTGTCGTACCTCGGCCTCGGCGTGCAGCCGCCCGCGACCGACTGGGGTGGCATGCTGTCGGCGGGACTCACCGCCGCCTACTCGGGGCGCTGGTGGCTCATCGTGCCGCCGGGTCTCGCCGTAATCCTCGTCGTCTGCGCGTTCAACGCCGTGGGCGACGGTCTCCGGGACGCCTTCGACGTGAGGGGCCGCTGATGTCCATCCTGACCACCACCGACCTCGGCGTCTCCTTCCGGACCGAGTCGGGGCCCGTCGACGCCGTCCGGGGCGTCACCCTGCACGTCGAACCGGGGGAGACCCTCGCGCTCGTCGGGGAGTCCGGCTCCGGCAAGTCGACCGTGGCGCTCGCCGCGATGGGCCTGCTCTCCGGCAATGCCACCGCGACCGGCAGTGCGGTCGTCGACGGGCACGAGATCGTCGGCGCGCCGGAGTCCGCGCTCCGGTCGATGCGCGGGTCGACCGTGTCGATGGTCTTCCAGGAGCCGGCGACCGCCCTCGACCCGCTCACCCGCGTCGGCGCGCAGATCGCGGAGGTCATCCGGAACCACCGCGACGTCTCCGCCGCCGAGGCCGCGGCGCACGCGGTCGACCTGCTCGACCGCGTCGGCATCCCGTCACCGCGCGACCGCGCCCGGGCGTTCCCGTTCCAGCTGTCCGGCGGGCAGCGGCAGCGCGTCGTCATCGCGATGGCGATCGCGAACGAACCGAAGCTGCTCATCGCGGACGAACCGACCACGGCGCTCGACGTCACGGTGCAGGCCGAGATCCTCGAGCTCCTCCGTTCCCTGGCGGCCGACACCGGCACCGGCGTGCTGCTCGTCACGCACAACATGGGCGTCGTCGCGGACTTCGCGGACCGCGTGGCCGTCATGCTGCAGGGCGAGATCGTCGAGACCGGGGGCGTGGAGGACGTCCTGCTCCGTCCCGGGCACGAGTACACGAAGCGGCTGCTCGCCGCCGTCCCGCGGCTGCAGGTCGGCGTGGGCGAGCGGGTCGCGCCCGACGCGACGGCCCCGTCCGGTGCTCCGGGTGCGTCCGACCCGGCCGGGAGGCCCGACCCGGCCCCGGTGGTCGACCTGCGGGACGTCTCGGTGACGTTCGGGCGCGGGGCGCGCGCCGTGCACGCCCTGCGCGGTATCGACGTCGTGGTGCACACCGGCGAGACCGTCGGCCTCGTCGGCGAGTCCGGCTCCGGGAAGTCGACCGCGGCGCGGGTCGCGCTCGGGTTGCAGAAGCCGACCTCCGGCAGCGTGCACCTCTTCGGCACCGACCTCGCCCGTGCCCGCGGACGCGACCGCCGGGCACTCCGGTCCGGGATCGGCGTCGTGCTGCAGGACCCCGTCGCGTCGCTCGACGCCCGGATGTCCGTCGCCGAGTGCATCGCGGAGCCGCTCGCCGTCCACCGTCGCGGGATGTCGTCCGCCGACCGCCGTCGCCGCATCGACGAGGTGCTCGACGCGGTCCGGCTACCCCGTGCCCTGGCCGCCCGTGCACCGCGGGAGCTCTCCGGCGGGCAGCGGCAGCGGGTCTCCCTCGCCCGCGCGCTCGTCCTGTCCCCGCGGCTCCTGGTCGCGGACGAGCCGACCAGCGCACTCGACGTGAGCGTGCAGGAGACCGTGCTCGAGGTGCTCCGTGAGCTGCAGGACGACCTCGGCTTCGCCTGCCTGTTCGTCTCCCACGACCTCGCCGTCGTGCAGGAGTTCGCCGAACGCGTCGTGGTGATGCGGCAGGGCGTCATCGAGGAGCAGGGCGCGTGCACCGCCACGCTCGTGCACCCCGAGACCGACTACACCCGACGGCTCCTCGCCGCCGTCCCCGTCCCCGACCCCGTGGTGCAACGGCAGCGCCGGGCAGACCGGCTCGCGACCCTCGCGGCGGTCGCCCCGTGAGCGGCTCGGTCCTCGCCGGTGTCGACGTCGGCGGCACCAACACCAAGGTCCTGCTCACCACGACCGACCTCGACGTCGTCGACCGCGTCGACCTGCCGACCCCAGCGCACGCCGGCGGGGCGGCGATCGTCGCGACCGCCCTCGGGGCCGTGACGGACCTGCTCGACCGGCACCGGGCCTCCCTGACGGGTGTCGGGGTGGGTGCCGCCGGCGTGGTCGACGCGACGACCGGCACTGTGCTCGTGACCGGCAACTCGTTCACCGGCTGGGCGGGGTTCGGAGTGACGGCCGCGGTGACGGCCGCCCTCGGGGTGCCCGCGACGCTCGACAACGACGTGAACGCGTTCCTGCTCGGCGAGGTCGCCACCGGTGCCGTCGCCGGCCAGGCCGACGTGCTCGGGATGACCCTCGGGACCGGTGTCGGCGGGGCGCTCGTCCTCGGCGGGCGGCTCTTCGCGGGACCCCGCGGAGCAGCTGGGGAGATCGGACACGTGCCGGGCTTCGGGGACGCACCGTGCACGTGCGGGCAGGTCGGGCACCTCGAGACCCTGGCGGGTGCGCGGGGCATCGCCGACCGCTACGCCGAGCGCTCCGGGCGACGGACCACCGCGCTCGGGGTCGCCGAGGCCGCGCGAGCCGGGGACGCCGACGCCGCTGCCGTGTTCGAGCACGCCGGATGGGGCCTCGCGCGTGCAGCGCTGCTCACGGCGGGGATCCTCGACGTGACCACGGTCGTGATCGGCGGGGGGATCGCCCGCTCGTGGGACCTCCTCGAACCGGCCGTGGCCGCCGCGGTCGCCGCCGAGCCGCCCGTCAGCGGCGCGCCGATCCGGTTCGCCCAGTCGGCCCTCGGCGCCGACGCGGTGGCGCTCGGTGCCGCCGCGCAGGTGCGTGACCGGGTGTTCGCGTCTGGGCCCGTCGTGGTGGAGGACTCAGCGGTGTAGCGCGGTACGACCGACGTCGGGTCTCAGCGGGAGGCGAGCATGTCCTGCATCTGCTGGATCTGCTCGGTCTGGCTCGACACGATCGACTTCGCCAGCTTCACGGCGTCGGTGTTCTCGCCCTTCTCGACCTCGGTCTTCGCCATCTCGACGGCGCCCTCGTGGTGCTGGATCATCTGCTCGAGGTAGAGCTTCCCGGCGTCCTTCGCGGATGCCTGGTCGAGGTCCCGCATGTCCGAGTCCGACATCATGCCCGACATCCCGGACATGCTGGGCATCTCGGTCGGTTCGCCCCAGGCCCGGAGCCAGCTGGTGAGCTGCTCGATCTCCGGGGACTGCTCGGCCGTGATCTGCTTCGCGAGGGCGGCGACGTCGGTGTCGACACCGGAGCCCTTGGCGAGGAGCGTGTCGCTCATCGAGACGGCCTGCTCGTGGTGTGGCAGCATCATCTGCGCGAAGGTGACGTCCTGGCGGTTGTGCGCCGCTGCGGCCGACGTCGAGGACGCGGACGAGGACGAGCCCGTGTCGGAGCCGCTGTTGCCCGTGGAGCATCCGGCGAGGGTGAGGCCGAGGGTCAGCGCGGCAGCGACGGCGAGGGCGCGCGTGGTGGTGGTGGTGTGCATGATCTTCCGTTCCCGTGGATGCGTCAGGTGTTCCGGGCAGGCGGACGCCTCCCGGATCTGGGCATGCGGAACTCGCACCTGCGGTGATGCGGGCTCCACCGGGGCGGATCAGATGCGGATGATCTGCAACGCTGTCAGTGACGGGGGTCTCGGTGGCGCGATCGTGCGTGGTAGCCGGTCAGCGAGGGCGAGCAGTCGCGAGAGCAGGTGGAGGACGCCGCCGGTCCGGACGCGCAGCAGCGCCCATGTGAACAGCGCGATCGTCAGCGCGCACGCCATGCCCATCAGGGAGCACATCAGCTCGCACAGGCCGCTGTCGCAGCTCGCGTCGGTGAGGATCATCATCACCGTGGTCGCCGGTGCCGCGTGCTCGCCGTGACCGGGGCCCGCGACGTGGCCGAGCTCGGCGGTGGACGCGGGGGAGCCCATCGTGTGCTCGTGGCCGGCGGTGTGACCGGCCATCGAGTGCATCAGGACCGTGAACCCGACCAGCAGCAGCAACGCCAGGGTCGCCGTGGCCTGCAACAGCAGCCGGCGACGGGGGGTGGCGGTGGTGAGCATGGGTCTCTCGAGCAAGAGGATCGGACGAGTAGCTCCATGGTGCACCACCCGGAGCAGCGGTGGCTCTTTCGTGTCCGGATCCACACGGAACCCCCTGCAGTTCGTCGATCGGGGAACACCGCGTACAGCGAGTGCTGCACATGAGTACGGTCCCGGTCATGGAGACGTGGGTCGTGGTCGAGATCGTCCTCGCACTGACCGGCGGTGGCTCGCTCGTCAGCCCGCTCGTCATCCTCGACATCGGTTTGCTCTTCCTGGTCCTCGTCGGCATCCAGCAGCGCGCGGAGGCCCACCGATGACGACCGGCGGTGTGACGCACGTGGTGCTGGTGACGTGGAGCGGGGAGGGCGACCACGCAGTGCGGGCCGACGCTCTCGCGCAGGAGCACCTGACCCGCATCGACGGCGTGGACTCGGTGCGCTCCGGCACCAGCGTCAGCACCGAGGGGCTCGAGGGCGGCTTCGACTGGATGCTCGTCGTGCGCTTCCGCGACCGCGCGGCCCTCGACGCGTACCTGCCCCATCCCGAGCACCAGCCGGTCGCCGAGCACATCCGCGCAGGGAGCGATCGCGTCGTGGTCTTCGACGTCGCGGACTGACCCCGCGCCTCAGTCGACGAGCGACTGCGTCCCGAGCACGACCGCCAGGGCGAGCCGCTCGGCGTCCTCGGTGCCCGGCTCCGCGGTGTAGGCCATCACCGTGAGGTCGTCCGTCGCGATCTGCAGGGTGTCGCAGTCGACGGTGATCGCGCCCACCACGGGGTGGAGGATCGTCTTCCGGCGCCCCGAGTCGCGCGGCGGTGGTGAGCCACCGGCGTCCCAGAGCTCGACGAAGCGCGGGCTCGCCGCACGCAGGTCGCGCACGAGCTGCCGCAGGCCGCGGTCCCGCGGGTAGCGTGCCGCCGTCAACCGCAGCGACGCGACGAGGGACGCCTCGAACACCCGCTGCTCCTCGGGGACGTGCACCGCGCGACCACCCGGACCGACGAGGTGCCGCCAGGTCGCGTTCCGCTCGTGCCCCCGCAGGGCGGCGACGGGCCCCATCAGGGCGTCGTAGGGCGCGTTCGCGGTCAGGATCGTCCCGGCGGCGTCGAGCACGACGAACGGGGTGTCCGCCAGCCGGTCGAGGAGCCGCTGCACGCTCGGCGGGATGCGCGACGGCACCACGTCCGCGCCCGGGACCGCGTGACCCGCCTGCCGGAACAGCAGTTCGCGCTCCGCGTCCGCCACCCGCAACGACCGGGACAAGGCCTCGACGACCTGCGCCGACGGTGCCGTCGCCCGCCCCTGCTCGAGCCGCGTGAGGTAGTCGGCCGAGATGCCGGCCAACGCCGCGAGCTCCTCACGTCGGAGCCCCTCCGCCCGACGCCGGCCGCCCGGGACGATGCCGACGGTCTCGGGTGCGACGTGGTCGCGCAGCCGCCGGAGCGTCCGGCCGAACTCGGAGTGGTGCACCGTCCCAGTGTGCGACGTCGACGGTGCGGTGTCCTGGGTCCGCCGGTCCCAGGACGACGGGACGACTGCCGCCGCCCGCGACACCGACCGAGGCTGGGCCGATGACCACGACACTCGTCACCGGGGCAACGAGAGGCCTCGGCAAGGAGACCGCCCGCCGACTCGTCGCCGCCGGACACACCGTCTGGATCGGCGCCCGCGACCTCGCCGTCGGCAGCAGGGTGGCCGAGGAGCTCGGTGCCCGGGCCGTCCAGCTCGACGTCCGCGACGACGACTCCGTGACCGCCGCGTTCGCGACCGTCTCGGCCGACGGAGGACTCGACGTCCTGGTGAACAACGCCGGCATCGGCGCCGATGCCCGCAGCGGGCCCGAGGCGCTCGCGGTGTTCGACACGAACGCCGTCGGCATCGTCCGCACCACCGAGGCCGCGCTGCCGCTGCTCCGCCGCTCGGACGCTCCGATCGTCGTGAACCTCGCGAGCGCGCTCGGATCGTTCGCCGCGAACCACGACCCCGCGAAGCCGGCGTCGCAGTACCAGGCGATCGTCTACGGAGCATCGAAGGCCGCCGTCTCCATGCTCACGGTGCAGTACGCGCGCGCCGTCCCCGAGGTGCGCTTCGTCGCCGTGGAACCCGGCTACACCGACACCGGGTTCGGCCGGGTCGAGAACCCGCACGGCCGCCCCGTCGCCGTCAGCGCGGCGACAGTCGCGGCGGTCGCCGACGCCGGCGCCCAGGCGCCGACCGGCGTGCTGCTCGAGGACGGCGCACCGCTCGGGTGGTGACCAGCGGACGGACGGGAGGCACGGGGCGGCGCCGCCCCGTGCCTCCCGTCCGTCGAGTGCCTAGTCTGGGTGCGTGGCCGACGCGACCGAACCGACCGTCCTGCTGACCGCCTTCGAGCCCTTCGGCGGCGCCGCAGGCAACCCGTCCTGGGACGCCGCGTCGGCGCTCGCCGCCTCGTGGGACGGGCCCGCCCGTCTGGTGGTCGAACGCCTGCCCGTCGTGTTCGCGGAGGTCCGGCAGCGGCTCGCCGCCGCGATCCTCGAGCACCGGCCCGCCGTCGTCGTCGCGACCGGCCTCGCGGAGGGACGCGCTGCCGTGACGCCCGAACGCGTCGCGATCAACGTGCGGGACGCCCGCATCCCCGACAACGCCGGCGAGCAGCCCGTCGACGAGCCGATCGACCCGCACGGGCCGGCGGCGTACTTCTCGGGCCTGCCGATCAAGCGCATCGTCGCCGGACTCCGAGCGGCGGGCGTGCCGGCGGCCGTGTCGAACACCGCCGGCACCTTCACCTGCAACCAGGTCTTCTACGAGCTGATGTCCCTCGCTGGTCGCGACGGGCTGCGCGCCGGGTTCGTGCACGTCCCGGCGACCCCGGGCTTCGGGACCGCGGACCTGCCCGTCGTCCCGCTCGACGACCTCGTGCGGGCGCTCGACGTCGTCGTCCGCGAGTCGCTCGACCCGCGACCGGACCTCGTCGAGTCCGGCGGCGCAGAACACTGAACGGTCTCTGATCGTCCCGGCGCGGTCTCCGGGCGGCAGAGGCGGCGTTTGCTGAGAACATTGCCGGATGATCGACGACGCCAGCCCGCAGCGATCCCGTCCCCGCGCCTCCGACGTGAACGGGATCCTCGTCCGCAGCCCCTACCCGCTGACGAACATCGTGGTGGCGGTCGTCGCGGTGGTCGTCATCACGATCGTCGGGTTCACGCTCGGCACGGTCGACCTCGGGCTCGCGAAGGCCCTCAACCAGCTGCACACCGGCGCACTCGGTGCGTTTACGACCGCGGTCTACCACGTGATCAGCCCGGTGCCGGCGATCGCCATCACCGTCGTGCTCGCCGCGGTGATCTGGTGGCGTGCTCGTGACCTCCGCCCGGCGCTCGCGTTCGGCGGCACGATCGCGATCACGTGGATCCCGTCGGCCGTCGTCAAGGAGATCGTGCACCGCGCGCGGCCGGACGTCTCGGTCCTGCCGCACCCGTACCCGGTGCAGCCGGACCCGTCGTACCCGAGCGGCCACACCGTGTACATCACGGCCTTCGTCATCGCGCTCGTCCTGCTGCTCCGGCACACGAAGTGGCACCGGCTCGCGGTCGTGCTCGGCACCGTCGCGATCGTGGTCGTCTTCTTCTCGGTGACGATCGACGCGGTCCACTTCCCGACCGACGCCGCCGCGTCGATCCTGTGGTCGCTCGCCGTCGCGCCGGGCGTCCGCGTCGTCTGGGTCGACTGGCTCATGCCGAAGGTCCCGTTCCTGCGCGGCCCCGCCCCGCGTCGCGTCACCGAGGGCTGAGCCCCCGGCGGCCGATCCGCGACCGCCGGTCCACCGGTCAGCGATCCGCGACCGCCGGTCCACCGGTCAGTCCTCGATCGGCAGCAGCCGGCGGGCCCCGGCACCGTCGTCGCCGAGGGTGTCGCCGGGGTTCACGACGAGGCAGGCGTTCAACGACACGCAGCCGCAGCCGATGCACTGCGTCATCTCCTGCTGCAGCCGCTCGAGCTCCAGCTGGCGTGCCCGGAGGCGTGCGCGCCACCGCTCGTTGAGCAGCGCCCAGTCACGCAGGGACGGCATGCGGTCGGTCGGGAGCGCGGCGAACTGCTCCGCGACCTCGGCGAGGGGGATGCCGAGCCGCTTCGCCACCTGGATGATCGCGATCCGCCGCTCCACGTGGCGCGGGTACAGCCGGGTGCCGCCCGCGGTGCGCTCCGGGTGGATCAGGCCCTTGCGTTCGTAGAAGTGCAGCGCCGAGGCCGCGACGCCCGTCCGGCGCACGACATCCCCGATCGTGAGCAGGTCGGTCGGCTTCGGCGCGGGGATCTCCACCATGGTCGAGATCCTACTTTCTTCTAGCACTTGACATGTGATTGCACCGGCAATATGTTGTACATCACAAGCCGACACCCGGTCGGCACGGAAGACAGGAACCCGCCATGACCCTCCTCGCACACCAGGACCTCGCCCGCCCCGTCTCGTCCAACTGGCCTGCGCCGACCGACAACCCGGTGCTCGACCGCGTGCTGTCCGGCCTCGAGCGCCGCGCCGCCGAGCTGCCCCACGCCGTCGCCGTCCCGGTCATGCTCGTCCACGCGGGCATCTGCGCACTCGTCCAGCGCTGACGACCGGCGCCGCCCGGTTGGTACCCTGGGCGGGCAAGCAGAACACGCAGCGTGTATCTACCGGCCGTCGACCCGTTCGGGAGCGACGGACAGCGGCGGCACCCGATGGGCCCGCCGCCCACGACGGCCGGGCCGAGAAGGCACTCCCCATGCTCCACCAAGCACGACCCACCACCCTGATCGCGCACGCCGGGCGGTGGTACTTCCCGATCGCGTTCATCGCGCGGCTCCCCTTCGCCATGATGGTCGTGGGGGTCCTGACCCTCGTCGTCGCATCGCGTGACTCGGTCGCCCTCGGCGGCGTGAACTCGGCGTTCGTCGGCATCGGCTCGGCGATCTTCGGCCCCATGGTCGGTGCCGCCGCCGACCGTCTCGGTCAGCGAGCGGTGCTCGTCCCGGTCGGGCTCCTCAACGGCGTCCTGCTCGGCACACTGCCCATCGTGGTCGCGAGCACCGCCCCGGACCTCGCCGTCCTCGCGATGTCGTTCCTCATCGGGGCCTCCGCACCCCAGGTCGCGCCGATGTCGCGGACCCGGCTCGTCGCGATCGTCCGCGCGCGGATGGCACCCGCCCGGCACGACAAGGTCATCAGCGGGACCATGGCGTACGAGTCCGCCGCCGACGAGACCGTCTTCATCATCGGACCGTTCCTGGTCGGGGTGCTCGCGAGTGCCGTGGCACCGTGGCTGGCCGTCGCCGGAGCCGCCCTCCTGACCTTCGTGTTCGTCACGGCGTTCGCGCTGCACCCCACCGGGCGGCTCGTCGTCGCCGACTCCGGACACCGGACGCCGGCACCCGCGCGCGAGCTGCTGCAGCCCCGGCTGATCGTCGTGGTGCTCGGCATCCTCGGCGTCGGGCTGTTCTTCGGCGCCACCCTCACGTCCCTCACCGCCTTCATGGAGTCGCACGGCGGGGCGTCCCGGGCCGGACTGCTCTACGGCCTGATGGGCATCGGCTCGGCCGGACTCGCGCTCGGCTCGGCGGCGTTCCCCGCGGCGTTCCGGCTCGGCTGGCGCTGGCTGGTCTTCGGCGTCGTCCTGTTCGGGGGCGCCGTGGCGTTCTCCCAGGCCGGGTCGGTGCTCGCGGTCGCGATCGTGCTCGGGGTGATGGGCATCGGCATCGGGCCCACCCTCGTGACGCAGTACTCCCTCGGCTCCGACCGCTCGCCGGTGGGGCGCTCGGCCACCACCATGACGATCCTCGGGTCCGCGGTGATCGTCGGGCAGTCGGTCGCGTCCGCGGTGACCGGGGACGTCGCCGAGCAGCTCGGCGCGGCCACGGCGATGGCGATGCCCGCCGGGGCTGCGGCGGTCGTGGTGGTCGCGGCGGTGGCGAACCTCGTGCTGTCGCGTCGCCGGGCCGCCTGACCCCGGCCCGCTGTACGCGCCGGCCGGCCCACCCGGTTACCGCTGTGGAACGACGTCGTGGTCGTCGTCCGACAGCGGCGACGTCGTTCCAGGGCCGCAGCCGCAGCCGCAGCCGCACGCCGCAGCCTGACCGGGCCGCTGGCCCCGACGGCTACTCGGTGTCGTCGACGAGCAGCTCGTCGTGGCGGTAGTCGCCCGACCGGAGCCCCGCCCGCGCGATCATGTGCGTCGAGACCGGCACGAGGAACAGCTGGAACACCATCACCGGCAGCACCAGCCAGAACGCCGTCCACGTCCACACCGCCACGACGACGGCGGCCAGGGCGAACGCCAGCCCGAGCACCTGCGGCTTCGCCATCGCGTGCAGGCGCACGAGCGGGTCCGGGAACCGCACGATGCCGACCGCCGCACCGAGCGACAGGACCGAGCCGACGAGCAGCAGCCCGACGGCGATCCAGGCCCGGACGCCCGCGCCGTCCACGAACGACTCGACCAGCTCGATCACGGTGACCCCTCCTCGGCGGCGCGCGATTCCTCGATGACGTGCTCGGGCGTCGTCGCCGACCGTCCCTCGTCCGACGGGTCGGAGGACGGCGTGACCGCACGGGCCACGGCGATCGTCGCGAACACGCTCGTCGCCGCGATCACCACGAGCACCGGGACGGCGGTCAGGTCGCGGCGGACCACCATGGCCGCCGCGACCACCACGAGGACCGTCGTCAACACCATGTCCGAGCCGATCATCCGGTCGAGGATGGTCGGCCCGCGCACGATCCGACCGACGGCGAGCACGAGCGTCACGCCGAGCAGCAGCAGGACGACCCCGACGACCGCCGCCATCACCACGACCGCGGCGCTCACCGGGTCACCCCGGAGGTAGTCACGGGCGGTGTCGGGTCGGACAGCTCGGACACGTCCTGCCCCGACCCGAGTGCGCGGATCACCATCGCCTCGATCCGGAGGGCCGTCCGCCGCTCGGCGTCCACCTGTTCCCGTCGCTCGGTGTCGAGCACGTGCAGGAGCACGCGGCGGCGGCGCAGGTCCACGTCGGCGACGTACGAGCCGGGCACGAGGGAGATCGCCAGCGTCGCCAGGGTGAAGGTCATCTCGGAGGTGGTGTGCAGCTGCACGAGCACGATCGAGCTCCGGCGGACCCCGCGGGGACGGAAGGCGACCCAGGCCACCCGGAACGACGCCGCCACCACGAACCCGGACCACACCACGAGGAACCACAGCGCGTGCGGCACCGAGAACCGGCCGGACAGCGGCACCGGCGGCAGGGGCAGCAGCTGGGTGACGAGCAGCGCGACGACCAGGCCGCACAGCAGGGTCAGCGGCGTCCACGATCCCCAGAGCAGCGCCCAGAGCACCGTCAGGCCGGCGACCAGGGGCACCTCGTACCGCCACGCGACGGCGATCCGGCGGGCGTTGGTGAAGCGGCGCGTGTCGCTCACCGGGCACCCCCGAGGACGGCCTGCACGTACTGCGCGGGGGACTCGAGCGCCTCGGCCGCGCGGGTCGCGTAGCCGTACAGCGGTCCGGCGACGACCGTGAGCGCGACCGAACCGAGGACCGCGACGGTCGTCACCCCGACGAGCATCCGGGGCAGCCGGACGCGCTCGGGCGCGTCGCCGACCCCCGTCACGCCAGCGGCGTCACGGCCGTGTCGGACGGGGGAGGCACTGCTCGCGTCCGGTGCGTCGGTGACCGTCACCGCGCCTCCCGTCCGACCGGCCGACAGGCCGCCGTCCTGCGCGTCGCGACCCGACGCGGCGGGCCCGGGGAAGTACGTCTCGCCGCTCTCCTCCGACACCGTCAGCGGTGCCGGGTCCGGTGCGCGCAGGGTCGCGTGCGGCTCGGCGGTGCGCACGTGCGGCGCTGCTGCCTCCGCGGCGGGCTTCGGCCGCCAGAACGCGGCGTCCCACACGCGCATGAGCGCGTACAGCGTCAGGAGGCTCGTCACGACCCCGGCGGCGATCGTCGCGTAGGCGAGGGGCGAGCCGTCCTCCGCCGCGGCGCGGAACAGTCCGAGCTTGCCGATGAAGCCCGAGAACGGCGGGATCCCACCGAGGTTGAAGGCGGGGACGAGGTACAGCGCGGCCAGGAACGGTGCGGCCTTGAGCAGTCCGCCGAGCGAGCGCGTCGACGTGGTGCCGCCCACCCGCTCCATGAGTCCGGACACGAGGAACAGCGTGGTCTGCACGACGATGTGGTGCACCGTGTAGAAGACCGCCGCCGCGGTGCCGACCACCGAGCCGAGCCCGATGCCCATCACCATGAAGCCGATGTGGCTGATGAGGGTGAAGGACAGCAGCCGCTTGACGTCGGTCTGCGACACGGCCCCGAGCACGCCGACGACCATCGTCAGGATCGCCACGACGAGCAGCACGGTGTTGAGCTGCGGGCGGGGGAAGATGATCGTCTCGAGCCGGATGATGGCGTAGATGCCGACCTTCGTCAGCAGCCCGGCGAACACCGCCGTGACCGGTGCGGGTGCGGTCGGGTAAGAGTCGGGCAGCCAGAACGCGAGCGGGAACACCGCGGCCTTGATGCCGAAGCCGATGAGCAGCATCGTGTGGAGCAGCAGCTGGACGTGCTCCGGCAGTGCGGCGACGCGCTCCGAGATCTGCGCGATGTTGACGGTCCCGGTGGCGCCGTACACGAGGCCGATCGCGGCGAGGAAGATCGCGGAGGCGATGAGGCTCGTGACGATGTACGTCGTGCCGGCCCGGACGCGCTGCTCGCTGCCGCCGACCGTGATGAGCACGTACGAGGCCACGAGCAGCATCTCGAACGCGACGTAGAGGTTGAAGAGGTCGCCCGCGATGAAGGAGTCCAGCACCCCGGCCGCGAGCACCAGGTACGTCGGGTAGAAGATCGTGACCGGGGCGTCGGCGTCGTCGTCGGCGAGGCCCTGGCCGATCGAGAAGAGCAGCACCAGCAGCAGCACGCTCGCGCTCACGGTGAGCAGCAGCGCGCTCAACCGGTCGACGACGAGCGAGATGCCGTACGGCGCCTGCCATCCGCCGACCTGCACGACGATCGTCCCGTGCCGGTCGACGAGCACCATGAGCGTGACCGCCACCGCGACGGCGATCGCGAGCACGGCGACCGTGATGGCGCGCTGCACGCCCTGGTGCCGGACGAGGCCGAGCGCCACCGCGGCACCGAGCAGCGGGACGAGGACGAGGAGCGGGACGAGCCAGGTCATCGTGCGGCCTCCTCGTGTCGGGGGGTCTCGGCCTCCGGGTCGGTGTCCGTCTCCGGGTCCTCGTCGGCCGGTTCGTCGCGGTCCCGGCCGATGGCGACGTCGGCCTCGTCGACCTCGACCTCGTCGGCGCGCGAGAGGCGCCAGGACCGGTGGATGAGGGCGAGCAGGAACGCGCTCACGGCGAAGGTGATCACGATCGCGGTGAGTGCGAACGCCTGGGGCAGGGGATCGGTGACGCCGTCGGCGGACTTCCCGATCGGCGGTCGGCCCGCGGCGCCGGTCATCACCAGGAGCAGGAGGTTCAGCGCGTTGCCGACGAGCAGGAAGCCGAGCAGCATCCGGGTCAGGGACCGTTCGAGCAGCAGGTAGACGCCGCACGCGAAGAGCACGGCCATGGCGATGACGAGGACGAGGGTGACGGTCACGCCGGGCTCCCTTCGGTGGGCCGTGTGCTCGCGGCGGCGGGCTCGGTCGCGTCGGACAGCGGGGTGCGGACGTCTTCGAGCCGCTGCCGGTCGACCTCGGCCCCGAGGCTCCGCAGCACGTCGAGCACCAGGCCGACGACGACCAGGTACACGCCGATGTCGAAGAACGTGGCGGTGACGAACTCGACGTGGCCGAGCACGGGCAGCGTGGCCTCGAAGAAGGACGAGTACAGGGCCTCGCGTCCGACGAACATCGGGGCGAGCGCGGTGAGCGTGGCGGTCGCGACGCCGAGCCCGAGCAGCCGACCGGCGCGGACCGGGGCGGCGGCACCGAGTTCGGCGGGGCCTCCGGCCAGGTACCGCGCGGCCAGGGCGATGCCGGCGACCAGGCCCCCGGCGAACCCGCCGCCGGCCGCGTTGTGGCCGGCGAACAGCAGGTAGAGCGACAGCACGATCAGCCCGTGGAACAGCAGGCGCACCACGACGTCGAGCATCGCCGACCGCCCGGTCGGGATCGCCGCGCTCGTCGGCAGCCAGGCGCGCGGCTCGCCGTCCGCACGGTGCCGATCGCCTGTCACGCTCGCGGGCAGGTCACGGAGCCGGGGCAGGGTGTCCTCCCGAGACTTCACGAAGATCAGGCTCGCCACCCCGGTGGCCGCGGCGACGACGACGGTCAGCTCGCCCAGCGTGTCCCAACCGCGGAGGTCGACGAGGGCGACGTTGACGACGTTCAGGCCGTGCCCGAACGAACTCGTCATCGCCGGCAGGTCGGGCCAGAGCGGCTCCGCCGTGCGCGACGAGGCCGCGACCACCACGACGACGGCGAGCGTCGCGCCCGCCAGCGCGGCGAAGAGCGCCCGGAGCACCCGGAAGCGCGACGGGTTCGCGGTCGCGATGCGCGGGGGCAGGCGCCGGAGCACGAGCACGAACGCGATGAGGGTCACGGTCTCGACGACGAGCTGCGTCAGCGCCAGGTCGACCGCGCCGTGCAGCACGAACAGCACGGACATGCCGTAGCCGCTGATCCCGACCAGCACGGCGGCGGCGAACCGGGTCCTGGCGGTGGTGACCGCGATGGCCGCCAGTGCCATCACGACGACCACGGGCACCTGGCCCCACGAGTCGGCGAACCGCACCGAGAACGCCCACGGTCCGCCGAGGGCCAGGTTCAGGAGCGCCCCGGCGACGAACACCGACAGGATCACCCCGAGGTAGTACGGCAGCGACCCGCGCTGCAGGCTGGCGGTGAGCCAGGCGGCGGCCCGGTCGAGCCCGCGCATGCTCCGTCGGTAGGTCCCGGCGGCGCTCGGCGCGCCCGCGAGCCGGTGCTGCAGCGCCTCGACCGGACGGCGCAGGAGGAACAGGCCGACGCCGCCGACGAGCGTCAGCGCGGACAGGGCGAGCGCCGGCTCGAGCCCGTGCCAGAGGGCGAGGTGGGGGACGGGCTCGTCGCCGAGGGCCGCCGCCTGCGCCGCGGCCTCGACGCCGCCCGCCACGAGCGGCGTCCCGACGCCGAGCAGGACCCCGGTGACGGCGAGCACCGCGGGGACGACGCCGAGGCCGTGCAGCGCGTGCGGTTCGGAGTCCGCGACGCCCGGCTTGCGGCCGAACGCCCCCCAGAGGAACCGGGCGGAGTACGCGACCGTCAGCACCGAGCCGACGGTGACGCCGACGAGCGCGGTCCACGCCCAGACCGCGTCCGGCCCGTGCAACGCCTCGGTGAACCCGGTGAGGACCGCCTCCTTCGCCACGAACCCCACGGTCGGCGGCAGCCCGGCCATCGACCCCGCGGCGAGCACGGCCACCACCGCGAGCCACGGCAGTCGGCGGCCGAGACCGCTCAGCCGCCGGAGGTCACGCGTCCCGGAGACGTGGTCGACCGCCCCGACGACGAGGAACAGCGTCGACTTGAACGCTGCGTGCGCGACGAGCAGCGCCACGCCGCCGATCGCCACCTCGGGTGCTCCCCACCCGGCGGCGAGCACGAGGAACCCGAGCTGGGCCACCGTGCCGTACGCGAGCAGCAGCTTGAGGTCGGTCTGCCGGAGTGCCCGGTACCCGCCGATGAGCATGCCGAGCACACCGAGCACCGTGATCGTCGGCCGCCACCCGTCGACGAGCGCGAAGGCGGGGGCCAGCCGAGCGACGAGGTAGATCCCGGCCTTCACCATCGCCGCGGCGTGCAGGTACGCGCTGACCGGCGTGGGGGCCGCCATCGCCGCCGGCAGCCAGAAGTGGAACGGCACGATCGCGGACTTCGTCAGTGCCCCGAGGAGGACCAGGACGACGGCGACCGGCACGAGCGGGCCGCCCGTGGTCACCAGGTCGTGGTCGGCGACGATGGCGCTCAGCGACGTGGTGCCGGCGCGGACGGACAGCAGCACGAGCCCGGCGAGCATGGCGAGGCCGCCGGCGGTCGTCACGACGAGTGCCTGCATGGCCGCGGCGCGACTGGCCCGCCGCTCGGCGTCCTGCCCGATGAGCAGGTACGAGAAGACCGTGGTGGCCTCCCAGAGGACGAACAGCACGATCACGTCGTCGGCGACCACGAGGCCGTACATCGAGCCGGCGAACGCGGTGAGGACCCCGGCGAACCGGCCGAGGCCGGGTTGGTCGTCCGAGAAGTACGACACGCAGTAGACCAGCACGAGCGTGCCGACGACGGTCACCACGAGGGCGAGCACCCACGACAGGGCGTCGACGCGGAACCCGATCCAGAGGTCGAGCTGCGGCACCCACCGGAACCGCTCGTGGACGCCGTCGCCGAGCGCACGCGGCGTCTGTGCGACGGTCAGGACGGCTGCGGCGGCCGGGGCGAGCGCCGCGATCCAGAAGACCCGACGACCGAGCCGCGGGGTGAGTGCGGGGACGACGAGGGCGAGTGCCGCGAACGCGACGAGGACGGTGACCATGGGGCACCTCCTCGGGGTCGGGCTGCAGTCCGGCTCACTGGGCCCTCACAGCCTACGGATCGGCAGATGCGGAAAGCCTGTGTGAGTGGACAGGAACGAGCCCGGGTCCGGCTCGTGCACCTCCACTCTGCCCTCGGCGGGCGGCCGCGTCCGGGCACGGGTGCCCGCGGTCACCGCCCGTGCGCCACGGCCGGGATCTGCGTCGCGAGCTTGCCGCCGGAGACGTCGACGAGGGTGCCCGTGACGTACCCGGCCGCGTCGCTCGCGAGGAACACGAGCAGGTCCGCCACGTCGTCCGGCGTCTCCCACCGACGGAGCGAGAGGGTGTCGAGCAGTCGGTCCTGCTGGTCGGCGGGCATCGTCGCGAAGCCGTTCATCGCGGTCGGCACCATGCCCGGCGCGTACGCGTTCACGGTGATGCCCCACGGTCCGAGCTCCGAGGCGAGCACGCGGGTGAACTGCACGACGGCGGCCTTCGACGCGGCGTAGGCGGCGCTGCCGACGCTCGGGACGATCGCCGCGAACGACGCTGCGTTGATGATCCGTCCGCGGCCAGCCGCCTGCATCACCGGGGCGACGGCCTGGCTGACGAGGAACGTGCCGCCGAGGTTGACGTCCATGCACCGGCGCCAGGCGTCCCAGTCGAGGTCGGCCACCCGTCCGGTGACGTTGATCCCGGCGTTGTTGACGAGGACGTCGACCGTGCCGAAGCGCTCCACCACGGCGTCCACGGCGACCCGCACGGACTCCGGGTCGGTGACGTCGCACACGACACGCTCGACGTCGCCCGGCCCCGGCCCGTCGGGGAAGGCGAGGTCGAGGGCGGCGACCCGGCAGCCCTCGGCGGCGAAGCGGTCGGCGAGCACGGCGCCGATGCCGCGGGCCGCCCCGGTGACGACCACCACGCGGTCGGAGAGGTCGAGGTGCACGGTGGACTCCCGTCGTCGGTGACACCAATAGGCATACCATTGATCCATGACGACGGGACGGGTGCTCTGGATCACCGGCGGCGGCAGCGGCATGGGAGCGGCGACGGCCGAGCGGGCCGCGCACGACGGCTGGACCGTGGTCGTCAGCGGACGGCGGACCGAACGCCTGACGGCGGTGGCCGACCGGGTCCGCGCTGCCGGCGGCACGGCAGACGTCCTGCCCCTGGACACCACGGACGCGGGGGCGGTCCACGCCGCGCGCGACGAGGTACTCGCCCGGTACGGCCGCCTCGACGCCCTCGTGCTCGCCGCCGGTCTGAACGCCCCGCGGCGTCGGTGGGACGACCAGGACCTGCGCGAGTTCGGCGCCGTCGTCGACACGAACCTCACCGGTGTCGTGACCGTCGTCGACGCGGCCCTGCCCGCCCTGCGGGACACGGGCGGTGTCGTGGTCGTCGTCTCGTCCTACGCCGGGTGGTCCTTCCAGCCCGGCGCCGGCGTCGCGTACTCGGCGTCGAAGACCGCCCTCGGCTCCGTCGTCCGCACCCTCAACCAGCAGGAGGCGGAGCACGGCGTCCGTGCGACGCACCTGTGCCCGGGGGACGTCGCGACCGAGTTCCTCGACCGTCGGCCGGTGGTCCCGGACGCCGCCGCCCGCGCGGTCATGCTGCAGCCGGACGACGTCGCCCGCGCCGTGTCGTTCGTGCTCGAGGCCCCCGCGCACACGCGGATCGACGAGCTCGTGATCAGCCCGGTCGCGCAGCGGTGATCAGCCCGGTCGCGCAGCGGTGATCTACGACCGCGTGCTCGACCAGCTGGGCACCGCGGTGGTCGACGGCTCGTTCGGCGACGGTCCGCGGAGCATCGACGAGCTGGTGGTGCGGACCGGGGCGAGCCGGAGCATCGTGCGCGAGGCCGTCCGGGTCCTCGTCGGCCTCGGTCTGCTCCGCGCCCGCCGACGCGTCGGCGTCACCGCCCGACCCCTCGCCGAGTGGGACGTCCTCGATCCCCGCGTCGTCGGCTGGCGGCTGGCCGGCCCGGACCGGCCGGCGGTCCTCGCGGAGCTCCGCGCGCTGCGGCGCGCGGTCGAACCCGCGGCGGCGGCGGCAGCGGCCGCCCGGCGTGACGACCCGGTCGGACTGGAGGCCCTGCTCGCGGCCGCCGACCGACTCGCGTCCGCCACCGGTCCCGCTGACGCCACCCCGTTCCTCCAGGCCGACCGCGACCTGCACCGGCTCGTGCTCGAGCGGTCTGGCAACGCCCTGTACGCCCGGCTGCACCTGGTGGTGGGCCGGGCGCTCGACGAGCGCCGCGGGATCGGGCCGGACGACCACGACGTCGACCTGCACCGCGCGCTGGTGCAGGCCGTCGTGGACGGCGACCCCGACGCGGCGCGCCGTGCCATGCAGGAGATCGTCGACCGCACCTGACGCCCGGCCGTGCCAGGCTGGCCGCACCCACAACGCGAAGGAGCGTCATGCAGTTCACCGAGCTCGTCCCCGACCAGGCAGCAGTCGAGCGGATCGCCACCGGGAGCACCTGGGCCGAGGGGCCGTGCTGGGTGCCCGCGTCCCGCACCCTCCGGTGGTCGGACATCCCCGGCGACCGCATCCTGCAGTGGCACGCCGACAGCGGTGCCGTCGACACGTACGCCGAGGGCGTCGAGTTCACGAACGGGCGCTTCCTCGACCGCGACGGCTCCGTCGTGCAGTGCTCGCACGGCCTGCGACGCGTCGAACGCGACCGGGACGGCACGGTGTCCGTCGTCGTCGACGGGTGGGGCGGCGGACGGCTGAACTCACCGAACGACGTCGTGGTCGCCTCGGACGGGGCGATCTGGTTCACCGACCCGGCGTACGGCATCACCCAGCCCCGCGAAGGCCACCCCGGCGTCCGCGAGTACGGCGACCACTGGGTGTTCCGCTGCGGTGCCGACGGCGAGGACCTCCGCCCGGTCGTGACCGACGTCGACGAGCCGAACGGCCTGGCGTTCTCGCCGGACGAGCGGGTGCTCTACGTCGCGAGCTCGTCGGGGGACCTCCCGGTGATCCGGGCGTACGACATCGACGGCGCGCGGGTGAAGAACGGCCGCGTGTTCGCACGGCTCGGCGCGGACGAGGGCATCCCGGACGGCATCCGCGTCGACGAGCACGGTGACGTCTGGTCGTCGTCCCACCGCGGTGTGGTCGTGTTCGACCCGACCGGCGAACGGCTCGGCACCGTGCCTGTCCCGGAGGTCGTCTCCAACCTGTGCTTCGGCGGCGACGACGGGACGGACCTGTTCCTCACGGCCACCACGTCCGTCTACCGCGTGCGGACGGGGACGCGGGACGCCCGGCAGGGGGCGTACGCCGTATCCTGAGCCGGCCATGCAGTGCGACTACTTCGACCGCGGGGTGTGCCGATCGTGCACGCTCATGGGCCAGCCCTACGCCGACCAGGTCCTCGACAAGGAGATCCGGACGCGCGAGCTGCTCCACGACGCGGTCGAGGCCGCGGGCGGACCCGGGGCGGTCGAGTGGCTCCCGGCGATCACCAGTCCGGAATCGGCCTACCGGAACAAGGCGAAGATGGTCGTCGGCGGATCCGTCCAGCACCCGACCGTGGGCATCCTCGACCACCGGCAGCGCGGCGTCGACCTGCGCCACTGCGGCATCTGCACGCCGGGCATCCAGCGGGCGCTGCCGATCCTCGCCCGGTTCGTGGAGGACGCAGGGCTCATCCCCTACGACGTCGCGGCACGGCGTGGGGAGCTGAAGTTCGTCCTCGTCTCGGAGTCGCCCGACGGCGAGCTCATGGTCCGCTTCGTGCTCCGGTCGGAGGGACAGCTGCCGCGGCTCCGGGACCACCTGGGTCTGCTCCGGTCGGTCCTGCCGGAGGCCGTCGTCGTCACGGCGAACCTGCTGCCCGAGCACAAGGCGGTGACCGAGGGCGACCGCGAGGTGGTCCTGACGGAGCAGGAGACCCTGCCGATGCGGATGGGTGCCGTCACGATGCACCTGCGCCCGCAGAGCTTCTTCCAGACGAACACCGACGTCGCGGTGCAGCTGTACGACCAGGCCACCGCGTGGATCGACGAGGTCGGCCCGGCGACGATGTGGGACCTGTACTGCGGGGTCGGTGGGTTCGCGCTGCAGGCGGCACGGCCCGGGCGTGCGGTCACCGGCATCGAGACCAGCCGCGAAGCCGTGCGGTCGGCCGCGCAGTCGGCCCGCGAGGCCGGGCTGGCGGACGTCCGGTTCGCCGCGGACGACGCCACCGAGCACGCACTCCGGGCACGGCCGGACCAGGTGCCGGAGCTCGTCGTCGTGAACCCGCCCCGCCGGGGGATCGGCGCGACGCTCGCGGACTGGCTCGAGGCGTCTGCGGTCCGGCACGTCGTGTACTCCAGCTGCAACCCGGTCACGCTCGCGAAGGACCTCGCACGCATGCCGTCGTTCCGGCTCGAGCGCGTCCGGGTGCTCGACATGTTCCCGCAGACGGGGCACCTCGAGGCGATGACGTTGCTCGCGCGGCGGTGATGCTGCTCGCGCGGCGGCGCTGCTCGCGTGGCGGTGCTGCTCGCGTGGATGGGACCGCTCGGCGACATTCCCAGGGAACTGCCAAGCGGCTCCGCCGGGGTACGCGCCCATCAGCATCCCCGAGGCGATCGGCGCGTACAGGTTCCGACCCGGGGTACGTAGCACGAGTGGGTAGAACCGTTTGTCTCGGTTTGATAACAGTCACGAGTTTCCTATGGTTGCCGCTCGAGGTGCCACCGGCGCGAGACCACTGCCCCCGGTGGCGCACCCCACAACGTGACCGCGAACGGTCGGAGTGGGCAGTGGACAGCCGGATCCCGGCGCGCGACTCCGGTGGAGTGATCAACCATGAAGAAGCTTTCCCGAACCCGCACCATCGTCGGCGGCCTCGCTTTCGCAGGCATCGCCGCGACGGGTGTCGGCCTCGCGGCAGCGCCCGCGAACGCCGCGTCCGGCTCGACCTGGGACGCGCTCGCACAGTGCGAGTCCGGCGGCAACTGGGCCATCAACACCGGCAACGGCTACTACGGCGGCCTGCAGTTCAACCTCGGCACCTGGCAGGCCAACGGCGGGACCGGCCTGCCGTCGAACGCCAGCCGTGCCACCCAGATCGCGGTCGCCGAGCGCGTCCTCGCATCGCAGGGGTGGGGCGCCTGGCCGGCCTGCTCCGCGAAGCTCGGTCTGAGCGGGACCACCGGTGCCGCTCCCCAGGCCGCCGCCCCGCAGGCCGCGGCGCCGCAGCAGACCACCCAGCAGGCGGCACCGCAGCAGGCGGCTCCGAAGGCCACCACGCAGGCGGCCCCTGAGGCCACCTCTCAGCGTACGACCGCTGCCCCGGCGACGCCGAGCAAGCCGGCCGCGGTGAAGACCAGCGGCAAGACCTACACGATCGTCTCCGGTGAGACGCTCGACTCCATCGCGACCAAGCTGCACATCGACGGCGGCTGGAACGAGCTGTGGGCGGCCAACACGTCCACCATCGACGACCCGAACCTCATCTACGCGGGTCAGACCCTTCAGCTCCCCGCCTGATCCCGTTCGCGGACACGACGAAGCCCTCCGGATGCGTTCCGGAGGGCTTCGTCGTGTCCGCGCGGGCTACTGCGGGTTCTCCGCGAGCCACGCCGGCAGGTCGTCGGAGCGCAGCGCCCGGGAGAGCGACTGCACCGCCAGCGGGTTGAGGGCGACGTACGACTGACCGTCAGCCGAGGTCCCGCCGCCCGCGGTCGGGACGGTGAAGGTCACCAGGTCCGACGGACGGAGGTCGCGGAGGGACCAACCCAGGTCGACGAGCGTGCGGAAGTCGAGCCCGGGATCGACGGCCAGGTGGTCGCTCGTCGCCGCGACGAAGTCCTGGATGCGCCGGGGGTCGGTGATCGTGCCGCGTGAGAGCAGCCCGTCGACGACCCCGCGCATGAACGCCTGCTGGTTGCGGACGCGGGTGTGGTCGGCGTCGGCGAAGGCGTGCCGCTCCCGCACGAACGCCAGTGCCTCGGCGCCGTCCAGCCGGTTCGGGCCGGCAGTGAAGTGGTACCTGCCCGCGTCGAACGCCGTGGACGACCGGACGGTGACGCCGCCGAGCGCGTCCGTCATGGCACGGAAACCGGAGAAGTCGATCTCGGCGACGTGGTCGATCCGGGCGTCGAGCAGCTGCTCGACGGTCTCGACGACGAGGGGCACCCCGCCCCAGCTGTACGCGGCGTTGATCTTCGCCGTCCCGTGCCCCGGGACATCCACCCACGAGTCGCGCATGATCGACATCAGGTACGCGGCCTCCCGGTCGGCCGGGAGGTGCAGGAGCATCAGGGTGTCGGAGCGGCCGCCTGCCGCCTGCCCGTCCGGTCCGGCCGACTGCCGGGAGTCCGACCCGATCAGCAGGATGTTCTCGGCGCCGTCGACCGCGGCCGGGCGGGTGCCGCCGGGGAAGACGTCCTCGATCGTGTCGGTGCGGGCGTCGAAGCTCCGGGCGAGGCTGCCGACGAACACGCTCGCCACGACCGCGAGCACCGTGGCGACGCCGACGAGCGACCCGAGCGTCGCGAGCAGCGCGACGAGGAACGGGCGCTTCCGCCCTCGACGATGCGCGGCTCGGGCGGGACGGGCGGCTCGGCGTTCGGACATGCGGGCTCCTCCGGGACGGGCTGACCCTGATGTCAGCCGTACCAGTGTACCGCATGTCGTATATCAGTTGCGAGGCGATCAGCGACCGCGCAGGACCGCCAGCAGCGCACGGCGCAGGTCGTCGTCCTCGGGCAGCACCTCGCGCTCGATGTGCTTCGCCGTCTCCCAGGCGCGTCGACCCTGTTCGGTGACCGTGACGACCCGGCGGCGACGATCATCCGGGTGGGGGGAGCGCTCGACGAGTCCGTCCCGCTCGAGCCGTTCCAGGGTGCGGGACATCGTCTGGGGCTGCACGCGCGCCGTCCTCGCGACGGTGTCCGCGCCCGTCGGACCCGTCCGGATCAGGATGTCGATGGCGATGAGGCCCGCGTGCGGCAGGCCGATCTCCCGGAGTCGTTCGTCCCAGTCCCGTTCGACGCGCCGGGACGCCGCCGCGAGCAGGCGCCCGATCGGCCAGCTCGACGAATCGTCATCCATGCCCGAAGTCTACGGAGCGCGCTGCTGGGGACGACCAGATGGTCAGCATGCTGATCATCGGAGTACGCTCACGGTCGTGTCCCGCTTCCTCCGCATCGTGCTCCCGGCGATCGTCATCGTCGCCTGGCTCGCCGTCGCCTCGGTCGGCGGCCCGTACTTCGGCAAGATCTCCGAGGTCTCCACCAACGACCAGACCTCGTTCCTCCCGGCCTCCGCCGACGCCACGAAGGTGCAGGAGCGCAGCGCGGAGTTCCGGCAGGCCTCGGGAGCGCCGGCGATCGTGGTGCTCGAGCGCGACGGCGGGCTCTCCCGTGCCGACCTGACCGCCGCCCAGGACCTCGCCGCCCGGCTCGGCGACCGGAAGGACGTCCAGGGGGTCAGCCCGGCGATCCCGAGCGAGGACGGCGACGCGGTGGAGATCGTCGCGACCCTGACGCAGTCCGCCGACACCGGCACCGCGGTCGAGGGCATCCGGGCCGACGTCGACGACGCCCTGCCGTCCGGGGTCCGCGGGTACGTGACCGGTCCCGCCGGGTTCACCGCCGACCTCACCGAGGCCTTCGCCGGCATCGACGGCCTGCTCCTCGGCGTGGCACTCGCCGCGGTGTTCGTGATCCTCATCGTCGTGTACCGCTCGCCGCTGCTGCCGGTCCTGGTGCTCGGCACCGCCTCGTTCGCGCTGTGCGCCTCGATCCTCGTCGTGTACTGGCTCGCGAAGGCCGACCTCGTCACCGTCAACGGGCAGGTCCAGGGCATCCTGTCCATCCTCGTGATCGGCGCGGCGACCGACTACGCGCTCCTCTACACGGCGCGCTACCGAGAGGCCCTCCGCGACCACCGCACCGGGTGGGGCGCCACCAAGGCCGCG
Organism: Curtobacterium sp. 'Ferrero'; assembly: GCF_002412165.1. Classification (GTDB taxonomy): domain Bacteria; phylum Actinomycetota; class Actinomycetes; order Actinomycetales; family Microbacteriaceae; genus Curtobacterium. The sequence continues at coordinate 54,413 of NZ_NXIA01000010.1, forward strand.
ATGCGGGGCAGCCTGGAGCCGATCCTGGCCTCCGGCGGGACCGTGATCGTCGGCGTGCTCTGCCTGCTGTTCTCCGACCTCAACTCGAACAAGGCGCTGGGGCCGGTGGCGGCGATCGGCATCGCCTTCAGTCTGCTCGCCGCCCTCACACTGCTGCCGGCGCTCCTGATGGCCTTCCGCCGTGCAGCCTTCTGGCCCCTGCGTCCCCGGTACGGCAGCGCGCACCCGGTGCTCACCGGCCCCGACGCCCGCGGCCTCTGGGCGGCGGTCGGACGGCTCGTCGCCCGACGGACGCGCACGGTCTGGATCGTCTGCACGGTGGCGCTCCTCGCGATGGGGACGGGGCTCATCGGGCTCCGTGCCGACGGGGTGCCGCAGAGCGACCTCGTGATCGGCACGTCCCAGGCCCGCGACGGTCAGACGGTCCTGGCCGACCACTTCCCCGGCGGCTCGGGCAGCCCGGCGCAGGTCATCGGTCGCGCATCCGACCTCGACGCGCTCGCCGACGCGATCACCGGGGTCCGGGGCGTCGACAGCGTGGTGGCGGCGGCGAAGGACAGCCCGACCGGCACCACCCCGATCGGTGGGGCCGGGACCGGGACCGGCACGAGCGCCGGCGGTTCCGCAACGGGACAGGGTCAGGGCCAGGGCGTGGGCACCGCCGAGCCGACCGTCTCCCGCGGTGACGTCCTGCTCGAGGCGACCCTGGACGACCCGTCCGACTCCGCGGCCGCCGAGCAGACCGTCCGCGACCTCCGGACCGCCGTCGAACAGGTGGACCCGGACGCGATCGTCGGCGGGGTCACCGCCACGGCACTCGACACCAACGACACGAGCATCCGGGACCGCACGCTCATCATCCCGATCGTGCTCGCGGTGATCCTCCTCATCCTGATGCTGCTGCTCCGGAGCATCGTCGCCCCGCTCGTGCTCATCGGCAGCGTGATCGTGTCCTTCGCGGCCGCGCTCGGCGTCGGAGCGCTGGTGTTCGACCACGTGTTCCACTTCCCCGGAGCGGACCCGTCGGTGCCGCTGTTCGCGTTCGTGTTCCTCGTGGCGCTCGGGGTCGACTACAACATCTTCCTCATGACGCGGGTGCGCGAGGAGGCGCTGCGGCACGGTCCCCGCGAGGGCGTCCTCCGCGGACTCGGCGTCACGGGCGGTGTGATCACCTCCGCGGGCATCGTCCTGGCGGCCACCTTCGCGGCCCTCGGCGTGATCCCGATCCTCTTCCTCGTGCAGATCGCCTTCGTCGTCGCGTTCGGGGTGCTGCTCGACACCATCGTCGTCCGGTCGCTCCTGGTCCCCGCGCTCGCGTACGACCTCGGACACCGGGCCTGGTGGCCGTCGCGCCTGTCGCGAGCGGACCGTCACATGTGACACGCTGGTGCCATGCCGGTTCCCTCCTCCCAGCCCGCTGCCGAGCGCAAGCTCCTCCGCGACACCGTCCAGGACAAGATCCGCGACGCGATCATGGACGGCACGCTGGAGCCCGGCGAACGACTGAACGACGACGACCTCATCGCCTGGCTCGGGGTCTCCCGCACGCCGATCCGCGAGGCGCTCGCCGAACTGTCGCGGTCCGGTCTCATCGAGATGGCGCCGAACCGGTACACCCGGGTCGCGGCGCCCTCCCGCGAGGAACTGCTCGACGCGTACCGCACCCTCGGCGTCATCTACGGCGGCGTCGTCCGGCTCGCGGTGCCGCGGTTCACGGACGCGCAGCGGAAGCAGGTCGTGAAGACGCTCGACGACGTGCTGCAGCGCGCCGGTGCCGGCGGCCAGGCCGAGGTCGCGCGCGATGGTGCGTCGATCTACGCCATGTGGGTCGAGGCGTGCGGCAACCGAGCGCTCGCCTCGCTGTGCCGGTCGACCACGGACGGACTGGCCTTCAAGCTCCGGGTCCCCGAGCTCGCCGAGCTCGTGCCGTTCGAGCAGGTGGGTCCGGAGATCGAGAAGCTCAAGGCCGCGGTGCTCGTGAAGGACGCGATCGCCGCCGAGCTCGCGATGGAGGCCGCGCACCTGCTCCCGTCCCGCGACTGATCGGGTGCGACGCCGGAAGGCGGTCGCGGGCGCGACCAGCGGCCGGACGGGAGGCCCGTGGCGGCGCCGCCCCGTGCCTCCCGTCCGCTCCGTGGTCCGGTGACCTGCCAGGCGATTCGACGGATCCTCCAACCGGTGCGGTTATGGTTTCCGGGTGAACAACGCACCCGAGGAGACGACCAGGCGCGCCCGGCGCGGCGCCGTGCCGCCCCGCCACGGGCGCCAGAGGCGCCACCTGAGCGCCGTGTTCCCGGCGATCGCCGGTGTGCTGACGATGGCGGTGGTGCTCGGCGTCGGGTACTCGGCGTACGCGTACAACCAGCTCGCGGGCGGCGTGACCATCGTCAACGCCATCACCGGCCACAAGGACACGAAGGACGACGTCGACGGGCAGGCGCAGAACATCCTGCTCGTCGGTGACGACCACCGGCCCGACAACGCGACGCCCGAGCAGATGGCGGAGCTGAGCACCACGTCGGACGGCGGAGCCACCAACACGGACACGATGATCGTGCTGCACATCAGCGCCGACGGGTCCAAGGCGACGATGATCTCGTTCCCGCGCGACTCCTACGTGACGATCCCCGGCGTCGGCAAGGGGAAGCTCAACAGCGCCTTCTACTACGGCACGCTCAACGGCGGTGGTGACACCGGCGGCGCGAAGCTCCTCATCCAGACGATCGAGGACCTCTCCGGTCTGCAGATCGACCACTACGTGCGCGTCTCCCTGCTCGGCTTCTACCAGGTCGTCAAGGAGCTCGGCCCCGTCGACGTCTGCCTCAACAACGCGGTCAACGACCCGTACTCCGGGGTGAACCTGCCGAAGGGTGAGTCGACGCTCGACGCCAAGCAGGCGCTCTCGTTCGTCCGGCAGCGGCACGGGCTGCCCAACGGCGACCTCGACCGGAACGTCCGGCAGCAGTACTTCCTGTCGCAGGAGGCCCGCAAGGTGCTCTCGGCCGGCACGCTGCTCAACCCCATCAAGCTCGGCAACATCCTCAAGGCGGTCGGCGGCTCGATCCAGACCGACACCGACCTGGTGTCGCTCGGCACGCAGATGCGGAACCTGCGACCGGGCAACATCCAGTCGGCCACCATCCCCACCCTCGGGACCCCGACGATCACGGTGAACGGCTCGGCCCTGTCGATCGTGCAGGTCGACGAGGTCGGTCTGCCCGCGTTCGTGCAGAGCCTGACCGGTGAGCCCGAGGCCTACGCGAAGGCCGGTCGCGCCCAGCCCGCGAGCGTCTCGGTCACCGTCCTGAACGGCAGCGGCGTGTCCGGCGCCGCGACGACGGCCAGCCAGAACCTGACCGCGCGCGGCTTCCAGGTCGGCACCCCCGGCTCGTCGGACACCACCAAGTTGACCCAGGTCCAGTACCCCGTCGGCATGGAGAAGGAGGCGAAGGCGGTCGCCGCCGTCACGCCCGGCGCCGTCGCGGTGCGCACCAGCTCGGTGACGGGGGTCACGCTCGTGCTCGGCACGGACGGCAAGACCGTGTCGGCACCGGCCCAGCCGGGGTCCGGCGCGTCCACGCCGGCGGGTTCGTCGTCGCAGGCGGCGGGCTCCGGTTCGTCGTCCGCGGGCTCGTCGTCGGGGTCCTCGTCGACGTCCGAGAAGCCTGCGCAGGAGCCGAGCGCGAAGTCGACGGACGTGCACAACTACGGCCAAGAGGGCGTCTGCATCAACTGATCCCGCCGTCTTCCGGCGTCACCGCGAAGCGGCGCAGAGCGGCGATGGCGGTGTCCAGTCCGACGGCGAGCGGACGCGGGTCGCGGTGGACCTGGGCGAGCAACAGTCCGCCCTGCAGCGCCACCATGACGGCGGTCGCGAGGGCGTCCGGGTCCGCGTCCGCGCTGACCAGCCCCCGGTCTCGCATGGTGGCGATGCCGTCCCGGAAGCCCTGCTCCCACCGGGTGAAGCCGGCGGCGACGAGTTCGCGTGCCGTGGCGTCGCGCTCGGCGACCTCGGTGCCGAGCGAGCCGAGCGGACATCCGCCGACACAACCGCCCTCGTCGGCGCCGCGCACCATGCGGTCCCGCCAGCGTCCCCACGCCTCCCACGTCGTGAGTTCCGCGAAGTCCTCGCCCTGGTTGTCGATGACGGCGTCGGTCTGCCGATCGATGACGGCCCGCACGAGGGCGTCCTTGCCGTCGAAGTAGTGGTACATCTGCGACCGTCCCACGCGTGCTGCGGTGCCGATCTCGTCGAGGGTGGTCCCGCGGACGCCGCCGACGAGCATGAGCTCGGCCGCAGCCTCGACGATGCGGCCCCTGGTGGCCAGCCCCTTGGACGTGGTGCCCCGAACGGACACTCGCGCGCTCCTGCCGTGCATGTGCTGATTGTACTTGTGAGTACATTTTGCATCATGCAAAGTTCCACATATGGAAGACGCACTCCTCGCCAAGCGCTCGGAAGAGCGGGACCTCATGCTCGCGGTCGCAGCAGGTGACCGATCCGCCTTCACCGCCCTCCACGAACGGTTCCACTCGCTCGTCGAGCGGTACGTCCGACACCACCTGCCGGACCCGTCCCAGGCCGAGGAGGTGGTGCAGGACGTGTTCCTCGAACTCTGGCTCATCGCCGACCGCTACGACCCGGCGCACTCCGTGATCGCATGGATCCGGACCATCGCGCAGCGCCGCGCCATCGACCGGGTCCGCAAGAGCCGGGCGGACCGCGACCGCGACCTGCGCATCGGTGTCCGAGACCTCGAACTCGTCGACCACACGACGACGGAGCACGCGGAGAGCGTCCTCGACCGGATCGCCCTGCGTCGGGGCATCGCCGCGCTGCCGGAGCGGCAGCGCGAGGCGGTCGTCCTGCGGCACCTCGTCGGCCTGACCGGGCCCGAGACGGCCACCGAGCTCGGCGTGCCGCTGGGGACCGCCAAGACCCGCGCGCGGGACGGCCTCATCGCCCTGCGGCGGGTCATGCTGCCCGAGCCGGCCTGATCGGTAGGTTCGTCGGGTGAGCAGCGTCGCCAGCCCGATCACCCTGATGACCTACAACGTCAAGAACCCGGACCCGGCCCACGACTGGCCCGCACGGCTCCCGGTCCTGCTCGGGATCGTCCGCCGGCACGACCCGGACCTGCTCTGCGTCCAGGAGGCGTTCGACCACCAGCTCGACGACCTGCGCGCCGGCCTGCCGGACCACGGCGACGTCGGTCAGGGGCGGGAGGGTGGATCGGCGGGGGAGCACGCGGCCGTCTTCTTCCGCCGTGACCGCCTCCGCCCGGTCGACACCGGCTCGTTCTGGCTGTCCGACACCCCGGACGAGCCGGTGTCGAACACCTGGGGGAGTGTGTTCCCGAGGATCGCCAACCATGCGCGGTTCCTCGACGTGCAGGGTGATCCGTTCACCGTGCTGACCACCCACTTCGACCACGAGGAGGGCCCGCACGGCGACGCGGTCCGGGCGAAGAGCGCCGCACTCGTGGTGCAGCGGCTGCAGGTTGTGGAGGGGCCCGTCCTGGTCGCCGGCGACTGCAACGAGCCGTTCGGTGACGGCGCCGCGTCGCGGGCGTTCCTCGACGCGGGCTACATCGACGCGTGGGGGCAGGCGGGCGACCCGACCGACCGCACCGCGACGTTCAACGACTGGCAGCCGCCGGTCTCCACGGGCGAGCGGATCGACTGGGTGCTCACGCGCGGTGTCCGTGGGGTCGAGCGCGTGCTGATCGACCACGACGGCCCGGAGACGTGGGCCGCGAGCGACCACTTCCCGGTGGTCGCGTCGATCCGGGTCTGAGCGTCAGCAGTCGCGGGTCGCGTTCACCGGCATCGGGGTCCCGAGCACGATGACGCGGCTGTCGTCGTCGGTCAGGGCGGACAGCCCGTTCCGGCCGGTGGTCGCGGCGTCGTCCCCGGACGGCTCGTCGCTGTGACCGTCACCGGGTTCGTCGCGCGTGGACGGTTCGTCGTCAGCCGTCGTTCCGTCCCAGCCGGGCGCGAGGAGGAGCTGCCAGGCCGAGGGGCCGTCGTCGTCGCCGCTGCCGAAGGACTCGCGGTCCGCTGGGGGCGCGTCGGCGACCTGCTCGGCGATGTCGTCGCCCACCTGGACGCCGTCCGGTCCGGTGAGCGCGATGCGGGTACCCGTGCGCCCGCGGACGTCGTCGCGCAGCACCCGGATCTCGACGGCGTTGCCGAGGGTCGACGGCGTGTTCATCGCGGCCACCCGGAGTCCGCCGCCCCACGTGTAGGTGGTGCCGGCCGGGAAGCACGCGCCGCCCTCGCCGACGTGGGTCCGGGACCGTGCAGGGGTCCCGAGCAGGCGGTTGAGGACGGCCACCGTGCCGCGCGCATCGCGCATCGGGAGCGTGACGACCTCGGAGTCGTCGTGCTCGAGGACCATGGCCTCGGCGCCCAGCTCGATCGTGTCGACCTGCTGCAGGGCGTGGTTCGAGACGTGCGCCGTCACCGACTCCGTCACCCCGTCGCCGCCGACCAACGTGGACGTCCCGACGCCGAACACGCCCGTCGGAACGGCGAGCGTCGCCAGACCGAGGGCGAGCAGGGGTCGGAAGGTCACCACACGACCGTACGGGGCGTCACCGGGATGGACGACGGGTGTTACCGAATCGGGTCCGGGCCGTCACCGGACCGTGACCTTGCGCGACGGACGTTCCACGGGCCTCCCGTCCGTCACCGCATCGTCCCCGCGCCGTCACCGCGCGGGCGGCGCGTCCCCGTCGACCGGACCGGGGGACAGCCCGCTGGACGGTGGTGCGACCGCCGCTGCGTACCGTCTGCGGCATGACGGACCAGCGGATCGACCAGTACACCATGCAGGACCCGACGAAGCTCTACGCGGACAAGAAGCCCGACGAGCAGTACCTCGAGGGTGCCGGGACCGACGAGGAGATGGCGCAGAACGTGCCCGCCGACCACGGCGAGGACACCTACCGCGGCTCGGGGCGCCTCGAGGGCCGGAAGGCGCTCGTCACCGGTGGCGACTCGGGCATCGGGGCCGCCGTCGCGATCGCCTACGCCCGCGAGGGTGCCGACGTCGCGATCGCGTACCTGCCCGAGGAGGAAGAGGACGCCCAGCGCATCGTCGGGCTCATCGAGGCGGCCGGGCGCACGGCCGTGGCGCTCCCGGGGGACATCACGTCGAAGGAGTGGTGCGAGGAGCTCGTCGCGAAGGCCGTGGAGGGCCTCGGCGGTCTCGACATCCTCGTGAACAACGCGGGCAAGCAGCAGAACATCGACTCCATCGTCGACATCGACGACGACGAGTTCGACGAGACCTTCAAGACGAACGCCTACGCCACGTTCCGGATCACGAAGGCCGCCGTCCCCCACCTGGCGCCCGGATCGACGATCATCAACACCACGTCGATCCAGGCGTACGCCCCGTCGCCGCACCTCGTGCACTACGCGGCGACCAAGGCGACCGTGAACAACCTCGCCAAGGGGCTCGCCGCGCAGCTCGCGCCCAAGGGGATCCGCGTGAACGCCGTGGCTCCCGGGCCGATCTGGACGCCGCTCCAGCCGGCCGGCGGCCAGAAGCCCGAGGACCTGCCGAGCGCTGGCGAGCAGACCTACCTGGGTCGCTGGGGCCAGCCGGCCGAGCTCGCTCCGGCGTACGTCTTCTTGGCGAGCGGCGAGTCGTCGTACGTCGTCGGCGAGACGCTCCACGTCGACGGCGGCATGCCCACGCCGTAGTCCCGGTCAGGCGACCACGAGGTCGTCGGTGCTGCCGACGCGGCGCACCGACGACCACAGCGCCGCCGTGGACGAGCGCCCGCGCTGCCAGGCGTCCAGCGTGAAGGCGAGGTCGCGAGCACGACGATCGTCCGGCTGATCGAGGTCCGCGCCCGTCTGCAGCGCCGTGAACAGCGCGGTCAGGTCGTCGGCGGCGTCCAGTCGGACGGTCCGGACGCCCACCGAGCGGGCGACCGCCGCGGCGACGGGGTCGACCGTGACGAAACGCGTGCAGGCCGCGAGCCGTGCAACGGTGATGTCGGTGGACAGGTCGTGCACGACGATCTCGACCTGCAACGACGTGATGCGGCGGAACGCCCGGACGAGTTCGGACGCGCTCCGCCCGTCGCGGGGATCAAGGCAGAAGACGACGATCCGGGCCGCGCCGAGCTCCCCGGCGGTCGCGGTGACGGCCGCCGCGAGGTCGTCACGGTCGATGCCGAGCGCGACCGCGGCGCTCACCGAGACGCCGACCGCGCCCGAGCCGGTGATCTCGTCCGACGGGGCCACGCCCGCGACCGGGACGTCGCCGGCGACGCTGTGCCACAGGACGGCGAGGGATCCGGCGCCGATCCGGCCGTCGCTGCCGGTGTCGACGGCGGAGGCGTCCGTGAGGTCCAGGACCTCGGCCCGTACCAGCCGCAACCGGTCCGCCAACGAGAGCGGTCGCGCCAGCGGGAGGGTGTCCGGCAGCAGTGCGCGCCACGTCTCGAGCAGCACGGTCCGGGCGAACGCGGAACACGTCGGGTCGATGTCGGTGACGAAACGGCGTGCTGCGGCCATGGGTGCTCCCGGGGTCGTGTGCCGGTCGGGTACCGGCCGATCCAGTGTCGCACGCCATCATGTGACATGCAACATGTTGGCTACCTCTACCGCGGCGTCCCGCAGCTCGCGGCCAGCCGTTCGAGCAGTTCCCGCGCGGCGAGGGCCGCGGCGAGCTCGACCTCGACGGGGTTGATCCCGATCGCCCGTTCGAAGGCACGACGCCGTGCCTGGTCGGCGAGCGGCACCTCCGGGCGCTGCGGGAGCGCCGCCACCGCGCGGGCTGCCGCGTCGAAGGCGCCCTCGGGTCGCCCGAGCTGCTCCCACATCGTCCGGACGTCGTGGGCGACCTGCTCGGCGTCGTCGCCGAACTCGAAGCCGGCGGACGCCATCGTCGCCAGGCCCTGCGCGGTGGAGTCGTTCGGGGACATGCGGGCATCGTCACACGGTCGACCGCGAGGTGGCTGAGTCGCGACCGTGTCCCCCGGAATGCCGACACCCCAACCGGGGATGCTGGCGAGCGTCGATGTCCGCTTGGATGGAAGGGCGCCCGATCGGGTGCGGCACGTACCCCTCGCGGGGTGCACCCGGACAGGACGTCCGGCGACCTCGGAGGGCACGATGCTCGAGAACACCAGCGCGGACACCCACGCGGCAGCAGCGGCGGCAGCGACCCTGCACCTGCGGATCACCATCGTCGGCGCGACCGTGGACCTGCTCCGCGACGTGCCGTTCCACGAGGCCCGCCCCGAGCACGTCGCGGAGCGCATGGGCATCTCGCTCGCCGAGCTCGAGCTGCACTTCCCGTCGTGGGACGGTCTCGTGCTCGCCGCGGTGGACCGGTGGAACGGTGGACGTCTCGAGGAGGTGTCGGCCGAGGTCGGCGACGCCTCGACGATCGACTTCCTGCGGGCCATCGTCGCGTCCAACGCCGAGGACCCCGCGCTCATGCGGCTGCTCGTCGCGCTGCTCTCCGTCGCCGGCAACCCGGACCACCCGATGTCCGCCTACCTCCGGTCGCGCTACCAGCTCTTCTACGGCCGGATCAAGCGCGGACTCGAGCGGGACGTCGCCATCGGTCGCGCACCGCACACGATGGAGCCGCGACGCGGGGCGGAGCAGCTCATCGCCCTCTACGAAGGGCTCCAGCTGCAGGCGCTCCTCCGTGCCGACATGGAGCTCGTGCCGGCGTTCGACCGCGCCGTGGCACGGCTCGAGCGCGGCTGGATGGAGCGGTACCAGCCGCAGGCCCAGGTGCAGCACGCGACGTGGGGCGACCCGGGCAGCTGGGAGATCTGACCCGCTCCCGGCTTCCGTGCGGGGTGTTGGCCACCGAACGCGGAACCGGGTCGGGACGGAGGGATGGTCGGGTACTCGGTGGAGGCCCCAACCGGAAGGAGCCGTCGTGGCGAACCCCAACCCGATCGAGATCCAGAAGTACCTGAGCGGCATCGACTACCCCGCCTCGAAGGACGACATCGTCGCCACCGCCGAGCGGGAAGGCGCTGACGGCGACGCGCTCGAGGCGCTGCGCAACATCCCCGACGGCGAGTACGACGCCCCCACCGCGGTGTCGAGCGCGGTCTCCGACGCGAGCTGACCCTGATCCGCTCCCGGCCTACCAGCGGGGACGGCTGCCGTCCCCCGGGTCGTAGCCCGAGTCGCGGATGACCCGGAGCGCGGTCGTGTCGCTGTGCACCGAGTGCACGACGACCTTCCGCGCCCGGCGCAGGGCACGGCGGGCGCCCGGCGTCGCGAAGAGCCCGCCGAGCACCAGGCCGGCGCCGATCGCGAGCGCCACGGTGACCGCGGACACGAAGTCGAGCGCGGCGGTGGACGAGCCGGACATGACGTTGAGGAGCGCGTTCGAGACGGCGACACCGGGCAGCAGTGCGCCGCAGAACGCCGGGACCGCGATCGCCGCCACCGCCACCCGCATCCGCGCCGCGGCCAGGGTCGCGAGGACGCCGAGCAGCACCGACGCGATGAAGGTCGCACCGAGGAGCGGCAGCCCGAGTTGGCGGAGTCCGAAGAGCGATGCGCCCGCGGCCACGGACAGCACGACCGCGAACGGGATCACGCGCGCGCTCGCCTGCTGCACGAAGCAGTTCGCCCCGGCGGAGACCACCGTGAGCGACAGGGAGAGCCAGAGCGGCAGCGGGTTCAGCACGATGCCGGACGGGTCGACCTCGATCCGCAGCCAGTGGGTCAGGGCGATGCCGGCCGGGACGCCGACCACGATCGCCGCGATCACGAGCACGATGTAGAACGCGCGGGCGACGGCCATGGCCCGGAACCCCGAGATCGCGTCCTGCGCCCACGTCACGAGCGACACGTGCGGCAGGAGCAGCACCACGAGGGCGGCCACCATGGTCGCCGCACCGCCCGGCTGCAGCACCCCGGCGGAGATGGCCAGGGTGCCGAGTGCCGACGCGACCGCTCCCTGGGCACCGGACACGAAGAACTGCGGGAAGCCCCGGCCGGTGAGCCAGCGACCCGAGACGATGATCCCGAGCATGAGCACGAACGCTCCCACGCCGGCACGCCACCCGCCTCCTGCCTGCACCGCGATCGAGGTGCCGAGGATCGAGAGTCCGACGTCTGCGAGCCACGTCGGCCAGCGCGGCGGCATCCGCAGCACCGCGACGAGGGCGTTCACGGCCGAGGTCATGTCGCGGGCTCCGTGCACCAGGTCGTCGACGATCTGGTTGGCGCGCGACAGACGGTTCAGGTCGGACCCGTCCGATGTGACGGTCCGCACCTTGACGAGCGCCGGCGCGTCGGCGGGCGCGTACTGGATGGTGACCGAACTGCCGGAGAAGTCGAGGTCGAGCGGGGCGAGGTTCCACTTGGTGGACACGGCGACCACGGCGGTCTCGACGGTGCGCGTGTCCGCTCCGGAAGCGAGCATGACCTCGGCGAGGTCGAGGCAGAAGTCGACGATCTGGACCGGCGAGTACTGCTCGCGCGGACGCACGTCGGGGGTCACGTCCTCGTAGATCGTGCCGCGCAACCGGGCGCGGGCATCGCGGAGGTCGTGCTGAGCGACCTTGCGGACGCGGGGCCGTGGCGGGCGGCCGGGTCGCGGCGCGCCGGGGAGGGACTGCTCGGCCATCCCGCCATGGTGCCAGGCGTGGTCCACCGAGTCCGGACGTCCGCTGAACACGTGCCGCGCAGTGGCTGGGCAGGTCAGCGGCTGAGCGGGTCAGCGGCGGGGCGGGTCAGCGTCGGCGCACGCTCAGTCGTCCGGCGGCGAAGGCTGCGACGACCGCACCCGCCACCGCGACCAGGGGGCCGACGACCTGCTGCCACGAGTGGGTCACCGGGTCGAACACCGCGCCGGCCAGCGGGGCGTACGCGAACCAGCCGAACGACGCGCTCGGGGCGGTGGCCCAGATCGTCACGCCCGCCACCAGGGCGGCGAGGCCCGCCCAGAGGGCGAGCCAGGTGGGGGTGACGAAGCGGTGACGTCTCACCGAGCCGACGCTACCCGACGACGGACGGGAGGCCCGTGGCGGGGTCGCCACGGGCCTCCCGTCCGTCAGGGGGTGACGACTACTGCTCGAACGTCGCGTGCAGCTCGATGTCGACGCCGGTGAGCGCCTTGGAGACGGGGCAGGTCGCCTTCGCCTCGTCGGCCGCCTTGAGGAAGGCCGCCTCGTCGATGCCGGAGACCTCGCCGCTGACGGTGAGCACGATTCCGGTGAGCTTGAAGCCGCCGGCCGAGTCCGGGCCGAGCGAGACGTCGGCCTTGACGTCGAGGGCCTCGACGGTGCCGCCGGCCTCGCCGAGGATCGCCGAGAACTGCATGGCGTAGCAGGAGGAGTGGGCCGCGGCGATGAGCTCCTCGGGGCTGGTCGTCCCGCCGGCGTCGTCGGCTGCGCGCTTCGGGAAGGAGACGTCGTAGGTGCCGACCTTCGAGCTCGAGAGCTCGACCTGACCGGAACCGTCCTCGAGGCCGCCGTTCCAGGCGGTGCGTGCGGTGCGCGTGGGCATTCCCGCTCCTTTCGTGTGGGGTCGGACTCCGTTCGGAGCCGCACCGCGAGTCAATCGGAGAACGATCGTTCTCGCAACCGGCTCTCGGTGAAGACGCAGGTCTGCCCGACGATCGGGCGCATGGGGGACAGGCCGTCGTACCGCGCGCGGGCTCGTGGTGCGCGCTTCGACCGCGGCCTGTTCGGCGGACGGACCCGGGATGCCGGACCCGCGCCCGCCCTGCCGACCACGGCGTCGTGACGCGACGTCAGCGGGCGATCGCGTAGCCCTGCGCGCCGCGCGGGTTCGACGCCGCGCCCACCACACCGCGCTCCGGGTCGCGCGTGACGCAGCACAGCCGACCGAGCGACCAGTCGCCGGCCCGGGTGACGACGTGGCCGCGAGCCTCCAGCGCCGCGATCACGTCGTCGCCGAGCCGGTCCTCGACCACCAGACCCGCCGGCTCCCACGTCCTCGGCCAGAACGAGCCGGGGAACGACGTCGTGTGCAGCGCCGGCGCGTCGATCGCCTGCTGCGGGCTGTACCCGCCGACGATCCACCGCAACAGGAACAGCAGCTGCCACTGGTCCTGCTGGTCCCCGCCGGGGGAGCCGAGCGCCAGGACCGGTCGGCCGTCGCGCAGCACGAGGGTCGGCGTGAGCGTGGTGCGCGGGCGCTCGCCGGCGGTCAGGGTCGACGACGTGCCCTCCTCGAGCCAGGTCATCTGCAGGCGGGTGCCCAGGCAGAACCCGAGCTCCGGGATCGTGGGGGACGACTGGAGCCACCCGCCCGAGGGCGTCGCGCTCACGATGTTGCCCCACCGGTCGACGACGTCGATGTGCACCGTGTCGCCGCGGGTCTCCCCGGTCGGCGCGACGAACGGCTCGCCGCGGTCCTCCTCCGGCACGGCCTCTTCCGCGTCGCGGACGACCCGGACGGTCGGCTCGCCCACGGTGCCGTCCGCCTGGGCGTCGTACACGGTGCGGAGCGGCGGCGTCGCGTGCTCGTAGCCCGGGACCGAGCCCGGTCGGAGCTCGGCGGAGGCCCGTTCGCCGATGAGCGTGCGCCGCTCGTCGGTGTAGGCGTCGGAGAGCAGTGCGTCGAGCGGGACGTCGCCGTCGCCGTAGAACAGGTCGCGGTCGGCGAGGGCGAGCTTCTGCGCCTCGACGATCGTGTGCGCGCCGAGCTCGGTGGACGGGTCGAGCAGTGCGTCGTCGAGCGGGTCGAGCAGGCGGAGGGTCTCGAGGAGCGCCGGGCCCTGGCCCCACGGTCCGGTCTTCGCGACCGTGCACCCGCGGAACTCGGCCGTGGTGGCCGGCTCGTAGGTCGCGCGGAACGCCTGCAGGTCGGCGGCGCGGATCACCCCGGCGTGGTCGGTGCCCGACGAGTGCCGGTGCGGTTCCCGTACGAACCGGTCGATCGCCTGCGCCACCACGCCCTCCGCCCACTCGGTCCGGGCCGCGTCGATGCGAGCCGTGCGGCCGGCGTGCTCGCCGCCCGCGGCGGCGAGCCGCTCGTAGACGGCGGCGAGCGCCTCGTTGCGCACGAGTGCCCCGGCGACCGGCACCGTGCCTCCCGGCAGCCACCGCGCAGCGGAGGTGGGCCAGTGGTCGCGGAACAGGTCCTGGACCGCGGTGATCGTCCGCACCACGCCGGCGGCGACCGGGTGCCCGTCACGGGCGTAGCCGATGGCGGGCGCGAGGACGTCGGCGATGTCCCACGTCCCGTGGTCGCGGAGCAGCAGGAGCCACGCGTCGACCGCCCCGGGGACGGTCGCCGCGAGCGCCCCCGCACCCGGCACGAGGTCGAGCCCCTCGGCGAGGTAGTGCTCGCGCGTCGCTCCGGCCGGGGCCGGACCCTGCCCGCACAGCACCACGGGCGTCGGGTCGTCGGCCGTCGCGAACACGGCGGTCAGGTCACCGCCCGGCCCGTTCAGGTGCGGTTCGACGACCTGCAGTACGAACGCGCCGGCCGCCGCCGCGTCGAAGGCGTTCCCGCCGCGCTCGAGGACCGACTGGGCGACGGCGGTGGCGGTCCAGTGCGTGGAGGCGACCGCGCCGAACGTCCCGGCGAGGTCCGGGCGGGTCTGGGTCGGCGTGGGTGGGGTGAAGGCGGCATTCGGCATGCCCCGATCCTGCTCCCCTGTCACGCCGTCCCGACCAGTCGACGGGCACCCGCTGCGTGCTCCTCGGTGCTGGTTCCGGAGCCGTGTGCCCCCGGAACTGGGGTTCTTCCGGTTCCGGCTGATCCCTTGTGGTCCCCGCGCGGAACAGCGACCATCGTTCGGCGGCGTGTGGAGAGAGCGCGCCAGCGAACGGTCGCGCAGGGGCTCGACCGGATCCAGATCAGGGGTTCCATGACCAGCACACCGTCCTCCGTCGCGCGCGCCCGCCGACTCCCACGACTCCGCCTGACCGCGGCGCTCGTGGCAGTCGCCGTCGCCGCCGCCGGTGCCGTCGGGCTCGCCGAGCCCGCTTCCGCCTCCGTCGTCTACAAGGGTTCGGTGCCGGCGGGCACCACGCTGCAGCCCGGCGACTCCGTGACCTCACCGAACGGGCAGTTCCGGCTGATCCTGCAGGGCGACGGCAATCTCGTCGAGTACGGGGTCGGAAACGTGGTCCTCTGGGCGTCGGGCACCTCGAACCAGCCGGGCGCCGTCCTCACCATCGGGCGGAACCGGGCCGTCGACCTGCTCCGGGGCGGCAAGCGCATCGTGCGCTGGGCCTCCGCCGGCACGACGCAGTCGACGTCCTTCGCCGTCCGTGCCGACGGGACGATGGGGCTCTACGCCGGCAAGACCGCGATCGTGAACTGGACGAGCCAGCAGGGCACCGTCCCCGCCGGCAACACCATCTTCTCCGGCACAGTCCTCAGCTCGGACACGAGCGGCGCGCGTCGACTTACGATGCAGACCGACGGCAACCTCGTCCAGACGATCAACCGCAAGGTCGTGTGGCAGTCGGGCACGGGCGGCCACGCGGGTGCGTGGGCCGAACTGCGCAAGGACGGCAACTTCGCCGTCGTCGGACGGAACGCGACCGGCGCGAAGGTGACGCTCTGGAACTCGAGGACCGGGCGGGCCGGTGCGGGCTCGCTCATGGTGCAGGTCGACGGCAACGTCGTGCTCTACGGCGCCTCCGACACCCGTGTGTGGTCGACGAAACCCGTCACCGGGCTGCTGTGGCCGGTCGCCAGCACGAAGATCTCCGGCCGCTACGGCGACGACCGCGGTGCCGGACACGTGCCGCGGTACCACCAGGGAGCGGACGCTCCGGTGGCGGTCGGGACGCCCGTGTACGCCTCCGGGACCGGGACGGTCACGAGCACGGTGGCGAACAACGCCTCGTACGGCAACTACATCGTCGTGACGTACGGCAACGTGACGGTCCTGACGGCGCACCTCAGCAAGATCGAGGTCAAGCAGGGGCAGATCGTGTCCGTGCGGTCGGAGATCGGGAAGTCCGGCAACACCGGGCAGTCGACGGGGCCGCACGTGCACGTCGAGACCCGACGTGCGGGCACGCTCTTCGACCCGCTGACGGCGCTGCACTTCCGCTGACGCCGGGTCGTCGTCCGACCGGTCCGCCGGAACGGCCCGCACGCGTGCTGCGTGCGGGCCGCCCGTCTCAGTCCCTCCGCCAGACGTCGAGCAGGAGCCTGACGACGGCCACGAGCAAGCTCGCGACCCCCAGCCAGGACACCCGACGCCTGGGCTCGGACCCGTTGTCGTTCGACATCGAGACCACCTCCGGTGTCAGCGCCGGCGGACACGAGGAGCGGTGGTGCCGAGGGTGCGTCCGTGACCGGGGTCACGTATGCTGGCTCCGAGCGTTCCGCTCGGGACGTACGCGGTCCCTCTGCACTCCACTCGGAGAGCAACTCGAAGCCCATCACCGTTGCTGCGGTGGTGGGCTTCATCCTTGCCCGGGACGGTCGTCCGGCGAACCGCCGCCCCGCCCAACAGCCTAGGGCGTTGATGTGTGATGTTCCACGTGCGCTAGATTGGCCGCTGCCCGCGAAGTGGGGGCGCAAGTGATCGCAATGATGACGGGTCGTCAACTAGCGTGGTGGTGATCCAGGGGAGGAACGATGGAGTTCGAAGAGCGTCTCGCGGCGCTGGCGACGAAGGTGCAGAACCAGCGTGACGCAATCCAGACCGAGGAAGCGACGAAGAACGCGTTCGTGATGCCGTTCATCTCGACGATCCTCGGCTACGACGTGTTCAACCCGCTCGAGGTCGTACCGGAGTTCACGGCCGACGTCGGGGTGAAACGTGGCGAGAAGGTCGACTACGCGATCATGCGCGACGGCGAGGTGCAGATCCTCATCGAGTGCAAGAAGTCGTCGGGCCAGCTGACGGTCGAGAACGCGGCGCAGTTGTTCCGCTACTTCTCGGTCACGAACGCACGCATCGCGGTTCTGACGAACGGCGAGGTCTACAACTTCTACACGGACCTCGATGCGCCGAACAAGATGGACGACCGGCCGTTCCTCGTCCTCGACCTCGCCGACATCGACGAGACTCTGCTTCCGGAACTCCGCAAGCTGACGAAGGACGTCTTCGACCTCGACTCGGTCATCAGTGCTGCCGAGGAACTCAAGTACGTGGGCGCCATCAAGCGGGCGATCGCCGCGCAGTTCCGCGAGCCGGAGGAGGACTTCGTCCGTCTCTTCGCGTCGCGCGTCTACGACGGTCGCTTCACCCAGGAGGCGCGGACCCAGTTCACGACGCTCGTCGCGAAGGCGTCGAAGCAGTTCCTGAACGAGCAGGTGAACGACCGGCTGAAGACGGCGCTCGGCGCGTCCTACAGTGCGCCGGTCGGCGCGGAATCGCCCGCCGAAGCCGTGACGAGTGCACCGGTCGCGGAAGGCGATCTCGACCGCGACACCGAGATCGAGACCACGCTCGAGGAGCTCGAGGGGTACCAGATCGTCAAGGCCATCGCCTGCAGCGAGGTCAAGCCGGACCGCATCGCGCACCGTGACCAGAAGTCGTACTTCGCGGTGTTGCTCGACGACAACAACCGGAAGCCCATCGCCCGGCTCTGGTTCAACGGCAAGAAGCAGAAGTACCTCGGTCTCTTCGACGAGAACAAGGTCGAGACGAAGCACCCGATCGACGCGCTCGACGACATCTACCTGCACGCCAACGCCATCCGAGAGGCGGTGGCACGGTTGGCCTCCTGACGGTGGGTCCCCTCGCCGCTCGAGCCGTAGGCTGGGACGATGCCGCGGACCTTCGCCCTCGTCGCGATCGGCGTCGTCGCCGGGCTCCTCTCCGGGCTGTTCGGCGTCGGCGGCGGGGTCGTGGTCGTCCCGGCGCTCATGGCGTTCGCGCACATGGACCAGCGCCGAGCATCTGCGACCTCGCTCGTGGCCATCGCACCCGCGGCGGTCGTCGGAGCGGCGACGTACGCCGTGCAGGGCGAGGTGCACTGGCTCGCGGCGCTGACCCTCGCGGTCGGCAGCGTCGTCGGCGCCCCGATCGGCGCCCGACTGCTCCGGACGATCCCACTGCGGGTCCTCCCGTGGATCTTCGTGGGCTTCATCGTCGTCGTGCTCGTGTCGCTGTTCACGTCGGTGCCCACCCGCGGCGGGGACGTGCGCTTCGGGGTGGTCGAGGCGGCGGTGCTGCTCGTGCTCGGCCTGCTCTCGGGCGTGCTCTCCGGACTGGTCGGGGTCGGTGGCGGGGTGGTGATCGTGCCCGGTCTGGAGGTCGCGCTCGGCGCCGGGGACCTGCTCGCGAAGGGCACCTCCCTGTTGACGATGGTCCCGACGACAATCTCGGGCACCGTCGCGAACCTCCGACGTCGCGCGGTGGACCTGCGCGTCGGGCTCACGGTCGGCATCACAGCGGCGGTGTGCTCACCGGTCGGCGCGGGCATCGCGCGGCTCGTCGACCCGCGGGTCGGCACGTGGATGTTCGCGGCGTTCCTGGTGGTCGTCGCGGTGCTCGTGCTGCGGCGCGGAGCGCGCACCCGCCGGGACCGGCCCACCCCGGTCGGGACGGACGGGGAGACCGCGTGACGGGCCTCCAGGCCGAGGACGTGCTCGCCGCACTCGCCCGCACAACCGGCGACGTCGCCTCCGCCCGCCGCGTGGCGCGGCGCTTCGCCGCCCTCGACGAGGGCGAGCGGTCGGCGCTGCTCTGGAGCGAGGACCCCGGCGCCCGGCTGGTCGCGGTGCTGCTGCTCGTGCAGGCGATGCGCGATTCGCCCGACGAGGAGCTGACCGAGGAGTACCTCGCGGCGGCGAAGGCGGAGCGGTTCGACGACCCGGTGCTCGTCGACCTCGCGGCCGAGGAACTGGTCGGTGCACCGCTGGTCCGCGGGGCGTCGACGGGTCACCTCTTCGCGCTGGCGAAGTCGGACGTCGCGACCGTGCGGCGGATCGCCGTGGTCGCGCCCCTCGCGTTCGTGAAGCAGGGCGACGCCGAGGTCGCGCTCGGGATCGCGGGCCGGCTGGTCCGGGAGCGCGGGGACACGGTGCAGTCCGCGATCGGACGGGTCCTCCGCGAGGTCGGCAAGCGGGCGTCCGAGCCGGCGCTGATCGACTTCCTGGAGCGGCAGGGTCGGTTCCTGTCGCCCGCTGCGCGCGCGACGGCGACGGAACACCTGCCGCCCGCCGAACGGGACCGCCTGCGCGGGTGACGGACGGGAGGCGCGGCTCGCCTCCGCCGCGTCCGTTCCGCCCGACGCTGGTGCGGTCGAGGGCCACGGCCTAGCCTGTCCGGGTGTCCTCCGACGTGCACGCCGACGTGCCCCGCATCGACGCGGGCCTCGTGCGCCGGCTGGTCCGCGAGCAGTTCCCGGCGTGGGCGCAGCTGCCGGTCCGGGAGGTCGCGCACCAGGGGTGGGACAACCGGACGTTCCGCCTCGGCGACGACCTGAGCGTCCGGCTGCCGAGCGCCGCGGGGTACGTCCCCGCGGTCGAGAAGGAGCAGCGGGCGCTCCCCGTGCTCGCGGCCGCGCTCGACGTGCCGGTGCCGGAGCCGGTCGCCCTCGGGGCTCCGGGAGCCGGCTACCCCTTCCCGTGGTCGGTCCGCCGGTGGCTGCCCGGCCGGGTCGTCGCCGCCCTGCCCGATGTCGACCGCTCGGCCCTGGCGGCCGACGTCGCGGCGGTGCTGCGGCAGCTCCGGGCGGTCCCGACCGACGGCGGACCCGCCGCCGGGGCGCACTCGTTCCACCGCGGCGAACACCCCTCCCACTACGCGTCGGAGGTGGTCGCTGCCCTCGACACCCTCAGGACGGCGGTCGACCGTGACGCGTGCGAGGCCGTCTGGCGGGCCGCCGAGGCGAGCCGGTGGGAGGGCCCGCCGGTGTGGTTCCACGGCGACGTCGCGCCCGGGAACCTGCTCGTCGACGACCGTGGACGGCTCAGCGCGCTCATCGACTTCGGCACGTGCGGGGTCGGCGACCCGGCGTGCGACCTCGTGTTCGCGTGGACGTCCCTCGACGTGCCGGCGCGTCGGGTCCTCCGCGACGCGGTCGGGTCGGACGACGGGACGTGGGCGCGGGCCCGTGCCTGGGCGCTGTGGAAGGCGCTCATCATGCTCGCGGGGAGCGCCGGCCCCGGCGACCGCACCGAGCACGAGGCCGTCCTGCGGGCCGTGCTCGCCGACCCCGTGGCGTGACCGGCCCGACGTGACGGACCGGGTCACGGGACGACGGCGGTCGGTCAGCGCAGGAAGACGTCGTCGAGCGTGTAGGTGCCGAGCCGGCGCTCCCGGAGCAGACGACCGAGTCGGGGGAGCGCGCCGATCGTCCCGGGGTGGTTCGCGTGGCCGATCACGATGCGGCCCGCGGTGAACCACTGGTCGGCGAACCCGACGATCTGCCCGGCGTCGATGTCGCCCGAGTCCGCGAGCGTGCCGTACCAGAGCAGCGGGGTGGTGTAGCCGACACGGGCGGCAGCGGCGTCGACCCGAGCGTCGTGGTAACCGTACGGCGGACGGAAGTACGGACGCGCGTCGACACCGAACGTGCGCTGGATGAAGTCGTGGTTCCGCATGAGCTCGTCCTCGATCGCCTGGTCGGAGAGCTTCGTGAGGGCCGGGTGGTCCCAGGTGTGGTTGCCGATCTGCACCTGGCCCGACTCGACCAGCGGTCGGAGCACGTCGGCGTGCTCGGTCCACGACGGCCGGACGCCGTTGACGAAGAACGTCAGACGGGTGCCGGTCTCGGCCGCGAACGCCGCGTACGCCGCCACCACGGCCGGGGACGCCCCGTCGTCGACCGTCCACGCGATGCCCGGGGTGCCCGTCGGAAGCGCCGTGACGGTTCCCGCCGGGAGCGGGCGTCGGGTCACCGCGGCTCGTGTCCACGTCGGCGTCGGGGTCGGCGCAGCCGTCGCCGTCGCGCTCGGCGTCCGTGTGGGGGTGCGGTCCGTCGACGGGGACGCGGAGGGGTCCGCCTGCCGTCGTGCGCCGTCAGGTGCACAGGCGGCGAGTGCCCCGGCAGCGAGGAGCGCTCCCGCTCTGGCGAGGAGCGTGCGGCGGGTCGTGCGTGCGTCCATCGGGGACAGCATCCGGTCCGGTGCGGTCGGCGCGCATCGCCGCGGCGGACGATCCGGGTGGTCGGTCGGCCACGAACGGGTCGCCGATCGGCCGGAGGCCGAGCCGCGGCCGGGCGTCCGGCCGGCGGCGGACGGCGCGGCCGGTGCCGCGTCGAGCGGATCACGCTGGGAAGCCGCCACGGGGCGGACGGGTACCGACGTGGGGAGACGAGCCGTGCCTCCCGGCCGGCCCGGAACGACCACGAGAGGAACGCGACGTGCGCGCACTCACCTGGCAGGGCACCGAGAAGGTGTCCGTCGAGACCGTCCCCGACCCGACCATCCAGGAGCCGACCGACGCGATCGTGCGGATCACCTCCACGGCGATCTGCGGGTCCGACCTGCACCTGTACCGGGTGCTCGGCCCGTTCATCGACCGGGGCGACGTCCTCGGCCACGAGCCGATGGGCATCGTCGAGGAGGTCGGCTCCGGCGTCACGAACCTGCGGGTCGGCGACCGTGTGGTCATCCCGTTCAACATCTCGTGCGGGCACTGCTTCATGTGTCGCAACGGCCTGCAGTCCCAGTGCGAGACGACCCAGGTGACCGAGTACGGCACCGGCGCCTCGCTCTTCGGGTACACGAAGATGTACGGCCAGGTCCCCGGTGGGCAGGCCGAGTACCTCCGCGTGCCGCACGCCGACTACGGGCCGATCGTCGTCCCGGACGACGGCACCCCCGACGACCGCTGGCTGTTCCTGAGCGACATCCTCCCCACGGCGTGGCAGGCCGTGCAGTACGCCGACGTGCCGGAGGGCGGGACGCTCGCGGTGCTCGGCCTCGGCCCGGTCGGGCAGTTCGCCGCCCGGATCGGCCGGCACCTCGGGTACCGGGTGCTCGCCGTCGACCCCGAGCAGGTCCGGCGTGATCTCGGCGCGGCCCACGGCACGGAGGTGTTCGACCTGTCCGACGACCTCGTGCCGCAGCTGGTCGACCTGACCGACGGCCGCGGACCCGACGGGGTCGTGGACGCGGTCGGCATGGAGGCGCACGGCAACCCGGTCGCCGGATTCGCGCAGCGCGCCGCCGGACTGCTGCCCGACGGGCTCGCACAGAAGGCGATCGAGACCGCCGGGGTCGACCGGCTCGCGGCCGTGCACACCGCCATCGACCTCGTCCGCCGGGGCGGCACGGTGTCGCTCAGCGGCGTGTACGGCGGGATGGCCGACCCGATGCCGATGATGACCCTGTTCGACAAGCAGATCACCGTCCGTGAGGGGCAGTGCAACGTGAAGCGCTGGATCGACGACATCATGCCGCTCGTGTCCGACCCGTCGGACCCGCTCGGCACCCTCGACCTGACGTCGCACCGGGTGTCGCTCGAGGACGCCCCGCGCATGTACGAGGTCTTCCAGAAGAAGGAGGACGACTGCGTCAAGGTCGTCCTCGACCCGACCCTGAGCCCGGCGTGATGCGGGGGCTGAGCGTGCCGGGCGGACCGTGCCGGGCCGGCCGGACGATCGGGGCGCGCTGATGCGGATCGTGGTCGTCGGCGCGACCGGCAACGTCGGCACCGCGCTGCTGCGGCGGCTCGCTGCCGCACGCCTGGCCGGCGAGGGCCGCGCCGGCGAGGGGCTCGAGGTCGTCGGGGTCGCGCGTCGGCTCCCGGACGCCCGGGTGGCCCCGTACGACGTCGCGACCTGGCATGCGATCGACGTCGGGGACCCGTCCGCGGTCGCCGAGCTGCGGGCCGTCCTGCACGGCGCGGACGCCGTGGTCCACCTCGCCTGGGCCTTGCAGCCGACGCACGACATCCCCGCGCAGCGGCGCACCGACGTCGACGGACAGGCGCACGTGCTCGAGGCGGCCGTCGGTGCCGGTGTGCCGCACGTGGTCGTCGCATCCTCCGTGGGGGCCTACCGCCCGGTGACGCCGGACGGCAAGCGCACCCCGGTGGACGAGACGTGGCCGGCGACCGGCATCCCGACCGCGACGTACTCGCGCCACAAGGCCGAGGACGAGACCGCGCTCGACGCGTTCGAGGCCGCGCACCCCCACCTCACCGTGACCCGCCTCCGGCCGGGACTCGTCTTCCAGCGGGGTGCCGCCGCAGAGCTCCGGGGGCTGTTCCTCGGGCACCTCGTGCCGATGCGGATCGTGCGGTGGGTGCGCTGGGCGGTCCTGCCCCTGCCGTACCCGTTCGTGTTCCAGGCCGTGCACGCCGACGACCTCGCCGACGCGTACTGGCGGGTCGTCGACCAGCGGGCCGGCGGAGCGTTCAACGTCGCCGCGTCCCCGGTGCTCACGCCGCCCCGGATCGCCCGGGTGCTCGGCATGCGTGGCGCGGTGCGGATCCCGCTGCGTCTACTGCGCTCGGTCGTGACGCTGACGTGGCGGCTCCGGCTGCAGCCGACGGACGCGGGGTGGATCGACATCGCCGCGGGCGTGCCGGTCATGCGGACGGACCGTGCCCGGTCCGTGCTCGGGTGGGAGGCCCGGCACACTGCCGAGGAGGCGCTCGGCGAGCTCGTGGCCGGGTTCGCCGACGGTGCGAGCGTCCCGGCGTCGGGGCCGCTGCGCGGGTGAGGCGGGGAGGCGGTCGGGCGCGGCGTTGCGGGCCGTTCCGCTCGTGGTCGGCCGTTCCGCTCGTGATGAGCCGATTCGCTCGTGGGGAGCCGTTCCTTCCGGCTCCCCACGAGCGGATCGGCTTCGTACTGCAGGCGTGATGGGAAGGACCGACCCTCGCCGGACTGGGCTCCGAGCGGCGTTCCCGTCGCCGGGCGCCACCGGGACGCACGCAGACGGTACGATCAGCGCGTCCGACGAAGGGGGACGACCGTGTTCGGAGATCTGTGGGGTGGCGACGGCGGACTGTTCGTCGGCGCGTTCGGAGCGTTGTTCGGCATCGCGAGCGTGGTGGTCGGCCTCGGGTTCGTGGCCGTCATCGTGACGGTCGTGGTCCGCAGCAGCCGGATGGCGAAGCGGGGGCAGAACCCGTTCACGCTGCAGGAGGACCTCGCCCACCAGGCGATGCAGAGCCAGGCGTTCGCGCCCGCGACGTCGCTCGAACAGCGGCTCGCTGAGCTCGACGACCTCCACGCCCGTGGTGTCATCTCCGACGACGAGCACCGGGCCGCCCGGGCGGACGCCCTCGGCGGGTGAGCCCCCGCCGTAGGGTGGACGGGTGCTGGAGCCGACGGACCTCCTCGGGGAGTGGGAACTGCGGCGGACCGTGGTCGACCGCCGCGCCGGCGCCGCGGGCACCGTCACCGGCAGCACGACCCTGACCGCGACCGACGCGCACGAGGTCCGCTGGGACGAGTCCGGCACGATGACCCTCGACGGCCGCACCGTGCCGGTCTCGCGGACGCTGTTCGTCCGCAGGACCCGGGCAGGAGGTGACGCAGCCCGCACCGCGGCCGACCACGCCTGGACGGTGCACTTCTCCGACGGCCGCGTGTTCCACCCCTGGGTCTGGGGGAGCGCGGTGGCGCACGCCTGCTCGCCCGACGACTACACCGGCGTGCTCGACGGCGACACCGCGCTCTGGACGGTCCGGTGGGACGCCGTCGGCCCCGCGAAGGACTACACCCTCACGAGCGAGCTCCGACGTCGGACCCGCGCGGCAGACTGAACGCATGGCCCGCAGAACCGACGGCACCGACGCCCCACGCACCTCCATCACCGAGCCGGGCGACCTCGAGCCGTGGGCGCCCGGACCCGGTGACGTCCTGTCGGGCGACCGGATCGAGGGCAAGCACATCGCGGTGCTCGACCTCGCAGGGGAGCGCGTGCCCGACCTCGAGCTGGAGGAGTCCGTCGTCGAGGTCCTCCGCGCCGGGGACGCCGACCTCCGCGGCCTCCGTGCCCGCGACGCCGTGGTCGAGGAACTCGACGCCCCGGTCCTCCGCGCGTCGAGCAGCACCTGGCGGACGGTCCGGCTGTCGGGCGGCCGCGTGGGATCCGCCGAACTGTACGACTCCGCGATGGACGGGGTCGAGTTCGTCGGCATGAAGCTCGGGTTCGTGAACCTCCGCGGAGCGACCCTCACCGACGTCGTGTTCCGCGACTGCGTCGTCGACGAGCTCGACCTCGCCGACGCGAAGCTGCTCCGGGTCGCGTTCCCCGGCACGCGGATCCGGGCGGTCGAGGGGACGAACACCCGCATCGAGCACGTCGACCTGCGCGACGCCGACCTCGACCGGACGGAACGGCTCGAGGGCCTCCGTGGCGCGACCATCGGCACGGACCAGCTGTACACGCTGGCGCCGCTGCTCGCGACCCAGGCCGGCTACCGCGTGGGCTGAGGCGTCGCCGCCGCGCCGACCGCCGCCACCAGTTCCGCCTGCACGAGGTCCCCGTGCACCGCTGCACCGACCGCCGTCCCGGCAGCAGCCGACGCGATCACCGTCGCCATCGGTGCGGTCACGTTCCCGGCCGCGTACACGCCCCGGACCGCCGTCTGACCGACGCCGTCGACCGTCAGCGCACTCCCGTACCGGTGGTCGCCCACCACGAAGTCGGAGGCCGCCAGACCGATCCCGGCGAGGAAGTCCACGCGCGCCTCGGTCGTGCTCGCCGCCGCGAGCGCGTCGAGCGCGACGAAGTCGCCGGAACCCAGGGTCACGCCGGTCAGCCGATCGCCATCGGCATGCACCGCCGCCATCAGATCGTGCACGACCTTGATGCCGCGTGCACGGAGACCGGCCAGGGTGGTGTCATCGAGCAGGGACGGATCGGTGACGAACGCCGTCACGTCGTCGCTCAGGGCCCGGAACATCAGGGCGTGGTGCGCGCCGTTCGGCGTCGACACGAGCACGCCGATCCGCTGGTCGCGGACCTCCCACCCGTGGCAGAACGGGCAGTGCACGACGCCGCGGCCCCACTGTTCGGCGAGGCCCGGTACGTCCGGCAGGACGTCCACGGCGCCGGAGGCGACGACCACCCTGCGGGTCGTGACGACCGCGCCGGACTCGAGCGTGACCGAGAAGGCGACCGGATCCGCGGCGTCCCCCTCCGTGGCGGACGCCGCCACGACCCTCCCGGCCGTCACGTCGACGCCGTAGCGGTCGACCTCGGCGCGACCGAGGCGGTACAGCTCGCCAGGTGACGTGCCCTCCTGGCCGAGGAAGTTGTGGACGCCCTGCGCCGAGGCGTTGCGCGCCTCGCCGGAGTCGACGACGAGCACGGAGCGCCGTGACCGTCCGAGGATGAGTGCGGCCGACAGGCCTGCGGCGGAGCCGCCGATGACGACGACGTCGAAGTGATCTGGCATGTCCGCAGCCTCGCCGCCTGGGGGCGCTGCTGGCAACAACGCTTGCCGGAGTGGCAACATGGCGGTGTGGCACACGACCAGGAGGCGCAGCTCGCCGCGCGGACGACGGCTGAGGTCGTCGAGGGGGTCGGCCCACGACTGCGCGCGCTGCGCGGACGCCGCGACGTCACGCTGGCGGCGCTCGCCGCCGAGACCGGGATCTCGGTGTCGACGCTGTCGCGGCTCGAGTCCGGGCGGCGCAAGCCGACGCTCGAGCTGCTCCTGCCGCTCGCGCGAACCTACCGTGTGCCGCTCGACGACCTCGTGGGAGCACCACGGACCGGCGACCCGCGCGTGCACCTGCGGCCGGAACTCCACGGCGGTCGGGTCGTCGTGCCCCTCACCCGGCGAGCGGGTGGTGTCCGCGCGTTCAAGCAGCTCATCCCGCCGGGTCCGTCGACCACCGACCGGAGCCTGAAGACCCACGAGGGCTACGAGTGGCTCTACGTCCTGTCCGGCCGTGTGCTCCTGCTGCTCGGCGAGCGGCAGTTCGACCTCGGTCCCGGCGAGGTCGTCGAGTTCGACACGCACACGCCGCACTGGGTGGGCAACGTCTCCGACGAGGCGGCCGAGGTGCTGTGCCTGTACGGGCCGCAGGGCGAGCGGGCACATGTCCGCTCGCGCCCCGCCGGGCGGCCGGCTCCGGTCGACTAGAAGACGTGCGCGATGACGTCGTCGAGCAGACCGGACGTCGGGATGTTCGCCTGCTGGATGTGGATGCCGACGTCGCCGCGGGTGGAGTAGGTGTCGCCGTCCGTGACCGGGTACTGGCTGTCCTGTGAGATCCGCTGGCACCGGTAACCGTAGCCGTCGTGTGCGCAGTCGTACCCGTCCAGTGCGCTCTGCAGGTGCGCGTACGTCTTCGTGGAGTCGACGACGGCGACGCGGATCGACAGGAACGTGATGTCGGCGCGGGGGTCACGCCAGACGCAGTACAGGCTCGTGCCGTCGGGCTGCAGCACCGGCGTCAGGGCGTCCTTCGGCACCTCGACCGGGTCACCGACGACGGTCGGGTCGTTGAGCGGCATCGCGGCGAACGAGTCGTCCCACCTGCCGGCGGTGATGAGCCCGGTGCACGTGTCGGGCAGGTGCCCGCGGTCGTCGTCGACCCCGGGGACCGGGGTGATCGTCGAGGTCGGCCGGGGTGACGTCGTGCCGGTGCCGGTCCCTCCGGTGCCCGTCGCGCCGCTGCCGGACCCTTCGCTGCCGGTCGTCGTCGCCGAGGCCGAGCCGGACGGCGGGGCGGCGGTCGGGTCGGCTGCGGTGACCGGAGCGCACCCCGCCAGCGCGACCGCCGCGAGCAGTGCGGCCCCGGCGCTCGCGGCGAGCGCCGTACCGTGGAAGTCCTTCGTCGGTGCCATGCGTCCCCCCGGAATCGTGCGTGTCGTGCACGCTAGTCCGCGCTCGGCCGGCGCATCCGCAGGGCGCTGGGATCGTCACCGGATCGTGTCCGGACGACGCCCCTCGCCCGTGCGCCCCGGCCGGCAGTCCCCCCGGTGCGTCCCGGCCGGCGGTTCCCCGCCCGGTGTGTCCCGGCTGGCGGTTCCTCCCCGGTGGACCCCGGCCGGTGCTTCCGTCCGGGCAGGTTCCGGTCAGTCGCGCCAGACCACCCGGGGCGCGAGCAGCCGGTGCCCCGTGGACGACGGCAGGACCGAGCGGCCGGAGCCCATCAGCAGTTCGACGGCAGCCGACGCCGCCGCGGCCAGTGGCTGTTCGACGCTCGAGATCCCGACGGCCTCGGCGACGGGGGTGTCGTCGTAGCCCACCAGGGTCACGTCGTCGCCGAGCGCGAACCGGGCCCCGAGCGCGAGGGTGTCCGACGCGCACACGACCGCGTCGAAGCGCGCCCCGGCGGCCACCGCGTCCGTGACGGCACGGGTCGCCGCGGTGACGTCGTCCTCGCTCGAGAGCCCCACGCCCTCCAGCCCGGCTGCCGCGAGGGCCTCGGCCCAGCCGGTCCGGCGCTCGTCACCGGAGCCGGACGGGCTCGGCCAGCCGAGGAACCCGATGCGCCGGTGCCCGCGCGCCACGAGCCCCGTCGTCGCGTCGCGGAGCCCGGCCCGCCCGTCGACGTCCACCCAGGGGTGTGGGGCGTGGTCCATGTCGTCCAGGCCCCAGGGTCGACCGAACGTCACGAACGGGACGGCCGACTCGACCAGCCAGGACGCCCGCGGATCACCGTGCGCCGTCGAGGTGAGGACGAAGCCGTCGACGTCCGACCCCTCGACCAGGCGCTCCATGTGCGTGAGCTCGTCGTCGACGTCGGTGGCGGTGAAGAGCAGGATCCGCATGCCGCGCTCGTCCGCGCTCTCGACCAGGGCGTGCAGGAACCGGTCGAGCACGGCGCCGGAGATGCCGTGCACGGGCGGGAGCCGCACCCCGAGGGTCGAGCTCTGCCGGGTGCGGAGTCGTCGCGCGGAGGCGTGGGGACGGTACCCGAGGTCCTGGATGGCGGCCTGCACCCGGGTCAGCGTCGCGGGACGGACGATCTCGGGCCGGTTCAGCGCGTTCGACACCGTCTGTCGGGACACGCCGGCGGCCGCAGCGACGTCGGCGACGGTGGCGGGAGTGGACACGCTCTTCACGCTAGCGCCTCCCGGGTGTATGGTCGACGCGTTTGATCGATCAAATTTGAACGATCAAGAGTCCACCTCGACGAGGAGTCACCCGATGCAACGACGCACAGCACGCAAGCTGGCCGCGGGAGCGATCGCGCTCACGGCCGCCCTCTCCCTCTCGGCCTGCGGGTCCGGGTTCTCCGGATCCGGCAGCGGTTCCGGTTCCGACTCCGCCAGCGGCGGACTCACGTCGAGCGACAAGGCGCTGAGCGTGCTCATCGGCTCCTCGGGCGACGCCGAGACCAGCGCCGTCAAGACCGCGGCCGCCGCGTGGTCGAAGTCGTCGGGCACCAAGGCGACGGTCCAGGCCGCGAACAACCTCGACCAGCAGCTCGCACAGGGCTTCGCCGCTGGCAAGCCCGCGGACGTCTTCTACGTCAGCACCTCGTCCCTCGCCGGGTACGCCTCGAACGGGTCGCTCCTGGCATACGGCGACCAACTCGAGGACAAGGGCGACTTCTACCCGACGCTGACGAAGTCGTTCACCCTCGACGACAAGCTGTACTGCGCGCCGAAGGACTTCTCGACCCTCGCGCTGTTCATCAACACGGCTGACTGGAAGGCCGCCGGTCTGACGGACGCCGACGTCCCGACCAC
Organism: Curtobacterium sp. 'Ferrero'; assembly: GCF_002412165.1. Lineage (GTDB taxonomy): Bacteria > Actinomycetota > Actinomycetes > Actinomycetales > Microbacteriaceae > Curtobacterium. Next base: position 83,924 of record NZ_NXIA01000010.1, read on the forward strand.
CTGGGACCAGCTGGCGACCGTCGCGGGGAAGCTCACGCAGGACGGCCGGGTCGGTCTCGCGACGAGCCCCCAGGTCGAGCGTCTCGGTGCCTTCATGGCACAGGCCGGTGGCGCGCTCACGAACAGCGACCAGACGAAGGCGACCGTCGACTCGGCCGCCAACGTGCAGGCCCTCGACTACGTGAAGGGGCTGCTGCAGAAGGGTTCGATGAAGTTCTCGAGCGACCTCGGCGAGAGCTGGGGCGGGGACGCGTTCGGCAAGAACAAGGCGGCGATGACGATCGAGGGCAACTGGCTCACGGGCGCCATGCAGTCGAGCTACCCGAGCGTCGACTACAAGGTGGTCGCGCTGCCGGAGGGCCCGAAGGGCGCCGGCACGCTGCAGTTCACGAACTGCTGGGGCATCGCGAAGGACTCGCCCAACCAGAAGGCGGCGCTGTCGTTCGTCGAGAAGATGACCAGCACGGACCAGCAGCTCGCGTTCGCGAAGGCCTTCGGCGTGATGCCCAGCGTCGAGTCGGCGGCGAGCACCTGGAAGCAGGAGTACCCGCAGGACGCTGCGTTCCTCGACCAGGCCTCGTCCGCGCAGGGGCTCCCGACCAAGAGCGGGACGGCCGACGTGATCGCTGACCTCGACTCGAAGCTCGGCGCGCTCAAGACGACGGACGTGAAGGCCCTGCTCGAGGGCGTGCAGAAGAACATGACCGCCGCGCTGAAGGGCTGACGGACGTGTCCCGGAAGAACCGCGCGGAGGCCGTGTCCGGCTGGCTGTTCACCGCGCCCGTGGTGGTCGTGCTCGGCCTGTTCCTGCTCGTGCCGGTCGTCATGGCGGCGTGGGTGAGCGTCTCGGACTGGCGCGGGGTCGGCAGCCCGTTCTCGTCCGACGTGTCGTTCGTCGGTGCGCAGAACTACGCGAAGATCCTCGCCGGGGGCGGCCTCGACGAGCAGAACTTCGGCACCGCGCTGCGGAACAACCTCTGGTACGTCGTGTTCGTCGTGCCGCTGCAGACCGCCGTCGCGCTCGGCCTCGCCGTGTTGGTGAACGGTCGGGCACTGCGGGGCCGCGGGTTCTTCCGGACCGCGTTCTACTTCCCGTCCGTCACGAGCTCGGTGGCGATCACCGTCCTCTGGCTGTTCCTGTTCTCGTCGTCGGGCGCCGTGAACGCGATCATCGGCTGGATCGGCCTGAAGGGTCCGAACTGGTTCAACGAGCCGACCGGCATCTTCCAGCTCGGCGCCGGGAACCCCCCGGCGTTCCTCGCCGACCACACCATGCTCGGCATCTCGTGGTGGGAGTGGCTGTCCGGGCCGTCCGTCGCGATGACGGCGTTCATCCTCCTGGCCGTGTTCACCACGAGCGGCACCTTCATGCTCCTGTTCATCGCGGCCCTGCAGAACCTGTCGACCGAGGTGGACGAGGCCGCGATGATCGACGGCGCCGGTGCGTGGACGCGGTTCTGGCGGGTCACGCTGCCGCAGCTGCGACCGACCCTGTTCACCGTGCTGACGCTCGGGCTGATCGGGACCTGGCAGGTGTTCGACCAGATCTACACCGGCACGAAGGGCGCCCCGGCGAACACCACGCTCACCCCGGCGTACCTGTCGTACACATCGGCGTTCGGCAGTCAGCAGTGGGGCGTCGGGGCGGCGATCGCGTTCGTCCTGTTCGCGATCATCGTCGTCTTCACGCTGCTGCAGCGCTGGGCGCTCAAGGAGCGCCCCGTGTCGCGCCGTCGCATGCGCTGGATCGAGCAGGGAGGGTCACGATGACCGCCACGTCCACCCGGCCGGGAGGCACGGTGCCGGACCTCCGCGCCGCCACCGTCACGCAGGCACCCGGCCCGGGCCGGCGGCCACGCCGGCTCACCGGGCGCGGGATCGCCCTGCTGGTCGTCGGCGTCGTCATCGCCACGGTGTACCTGCTGCCGTTCTACGTCGCGATCGTGAACGCGTTCAAGACCGACCAGGACGCCTCGCTCCACCCGCTGGCGCTCCCGACGACCTGGACGGGCGCGGCGTTCCGGACGCTGTTCGAGAACTCGGACTTCGGGATCTGGACGATGAACTCGGTGATCGTCGCGGTGTTCGTGACGCTCGGCCGGATCTTCTTCGACTCGCTCGCCGGGTACGCCCTCGCCCGGCTCCACTTCCCCGGACGCCAGACCGTCTTCGCCCTCGTCATCGCCGTGATGGCGGTCCCCGGGGTCGTCCTGCTCATCCCGAAGTTCCTCGTTATCAACCAGCTCGGCATGTACGACTCGTACTCGGGCATGATCGTCCCGCTGCTCGTCGACGCCGCCGGCGTGTTCATCATGAAGAACTTCTTCGAGTCGATCCCGGTGAGCGTCGAGGAACAGGCCCGCATCGACGGCGCCGGAGTGTTCCGGACGTTCTGGTCGATCGTGCTGCCGATGGCGCGGCCGGCCGTCGTCACGATCACGATCCTGTCGTTCCAGGGCTCGTGGAACGAGCTCGCGCACTTCATCGTCTCGACGTCGTCGCCGAACCTGACGACCCTCACCAAGGGTGTCGCGTCGCTCGCGTCCGGAGCGCTCAGTGCCGGCAACCAGTACCCGATCAAGCTCGCCGCCGCGTTCGTCATGACGATCCCGGTCGCGATCGCGTTCTTCGTCTTCCAGAAGCGCATCATGAACTCCAGCGAAGGGGCGGTCAAGGAATGACCACCACGTCCACCAGCACACCCACCACGAACGCCGAGGCGCCCGCGATGCCCCTGCAACCGCTGCTCCACGACGAGGTCGTCGTCCTCGCCGCACCGACCCAGGCGTGGTCGGACCGGCACGGCACCGTCGGGACCAACCCGGTGCACGGCTACTGGACCGGCGACCAGCGCTTCGTGTCGGCCGTCGGTCTCAGCATCGCCGGCACCGACGTCGAGCACGTCGCGACCGCGCCGCAGAGCGCCGCCGAGGTCGTGTTCACCGGACTGCTCCGCGGCTTGGACGGTGCGGGCGCCGACCCGGACGTCCGACTCGACCGCCGCCGCACGGTGCGGACCGACGGCGTCCGGGAGTCCCTGCGGATCACCGACCGCCTCGCGACCGCACCGGTCGACACCGACGTGGTCGTCCAGGCCCGTCTGACACCCGATGCGAGCGGGATGGACGCCGTCAAGGCGGGAGGTGGGCACGCGCCGGTCGCGGCCGCCCGCGTACCCGGCGGCGGCGCCGACGACGCGGGACGGGCCTCCTGGACGGCCGGCTCCGTCGACGTGACCCTCACCGCACCCGGTGCCGAGGTCGCCCTGGACGACGGCGACGTCGTCCTGACCTGGCGTGTCCCGCGCGCCCGCGTCGTCGAGGTCGGCTGGGACTGCGCCGTCGTCGCACCGGACGCCGTCGTGACGGGCGCGACCACGCCGCGGACGTTCGCCGCCCCGACGGACGTCGAGGACGACCGTCTGCGCCGCTGGCTCGACCGCGCGACGGACGACCTCGACGCGCTCCGCCTCCGGCGACCGGAGGGGGAGTTCCTCGCCGCCGGTGCCCCCTGGTTCTTCACCCTGTTCGGCCGCGACTCGATCTGGGCCGCCCGCTTCCTGCTCGCGGTCGACACCGCACTCGCTGCCGACACGCTCCGGGTGCTCGCCGCCGTGCAGGGCACCCGTGTCGACCCGGCCACCGCCGAGCAGCCGGGCAAGATCATGCACGAGCTGCGCCAGGCCGCGCTCGCGATCGACAACGACGAGCTGTCGCTGCCGCCGCTCTACTACGGCACCGTCGACGCCACGCCGCTCTGGGTGTGCCTGTTGCACGACGCCTGGCGCGCCGGGATGCCGGACGCCGAGGTCGAGGCGCTCCTGCCCGCCCTCGAGCGAGCCCTGGCCTGGATGCGCGACCACGGTGACGCCGACGGCGACGGACTGCTCGAGTACGTCGACGAGACCGGTCGCGGGCTCGCCAACCAGGGGTGGAAGGACTCCGGGGACAGCGTGCAGTGGCGGGACGGCACCCTCGCCGACGGCCCGATCGCGCTGTGCGAGGTGCAGGGGTACGCGCACGAGGCGGCCGTGCACGGAGCGGACCTGCTCGACGCCTTCGGCCGGGCAGGCGGGGACGAGTGGCGTGCCTGGGCCGACCGTCTGGCCGAGCGGTTCCGGGCGGCGTTCTGGGTGTCCGACGAGGTCGGCCCCTACCCGGCCATCGCGCTCGACGCCGAGAAGCGTCCGGTCGACTCGGCCACGAGCAACATCGGGCACCTGCTCGGCACCGGCATCCTCTCGGCCGACGAGGAGGCGACCGTCGCGGCACGCGTGGTGGCCCCGGACATGGCCAGCGGGTTCGGGCTCCGGACCCTGTCGACCACCGCCGCCGGCTACTGGCCGCTGAGCTACCACGGCGGGTCCGTCTGGACGCACGACACGGCCGTCGTCGTGACCGGACTCCAGCGCTCGGGGCACGTCGCCGAGGCCCGGGAGCTCGCCGAGCAGCTGCTCACCGCCGCGGTCGCGTTCGACTTCCGGATGCCGGAGCTGCACGCGGGAGACGCGGCCGCGGAGGTCAGTCGGCCGGCGCCGTACCCGGCGGCGTGCCGACCGCAGGCGTGGAGTGCGGCAGCGGCGTTCCCGGTGTGGGCGGCGCTGCGGTGACGGACGCCAGGCCCGTGGCGGCGCCGCCACGGGCCTCCCGTCCGGTGCGCCGGGGGTAGCGTTCGGCACATGGAGCTCACGAAGTACAACCACGCCACGGTCGTCCTCGAACGGGACGGTGCCACGCTCGTCATCGACCCCGGCGCGTTCACGCCCCAGGCTGCCGACCTTGTCCGTGCCGCGACGGGCGTCCTGATCACGCACGAGCACTTCGACCACTTCGACGCCGACGCGGTGCGCAGCGGGCTCGAGGCGAACGCGGAACTCGTCGTCCGGGCGCCGCAGGCCGTCGTCGACCAGCTCGGCGCACACGACGGACGCGTCGTCGCGGTGCAGGCCGGCGACACGTTCGCGGTCGGACCGTTCTCGGTGCGGGTCTTCGGCGAGCAGCACGCCGTGATCCACCGCGACATCCCGACGATCGCGAACGTGGGCTACCTCGTCGACGACGCGGTCTTCCACCCCGGCGACGCGTACCTCGTCCCCGGCGTCCCGGTGCAGACCCTCCTGCTGCCGACGAGCGGCCCGTGGACCCACACGGCCGAAGCGGTCGACTACGTGCGCGAGGTCGCGCCGGAACGAGCCGTGCAGATCCACGAGGCGATGCTCAGCGAGATGGGCCAGCAGTCCGCGGCGCGCTTCCTCGGTCCGGACGGGCTCGGGCCGGTGCCGGTGACGATCCTGCCCGCGGGGGAGTCGATCACGGTCTGACACCCGTCCACGTCGGGCCAGGCTGGGAGCCCGGTCCGGCGTGCCCGGCCAGGGTGGGCGACATGGCCGACCCGCGCACCGCAGTCCTCTTCGACATCGACGGCACGCTCGTCGACTCCAACTACGCACACATCGACGCCTGGTGGCGGGCGTTCACGGCGATCGGTGAGTCCGTGGACGCGTGGCGGATCCACCGGGCGATCGGGATGGACTCGTCGAAGCTGCTCGAGACCCTCCTGCCGGAAGCGTCCGACGAAACCCGCGGTGCGGCGAAGCAGTACCACTCGGCCTACTACGCCGAACACCAGCCGCGGCTCCGACTCCTGCCGGGAGCACGCGACCTCCTGGCGGCCGTCGCCCGGGACGGCCACGCGGTGGTCCTGGCGACGAGTGCTCCGGAGACCGAGCTGGTGCGGCTGCGCGAGCTGCTGGACGCCGAGGAGTGGCTCACCGCCGTGACCAGCGCCGAGGACGTCGACCAGGCGAAGCCGGACCCGGGCATCATCGCGGTCGCGCTGGACCGTGCCGGGGTCGAGGCGTCGTCCGCGGTCATGATCGGCGACGCGATGTGGGACGTCGAGTCCGCCGGACGGGTCGGGGTGACGAGCATCGGCGTGATGACCGGGGGCGTGGGCGGGGATGAACTCCGCGGCGCGGGGGCTGCGGCGGTGTACGACGACGCGGCCGCGGTGCTGGCGGCGTTGCGTGCGGTCGAGGGCCCGATCGCGGCGCTGCGCTGAGCGTCGTCCGGTCGTCCAGTCGTCCGGTCCTCCGGTCGTCCGGTCGTGCTGATCGACGTCCCGCGGCGGCACGGCAGCGTGCGAAGATCGTTCTTCGTGATCACGATCGAACGCGTCGCCTGGGACGATCCGCGGGGAGTTGCCCTCCGCGCCACGATGGACGAGGAGATGCACGAGCGGTACGGCCCGTCGAACGCCGCCGAGGACCCCGCCGTCACCGCCGAGCGGAACCGGGTGCTGACGGTGGACCCGGCCGAGGTCGTCACGTCGCTCCTCGCGATCGACGAGGACGGCACGCCGCTCGGGCACATCGCGGTCCGCCGGCTCGGTGACGAGATCGAGTTGAAGCGCCTCATCGTGCTCGCCGCAGCGCGCGGCAAGGGTGCGGCGACGGCGCTGCTGGCGGAGGGCGAGCAGGTCGCGCGTGAGCAGGGGGCGCACCGGCTCATCCTGCAGACGGGCGACAAGCAGCCCGAGGCGGTCGCGCTCTACCGGAAGACCGGCTGGGAGCAGATCCCGGTGTACACGCCGTACGCCGAGACGATGCCCTGGTCGTTCTGCTTCGCGAAGACGCTGTAGGCGCGGGAGGCTGTCGGCGAGCGCTGTCGCCGTCGCCGGCGGCGGGCGTTGTCGCCGTCGCCGTCGCCATTGCTTCCGCGAAAGCGACAGTCCACCGCCGCGGTCGCACCGCACACTGTCGCCCTCGCGCAAAGGTCCTCGTGGTCGCGCAGCACGATGTCGCTCTCGCACACCGCTCCCGTGCCGGTGCTCCCGTCCCGTGCCGGTGCTCCCGTCCCGCGCCGGTGCTCCCGTCCCGCGCCGCTGCACGGGCCGCGTGCTCAGCCGGTCGTGCTCGCGCGTGCCACCAACCGGGTCGGCAGGGCCGGCACCTCGGCAGCGGTGCCGTCGAGCGTCGCGAGCAGCCGGAGTGCCGCCGCTCGACCGAGGTCGGCTCCCGGCAGGGCGACGCTCGTCAGTGCCGGAGCGGTGACCGACGACGAGGGCAGGTCGTCGAAACCGGCGACGGCCAGCTGCCCGGGGATCGCGACACCGTTCGCCGCCGCCGCACGGAGCACGCCGTAGGCCAGCGTGTCCGCTGCCGCCACCACCGCGGTGACGCCGTCCTCGAGCCAGGCGTCGAGGGTCGCCGCCGCCACCTGGGCCGCCGCGTCCACGGTGAGGTCCGCCCGGGCGTCGACGGGTGACACCGCGACGTCGGCCGCCCGCGCAGCGTCGTGCAGCAGCTCGCGGCGCACCGCGAACGTGGCGGCACGGGAGGTGCCGTCGAGGTAACCGATCCGCCGGTGCCCGAGGCCGGCCAGGTGCGCGACCAGCTCCTGGACGCCGGGGGAGAGGTCGTAGTTCACGGCGTCGGGTCCGCCGGGGGCGTCGAGCTGCACGACGGGGACGCTCGCGACGAGGTCCTCGCCCGAGGCCGGGGCGTCGACGAGGATCCCGGCCGGCCGCAGCCGCTCGAACCGTCGGACGTCGGCGGTCGCGGGCTGCTGGCCGCGTTCGGTGACCGAGAGCACGAGCTGGAACCGGTCGCCGACGGTGTCCCGCACGCCGCGGATGACCTCGGCGAAGAACGGGTTCGACAGGTCGGGCGCGATGAGCACGACCAGGTCCCCGCTGCCCCGGGCCAGCGAGCTCGCGGCGTGGTCCACCACGTAGCCGAGCTCGTCGACGGCCGCCCGCACCCGTTCCGCGATCGGCGCCGAGACCCGCCCGCGGTCCTTCCCGTTCACGACGAGGGACACGGTGGCGATGCTCGTCCCCGCACGGTCGGCGACCATCGCAGCGGTCACACGGGGGGAGGAGGGCACCGTGTGATCGTACCGAGCGCGACGTCTCGACTTGACGTCAAGCGCTTGACGTGTTCTGATGTCAAACGCTTGACGTGCCGCGGGAGCTGATTCCTCCGCCGCGGACCCCACCGCGTCGAGCCCCGACTTCCGTCCGTGTGACGGTGACGATCCCCGACGAAGTGGAGCCCCGCGTGTCCGACCAACACGAACCCCGCAAGATCATCCTCGACTGCGACCCCGGGCACGACGACGCCGTCGCGATGCTGCTCGCCCACGGGAACCCCGACATCGAGCTGCTCGCCGTGACCACCGTCGTCGGCAACCAGACGCTCCCGAAGGTCACCCGCAACGCCCTCGCCGTCGCCCGGATCGCCGGCATCACGGGCGTGCCGTTCGCCGCCGGTTCCCCCCGTCCGCTGCTGCGGGAGATCGAGGTGGCCGAGGACATCCACGGCGAGAGCGGCCTCGACGGCCCGATGCTGCCCGAGCCGTCGTTCGGCCTCGACGAGCGGCACGCGGTCGACCTCATCATCGACACCGTCATGGCGCACGAGCCCGGCACGGTCACGCTCGTCCCGACCGCCGGCCTGACGAACATCGCCCTGGCCGCCCGCAAGGAGCCGCGGATCGTCGAGCGCGTCAAGGAGGTCGTCCTCATGGGCGGCGGCGTGCACGTCGGCAACTGGAGCCCCGTCGCCGAGTTCAACATCGTGATCGACCCCGAGGCCGCCGACATCGTCTTCAGCGCCGGGTGGGACGTCGTCATGGTCGGCCTCGACCTCACGCACCAGGCGCTCGCCACCCCGGAGGTCGCCGCGCGCATCGCCGCCGTCGGCACCGGGCCCGCCGCCTTCGTGGGCGAGCTGCTCGACTTCTTCGGCAAGGCCTACGAGCACGCGCAGGGCTTCGACGCACCCCCGGTGCACGACCCGTGCGCCGTCGCGTACGTCATCGACCCGACGATCGTCCGCACCGTGAAGGTGCCGATCACGGTCGAGACGAAGGGCGAGCACACCCTCGGCATGACCGTCGCCGACTTCCGGGCACCCGCGCCGGAGGACTGCCGCACGAGTGCCGCCCTCGAGCTCGACCACGGCCGGTTCTGGGACCTCGTCGTCGACGCCCTCGAGCGCATCGGCGAGACGCCGGACACCGGCTGGACGCCCCGTGCCGCCGAACCCGCCGCCGTCCCCGACACCACCGTCACCCCGGAGCACTGACCCACCATGACCACCACCTCGACGACGACGTCGACCACCACGAAGCGGTCCGTCGCGGCCCTCACCGCCGCCCTGCTCGCTGCGTGCGTCGCGTTCCAGCTGAACGCGAGCATGCTCAGCCCCGCCCTCGTCACGATGGCACGCGAGCTCCGCACCGACGACGCCACGATCGGCCTCTCGCAGACGCTGTTCTTCACCCTCGCGGCGCTGTTCTCGCTGTTCCTGCCCCGCCTGTCCGACATCGTCGGTCGCAAGCGCGTCCTGCTCGGCATGCTCGTCGTCATGCTCGTGGGCAGCGTCGTCGCCGCGCTCGCCGTCAACGTCCCGATGCTGTTCGTCGGCCGCATGGTCCAGGGCGTCACCGGTCCTGTCGTCCCGATCGGCCTGCTCATCCTCCGCAACGAGATCGCCGACCCGAAGCGGTACGGCGCCGCGCTCGGCCTGCTCACCGCGGTCAACGGCGGCATCGCGGGCGTCGACGCGCTCGCCGGCGGCTGGATCGCGACCCACTTCGGGTTCCGCGGCATCTTCTGGGTGATCGCGGTCGTCACCGTCGTCGCCGCCCTCATGGTGGCCGCGTGGGGCGTCGAGTCGAAGCCGTCCGCCGGCACGCGCATGGACTGGTGGGGCGTCCTCCCGCTCGTCGTCAGCGTCGGGGCGCTCCTCACGGCGTTCAACGAGGCGGGCAAGCTCGCCGCGGCGAACTGGGCCCTCGTCGTGGGCGGGGTCGTCGTCGCGCTCGTCGCGTTCGGGGTCTTCTGGGCCGTCGAGTCGCGGGTGCGCGAGCCGCTCGTCGAGACCCGCTTCCTCAAGCGCCGCGGGACCTGGGCGCTCCTCGTCACGACCCTGCTGACGATGACGGGTGTCTTCGCGGTGGTCAACGGACTGGTCACGTCGCTCGCGCAGAACACCGAGGTGGGCTTCGGGATGGAGGCCGACCTCGCCTCGCTCGCGTTCCTCACGCCGTACGCGCTGGTCGGCTGGATCGTCGGACCGTTCGCCGGTCGGCTCGCGCCCACGCTCGGCTACCGGGCGGTGCTGCGCGTCGGCCTCGTCGGGAGCATCGTCGCGACGTTCGTGATGGCGTTCGTCGGCGTGCACTCGCTGCCCGTGCTCGTCGCCGCGACCGTGCTCATCGGCATCACCTACGCCGGCATCGCGAACATCATCCTCAACGGGCTCGGCATCGTGCTGTCGCCGGAGTCGAACCCCGGGTTCCTGCCGGGCCTCAACGCGGGTGCGTTCAACCTCGGTGCCGGCATCAGCTTCGCCGTCCTCCCGGCTCTGCAGATCGCGCTCGGCACCGGCGGGTCCGCGGGCACCGCCGGCTACTCCGGTGGGATGCTGCTCGGGGCCGTCATCACCTGCGCGGCCCTCGCCACGTCCTTCCTCATCCCGCGCCCGGCCTCGGCCGAGACAGGAGCCGCCGCATGACCGGCATCGTCGTCGTGGGCAGCCTCAACGCGGACCTGGTGGTCCGCACGGAGCGCTTCCCGAAGCCCGGGGAGACCCTGCAGGGGTCCGACCTCGCGATCCTGCCGGGTGGTAAGTCCGCCAACCAGGCGGTGGCAGCCGGGAGGCTCGGGGGCACGGTGCGCATGATCGGTGCGGTCGGCGACGACGGGAACGGTGCGCTGCTCCGCGACTCCGTCGCGGCGGCCGGTGTCGACACGACACACGTCGCGGTCCGGCAGGGAACGGCGACCGGCACGGCCGTCATCACGGTCGACGCCGCGGGCGAGAACACGATCGTGATCTCTGCCGGTGCGAACGGCACGCTGGCACCGGAGGACGTGCCGTCGGACGTGTTCGCCGACGCCGCCGTGCTCGGCCTGTGCCTCGAGGTGTCGATCGACGTCGTCCTCGCCGCCGCCCGCGCCGCGCACGCCGCCGGGGTCACGGTCCTCACGAACCTGTCGCCGTTCGGTGCCGTCCCGCAGGAGCTCCTCGACCTGACCGACGTCCTCCTCGTCAACGAGCACGAGGCGGCCGAGCTCGGCGACCACGGCGTCGCCCGGTCGATCGTGACCCGCGGTGGTGCGGGCTGCACCGTGCACGACGGCGACGCGGAGCCGGTGTCGGTCGACGCCGTCCGCGTGGACCCGGTCGACACCACGGGCTGCGGTGACGCGTTCATGGGCGCGGTGGCACTGCGGCTCGCCGCCGGCGCCCCGCTCGTCGATGCCGCCCGCTTCGCCGTCGGGGTCGGGGCGTACGCCGCGACCAAGCCGGGCGCGCAGGCGTCCTACCCGACCACGGCGGAGCTGGAGGCGTTCCTGCGGGCGTGAGTCGGGCCTCCCGGCCGCTAGCGTTGGTGCCATGCGCGTCGGAGTCCTCGACATCGGTTCCAACACCGGCCACCTGCTCGTGGTGGACGCCCACGGCGGTGCCGCGCCGCTGCCGGCGTCCTCGTTCAAGCAACCGCTGCGCCTCGCCGAACACCTCGACGCGTCCGGCGCCGTGACGCAGGACGGCATCGACGCACTCACCGCCTTCGTCGCGGACGCCGTGCGCGTCGCCGAGGAACGCGGCTGCGAGGACATGCTCGCGTTCGCCACGTCGGCCGTCCGCGACGCCGTGAACTCCGACGCGGTGCTCGCACACGTCGAGGCGCGGACGGGCGTCGAGCTCGCCGTCCTCTCCGGCGGCGACGAGGCGCGCCTGACCTTCCTCGCCGTCCGGCGCTGGTTCGGGTGGTCCGCCGGCCGCCTGGCGGTCTTCGACATCGGCGGCGGCTCGCTCGAGATCGCCGGCGGCGCGGACGAGGCACCCGACGTCGCCTGGTCGATGCCGATCGGGGCCGCGCGACTGGCCCGGTCGTTCTTCGCCGCGGGCACCCCCACCGACGACGACGTCCGCCGGCTCCGGCACGAGATCCGCGTCGAGATCGCGCGGGACGCGGGGCTGCTGCTGCGTGCCGGACGTCCGGACCGGGCCGTCGCGACCTCGAAGACGTTCCGGTCGATCGCCCGGATCTGCGGTGCGGCGCCGTCGGCCGCGGGGCCGCTCGTCGCCCGGTCGCTCGACGGTGCCGAACTCCGGCGGCAGCTCCCCGCGCTGCTCGGCATGACCGTCGACGAGCTGGCGACGCTGCCCGGGGTCTCGCCCAGTCGGGCGCACCAGGTGGTCCCCGGAGCCCTCGTCGCCGAGGCCTGCCTCGACATCTTCGACCTGCCGGCGCTCGAGATCTGCCCGTGGGCGCTCCGCGAGGGGGTCATCCTGGAGCGGCTGGACCAGCTTTCCGTCCTCGGCTGAAGAATCAGCCGGTCGGCTGTCCGACCTTCCGTGGCGGGGCGAGGAGCCACGGCCGGATCAGCCCCGTCACGAACGGCAGCACCCAGAACGTCATGATCGGCGTGAGCACCAGGGTCGTCAGGAGCACCCGCGGCAGCACGGGGAGGTGCCCGAACGCCGGGACGAGCCAGCCGACCAGGTACGTGAACGCGAGGTTGACCGGGAAGAACCCGAGCCAGATGCTCACCGCCTGCTTCCACCGCGGCGGGGCGCTCGACGACGGGGCGTCCTGCGGGGCGTCGAACCAGCCCTCGATCCCGGTGCGCCGCTCGACACGGGACTCGACGACGAGGTCCCGGCCGAGGTCGAGCCACCGCAGCCGGTCGTCGGAGTTCTCCCACGTGGCGAGCTGCTCATGGTCGGCGAAACGGTAGAGCATGTGCCACTCGCGGCTCGTCGCGTGCGAGCGGACCCAACCGGATCCGAGGAACCCGGGGTACCGGTTCGCGAGGTTGACACCGGACTGCACCCAGCGGGTGGCCTCCGGGATACGGTCGGGTTCGACCAGACGGGTGATGGACACGGTGACGGGCGGGCCTGCACTCACGGATGACGAGGCGAGGCTCCCTGGCTCTTGTGGAGTCATGCTCCCAGTCTCGCTGACGTGTGTTTCGGGTTCGTGACGTCGCCGGGCGAACAGCGGCGCAGTCGGAACGTCCGCGCGACCAGTACGGTCACCTCATGAGCGAGTTGGAGCGGGGCCGGAACGAGACCCCGACCGAGCGGTGGGACCGGAACTGGACCGACATCCAGCAGGAGCTGCGCATCGTGCAGACCGGGACGCAGATCCTCGCCGGGTTCCTGCTCACGCTGCCGTTCCAGCAGCGGTTCTCGTCGCTCAGCGTGCGGCAGGAGACCATCTACCTCACGCTGGTCGTGCTCGCCGTCGTCGTGACCGTGGTCGCCCTCGCCGTCGTGGCCACCCACCGGCTCGTGTTCAAGCAGCGGCAGAAGCACGACCTCGTGCGGGCCGGCAACGTCCTCCTGCTCGTGACGCTCTTCGCCGCGGCGCTCCTGTTCGCCGGCACGGTGTGGTTCGTGTTCGACGTGGTGCTCGGAGGCGTGGGCGGCGTCATCGCGGGCATCGCGGTGTTCGTCGGCACGGGGACGCTCTGGACGGCGCTGCCCACGGTGCTGCGACGGACCTCGCGGGACACCGAGGACTAACCGGCCCGGCTCGTCACCGACCAGCCCCCGTCCGCGCGCCGCTCGTGGACGACCCGGTTGCTCGGGGCGTCGGTCGCTCCCCGCCAGGACGACACCCGGACGGGATCGATCGCGAAACCCGCCCACCCCGGTGGTGGTTCCAACGGCAGGCCGGCGTGCTCCCGTTCGAAGTCGGCCCAACGGGTCCGCCGCTCGTCCGCGCCCAGTGCGGCGAGGTCGTGGTCGTTCAGCCACGCGAGGACCTGCAGGTACCGGGACCGATCGCGGTAGGCGGTGCGTGCCTCGGCACCGGACACCCGGGTGACGTCGCCCGTCACGACCAGCTGCCGAGCGGCTTCCGGCCACAGCAGGGTGACGGTGGCCCGGGGCGTCGCGGTGAGTTCGGCGACCTTGCGGCTGTCGGCGTCGGTGTGGAAGTGCAGTCGCCGTCCGTCGAACCGCGAGAGCAGGACGGTGCGGGCGGCGGGGTACCCGTCGAGACCGATCGTGGAGAGCGTCATGACGGGTGTGTCGCCCGAGGACGGGTCCGGCAGCCACTCCGCGAGCGTCGCGAACGGCTCCGCGGGCACGGTCACCGCGTGACCGAGGCCGGAGCAGTCACCGTGCCGACTGCTGGCCGACGCACTGCCGGGTCGAAGCGCGCGATCTCGTGCAAGGACGCGACGGCCTCGTCGAGCGAGACGTCCCACAGCGCGCGGCCGTAGTCGACGGTCGCGCGGCTCGCATCCCCGACCACCCCGGGGGTCCCGAAGTCGTTCGACAGCCACCCGAACGAGACCGGACCGCCGTTGAACCGGATCCTCTCGAACTCCGCCAGGTGGTCGGGCACCCACCGCTCGGCCTTCGTCATGTCGACGAGGTCCGGGCGGAGGTGCAGGATCATCGACGTCTCCGCCGCGCCGCCGTGGATGCCGAGTCCGCGCTCGTCGGCGTCCTCACCGGACGGGCCGGGCGTGCGCGCCAGCGTCGGCATGAGGAACGTCTTCAGCCCGTACCGCTTCCGGATCTCACGGAGCGCGACCTGGAGCAGCGCGACGTTCCCGCCGTGCCCGTTCGCGAACACCAGGGATCCGGCGCCCATCAGCGCGACGGCCCGCCCGACCTGGACGACGGTGTCGAACATCGTCGACTCGTCGAGCCACACGGTGCCGGGCGCCCAGCTGTGCTCGTCGGACTTCGTGAACGCCAGGGTGGGGAGCCGCCAGACGTCGAGACCCTCCTCCGCGGCCCGGTCGACCGCGGCACCACCGATGTGGTCGGCGAGCAGGAAGTCCGTGATGAGCGGGAGGTGCGGGCCGTGGTGCTCGACCGCGCCGGTCGGCTGCACGACGATCGTGTCCGACGTCACCCGTCTGGTGACCTCCGGCCCGGACAGTTCGGTCAGGAGCCGGGCGCTCACTTGCCGAACCCCGGGACGACGGGCTGCGCCGACGCGGTCGAACCGCCGCTGAGGACGAGCGAGGGGTCGATGACGTGCCCCGGGTTGAGCAGCCCCTGCGGGTCGGTCTGCTGCTTCAGTGCGACGAGCTCCTCGACGCCGTGGTCGACGTAGTACTGGTGCGGACTGTGCACCCGGACGCCGAGGTCGCGGAGCAGCGGGTAGCCGGCGTAGACGTCCTCGGCACCGGTGTAGGGCGCGGTGAGCATGCCGATGGGGCCCACGTGCGCGGCCTCGATGTGGAGCATCGCGCCCGGGTAGACGGCCTCGACCTCGGCGATGCGGTCGATGAGCGCCTCGCCGCCGACCTCGACGTGGAACCACTCGGTGTCGGGGGTGTTCCGCTTGAGCCACCAGATCGGGTGGTTGTACGAGAGCATCGACACCCTGGTGGTCTGCTGCAGTCCCTCGCGGACGTCGAGCACCGTGCCGCCGGCGGCCTCGATGAGCTCGATCGACTCGTCGAGCACGGCCGCGTCGACGATCCCGCGGAGACTCGCCAGCGTCGGGTCGATCCCGGCGTCCTTCGGCAGTTTCGCGGCGACCTCGGCGCGGTCGGCGCTGACGAGTCGCGGCGCGGGGGTGGTGTCGCGCAGCGTCCGGACGGCGGTGAGGGCGCGTTCGAACGTGGGGAAGGTGGCGTAGACCGCACGCCAGTCCTGCAGCGGCTCGAGGCGGACGGTCGCACGGGCGATGACGCCGGCGGTGCCGTACGTGTGCACGAACGGCTGCGCCTCGTCGCCCTCCACGTGCACGAGCTCGGACTCGCCGGGCAGTGCGATGTCGAGCGCGGTGACGAAGCCCTCCCAGTTCGACCCGTGGGAGATCGACCCGGTCCCGCCGGACCCGCCGGAGAGGAACCCGCCGATGGTCGACTGCGCCGTGGACGGGTACATCCACAGCTGCTGCCCCTCGGCGGCGGCCGCCTGCTCGAGCGCGACCATGGTCGCGCCGGCCTCGGCGGTGATCCAGCCGTCACCGACCTCGACGACCGCCCTGGCGCGGCTGGTGTCGAGCACGAGACCGCCGTGGAGCGGGATGCCCTGCCCGTAGTTGCCGGTCCCCTTGCCCCGCGTGGTCACCGGGACACCGAGGCGGACGGCGGCCTGCAGGGTCGCCGCGATCGCGTCGGCGCTCGACGGTGACGCGACGAGGTCGGCGAGACCGAGGGGCAGTTGCTCGCTGAGGATCGGGCTCATGGTCGCCTCGTCGACGGAGGCGCGCTCACGGGTCTTCTGGTCGGCGCTGACGCCGCGCTCGCCGAGCAGGGCGACGAGCTCGGTCCGCAGCGCCTCGAGGGCGGCGGGGGATGCGGGCATGGTGACTCCTGGGAGGTGGGAAGGGCCGGAGGCGGGGGGAGTGCGGACTGGGCCCACGACGCCGGTTCCGGGGCGACGCGCCTGCGGCGTCCCGGCCGTGCCGGTGGGGGGAGGCGCGGTGCGGGCCGGCACCGCGCCTCCAGTCCGGTGGGTGGTCGGCTGCGCCGACCGCTCGGTCAGTCGCCGAGACCGATGGACTTGCTGAGGAACTCGTTCGTGTACAGGTCCGACGGCGTGATGCCGGACTTGACGTCGCCGCCGCCGGCGAAGATCGGCTCCGCCTTCTCGAGGAACGACTGCATGCGGGACTCGTCCATCGAGCCGATGTACCCGTCGGTGTCCTTCGCGATGCCGAGCTTGACCATCTGCTCCGCGGCGAAGTCGCCGACCTTCGAGTCGTAGGTCCAGCCGTTGTTGTACTGCTGCACGAGCTTCGTGATGAGGTCGTTCGTGGCCTGCGGCGACTTCAGGTAGTCGACGTCGGCCTGCTGCATCACGGGGACGAGCTTCTCCAGGCAGGGCGACAGCTTCTGCAGGTCACCCGTCCGGACGCTCATCGTCTCGGGGTAGGGGTTCCACCCGGTGCTCGAGATGAGGGCGTAGTCGACCTTCTTGCCCCAGGCCGCGACCTGGTTCTGGTAGATGTACGGTTCGGCGGTCGCGAAGCCCTGCTGTGCGTCCTTCCCGCCGGCCGCCACGAACTTCGCCGGGGTGCCGTCGTAGCTGCCGTCGAGGACGCTCTTCGGGAGGTTGCCGGACTGCTGCAGGTACGTCATGTACGCGGCGCCGTTGAAGTAGCGGACGACGCCGCCGTCCTTCTCGAGGGCCTTGCCGAGGCTCTTGATGCTGTCGACCTTCGGGTACTTCGACGGGTCCCACATGATGACCATCGGCGACTGGTCGTTCTCGGCGAAGACGGCGGTGGTCGGCAGGTTGCCGGAGAACTGCACGGCTTCGTCGGTCGAGACGTAGCCGAGCGTGATCGACTTGTCCTGGTACATCTGCGACGAGACCTTCGAGTAGCCGATGGCGGGGCCGCCGGCACGGATCTCGAGCTTCACGCCGGTGCTCTTGCCGTTGGCGTAGAGGTCGCCCGTCACCTTCTTGTCGGAGGCGTCGATCGTCGGGTTCGGCCCGAGCATCTCGTAGAGGTGGCCGTGGTCGCCCTCGGGGTTCCAGTCGGTCTGCACGACGACGGTCGAGGGGCAGACCCCGGAGAGGTCAACGGCCGGGCCGGTGGCCGCCTTCGACGTCGCGGCACTCGTCGTGCCGCTGGCGGACGAGCCGGCGGCACATCCGGTGAGGGCGATGGCGGTGGCGGCGAGTGCAGCGGTGGCGACGCCGAGTCGGGTGGTGGTGCGCATGGAGGCTCCGTTCGTGGTGCGGGTCTCGTGGTGCTGGTGCTGTCGGGTGGGTGGAGGGAGGGAGGGAAGGAAGGGGGGTCAGCCGAACTCGTGCCAGCGGCCGACGGCCAGGCGGCCGATCAGGCCGAACACGAGGAAGACGGCGACGCCGTAGAGCGAGGCGATGATGATGGTCGCGTAGAGCTCCGGGCCCATCAGGCGCGAGGCCGTGACCTGGATGAGGACGCCGAGGCCGGGGTTGCCGCGCTGGAAGAACTGGTCGCCGACGATCGCGCCGATGACGCTGAGACCGGCCGAGGTGCGGAGACCGACGAACATCGACGGGAGCGCCGCGGGGAGCTGCAGCTTGACGAGCTGGGCGAGCCGGCCGGCGCGTTGGAGCTGGAAGAGCTCGCGCTGGCCACGGTCGGCGGACTGCAGCCCGAACAGGGTGTTCGAGACCATCGGGAACAGGGCGATCATCACCGTGACGATGACCCGGCTGGCGAACTCGTAGCCGAACAGGGCGCCGATGAGCGGCACGAGCGCGAGGATCGGCACGCACTGCAGGACGACCGCGTACGGGTAGAGCGAGCGCTCGAGCCACTTCGCCTGGGCCATCGCCATCGCCCACGCGACACCGATCACGATCGCGAGCCCGAGCCCGGTCAGGGACACCACGGTGGTCCGACCGAGGGCGGACCAGAGGTCGCTGCCGAACGTCGAGGGCGACCCGTCCGGCAGTGTCGGGTGGACGATCGCCTGGAGCACGCGGTGCGGGTAGGGGACGAGGAACGCGAGGTTCCGGACGTGGTCGTAGTAGGCGGCCGCGGCGTACCAGATGCCGACGAGCACCGCGAAGACGACGACGGGCTGCCACCATGCGATGCGCGCCCGTCCGGTGCCCCGGGTGCGACGGGCGGCGGCGCGGACGGCGCGGGTCTCGGCGACCTCCTGCAGCGTGGCCATCAGCGGTGTCCTTCCCGGAGTGCGTGCGAGACCTCGCCCACGAGTTCGGCGAACTCGGGCGTGAAGCGGATGTCGGGGTCCCGGGGCATCGGGAACGGCACGTCGAACCGACCGACGACACCGCCCGGACGACCGGACATGACGATGACCTTCGTGGACAGGTACACGGCCTCGGACACCGAGTGGGTGATGAACAGGCCGGCGAACCGCTGCTCGACGAAGAGCCGGAGCAGCTCGTCGTTGAGGCGTTCCCGAGTGATCTCGTCGAGCGCTCCGAACGGCTCGTCGAACAGGAACAGCTGTGGGTCGAGCGTCAGCGACCGGGCGAGGGAGACGCGCATCCGCATGCCGCCGGAGAGCTGCTTCGGCAGGTTCGACTCGAAGCCCTGCAGGCCGACCAGCTCGATGGCGCGTCCGGCCTTCGCGGCGCGTTCTGCCTTCGGGACCTTCTGGAGTTCGGCGAGCAGCTCGACGTTGCCCTGCACGGTGCGCCAGGGCAGCAGCGTGGCGTCCTGGAAGACGTACCCGATCCGGTCGGCGGCGACCCCGGCGGTGCCGTCCGACGCGGTCTCGAGTCCGGAGGCGATGCGCAGCAGGGTCGACTTCCCGCAGCCGGACGGGCCGACGACGGAGACGAACTCGCCGCGGTCGACGGTCAGGTCGACGCCCTGGAGTGCGACGGTGCCGTTCGGAAACGTCATCTCGACGTCCGCGAAGTCGAGCAGCCGGTCCGTCTTCGTGACGGGCGGCGGAGCGGTGGTGGTCACGGCGTCCTCTTCTCGGGGTTCGGGATCTGGTGTCGGGTGGGTTTCAGCCGCGGGCGGCGGCCTGCGCGGTGGGTCGGGACCCAGCGGTGGCCGGAGCGGGCTGCGCGGCGGGTCGGGGCCGGGCGACGGCCCGGACGGTCTCGGTCGTCGCCACGAGTCGACCGCGGGAGACGACGGAGCGCTCGGCAGGGGCGTTCGCGACGGCGTCCACGACGCTCGACGCGGCGACGGCGAGGAAGTCCGCGCGCGCGCCGGGCACGGCTCCGGCGACGGGCAGCCCCATGACGCTGCGGGCGCCGTCGCTGACGAGCCCGTAGGCCTCGTCCGGCGTGAGGTGTCCGGCACTGACGAGGAGCGAAGCGGTCTCGAGGGCGTCCGAGCGTCCGACCGGGTTGAAGGGGTCGCGGACGTTGTCGGCACCCGCGGCGACACGGACCCCGGCGTCGAGCAGGGTCCGGAGCGGGGCGAGCCCGCGCGGGGTCGCGACCGGGTGGTCCCAGCCCTGCAGGTACAGGTTCGTGATCGGGAGCGCGATGACGCCGATGTCGGCCGCCACCAGGTCGGCGATGACCGCGTCGAGGCGCTCGGGGTCGAGCGTGCCGAGCCGGACGCAGTGTCCGGCCGAGTACTGCCGGTCCCGGGGCCAGTCGCGGACGGTCCGGGCGTAGCGGTCGAGGGTGACCGGTCCGTCGAGGTTCTCGTCGGCGTGCAGGTCCACCCCGGTGCCGCGACGGGCGGCGATCGCCAGCAGACGGTCGACGTCGGCGTCCGGGTCGTCCGCCAGGTGGGGCGCGCCGCCGACGAGGTCCACGCCGAGGTCGAGCACGGCCTCGACGTGGGCGTCCGGGGCGTGCGGGCCGGCGAGGGCGACCAGCTCGATGTCCATCAGGTCGGCGAGCTCGTCGCGGACCTGCACCAGGGCGCGGGCGCCCCGGGTGGCGTCCTCGAGCGACGCCTCGCCGTGCCCGCTGAGGACGTCGACGTGGGTCCGCACCGCCGTGGTGCCGGCCGCCAGCATCGCGAGTGCCTGGGTGCGGGCCCGGTCCACGACGTCCTCGACGGTCATGGTCGCGGCGTGGTCGACCCAGGCGGCGATCGCGGACCCGAGGTCACCGAGCGGCGGCTGGATCCGGTCGGAGCTCAGCGCCTTGTCGAGGTGGGCGTGCGGCTCGGCCGGCGCGGTGAGGAGCAGGCGTCCGCCGAGCTCGAGCACGGCCTCGTCCGGCGCGTGGAGCGTCCCGGCCGGAGCCACCGCCGCGACGGTGTCGCCCACGATCGAGACGTCCACGCGCTGCCCGTCCGGCAGGAGTGCGTCCCGGATCAGGGCGAGCGGCCGAGGCAGGTGCTGGTCCACTGGGTCCCTCTCGATCGTGTGTGAGAATGTTGATCGCATCAACATCGGCGATGCTATGGGGACCGTGTTTCCCCCCTGTTTCGCGGCGGTTGCCGTTCGTGACACACCGCTCCGGCACCTGGACCGGAGCGGTCCGAGACGCCAGGAGACGTCCATGCCGACCGACATCATCGAGACCGAGCGCGCCAACCAGCGCGTGGTCGACGAGCAGGCCCGCCGCATCGGCGAGCACATCCGTGGTCTCCGCCGCGACCGAGCGCTGACCCTCGTGCAGCTCGCCGAGCTGACCGGACTGTCGCACCCGTTCCTCAGCCAGCTCGAACGCGGGCACTCGCGGGCGAGCATGGTCTCGCTCGAGAAGATCGCGGTCGCGCTCGGCACCAGCCAGGTCGAGCTGCTCGCCGCCGGCGACCCGTACCTCCGGGGACCGGACGACCCGCGTCCCGACGTGCTCCGGGCCGACGAGGGTGCCCGCGGTCCCTTCTCGCAGGGCGAGGCACGGCTGCTCGTGCACGGCGGCGAGCACGCGTTCGAGCCGCTCGAGTGGACCGGTCAGAACACCGACCCCGGGGACTTCTACGAGCACCGGGAGGACGAGTTCCTCTACGTGCTCGCCGGGGCGGTCCGGCTCGACCTCGGCGACGACGAGCCGCTGCTGCTCGGGCCCGGCGACTCGGCGTACTACCGCGGCGGGACACCGCACCGGTGGTGCAGTCCGGTCGGCACCCGGTTCCACCTCATCGTCGTCAAGGAGAGCCCCGCGCGGAGCGGAGGCCGGTCGTGAACGGCGGCATCTCGAACGGTGCGGCCGGGCGGTTCCGTGTCCGAGTCGCTCGCCGCGCCGCCGTCGCACGGGACGTCGTCGTGCTCGACCTCGCCCCGACGGGCGGGACGCCCCTCCCGACCTGGGAGCCCGGTGCCCACATCGACGTCGAGGTCGCCCCCGGTACCGAACGGCAGTACTCCCTCGTCGCGACCACCCCCGTCGGGCACTGGCGGGTCGCCGTGCTCCGGGAGCCCGACGGCCGAGGCGGGTCGGTCGCCGTGCACGAGCGGGTGGACGTTGGCGACGAGCTCGTCGTCGGTGGTCCCCGGAACCACTTCGGCTTCGACCCGGCGCGTCCGGCGGTGTTCGTCGCCGGGGGGATCGGCATCACCCCGATCGCGGCGATGATCGAGGCGGCCGAGGCCGCTCGGACCCCGTGGGAACTGCACTACGCCGGACGGAGCCGGGCCGACATGGCCTTCGCGGCAGACCTCGCCGCCGCGTACCCGGAGCGCGTGTCGATCCTGGCGGCGGACGAGGGCGGACGGCTCGACGTCGCCGCGCTCCTCGCC
Organism: Curtobacterium sp. 'Ferrero'; assembly: GCF_002412165.1. GTDB lineage: Bacteria > Actinomycetota > Actinomycetes > Actinomycetales > Microbacteriaceae > Curtobacterium. Next base: position 106,001 of record NZ_NXIA01000010.1, read on the forward strand.
GCGCCGCGCGACGCGGTCGTGTACTGCTGCGGTCCGACCCGGCTGATGGACGCCGTCGTCGCGGCTGCCGTCCACTGGCCCGACGGCAGCGTGCGGGTCGAGCGGTTCGCGGCGCTGGCGGACGCGACGGCCCCGGGGGACTCCTTCGAGGTCGAGTTCGCCCTGACCGGCGAGACGTTCACCGTGCCCGCGGAGCGGTCGGTCCTCGCGGTCGCCGAGGACGCCGGGGTGTTCGTGCTGTCGTCCTGCCGCGAGGGCACCTGCGGCACGTGCGAGACGCCGGTGCTCGAGGGCGCCGTGGACCACCGTGACACCGTCCTCAGCCCGGCGGAGCAGGCCGAGGACCGCGTCATGATGATCTGCGTCTCGCGGGCGGCGGCGGGGTGCCCGAAGCTCGTGCTCGAACTGTAGGGCGCGCGCACGGGCGGACCGGCGTCCGCGGCGGCCCGGCACCGCCGACGCCGATCCGCGGACCTGCCGGGCCCCTACGGCCGCTCGGTGTCGTCCAACGACGCGCCGGTCAACGCCGACAGCCGTTCCAGGCCCGCCTCGCGGACGAGCTGCTTCGCGAGCGGTCGCGCCCGTGCCACGGCCTCGCCGACGTCGACCTTCGTGACCTCGCCGTGCTCGACGCTGAGGTCGCCGTCGACCCAGACATCGCGCACCTCCCGGCTCCCCGCGACGAACACGACCGCCTGGTACGGGTCGTGCACGTTCGCCAGCGTCGGGCCGTCGCCGTCGAACACGACGAGGTCGGCGCGCTTGCCGGGTTCCAACGAGCCGATCTCGTCGTCCATCCGGAGCGCCCGGGCTCCGCCGAGCGTGGCCATCTCGAACGCTTCGCGGGCGCTCATCGCCGTCGCCTGCAGGTCGCGCACACGGGCGAGGAGCGCGGCGGTCTTCATCGCCTGCAGGAAGTCCTGCGAGTCGTTCGACGCAGGGCCGTCGACGCCGATGCCGACCGGGATCCCGAGCGCACGCATCTCCGCCACCGGTGCGATGCCGCTCGCGAGGATGCCGTTCGCGACGGGGTTGTGCGCGACGCCGACACCGTTGGCGGCGTACCGCTCGCGGTCGTCGCGGTCGACCCAGACGCTGTGGGCGGCGATGACCGGCACCCGGAACATGCCCGTCGCCTCGGCGTGGCCGACGACGGTGCGCCCGGTGCGCTGCCGGGCGGCCGTGACCTCCTCGCGGACCTCCTGGATGTGGATGTGGATGCCGTGGCCGCCGTCGACGGCGTACCCGATGTGCTCCTCCCACGCCGCGTCGGTGTAGCGGCCGATCGAGGACATGCCGACGCGGAACGTGCTGTAGCGACTCCGGTCGGCTGCTTCGCGGAGCGCGTGGAACTCCTCGATGATCGGTGCCGGCCCGAACCCGCGGTCGACGTCGCCCGACCCGAACGAGACCACGCCCCGCAGGCCGAGGTCCTCGAGCGCCTGGACCACACCGGGGGTCGCCGGCTCGCCGGGGATCGGGTCGGAGCAGAACATGTCGTTGGCGGTCGTCACGCCGCTCCGGAGCATCTGGATGCCCTGCAGCACGGTGCCCGCGTACGCCTTGTCGCGCGTCATCACCGGGTTGACGCGCGAGATCAGCTCCTGCAGCCACTCCCAGAGCGTGTACTGCGAACCGATCCCGGTGATGAGCCCCTCGCTGAAGTGCCCGTGCGTGTTGACGAAGCCGGGGGTGACGATGTCGTCGGCCCCGCCGCGGACCGTGGCGTCGGGGTGCTCTGCGGCGAGTTCGGCGAAGGTGCCGACCGCGGCGACCCGCGGCCCGTCGAGGAGCACGGCGCCGTCCCGGATCGCGGCCGGGGTCGACGAGGAGTCGGGGGCGGCGGTGAGGACCCAGCCGCCGCGGACGAGAGTGCGGGTCATGCCCGCGACCCTAGGAGGGCCGTGTCACACGGGTGTTACCGGCAGGTGTCGGCCGGGGACGGCTGCGGCGCCGCGGCCCGACACGAGCCGGAAACGCGGCGCTGCTAGAACTGCCGACATGCTCACCGTCTCCGGCGCCGTCCGTGTCCTCGTCGATCCGCGGACCGAGCGGGACGGCGACGTCGTGCTCGACGACGGCTCCGGGACGGAGACCGTCCTCGACGCCGAGGGCTGTGTCGTCACCGCCGGCTTGGTGAACGCACACCACCACCTGCTGCAGACCGCGTTCCGGACCCTCCCCGGGACGCGTGGCGTCCCGATGGCGGACTGGCTGCCGGCGATGGCCGCCGCGTACACGCGGGTCGGTCACGATCCCGAGCTCTACGCGCTGGCCGCGTCCGTGGGCGCCGCTGAGGGCCTCCTGTCCGGCGTCACGACGATCGCCGACCACCACCTGAACTGGCCCGCGGACGGCACCGCCGAGGACACCGTCGCCCTGGCGGCGGCGACCGCCGACGCGGTGCGCGCCCTGGGTGGACGGATCGTCTTCGTGCGGGGTGCGGCGCGGGACGACCCGAACCGGGCGGGCGAGTCCGCCGAGGCGATCGTCCGGGGGCTGCTCGCTCCCGGAGCGGTCGGGGGCGTCGATCCGGACGGTCGCCTGCAGGTCGCGGTCGGTCCGGCCGGTGTGCACTCCGACCCCGAGGCGACGTTCCGCGTGCTCGGCGACGTCGCCAGACGGCACGGCCTCCGGCGGCGGACCCAGGCCAACGAGCAGGTGGACACCGCGATCGCCCTGGAGCGCTACGGGCGCCGACCGGTCGACCTGCTCGAGGAGTGGGGCTGGCTCGCGCCCGACGTCACGCTCGCGCACCTCTGCGACGTGACGGACGACGAGATCGCACGGCTCGCGGCGGCCGGCGTCACCGCGACGCACGCGCCCGGGTGTGACGTGCCGATGGGGTGGGGGATCGCGCCCGTCGCACGGCTGGCAGAGGCCGGCGTCCCGGTCGGGCTCGGGACGAGCGGCGGCGGGAGCAACGACGCCGGGCACCTGCTGGCGGACGCCCGGCTCGCGATGCAGGTCTCGGCCCTCGTCGGATCGCAGCTCACGGCGCGACGGGTCCTCGGCATGGCGACGGAGGGCTCGGCGACCGGACTCGGGCGTCCGGAACTCGGCCACCTCGGCGCCGGGACCGCCGGCGACCTGTGCGTCTGGGACGTGTCGGGGGTGGCCGACGCCGGGGTCGACGACCCGGTCGCGGGCCTCCTGTGGGCATCGCCGGGGCGACGACCGCGGCACGTGGTCGTCGGCGGGCGTGTGGTCGTCCGTGACGGCCGTCTGGTCGACGCGGACGAGCGCGAGCTGGCAGCGCGGCTCCGGGAGCGTCTCGGCCGGACGCCGGCCGCGTCGGCGCGCGCGGATGGCCCTCCCGCCTGACGGGTCGACCGCGTGTCGGCGCGCGGTCCACGCGTGGCCGGCCGGGAGGCACGTCACCCGACCGCGAGCGGCCTCCGGTGGACGGGACCCGCGCCCTGGGCCAGGGGGCGGCCGTCGGCGCCCGTCCGCGTGGCGATCACCTCCGCCATGATCGACACGGCGACCTCCGCCGGGGTGCGTGCCCCGATGTCCAGGCCGATCGGCGACCGCAACCGGTGCAGGTCCGGCGTCCCGAGCGCCTCGAGCTCGACGATCCGACGCGCGTGCGTCGCGCGCGATCCCATCGCGCCGACGTAGCCGGCGCCGCGGCGCAGCGCGAGGTCGATGACCTCCGCGTCGAACCGGTCGTCGTGGGAGAGCACGATGACGACGGTCGAGGCGTCGATCGCGGTGTCGGCGAGCGTCCGTGTCGGCCAGCCGAGGACGAGCCCGTGCGCGGCCGGGAACCGCTCGGGGGTGAGGAACACCGGTCGGGGGTCGTGGACGGTGACGGCGTAGCCGAGCACGGACGCCGCGTTGGTGACGGCGACCGCGAACTCGACGGCGCCGACGACGAGGCAGCGGGCACGGCCGCCGGCGTACTCGGTGAACACCCGGCCGCGGCACCCGTCGGGGGTGGTGACGACCTGTCCGAGGGACCCGGGCGCGAGCGAGAGCGCGAGCGTCGTCGGCGACCCGACGGACGCGTGCCGGAGGGCCTCGACGACGGCGGTGTCGTCCGGTGTGACCCGGTGCACGAGCACCTCGACGCGGCCGCCGCAGCGCAGTGCCGGTGCCCACACGGCGTCCGGGTCGTCCGGCGCGGCGTCGAACCCGAACCGCTCGAGCACGGCCTCGCCGGTCTCGGCGACGGTCTCGGCCACCGTGTGGAGGACGCCCTCGACGCATCCGCCGGAGATCGTCCCGACGACGTGCCCGCCGGGCAGCACGGCCATCGACGTCCCGGTGCCGCTCGGGGCGCTGCCCTGGACGTCCACCGCGGTCGCGACGACGACGGACCCGCCGGTGTCGAGGACGGCGAGGAGGCGGTCGGCGAGTTCGAACATCAGGACCTCCCGGTCTCGACGAGTGCCCAGACCCGGTCCCGGGTCATCGGGAGGCGGTACGGACGGACACCGATCGCGTCGCGGACGGCGTTCGCCACGGCGGGTGCGACGGGGTTGTAGGGCGCCTCGCTCATGGACTTCGCGCCGAGCGGGCCGAGCGGGTCGTGGGTCTCGGCGAACAGGACCTCGGTGCGCGGCACGTCGGAGATCTTCGGGACGCGGTAGTTGCGGAAGCTGTCGGTCGTCACGCGCCCGGTGTCGTCGAGCACCACCTCCTCGTAGAGCGACGAGCCGATCGCCTGCGCGGCGCCGCCCTCGACCTGGCCGCGGAGCTGTTCGGGGTTCATCACGGTCCCGGCGTCGACGGCCTGCACGCTCTGCAGCACCCGGACCTCGCCGGTCGGGCGGTGCACGGCGACCCGGACCCCGTGCACCGTGAACGCGAGGGACCGCGGTGTGCCGTCGTGCTGTCCGTGGGCGACGAGGGGACCCGCCGCGAGCAGCTCGGCCGTCGGGACGTGGACGTCGCCGACGCGGACGCCGTCGGGCCCGACGTGGACCGCCGGGCCGAGGACGCCGGTGGCGGTCCGGGGCGTCCGGTCCGCCACGACCGTCGTCGCCCGCTCGACGATCAGCTCGCGGAGGGCGGTGGCCGCCGCGTGCAGGGCCTTGCCGGCGACCACCACACCGGCGGAGCCGAACGCACCGGTGTCGTACCGGGCGGCGTCGGTGTCGGACTGGTGGACCGTGATCCGGTCCGGGGTGGTGCCGAGGGCGGTGGCGACGAGCTGGGTGTGCACGGTGGTCGTGCCGTTGCCGAACTCCGCCGTCCCGACGCCGACCCGGTAACGCCCCTCCCCGGTGAGTTCCACCGTCGCGTGCGCGTGGTGCCCTCGCGGGGGGACGGTGGCGATCGCCGCGACGGCCATCCCGCTGCCGGACACCCAGTCAGCCGAGTCGTCGAGCACGGGGCCGTCCATGCACGGCAGCGCGCGGTCGTGCTCGGCGGTGTCGGGTCCGGTGGCGAGGGCGTCCTCGACCAGGTCGATGCACTGGTCGAGGCCGGAGCTGCCGTCGAACTGCAGGTCGGTCTCCTCGTCGGGGTCCGTCACCACCAGCGCGTCGCCGGGCACGATGACGTTGCGTCGGCGCAGCGCGAACGGGTCGATCCCGAGTTCGCGGGCCAGTTCGTCCATCGCCGACTCGACGGCGAAGACCACCTGGCCGAGGCCGTACCCGCGGAACGCCCCGGACGGCAGGTTGTTGGTGTAGACGGACTCGGCGTCGACCCGCTTGTTCGGGCACCGGTACACCGCGACGGACTCGCTGACGGAGTGGTACATGACACCGATGCCGTGGTTGCCGTACGCGCCGGTGTCCATCGTCTGGTCGACGTGCAACGCCGTCAGCACCCCCTCGGCGGTCGCGCCGAGCCGGACACGCACGCGCATGGGGTGCCGCGCGGGGGCGATGGTGAACTCGTCACGCCGGCTGAACTCGTACTGCACGGTCCGTCCGGTCCGGAGCACCGCGAGGGTGACGAGGTCCTCGGTGAGCAGCTCCTGCTTCCCGCCGAAGCCCCCGCCGACCCGCTTCGCCACGACGCGGACCCGTTCCGGGTCGAGCCCGAAGACCCGAGCCACCTCGTCGCGGACGAGGAACGGCACCTGGGTCGCGGTGCGCAGCACGAGCCGGCCGTCCGCGTCGATCCGCCCGCGGGTCGCGTGGGTCTCGAGCGCCGCGTGCGAGACACGGCCGGTCGACCACACCCCCTCGACCGTGGCCGCCGCGGTGGCGAGGGCCGCGTCGACGTCACCGGTCTCGCCGTGCAGGGCCGCGACGACGTTCCGCCCGGGCTCGGCGATGCGGTGCTCGGCCGTCGTCTTCTCGCCGTGCAGCAGCGGCGCACCCGGTCGCCGTGCGGCGTCGGGGTCGTGGACGCTCGGCAGGACCTCGTACTCGACCTCGAGGAGTGCGCAGGCCTGCTCGGCGACGCGGACGCTCTCGGCGACGACCGCCGCCACCCGCTGCCCGCGGAAGCGCAGCACGCGGTCGAGCACCAGGGTGTCGTCGGGGTCGTCGAGCCGCGACTCGTGGCGGCCGGTCGAGAACAGGACGCCCGGGTCGTCGCGCCAGGTGAGCACGGCGTGCACCCCGGGCAACGCCTCGGCTGCCCGGGAGTCGATGCGGACGATCCGGGCGTGCGCGTGCGGGCTGCCGAGGACGGCCAGGTGGAGCAGGGCCTCGGTCGCGCGGACGTCCGGCGAGGGCGGGACGTCGAGGGTGTACTCCTCGCGACCGGTCACGATCCGCATCGCGGCGGGTGCCCGGACGGACGCCCCCACGGCGTCGCCCGCCGGCCCGCAGGTGGTGTTGACGACCCCGGCGAGCGCGTCCTCGATCGCCCGGTACCCCGTGCACCGACAGAGGTTCCCCTTGAGGCGACGGTGGTGGTCGGCGAGGTCCTCAGCGGTGAACGTCGACGCGGTCACCACCATCCCCGCGGTGCAGAACCCGCACTGGAAGGCCGCGGCCTCGGCGAAGGCGCGTTGGACCGGGTGCGGCTGCTCCGGGGTGCCGAGCCCGGCGGCCGTCGTCACGGACCGGCCCTCGAGTCGGTGCGCCGGGGTGATGCAGGAGTGCACCGGCGTGCCGTCGACCAGGACGGAGCAGGCGCCGCAGTCCCCGGAGTCGCAGCCCTTCTTCACGGACGTGACTCCCTGCTCGCGCAGCAGCGTCCGGAGGACCTGACCCGGCTGGGGCTCCGCCTCGACCGGCGTGCCGTCGACCTCGAACCTCATGCCGTCGCCTCCGTCGAACCCGCGCGCTGCGTCGCCGCTGCTGCCCGGAGCTCGCGGGCGAACCGGGTGCTCACCGCCCGTCGCCAGGCGGGGGAGCCGTGCGGGTCGTCGTACCAGTCGCCGTGCGCCTCCATCGCCGCGACGACCTCGGCGTCGTCGGGCACCCGGTCCCACCGCAGCACGAGCGGCCGGGGGGTCGCGGCGGTGACGACCAGCACGAAGCCGTGCTCGTCGAGCCGCGACGTCACGAGCGCACCGGACCGGCCGTGCGGACTGAGCGCGGTCCGCCGGAAGCCGGTGCGACCGCGGAGCGCGGTGTACGGCACGGCGAAGGACCGGATGACCTCGCCGTCGGCCAGGTCGAGCGTCCGCACCCCGGTCACGAGCCGGTCGACCGGGACGACACGCTCACCGCCGTCGGGCGTCCAGACGAGCGCGACGGCGTCGAGCGTCACGAGGAGCGCCGTCATCGCCCCGGCCGGCAGCGCGACCCCGACGTTGCCGCCCACCGTCGCGGCGTTCCACACCTTGAACGAGGCGAGCAGTGCGTTCGCGCACTGCTCCACGAGCGGCCAGGCGCGCCAGTCGGGGCGCGGTTCCGCCCGGGTCAGCGCGGCGATCGTGCACGTGGCGCCGATGGTCAGCGAGCTCGTCCCGTGTTCGAGGTCGGGCCAGCCGAGCGTGGTCAGGTCGACGAGGCCCGTGAGCCCGGGCTGCTCCTCGGAGAAGAGCCAGGTGCCTCCGCCGAGCGGGCGCTCGCCGGGTGCGAGCGCGATCTGGTCACGACGTGCGGGGGTGCGGACGGAGCGGACGGTGACGAGGTCCATGCGAGGATCCGATCTGGCGGCGACGGGTGGGGGCGGGCGCGTGCGCCGACCGTCGGCCGTGCGCGATCATGCCCCGGTTCCACGCCGTCAGGGACCGTTCCGTGGTGGTGTCGTGCACGGCGGCCTCCCTCGTCGTCGGATCGTTTGCGGTGGGGCCCGACTGTACGAGCCGGGTGTTTCCACCGCGTTACGGGCGGGGAACGACCGCGGCCGGTCCGGAAACACGACTGTGCGATGCTCGCGGCATGAGCGCATCCCCAGCCGGTCCTCCGGAGCCGAACCGCGCCTCCACGGCGGTGCGCGGCGAGCGCGTGTGGACCGAGGGCGCACTGCGACCGGCGACCGTCGTCGTCCGCGGCGAGCGGATCGAGGCCGTGCTGCCGGTCGACGCGACGATCGACGTCGACACCGTCGTGGAGGTCCCGCGCGGTGCCGTGCTGCTCCCCGGGCTCGTCGACACGCACGTCCACGTGAACGAACCGGGGCGCACCGAGTGGGAGGGGTTCGCCTCGGCCACCCGCGCTGCGGCGCTCGGCGGTGTCACCACGATCGTCGACATGCCGCTGAACTCGATCCCGCCGACCACGACGCCCGAGGCCCTCGCCGTCAAGCGGGCCAGCGCCGAGGGCCGTGTCGCCGTCGACGTCGGGTTCTGGGGCGGAGCGGTCCCCGAGAACGCCGGCGCGCTCGGTCCGCTGTGGGACGCGGGGGTGCACGGCTTCAAGTGCTTCCTCGCACCGTCCGGCGTCGACGAGTTCGGGCACCTCGACGCGGCCCAGCTGCGGACGGCGCTCGCCGAGGTCGCCGCCCTCGACGCCCTGCTCATCGTGCACGCCGAGGACCCGGACGACCTCGGGGACGGGGGTGCGCTCGGGACCGGCTACGAGGCGTTCCTCGCCTCCCGTCCGCCGGCGGCCGAGGAGCACGCGATCGCCCGGCTCGTCGACGGGGTCCGGGCGACGGGTGCCCGCGCGCACGTGCTGCACCTGTCGGACGCCGGCGCGCTGCCGATGCTCCGTGCGGCGAAGGCGGAGGGGCTGCCGATCACGGTCGAGACGTGCCCGCACTACCTGACGTTCGACGCCGAGCACGTGCCGGACGGTGCGACCGAGTACAAGTGCTGCCCGCCGATCCGCGACGCCGACAACCAGGACGCGCTGTGGGAGGGGCTCCTCGACGGCACCATCGACATGGTCGTCACGGACCACTCACCCTCGACGGCCGAACTGAAGCGCGGGTCCGGCGGCGACTTCGGACTGGCGTGGGGCGGCATCGCGGGGCTGCAGGTCGGGTTCCGCGCGACGTGGACCGAGGCGGCGCGACGCGGTGTGCCGCTCGAGCAGCTCCTGCCGGCCTTCACGACCGGACCCGCGGCGCTGGTGGGCTACGCGGACCGGGGGGTGATCGCGTCGGGGGCCGCCGCACACCTGGTCGTGTTCGACCCCGATGCCCAGGAGACCGTGCACGCCGCGGAGCTGGAGCACCGCAACCCGGTCTCCGCCTACGACGGTCACGAGCTCCGCGGTCGTGTCCTCGACACCTGGTTGCACGGCCGGCCGGTGGCATCGGCCGCCCGCGGCGTGTTCCGCACCGACGGGAGGCTGCTGCGCCGTGACTGAGACCCTCGAGATCGATCTCGACACCGTCCTGCAGCCCGGACGCGGTCCGGTGCTCGGTGACGTCCTCGTGTCCTCTGACCCGGACGCCGTGCTCTGGGGTCGTCTCCCGGCCTGCGAGGACGCCCCGACAACCACGGTGCCGGCGGGGTCGACGGTGACGTTCGACACCGTCAGCCACGAGGGGGTCCTCGACGACCAGGGCCGCGACCCGGTGGCGTACTTCGGTGGGCACGGAGTCCCGCGTGGTGCGGTCCTCGACGACGCCGTCGCGATCGCCGCGCGGGCCGAGAGGGGGACCGCGGACGGCCCGCACGTGGTCACCCGCCCGATCGGGGTCGAGGGCGCCGAGCCCGGCGACCTCGTGTCGATGACCCTGCTCGAAGCCCTGCCACGCGTGCCCTACGGTGTGGTCTCGAACCGCCACGGCCGCGGAGCACTCCCCGGCGAGCTGCCCCGCGGCGAGCTGCCCGTGAGCGTCTTCGCCGACGTCGTCGACCGCGCCGGCGCGCTGCACGGCCGGTTGGCGTCGGTCGAGGACGGCCCGCGGGACATCACGTTCCCGCTCCGACCCTTCCTCGGGATCGTCGGCGTCACGGTCGCTGACGCCGTCCGGCCGCACTCGGTGCCACCCGGGCCGCACGGCGGGAACCTCGACATCGCCCTGCTCGGCGTCGGCACGACCCTCCACCTGCCCGTGCAGGTCCCCGGGGCGGGCGTGTACGTCGGCGACCCGCACTTCGCCCAGGGCGACGGCGAGGTGGCGCTCACCGCGATGGAGGCCTCGCTCCGCGCGACCTTCCGCATCGACGTCGTGCCGCGTGCCCGTGCGCTGGAGGAGTTCGGCGAGCTGAGCGGTCCCCTCGGCGAGACGACCGAGTACCTCGTGCCGACCGGGCTCGACGCCGACCTCGACGAGGCCGTCCGGAAGTGCGTGCGACAGGCGATCGCGCTGATCAGGGCGCGCTGGGGCGTGGACGAGCACATCGCCTACGCGTACCTCAGCGCGGCCACCGACTTCCGCGTCTCGCAGGTGGTCGACCTGGTGTGCGGAGCGCACGCCACGATCCGGACGGCCGACTTCGCGGAGGTGCGCCGTGGGCGGTGAGGTCTGGCCGAAGGGGCTCCGCGAGGCGTTCCGTCGCTACGAGGACGCGCTCCTCGCCGACGACGTCGCGGTGCTCGACGAGCTCTTCGCGCCCGGACCGGACACCATCCGCGGTGACGCCGCCGGGCTGCTCGTGGGCCACGACCGCATCAGTGCCTTCCGGTCCGCCCGCGGTGGGATCAGCACGCGCCGCATCGGACGGACGGAGCTCCGCCCCGTCGGCGACGACGGCGTGCTCGTGGTCGCGGAGTCGTGGTTCGAGGGCGGCGGACGCGGGTTGCAGACGCAGCTCTGGCAGCGCGGCCCGCGGGCCGACGACGGCACCGCCGGTCCCTGGCGCATCGCCGCCGCACACGTCACCGGACGGCCGGTCGCGTTCGACCGGAGCACCTGGCGCGTGCTCGGTGACCCGCTGGTGCCCGGCGACCCCGACCCGGACGCGCCGCTCGCGGGTGTCCGGGTCGCCGTGAAGGACCTGTTCGCCGTGCGCGGCCAGGTGATCGGCGCCGGGAACCCGGTCCACGAACGCGAGGCCGACGTCGAGGTCGAGCACGCGTCGGCCGTCCGGGCGCTGCTCGACGCGGGGGCGTCCGTCGTGGGGATCGCGCGCACCGACGAGTTCGCCTACAGCATCGCCGGGCGCAACCAGCACACCGGCACCCCGCCCAACGGCGCCGCTGCGGACCGCATGCCCGGCGGGTCGACGTCCGGAGCCGCCGCAGCGGTCGCGCTCGGACAGGCGGACCTGGCGCTCGGCACCGACACCGCCGGCAGCGTCCGGGTCCCCGCGTCGTACCAGGGGCTGTGGGGCCTGCGGACCACGCACGGCGCGGTCGCCCGGGACGGGCTGCTGCCGCTCGCGGCGACCTTCGACACGGTCGGGTGGCTCGCGCGGGACGTCACGACGCTCCGCGCTGCCGCGGCGGCGAGTCTGCCCGCACCCGACACCGCCGTACCCGACACCGCGGCACCCCTCGGCGACGGTGCACTGCTCCTCGTCGAGGAGCTGCTCCGGTCGGTCGAACCCGCCACCCGCGACGTGTTCGAGGCGTTCCTCGCGCGGACCGGACGCCCGGTCCGGACCGTCGCACTCCCGCCGCTCGCGGAACTCGCCGAGACCGTCCGGGTCGTGCAGGCCGCCGAGGCGTGGCGGGTCCACGGTGCGTGGGTGACGGCCCACCCCGGTGCGCTCGGGCCCGACGTCGCCGCGCGCTTCGCGGCGGCCGCATCGGTCACCACCGACGAGGAGGAGGCCGCCCGGACGCGCCTGCGCGAGCTGCGGACCGCGGTCCGGCCCGTGCTCGACGACGGCCCGCTGTGCTTCCCGACGGTGCCGGGGCCGGCGCCCCTCCGGACCGCGGACGCCGCGGCCGTCGAGCGGACCCGCGCCGCGACCCTCCGGATGACGGCGACCGCCGGGGTGGCCGGCGCGCCGGCGGTCTCCGCTCCGGGCCTGCGGGTCTCCGGGGCACCCGTCGGCATCTGCCTGGTCGGCACGCCCGGCTCGGACCTCGCCCTCCTCGACCTGGCGGCCCGCCTGGTCGCCTGACGGGCGGATGGGAGGCGCGGATCACCTCGGCAACGTCGCCGTCACCTGCCTGAAACACCCGTTCCCTACGATCGGTCCTGGAACGGAAGGAACACCGATGCAGCCAGTCGACCCGCCCGCACGCCTCCTCATGGGACCCGGACCGGTGAACGCCGACCCGCGCGTGCTCCGTGCGGCGTCCGCACCGCTCGTCGGGCAGTACGACCCCTGGATGACGGCGACCATGACCGAGACCCAGGAGCTGTACCGGCAGGTCTTCCGCACGCGCAACGACGCCACCGTGCTCGTCGACGGCACCTCGCGCGCCGGCATCGAGGCCGCGCTCGTGTCCCTGCTCGCACCCGGCGACCGTGTCCTCGTGCCGGTCTTCGGACGGTTCGGGCACCTGCTCGCCGAGATCGCCGGTCGTGCCCAGGCCGAGGTCCACACGATCGAGACCGACTGGGGCCGGGTGTTCCCGGTCTCGGTCATCGAGCAGGCGATCGTCGCGACGAGACCGAAGGTCCTCGCGATCGTGCAGGGCGACACCTCGACGACGATGAACCAGCCGCTCGAGGACCTCGGGGCGGTGTGTGCCCGGCACGGGGTGCTCCTCTACACGGACACGACCGCGAGCCTCGCCGGCAACCCGTTCGAGATGGACGCCTGGGGGGTCGACGCCGTCACCGCCGGCCTGCAGAAGTGCCTCGCGGGGCCGTCCGGGAGCTCCCCGACGAGCCTGTCCGACCGCGCCGTCGACGTCGTCCGGTCCCGGCACTCGATCGAGGCCGGGATCCGCGAGCCCGGCGACGACGTGCAGGACGACCCGATCCGGTCGAACTACTTCGACCTCGGCATGGTCCTCGACTACTGGGGACCCCGCCGCCTGAACCACCACACCGAGGCCACGACCATGCTCTACGTCGCGCGTGAGTGTGCACGCGTCGTGCTCGAGGAGGGTCTGGACGACGTCGTCGCCCGGCACGAGCTCGCCGGCCGCGCGATGCTCGACGGGGTCCGGGCTCTCGGTCTGCAGGTGTTCGGCGACGTCGCGCACAAGATGCACAACGTCGTCGCGGTCGAGATCCCGGACACCGTCGTCGGCGACGCCGTGCGGGCCGCGATGCTCGAGGACCACGGGATCGAGATCGGCACCTCGTTCGGACCGCTGCACGGGCGCGTCTGGCGGATCGGCACGATGGGCGTGAACGCGCGCAAGGACGCCGTCGTGACCACCCTCGCGGCGCTCGAGCAGTGCCTGCGCCGAGGTGGCGCAGCGGTGCCGCAGGGCGCCGGGGTGGACGCGGCCCTGGACGCCTACGCCGCCGCCGGTCGTGACCGGGCCACGGCGGGTGCCGAGCCCGCGGGGGCACGGTGACCCGCGCCTCCCGGGCGGCCGCGGCGCTGGCCGACGTCGTCGCCGCACGCTGCGACGAGCTGGCCGCGGTCAGCTCGATGCCGGACGGCATCCGTCGCGTGTACCTGTCCCCCGAGCACGCCCGGGCGAACGTGCTCGCCGCCGGGTGGATGCAGCAGGCCGGCCTCCGCACGTGGGAGGACGCCGCCGGCAACCTGCACGGCCGCACCGCCGGCGACGACGACCGACCGGTCCTGCTCATCGGCTCGCACCTCGACACGGTGGTCGACGCCGGTCGCTTCGACGGCATCGTCGGCGTGCTCACCGGCATCGCCGTCGTCGAGGCGCTCGGAGCGGCCGCGGCCGACCTGCCCGTCGCGATCGAGGTCGTCGCGTTCTCGGACGAGGAGGGCACCCGCTTCGGGAAGGCCCTGCTCGGGTCGTCCGCCGTCGCCGGCGTCTGGGACGACGCGTGGTGGGACCTCGTCGACGAGGACGGCACGACGCTCCGTGACGCCTTCACCGCCCACGGCCTCGACCCGGAGCGGGTGCACGAGGCCGCGGTCGACCCGGCCCGTCTCGTCGGGTACCTCGAGGCGCACATCGAACAGGGGCCGTACCTCGAGCGTGCCGACCAGGCGCTGGGCGTCGTGACCAGCATCGCGTCGGCACGCCGGTTCGTCGTCGACGTCGTCGGCGAGGCCCGTCACGCCGGCGGTACCCCGTACGAGATGCGGCACGACGCGCTCCTCGGCGCGGCCGAGGCAGCGCTCGCCGTCGAACGGCTCTGCATCGCCGAACAGCACGTCGGCACCGTCGGCTCGATGCACGTGGAACCGGGCGCGGTCAACGTCGTCCCGGGGCACGCCCGGTTCTCCGTCGACCTCCGCGGGGAGTTCGACGAGGGCCGCGACCGCGTCTGGGACGCCATCGCGACGGCGTTCGACGAGATCGCGACGCGTCGCGGCCTGCGCGTGTCCGTCGACGAGGTCCACCGGGCGCCCGCCGTGCTGTGCGCGCCGCGGCTGATGGACGCCGTGCGTGCCGGCATCGTCGCGACCGGGCAGGAACAGCCCCTCGAACTGTTCTCACGGGCGGGCCACGACGCGATGTCGCTCGGCCTCGTCACCGACGTCGCGATGCTCTTCCTGCGGAACCCCGGCGGGATCAGCCACCACCCGGACGAGTCCGTCGCGACCGAGGACGTCGCGCTCGGGATCGACGCGATGACCGTCGCGGTGCGGAGCCTGACCGGGACCGCCCCGTGAGCGCCGACCTGCGTGCCCGGATCGCCGAGCTCTGGGACGACCTGACGCCCGCCGAGCGACGGGTCGCCGCCCTCGTCCGGGCCGACCCCGACGTCCTGCTGCTCCGCACCTCGGCGGAGACCGCGACCGAATCGGGCACCTCGAAAGCGACCGTGAGCCGACTCGTCCGCGCCCTCGGGTTCCGCGACGCCGGCGAGGTCCGCGAGACGCTGCTCGCTGCACGGGGGACCGGACTGCCGTGGGCCGCCACCCGCGCCGCGGACGCCGACGAACGGGCGGTCGAGGGCCGGAACCTCGACACCGCGTTCGCGTCCCTCGCCCGCGTCGACCGACCGGACCTCGCCCAGCGGATCGTTGCGGCCCGCCGGGTCACCGTCATCGGGTTGCGCAACGCCCACCCGATCGCGCTCCAGCTCCGCGCGCAACTCGCCCAGGTCCGCGCCGACGTCCGGTTGGCGCCGGCGGCCGGGCAGAGCCTCGGCGAGGAACTCGCCGACCTCGGCCCGGACGACGTCGTCGTCGTGGTCACGATCCGCCGGCACGCGGCCGTCGTCGGCCGGGTGGTCGAACGCTGTGCCAGCGCCGGCGCGGACGTCCTCGTCGTCACGGACCCGACCGGCGCGGTCCTGGCCTCGTCCGCGCGGGCGGTCGTCGTCTGCCCGGTCGACTCACCGTCGGCGTTCGACAGCCTCGCCGCCCCGGCAGCCGTCGTCGCGGCCATCGCGAACGACGTCTACGAGGCGTCCGGCGCCGCCGGGCGCGCCCGCGTCGCCGCCATCGCGCAGACCTACGACGCACTCGACGAGGTGGTGACACCGTGACCGGAGGACCGATGGACATCCACGAACTCGACGCGCTCGACGACGGACCGGCACGCGAGCTCGTGACGAGCTGGGCAGCGGTGCCGCGGTGGGTCGACGGCGTCGTCACCGCACGGCCGTACGGCTCCGTGTCCGCGCTCCGCGAGCACGCCGCGGTGCTCGCGTCGACCTGGACCGACGACGAGGTGGCGGCCGCCCTCGCGCACCACCCGAGGATCGGCGACCGACCGGTCGGGGACGACGCTTCCGCTGCAGCGTCCCGCCACGAGCAGTCGTCCTCGGCGGACGCCGACGCCGCGACGGCCGCGGCGATCCGGGACGGCAACGGCACGTACGAACGACGGTTCGACCGGGTGTTCCTGGTCCGGGCAGCCGGGAGGACAGCTCCCGAGATCCTCGCCGAGCTCGAGCGGCGACTCGGCAACGACGACGCCACCGAGCGCGCCGAGGTGGCCGAGGAGCTGCGTGCGATCGCCCTGCTGCGACTCGAGCGGAGCGTCTCGTGAGCCACCTGACGACCCACGTCCTCGACACCACGAACGGACGACCCGCGGCGGGCGTCGCCGTGCTGCTGACCGGCCCGGACGGCACGGTGGTCGCGACCGCGACGACCGACGTGGACGGCCGGGTCGGCACCCTCGGGCCCGACGTGCTCGCGCCGGGGGACTGGACCCTGACCTTCGCGACCGGCGACTACTGGCGGGCAGCGGGCGTGACCGCCTTCCACCCGCGCGTCGCCGTCGTCGTGACCGTGCCGACCGATCCGGCACCGCACTACCACGTGCCGCTGCTCGTGAACCCGTTCGCCTACTCCACCTACCGAGGGAGCTGACCCCCATGACGAAGACCACCAGCCGCGCCGACACCACCAGCACCGCCGTCCCGGCGGACCGCTCCGCCGGGACCAGCGTCCGGCTCGGCGCGAACCAGTACGGCAAGGCGGAGGTCCGCCTGGTGCGCGTCACCCGCGACACCGAGCGCCACGAGATCGAGGACCTGACCGTCTCGACGCAGCTCCGTGGTGCCGCGCTCGCCGACTCGTACACCGACGGGGACAACGCCAAGGTCGTCGCCACGGACACGCAGAAGAACACCGTGTACGCGTTCGCGAAGGAGCACGGGGTGCACAGCCCCGAGGAGTTCCTGCTGCGGCTCGGCCGGCACTTCACGACGGCCTACGACTGGTACGAGGGGGCGACCCTGTCGGCCGAGCAGCACGCGTGGTCCCGGATCCCGGTCGACGGGGTGCCCCACGACCACTCGTTCGTCCGGTCGGGCAGCGGCACCCGCACCGCCGTCGTGCAGGTCGACGGCGCGGACGTGCACGTGCTCGCCGGCGTGACGGACCTCACCGTGCTCAAGTCCACCGGCAGCGAGTTCCACGGGTTCCCCCGCGACGGCTACACGACGCTCAGCGAGACGGACGACCGCATCCTCGCCACGTCCGTCACCGCCCGCTGGCGCTACCGGCCCGAGGCCGTCGAGGCGGGCATCGACTTCAACGCGCTCTACGACGGCGTCCTCGAGCACCTGCTCGCCGCGTTCGCGGACCTGCACTCCCTCGCGCTCCAGCAGACCCTCTTCGCGATGGGCCGGGCGGCGATCGAGGCGTTCCCGGAGCTCGCCGAGGTCCGGTTCTCGATGCCGAACAAGCACCACTTCCTCGTCGACCTCGCCCCGTTCGGTCTCGACAACCCGAACGAGGTGTTCTTCGCCGCCGACCGACCCTACGGGCTCATCTCCGGGACCGTCGTCCGGGACGGGGTCCCGGAGGCGCCGGCCGCTTGGGCCACCGTGCCCGGGTTCGTCTGAGGGCGGGGTGCCGGTGGACCGGGTCGCGGGACTCGTGCTCGCCGCCGGGCAGGGGCGCCGGATGGGCCGACCGAAGGCCCTCGTCCGGACCGCCGCGGGGGAGCCCTGGACCGTGCGCGCCGCGCAGGTGCTGATGGACGGCGGGTGCTCCGACGTCACGGTGGTGCTCGGCGCCGCCGCGGCGCCCGCACGGGAGCTGCTCGCCGACCTGCCCGCCGCGACGGTCGTGATCGCGACCGACTGGCACCGTGGGCTGAGCGCGTCGCTCCTCGCCGGTCTGTCGTCGCTGCGGGGACGGGAGGACGTCACCGCGGCCCTCGTCACGCTCGTGGACACCCCGGGGCTCCCGCCGAGCGCCGTCGCCCGGGTGCTCGGCGCGGGGTCGGTCGACGGCGCGACCCTCCGACGGGCCGTGCACCGAGGCCGGCCCGGTCACCCGGTGCTGATCGGCCGGGACCACTGGGAACCCCTGGCCGCGGTGCTGACCGGGGACGCGGGCGCCGGACCGTACCTCCGCTCGCATCGGGTGTCGGCGATCGAGAGCGGTGACCTCTGGGACGGCGAGGACGTCGACGCGATCGAGCGACCCGGCGTGGACTAGCTCGCGCGCTTCTTCGCGGCGGGCTTCCGGGCGGGCGTCTCCTGCGCCGATGACTGCTTCGCCGACGTCTTCTTGGCCGACGTCTTCTGCGTCGATGACTTCTGCGCGGGCGCCTTCTCGGTCGTGCTCTGCTTCGCGGGCGTCTTCTTCGCGGGCGTCCTCTTCGCGGGAGCCTTCTTCGCGGGCGTCTTCTTCTCTGTCGGAGTCTCCTCCGCAGGTCCCGCGTCAGCGGCGTCGTCGGTCGTGGAGTCCGCCCGTGCGGACCGCGACCCGCCCCGGGAACGCGACCCCGAGCCTCCCGTCCGCTTCTTGTCGACGGACGCCCGCAGGGCGGCCATCAGGTCGATGACGTCCCCGCCCTCGTCGTCGTCCTCGTCGCGCTCGCCGAAGGTCTCCGCCGTGTCGACGTCGTCGCCGGACGCGAGCTTGGCGTCGATGAGCTGCTGCAGCTCCTCCTGGTAGGAGTCCGTGTAGCGGTCGGGGTCGAAGTCGGCGGACATGCTGTCGACGAGCGACGACGACATCTTCAGCTCGTTCGCGCTGACCTTCGTCGAGGCGTCCAGCGACGGGAAGTCGGCGGCCCGGACCTCGTCGCCCCAGAGCAGCCCCTGGAGCAGGATGACGTCGTCGTGCACGCGCAGCACGCCGAGCCGGGTCTTCTGCCGGAGCGTGAACTGCACGATCGCCAGCCGGTCGGTCTTCGCGAGCGTCTCCCGGAGGAGCACGTACGCCTTCGGGGACCGCGAGTCGGGCTCGAGGTAGTACGACTTCTCGAACATCATCGGGTCGACCTGCTCGACGGGCACGAACTCGAGGACCTCGATCTCGTGCGACTGCTCCTCGGGTAGCTGCTTGAAGTCGTCCGCGGTGAGCACCACGGTCTTCTCGCCGTCGTCGTACGCGCGCTGGATGTCGGCGTACTCGACCTCGTGGCCGAACTCGCACACGCGCTTGTACCGGATGCGGCCCTTGTCCTCGTCGTGCACCTGGTGGAGCGAGACGTCGTGGGTCTCGGTCGCGGCGTAGACCTTGATGGGCACGTTGACGAGCCCGAACGCGATGGAGCCCTTCCAGATCGACCTCATGGGGGACATGATGCCCGTCCCTGCACAGGAGCGCCCGGAGGGAGGGGTTGTCCACCGTTCCCCGTTCACTGGACCGTCCCCGGGCGCGGGCGAGCACGATGAGGGCATGAGCCAGCTCGACAAGCAGGACCCACGCTCGCAGTACGCTCGGCCGCCCTTCCCCGCGCAGACGCAGCAGGGCGCCGGGCTCGCGAGCGCGATGGACCCGGCACCCGACCACGGCGAGACCGGGTACCAGGGCACGGGACGGATGCGCGGCTACCGCGTGCTCGTCACCGGAGCCGACTCCGGTATCGGCAGGGCGGCGGCGATCGCGATGGCGAAGGAGGGGGCGGACGCCGCCCTGAACGCCTTGCCCGAGGAACGCAGCGACCTCGAGGAGGTCCGAGACGTCATCGGAGCCCTCGGGCGGAAGGCGGTGCTGCTGCCGGGCGACCTCACCGACGAGGGGTTCTGCGCCGCACTCGTCCACGACGCCGTCAGCTCGCTCGGCGGCCTCGACGCCCTCGTCACCGTCGCGGGGTCCCAGCAGGTGCACGAGGACGTGACGGAGCAGACGACCGAGTCGTTCGACCGGACGCTCAAGGTCAACCTGTACTCGCTGTTCTGGCTGGTCCGGGCCGCGGTGCCGCACCTGGCGCCCGGGAGCGCCATCGTCACGACGAGCTCGGTGTCCGCCTACGAGCCCCAGGCGCGGATGATCGACTACGCAGCGACCAAGTCGGCGATCATCACGTACACGAACGGTCTCGCGCGGCAGTTGGCGGCGCGGGGCATCCGGGCGAACACCGTCGTGCCCGGGCCGGTCTGGACACCACTGCAGCCCGTCAGCTACCCGGGCGACGAGATCGCGCACTACGGCGAGGGCACCCCGTTCGGACGCCCCGCACAACCCGTCGAGCTCGGCAGCGCGTACGTGTACCTCGCCGGGCCGGAGTCGTCCTACACCTCCGGCTCCACCCTGACGGTGGCGGGAGCGACCGGGGTCGCGCTGTGAGCCCGGTCGCGAAGCGGCGCACCGTCCTCGTCGGTGGCCGGACGATCAGTCTCAGCAACACCGACAAGGTGCTCTACCCGGAGACCGGCACGACGAAGGGCCGGGTGATCGAGTACTACGAGCGCGTCGCGCCCTGGATGATCCCGCACGTCAAGGACCGCCCGGTGACCAGGAAGCGCTGGGCGAACGGCGTCGACGGGAAGGTCTTCTTCGAGAAGAACCTCCCCGACTCCGCACCCGACTGGGTCCGGCACCACACCATCGCCCACAAGGAGCACGACACCGAGTACCCGATCGTCGACGACGTCGCGACGCTCGTCTGGATGGCGCAGCAGGCCGCGCTCGAGCTGCACGTGCCGCAGTGGCGCTTCGGCCCGCGCGGCGGACACCAGAACCCCGACCGGCTCGTGCTCGACCTCGACCCCGGTGACGGCGTCGGACTGCCGGAGTGCGTCGAGGTCGCGGTCGCGGCGCGGGAGGTCCTGCAGGGGATGGGCCTCGACCCGTACCCGGTGACGTCCGGCTCGAAGGGCATCCACCTCTACGCCGCGCTCGACGGCCGCGCGACGACCGCGCAGGTCTCCGAGGTGGCACACGAACTCGCCCGGGCGCTCGAGCAGGACCTGCCCGACCTGATCCTGTCCTCCATGAGCCGCGCCGAACGCGCCGGCAAGGTCTTCGTGGACTGGTCGCAGAACAACGGCAACAAGACCACGATCGCCCCGTACTCGCTGCGCGGGCGCGACCGCCCGACGGTCGCCGCCCCGCGGACCTGGGACGAGTTGACCCAGCGCGGGCTCGCGCAGCTCACGCTGGACGAGGTCCTCGACCGTCTGGAGGCCCGTGGGGACCTCCTGCACCCGGTCGCGTCCGCCTCGTTGTCGGTCGGCAGGGACGACGCCGGGCACTGGGACAGCGACCGGACGGCCGACGCGAACCAGGCGAGCGAGGACCGCCTCAGCGCCTACCGCGCCAAGCGCGACGCCGCCAGGACCCCGGAGCCCGTACCCGCCGGGCCGCCGACGGTCCGACAGGACGGCGTGCCCACCTTCGTCATCCAGGAGCACCACGCCACCCGGGACCACTACGACTTCCGGCTCGAGCACGACGGCGTCCTCGTGAGCTGGGCCCTGCCGAAGGGCGAACCGACCGGCCCGGGGAAGAACCACCTCGCCGTGCAGACCGAGGACCACCCGCTCGAGTACGGCTCGTTCGAGGGGACGATCCCGCAGGCCGAGTACGGCGGCGGCACGGTCACCATCTGGGACGACGGCACGTACGAGCTCGAGAAGTGGCGCGACGGAGAAGAGGTCATCGTCACCCTCCACGGCCGGACCGGCGGTGCACGACGCCTCGCGCTGCTGCACACCCGGGGTCGCGGACGGGGGCGGGACGGCGACGAGAAGAACTGGCTCATCCACCGCACGAAGGACCAGCCCGATCGTGAACCGGGCCGCGCGGCGGACGGGTCGCCCGCGGGATCGGATCGGCCCTCCCGGTCGACGGTCCGGGCGACCAGTCCGTCCTCCGAGCGACCGGAGGAACGCCGCACGATGCAGGCCAGCCTGGCGAAGGGCGAACCACGGCTTGATCCCGCCGAGTGGGCGTTCGAACTGAAGTGGGACGGCGTCCGAGCCCTCGCGACCGTGCGCGACGGCCGGGTCACCCTGCGGAGCCGGAACGGCAACGACCTGACCGCGCAGTACCCCGAACTGCAGGAGCTCGCGCAGCGGGCAGGGGTCGACGGCGTCTACGACGGTGAGATCGTCGCGCTCGACGACCGCGGGCGCCCCTCGTTCCAGCTGCTGCAGAACCGGATGGGGCTCACGAAGGCGCGAGAGGTCGACGCTGCGAGAGCCGCGACCCCCGTCCGGCTGCTGCTGTTCGACGTGCTCGAGGCCGACGGTCACGAGCTCACCCGGCACGGGTACACGGCGCGGCGCCAGGCGTTGGCCACGGTCGTCGACCCGGGCGGCGTCATCGAGGTCCCCGATGCGGTCGCGGGCGACTTCGCCACGGCGCTCGCCGAGTCCGCCCGTCGGGGACTCGAGGGGGTGGTCGCGAAGAAGCGCGCCGCGAAGTACGCCGAGGGCCGACGGTCGGAGGCCTGGCTCAAGGTGAAGCACCACGCGACCCAGGAGGTCGTCGTCGGCGGGTGGCGCCCGGGGAGCGGGCGCCGGGCGGGCGGGATCGGGTCGCTGCTGCTCGGCGTCCCGGGTGCCGAGGGGTTGGAGTACGTCGGCAAGGTCGGCACCGGGTTCAGCGACCGTGACCTGGACGCCGTGCTCGCCGTGCTCGAGCCGCTGGGACGGGAGACCTCGCCGTTCGTGGACGTCCCCCGTGCGGACGCGCGGGACGCCCACTGGGTACGTCCGTCACGCGTGGGCGAGGTCCGGTTCGCCGAGTGGACCGTGGACGGCCGGCTCCGGCAACCGTCGTGGCGCGGGTGGCGGGACGACAAGCAGCCGGAGGACGTCGTGCGGGAGACCTGAGCCGATGCGTCCGCATGCGCTCCGCCCGAGGCGAACTTCCGTCCCCCGATCGGCGTGCTTCCGGGGGACGATCGCCCCGCCGCAGGTCGCGCGACGGTCCAGGGCTGTTACCGTCGCCTCGACGGAAGGGGCACGACCATGGGCGCCAGCAACTACCTCCCGCCGTTCACCGCCGCCGAGCGCAGCGCGATCTCCGGCGAGCGTGCGCGTCGGGCTGCGGTCGAACCCGCCACGCCGGCCGACCCCGGGGCATCGGTCGGGGACGGCGAGGTCACCTACGCGGACTTCCTCGGTGACGAGGTGGAGGACTAGGCGCGGGGCCCGACGTGTCAGGGAGCCGGAGCGGGCCCGACGTGTCAGGGAGCCGGAGCGGGCCCGTCCGCCGGCGCGGCGTCGTCCGCCACGGGGAGGTCCTCCTCGACGAGGTCGTCCTCGTCCGGCTCGGTCACGTCAGCCGCAGCAGCCTTCGCTTCGTCGATGGCGTCCTGCGAGCGGCGGAGGAGTTCGTCGTCGTGATCGGTCATGCGCTCGACGCTACGCCGGCGTCCCTGTGTCGGCATCGCGTCGACGGGTCGGGCGGGCCGGGAGGTCGAGCGACGGCGTCGCCGGTCGGACGGGACGAGGCTCGCTGACCGGCTCGTAGTCCACCGCGGAGGTCGGCGCGGGGGTGGACGGCATCGCGGGAGCCGCAGGGGCGTCGTACGCGTCCGCGGCGTCGAGCACGGCCCGTGTGGCAGCGGCGGCGATCCGCAGTGCGTCGGCCGTGGGCATCGCTCGGTGTGCGGGCGTGCGGACCTCGACACCCCACGGTTCGTCGAAGCCGAGGTCACGGACGACCCGGACGAAGCCGGGGAGGTCCCACGCGCCCGAGCCGGGCAGGTGCCGCGCCCAGCGGGACTCCTCCTGGAGCGTCATGCCGGACGGGGTGTGCAGGAGCCCGTCACTCAGCTCGACCGCGGCGAGGGTCGCCGGGGTGACGCCCCCTGCGATCGACGCCAGGGTCGAACCACCGCGGAGCGCGTGCATGGCGTCCACCAGCAGTCCGGAGTTCGGGTGCCCGGCCGTGGACACGAACCGCGACGCGCGCTCCACGGTCGACAGGTTCGACCACGGCTCGGCCTCGAGCACCAGCTGTGCGCCGAGCTGTTCGGTCCGGTCGGCGAGCCGGAGCCAGTCGTCGACCATGCCCGCGGGCGACCCACCGGTCACGGACGTGTCCGCGCGGACGACGACCTGCCAGGCCCGCAGTGCCGCCGTGGCCTCGAAGACCACCCCGGCGTCGGCCTCGTCGTCGGTCGACCGGTCCGGTGCCGCCCACCACCGGTCCAGCGGGCCGAGCTGCACCCAGACGATGCCCGCTCCGTCGAGGAGCCGACGCAGTGCCGCGAAACCGATGGTCGCACGCACCTCGTGCAGGTCGTCGACGGTGAGCGACAGACCGGCGAACCCGGCGGTCCCGACGGCGCGGACCCGGTCGCCGATCGGCTCGTCGCCCGCCCAGGTCGAGGACGTGGCGAGCAGGTCGTGTTCCAACACGGCGGCACCTCCGAAGCCCGGACACCCGTCCGCTCCCCGCGCCCGCGATGTCCGTGATGTGTCAGCGCCGCTGACCCCCGACGCTGCCTCGATTCGTACGCCCTCGGGCTGCGAGCGCTCCCAGTCGGTCGTCACACCGCCGCAACACGGCGATCGCGGCGGAGACCGATGCGGACGGGTCAGACGATCCGGGTGGTGAGCGCCCCGACGCCCTCGATCCGCGCGTCGACCACGTCACCGCGCACGAGCGGCCCGACGCCGTCCGGTGTGCCGGTCATGAGCAGGTCTCCCGGGGCGAGGGCCACCGAACGGGACAGCGCGGCGATGGTCTCACCGACCGACCAGATCTGGTCCGCCAGGTCGCCGGTCTGCCGGACGACGCCGTTGACGCGCAACTCGATCGCGCCCGCGTCGGGGTCGACCCCAGCGGCGGGGACCAGCGCTCCGAGCGGTGCCGACGCGTCGAACCCCTTCGCCGCGTCCCACGGGCGCCCGGCCCGCTTCGCCTCGGCCTGCAGGTCGCGTCGGGTCAGGTCGAGCCCGACGGTGTACCCCCACACCAGCCCGAGCGCTTCGGCGACCGGGACGTCACGTCCGCCGGAGCCGAGGGCCACCACGAGCTCCACCTCGTGCTCCAGCCGGGACGTCGCCGGCGGGTACGGGGTGTCGGCGCCGTCGACGACGATCGCATCGGCCGGCTTGCCGAAGAAGAACGGGGGCTCACGGTCGGGGTCGTGGCCCATCTCGCGTGCGTGGGCGGCGTAGTTCCTGCCGACGCAGAACACCCGGCGGACGGGGAACCGGCCTCCGGAGGTGGTCGGGACAGCGGGCTGCGGCGGGGCCGGGATGACGAAGTCGCTCACCGCACCACCTTGTCACGGTGGCCCGGGGTCGGATCCGCTCAGCCCTCGGCGAGTGAGGCCTCGGCTCGGAGCTCCCGAGCGCGTGCGCGCTCCTCGCGCTCGCGTCGTTCGATGCGCATCTCCTCGAGTTCCGCGAGCGAACCGTCGGACCGGATGATGGGACCGTAGTGCGGATCACGCAACAGCCTGGCGGTGCTGCGCTCGAAGCGGGCGCACAGCTGGAAGAAGCGTTCGTCGTCCATGTCACTGATCACTCCGTGTCTCCTTGCGTCGTCGTTGTGCCTCGCGGTACTCGTGCACGTCCAGCGCTCGTTCCATCCAGACGTCATCCGTCGTCGACCATGCACGAGTCAGCACGGCGTGCGCCATCAGTGCCGCGACGTCGTGGTCACGGTCGCGCTCGGAGAAAGCCCGTTCGGCGATCCACGACCAACGCTGCCACCAGTGGTCGTGGTGGGCCAAGAACTTCGTGTTCCGCCGAGCCCGACGCCCCTCGACCACCGTCACGACGAGGCTCGCCACCGCGACGGCCGCACCCACGAGCGACACCACCGCGCTCGACCATCCCACGTCCATGCCCCGATCCTGACGCGACAGGACCGGCCACGCGACGGGCGTGACCGGTCCTGTGGACGGTGGTCCGGGCCTCCCGGCCGGTGCAGGAACTACTGGTCCTGCGGCCAGCCCGCGAACTCCCACCCGGCGACGCTGGGGTGGTCCTCGCCCCGGGAGTACGCGTACGTCCGCGCTGCCTCGCGGGCGGCGGTCAGCCGGTCCAGCAGCTCGGCGTGCGCCGTCGCGTCGACGCGCTCGAGCGCATCGTGTGCGAGGGCGAACCGGTCCATCTCGTTGCGCATGAGCATGTCGAACGGTGTCGTGGTCGTGCCCTGCTCCTGGAACCCGTGGACGTGCAGGTCGTCGTGCCCGTGGCGCCGGTAGGTCAGCTGGTGCACGAGCGCCGGGTAGCCGTGGAAGGCGAACACGGCGGGGGTGCCGGGGAGGAAGACCTCGTCGTAGCGGTCGTCCGACACGGGGTGCTCGTGCTTCCTCGGATCACCGATCGAGAGCAGGTCGACGACGTTCACCACACGGACCCCGACGCCGGGCGCGTGCTCCCGGATGATCGACGCGGCGGCGAGCGTCTCGACCGTCGGGACGTCCCCCGCGCACACCAGGACGACGTCGGCGCGTCCGACGGTCGACTCCGTGCCGGCCCAGTCCCACACGCCGAGGCCGGCCGCAGCGTGCGCGATGGCGTCGGGCAGCGACAGGAACACCGGCTCGGGGTGCTTCCCGGCGACGATCACCTCGATGCGGTTCGTCGTCTCGAACGCGTGCGCGGCGACGGCGAGCAGGGTGTTCGCGTCCGCCGGGAGCTTGATGCGGACGAGGTCCTGCTGCTTCGACGCGACGACGTCGAGGAAGCCGGGGTCCTGGTGGGAGAACCCGTTGTGGTCCTGGCGCCACACGTGCGACGAGAGCAGGATCGACAGGTTCGACACCGGCATCCGCCAGTCGAGCTCGGCCGACGACTCCAGCCACTTCGCGTACTGCCCCACCATCGAGTCGATGATGTGGGCGAAGGCTTCGTACGTGTTGAGCAGACCGTGCCGTCCCGTCAGGACGTAGCCCTCGAGCAGACCCTCGAGGACGTGCTCGGACAGCACCTCGATGACGCGACCGCGCGCGGCGAGGTGCTCGTCGCCGGGAGCCCGGTCCGCCCGCCACACCCGTGCGGTGACGTCGAAGAGCGCGTCGAGCTTGTTCGAGACGGTCTCGTCCGGACCGAAGGCGCGGAACGTGGACGGGTTGCGTTCGACGAGCGCGGCGAGCCACGGCCCGAGGGTCCCGGTGGCGGACGCCTGCGTGCCCGACTCGACCCCGAAGTCGTCGATCGCGGGGAGGTCGAGTGCTGTGCGGAGCCGACCACCGTTCGCGAACGGTGAGGCGCTCATCCGGTGGTCGCCCTCCGGCCGGATCGAGGTGAGGATGCCGATGGGCTGGCCCTGCTCGTCGAACAGCTCCTCCGGTCGGTAGGAGCGCATCCACTCCTCGAGTCGGCCGCGGTCCTCGTCGTTCGTGCGCACGTCGGGCAGCGGGATCTGGTGCGAGTGGAAGGAACCCTCGTTCGGGCCGGTCCACCCCTTCGGCGTGCGGAGGATGATCATCGGCCACCGCGGTCGGAGGGCCGTCGCACCGGCGGGCTGTCCCGCGGCCGCTCGTGCTGCCTGGGCCCGGGCGGCCGCCTGGATGTCGTCGATCGTGGCGAGCGCGCGTCGCAGGGCGCCGTCGAGCAGGGCGTGGACGGCGTAGGGGTCGTGGTCGACGCGCGCGGAGTCGACGATGATCGGCTCGTAGCCGTGACCGCGGAACGTGGCGGTGAGGTCCTCCTCCGGGATGCGGGCGAGCACCGTCGGGTTCGCGATCTTCCACCCGTTGAGGTTGAGGATCGGCAGGACGGCGCCGTCGGCGACCGGGTCGAGGAAGGTGTGGGCCTGCCAGGACGCGGCGAGCGGACCGGTCTCGGCCTCGCCGTCGCCGACCACGCACGCCACGACGAGGTCAGGGTTGTCGAGCGCAGCACCGTAGGCGTGCGCCAGGGAGTAGCCGAGCTCGCCGCCCTCGTTGATGGAGCCGGGTGTCTCGGGGGCGGCGTGTGACGGGATGCCGCCCGGGAACGAGAACTGGCGGAAGAACTGCTGCAGACCGGCGGGGTCGGGCGTGATCTCGGGGTAGAGCTCGCTCCAGGTGCCGTCGAGCCAGGCGTTCGCGTTCATGGCCGGGCCGCCGTGGCCGGGCCCGCACACGTAGAGCAGGTCACGGCCCGTCTCGGCGATCAGCGCGTTGCAGTGGGCGTAGACGAGGTTCAGCGCGGGCGAGGTCCCCCAGTGGCCGAGCAGCCGGGGCTTGATGTCGTCGGGCTCGATCGGCCGCGTGAGCAAGGGGTTGTCGAGCAGGTGGATCTGCCCGGCGGTGAGGTAGTTCGCGGCGCGCCACCAGGCGTCGATCGCGCGGATGCGGTCGGTGGTCGCGATGGGTGCGGGGGACATGCCCCCACGGTACGGACGGCGGCCGTCGGGACTTCCAGAAAAACTTCCAAACCGTTCCGCGGGGGGTGCCGAATCACTGGCACAAGGGCAAACGCCCAGGACGCTCTCCGGTCACATTCGGCCGGTATTCGTCGTGCACCCAGGTGAATGGCACCGGGGCGTCCGACGGGGGCCACCGGCCGGAGCACCGAAACAGCAAAGGAACGAAACCATGCGCAAGAGCCTGAAGACCTCGATCACCCTCGCCACGACCGGCGCGCTCGTCCTCGGTGGCGCCGCGTTCGGCGTGAACGCCGCGCAGG
>NZ_NXIA01000011.1 GCF_002412165.1 Curtobacterium sp. 'Ferrero'
CGGGCGCGGCGCGCGGCGCGGGTGCGGCCGGCGATGCGGCCGAGGCCGACCGCTCCGCCGCCGAGGCCGACCGCTCCGCGGCCGAGCACGAGGAGCCGCTGTCGCTGAACGCCCAGCTCCGTGACGCCGTCCGCAACGCCGGCATCGCCCAGGTCGCCCCCGGCGAGGCGCCCTCCGGCCGAGCGCTCCTCACCGCGGTGGGCGGGGTCCGAGGCCTCGCGGAGTCCGTGTTGCCGGGGTTCGCGTTCCTCGTGGTCTACGCCGTCACGAAGGAGCTGGTCCCGAGCGTCGTCATCCCCGTGGTGATCGGCCTGGTCTTCGTCGTGCTGCGTCTCGTGCAGCGTCAGTCGCTCGCGATGTCGTTCGCCGGCATCCTCGGCGTCGCGGTGTCGGCCGGCCTCGCGCTCCTGACCGGCCGGGCCGAGAGCAACTTCATCCCGGGCATCGTCATCAACCTCGTGAGCCTGGTCGTGCTGCTCGTCACCCTCGCGATCCGCCGGCCGTTGATCGGGCTGATCGTCGGGCTGCTCGTGCCGCAGGACGAGGACGGCACCGGGACCGACTGGCGCCACGACCCCGCCAAGCGTCGGGTGCTGACCGTCGCGACCTGGCTCTGGGTCGGCCTGTTCGCCCTGCGCCTGCTCATCGAGATCCCGCTGTACCTCACCGCGCAGGTCGAACTGCTCGCCGGCATCAAGCTCATCACGGGCGTCCCGCTGTACGCGGCGCTGCTCTGGGTCACGTGGCTGCTGGTGCGGACGGCCTTCCGGAACGCGCACGGCCAGGACGGGGCGGACACCGCCGCGGTGTAGAGTTGTCTCGACATCGAGACACTTTCCCGTGGGCGACCCAACGGCCGCGGGATTAGGTTTGCCTTGCTGGTGGGTCGCCGTGCGGCCCGCTTGGATGGGGGCACACCGATCAACCAGGGAGGCGGCACAGTGGCTGCAGTCAACAGCTTCGGCTCGAAGGACACGTTGTCGGTTGGGGGTGTCGACTACGCGATCCACCGGATCGACACGGTGCCCGGGCACGAGAAGCTCCCGTACAGCCTGAAGGTGCTGCTCGAGAACCTCCTCCGCACCGAGGACGGTGCCAACGTCACCGAGGAGCAGATCCGCGCCCTCGGTTCGTGGAAGCCGGAAGCGGAGCCGGACACCGAGATCCAGTTCTCGCCGGCCCGCGTCGTCATGCAGGACTTCACCGGTGTCCCGTGCATCGTCGACCTCGCCACCATGCGCGAGGCGATGGCCGAGATCGGTGGGGACCCGAACAAGATCAACCCGCTGTCGCCGGCCGAGATGGTCATCGACCACTCCGTCATCGCCGACCTGTTCGGCCGCGAGGACGCGCTGCAGCGCAACACCGACCTCGAGTACGAGCGCAACGGGGAGCGCTACCAGTTCCTCCGCTGGGGCCAGACCGCGTTCGAGGACTTCAAGGTCGTCCCGCCGGGCACCGGCATCGTCCACCAGGTGAACATCGAGTACTTGGCGAAGGTCACGTACACGCGCGAGTTCGACGGCGAGCTGTACGCGTACCCGGACACCCTCGTCGGCACGGACTCGCACACCACGATGGTGAACGGCCTCGGCGTGCTGGGCTGGGGCGTCGGCGGCATCGAGGCCGAGGCGGCCATGCTCGGTCAGCCGGTGTCGATGCTCATCCCGAAGGTCGTCGGCTTCAAGCTCTCCGGGTCCATCCCCGCCGGGGTGACCGCGACCGACGTGGTCCTCACGATCACGCAGGAGCTCCGCAAGCACGGCGTGGTCGGCAAGTTCGTCGAGTTCTACGGCGAGGGCGTCTCCGAGGTCCCGCTCGCGAACCGCGCGACCATCGGCAACATGAGCCCGGAGTTCGGCTCGACCGCCGCCATCTTCCCGGTCGACGCCGTCACGCTCGACTACCTCCGGCTGACGGGCCGCTCCGAGGAGCAGATCGCCCTGGTCGAGGCGTACTCGAAGGCCCAGGGCCTCTGGCACGACCCGTCGGTCGAGCCGGCGTACTCGGAGTACATGGAGCTCGACCTCTCCACGGTCGTCCCGTCGATCTCCGGCCCGAAGCGCCCGCAGGACCGCATCGAGCTGTCGAAGGCGAAGGACCAGTTCGAGGTCGACCTCGAGAACTACGCCACGGCGGACCACTCGCAGCAGGACAAGGCCGTCGCCGACACCTTCCCGGCGTCCGACCCGGTGGCCGCCGCGCCCGGCGACGAGCACGCCGTGCAGGACGACGAGTACGCGCAGCCGTCCGAGACGCACGTCTCGAGCGCGCCGTCGACGATCACGAAGCCGACGAGCGTCACCGTCGGCGACGGCGACGCGTTCACGATCGACCACGGTGCCGTCGCGATCGCCGCGATCACCTCGTGCACGAACACGTCGAACCCCTCGGTGATGATGGCTGCCGGCATCCTCGCCCGGAACGCCGCGAAGAAGGGCCTCAAGGCGAAGCCGTGGGTGAAGACCACGCTCGCACCGGGCTCGAAGGTCGTCACCGACTACTACGAGAAGGCCGGACTCACCAGCTACCTCGAGGACCTCGGGTTCTACACGGTCGGCTACGGCTGCACGACCTGCATCGGCAACTCGGGCCCGCTGCCCGAGGAGATCTCGCAGGCCGTCCAGGACAACGACCTCGCCGTTACCGCGGTGCTGTCGGGCAACCGCAACTTCGAGGGGCGCATCAACCCCGACGTGAAGATGAACTACCTGGCGTCGCCGCCGCTCGTCATCGCGTACGCGCTCGCCGGGTCGATGCACTTCGACTTCGACAAGGACGCCCTCGGCAAGGACCAGGACGGCAACGACGTCTTCCTGCAGGACATCTGGCCCGATGCGGCCGAGGTGCAGCAGGTGATCGACGACTCGATCTCGACCGAGATGTTCACCCACGAGTACGGCTCCGTGTTCGAGGGCGACGACCGCTGGAAGAACCTGCCGACCCCGACGGGCGACACCTTCGAGTGGGACAGCGAGTCCACCTACGTGCGGAAGCCCCCGTACTTCGAGGGCATGACCATGCAGCCCGACGCGGTGTCGGACATCTCCGGCGCCCGCGTGCTCGCGAAGCTCGGCGACTCGGTCACCACGGACCACATCTCGCCGGCCGGCTCGATCAAGGCCGACAGCCCGGCGGGCAAGTACCTCGCCGAGCACGGCGTCGACCGCAAGGACTTCAACTCCTACGGCTCGCGTCGCGGCAACCACGAGGTGATGATCCGCGGTACGTTCGCGAACATCCGGCTGCGCAACCAGCTCCTGGACGGCGTGGAGGGCGGCTACACCCGCGACTTCACGACGCCGGACGGTGAGCAGTCGTTCATCTACGACGCCTCGCAGCACTACCAGGAGCAGGGCATCCCGCTCGTCATCTTCGGCGGCAAGGAGTACGGCTCCGGCTCGTCGCGCGACTGGGCGGCGAAGGGCACGAACCTGCTCGGCGTCAAGGCGGTCATCACCGAGAGCTTCGAGCGCATCCACCGCTCGAACCTCATCGGCATGGGCGTCGTCCCGCTGCAGTTCCCGGCGGGCGAGTCGGCGGAGTCGCTGGGGCTCGACGGCACCGAGGTCGTCTCGATCTCGGGACTGACCGAGCTCAACGAGGGTCGCACCCCGAAGACCGTGCACGTCACGGCCGAGCCGAGCGAGCACTCGCCCGCCGGCAAGCAGACGGTCGAGTTCGACGCGGTCGTCCGCATCGACACCCCCGGCGAGGCGGACTACTACCGCAACGGCGGCATCCTGCAGTACGTGCTCCGGTCGCTCGTCTGAGCAACGCGAGCACGGGTCGCTGACGCGACCACATGACGGACTGGAGGGCCCTGGCGACACCGCCACGGGCCTCCAGTCCGTCATCCGGTTGCGTGGATAGTGTGGGGACCTGCCCCACGAAAGGAGCGCCCCGTGGACCTGCTTCCGAGCATCACGTCGCCGCGCGACCTCAAGCGTCTGTCCGACACGCAGATGACCGATCTCGCGGCGGAGATCCGCCGCTTCCTGGTGGCCGAGGTCGCCAAGACGGGTGGGCACCTGGGGCCGAACCTCGGTGTCGTGGAGCTGACCCTGGCGATGCACCGCGTGTTCGACTCGCCGCACGACCCGTTCGTCTTCGACACCGGGCACCAGTCGTACGTGCACAAGCTCGTCACGGGCCGGCACGACTTCTCGAGGCTGCGGGAGCGTGGCGGCATCGCGGGCTACCCGCAGCGCAGCGAATCGGAGCACGACATCGTCGAGTCGTCGCACGCGTCGTCGTCGCTGTCGTGGGCGGACGGCATCTCCCGCGCCTTCCAGCGGACGGGACAGACCGACCGGACCGTCGTCGCGGTCGTGGGCGACGGTGCGCTGACCGGCGGGATGACCTGGGAGGCGCTCAACAACATCTCGGACAGCAACGACCGGCGCCTGGTCATCGTCGTGAACGACAACGGGCGGTCGTACGCCCCGACGATCGGCGGCATGGCGCGGTTCCTCAGCTCGGTCCGCACCCGTCGCGAGTACCGCGCGCTGTTCGAGAAGTCGCAGGCGGTCGCCTCCCGGTTCGGCGCACCCGGACGGGCGTTCTACCGAGGGATGCGCGGCGGGCTGCACGGGTTCCTGTCCCGGTTCACGAACAACGAGGCGCTGTACTCCAACCTCGACATCAAGTACATCGGTCCGGTCAACGGGCACGACCAGCGGGCGATGGAGGCGGCGCTCCGTCAGGCGAAGGCGTACGGCGCGCCGACCATCGTGCACGCCATCACCGAGAAGGGCCACGGGTTCGAGCCGGCGCTCCGTGACCAGGCCGACCAGTTCCACGCCGTCGGGCACATCGACCCGGAGACGGGGGAGTCGCTCGACGTCTCGTCGGGGCCCTCGTGGACGTCGGTGTTCGCCTCGACGCTGGCGTCGGTCGGGGCGGAGGACGAGCGGATCGTGGCGATCACCGCAGCGATGTTGCGTCCCACGGGGCTGCACCTCTTCCAGGAGCAGCACCCCGACCGGGTGATCGACGTCGGGATCGCCGAGCAGCACGCTGTCACGACCGCTGCCGGGCTGGCGTACGGCGGGCTGCACCCCGTCGTGGCGCTCTACGCGACCTTCCTCAACCGGGCGTTCGACCAGGTGCTCATGGACGTCGCGCTGCACAAGGCCGGGGTGACGTTCGCGCTCGACCGGGCCGGGATCACCGGGCCGGACGGACCCTCGCACCACGGCATGTGGGACCTCGCGCTCCTGCAGGTGGTGCCGGGCATCCGGATCGCCGCTCCGCGTGACGCCGCGACCCTCCGCGAGGAGTTCCGCGAGGCCGTCGCCGTCGACGACGCGCCCACCGTGCTCCGGTGGTCGAAGGGGCAGGTCGGGCCGGACATCCCCGCGATCCGCCGTCTCGACGACGGGGTGGACGTGCTCCGCGAACCGTCCGACGACCAGGAGCCGGACGTGCTGTTCGTCGCCGTCGGGTCGATGGTGCCGGTCGCGCTCGAGGCGGCCGCGCTGCTCGAGGCGCAGGGCATCGGCGCGACGGTCATCGACCCGCGGTGGGTGGTGCCCATCCCGGCGTCGCTCATCGACCTCTCGCGCGACCACCGTCTCGTCATCACGGTCGAGGACGGCGTGCGCGTCGGCGGTGTCGGGACGCGGTTGCGGCAGGACCTCCGGGCCGCGGGGGTCGACACCGGGGTGAACGAGCTCGGCCTGCCGGACGAGTTCATCGACCACGCGTCGCGGTCGGAGATCCTGCAGGACGTCGGGCTCACCGCCCAGGCGATCGCACGCGACGTGATCGACCAGGTGGTCGGGACGAAGGTGCCGCAGGCGAAGCCGGCGCGGTCGCGGCAGACGAGTTCCGCCGATCGTTGACGTGCCGGCTGCGAAACACCGTCGAACGGACACAGCACCGCGAAACGTCGCGGTGCTGTGTCCGGAACCAGGTTCCGGCGTTCGATCGGGTCAGCGGGAGGCGGGCCCCACGATGGCGGGGTCGTGGAACGTGCCGCCGAAGACGCGCTCGGACGCACCGGAACGATCGAGGTACGGGCTGATGCCACCGGCCTGGAACGGGTAGCCGGCGCCGAGGATCAGACCGAGGTCGATCTCCTCGACGTGCTGCACGACACCGTCCTCGAGCATGCGGTGCACCTCGTCGGCCAGGGCGTCCTCGAACCGCTGCTGCATGGTCGCGGCGTCGACCGGCGCGGCGTCCTTCTTCGACGGCGCGACGAGCTTCACGGCCGCGGGGTCGTACCCGGTCGCGTTGCCCTTCTTGTCGCGGGTCAGGATCTTCCCGTACTCGGCGATCCGCTTCAGCCCGTCACCGGGGTAGAACCGGTCGGGCCAGGCGGCGTGGTGCGAGTCGAGGACGTGCGCGCCGACCGGCAGCCCGACGAGCTCGAGCAGTTCGAACGGCGACATCGGGAGCCCCAGGGGAGCGGCTCCGTCGGCGACGACCTCGAACGGCGTGCCCTGCTCGACACCGCGCATGGCCTCGCCGAGGACGCGGGCGAGCACCCGGTTGACGACGAACCCGGGCTGGTCGGCCGTGATGATCGCTGTCTTCTTCAGGGTCTTCGCAACGGCGAGTGCGGTGGCGACCGTCTCGTCCGAGGTCGACGTCGTCCGGACCACCTCGAGCAGCGGCATCACCGCGACCGGGTTGAAGAAGTGGAACCCGACCAGACGCGACGGGTCGGCGAGCACCGATCCCATCTCGGTCACCGACAGCGAGGACGTGTTCGTGGCCAGGATCGCGTCCGGTGCGATCACCTGTTCGATCTTCCGGAACACCTCCTGCTTGACGCTCATCTCCTCGAAGACGGCCTCGATCACCCAGTCCGCGTCGGCGAAGGCGTCGTACGACACCGAGCCGCTCACGAGGGCCTTGATGCGGTTCGCGTCGTCGGGGGAGACTCGACCGCGCTCGAGCAGCTTGTCGACCTCGCCGTGGATGCGCGAGACACCGGCGTCCACGCGGGCCTGGTCGACGTCGGTGATGACGACCGGGACACCGAGGCGTCGGGCGAAGAGCAGCGCGAACTGCGACGCCATCAGCCCGGCACCGAGCACGCCGACCTTCGTGATCTTCTTCGCCTCGACGCCCTCGGGAGCCCCGACCGGCTTCTTCGCGCGCTTCTGCACGAGGTCGAACGCGTACATCGACGCGGCGAACTGGTCACCGGAGAGCAGGTCCGCGAGCGCGTCGTCCTCGTCGGCGAACCGCTCGTCGAGCGAGCCGGACTTCGCGCCGGCGACGAGGTCGAGCGCGCGGAACGGCGACTTCGGCACGGTGCCGATCTTCGACGCCACCTGGCCGCGGGCGACCTTCACGACGGTGCCCCACGCGGCCTTCTCGAGCATGCCGGGCTCGTTCTTCCGCACGACCTTGGTCCGGCCGGACACGACGCCGTCGGCCCACGCGACCGCCGAGGGCAGGAAGGTCACCGAGGGGATGAGTGCGTCGCCGATGCCGATCTCGACCGCGGCCTTCCCGTCCATGAGCCGGTTGTTCTTCAGCGGGTTCTCGACGATGACGCGCAGCGCCCTCTCCGGACCGATGAGGCGGGGGAGGAGGGTCGCGCCGCCCCAACCCGGGATGATTCCGAGGAACACCTCCGGCAGGCCGATCCCCTGCGCGGCCGACGAGAACACGCGGTAGGTGCAGTGCAGACCGATCTCGAGCCCGCCGCCGAGCGCGATCCCGTTGATGAACGCGAACGAGGGCACCCCGAGGTCGGACAGCTTGCGGAGCGTGGCGTGCCCGAGGGCGGCGAGGTCGTGGGCGACGTCCCGCGACGGCACGGACGCGGCCTGGGAGAGGTCGGCCCCGGCTGCGAAGCAGTACTCCTTGCCGGTGATCGCGACGGCCTGGACGGTGCCGGCCGACGCCTCCGCCCGCAGCGTGTCGAGCACGCCGGACAGCTCGTGGAGCGTGCGCGGACCGAGCGTCGACGGACGCTTGTAGTCCTTGCCGTTGTCGAGCGTGATGAGCGCGAGCGTGCCGCCAGAGGGGAGCGGGACGTGCTTGACGTAGGAGTGCGTGACGACCTCGTCCTCGCTGAGGGCGAGCAGCCGGTCGTTGTCGACGGTGGTCATGATCAGGCGTCCTTCCGTGCGGAGCGGGCGGCGGACTTCGAGTAGTTCGGGTTCTCCCAGATGACGGTGCCGCCCTGGCCGAGCCCGATGCACATGGTCGTGATCCCGTACTGCACGTCCGGGCGTTCGGCGAACTGCGCGGCGAGCTGGTTCATCAGCCGGACGCCGCTCGATGCGAGCGGGTGCCCGACGGCGATCGCTCCACCCCAGGCGTTGACGTTCGCGGAGTCCTGGGCGATCCCGTAGTTGTCGAGGAACGCGAGCACCTGGACGGCGAACGCCTCGTTGATCTCGAAGAGCCCGATGTCGTCGATGGTGAGTCCGGCCTTGCGCAGCGCCTTGTCCGTCGCGGGGACGGGACCGATGCCCATCACCTCGGGGTCCACGCCGGCGAACGCGAACGACACCATCCGCATCTTCTGCGGGAGCCCGTGCTCCTTCGCGGCGTCCGCGGAGGCGAGGAGGCTCATCGTGGCCCCGTCGTTCAGGCCGGCCGCGTTGCCGGCGGTGATCCGGCCGTGGGGGCGGAACGGCGTCTTCAAGCCGGCCAGTGCCTCCAGGGTGGTGCCGGGCCGCGGTGGCTCGTCCTTCGTGACGAGGTCCCAGCCCTCGCCGGTGTTGACCTCGACGGGGACCACGTCCGGCTGCAGCTTGCCGGCCGCCCACGCCGCGGCGTACCGCTGCTGGGACTGCACGGCGTACGCGTCGGTGCGGTCCTTCGTGATCGCCGGGAAGCGGTCGTGCAGGCGCTCGGCGGTGGAGCCCATCACGAGGGCGTCGGTCGCGACCATCCGCTCGGCGACGAAGCGCGGGTTGACGTCCGCTCCGAAGCCCATCGGGTGGCGTCCCATGTGCTCGACGCCACCGGCGATGGCGACGTCGGCGGCACCGAACGCGATCGCGCCCGCCAGCGTGGTGACGCTCGTCATGGCGCCGGCGCACATGCGGTCGATCGCGTAGCCCGGGACCGACTTCGGGAGCCCGGCGAGCATCCCGACCGTTCGGCCGAGCGTGAGCCCCTGGTCGCCCTGCTGGGTGGTCGCGGCGACGGCGACGTCGTCCACCGCGGCACCGTCGAGCGAGGCGTTCCGGTCGAGCAGGCCGCGCATGGCGTGCACCGCGAGGTCGTCGGCGCGGGTCTTCCAGAACACCCCCTTCTCGCCGGCGCGTCCGAACGGTGTCCGTACGCCGTCAACGAAGACGACGTCTGCTGCCTTGGGCAATCTGGGCCTCCAGATCCTCATCGATCGAGTCGGGGCACGTTCCGCCCCGACCGGCCGGGCCGAGCCCGGCGACGGTTCCGACGCTATGCCCGCAGCCTGGGCGGACGCATGCCGGTTGGGGTGTTCCTACGAGTCGGTGTTGCTCTCGGCAGCAGGCGCCTGTGCAGCCTCGACAAAGGCGTGCGCGATGATCGAGGCGGTCTCCTCGACCTGCCACGGCCGGGCCTCGTGTGCGGCGAGTGCAGAGCCGATCGTCTCGGTCGCGATCGGGGTGGGCGGTTCCCACGCGACCGTGCGGAGCGTGTCCGGCGTGAGCAGGTTCTCGACGGGGAGGTCGAGCGCCTCGGCCCGTGCGACGACGGCGGCACGTGCGGCCTTGTACCGCCGGTCGGCGTCGGGGTTGCGATCGGCCCAGGCCCGCGGCGGCGGGAGCGTCGGCTCGCCGCCACCACGGAGCTTCGGCAGGTCGTCGGTGGTGCGCCCGGCCTCGACCGCCGCCCACCAGCGGTCGATCTCGCTGCGGCTCGCCCGGCCCGTGAAGGCCTTGAGCCCGGCCAGCTCGCCCTTCGACGCGGGGTTCGCGGCGGCAGCGGCGACGATGGCGGCGTCGGGGATCGTGCGTCCGGGAGCGATGTCGGCGGCGCGGGCGTACTCGTCGCGGGCGGTCCAGAGGGCGCGGGCGATGGCGAGTGCCCGGGCGCCGCGGAGCGCGTGCATGCCGGACAGTCGACGCCAGGGCTCGGCGCGCGGCGGCTTCGGTGCGCGCGTCAGGACGGCGGCGAACTCCTCCTCGGCGATCCGGGTCTTGCCGGCCTCCTCGAGGACCGCGGCGAGGGCGTCGCGCAGGTCGGGGAGGAGCTCCACGTCGAGGGCGGCGTACACGAGCCACGACTGCGGCAACGGCCGGGTCGACCAGTCCGCGGCGGAGTGCGCCTTCGCGAGCGTGATGCCGAGCAGCTGCTCGACGACGGCGCCGAGACCGACCCGGGGGAAGCCGGCGAGCCGAGCACCGAGCTCGGTGTCGAAGATGCGCGTCGGGACGAGGCCGACCTCCGCCAGGCACGGGAGGTCCTGGGAGGCGGCGTGGAAGAGCCACTCCTCGTCGACGATGGCGTCCTGCAGCTCCGCGAACGACCCGATCGCGATCGGGTCGAACAGGAACGAGCCGGCGCCCCGGCGGAACACCTGGATGAGGTAGGCGCGCTGCGAGTACCGGTAGCCGCTCGCGCGCTCGGCGTCGACGGCGACCGGGCCGTGTCCCGCGGCGATCGCGGCGACCGCCGACTCGTACTCCGCGCGCGACTCGATGACGTGGACCGTGGCGTGGCCCTCTTCGAACGGCGACGCGGCAGCGCCGGTCGACGGAGCGGGGTCAGTCACGTGCGGTCCTCCTCGGGGCCAACAGGGTCACGCCGTCCGAGGTCGGCGGCAGTCCGGCGAGCATGGCGACGATCTCCTCCCACGCGCGGACGTGCGCCGTGAGGTCCTCGTCGCGCGGCGTCCACGAGGCGCGCAGCTCGAGCTGCGCGCCGTCGCCCTGCGCCGCGAGGTCACCGTACCCTCGGGAGATGATCTTGGTCGCCGTGCCGGAGGCGTGGTCGTACGTCGCCCCGTGCGCGGCGAGCGCGTCGACGAGCCAGCTCCACGTCACGTCGGCGACGAACTCGTCGACGCCGATCTCGGGTTCCAGCGGTGCCTGGGCGAAGGTGACGATGCGGAACGCGCCGTCCCAGCCCTCGGGCTCTGCGGGGTCGTACAGGGCGATGAAGCGGCCCGTGCCGAGGTCCGAGTCCACCCCGTGCACGGCGCCGGAGACGTCCGCCGCGAGGGCGAGCGAGTGCGGCGCGATCCGCGACGGCGAGGGGATCTCCGTCACGGTCGTCTCGGTGCGGGTCCGGTCTGACGCCACGAACGCGCGGAGCCGTGCGAAGGCGTCGGGCTCTCGGGTTTCGGACACGGATGCAGACTAGGCTCCGGACCATGTCCCGATCAGCGCGACCCGCCGAGGACGACGTCCAGCGATCGGCCAGGTCGGCCGGGTTCGTGGCGCTCGGGGCGGGGCTCGCGGTCGCCTCGGTGGGGGCCGCCGTGCTCGGCGGGTTCGTCGCCGCGGTCGCCCGCGCCGTCGTCACCCCCGACCGCAAGCGCACGGAGCGGGTGCCGATCCACGCGGTCGACCCGGTGTCGCGGACGGTGACGGTCGAACGCACCGCGGACACCGAGCTGCAGGGCCGGTACAGCCTGTGGTTCGGCGGCGGGACGGGCCACATGCGCGTCGGCGAGGTCCTCGGCACGACCGACACCACCGTGACCCGGCGCATCATCGCGATCGACGCGGGCGACCCGCGGAACGCCCGACGCGGACGCTGGGGCGGCTGGTTCTACCTGACCCCGGGGGAGCTCGACGTCCCGGTGGAGGACGTCGACGTCCCGACGCCGAACGGCCCGGCGCCCGCCTGGGTGGTCCGCGCCGACGACCCGGACGCCCCGTGGGCGGTGCTCGTGCACGGCCGAGGCGTCACCCGCGCCGAGACCATCCGCGCCGTGCCGGTGTTCCGCGCGGCGGGCTACTCGGTCCTGCTGGCGAGCTGGCGGAACGACGGCGTCGCGCCGCGGAGCGTCGACGGGCGGTACGGTCTCGGCAGCACCGAGTGGGAGGACGTCGACGCGGCCCTGCGCTGGGTCGGTGGACAGGGTGCCACGAGCGTGGTGCTGATGGGCTGGTCGATGGGCGGCGCGGTCGTGCTGCAGACGCTGCTGCGGTCGAGCGCGGCGCACCTCGTCGACGGGATCGTCCTCGAGTCGCCGGTCGTCGACTGGCACGCCGTGCTCAAGTCGCAGAGCCAGCTGCTCCGGTTGCCGCGGGCGGTCCGGAAGGTCGCGCAGTGGCTCCTCCGCGCACCGGTGCTGCACCGGGTCGCCGGGCTGCGGGAACCGGTCGACCTCCGCGAGCTCGACATGGTCGCCCGCGCGGACGAACTCCACGTGCCGATCCTGCTGCTGCACAGCGACGACGACGGGTTCGTGCCGTCGTCGGCCTCGCACGAGCTGGCCGCGGTCCGCCCGGACATCGTCCGGCTCGAGGTACAGCACACCGCGCGGCACACGAAGCTCTGGAACCACGACGCCGACTGGTTCGACGCCCGAATCCTCGCGTGGCTCACCGAGGTGGTGCAGCACCAGGGTGCGGCCCGCGCGTCGTAGACGCGACCCGTCAACGGACGGGAAGCCCGTGGCGGGTCCGCCACGGGCCTCCCGTCCGTCGGGTGCGCAGGATCAGGCGGAGGCCAGGGCGCGGACCTGCCGCTGCACCCGGCCGAGCATCCCGACCATGCCGCGGATGCGCAGCGGGCTCACCGCCTCGGAGAGCCCGATCGTGAGCGGGTAGTCGGCGGGCACGGCGAGGACCTCGTCGACCGTCAGGCCGGACAGGCCCTGGGCGAGGATCGACGCGAAGCCGCGGGTCGTCGGCGCCTCGCGCGGGGCGGTCGCGTGCATGCGGACGACGTCGGGGGCGTCGCCGTCCTCACCGACCGTCA
The DNA here is from genome assembly GCF_002412165.1 of Curtobacterium sp. 'Ferrero'. GTDB lineage: Bacteria > Actinomycetota > Actinomycetes > Actinomycetales > Microbacteriaceae > Curtobacterium. The sequence continues at coordinate 12,838 of NZ_NXIA01000011.1, forward strand.
CCGTGATGAACACGGGGGACTGGCACTCCTCGACGCGCTCGAGCTCGTCCTCGTGGCCCCGCAGCCGCTCGGGCAGCGCCGGCAGCGCGTCGGAGAACTCGAGCAGCAGCTGGAGCCGGTCCTGCTGGGACAGCTCGAGGAAGTCGTCGCGGATCTCGGCGAGGGTGGTCGGCAGCGTTCCGTCGGTCGTCGGGCCCTCGGTCATCGGGCGGGCACCTCGCCCGGCTCCGAACCCTGTGCGATCGGGACGCGGACGGCGCTGCCCCACTCGGTCCAGGAGCCGTCGTAGTTCCGGACGTGCTCGTGGCCGAGGAGGTGCTGCAGCACGAACCACGTGTGGCTCGACCGCTCGCCGATGCGGCAGTACGCGATCACCTCGTCGGCGTCGCCGATGCCCGCGCCGTCGCGGTAGATCGCGTCGAGCTCCTCGCGGGTCTTGAACGTGCCGTCCGGAGCGGCGGCGGTGGCCCACGGGATGTTCACGGCGCTCGGGATGTGGCCCGCGCGGAGGGCCCCCTCCTCCGGGTAGTCCGGCGCGGTGGTCCGCTCGCCGGAGTACTCCGGCGCGCTCCGGACGTCGATGAGCGGCTTCCCGAGGTGCGCGAGCACGTCGTCCTTGAAGGCGCGGACCGGCTCGTCGCGGCGCTCGACGACCGGGTACTCGACCGGCGTCACGTCGGTGCGGTCGGTGGTGAAGGCGCGGTCCTCGGCGATCCACTTCGCCCGGCCGCCGTCGAGCAGGCGGACGTCCTCGTGGCCGAAGAGCGTGAAGACCCAGAGGGCGTACGCGGCCCACCAGTTGTTCTTGTCACCGTGGATCACGACCGTCGTGTCGCGGGCGATCCCCTTGCCGCCGACGAGCCGGGCGAACGCCTCGCCGTCGATGTAGTCGCGCTGCACCGGGTCGTTGAGGTCGGTGTGCCAGTCGATCTTCACCGAGCCCGGGATGTGCCCGGTCTCGTAGAGGAGGACGTCCTCGTCGGACTCGACCACGACGAGGTCCGGCGCGCCGACCCCGGCGTCGAGCTGCTCCTGCAGCCACTCGGTGGAGACGAGCCGCTCCGGGTGGGCGTAGGCGGCGAACTTCTCGGACGGGTCGACCGGTGCGGTCATGGCGGGGTACCTCCAGGTGGTGAGCGGGCGCCGGGCTAGGATCGGTCCTCGGTGCCTGTGGGCAACGGTACGCGTGCGCGCCGTGCTCCAGCCGCAACGTTGCACCGCACGACATGCTTCCCGGGAGGGGCTCCCTTGGCTGAACAGGCTGGACAGACGCAGGCGGCGCACGCGCACCTCGTCGACCGCGACCCGCAGGTGACCCCGCAGCAGATGGCGGCGGCGCTCGTGCCCCCGCCGCAGTTCGCCGACGCGTCCTTCGAGTCCTACCGGCCGGACCCGGAGTACCCGTCGCAGGCGTCGGTGCGGGACACGGTCGCCGCGTTCGTCCGCGGCGCCGGTGCCGAGGCCCCACGCCGCGGCCTGTTCGGTCGTCGTCGGGCGGCGACGACGGACGCGTCCGGCCGGTCGGGCGTGTACCTCGACGGCGGCTTCGGCGTCGGCAAGACCCACCTGCTCGCCGCGGCGTACCACGCGGCGTCGGGGCGGAAGACGTTCGGCACCTTCATCGAGTACACCGCCCTCGTCGGGGCGCTCGGGTTCCAGGGAACGGTCGACCTGCTCCGCGGCACCGCCCTGGTGTGCATCGACGAGTTCGAGCTGGACGACCCGGGCGACACGATGATGATGACGCGCCTGATCAAGGAGCTCGCCGACACCGGTACGCGGTTCGCGGCGACGTCGAACACCCCGCCGGGAGCCCTCGGTGAGGGGCGGTTCGCGGCACAGGACTTCCTCCGCGAGATCCAGGCGATGGCGGACCGGTTCGACACGCTCCGCATCGACGGGCTCGACTACCGTCGCCGTGCCGTCGACGAACACGCCGTGGTGGTGTCCGACGTCGCCGCGGCGCTCCCCGACGGTGCCGTGACGCTCGACGCCTTCGACGCGGTCGTCTCGCACCTCGGGACCGTGCACCCGTCGAAGTACGTCGCCCTGGTCGAGGGGCTCGACGCGGTCGGGCTCACCGACGCGCAGCCGTTCCGCGACCAGACCGACGCCCTGCGCTGGGTGGCGCTCGTGGACCGGCTGTACGACGCCCAGGTGCGGATCGTCGCCTCGGGCACGCCGCTCGACGCCGTGTACCCGCAGGCGATGCTCGACGGCGGGTACCGCAAGAAGTACCTGCGCGCGGCCTCGCGCGTGGTCGCGCTCACCCGCGCCGACTGACGCCGCGTCCCCCACCCACTGCCGGAACCAGGTTCCGGACACCACACCGTGTTCTTCCGCGGTGCTGTGTCCGGAACCTGGTTCCGCCCGACGGTCTCGTGGTCACCACGCTCGCGATGCGACCGTCCAGACGGTCGCAGGGGAGTCGTGGGCAGCATCCAGCGGACCTGGCGGACCCCGAAACACAGTGTTCACACAGCGCCGCATCGCGTTACATCCGTGAAACAGTTCGTGCCCATCGGTGAAACAGCACCTCGCCAAACTCGACAGCACCCGAGGCGGTCCGAGAGCCGCACTGCAATCGAGAGGTGAACAGATGCTTGATCAGGGCAACACGGCATTCGTGTTGATCATGGCGGCGCTGGTGTTGTTCATGACACCGGGCCTCGCCTTCTTCTACGGCGGTCTCGTCAAGGCCAAGTCCGTCATCAGCATGATGATGATGTCGTTCGGCGCGATCGCGCTCGTCGGCGTCCTCTGGGTGCTGTACGGCTACGCGATCGCCTTCGCCAACCACGGCGCAGGCACGAACGTCTCCGGCATCGTCGGCTTCTTCAGCATCGACTGGAACCAGTTCGGTCTCGGTCAGGCGTTCGAGGAGTCGCAGGCGTCCAAGATCAACGCCGCGTACCCGTCGATGGCGTTCGTCGGCTTCCAGGCCACGTTCGCGATCATCACCGTCGCCCTCATCTCCGGCGCCATCGCCGACCGCGCGAAGTTCGGCGCGTGGATGATCTTCGCCGGCGTCTGGGTCACCGTCGTCTACTTCCCGGTCGCCTCGTGGGTGTTCAACCTCACCTCGGGCATGTTCGCCACCTGGGGCGTGATCGACTTCGCCGGTGGCACCGCGGTCCACATCAACGCCGGTGCAGCGGGCCTCGCACTCGCCCTGGTGCTCGGCAAGCGCGTCGGGTTCGCCAAGGGCGCGCACAAGCCGCACAACCCGCCGTTCGTGCTCCTCGGTGCCGCGATCCTCTGGTTCGGCTGGTTCGGATTCAACGCCGGGTCCGAGGGCGCTGCCGACGGCGTCGCCTCGCTCGCCTGGGTCAACACGCTGTCCGCCCCCGCCGCCGCCGTGCTCGGCTGGCTCCTGATCGAGAAGCTCAAGGACGGCAAGGCCACCTCGGTCGGCGCCGCCTCGGGTGCCGTCGCCGGTCTCGTCGCGATCACCCCGGCCTGTGCCGCGCTCACCCCGGGCTGGGGCCTGCTGCTCGGCTTCCTCGCCGGCGTGATCTGCTGCTTCGCGATCGACTGGAAGTACCGTCTCGGCTTCGACGACTCGCTCGACGTCGTGGGCGTCCACCTGGTCGGCGGCATCTTCGGCACGCTCTACCTCGGCATCTTCGCCAACGGCACCGGCCTGATCTTCTCGGGCTCGTTCGAGCAGCTGGGCAAGCAGGCCACGGCCGCCGCGGCCGTCGGCATCTACTCGTTCATCATGGCCTTCGTGATCGGCTACATCATCGAGAAGACCATCGGCTTCCGCGTGAAGACCGAGGACGAGGTCGCCGGCATCGACACCGCCGTGCACGGCGAAGAGGGCTACGTCCTCTACGAGGAGGCCGACCGGACCCCGGTCACCGTCCGCTGACACGGCACCACCGCTCGACACGACGGGCCCCGCGCACACAGCAGGCGCGGGGCCCGTCGTCGTGTGCGGCGGGTGCGGGTACGGGTGCGGGTGGGCGTGGTGCGGACTCGGGACGGCGGTGTCGTCGTCCGACAGCGGCAGTGTCACTTGTGTCCGCATGCAACTGTGCGCGTGTGCAACGAGCGACGGGGTCGTCGTCGAACGACATCGGCGGCGTCATTCGGAAGCGGCGGAGGGTTGTGGCACGGACCGCAGTGGCCTGAGGCTCGCCGGTAGGGTTCGGGCGTGGACGACGTCACCCTCACGCACCCGCTCGTCGATGCCGTCGGCCCGGGCTTCCTCGTGAGCGAGACCGACGCCGCCGTGGTCGAGCTCTCCGCCGCCCGCACGGGCCTCGTCCTGGACACCCGCGCCGCCGACCGCGCGTTCGTGCTCCTCACACCCTCGACGAGCCGGATCACCACCGCGATGCTCGCCATGCTCCGCCGCACCGGGAGCGCGTGGATCGTCCGCGAGGGAGACCGCTACCGCGCGGCCGGCTCGACGACGATCGCCGACGACGTCGCGAGTGCGATGCTCTCCGAGCAGGCGACTCCGCGGTCGACGCGGCTCGGACCCGACGAGGTGCCGTGGACCGAGGTCGTCGCCTCGGTCCACCACCCGGCCACCGAGCAGGCGGGCATCGGCCGCACCGCCGAGCTGCTGCTCGACGGCCTCGCCACCACCGCACCGGCAGGGTGGGGCACGGTCGAGCCGGCGACCGTGGGCTGGAGCGTGAGCGCGGTCACCGACCTCGCCCGCCGACGGGCGCCGCGTCTGACACGACTGGTCGCGACCGCCCCCGTCGAGGGCGGCGTCGCCGCCATGCAGATCCGGGTCGAACGGTCCGCCACCGGGGTCACGGAGGAGACGCGGCTGGCTCTCCCCATGCCGGGAGGCGCGGCACGGCCCATTGAGACGGGTCCGGCTCCGGCCGGTGGTCGCGTCGTGATCTCGAACTGGTTGCACATGGAGCCGAAGCCCAAACCGAGAACATTCACAATCACCGCGACGTTCGACCAAGCGATCGGCCGGCGGTTCAGTGATGGTATTTTTACGGACGAGAAGCAGCTGTGGATGCAACTGTTGTGGGACAAGAACAGCCCAGGTGGATTTGTGATTCGGACCGCTTACCCGACCCGGCTCGGAGGTTGACATGACAGGGCTGACCTACACCGGCTACGAAAACTATTCTTCTGTGATTCCTCTTCTCGGGGGACTCATCGAGAACCTCTACCAATACTGGTGGGAGGACTACGATACGGTCGCCGACTACGTCGACTTCTACGTCGACGGATTCGATGCGAGCGATTTGGCCGAGATGCGGAATGAATTCGTCTCGCTGGACACCGATCGTGCCGATGACAACGAGGTGGAGTCATTCCTTGGTCGGATGAACGCGAATTACCGTATCGGGTCGGACCCCGGATCGGGGCGAGCATTGTTGCGCGAGGTCGGAGAGCGCGTGGGAGAGCTGGCTGAGGGTGCGGTCCCGAAGGTCTTCGACTGAAGATGCTCACTGGGCCGGAATCGCGGAAAATGCGGTACAGATTCCGATCAACGCCTTCATGGCGAGCGGGGAGCTCGGTGACATTCAAGCACGGTCACGTCGGATTTTGGGTCGCGAGGCAGCGCCGCGCGGGTCGTACGGGGATGCTCGACCAGGAATGGGCAACGGGAATCAAGTCGCTACCCGATGGACGGATCCCGGATCACGAGGCGCCAAACAGAGCACACCCGACTCACCCATTGAAGCTTGACGATTTCGGCGTGGTCGACGGACGCCCTACTGTGACTGACAAAGTGGACTCATGACAACGACGTCGGGCATCCTGACCAACCTCCGCCCAGTCGGAGGTCCCGCCCTCCAGGCCGGCCGCCCTCGCACCGTGTACCGCGCGAACACCGAGCCGGTCGGGCCAGAGGCCTACCCGGCCGGCCTCGCGGCGGTGATCGACCTCCGCCGGGCCGATGAGACCGCCGCCGTCCCGCACCCGCTCGCGGCGACAGCCGGTTACCGAGCGGTGCCGATGTTCGATCCGTCGTCCGGCACGGAGTCGGCGGCCGAGGCGGTCGCACTCGAGGACCAGTACGTCGACTGGCTCGACCGGCACCGCAGCGGGATCGCCGCCGCCGTCCGCGCCGTTGCGGCGACGGACGGTGACGTGCTCGTGTGCTGCTCGGCCGGGAAGGACCGCACGGGGATCATCAGTGCGCTGCTCGCACGACACTGGGGCGACGGCATCGACACCGTCGGCGCGGACTACGCCGCGAGCGCAGCCGGTCTCGTCGACCGCTTCGCGCGGGAACGCGCCGCGAGCAGCGACCCCGAGGCCACCGCGACCGCGCAACGGTGCGTGCCCGAGATCATGACGACGGTCATCGAGTACGTCGAGCGCCGCTGGGGGAGCGTGGACGACTACCTGCGGGCCATCGGCCTGCAGGACGCGGAGATCGCGGCGCTCTGATCGCGACGCTCGTCGCGTCCTCGACGTGACCACGGACAGGAGGCGCGGTGCGGGTCGGACCCGCACCGCGCCTCCCGGCAGGTGGTCGCGTCAGCGACGCGCTGTCGTCGTCACCAGGCGTAGTCCTCCGGCGAGGTCTTGTGCCCCGGGAAGATCTCGTCGAGCCGGTCGAGCGCCTGCTGGTCGAGGCGGATGTCGACGGCGCGGACCGCGGACTCCCACTGCGCCATGGTGCGGGGACCGGTGATCGGTGCGGTGACGGCCGGCTGGTGCAGGAGCCAGGCGAGGGCGAGCTCCCCGGGGGTGTGGCCGAGTTCCTTGGCGAAGGACTCGTAGGCTGTGAGCTGGTCGCGGTGACCCTCGACGTACTCGGCGCTCCGGCCCGAGAGTCGGCGGGAACCGTTCTCGGTCTTCTCGATGACGCCGCCGAGCAGACCGCCCTGCAGCGGCGACCACGGGATGACGCCGAGGCCGTAGTGCTCGGCAGCCGGGAGGACGTCGCGCTCGACGTCGCGGACGACGAGGTTGTAGATCGACTGCTCGCTGACGAGGCCGAGGAAGTTGCGGTGCTTCGCGGCCTCCTGTGCCTGCGCGATGTGCCAGCCGGCGAAGTTGGACGAGCCGGCGTAGAGCACCTTGCCCTGGGCGACGGCGACCTCGAGGGCCTGCCAGATCTCGTCCCACGGGGTCGCGCGGTCGACGTGGTGGAACTGGTAGAGGTCGATGTGGTCGGTCTGCAGGCGCTGCAGGCTCGCGTCCAGTGCCTGGCGGATGTTGTACGCGCTGAGCTTGCCGCCGTTCGGCCAGTCGATCATGTCGCCGTAGACCTTGGTGGCGAGGACGGTCTTCTCGCGTCGACCGCCGCCCTTCGCGAACCAGCGGCCGATGATCTCCTCCGTCGCGCCCTTGCCGACCGAGCCGCCGTAGCCGTTCGCCGTGTCGAAGAAGTTCACGCCGAGCTCGTGCGCCCGGTCCATGATGGCGTGCGAGTCGTCCTCGCTGGTCTCCGGTCCGAAGTTCATCGTCCCGAGCACCGCTCGTGACACCGACAGCCCTGTCCGTCCGAGATGTGTGTAGTCCATGGTGATGGTCTACGCGTGTGCGGGTGGGACAGGGAGGCACTGGCGGTACCGGTCCCGAGGCTCCCGAGGGGTCGGGCGTGTGGTGGTCGGGGTCGCCGGCGGTCCGTGCGCGTCGGGGCGCGTGGTCGGTCGGGGCGGTCGGCCGGGGCGCGTGGTCGGTCGGGGCGCGCGGTCGGACGCGGCGCGTGGTCGGTCGGGGCGCGCGGTCGGACGCAGCGCGTGGTCGGTCGGGGCGCGCAGTCGGGCGCGGCGCATGCTCGCCCGGGAATGGGTGCCGCGCGGTGAGGAGTACCGTGCCGAGGGTGGACATCCCAGCACTCCGCGGCAGCCGCATCCTCGGGTTCGGCCACCACCAGCCGTCGCGCACCCTGACCAACGACGAACTCTCGACCATGGTCGAGACGAACGACGAGTGGATCACCACCCGGACGGGCATCCGCACGCGACACATCGCGGGCCCCGACGACACCGTCACGTCGATGGCGGTGGAGGCCGGTCGCGCCGCCCTCGCCGACGCGGGGGTCGAGGCAGCTGACGTCGGACTCGTGATCGTCGCGTCGACGACCCACGAGGACCGGGCTCCCCACACAGCCGGACGGGTCGCCTCGGCCCTCGGCATGACCGGCCGGGCGGCTCCGATCGACATCAACACGGCGTGCAGCGGGTTCGAGTACGCGTTGGGGCTGGCCGACCAGGCGGTCCGGGTCGGCTCCGCGGACACGGCGCTCGTGATCGGTGCCGAGAAGCTGTCGGGCATCGTCGACTGGACCGACCGGTCGACCTGCGTGCTCGTGGGCGACGGTGCCGGAGCCGCCGTGGTCGGTGTGTCGGACGACGCGCAGATCGGTCCCGTGTCGTGGGGGAGCGTGCCGCACCTGCAGAACGCCGTGCGGGTCTCCGGCGAGCCGGCGTACTTCAACCAGGAGGGCCGCTCGATCTACCGGTGGGCGATCACCGAGGCCGCCGACCATGCCCGAGCCGTCGTCGCAGCGGCGGGGTTCGGCATCGACGACATCGCGGTCTTCGCCTTCCACCAGGCGAACCTGCGGATCATCGAGCCACTGGTCGAGGCGCTCGGTGGCTCGCCTCGGTACGTGGTACGGGACGTCGTCGAGTCGGGCAACACCTCGGCGGCGAGTGTGCCGCTCGGGCTGTCGAAGGCGTGGGCGAAGGGCGACCTGCCGGAGGGGGTCCCGGCTCTCCTGTTCGGCTTCGGCGGCGGGTTCGCCCATGCCGGGCAGGTGGTGATGACGCCGACGCGCCGCGCCTGACGACGCGCGCCGCACTGCTCGCGCTGCGGGGCGGTCGCGCTACGAGCGGTCGGCGGGCCCCGGGTCGGGCGTCTCGGCCCAGAGATCCTCGCGTTGTCGTCGCCAGGGCAGGGCCCCGCGCTTCCGGCCGTGGTCCTGGTCGCCGTGGTCGTCACGGACATCGTCCGCGCCGCGGTCAGCGTTCCGGCCGGCGTCGCGCGGCGCCGGTTCGAGGCGCTTGCGGCCACGCCGCGTCGGCTCCGCTGCCGGCTCGAGGACGACGGGGAAGTGCGCCGGCGGGACACCGAAGCCCGAGCGTGACGCCTGGACCACCCGACGCCCGAGCGCGTGGTTGCCGAGCCCGCCCACTGCTGCGCCGATCCCGAACGGGAGTGCACGTCCGACGATCGTCGACCCCTGGCGCGCGGCGAACCGACGGACGAACTGGTCGCGTACCTGTCCGCCGATGCCGGAGACGACCTGCTTCGGCAGCGAGGCCGTCACCATCTCGCCCCAGAACGCGGTCCGTGCCTGCCCGCCCGCGGCCTGTCCGGCCAGCTGCTTGATCAGTTGCGTGCCCGGCGTGCCGAGGATCATCGCCATCACCAGCGTCCGCGCCCGCTCGGGGTCGTCGAGGGCGATGCCGTGCACCTCCGTCACCGACTGCGCGAACAGCGCCGTGGTCTCGAGGAACCCGACGGTCTCGGCCCCGCTCAGTCCGAGGGCCGCCGCCATGCCGACCCCGGGGATCACCGCGCTGGCACCGACCGCGGCACCTCCCGAGGTGACGGCGGTGAGGTACTGCCGTTCGAGGATCTGGATGATCTCGGCCGGGCTCGCGTCCGGGTGCTTCCGTCGCAGCCGGTTGACGTGCGCCACCACGACCGGGCGTTGTACGTCGAGCACCCGGTCCAACCACTTCGTCCACCCACCGGGGGTGCCGGTGCCGGTACTGGTCGCATCGACCGTGCCGTTCGTCGCGCGGGTGTCGGGGTCGAGCGGGGCGACCGGCATCGGGATGATCGCGCCGTCCTTGTGCTCTCGGGCCATGCGGGAGACCGTACGCCGCGCTGGTGGGAGCCCTCCGCACGGTCATCGGCAGGGCCCCGGTACGGCCGTCGGCGCGGGAGCCACAGCACGGTCATCAGGGCGGGACTCCCGCCCGGTCACCGGCACGGGACGCCCGCGCGACGGAGTGCCGCGCGGATCCGCTCGGGGTGCAGCAGGTCCGTCCAGGTCAGTCGCACCACGAACCGGACCTCGGGGAACGATCGGATGAAGTCCTCGCGCTGTTTCTCGCGCCAGTGCGCCTCGGCGGTCGTCGAGCCCGCGAGCATGTCCGGGTCCTCGTACTTCGCGCGGCCGTCGACCTCGACGACGACTCCCTGATCCGGGAACCAGAAGTCGACCACAGCCGATCGTTCGCCCGAGCGATGGAACCCGTGCTGCTGCACCGGCTCGGGCGTGCCGAGCTGACGGAACCGGACGCGACACATCGACTCCGCCGGGGATCCGGACAGCGTCGAGGCCATCTCGACGACAGCTCGCGCCTTCGTGCCGCCGGTCTGGAGTCTGCTGAGTTCCTGTTGCAACGCCGCGCGTGTGGTCTGGTTCGTCCGGAGGACGTGGTCGACGATCGGGACGGCCACGAGCGTCGCCCGCCGCGATGCGATGTCCACCGCGGTCCGGGCAGCCGTGGTCGTCCGGAACCCGAGGACCTCGGTGTGTGCGGTGACGGGGCGGTCGCGGACGCCGTGACGGGTCAGCCGGGCAGTGACCCGAGTCGTCCCGGTGGATGAGTCGGCGGCGTGCACTCGGTCGGGCCAGGCGCTGATGACCGGCAGGCCGAGCAGGGCACACGCCGACTCGTGGGAGAGGACGAACGGTTCGGTGATGTACGGCGCGGTTGCCCGGATGAGGAGGGCGTGACGTTCGTCGGCACGGAGGTCAGCGAGCGTGTGGGCTCGGACCAGCACACCCGGCCGCACGCGTTCGTACACGCCGTCCGCGGCCCGACGTTCCAGTGTCCGCCGCTCCGCGCCCGTCAGGCCGCGTGTCCGGATGAGGTCGATGTCGAAGGCTCGGTTCACCTGACGACCATCGCCGACGACGGGTGCCGCGTCTGGCGGAGCGTTGTGAACGGTGGACGAGACTGTCGGGAACGCCCCCTGTGGAGGACTCGTGGCCAGCTCACGCCCGTGAACGTGCGACGAACCACCGGACGATCGACGGGTGTTTCGTCGGCAGATGCACGCGTTCCGGATGCGCGTGTATCTTCCGGCAAAACGCTCGTCGATCGACACGTGGATCGTCGAAGCGCGGGCGTTTCCTGGGCCTGGGCCTGGACCGGGGGGCGCGGCAGCGCCTCGCGCTACCGGCGCGCGAGCTCGGCGCGCAGCGGGAAGTCCTGGTCCTCGAGGATGAGCTGCGCGCCGACCGACGTGCGGGCGTTCACGACCACGGGTGCGAGCAGGTTGACGGTCGTGCCCTCCTCGCCCGGGTTCGCGACGACGAGCAGCATCGCGTCCTCCGGCGCCGCCAGCCCGAGCACGTCGACCTGCGCCGACGTCAGCTCCGGTGCGTACGACGGCAGGTGCACGGCCGCGTCGAGCAGGAACAGCCTGGCCCCGTCGCCCACGAGCGAGAACAGCCCGTCCGCGCCGTCGACCGGCACGAGCGTGAACGCGGAGCCGCCGAGACCGAACGGCGGGACGGGGAAGGTCAGGTCGATGCTCATCGGAGGTAGTCCATCAGGGTCGGCTGCAGCACCTTCGCCGTGACGGCCAGTGCTGCCTGGTAGTTGGTCTGCTGCACCTGCAGGTCGAGGACGGCCTTCGCGAGGTCCTTGTCCTCCACCCCGGAGCGACGGCCCTCGAGTGCGACGGACTGCGTCTTCAGCGAGTCCTGCGCGGCGAGGGCGGTGGCGTGCCGCACGCCGACGTCGGCCTGGGCGCTCCGCACCGTGGCGATCGCGCCGTCCACGTCGGTGATCCTCGGGTTCACGTTCACGCCGTTCTGCAGGTCGGACACGATGGAGTCGATCACGGAGAACACCGAAAACGACCCCGCCCCGAACACGGACGCCCCGGGGGTGTCGACGCGGACCGACTGGTCGTCGCCGACCCGACGGCTGACCGCGGTCGCGGAGGCCGTCCACCCGGTCGTGGGGTCGTAGGCTCCCGAGGCGGTCGACGCGCCCGCGAACAGGTTCCTGGTGCCGTACGTGTCGTTGGCTCGTCCCTCGATGTCGGTCTTCAAGGACCGGAACTCGGTGATGAAGGCGTCGCGGTCGGTGTCGCTCATGGTGCCGGAGTTCGCCGCCTGCACGGTGAGGTCGCGGACGTTGTTCAGCAGCGAGTACACCGAGGACAGCGTCGAGTCGGTCGTGGCGAGCCAGCCGACGGCGTCGTCCGCGTTGCGGGCGTACTGCGCGTTCGCGGCCTGCTCCTTGCGGACCTGCATCGACGTACCGGTGCCGACCGGGTCGTCCGACGGCTTGGCGATGTTCTTCAGCGTCGTGGCCTGGTCGGTGAGCTGCGCGACCTTCGCCGCACCGGCCTGCAGCCGAGCCGAGGCTGTCGCCATCGACATCTGGGTGGTCACCCGGGTGATCATGTTCAGCTCCTGCCGACGAGGCCGACGCGGTTGATGAGGGTGTCGAGCATCTCGTCGACGGCGGTGAGGACGCGTGCCGCGCCCTGGTACGCGTGCTGGTAGCTCAGCAGGTTGACGTTCTCCTCGTCGAGGTCGACGCCCGCCCCGGACTGCTGCTGGGTGCGCGCGCTGGTCAGGGCGAGTCCGGTCAGCGTCGATTCGGACGCGGCCGTCCTGGAGGCACTGCCCACCCCCGTCACGAACCTCGCCCAGGCGGCGTCGGCGCCGTCCGTCGCTGCGCCGAGCCGCGAGAGCGTGTCGGCGAACGAGTCGTCCAGCTCGCCCGACGCGTTCCGCGTCGCCAGCCCGTCCGCGCCGGTCGGCACGACCGAGAGCCCCTGCGCTGCCGGGGCGCCGGTGGCGAGGGCGAAGAACGGCGCACCGGTGGTGCCCGCCGGGGTCGTCCCCGTCGTGTGCACCGCGTTGACGGCGGTCGCGAGCGTCGTCGCGACGCTGTCGTACGAGGCGGCGGCCTCGGCCAGGGCGCCGCCCGTCCCCTGACCGTCGGCGGGGGCGAGGAGCGCGAGGTTCCCGCCGATCGAGCCGCCGGACAGCGTCACGGACCCGGCGGACCCCGAGGTCCACGTGAGCGTGACGGCGGTGCCGTCGCGGAGCGAGGTCGCACCGCCGAGCGCCACCGCGCGGGCGTCGGTGCCCTGCACGATCGGGTTGCCGCCGATGAGGACGTCGGCGGTACCGTCGGCGTTCGTCCGGACCGTGCCGCCGGCGAGCGTCGCGATCTGTTCGGTGAGCTGGTCGCGCTGGTCGAGGAGCTCGTTCGCGTTGCCGCCGCCGGCGAGCGTGGACCGGATCTGCCCGTTGAGGTCGGCGACCTGCTTCGCGGCGTCGTTGAGCTGCGTCACCTGTGCAGCGACCGTCGTCCTGGTGGTCGCCCACTGCTGCTCGACGGCCTTCGACCCGCTCGACAGCGTCGACGCGACGGTGTTCGCGGCACCGAGGAGCGTGCTGGCGGCTCCGGGGTCGTCGGGGTGGGCGGCGAGCTGCCCCCACGCCGACCAGAAGGCGTCGAGCCGGTTCGACAGTCCGTCGTCGCCGGGTTCGTGCAGGCCGGTCTCGAGCGCCGAGAGCGCGGTCGCCCGGGCGTCGGCGTACGCGGACGACCCCGCTGCCTGCCGCACTCCCGCGTCGAGCGTCAGCGAACCGAGCCGGGCGATCCCGTCGACCGAGACGCCCTGACCCGCGAGCGCTGCCGTCCCACGCATGAACCCGGTCTGGACGGCGGGGACCGACGACTGCGTCACGCGCTGCCGGGTGTACCCGGCGGTGCCGGCGTTCGCGATGTTCTGCCCGGTCACGTCGATGCCGGCGCGGGCTGCGGCGAGGCCGGAGGCCGCGGTCGCGAGTGATCCGAAGGTGCTGACCACGGCTACAGGTTCCCCTCGAACAATCGGGCGCCGTCGGTGCCGGAGCCGCTCGACCCCGACGCGTCGTACGTTGCGGCGCCGGTGACGGTGCCGGCGAGGGTCTCCTCGGTGGCGTGCGCGGCGGCGCGGAGGAAGCGGTCGTTCTCGTCGCGGAGCGCACCGATCTGCGTGGTGAGCTCGACCATCGCGGTGAGGTGCGCGGCGAGGATCTCGCCCCAGGGGCCGTTCGGCGCCGCGGCGACCACGTCCCGCAGGGGAGCGTCGGCGGGGACGCCCCACTCCTCGGCGACGGCGGCGCTCGAGGCGGCGCGCTCGAGTCCGGTGCTGCGGAGCCGCTCGAGGACCTGCTCGACCTCGCGGCTGGCGTGCGAGACCCAGCGGGAGCGCCCGGCGGCGAGCAGCAGCTGCTCCTCCTCGAGCTTGAAGGTGAGCAGTTCGAGCAGTTCGCGCTCGCGCCAGAGGACGGCGGACAGGTCGTTCACGCTCATCAGCTCCTCCCGTGTGGTCGATCGGTCCGTCATGTGGCGGACACCGGGGACTATCGGCCCGAGGCGACGCGCCGTAAGCGCGGTGCGTGCCGAGGCGTGCGTCCGGCGGTCGTGACGCGCCCGCCGGACGTACCCCGTGCCTCCCGGCCGAGCGGCGAACGGGGGACAGAACGTGCCGTTCCACGTCCCCGGTCCCCCCAAATGCCGACCCGGAAAGCGGCGGGACACCCCCGCACTGGGTACGCATGAGGGCCTGTTCAGAGCATTGCCAGCCGATACATTCGGAATGCACACCGGGGGACACCCGGACCGCGCGATCAGGATCGCGGGTGCACCCGCCCGGAGGGACCCGGGCGGTCTTCGACGTCCGTTCCGGCCTGCCGAGGCCGGTCGTCGTCGTGCCCACCGACGGGCAGGCCCACGGACGGGTGAGACGCAGGTCGACCAGGGGATCAGCAGCATGGACCGCACCGAACGCAACGCGATGATCGTCGAGCACCTCCCGCTCGTCGGCTACATCGTCGCCGACGTCCGAGCCCGCGCCACCCACCTCGACCGCGACGACCTCGCCGCCGTCGGCTCGCTCGCGCTCGTCGCCGCGGCCGACGCGTTCGACCCCACCCTCGGCGTGCCGTTCGGTGCCTACGCCAGGACCCGGATCACGGGTGCGATCGCCGACGACATGCGGTCCGCCGACTGGGCGTCCCGCGGCACCCGCAAGCGCATCCGCGAGACCCTCGCGACGCAGGAGGCCCTGTCCGCCCGGCTCGGGCGCTCGGTCGGCGTGCAGGAGATCGCCGACGCGATGGGCGTCGACCGGCAGACCGCCGCCGACGCGATGAGCGACGCGGGCCGGACCGTGACGGCCATCGACGAGACCGTGCACGACGTCCTCGCCGCCGAGACCGCGCTGCCCGGCGACGACCTGCTCGAGGCGGAGCGACGCCGGTACCTGCGGGCCGCCGTCGAGGCGCTGCCCGAGCGGATGCGGTTCATCGTCGAGGCGGTGTACTTCGGCGACCGCTCCGTCACCGAGGTCGCTGCCGAGCTGGGCATCACGCACTCCGCGGTCTCGCAGCAGCGGTCGGAGGCGATGCGGCTGCTCCGCGACGGCCTCGCCACCCACTACGGCGACGGCGGTGCCGCTCCAGAGCCGGCCTCGCGCACCACCGCTGCCCGGCGCAGCGCCTACCTCGCGAAGGTCGCGGCGAACGCGGCCGCCGGGGTCGCGCGCGCCGTCCACGACGTCACGGCACCCCCGGTGCCGGCGGCGGGGTAGTCGACGGGAAGGAATTCCGTCGATTCCCTAACGGCTCCGGCCGACCGGCCGAGAGTGCCCGTTGTCAGCCCACGGACGGGCAGACGTACGACCCAGATTTCACGGAGGAAACCACCATGGGTATGTCCATCAACACCAACCTCTCGGCACTCAACACGTACCGGAACCTCAACTCGACGCAGAACGACCTGTCGAAGTCCCTCGAGAAGCTCTCGTCGGGTCTCCGCATCAACCGTGCTGCCGACGACGCGGCCGGTCTGTCGATCTCCGAGGGGCTGAAGTCCCAGGTCGGTGGCCTCACGGTCGCCGCCCGCAACGCCCAGGACGGCATCTCGGTCGTGCAGACGGCGGAAGGCGGTCTCACCGAGACGCACGCCATCCTCCAGCGCGTCCGTGACCTCGCCGTCCAGGCGGGCAACGACTCGAACAACGCGGACTCGCGCACGGCGATCCAGACCGAGGTCACCCAGCTGAGCGCGGAGCTCGGCCGGATCTCGCAGTCGACCAACTTCAACGGCATCAACCTGCTCGACGGCACCGCCGGCAGCGCAGGCGACGGCAAGCTGAACTTCCAGGTCGGTGCGAACGGTGACGCGGCCAGCCAGATCACCGTGGACCTGTCCGGGGCGAACGTCTCGACCGTCGCGACCGCCGTCGCGGGTCTGAAGTTCGACACCGCGGCCGACGCGCAGGCGTCGATCACGGCCATCGACACGCAGATCAAGAACGTCTCGACCGCTCGTTCGAACATCGGTGCCGTCCAGAACCGCTTCGACCACGCCATCAACGTGACGAACGTGGCCAAGGAGAACCTCACCGCGGCGGGCTCCCGCATCACGGACGTCGACATGGCGGAGGAGATGGTCAAGTACACGCGCGACAACATCCTCAGCCAGGCCGGCACCTCGATGCTCGCCCAGGCGAACCAGAGCACGCAGGGTGTGCTCTCGCTGCTCCGCTAGTGAACCCCGCGGTGTCCGCCGGAGCCGTTCGGGTGCTCCGGCGGGCACCGCACCCCCTCGTCGATCGTCCGGGCCGGCGTCCGGTCGGTCATCCGGACCGGCGTCCGGTCGGTCGTCCGGACCGGCGTCCCGTCGGTCGTCCCGTCTGAAGGAGCGCGCGTGTCCACCTCGTCGGTGTCCTCGTCCTCGGGCTCGTCCCTCGCGATCGACGGCCTGGTCAGCGGCCTCAACACCACCAGCCTGATCAACTCGCTGATGTCGGTCGAGGCCGTCCCGCAGACGCTCCTGCAGAACAAGGTCGTCTCGACCAACTCGTTCATCTCGTCGCTGCAGACCATCAACGGGCTCGTCCAGACCCTCGCGACGAAGACCGCGGACGCCGCGAAGGCGACGTCCCTCAACGTCTTCGCGGCCACGTCCTCCTCCGCCGCGGTGACCGCCACCGCGGGGGCGAGCGCCGCCGCCGGCTCGGTGACCTTCACCGTCGGGGCGACCGCGGCCGCCCAGGTCGGGGTGACCGCCGCGATGTCGACCTGGTCGTCCGCCGCGTCTCCGCTCACCATCGTCGGGTCGGACGGCAAGCAGACGACCGTCACCCCCGCCTCCGGGTCGCTCGACGACACCGTGACCGCGATCAACAAGGCCGGCGCCGGCGTCACCGCGACCAAGGTCGCAGCCGGCACCGCCTCCGACGGCTCCAAGCTCTTCCGGCTGCAGGTGACGTCGACCGCGACGGGTTCCGCCGGAGCCTTCAGCCTGTACCGCGGCTCCGGCGCGGACGTCACCGCCGGAACCGCGACCGACGTGTTCGCCGAGACCGGCGCCGCCGTCGTCACGCAGGCACGCGACGCCAGTGTCACCCTCTGGGCCGGGACCGCTGCGGCGCAGACGGTGACGAGCGCCTCGAACACGTTCACGGACCTGCTGCCGGGCATCGGCGTCACCGTGTCGCAGACCACGACCGACCCGGTGACCGTCACGGTCGCGCAGGACACCACCAAGGCGCAGGCCGTGGCGTCCGGGCTCGTCGACGCGATGAACGCCGTCACGAAGTACTACGACACGAACACGGGCGTCACGAGCACCACGAGCCCGACGACCGGCACGACGAGCACCACCGCCGGCGTGCTGCTCGGCGACGCCACGACCCGCTCGGCCGTGCAGGCGCTGACCTCGGCGATGGCCGCACCGGTGAACGGCAAGTCGCCCTCGTCGATCGGCATCTCGATCACCCGCGACGGTGACTTCTCGTTCGACGCCGACGCCTTCCAGCAGGCCCTCGCGACCGACCCGGAGGGCACGCAGGCGATCCTGTCCGGCATCGCCGGCGCCGTGAACACCGTCGCGTCCACCGCGTCGGACAAGTACACGGGCTCGATCACCACCGCGATCACCGGGCAGCAGTCGGTCGTGAAGGACCTGAACGCCCAGATCGACAGCTGGACCGACCGGCTCGCGCAGCGCCGCGCGACCCTGCAGGCCCAGTACTCCGCACTCGAGACGAGCCTCAGCTCGCTGCAGTCGCAGTCGGCGTGGCTCACGAGCCAGCTCGCGACGCTGTCGAGCTGACGAGGGACCCACCATGACCTACGACTTCCAGGCCGCAGCGTTCCGCCAGGCCGCGCAGCCCCGCACCGTCACCGAGCAGCGTCGTGCCCAGTACACGAACGAGGCCGTGCTCTCCGCGACCCCGGCGCAGCTCGTCACGATGCTCTACGACCGGCTCCTGCTCGACCTGCACCGTGCCGAGGCCGCGCAATCCATCGCGGACTGGGACGCTGCACGCGACCAGCTCCTGCACGCCCAGGCCATCGTCGGGGAGCTCTCCTCGACCCTCCGCATCGACGTGTGGGACGGCGGCGAGGGCCTCCTCGCCATCTACAACTACGCCTCGACGTCGCTCATCACCGCGAACGTGCACCGCGACGTCCAGGCCACCCGGGACTGCATCCGGCTGCTCGAGCCGCTCCGGCAGTCCTGGCACGAGGCCGCCGCGTCGCTCCCCGCGACCCCGGCCACCGGTCACAGCGCTGGCGGTGCGCTCGGTGTCGCCTGACGACGGCGCCCTCCGGGCCGGGTGGGAGGCCTTGCTCACCTCCCTGGAGCAGGACGCGGCCGGGCAGGCGGCTGGGTCGGCGGACGGACCCGCGCCCGCGGACTCGCTCACATCGGCGACCTGGACCGAGCCGACCGGGCTGGGTCCGTTGCCGCGCGACCTGGTGGGTCGTGCCTCCCGGCTGCTGGCCGCGCAGCGGGACCGGATGCGGACCCTGGAGGCCGAGCGCGCGGCCGTGCTGGAGCACCTGGGTGCGCTCCGCGCCGTGGACGCGACGCGGGAGCCGCTCGGCGCCGTGTACCTCGACGCGTCCGCCTAGGCGCGCCGGCCCGCTACACGGGGAGCATGCGGTGCGACGGCGCTCGCGTCGAACGACGGGTGGTTCGTCGCGGGCGTGAGATCAGGGTGTGTGCGCGTGCATGCAGCGACGGCGCGCGGGTCGATCGACGGGCGGACTGTCGAAACGCCCGCGCCTCGTGATCTGGGCCCCGCCCCCCGTTCGGGGCAGCGGCTAACGCGGGCGCCGGGCGGTGCCGACAGCGCCCCGTGAGCACGGATCGCTCGACCACCGGCCAGGGATCGGCCACCGCCAACCGGCGACGTCTGCAGGGGACGCCGCCACGAAGGGGACGGTCCGACCGTGTTCGATTCCGTGACGAGCGCCGCGCTGCAGAGTGCCCTCGACGGGCTGTCGATGCGCCAGCGCGTGATCGCGAACAACATCGCGAACATCAACACCCCGAACTACCACGCCGAGAAGGTCCGCTTCGAGGACGCCCTCGCGCAGTCGATCGTCGACGGCGACGGTGCGACCACACCGACCATCGCGCGGAGCCTCGAGCCGACGAACCAGAACGGCAACAACGTCAACCTCGACGAGGAGACGCTCTCGAACGTCGACACAGTGCTCCGGTACCAGTTCGCGACGCAGGCGATGAACAGCGAGCTCACGAGTGTCCGTGCGGCGATGCGGACCACGTCGTGACCACCTTCGACGCGATCGGCATCGCGAGCACCGGCATGACCGTGCACCGGAAGTGGCTCGACGCGATCTCGGACAACATCGCCAACGTCAACACGGTCCGGTCGATGGACGACTCCGCGTTCCAGGCCCGCTACGTCGAGGTCCAGGAGGGTGCCGGTGTCTCCGGCGCCTACGTCAAGGGCGCCGCGTTCGGCAGCGCCGCCGGCCGGGTGACCTACGACCCGGACAACCCGCTCGCGAACGCAGAGGGCTACGTCCGCATGCCGGACATCGACCTCGGCACGCAGATGGCGGACCTCATCATGGCCCAGCGCGGCTACCAGGCGAACGCCGCCGTGGTCGACCGTGCCAAGACCGCCTACGAGGCGGCACTGCAGATCGGGAAGAACTGATGCCCATCGACGCCGTGAACGGTGTGACCACCAACGCGATGACCCGCGCCTTCGCCGGCGCGACCGACGCCGCAACCGGTGCGAGCGGAACAGGGGCGACCGGGATCGGGGCCACGGCCGCGACGTCCGGCGACGGCTTCGCCGCGAGCCTCGCGGGCGCCGTCGACGGTCTCCAGCAGCTCCAGAGCGACTCGAAGACGCTCGCGCTCAAGGCGGTCACCGGCAACCTCGACGACATCCACGACGCCACGATCGCCGCCACCCGCGCGCAGGTCACCCTCGAGCTCGTCGCCGCCGTCCGCAACAAGGGCGTCGACGCGTTCAACGAGATCATGCGGATGCAGGCCTGATGCCCGCCGCGGTCAAGAACGTGTGGGCGAGCCTCGCCGCGTACGTCAAGGGGTTCAGCGCCGCGCAGCGCACCATCGCGATCCTCGTCGTCGCGGCGCTCGTGCTCGGCGGCATCGCCCTCGCCAGCTGGCTCGGCAAGGCGTCCTACGCGCCGCTCTTCACCGGGCTCGCCGCTGCCGACGCCGCGAGTGTGACCGACCAGCTCCAGACCGACGGGGTGCCGTACCAGCTCACCGACGGCGGGGCGACGATCCTCGTGCCGCAGGGCTCGGTGTACTCGGAGCGGCTCAAGGCGGCGTCGAACGGGCTGCCGTCGTCGAACGAGGGCGGCTACTCGCTGCTCGACCAGATGGGCGTGACGAGCTCGGAGTTCCAGCAGAACGTCACCTACAAGCGGGCGATCGAGGGTGAGCTCGCGAAGACGATCATGGCGATGGACGGGGTGCAGACCGCCTCGGTGCAGCTCGCGATCCCGGAGAAGACCGTCTTCGTGTCCGAGGAGAAGGACCCGACGGCGTCCGTCTTCATCGCGACGAAGAACGGCGCCCAGCTCACGCCGGACCAGGTGCAGGCGATCGTGCACCTGACGAGCGCCGCGGTCGAGGGCATGCAGCCCACCGACGTCTCGGTGGTCGACTCGAAGGGCCAGACGCTCTCGGCCGTCGGCACGGGCGCGACCGGCTCCGGCGCGGACCAGGCGGCGGACTACGACCAGACGACGAGCAAGAAGATCCAGGACCTGCTCGACACGACGCTCGGTGTCGGCAACGCGACGGTCGTCGTGTCCGCGACGATGAACCAGAACACGGGCACGAAGACCGCGGAGACGTACACGTCGCCGACCACCGGGCCGGTCGCCCTGAACGAGTCGAGCAGCACCGAGCAGTACGGCTCGGGCTCCGGCGCAGGGGCGTCGAGCGGCGCGACGGGGGTGCTCGGACCGGACAACATCGCGGTCCCGAACGGCACCGCGACGACCGGCACCGGCACCGGCGGCTACACCAACGAGTCCGCGACGAAGAACAACGCCGTCGACCACACCACCGAGACGACGCAGATCCCCGCCGGTGCGCTCGAGAACCAGTCGATCTCGGTCGCACTCAACTCGAAGGCCGCGAGCGTGCAGAACGCGAACCTGCAGAGCATCAACGACCTCGTGTCGCGGGCGGCGGGCATCGACCCGACCCGTGGCGACAAGGTCGCGGTCGCGATGATGGACTTCGACACGAGCGCCGCCGCCGCTGCCGCCAAGGCCCTCAAGGCGCAGCAGCAGGCCGACCAGCAGGCGCAGATCTGGTCGTCGATCCGGACCGTCGGCATCGTGGTCGGGGCGCTCCTCGCACTGCTGACGATCGTGTTCTTCCTGCTCCGCCGCGGACGTCGTCAGGAGCGGGAGGCGGTCGACCTCGGCGAGCTCGACGCGTTCGCCGGCGACACGTTCCAGCTGCCCCTCGCCGTCGACGGCGCCGCCGAGCGCGGGGCCGTCGGGGCCGGGGACGCGCCGACGGTCGCCCTGCCGACGCTGCCCGCGGACGAGCCGCCGACCGAGGTGCTCACCTCCGAGGACATCTCGGCCGAGCGCCGCCGCCAGGACATCCAGGCCCTCGCCGAGCGCGACCCGAAGCGCACCGCCGACCTGCTGCGCGGCCTCCTCGACGACCGGGCACCGGTGTGAGCGCGCTGATGCCGGGCGCCACGTCCGGTCCCGCCGCCGACCGCCCGCTGACCGGTGCGCAGAAGGTCGCGCTCATCCTCATGCAGATGGAGACCGACCGCGCGGCCGAGGTGATGAAGCAGTTCACCGAGCTCGAGGCCGAGGAGATCTCCGCCGAGATCGTCCGGATGCGCCGCGTCGAGGACGTCGTCGTCGACCGCACCATGACCGAGTTCCACCGCATGACCCAGAGCGGTCGCCTGCAGAAGCGCGGCGGCAAGGACACCGCGATGGGGCTCCTCGAAGCCTCCTTCGGTGCCGAGCGCGCCGCGGGCGTCATGGACCGGCTGGCCTCGAACCTCGCCGGGCAGTCGTTCGACTTCCTCGACGACGCCGAGCCCGGCCAGGTCGTCACCCTGCTCGAGGGGGAGCTCCCGCAGACCATCGCCCTCGTCCTGGCACACCTGAAGCCCGGGCAGGCGAGCGCCGTGCTCGCCGGGGTCGACGAGCGAGCTCGGACCGACGTGGCCCAGGCGTTCGCGACGATGGGCTCGGCCACGCCCGAGGCGGTCGGCATCGTGGCCGGAGTGCTCCGGCAGCGTGCCGGCGCCGTGGTGTCCCCGCGCGAGAGCGTCGAGGTCGTCGGCGGGATCGCTCCGCTCGTGGACATCATCAACCGCTCGGACGTCGCGACCGAGAAGGCGGTGCTCGAGGGGCTGGAGGCCCGCGACCCGGAGCTCGCGGAGGACATCCGCTCCCGCATGCTGACCTTCGAGGACATCGTCAAGCTGGAGGCCCGCGACATCCAGCAGGTGCTCCGCGGCATCGACTCGAAGATCCTCGCGACCGCCATGAAGGGCGCCGCTGGGCCGGTCGTCGAGACCATCCGGGCGAACGTCTCCGAGCGCAACCGCGAACTGCTCGACGACGAGCTGCAGGCCATGGGCCCGATCCGCGTCTCGCAGGTCGAGGAGGCCCGTGCCGAGGTCGTCCGGTCCGTCCGCGAGCTGGAGTCGCAGGGCGTCATCACCGTGCACCGCACCGAGGAGGACGAGCTCGTTGACTGACCAGACCGCCCAGCACCAGACCGTCCAGCGCCTGACCTTCCCCGCCCTCACCAGGAACACGCACGACACGACCGCGAGCGGTGCGACCGCGACCGCAGCGGCCGCCGCCGAGGTCCGCGGGCACGCGACCGGGTACGCGGCCGGCCTCCGTGCCGCGCAGGCCGAGACCGACGCGCTCCACGCGCGCCTCCGCGCGGAGCACGACCAGCGCCTCGCGTCCCTCACGGCGGACACCGTCCGCCGTGTCGCGGTGCTCGACGCCGCGACCAACGCGTTGCTCTCGCAGCTCGTCCCGGTCCTCCGGGACGCGGAGGCGTCCCTCGCCGCGGCCGCCGTGGACCTGGCGGAGGCCGTCGTCGGCCACGTGATCCGTGCCTCCCGTCCGGTGGACGGTGACGCTCTGGAGGAACGGCCCGGGCCCGGCGCGGAGGCGACCGTCCTGCGGGCGCTCGCCTCCGTCGACGCGTCGGTCGCGCTCGCGGTGCGGGTCAGCGTCGACGACGCGGCACGCGTCGCCGGGCTGGCGACCGCGGTGCCGATCGTCGCCGACCCCGCGCTGTCCGACGGCGACGCCGTCGTCGACCTGCCGGACGGCCTGCTCGACGCCCGGATCGGTGCGGCCCTCGACCGTGCCCGAGCAGCGCTGGGGGTGGCACCGTGAGCGCGACCCTGCTGCGCCCTCGCGGCCTCGACACCGCGATCGCCCGCGCCCGTCCCGAGCGACAGGGTGTCGTGACGAGCGCCGTCGGCCTCGGGCTGACCGTCGCCGGACTCGACGCGCACGTGGGCGAGGTCGTCCTCGTCGGTGCCGAGGGCGGACCGCAGACGGCCGTCGAGGTCGTCGCGACCGACTCGACCGGGGTGCGGTGCATGCCCCTGGGGCGACTGGTCGGCGTGACGGCGGGGACCCCCGTGCGGCCCACCGGTCAGCCCGTGCTCGTGCCGACCGGCCGTGGCCTGTTCGGCCGGGTGCTCGACGGACTCGGGCGGCCGATCGACGGTCGGGGTCCGCTCGTGCACGACGCGCTCGTGCCCCTCGACCACGCCACACCGGACGCCATGGGTCGGGCGCGCATCGACACGCCGGTGCAGCTCGGTGTCCGGGTGCTCGACACCATGACCACCGTCGGCCGGGGGCAGCGCCTGGGCCTGTTCGCCGGGTCCGGCGTGGGCAAGTCCTCGCTGCTGTCGATGATCGCGCGGGGGAGCGACGCGGCCGTCACCGTGATCGCGCTCGTCGGCGAGCGCGGCCGCGAGGTGCGGGAGTTCCTCGAGGACGACCTCGGGCCGGAGGGGCTCGCCCGGTCGATCGTCGTCGTGTCGACCTCCGACGAGCCGGCGCTGATGCGGCTGCGTGCGGCGTTCGTCGCGACCCGCATCGCGGAGTCGTTCCGTGACGCCGGCGAGGACGTCGTGCTCATGATGGACTCGCTGACCCGCGTCGCGATGGCGCAGCGGGAGATCGGCCTCTCGGTCGGCGAGCCGCCGGCCACCCGGGGCTACCCGCCGTCGACGTTCTCCGTGCTCGCCGGCCTGCTGGAACGGGCCGGGACCGACCGGGTCGGCAGCGTCACCGGGCTGTACACGGTGCTCGTGGACGGCGACGACCACAACGAGCCGATCGCCGACGCAGCACGGAGCATCCTCGACGGACACGTCGTGCTCGACCGGAAGCTCGCCGTCACGGGGCACTTCCCGTCGGTGGACGCCCTCGGGTCGGTGTCGCGCGTGGCGTCGAAGGTGACCTCGCGCGAGCAGCGGGACGCCGCGACCACGCTCCGGACGGTGATGGCGGCGCGACGTGCGGCACAGGACCTGCTCGACGTCGGCGCGTACCAACGGGGCACCAACCCGCTCGTCGACGCCGCAGTCGACCACCAGGACGCCATCGACGCGTTCCTCCGGCAGGGCATGGCCGAGCGCGCCACCGCCCCCGAGTCGTGGGCTGCACTCGACCGGCTCGTGCGCACCCTCGGCGTCGGAGGTGCCCGCTGATGCCCCGACGGTTCCCCCTCGCCGGACTCCTGCGGCTCCGGCACACCGAGCAGGGTCGGGCCGCCGCCATGCTCGCCGCCGCGAACGACCGGCTCCGCGACGCCGCCGACGCCCGGGTCGCGGCCCGACGCTCGCTGGCCGACCGTGCCGACGCGCAACCGATCGAGGACGCCGCCACCCTCAGCGCCGTCGCGGCCGCCCGCGCCGCGACCCGCGGGATGCTCGAGGAACTCGACGCCGTCGTGCGGAGCCGCCGGACCGAGGCGGACGCCGCACAGGAGGCCTACCGGGCCGCGCGCCGTGCCGCGCTCGGGCTCGAGAAGCTCGAGGAACACCACACCGCGGCCGTCGTCGCGGAGGAGCTCCGGACCGAACAGAACGCCCTCGACGAGATCGCGGCCAGGAACCGCGCGGAAGGTGGTGCCCGATGAGCGTGGACGCCGTGCTCTCCCGGATCTCCGACATCCGGAGCCAGATCGACGCCCTCCGCACCGGAGCGCCGACGACCGACACGACGGCGAGTGCCGCCTCCGCCGACACCTCGACCGCCTTCGCCGATGCCCTCGCGACCGCGACGGGCACCACGACCGGCACGTCGGCGGCAGCCGGGACCACCGCCGCGACCGGTGCCGCTCCGGCCACCTCGGTCGACGCCGGGAAGGGCACGCTCGCGACCGGCAGCGGTGCCACCGGGGACGACGTCGTGGCGGACGCGAAGAAGTACCTCGGTGTGCCGTACGTGTTCGGCGGCACGACGAGGTCCGGCATGGACTGCTCCGGACTCGTGCAGACGGTGTTCAAGGACCTCGGGGTCACGATGCCGCGCGTGGTGCCGGACCAGGCGGCGATGGGTGTCGAGGTCGGCTCGCTGAAGGACGCGCGGCCGGGGGACCTCATCATCCCGAAGGGCGAGGGGCACGTCGTGATCTACGTCGGCGACGGCAAGGTGCTGCACGCGCCCCACCCCGGCAAGGACGTCCGCATCGTGGACAACTGGTACTCGGACGCGGACATCGCCACCATCCGCCGCATCGTGCCGTCCGCGCAGGAGGCCGCCGCGACCCGTGCGACCGCTGCCGTCCAGGCGCCGTCGGCGTCCGGCGGGACCGACCTGCAGACCGCGGCGCTGCTGTCACTGCTGAACTCCGGGAGCGCCGCGTGAGCCTCGTCACCACGCCCGCAGCCGTGTCTCCGGGACCGACCCCGGCCGCATCGAGCACCCGTGCCCGGGAGCGGGGGAGCACCGCGTTCGACGACGTGCTCGCCGCCGCTGCTGCGCCGGACGACCGCCCGCGGAACACCGAGTCGACCACCCCGCGCCGCCCGCGCACGGACCGCCGCGAGGACGACGCGGCATCGGCATCGGCGGCGGTGCAAGCGACCACCGGTGGGAACTCCGCCGCGCCCGGAACCGCGGGCCTCGTCGCCGCCACCCCTGCGGCCGCGGACGCGGCTGCCGTGGACGCGGCGGCGTCGACCACGGCCGGTGCCGGGTCCACGAGTCCGGCGCCGTCGAGTGCCGCGTCGTCGGCGGCTGCTGCGGCCGCTCCGGCAGCGACGAACACCGTTGCGGGGACGACCGCCGTGACGGCGACACCGACGACCGGCATCCCGCCGGGGACGACGCCGGGGACGGCGGGTGCCCCGGCCGCGGGCACGACCGCCCCGGGCACGACGACGCCGGGCATGACGACCGCGCACGCTGGCAACCTCGGCGCGATGACCGCGCCCGCACCCGCCGCCGA
The DNA here is from genome assembly GCF_002412165.1 of Curtobacterium sp. 'Ferrero'. Lineage (GTDB taxonomy): Bacteria > Actinomycetota > Actinomycetes > Actinomycetales > Microbacteriaceae > Curtobacterium. The sequence goes on from NZ_NXIA01000011.1 coordinate 39,564, forward strand.
CCGCTCGACCGGCTTGCCGACGGGAGGGAACCCGGCCGGGACGACGTCCTCCGCGACGACCCCGCCGACCGCGCCGACGACGAGCCCGGCGGTCACGGCCGCAACCGCACCACCCGTCGGCGCGACCACCGCCGACACCACCGGCAGGACCACTGCGCCCGCAGCCACCGCAGGCGGGACCGTCGGCGGCGCGACCGCAGCGGCACCGACGCCCGCGCAGCCGACGGGCGTCCTCCCGACAGGCTCTGCCCCGATCGTCGCCGTCCCGGCTCCCGGCACGGTGGCGGCCGGCACAGCGACGGTCGCCATCACGACCGCCGGCACGAACCCGCCCCACACCGCGACCCCCGGCACCGCGGCGGCCGGCGCGCCGACGACGGACGCTCCGACGACCTCCTCGACCGCGGTGGCCGGCGGCGGCAGCGCGGGGACGGCCGCGATCGGCACGTTGGCGGGCACCGCGGGCGGGGGAGCCGGCCACGCCGACGACCGCCGGCCGGCCGACGAGGGCGATCCGGGCCTCCCGTCCGTCGACCAGGCGCGGTCCGCCGCCACCCCGTTCGTCGTCGGCACCACCGCGACGACCGCGACGGCTGCGCCGTCCGGCGCCGCGACCGCGAACCAGGTGCCGACGCCCCTCGGCACCCAGCTCGCCCGACCGGTGTTCGCGCTCGCGCAGGCCGGCCCCGGCGAGCACGTCGTCACCGTCCAGGTGACGCCGGACACGCTCGGGCCCGTCACGGTGCGCGCGCACGTCGGTGCGCACGGGATGCACGTCGAGCTGTTCGCCGCCTCCGACGCCGGTCGCGACGCCGTCCGCCAGGTGCTGCCGGACCTCCGCCGCGACGTGGCGGGCACCGGCCTCGCGACGACGCTCGACCTGTCGTCGCAGAACCACCCGGACTCGGCACCGCAGCGCGACGGTCGTCCGGCAGACGTCCGTCCCGCGCCCGACGGCCGGGAGGCCCGTCCCGCCCCCGCCACGCCCCGCGCCTCCGTCCCGACCAGCGTCCGCACCGCGGGCCTCGACGTCCTCGCCTGAGCGAGCCCACGAAAGGACCAGCCATGCCCATCGACGGCATCACCGGATCGGTCGACCAGGCCACGCAGGCCGCGGCCCTCGCCGCGAACCAGACGTCCTCGCGGTCCCAGACCATGGACTCCGAGGTCTTCATGAAGCTGCTCGTCACGCAGTTGCAGAACCAGGACCCGTCGTCCCCGATGGACACCAACCAGATGATCTCCCAGCAGACGCAGCTCGCGATGATGGAGCAGGTCACCAACCAGACCACGACGGCGAACGAGAACTTCTCGCTGCAGATGCGGATCGCCGCCGCCAACCTCGTCGGCAAACAGGTCAGCTACACCGACGCCGCCTCCGGACAACCGATCACGGGGACCGCGACAGCGGTGTCGTACGCGCAGAGCGTCCCCACGGTCACCGTGAACGGGAAGGAGGTCAACCTCGACGTGATCTCCGGCATCACCACCGCTCCCTGACCCACCCCTCCTTCCTCTTCCTCGGTACCTCCACGAAAGGACGCACCATGCTCCGCTCGCTCTACTCCGGCATCTCCGGCCTCCGCTCCCACCAGGAGATGCTCGACGTCACCGGCAACAACATCGCCAACGTCAACACCGTCGGCTTCAAGTCGTCGTCCACGGTCTTCCAGGACACCCTGTCGCAGATGACCCAGGGCGCCGGCGGTCCGCAGACCGGCATCGGTGGCACGAACCCGGCGCAGATCGGCCTGGGCGTCCAGGTCGCCGGGGTCTCCACGAACTTCGCGCAGGGCTCCGCCCAAGCCACGGGCAAGGCCACCGACCTGATGATCTCCGGCGACGGCTTCTTCGTCACCCGGCTCGGCAACGACACCCTGTACACCCGCGCCGGTGCGTTCGACTTCGACGCGAACGGGCGCCTGGTCACCGCGGACGGCAAGATCGTGCAGGGCTACTCCGCAACGGACGGCGTCGTGAACGACGGTGGCCAGCTGACCGACATCACGCTCCCGCTGCAGGCCGCCGCACCGGCGACGGCGACGAGCTCCGCCACGGTGTCCGGCAACCTGCCCTCCGACACCGCCGTCGGCGACACCATCAACCGGGACGCCACGGTGTACGACCAGTACGGCACGAAGCACACCCTCTCCCTGGCGTACACGCGCACCGCCGGTGGCTGGTCGGTCGCCGCGTCGAACGGGCAGGGCACGTCTGCGACCGGGACGATCACCTTCGGGACGGACGGCAAGATCGCGAGCGGGCAGACGCTGCAGGTCGGTGGCATCACCGTCGACATGACGCAGCTCTCCGGCTTCGCCACCCTCAACACGTCCAGCATCTCGTCGCAGAACGGGCACGAGGCCGGTTCGCTCCAGGGCTACTCGATCGCAAAGGACGGCACCGTCACGGGCACGTTCTCGAACGGCGCTTCGCTCGCCCTCGGCCGCATCGCCCTCGCGACCTTCGCCAACCCTGGTGGTCTCGAGAAGGCGGGCGCCTCGGGCTACCGCGCCACCGCGAACTCCGGCCAGGCGAACGTCGGCGTGCCCGGGTCGGCCGGCGTCGGGTCGCTCGCGGCCGGCACGCTCGAGATGTCGAACGTCGACCTGTCGCAGGAGTTCACGAACCTGATCGTGGCGCAGCGCGGGTTCCAGGCGAACGCGCGCATCATCACGACGTCGGACGAGGTGCTGCAGGAGCTGACGAACCTCAAGCGCTAGGGGTCTGGGGGTGGCGTCCCACACGGGACGCCCACCCCCTGGTCGCGCTCGCGGTGCCGGATGCCTTGCCGCCGCCGGACCGTGAGGATCCCGCTCCTGGGCGTGAGGAGTCCATCAGCGACCTGGTACCGGCCCACCCGCGGGTGGAGGCTGCGGACGTGCACCAGATCACGACGTCGCTCCCGCCCGACACCATCCGCGACCACCACCTGCACCTCTGGGGACGCGAGCGCGTCCAGCCCGTGGGCCGGACCCTCTGGAGCTCCAGGACCCTCGTGGTGTTCCCGCCCGGCACCAGCGTCCGCGAGCGCCTCCTCCTCCGACTCCTGCACGGCTGGGGCATCCTCGGAGCACTCGCCGGCATCGGGGTGATGGCCGCCCTGAACGGCCGGACCGTGCTGGGGATCGGGTCGGCCCTGGCCGTGTACGGGCTCGGGTACGCCGTCCTCCGGCGCGCCACGCGTCGAACACGCCCGTCGGTCCGGACCCTCGTCGTGACCACGTTCCACGGCGGGGGCCGTCCCCGGGTGCACGGCGACCACCGGCTGCTCGCGTCATCGCTCGACGCACTCATGGTGTCCGAACGGCTGGTGCGGGCCGGTCGGATGAGCCCGGTGGACTTCGAACTCGTCTGGGCGGACGTGTGGGCGTCCTTGCCCGAGACGGCACGACGGGGTCTGCGGTGACCGCCGGACCGGGGGAGGACGGCACCGTGGCCGTGCCCGACGACGGCGACCCGGTGGTGCTCGGGTACGACTGACCCTCCACTCTCGCAGCCGGAACGGATGCGGCGACCGCGTGCGCACCCGACGACCGGACGGGAGGCGCGGTGCGGGCCCGCCCCGCGCCTCCCGTCCGCTGCCCCGCACCTCACGCGCGCGGCGCGTCCTGCCGGAGCACCGCGTCGACGGCCAGCCGGAGCATGGCCGGTTCGGAGGGGATCCGAGCGCCCGCCCCGGGCAGCGCGCGTCCGAGGGCGAGCCCGTCGACGACGGTGAGCAGGAAGCGGGCTGCCTGATCGGGGTCGCCGTGCAGGACGACGCCCTCGTGTCGCAGCGCGTCGAGCCAGGCCCGGACCCGGCCGACCCCGAGCCGCTCCATCGCGAGGAACGTGTCGCCGCTGTCCTCCGGCGCGGAGGCGGCGATGTGGGCGTCGTGGAGGGCGGTCCAGCGCCGCCGTGCCTCGGCGCCGCGGCCGGTCGACGCGAGCAGCAGGTGCAGGCAGTCCACCAGCCGGTCCGCCGCCGGTCGGGAGGTGTCGGCCATCGGGTCGTCGGGGACCTCGAGCGTCTCGAGTCCCGCGACGACGGTGTCGAGCAGCTGCTGCTGCGTCGGGAAGAAGTGCCGGAGCGAACCCGTGCTGACACCGGCGCGGGCAGCCACTGCGCGCACCGTCAACCGTGCCGTGGGGTCCTCGCCGAGCATCGTGGCGGCTGCGATGAGGATCCTCGACCTCGTGTCGGGAGCGGTCGGTCCGGTCATGTCCTGGTTCCTCCTCGGCGCGCTCCCCGTCGAACGGGACGCGCGTGTCACATCGTACTAGTACAGTGTGCTAGCCTCGCTCACCGACTGGTACAGCGTACTAGTCGCGACCGATGTGACGACGACCGACGGGAAGACGATGGACCAGGCACGAGGGAAGAACGGCGCGGTGACGCCGACGACGAGCACGATCAGGAGATCGCGGCCGTGGGTGACGAACGTCCTCTGGCACCGCCCGATCGCGATCGCCCGGGCGAATGCCCGGGCCTGGCTGCTCGTGAACACCGGGACGTACGGACTGCTGGTGATCGGGTTCGTCGTGGGACTGCTGTTCCCCGAGCTCAGTCAGGACCGAGCGACCGCGCTCGAGGACGACGGAACGGGGGAGCTCGTCCGGTCCGTGTTCGCGACCCCGGCGCTGTTCGCGCTGCTCATCCTCGCCGTGAACGTCTTCCGGCTCAGCCTGCTCACGATCATCGTGCCGTCGGTGGTCGTCCCGTTCGCCGGCCTGGCCTGCTTCGGGTACTGGGCCGTGCAGACCGGGGTCACCCTCGTCCCGGCCTCCGCAGGCGGGTGGGTGGCGCTGATCCCGCACGTTCTGACCGTGGTGATCGAACTGCAGGCCTACGCCCTCTGCTGCCTCGGCGTGTACGTGCTGGGGCGGTCCTGGGTGCGCCCGCGCTCCGCAGGGGTGACGCTCCACCGGCAGGGCTACCTCACCGGCCTCCGGCAGCTCGCGGTCCTCGCCGTGCCGGCGCTGGTGCTCCTGGTCGTCGGCGCGGTCTGGGAGGCGTACTCGCTCCGGTACCTCGTCGGCCCCCTCGCCCGTCTGCTCGCCTGATCGGACCGGGCGCCTCGTAGGCTCACGGCATGGACACCGACGTTCTCGACCGCACCGACGTCCTCGACCGCACCGACTGGTCCGGATCGCTGCTCGTGGCGGACGACTCCGGCCGGGTCGTCGAGCGCTCCGGCGGTCGGACGGACGGACCGGCTTCCGCGCCGTGCGGTCCGGACACCCGGTTCCAGGCCGGCTCCATCAGCAAGAGCGTCATGACGGTCGTGGTGCTCCACCTCGAGGAGCGTGGTGCGCTCCGCCTCGACGAACCGATCGACACCTGGTTGCCGGAGCTCCCCGCGGCGATCCGGTCGACCACCCTGCACCAGCTCCTCGGGCACACCTCGGGCGTCGGGCACTGGGGTGACGTGCCCGGGCTCCCGCCGGTGCTCGCCGATCCGCCCGGACGCGACGCCCTGGTCGCGATGGTCCTCGCGGCGCCGGTGGTCGACGGTCCGGGGCGGTCGTGGCGGTACAGCGGCCCGGGGTTCCTGCTGGTCGCGCTCGTCGTCGAGGCCGTCACCGGGCAGCCGTACGGTGCGGTGGCGGCGGAGGTCGTGTTCGCCCGGGCCGGCATGCACGCGACGACCTCCGGGACGTGTCCGATCGGAGACCCCGGTGCGGCTGACGTGCGGGTCGCAGTCGGTCGTGTCGACGGCCGGCCGATCGCGGTGGCGCCGCGGTTCGCGGGGATCCCGGGGACGGGCGACCTGTGGACGACCACGGGGGACCTGCTCCGCTACACGCGGGCCCTGCGCGCCGGGGCGTTGGTCGGCGGGACGGAACGGATGTGGGAGCCGCGGGTGCCCCTGCCGCCGTCGGACCAGGACGCGCCGCTCGTCGCGACCGCGTACGGGTACGGCACCTTCACCGGACGGGTGCTCGGGCAGGAGGCATGGTTCGTCCCGGGGGACAACCCCGGCTACCAATCGCTCCTCGCCCACCTGCCGGGCACGGGGACCGACGTGGTGCTCCTGAGCAACGACGCGGACGGTGTCCGGACGGTGCTCGCTCGGCTCGCCGAAGCGGGCTGACGAGGGTGTGACGCATGCAGCCGGCTGACGGACGGGAGGCGCGGTGCGGGCCCGCACCGCGCCTCCTATCCGTCACGTGGTCGCGCCACGGCGCTCCGGCGGTGTCGGTGTCGCCCCGTATCCTGTCTGCCTGATCGCCGTCGCCGCTGCGCGGCGCGGTCGCGGGCGGATCGCGTGCCGCACCGCCTGGACGGCCGTGGGAGGAACCGCCATGAGCATGGAGAGCGCCGCCTGGAGCTCGCTGTACAAGATCTCGACCGCCAAGGACGGCGGACGGGGCATCTCGCGTGCGTCGCTCCGGCGGATCATGACCTTCGCGGTGCCGTACCGATGGAAGCTCGTCGTGTTCATCGCGCTCTCGGTCGTCGGTGCGTTCCTCGCGGTCGCGACCCCCGTGCTCGCCGGGCAGGTCGTCGACGTCATCGCGGCGCGTGGTGCGGTCTCGACGATCGTCTGGCTGGCCGTGGTCATCGCGGTCGTGGCGGTCGCCGACGCCGGTTCGTCCTTGCTGACCCGCTGGTACTCGGCCCGGATCGGCGAGGGCGTCATCCTCGACCTGCGCACGGCGGTGTTCGACCACGTGCAGAAGATGCCGATCGCGTTCTTCACGCGGACCCGGACGGGCGCGCTCGTCAGCCGTCTGAACAACGACGTGATCGGGGCGCAGCAGGCCTTCAGCGGCACGCTGTCCGGCGTGGTCACGAACCTCGTGGCGTTGGTCCTGACGCTCGTCGTCATGCTGAGCACGTCGTGGCTCGTCACGGTACTGGCGGTCGTGATGCTGCCCGTCTTCCTGGTGCCCGCGCGCCGCATGGGCACCCGGCTCGCGGCGCTCCGGCGCGAGGCGGCCGACCACAACTCGGCGATGAGCACGCAGATGACCGAGCGGTTCTCGGCGCCGGGCGCCACCCTCGTCAAGCTGTTCGGCCGTCCCGACGAGGAGTCCGAGGAGTTCCGGGTCCGTGCCGCCCGGGTCCGCGACATCGGGGTCCGGACGGCCATGCTCCAGTTCGTGTTCGTCACCGCCCTGACCCTCGTGTCGGCGCTCGCCCTCGCGCTCGTCTACGGCCTCGGCGGATCGCTCGCACTCGGCGGCGCGCTCAACACCGGCGACGTCGTGACGCTCGCGCTGCTCCTCACCCGGCTCTACGCGCCGCTGACGAGCCTCGCGAACGCCCGGGTTGAGATCATGAGCGCGGTGGTGAGCTTCGAGCGGGTGTTCGAGGTGCTCGACCTCGAACCGCTCATCCGCGAGAAGCCGGACGCCGTGACGGTGCCGGAGGGCCCCGTGGCCGTCGAGTTCGACGACGTCCGGTTCGCGTACCCGTCGGCCGACCGGGTGTCGCTGGCCTCGTTGGAGGAGGTCTCGACCCTCGACACCCGCGGCGGCGACGAGGTGCTCCACGGCGTCTCGTTCCGGATCGAGCCGGGGCAGACCGTCGCCCTCGTCGGGACCTCGGGTGCCGGGAAGTCCACGATCGCGCAACTGCTGTCGCGGCTGTACGACGTCGACAGCGGCGCGGTGCGGTTGGCGGGGCGGGACGTCCGCGACGTCACCTTCGAGTCGCTCCGGCACACCATGGGCATGGTCACCCAGGACGGCCACCTGTTCCACGAGACCATCCGGGCGAACCTCCGACTGGCACGCCCGAGCGCCACGGACGACGAGGTCTGGGACGCCGTCCGCCGGGCACGACTCGAACCGCTGATCCGGTCACTGCCGGACCAGCTCGACACCATGGTCGGCGAACGCGGCTACCGGCTCTCCGGCGGTGAACGGCAGCGGATGACCATCGCACGGCTGCTGCTCGCCCAGCCGCGCGTCGTGATCCTCGACGAGGCGACGGCAGCGCTCGACTCCACCTCGGAGGCCGCGGTGCAGGCCGCGCTCAGCGAGGCGCTCGAGGGACGAACCGCCATGGTGATCGCCCACCGGCTGTCGACGATCCGGAGCGCCGATCTGATCCTCGTCGTCGAGGACGGGTCGATCATCGAGCGCGGGACGCACGAGCAGCTGCTCGCGCAGGGTGGCCGGTACGAGGAACTGCACCGGACCCAGTTCGCCCAGCAGGCCGAGGCGGCAGCAGGAGCCGCCGATGCGGCGGCAGCGGATGCCGCCGACGAGGTGCCCGCGGCGCAGGGGTGACCGCCGACCCCAGGGGTCTGCTCCTGCCGGGTCACTCGCTCGGGTCGAAGCGCTCCCACCGGCCCTCGGAGACAACCGTCACGTCGCCGTCGACCACCGCCAGGGCGGTCTGCTCGTCGATCACGTAGGCGGGGCCGTCGATCGCCGCGGCCCAGCGCTCGGCGGCTTCGAGGGTGTTCTCCGGGAACGCGTCCAGGTGCGGGAAGATCGAGAAGTCGACGACGCCGAGCGTGCGGTCGTCGGGGGCGTCCGCCCACGCGACGAACGGGCGTCCGATCCGCGGGGTCATGACCATGCTCCCGGCGCTCACGCCGACCCAGACGGTGTCCGGCGTCGACGCCATCACGTCGAGCAGGCCGCTCGCCCGCATCCAGTGGGCGAGGTAGGTCGCGTCGCCGCCGTCGACCAGGAGGACGTCGGCCTCGCGCACCCACGGCGCCCACCGGTCGACGCCGATCGTCGGGAGCGCCGTGAGCTCGAGCACGCCCAGCGACGCCCAGCCGAGTCCGGTCAGGTGGGCCGATCCGCCACCTCCGGCGATGAGGCGGACGACGGAGGACGGGCCGCACATCGGGTGGCCCCACTGGGCGGTCGGGACCACGAGCGCACGGCACTCCTCGACGGGCTTGCCGAGCATGTCGACGAGTGACGCGTGGATGGTGGGGTTCGTCACCCCGCCGGACGTCAGGAGCATCCGCACGCTGGACTCCTTCCGGTGCGGTCGAGACCCCGATCAGCATCGCGCCGATCGCGGGCGTCCGCAAGGCCACGGACCGCGCCAGCCGGCCGGACGGGACGCTCAGCAGTGCGGTCCGGTCAGCCGAGGAGCCCCAGCGCCCCCGGCACGGAGTACAGGCTGAACGCGATCACGACGAGGGCCAGCCCGGTCACGACCCAGCGGTAGGGGCCGCGCATGCGGTGCTCCGGCGGCAGCGCCCGGCGCTCGAGCACAAGCAGGAAGCCGAGGACGATCGGCAGCAGCAGCGCGTTCATCACCTCGACGTCCACCGCGAGCTGCACGAGGTCGACGCTCGACAGGACGATGACCGCGCCGACGACGTGGGTGAGGGCGTACACCGTGAAGAAGCGACGGTTGCCGCGGTCGATCCCGCCGTTCAGGGAGTGCTTCCACCCGAGCACGTCCGCGATGCCTCACGACCCGGCGAGCGAGACCACGATCGCGGCGACGAGGGCACCGCCGAGGATCGCCAGGCCGACGAGCACCCGGGCCGGGGCGTCACCGAGGAACGGCATGAGCGCGGTCGCGATGTCGCCGACCGTGCCGAGGTGGGCGGACGCGCCCGCGCCGCCCTTCCAGACGGTGGCTGCCAGGGTGATGACGACGACGATCATCACGCCCTGCGTGAGGACGGAGCCGAAGGCGGTGTCGCGGCGTTCCCGCCCGAGGTCCCGCACCGTGAGTCCCTTGTCGATCACCGCGGTCTGCTGGTAGAAGATCATCCACGGCATGATCACGGCGCCGACGTTCGCGGCGAGCAGGTACAGGTAGGCGTGGTCACCGAGGGGGAGCGCGGCGAAGTGTGCGGCGAGGTCGCCCCAGTCCGGGTGCGCCAGCAGCATGGCGGGCAGGAACGCGAGCTGGCCCAGCCCGACGACGATGCCGATGCGTTCGACCCGCCGGTAGCTGCCGAGCATGGCGACGACGACCAGGGCGATCGTGACCACCGGCACGGTGATCCAGCGCGACACCCCGAACAGCTCGCCGACGCCCGCGATGCCCGCGAACTCGGTCAACAGCGCGCCCACGGCGGACAGTACGAGCGTGCCGGCCGACACCCAGGCCCAACGGCCGCCGAAGTGGTCGCGGATGAGCTGGCCGTGGCCCTTGCGGGTGACGACGCCGAGCCGCACCGTGATCTCCTGCACCATGAACAGGATCGGGATGAGCACGAGCTGGGGGAGCACCATCGTGTAGCCCCACTGCGCACCCGACTCGGCCGCCGTGATGAGGCACCCCGCGTCGGTGTCGGCGAGCATGACGATGAGGCCGGGGCCCCAGACCTCCAGCGGGCTGCGCCGCCGGCGTGCGGGGACGACGGATCCGTCCGCCGCCGGGCCGGTCGACGGAGAGCTGGTCACGGTGGAGCTGGACGGTGGCACGATGACGAAGGTAAGGCAACCCTTACCCCCGCCACCATGGGAATGCTCGAAGGATTGCGCCTCGGCCCCTCAGCGGGACGACGGTCGGCGCGCCGGGAACGCGCGCCCCGGGTCCTCCCCGCGGGCGACGGCGTCGTAGCGCGCCCACGCCTCGAGCTGCGCGTCCGACGGTGTCTCACCGCGGTGCACCGCGGCGGCGATCTCGTTCGCGTAGACGTCCCGCATCTCCTCGGCGTGCTTGCGCCACGGCATGTTCGTCCTCCCCGGGGCACCGCTCGCTGCCGACGGGTCCGGCCCGCGAGTGTCGATGCGCACGCATCATCCTCCCGGACGGGCGCCCCCGGCGCACCGTGCGTCGCCGCCCCCGACCGGGGGAGCGGTCGGCCCCAGTGCGGGGCACAGGAGCGGCGTGGACCACCGGACAGGAGGCGCGGTGCGGGCCCGGCACGTGCCTCCCGTCCGGCACGCCCGACCGGACGCGACGACGCGCGTCCGTGCGTCGCGCGTCCGTGCGTCGCGCGTCCGTGCGTCGCGCGTCCGTGCGTCGCGCGTCCGTGCGTCGCGCGTCCGTGCGTCGCGCGACCGCGCGTCGCGCGACTACGGTGTCCTCGTGGAGCCTCAGCAGCCGCGCGAGCGGCGCAACCCCTGGTGGGCGGTCGCCCTCGTGTACGCGTTCGGCGGGATCCTCTTCCTGGTCGCCGGACGGATGCTCCCCTGGCAGGACCAGGACCGTCAGGACCCCGAGTACTGATGGCCGACCGCGAGACCGGCCCCGTCGAGCCGGACCTGGTACCCGAGCTCCTCGTCACCGACCTCGACCGCAGCCTCCGGTTCTGGTGCGACCTGTGCGGCTTCGCGGTCCGGTACGCCCGACCGGAGGAGCGGTTCGCGTACCTGGTCGGCGGGAGCGCGCACGTGATGCTCGAACAGGCCGGCGTCGGACGCAACTGGGTGACGGGTGCACTCGACCGTCCGCTCGGACGCGGGGTCAACCTGCAGATCAGCGTCCCGGACAGCACGGCGGTCGCGGATCGGCTCGTCCGCGCCGGGATTCCGCTCTTCATGCAGCCGGAGACGAGGTGGTACCGGGTCGGCGACGAGGAGGCGGGCGTCACGCAGTTCCTCGTCCAGGACCCGGACGGCTACCTGCTCCGCTTCCAGACGTCGCTCGGCCGTCGGCGCCGCACCGCCTAGGCTGGAGCGATGCTCTCCCGCCGTGCAGCCGCCGTCCGGCTCGACATCCCGCTCGAGATGGCCACCCGCCACGGCATCCCGGCGCACATCTCGGAAGCCGACCTGACCGCGCTCGAGCAGGACCCGCCGGCGTGGCTCGTCCAGTCGCGGGCGAACCGCACCGGTGCGCGGCGGGTCTGGGTGCACCTGGAGTGCGCCGTGTGCGGCTTCGCCGAGGACGCCCGCCCGAAGAAGTGGTGGCCGGAGTGGGACGTCCTGGTCTGTGAGCACCACGACCCCGCTGAGACCCCGGCACCGCCCGCCGGGGCCGTCCGCGGCGAGGTGCCGGGCATCGGGTCCCGGTTCGTCGCACTCGTCGACGTCGAGTAGCCCGGCCCTCGCCCGGTACCGGTCTGCTCAGCTGACCTGGCCCGACCGTGCGCCCGACCACAGGTCCACGTCGAGGACCCCGACCGAGTGCTCGTCGATGCGCCGCAGCTCGTCGTCCGTGAACGTCAGGTTGCCGAGGGCGGCGACGTTCTGCTCGAGCTGCTCCACCCGGGACGCGCCGATCACGAGCGAGGTGACCCGCTCGTCGCGGAGCGCCCACGCGAGTGCGAGCTGCGCCAGGCTCTGGCCCCGCTCCGACGCGATGTCGTCGAGTGCCCGCAGGTGCCCCACGACCTCGTCGGTCAGCCACTCGGTGTCGAGCGACTTGCCCGCCGCTGCGCGCGAGTCCTCCGGCACCCCGTCCAGGTAGCGCCCGGTGAGCAGCCCCTGTGCGAGCGCGGTGAAGCCGATGACGCCGAAGCCGACCTCACCGGCCGCGTCGAGCAGGCCCTCGTCCTCGATCCAGCGGTTGAGCATCGAGTACGACGGCTGGTGGATGAGCAGCGGGGTCCCGAGGTCGGCAAGGATCGCCGCGGCCTGCCGGGACCGCTCGGCGTCGTACGACGAGATGCCGACGTACAGCGCCTTGCCCTGCTGCACGGCGGTGTGCAGCGCGCCCATGGTCTCCTCGAGCGGGGTGGACGCGTCGAGCCGGTGCGAGTAGAAGACGTCGACGTAGTCGAGCCCCATCCGCTGCAGGGACTGGTCGAGCGAGGCGAGCACGTACTTGCGCGAGCCGCCGCCCTGTCCGTACGGCCCGGGCCACATGTCCCAGCCGGCCTTGGTCGAGATGACCATCTCGTCGCGGTACGGCCGGAAGTCCTCCCGCATGAGCCGACCGAAGTTCAGCTCGGCGGAGCCGTAGGGCGGGCCGTAGTTGTTCGCGAGGTCGTGGTGCGTGATGCCGAGGTCGAACGCGCGGCGGCTGATCGCGCGCTGCGTCTCGAACGGCTTGTCGTCGCCGAAGTTGTGCCAGTACCCGAGCGAGAGCAGGGGCAGGTCGAGGCCGGAGCGGCCGGTCCGGCGGTAGGGCATGGAGTCGTAGCGGTCGTCCGCCGCAGTGTAGGACATGCTCCCGAGCCTACGGACGCGTCGCGGTCCGCGTCGCGTTCCACCGCGGTACGGACGGAACGCCTCAGGCGTGCCCACCATCGGACGGGAGGCCCGTGGCGGCGCCGCCACGGGCCTCCCGTCCGGCGGGCACCGCGTCAGCCGAGCTGGGTGGTGGTCGCGTTGACCAGCCAGGTCGTGCCGAAGCGGTCGGTCAGCATGCCGAAGGTGTCACCCCACGGGGCCTGCGTGAACGGCTCGATGATTGTCGCGCCCTCGGACAGGGCGTGCCACCAGCGGGTCAGCGCCTCGACGTCGTCGCCGCTCAGGGACACCGAGATGCTGCTGCCGGCGTCGACCGGGTGGTCCGCCGGGGCGTCCGAGGCCATCAGGACGAGCCCGCCCCCGATGTCGAGCTGCCCGTGCATCACCTTGTCGGCGTCGTCCGGGCCGACGTCGGCGCCCATCTCGCGGAACGTGCCGATCCGGAGGTCGCCACCGAACACCGAGTGGTAGAACTCCAGCGCCTGGCGGGCGGAGTCGCGGAACCCCAGGTACGGGTTGAGGTGGACGGTCATGGTGTTCTCCTTCGAACCGGGCGGACGACGGCGCCCGCTCCGCCACCATGGTGACAGAGCGGGCGCCGCGTCCGGAAGGGAGTCAGGCGGCCATCGGGCCGTACCGCTTCGCACCCTTGACGTCGTACCGGTCGAGCATCATGAGCTTGTCCCACGCGGCGACGAAGTCGCGCACGAACCGCTCCTGACCGTCGCTGCCGGCGTAGACGTCGACGATCGACCGGAGCTGCGCGTTCGACCCGAACACCAGGTCGTGGCGGGAGGCCGTCCAGCGCTGCTCACCGGTCGCCTGCACGGTGCCGGCGAAGGTCGTCTCGCTCTCGTCCGTCTTCGTCCAGACCAGGTCGGTGTCCGTGAGGTTCACGAACCAGTCGGTCGACAGGGTGCCGACGCGACCGGTCAGCACACCGACGTCCGACCCGTCCCAGTTCGTGCCGAGGACCCGCAGCCCACCGGTCAGCACCGTCCACTCCGGCGCGGTCAGTGTGAGCAGGTTGGCCCGGTCGAGGAACACCTGCTCGAGCGCGACCCCCGGGGCGAACTGCTCGAAGCGCTCCGACCGGAAGTTCCGGAAGCCGTCCGCGATCGGACGGAGCCACTCGAACATCTCGATGTCGGTGAGCTCCTGCGTGGTGTCGACCCGGCCGGGCGTGAACGGCACGGTGACCTCGACGCCGGCCGCACGGGCGGCGTCCTCGACACCGACGCAGCCCGCGAGCACGACGAGGTCGGCGAGCGACACCGACGGGTGCTGCTCCCGGATGCGCTGCAGCGCCTCGACCACCGGCACCGTCCGGCCGTTGACCGCCCAGTCCTTCTGCGGGGACAGGGCGATGCGACCACCGTTCGCGCCGCCGCGCTTGTCGCTGTCGCGGTAGGTCGACGCGGCCGAGTACGCCGTGAACACGAGGTCGGACGTGCTGATCCCGGCGGAGCGGACCGCGGCCTTGAGCGCCTCGACGTCGGCGTCGCCGATCGGGGCGCCCTCGGCGTCGGGCAGCGGGTCCTGCCAGAGCAGGTCGTCCTGGATCGTCGCCTCCGGGCCGAGGTAGCGGAACTTCGGACCCATGTCGCGGTGGGTCAGCTTGTACCAGGCTTTCGAGAACGCGAGCGTGAACGTGTCGAAGTCGGCGAGGAACTTCTCGCACACCTTCCGGTACTCCGGGTCCACCTTGAGCGCGATGTCCGAGGTCATCATCATGAGCGGGTTCATCTGCCCGGCGACGTGCGCGTCCGGGGTCTTCGGCGCGTCCGGGTCCTTCGGCGTCCACTGCAGCGCACCGGCAGGGCTCTTCGTCTGCTCCCACTCGTGCGCGAAGAGGTTCTCGAGGTAGCTGTTGTCCCAGCGGGTCGGGTCCGGCGTCCAGCTGCCCTCGATGCCGTTCGTCGAGGTGTACTCGGCGTTGCCGGTCCCGACCGGGTTGTGCCAACCGAGGCCCATCTGCTCGATCGGCGCGAGCTCGGGCGACGGACCGATCTCGGTCGCGGCGACCTGGCCGTGGCTCTTGCCGAACGCGTGGCCGCCGGCGATGAGAGCGACGGTCTCCTCGTCGTTCATCGCCATCCGGGTGAACGTGATGCGGATGTCGCGGGCGGAGCCCATGGGATCCCCGTTCGCGTACGGTCCCTCGGGGTTGACGTAGATGAGGGCCTGGTGCGAGGCCGCCAGCGGGCTCTGCAGGTCGTAGTCCTCGTCCCCGTTCTGCCCGTGCCAGCGCTCGTCGCGGGTCACCATCTCGTCCATGCTGTGCACGTCGTGCGGGTTCCACACCTCCGGGCCCCACCACGTGCCGTCGTCCGGCTCCCACGCGTCGAGTCGGCCGCCGGCGAACCCGTAGGTCGGCAGGCCCATCAGCTCGAGCGAGCAGTTGCCGGTCAGGACCATGAGGTCGGCCCAGCTCAGGGCGTTGCCGTACTTGTGCTTGATCGGCTGGAGCAGGCGACGCGACTTGTCCGTGTTGCCGTTGTCCCACCAGCTGCCGATCGGTGCGAACCGCTGCATCGCCGTGCCCGCGCCACCGCGGCCGTCGGCGATCCGGTAGGTGCCGGCGGCGTGCCAGGCCATGCGGATCATCTGCGGGCCGTAGTTGCCGTAGTCGGCGGGCCACCAGTCGACGCTCGTGGTGAGCAGCGTCTTGATGTCCTGCTTCAGGTCCTCGAGGTCGATCGTCGCGAACGCCGCCGCGTAGTCGAAGTCGGCGCCGAGCGGGTCGGCGTCCACGGCGTTGCGGTGCAGCGCGTCGACGCGGAGTCGCTGCGGGTACCAGTGCTCGAGGGTCGGCGACTGCCCGAAGGCCCCGCCGACGTGGTCGCCGCCCGCGGGGAGCGCACCCCCCATGTGGTAGCTGCAGGTGTTCGTCTCGTCGTGCTCCATCGATCCCATCTCTCTCTATCCCTTCCAGACGGACACGGCCCCTGCGTGTCCGATCGCCACGACCTCGATCATCGAGCCGATGCCGGCCGCGATCAGGAGGAACGGTCCGACGATGCCGACCGCACGGACCAGCCCGCGGTTGTCCACCCGGTCGACCGCGAAGCGCTGCCAACCCCACCAGAGCACGAGGAGCGCGAACACGGCGATCGACCACGGCAGCATGCCGTCGGCGAGCTCCGTGTGCTTCTCGAGCAGCGCCGTCTCCTTCTCGTGGTGCTCCAGCCACTCGCCCGACGACGTCGCGAGCGGGACCGACACCAGCGCGACCAGCCCGATGATCGGTGCGCCGACCGCGAGCCAGCGTCTGGCGGCAGGCCAGGCGGCGACCGCGATCGCGGTGAGCGCCGCCACGGGGACCGCGACCGAGGTGAGGTGGACGAACAGTGGGTGGAGCGGAACGCCGCCGAACTGCCAGTTCATCGAGGACCTTTCATCGTGTGCTGCCGGGCACTCCCGGCTCGTCGCCCACACAACAGGTCGACCGAGGGGTGCGCACGGAACCAGGCCGATCGGCGCACAACCGCGATCGTTCGAAAACACACACGAACAGGCCGTCGGTCGCATGGTTGTCTGGCCCGTGTGACCGACCGCGACACCGAACCCGACATCGACCACCACGACGGCGAGCCGCACAGCGGCGGGCTGTCCTCGAAGCTCAACTGGTTGCGGGCCGCCGTGCTCGGTGCCAACGACGGCATCGTCTCGACCGCGTCGATCGTGGTCGGCGTCGCCGGGGCGTCGACGTCCGTCCCTGCGATCGCCACGGCGGGCGTCGCGGCGCTCGTCGGCGGTGCGGTGTCGATGGCACTCGGCGAGTACGTGTCCGTGAGCAGCCAGAGCGACAGCCAGAAGGCCCTCATCGCCAAGGAGCGCAAGGAGCTCGCCGACGACCCCGAGGCAGAGCTCGAGGAGCTCACCCGGCTCTGGGAGGCCCGGGGCCTCCAGCGGTCCACAGCCGAGCAGGTCGCCTCGGAGCTCACCGACCGCGACGCCCTCGCCGCGCACCTGTCGACCGAGCTCGGGATCGACGAGGACGAGGTCGTCAGCCCCTGGCACGCGGCCTTCGCCTCCGCCGCGTCGTTCTCGGTCGGCGCGGTCCTGCCGCTCCTGGCGATCCTCCTGCCGCCGGACGGCGCCCGCATCCCGGTCACGTTCGTCGTCGTCCTCGTCGCGCTCGCCCTGACGGGCGCGACGAGCGCGAAGATCGGTGGGGGATCGGTGCCGCGCGCCACCGTCCGCGTCGTCGTGGGTGGCGCGATCGCGCTCGCCGCCACGTTCATCATCGGCTCGCTCCTCGGGACCACCGGCGTCGCCTGACGCCGTCGGTGACGGTGACCGCCTGGAGGCCCGGTGCCGGTCCGCCGGACCGGCACCGGGCCTCCAGGCGGTCGCGTCCGGACCACGCACCCAGCGCGACCGTCGTCGGATGCGGCACGATGTGCGTGGAAGGGACGGTGCATGGCGGAGATCCTGGTGGTGGAGGACGACCCGGCGATGGGTGCGCTCGTCGAGCGCGGCCTGCGGGACGAGGGGCACGAGGTCACGCTCGTCACCGACGGCGTCGCCGCGCTCGTCGCCGCACGGTCCGGCGCGTTCGACGCGGCCGCGATCGACGTGATGCTGCCCGAGATGACCGGCTTCGAGGTGTGTCGGCGGCTGCGGGAGATGGGCCAGGACTTCCCGGTCGTGCTCGTGACCGCGCGCGACGCGGTGGACGACCGGGTGTTCGGCCTCGACTCCGGGGCCGACGACTACCTCACCAAGCCGTTCGCGATCGCGGAGCTCAACGCGCGCATCCGCGCACACCTCCGCCGCCGCGCCGCCGGCACCCCGACCGTGGTCGAGGCCGGCGCGGTCCGGCTCGACACCGTGGCCGTGCGGGCGACGGTGCGCGGTCGCGACCTGCCGCTGAGCGTGAAGGAGTTCTCGCTGCTGCGGTTCCTCGTGCAGGGCGCCGGGCAGACCCGGTCGCGCAGCGAGGTCCTCGACGAGGTCTGGGGGAGCGCGGAGCACTTCGACCCGACGATCGTCGACCAGTACGTCAGCTACGTGCGGAAGAAGCTGCAGGCCGCCGACGCCGACGTGGCGATCCGGACCGTGCGGGGCGTCGGGTACGCGCTCGACGTCGTGGCCCCGTGAGGGCCTCGGTCGTCGTGGCGGGTGTGTCGTCGTGAGGCTGCTGCGGCGCCTGTCGATCCGGGCGCGGATCACGCTCGGCAGCGTGCTCGTCGGCGCGGTCGTGCTCGTCGCGAGCGCCGTCGCCCTGCACGTGCAGATCGACCGCGCGTCCCTCGAGACCGACCGGTCCCTGGCGATGAGCGACGCCGCCCCGTTCGTCATGGACCTGCGGGCGAACCCGGGCGAGACGCCGGACCGACCGACCGAGGGACTGCTCATCGGCATCCGGTCGTCGTCGGGGGACTGGGTGCTCGACCGGCTGCCGGACGGCCTGCGCGACGCCCTGCCCCGCTCGGTGGAGCACGAGACGACGCTCCGGCTCGACGTCCACGGCCACCGGAACACCGTCGTCGGGATCCCGGTCGCCAACGGCGAGGGCTCGTACGTCGTCTGGGCGGCACAGGACGGCCGTGCCGGACACGAGACGCTGGAGCGCGTCGACCAGTCGCTCGTCGTCGGCACCCTCCTCGCCCTCGCCGCCTTCGGTGGGACGGCCTGGCTGCTCTCCACCCTCGCGCTCCGACCGGTCGGACGGATGCGCCGGACCGCCGAGGCCATCAGCGCCGGGTCCTCGGACGCCCACCTGCCGGTGGGCCGGACCGACGACGAGCTGGCCGGCCTCGCCCGGACCTTGAACGCGTTCCTCGACCGGCAGCGCGAGAACGCCGAGCGCGAGCGCCGGATGGTCTCGGACGCGAGTCACGAGCTCCGGACGCCGCTCGCCGCGCTCACCGCACGCCTGGAGCTCGCGCACCGGTCGTCCGGGGACGCGACCGCGCTCGAACGCGAACTGAGCGCAGCCGAGTCCGACGCCGCGCGACTGGTCGCGCTCGCGAACACGATGCTCGAGTTGAGCCGACTCGACGAGGAGGGGCCGACGCCTTCCACCCCGGCATCGGAACTCGTGTCGGAGCTCATGGCGTCGATCGATCGAGCACGGGCGATCGACTCGCTGGGGCCTCGTGACGTCGACTTCACGGTCGACGTGGACACTCCCGACGCCTGCTACGGCGTCGGACCGGCGGCGTTCGCGCGCGTGGTCGACAACCTCGTGGCGAACGCGATCGCCGCGGGCAGCGCCGGCGGGGTCGTCCGGGCCGCGCTCCGACAGGACGACGACGGCACGCTCGAACTCTCCGTGGTCGACGACGGACCCGGTGTGCCGGATGCGTTCCTGCCGCAGGCCTTCGACCGCTTCACCCGTGCGGACGAGTCGCGGACGACGCTCGGCGGGAGCGGGCTCGGGCTCGCCCTGGTCCGGGGCACCGCGGAACGGGCCGGTGGCTCGGCGACGCTCGTGAACGGCGTCGACGGGGGAGCGGTGGCGACCGTGCGGCTGCCGCGGCGCTGACCGGGGCATCACTCGAGATCTCGAACGAAGCACCGGGCCCGTTCCGGGTTCGCTCATGGTTCCGATGCAGATGCTGGGTGTCACCCGATCAGCTGCTGGAGAGGACCACGACGATGATCGACACCGCCGGCCCCGCCACCCGCCCCCCGGCTCGCTCCGCGGCGAGCCGACCCGCGCTCCGACCAGCGCCGTCCGAGCCGCTCGCCGCTGCCGCACGACGTCGTCGCCGCGCCCGCAAGGCCCGGACCGCGATGGCCGACCTGCTCGGCGTGCTCGCCTGGACCTCGGCCGCGTTCGCCGTCGTGCTGTGGCTCGTCACGCCGGCGTCCCGGACCATCACCGGGGTCGGCAGCGTCATCACCGACGCCGGCATCATCGCCGGACTCATCGGCACCGACCTCACCCTCGTGATGCTCGTGCTCGCCGCCCGCGTGCCGCTCATCGACCGCGTGTTCGGTCAGGACAACGCCATCGCGGTGCACCGATCGCTCGGCAAGCCCGTGCTGTACCTGTTGCTCGCGCACGGGGCCCTGCTCACGCTCGGCTACTCCGCCGAGTCGGCGCACAGCCCGGTCGCCGAGACCATCGCGCTGTTCTCGACCCCGGACATGCCGCTCGCGTACCTCGCGCTCGGGCTGTTCATCACCGTGGTGGTCTCGTCGCTCGTCGCGGTCCGTCGCCGGCTGCCGTACGAGGCCTGGCACGTCATCCACCTGCTCAGCTACGCGGCCGTGCTGGTCGCGCTGCCGCACATGCTCAGCGTCGGCGGGGTCCTGTCGAACGGCTCCTGGCAGCGCGTGTACTGGATCGCGCTGTACGCCCTGGCGCTCGGCCTGATCGTCCTGTACCGGTTCGTCCTGCCGTTCGTGGTGACCCTCCGGCACCGCATCCGTGTGACCGCCGTCGAGCCGATCGCGCCCGGCGTGGTGTCGATCCACCTCGCCGGACGCGCACTCGACCGCCTCGGCGTGCAGGGCGGCCAGTACGGCGTGTGGCGGTTCTGGACGGCGCGGACCTGGTGGCACGCGCACCCCGTGTCGTTCTCGGCGGTCCCCGGGACCGGTCACGCCCGGATCACCGTCCGCGACCTCGGAGCCGGCTCGGCCCGGCTCGGCCGCATCCGCCCGGGTGCCTTCGTGTCGCTCGAGGGCCCGTACGGTCTCTTCACGAGCCGTGCACGGACCGCACCGTACCTGGCGCTCGTCGCCTCGGGCATCGGGATCACCCCGGTCCGCGCACTCCTCGAGGACACCGACCTCCGACCCGGCGAGGCCACCGTGCTCCTGCGCGGGACCGACGCCGACCAGCAGTACCTCTGGAACGAGACCGTCGCGCTCGCGAACGCGACCGGGAGCACGCTGTACGCGATGGTCGGCCGTCGCGCGCAGTCCCGCGAGAGCTGGATGACCGAGGACGACGTCCGCCGCGGTGTCAGCCTCCGGTCGGTGTTCCCGCGACTGCTCGAGTCGGACCTGTACGTGTGCGGTCCGAAGGCCTGGTCCGACCTGGTCGTCGAGGAGGCCCGGCTCGCCGGCGTCCCGGAGCACCAGATCCACCAAGAGCGGTTCGAGTGATGCGCGGGCGGGTGATCGCCGGGGGCATCTTCTCCTCGGCAGCGGTGCTGGTGATCGGGTGGCAGCTCGGTGGGCAGCCGGCCGTCACCGCGACCCAGCCGCAGGCGTCGACCTCGGGTGGGACGACCAGCGGGACGGGCAGCACGGGAACGGGCAGCAGCGCAGGCGGCGGCACGAGCTCCGGCAGCACGAGGTCGGGTGACACGAGCTCCGGCGACACGAGCTCCGGCGGCTCGGGCTCGGGCAGCAGTACGGAGTCGAGCAGCGGTACGAGCGGCAGCAGCACGGGCACCACGGCCTCGGCGAAGGACGGCACCTACGCCGGACAGACGGCCCAGACCCAGTACGGCCCGGTCCAGGTGCAGATCACCGTCGCCGGCGGCAAGCTCACCGACGTCACGGCCCTGCAGCTGACCAACGACGGCGGACGCTCCGTGATGATCAGCCAGCAAGCCGCGCCGATCCTCCGCCAGGAGGCACTGCAGGCTCAGTCGGCGCAGATCCAGGCGGTCAGCGGCGCGACCTTCACGAGCGAGGGCTACATCACCTCGCTGCAGTCAGCGCTCGACCAGGCCGGCCTGTGAGCGTCCGGACATTCGAGACCATGGGCACCGTGGTCAGCCTCCGGGGCGCGTCCCTGGAGGCGGCCGCGGCGGTCCGGGCGGTCTTCGCCGGCTACGACCACCGGTACAGCCTCTACGACCCGGCGTCCGTCCTCAGTCGTGTGGCATCCGGTGCACTGCGGTTGGCCGACGCCCCGGCCGAGGTCCGCGACACCTACGCCCTGGCCCTGGAGTGGCGCGACCGTACGGGTGGCGCGTTCACCCCGCACCGGCCCGACGGCATCGTCGACCTGTCAGGCGTCGTGAAGGCCCTGGCGATCCGCGACGCCGGCGCGCTGCTCGACGGCGAGGGGTCCGACTGGCTGATCACGGCGGGCGGCGACGTCCTCGCCCGCGGCCGCCTCTGGTCCGCCGAACCCGCGGCGGAGCCCGAACCGTGGAGCGTCGGGATCGTCGACCCATCCCGTCGTGACACGATCGTCGGCATCGTCCGACTCGACGGCGACCGGCGCGCGGTGGCGACCTCGGGCACCGCGGAGCGTGGCGAGCACATCTGGCGGCGTGCGGCGCCGACCTTCGTGCAGGCCACCGTGATCGCGGACGACATCGTGACCGCCGACGTGCTCGCCACGGCCGTCGTGGCGGGCGACGCCGACGACCTCCGTCGGCTGACCGCGGAGGGCTCGGTCGACGTCGTCGCGTTCGCTGCGGACGGGCAGGTCTGGGCGACGCCCGGCGCAGAGAGCGTGTTGCGGCCGGAGCTCGCCGCCGAGCGCTGAAGCGGACCCGCGATGTCGCTCCGGCTCAGCGCCGCGGGGCACACACCGCCATCTCCCATGGACCAGGGGCCCGGCTCGGCTTTCGTGCGTTCGGCGCGCCCGTATGGCGACCGTGCACTGAGATCGTTGGCGGACCAGCTGTGTGTGACACGGTTCGCTCCGGAGCGCGGCCGAGGAGTCCCAAGCTCCCGCGGGAGGCCGTGACCCTTTGGAGGACCGGCTCACGAGACGGCGAAAGCCACGTCGGAAGTGTCGACACGCCCGAGAATCGCCGTCATTGTGCACGTAGAGTTTTACCGGCAAGGTGATCACACCTGCCATCGGGGCCAGGCCTAGCAACACGCTAGGACAGGAGGACACCTTGCGCTTCTTCACCATCAACCCAGTCCGAACCGCGCTGGTCACGGCAGCCGCTGCTGCCCTGTTCGGGTCGATGCTCGTCACAACTCCCGCGAACGCTGTGTCAGGTCAGCTGAACTCCGCTGACGAGCAGACGATCCGTGCGACGATGCGACAGGCCGGGATCGCGCCAGCGGTGGAGGACCAGCTCATCGCGAAGCTGCAGTCTGGCCAGCAGCTCGACTCCGAGCTCGAGACGGCTGTGCCGGTTTTCACGTCCACGACGACCGAGGCGGCCGGACCAGTCACCACGCAGACCTTCGCCGATGGTTCCATCCGGACGAGTTTGACCGTGAACCAGACCGTTGATGGGTCATCGACCCGCGTCTACGTCGCCCATCCGACGCTCGAGTGCAACCTGATCCATTGCACACTGATCTACTCGAAGGCTGATACGAAGTACATGGCAACTGGCTCATTCGCAACGGTGGCGGCAATCATCACTGCAGCGTGTGGTCCGGCCGCGTGGGCTTGCGGCATTGGTGCTGGCATCGTCATCGATGTCACGCACAAGGCCTACAGCTCCGGCAAGTGCATCGCCCTGCAGAAGGTCATCGCCGCAGGGCCGCCCTACCCGGTCATCGTCGGGTGCCGTAAGTAAGCCGTCCGAAGAGGGGTATTGGTCACGGTGAATCAGCAGGTCGTACCTCCGACACGTCTTGGGCTTGTTCTGAGCATCATCGGGTTCGCGGGAGCGGTCGCGCTCATGGCATCGGACGCTGCACTCGCGGCCCTCCGTTCCCCATATGGCCTGACGTGGGTGGTCCTGGTGATCGTCATCGTGTACCCACCGCGCATGATCCGGCCAGGGACGGGGTGGGCACGAGCTCGCTGCCGGTCAACGCCAGCAGCGCTCCTCTACGCCGCCGCAGTGCTCATCACGATCACTGGGGCCACTGTCGCAGTGTCGTCGGGGTCGCTGATCGCGCTCGGCACTGCAGGGCTCATCCTGGTCATCGCAGTCCTCGCGGCGACGCTGCCAGCAGTTACGCGCAGCGCAGCATCGCCGACCACGCTCTGAAGGGAAGCATCGATGCAGGCCCCTGGTTCTTCAGTCAGAAGGCCAGCCTGGAACCGCTCCTGCTGTCGCGGGGGCGGTTCCTTCGTGGTTTCGGTGAGGCGGGGCGTCTGCGGTGATCCGCCAACGGTCAGCAGCACTACGGTCGACTACCCGCGTCCCGATGGACGATGAGTTGACGGGACAGCTCCCAATCAACATTCCGCGCTTGTTACCTCTTGCCGGTGTACCGGCCACGAAGCGCGACGAAGATCACGACCGCTGCCAGCCCGACCGCCAGAATCGGGATGCCGTACAGGTGGCCGTCAACACGGGCAAGGAACGAGCCGAGTGCGAAGACGGCCAAGCCAGCGATGAACAGCACCCAAAGCCATGCGGGCGTCTTGCGCCTCGAACTTGAGTCTTCAACCACGAGCCGAACGTACAACCCGGACCTGCGGCGTGGTCAAAGACTGCTGCACGGCTGTCTCAATAGCCGATCGACTATCGGACGGCCGACCGCTCCGAAGCGGCGGAGTTTCAGCTCATGTTCGCGGCAGGTGCAAACGGAGACTGGTGAGCACTGCCGGTGCTCGGTGCCATCCTGATCTTCGGTTTGATCCTTGGGTGGTGGCGGAAGAAAAACGGCCGTGAGTAGCCAGTCCCCGGAGGGTGATCGATCATCCGGCAGTGGCACGGTGTCGGATAAAGCGCTACCGGCTTCGCCGCGCGCTGTCGGTCCCGTCAGCGACGACGTCGGAGGATGCCGATCACACCGACGATGACGATGACGACGACGGCCGCAACGATGAGCCAAACAGGCACGGACATGCCGTGCAGAGAACCAGCGCCGCCGGGAGGGCCGGCGAGCAGCAGCAGAATCGAGTTCACGACGTAGATCTCCAAGTAGTTCAGGTCAGCTTGCCGCCGGCGTGTGTGCCGGAGGTCGTTCGGCTAACGAGACGCCATCAGCGGCTGCGCCGAAGGAACAGGACGACCGCTGCGACGATCACGACGGCAACGATCGGAACCCAAAGCCAGACGGGGAGGGAGCCTCCGCCCCCTGGGGGCAGCGCGACTGCAATAGGCAACATGGTCACACGCTAGCCACAGCAAGCGTTCGGTGGCCGATCGATCAACGGGATAGCGTGCTTGTGTGGACACGTGACTAGAGCCGTGAGGGGTTCCACGCTCGTCGACGTGGCGCTGCCGGACGTACCCAGCGTCGTGCGGGCTGCCGTGGTGCGGTTGCCCCCGCGCATCCCTCTCCGAGCTCGACGACAATGGGGCGACACTCACGCAACGCTCGGGCGTCTTGATTCCTCGTGTCGAGGTCATCTCGCTCGCGTTCCGGCGAACACCGCATGCGGCCTCTGCGGTCGTGATCGTCAGCGCTCGGCGGAGTGGCCTGCCCGCGCCCGACACGGTTCTCTCGCAATTCGAGCAGTCCCTCCTGACTTCGATTCGCGCGGCAGCGAAGGAAGCCTCGCCGTGAGCCTCAAGCCGTCCGATAGCCGATCGGCTACTGAGACCGTTTGACGTGCCCTCGGCGGATGCGCAGCCACAGTGCGACGCCCGCGGCGTCGAGCACTACGAGAAGAACGATCGCTACGTGAGCACTCAGCCACAGCGCCGCATCATGCGGAAGCAATTGTGACGGCTCGAATGCCCCAGTTGCTTCCGAACGCTCTACCGCCCAGTCGTTGGCCGCTGAGTACAAGGCAAAGAAGTTCACGAACACCACGTTGAACAGCGCCGCAAGCACCCACATCATCACGACGAGGGCACGCGGAAGGGCCGCGGGCGCTCTGTCTTCGCTCATCCCGCCACAGTACGAGCGCGCGGTGGAGTCCAGGTCGCGGAGCCCGTACACCGCGATGAACGTTCTCGAACGTTCTCTGCGCTTGCCTCGACGGTGACCGGTACCGTCCACCTAAGGATCACTCATCGGGGATCGGTTGGGTGGGTAGCGTCGAGACATGCTCGACGGATGGTCTGATACTGCGACTGCTTACGACAGGTCTTTCGCGCAACTCTGCGCAGGTGCGATCGAAGGGCTGCTCAGAAACCACGTGAGCGTCGGCAA
Organism: Curtobacterium sp. 'Ferrero'; assembly: GCF_002412165.1. Classification (GTDB taxonomy): domain Bacteria; phylum Actinomycetota; class Actinomycetes; order Actinomycetales; family Microbacteriaceae; genus Curtobacterium. The sequence goes on from NZ_NXIA01000011.1 coordinate 65,460, forward strand.
CGGGCCCGCTCTGGACGTCGGAACGGGGACGGGATCCGTCGTGGGTGTCCTCATCCGACGGGGATTCAAGGTCAGCGCATGTGACAAGGAACCCTCCATGGTGCGGTTTGCTGCTGATCGTTATCCGGGTGTCGACATCGCAACTGCGGCGTTGCCTTCACTGCGCTACGACGACGGCTCGTTCGCGCTCACGACTGCGAACTTCGTCCTCAACCACGTACCAACCCCGCTCGCATCGGCTCGTGAGCTGCTTCGAGTCACCCGTCTCCGTGGAACCGTCGCTGCAACCATCTGGCCGTCCGAACCGGTCGGGGCGCTCAACCAGTTCTGGAACATGATCATGAGGGAAGCGGACGTAACCGTGCCGGCCGGGCACCGATTGCCTCCAGCGGATGACTTTCCGAGAACCGTAGGCGGCTTCCGCGAGCTGTTCCGCACCGCTGGCGCAACCACCGTCGACTGCAGCCTGTTCTCGTACACCTTCCGTATCCGCCCGGACGACCTCTGGGCAGCAGTCACGGCAGGGATCGCAACGATCGGACAGACCTACATGCACCAGACTGACGAAGGCCGCGCACGGATGCAGGCTGTCTTCACGGACGCCGCGACGCGGCAGGCCCCGTCCGGTGTTCTCTCGTTCGAGAGCACGGCGATCGTTGCCCACGCCTCAGTTCGGTAGTCGATGGCCCCACGGACGTCGGCAGCAGCTAGGTTGGCGCGTAGAACGTCTTGAGCGCGAAGATTCTGGGCTCGATCGCGCTTGCCTTCGGCCTGGTATTCGTCGCGACGTCGGTCGTTCGCCTCACGCGGCCCGACCTCGACGTGGTCTTGGTGATCTTGAACACCGCGCTCGGACTCTTCTGGCTCGGCGCTGGCGTCTGATCATGGCGCTTCGCTCTCCGGAAGGCGAAGCACGGCCGCTGAAGGATCGGTCTATGGACGGGGTCAATGCGCTCGAGTGATGAGCTCCAAGGCCAATCCGCTCAGGAACAGAATGCCGATCACGACGCCGATACCGATTGCCTGGCCACGTCGCATCATGCCTTCGGTCTGCGCTACTTCTCGGCCGTCGACATACGCGGTGATCGGCTGCGGCCGAAAGGCTGCAAGCGCGACGGGGCGTTCCTTCGTGACCCGGAGTTCGTGCCGCTCTGCCTCACCGACTCTGAACTCGTAGTCAGCCGTTGTCTTGACCGAGAACATCCGGATCGTGCTGACCACTTCTCGGCCGTCGACGGTGATTCGAAGTCGCCCAGTGAACTGGTCCCACGTGTATACGACCAGGTGCCTTTCGCGGTCTCCTACGGTGAACTCAAGCCTCGTCGCCACTCACTCACTCAATCGAGCTGTCATTAGAGCTGCACGTGAGAGGTCACCGAGCGGTGATGCGAACGCTGAGGCTATGGGCAGCTTCGGACGTCGTCGGGCGGGTGATCGCTGTCTCGGGGAAGGATCGGCTCACGGATGTCGCCGAGGCGTGAAGCCGTAAGAGTTGGTCGGGGTGGCTCCACCTGAGGTCGCCGGAAGTACTCTCGCGTCGTGAGCGACGATAGGGGTGACCCCACTCTACGGACGTGGACAACGCGGTATCGGGTACCGATGGCAGTCGGCACCGGCTTCCTGACCGTGCTCTGCTGCTGGCTGCTGTTCACCGGTGGCACGACCGCGAAGTGGACCGGTGCAATTGGGTTGGCCGCGCTCGTCGTCTGGGTCCTGGTGTTCCGAGCGCTCTACCGCCGCGGCTACTGACCCATCCCTGACGGCGTTGCGTCAACGGTTCGCTGCCCGATCGGCTACCGAGACGGTGCGGGCGGCGCTACATGCATTTCCGACCTGGGACGCTCACGCCGTTGATCGTTACCGCGGCTTGCGAAGTTGGCCTCTTCGTGCTGCCTCAGGGGGTGCCAACAAGAATTCTCGGGGCGACACTCATCGTCGTCACGTTCGCGGTGCTGATCGTCTCCGGTCGACCCCTGCCTCGGACGCTCCTGACGGCGCCGCCGAGCCCTGAGCGCAACCCGGTTGCGGACGGGAGGCGCGGTGCCGGCCCGCCACGCGCCTCCCGTCCGTCAGGCGGGCGCGACGGGGCGCGTCCGCACCGCGGCGAGCAGCCGCGTCAGCACGACCGACACGATCGCCCCCGCCGTGATGATCGCCGCGAGCACCACGACCTGGAACCGGCCCGCCTCGAGGGGCGAGACGCCGCCGAACACCGCACCGACGAACGCGCCCGGGAGGGTCACCAGGCCGGTCGTCCTGGTCTGGTCGGTGCTCGGCACCATCGCGGCGTGCACGGCCCGGCGGACGAGGTCGGCGGTCGCCTGCCGCGGGGTCGCGCCGAGGGCGAGCCAACCCTCGACGTCGTCCCAGCGGTCGTCGACGAGTTCGACGAAGCGGCGCCCGGACAGGGTGGCACCGGTCATGGCGTTCCCGATGACGATGCCCCCGATGGCCAGCACGTACCGGGGCGTGAAGGCGATCGCCCCGGTGACGAACACGACGGCGAGCGCCACGCCGATGCCCGCGATCATCGCGAGCGCGACCGGCAGCAGGCGGGTGCGGAGGGGCCCGAGGCGTCGGGCCGCGGTCGTCGTGGCCACCGCGAGCATCACCACGAGGGCGACCCCGATCCAGAGGGGGTCGCGGATGATGCCGGTGAGCACGACGCTGAGGACCGCGAGCTGCAGGGTCCCGCGCAGGACGGCGAGCGCCGGCGCCCACGGGACGGGGGTCCGCGCGGCGAGCAGCACTCCGGTGGCGACGCCGATCAGGACGGCGACGCCCAGCAGGGTGCGGACGATGGTCTCGGGGTCGACGCTCACACCGGCATCGATCCGTCGAGTCGCGCTTCTTCGGCGTCGAGTCCGGCCCGGACCTGGCGGAGCACGACGTCGTCGATCTCGTCGGCGTCACGGAGGCGGAGGAGCGTCGCCGCCTTGTGCCGCACGAGGGCCAGTTCGAGGGCGACCGCGCTGTCGTGCCGTTGCACGGCGGGGTGGTCGTCGTCGGCTTCGGCACGGGCCTGGATGACGTCGAGGTGTGCTTCGTAGTCCTTGCGGATCCGGGCGACGGTGGCGCGGTCGGCCCCGGCGCGCTTGGCGAGTCGGGGCAGGGCGTCGAGCGCCTCCTCGATCGCCGTCCGTTCGGCGTACCGCCGCTCCTCGCCGACGGACTCGTCCTCGGGCAGGGCGGCGCGCCGGAGCACCACCGGGAGCACGAGCGCCTGGACGACGACGGTCACGACGACCACGCCGGCGGTGACGAAGACGATGAGGTCGCGGGCGGGGAAGGCCGCGCCGGACTCGAGCGTGCGCGGGACGGCGACGGCCATGGCGAGCGAGACTGCGCCACGGAACCCGGCGAACCCTGAGACCAGGCGGTCACGGTGCCCCTCCCGAGGGGCGCCCCCGGTCCGGCGGGTGACGAGCCAGACGGTCCCGCCGGCGGCGTTGAGGAACGCGAACCGGACCAGGACCAGCACCCCGGCGACGGCTGCGACGATCCCGACGGCCCGCCCGAGCTCCGCCGCGGTGAGCGCCCGAGCGGCGATCATCGCCTCGATGCCGACGAGCACGAACAAGGCCCCGTTGAGCAGGTAGGTCAGGAACGACCAGAACGCCCGCACCTGCTGCCGGGTCTCGGCCCGGTCGAGCTTCGGCGCGACCTGGCTGACGACGATGCCGGCAGTGACGACCGCGAGCACCCCGGACGCGTCGATCGCCTCCGCCGCGAGGAACGCGACGAACGGCACGAGCAACGTGACGAGGTTCTGCAGCGTGACGGCCTCGACCTTCCGGAGGACCAGGGTGCCGACCCAGGCTGCGGCGAGTCCGGCCGCCACCCCGCCGACGTACGACAGCAGGAGCATCCCGGAGACGCTCCAGAACGTGAGCTCCTGCGTGCCCACGGTGACCGCCACGGCGATGCCGTAGACGACCAGGGTCGTGCCGTCGTTGACCAGGCTCTCGGCGCGCAGCACGGTGACGTTGCGGCGGGGGAGCATCCGCGTGAGCACGCCGACCGCGGTGGCGTCGGTCGGTGCGACGGCGGCGCCGAGCACCCAGGCCGGGCCCCACGGCATGCCGAGCAGGTGCAGCAGGGTCGCGACGGCTCCTGCGGTGAGCACGACCAGGAGGGTGCCCATGAGGACGATGCCGCGGAGGTTCTTCCGGATCTCGCGCAACGAGGTCGTCAGGCTCTCCCAGTACAGGAGGGCGGGCAGGAACAGCAGCAGCACGGCGTCGGCGGGGAGCTGCACGTGGGCGAAGTCGGGGACGAGGGCGAGGGCTGCGCCGATCACCAGGAGCAGCACGGGCGGCGCCACACGGATGCGGTCGGCGACGGCGGCGGTCAGGGCGATCGCCAGGCCGAGCACGACCACCAGTTCCGGTCCGAGCACGCGGTCCTCCTCCTCGTTCAGCCGACACTCCAGTCAACCCGGTCCTGCCTGACGGCGCCGTCGTGGCCGCGCTGTGTGTCGCGGCCCGTGGTCTCGCGCCCGTCGGTCGCACGACCGGTAGCCTCGCGACCGTGACCGATGCACGCGACCGTCCTGACGGGGCCGACCAGCTCCTGCCGCTCGACGTCGTGTCCGTGGGGGATCGGTCGATCGTCCCGGACCTCCACCGTCCGGTCGCCGCGGTTGTGCGGGACGGTGGGGTCGAGCGATGGCTGACGTGGCCGTCGGCGCCGCTGCCCGAAGGGGCGGTCGACGAGGCCGAGGCCTGGCCGACGGATGACGGTGTGTGGGTCGTCTACCGTTCGGACGGCATCGACGACGTCACCCGCACGGCGGTGCACCTCGACCCGGACCGCGTCGGCGCGGCGGTGGACCTCGGGGACCGTCGGGTCGTCGCTGCGGACCCGGGTGGCTTGTGGCTCGCGGACCCGCGTGACGCCTCGGCGTGGATGGCGACGATCGACGGCGACGAGGACGGCGACGACACCGACGACGTCGAGGATCTCGACCCGGTGGATCCGTCCGACCTGCCCTGGGCGGAGGCCGACCCGTTCTGGCCCGACCCTGCGGACTGGACCGAGCCGGACGACGACGACGAGGACGACGAGGACCCCGACGGGCTCGACGAGGGACGGGCTCCCGAGGACGACATGCACGACACGCACGACACGGACGACCCTGGCGACACGGGGTCGACCGTCATGACCGCGTACCAGTGGTCCATCGGCTTCTCCGACGACCCCGAGGCCGACGATCCGCGGTCGGCGCCCCCGGCCGATCCCGGCCCACCGTCGCCGACACCGCCCACCGACCTCGTCCGGATCACACCGGACGGCACCAGGACGACCATCCGCGTCGACCACCTCGTCGAGGACGTCACCATCGAGGGCGACCGGATGACCCTGCGGTTCCACCGCACCGGCCCGGACCGCCTTCCCGACGCGTACGGCTCCTGGGACGTGGTCTACCGCCCGCGTGAGGTCGTCGTCGACGTGTCGGGCGGCCTGCCGGAGACGATCGCCACCGACGCCTTCGACTCGGTACCGGTCGAGGAGCCCGTCGAGTACGACGCCGATGCTGCGGACGACGAGCGGGAACGCGCGTCCGAGGAGCTCGAAGCCCGCCGTGGACCGTTCGTCGGGCGGCTCGACCTCGACGGCGTCGCGGGGTCCAGGTGGAACCGTCGTGAGCTCGACGTCGCCGCGCGGGAACGAGCCACCGCCGAACTCGTCGACGAGTTCACACACCTCGCGGACCCCCTGGTCGGCTGGTCACGTGGCGTCGACGGCCCGCGGCGGTTCCGGAGCGACTACCGCGACGTCGACGTCGAGGTCGAGGGGGAGTGGCCGGCCACCGAGGTCGTGGTGTCCTTCGAGCACTCGGCCGTGCCGTTCCTCCGCCTGCGTCGCCGCTACCGGGTGTTCGACGACACCGGGCGTCCCGTTGACCACGGGTACGTCACGGTGTACCTCGAGGAGGACGTCGCCACCCGGCACATCCGGCCCCGCAGCGCCGCCGTCGACGGCGTCCTCGACATCTGAGCGGACCCGGGTCGTGAGCCGACCGGACCGGTAGCGTTCGGGCATGAGCGACGACACGACCACTCCCGCCCGCATCGCGATCGTCACCGGGGGCGGAAGCGGGATCGGTCGCTCCGCGGCCCTCGCGCTGGCCTCGGACTGCTGGACGGTCGTCGTCGCCGGACGTCGCGCGGAACCCCTCGACGAGGTCGCCGCCACCGCGCCGCGCATCGTCCCGGTGGTCGCCGACGTCTCGGTCGAGGCCGACGTGCGACGACTGTTCGACACCGCCGTGGACCGGTTCGGACGGGTCGACCTGCTGTTCAACAACGCGGGCACCGGCGCTCCGCCCACGCCGTTCGACGAGCTCACGCTCGACACCTGGGACGAGGTCCTCGCGGCGACCCTGACCGGCTCGTTCCTCTGCGCTCGCGAGGCGTTCCGCGTGATGCGCACGCAGACCCCGCCGGGCGGCCGGATCATCAACAACGGCTCGATCTCCGCGCACGCGCCGCGCCCGCTGTCGGCGCCCTACACGGTCGCGAAGCACGGGATCAGCGGGCTCACGAAACAGCTGCAGCTCGACGGCCGACCGTTCGGCATCGCCTGCGGCCAGATCGACATCGGCAACGCGGCGACGTCGATGGGTTCCGGCGCGGCGGACGGCACGCTGCAGGCCGACGGCACGACCCGCAGCGAGCCCACCATGGACGTCGCCGAGACGGGACGCGCGGTCGCGTACATGGCCGGCCTGCCGGCCGGCACGAACGTGCCGAACCTCACCGTCATGCCGACGGCCATGCCGTTCGTCGGACGCGGCTGACCGCCGGGACGGGCCCGGGACGGACGGGAGGCCCGTGGCGGTGTCGCCACGGGCCTCCCGTCCGTCATCCGGTCACGTCACGCTGGTCGCACGACGTGCCGCGCGCGGATCGCCCTGGTCGCACGATCTGTGGTCCGCCCGTGGCGGACCCGACACCGGGTGCGACCAGCGCGCGCCGTGCGGCGGACGCGGCTCAGTCGTGGAACGTCTCGATGGACGCGCCGAGCGAGTTGAGGCGTTCCTGCAGGCCCTCGTACCCGCGGGCGATGATGCCGACGTTGCGGAGGACGCTCTCGCCCTTGGCGGCGAGCATCGCGAGCAGGATGACGACCGCCGGGCGGAGGGCCGGCGGGCAGCTCACCTCGGCGCCGGAGAAGTGCGTCGGACCCGTGACGTCGAGGCGGTGCGGGTCGCGCAGCGTGACGTTCGCGCCGAGGCGGGTGAGGTCGAGCAGGTGGATCGCGCGCCCCTCGTACACCCAGTCGTGGACGAGCGTCGTGCCGGTCGCACACGCCGCGATCACGACGAAGAACGGCAGGTTGTCGATGTTGAGGCCCGGGAACGGCATCGCGTGGATCTTGTCGATGGGCGCGTGCAGCTCGGACGGGTGCACCGTGATGTCGACCAGCCGGGTGCGGCCGTTCGCGGCGTCGTACTCCTCGGAGACGTCGAAGCGCAGGCCCATCTCGGCGAGGGTGGCGAGCTCGATCTCGAGGAACTCGATCGGCGCCCGCGTCACCGTCAGCGTCGAGCCGGTGACGATGCCGGCGGTGAGGAGGCTCATGGCCTCGACCGGGTCCTCGCTCGGCCAGTAGTCCACGACCTCGTCGATGACGCTGCGCCCGGTGATCCGGAGCGTGGTCGTCCCGATGCCCTCGACCTGCACGCCGAGGAGCTCCAGGAAGAAGCAGAGGTCCTGCACCATGTAGTTCGGGCTGGCGTTGCGGATCGTGGTCACGCCGTCGCGGGCGGCTGCGGCGAGGATCGCGTTCTCGGTGACGGTGTCGCCGCGCTCGGTGAGCACGATCGACTTCGTCGGGACGTCCTTGTTCGCCACGTCGACCTCGTACCAGCCGTTGGTGGCCTCGACGTCGACGCCGAACGGGCGGAGGGCGATGAGGTGCGGCTCGACCGTACGGGTGCCGAGGTCGCAGCCGCCGGCGTACGGCAGGCGGAAGGCGTCGAACCGGCCGCTGAGCGGGCCGAGGAACATGAGGACGCTGCGGGTGCGGCGCGCGGCGTCGGCATCGATGGCGTCGAGACGGAGGTCCGACGGTGCGACGATCTCGAGCACGTCGCCGTCCTCCGACCAGGTCACGCTCGCGCCGAGGCTGCGGAGCACGTCGATGATCCGGTCGACCTCGACGATGCGCGCGACCTTGTGCAGCCGGGTGACGCCGCGGTTGAGCAGCGACGCGCAGAGGAGCGCGACGGCGGCGTTCTTCGAGGAGTTGACCGCGATCGACCCGCTGAGCTTCCGGCCACCCTGCACGCGGAGGTGCGCGCGCTGCGGGGCGCCGCCGATCGAGACGATCTGCTGGTCGAGGGCGTCGCTGATGCGCGTGAGCATCTCGAGCGAGAGGTTCTGTCCGCCCTGCTCGATGCGGTTGATCGCGCTCTGGCTCGTGCCGACCCGTTCGGCGAGCTGCGCCTGGGTCATGCCGCGGCCCTTGCGGGCGCCGCGGATCAGCGCGCCGACCTCGCGGAGGGGCGCTGCGGTGGTCTGGGGAGCGACGAGGGTGGTGTCGGTCATGAGGGGCACGCTAACACGCTCATGAGATAAACCGGGTGACAATCGCGCCGCGATTCACAGGAACGAATCGGGAATATCCCGTCTGTGAGAAGTCAGCCCGTGGTGCGCGACCAGGATCCGTGGTTCTGGTCGCGGCTCCAGGAGCTGGACCGATCACACGCGGGACCGGGCTCGGTGAGCCAGTACCGGGAACCCGGCGTCCACCCGGCGACGACGCTCGCACGGTCGTCGTCGACCGGAACGACGAGGCCGGAGCAGCGGAACCAGCCGCGGACGGTCAGCTCGACGACGTCGATCTCGCTTGCGGCCCTGGACCAGTCCGGCATCACCCACGCGCCCTCTCGTCCCGTGGCGGCGCCCCAGTCCCAGCGACGCGTCGTGCTGCCCACGTCGAGCGGGAACCGTCGACAGAGATCGGCCCAGTCCTCGGGGCTGTCGACGACCATCGCCCTGGTCGGCCGCCCGGCGCGCGCCTCGGTCACCTCGGCGCGCTGCCAGCCGAACGCGTCCTCGACGGCCCACAGGGCGAGCGGCCCGTGGTCGGCGAAGGGGGCGGGCGAGGTCTGCGGTGCGGGCCAGGGCGGCGTGGTCCACCACTCGCCGCTCGACGGGCCGTCCGTGCCTTCGACCTGGTCAGCGCGGACCCGTCCTGCCCACTCGGCGAGCGCCTCCGGCATCGGCGGTGCCGGATGTCCGGCGTCGTCTCTGTCGAACGTGACCGCCCATTGCGCGGGAGCAGGCTCGCCGAGCCGCTGTACGACGGGACTTGCCGCTGCCCGGACCGCGAGGCGCCGCAGCGGCGCGATGAGTTCCGGGCGAGCGAGCAGGTCGTCGGTCGCGTCGCGCTCCTGCCACCAGAGCGACGAGTCCGCGGTCTGCTCGAGGGCCTCGACCGCGTGGTCCGGCGTCGGCACCTCGGGCTCGACGGCATCGAGTGCCGTGGCGACGGCGGTGAGGTCCGGCATCGGTTCCGTGTCCGCTGCCGTCGTCGTGACCGTGCCGGAGTCGTCGAGCGTGAGCCCCCACAGTCCGACGTCACGACCCTGGGTACGCGTCAGGTGCACGTCCGCCCAGAACAGCATGCTGCCGAGGCGGTCCGCTGCTCCTGACCTCCCGGTGCCGGCGCGGAGCAACTCGAGGATGAACCGCCGGCCGCGCGGGCCCTCGAGCAGGTCCGTCGCGGTGATCACGGCCCGAGGCTACCGGTCGTGCAGGTCGCCGCGGACGATCGAGTCGCCGGAGTGTGCCGGGTCGCCGTCGTCGCGCTCGGCCGAGACGTCGACCACGGGGTACTTCGCGAGGTCCATGTCCGCGGGGACGGTGAACCGGCCGCGGTCGCCGTCGAGGAAGCCGACGCTCACGAGGCCCTTGAGGTCGGACTGCATCATCCAGACCTCGCGGAGCGTGCCGTCGCCCGAGGCCTCGCGGTCGCCGGTGACGTCGACGACGAGGGTGAGCCGGCCGTCGCGGTCGCGCTCGAGTTCGGCCGTGCCGTCCGCGCCCGACCAGCCCGGCAGTGCGTCGAGGGTGGCGCGGGCGATGACGGTCTCGCCACTGCTCGCTCCCGGGACGACCCCGGTGACGACGCCGATGCCGACGAGGAGGGCGACGACGCCGACGCCCGCCGCGACGACGCCGATCAGGGTGCGCCGCCGACGGCGCACAGCTGCGGTGCCACGCCGGTCGCGACGGCCGGAGGGCCGCGTCGCTGAGTTTGCGGCATCCGTCGTGGACGCGGAGAGCCGCGCCGGGCCGGCACCCGTGGCGGGGCCGGACCGGGCATCGTGACGTCGTTCGTCGACTCCGTGACCCGCGTCCGGGCGAGCGGACGGGGCGGGGCCGACCCGTTCCTCCAGGCCGTCCGCCGCCTCTTCGGCGCGCACCGCCGAGGCGATGCGGTCCCAGACCCGCTCGGGCGGTGCGACCAGCTCGACGTCCGCCGCCGACCGGGCGACCGCCGCGACGCGCTGCAGCTCGGCGACCTCGGCGCGACAGCGATCGCAGGCGGCGAGGTGCGTCGCGACCTCGTCGTCCGCCACGACGTCGGTGACCGCGAGCATCGCCAGCGTCTCGTCGTCGACGTGCTTCACTCGATCACCTCCAAACGTGTTCGGAGCCGAGCGAGACTCCGATGGATGTGGCTCTTGACGGTCCCGAGCGGCATCCCGAGCCGCTCGGCGATCTCACGATGGCTGAGGTCGTCGTAGAACGCCAGTCGCATCACGCGGCGTGGCTCGTCCTCGAGGCGGTCGAGTTCGCCCCGGACGAGCGCGCGTTCGGCGAGGTCGAACGTCGGCTCCGGGGTGACGGCGGTCTCCTCGACCACGGTGGGGTCGGCCGGCGGCGCCTGCCGGGAGCGCTCGGCGAGGGCGTCGGCGATGCAGTTCCGGGTGATGCCGACGAGCCACGCCCCGAGCGGCGCGCGGGCCGGGTCGTACGCGGTGCTCCGCCGCCACGCCTTGACGAACACCTGCTGCGTGACGTCCTCGGCGGCCATCGGGTCGCGGAGAGCCCGGAGCGCGAGTGTGTGCACGAGGGGGGACCACCGGTCGTACACCGCACGCAGCGCGGCCTCGCTCCCGGCGCTGAAGGCGTCGGAGAGCTCGCCGTCGTCGGGGAGGGTGGTCGTCACGTGGTCCTGTCGTCGGGGCGGTCGTCGTCGACCTCGGCTCGATCGTACGGCCGTGGAGGAGTCGGGGCACGGTGGCGGCACGACGGTGTCTCCCGGGTCACGGCACCGGCGTCGCGGTGATGACGAGGTTGCTCTCGTAGTGGCGCGTCCGCTCGTCGAACGCGCCGCCGCAGGTGACGAGCACGAGTCGACGGTCGCCGTCGGTGCGGAAGACGTCCGACCACGGCAGGCCCTGCTTCGGCAACAGGTCGACGGAGGCGATCCGCCACCGGGTCTCGGCACCGGCGGTGTCGACGACCGTGATGGTCCGGCCCTCGGGCACGTCGCGGAGGTGCGCGAACGGACCGATCCCGTAGCCGACCGCGTCGACGTGGGCGGCGATGACCACCGTGCCCTCCTCGGAGGCCGGGGCGGCACCGTACCGGTACCAGCCGGCGACCGCGGGGTCCGGCGGCAGCGCCATGGCGCCCTGCGCGTCGACGCCCTCGGGCCGGACCGGGGCGGTCACGCCGGCCCAGTCGACGGTGATCCGGGCGGGTGCCGCGGCGGCCGGAGTCACCGGTGGGACGGTGGCGGACTGCTGTGGCACCGCGGTGGAGAACGCCGCCGGGGGAGGCGTCGGCGTGCTCGACGGGGCGAGGGAGGGGTGCCCGCCGGGGAGGGGGACAGCTGGCGAGCACCCGGTCAGGACGGCGACGGCCGCCGTGGCGACGGCGAGCGCCGCCACGGACGGCCGTGCCGTGCGGTGCACGATCAGCGGCCGGAGTCCTGCCGACCGGCGTCCGCGGTGCGACGCCGACGGACCACGACGGTCCCGAGGGCCGCCGCCGCGAGGAGCGCCGCGCCCGCCCCGATCCACGGCGTGACGTCCGGGCTGTTCGTCGCGACGAGACCGGCGTTGCCTGCCGGGACACCGTTCGGGCTCCCGCCGAGGCCGGAGATCGTCTGCGTGGCGAGGGCGAGGTTGCCGTCGTCGAGGCTGCCCCAGGCGTACACGATCGTGTCCGAGCCCGCCGTGACGGTCACGTCGGCGGGGCCGATCACGGGATCCGTCGTGCCGGTCGCGGCGACCGATGCCGACACGGTGCCGGCGGGCAGTTCGAGCGCCTGCTCGTCCGGGTTCGACAGGTTCGTGACGACGGCCTTGCCCCCGGCGAGGACGTCCACCGCGGGGGCGGCGGCGACGTGGCGGACGATGAGGCGGCCCTGCCCGGCCGGGGTGGCCGAGGTGTCGTTCGTGAACAGGGTCGCGGTCGGCTTGCCGCTCGTGTCGTCGTGCGCGACCGCGGTGTAGTCGCCGCCGGCGTCGAGCGTGACGTCGACCGGGCCGATGATCGGCTTCGAGTCGTCGGTCGCGTCCCCGGCGGTGATCGCGATCGAGTGCGCTCCCGCGGGCACCATCATCGGTCCGGCGAGCTTGCCCGGGGTGAAGTCGTCGAGGGCGCGCTCGCCGTCGAGGTACACGTCGACGGTGACGGACGGGACGGCGTGGAGGACCGAGAGGGTCGCTTCGCCGGAGGCTGCCGTGGCGGTGGCGGACGGGACCACCGCGGCCGCGGCGGCGAGCAGGACGCCGGCACCGAGGCCGGTCGCGAGGGTCTTGCGCATCGTTGTCGTCTCCTGTCTGGCCCGGGGGCCGGTGCGTGGAGGACGTCGTCATCGACGTCTCACCGGGTACTACCGGCGACGGGGCGTGATCGGATGCGGCCGGTTGCTGTGTGTTCACTCACCGTTCGTGTCCCCCGAGCGCGGTCGGCGTGGGTCGCGGGCTTACGGGACGCGCCGGCACGCCGATAGTCCCTGCTGCACGCCCACGGACGGGCTGCATCCCGCCCCACGGACGGCGGCGGGACGATCGAGAACCAGGACGGGCCATGATCGTCGTCACACGACTCAACGGCAGCGGATTCGCTGTCAACCCGGACCTCGTGGAGCGCATCCAGGAGACGCCGGACACGACCCTCATCATGGTCGACGGTGCGAAGTACATCGTGCGCGAGTCCATGGTCGAGGTCATCGACCTGATCGCCGCGTACCGGGCCCGCATCGTCGGCATGGCGTACGGCTCCGACGCGCAGGCGCTGCGGAACGCGACCGGTCCGCAGCCGACGCTCGCGCCGGTGGCGCCGTTGCACGCCGCACCCGAGCACCGCGTGCAGGACGGGGGTCGCTGACGTGGACATCGCGACGATCGTCGGCATCATCATCGCGTTCGGCGCGCTCTTCGGCATGGTCGAGATGGAGCACGTGGAGCTCGGCGGCCTCTTCCTCCCGGCGCCGATGCTCCTGGTCTTCGGCGCCACCATCGGCTGTGGCATCGCGAGCACGACCCTGAAGGACGCGATCGCGAGCTTCAAGTCGGTGCCGAAGGCGTTCACGGGCAAGGTCACGCCGCCGCAGTCGGTCATCGACGACGTGGTCGGTCTGGCCGAGACGGCCCGCTCGAACGGTCTGCTGGCGCTCGAGCAGGAGGCCGACAAGCACGACGACCCGTTCATGAAGAAGGCGCTGCAGAACATCGCCGACGGCACGGACGGTGACGAGCTGCGGATCCTGCTCGAGGACGAGATCGAGTCGAACGCCGCGCCGGTCCGGAGCGCGAGCGCGTTCTTCATGGGCCTCGGCGGGTTCGCGCCGACCGTCGGCATCATCGGCACGGTCGTGTCCCTCACCCACGTGCTCGCCAACCTCGGCAAGCCGGACGAGCTCGGCCCGCTCATCGCGAGCGCCTTCGTGGCGACGCTCTGGGGCCTGCTGACGGCGAACTTCCTGTGGCTGCCCATCGGCGGCAAGCTCCGGAAGCTCGCGCAGCTCGAGTCCGACCGGCAGACGCTCCTCATGGAGGGCCTCCTCGCGGTGCAGGCGGGCAGCCAGCCGCGCCTGCTCGGTGAGCGGCTCAAGGCGATGGTCCCGCCCGCCGCCCGGATCGCGGACGCGAAGTCGGCGAAGGCGAAGAAGAACGTGGCGGACGACGACCAGCAGCTGGCGGCCTGACGATGAGCGGCAGCACCCGGGGCCGGGGCCGTGGTCGCGGACGCGCGAAGGGGGCGCACGACGAGGCGGAGCACCCCGACGAGCGCTGGATGGCGTCCTACATGGACATGATCACCGTGCTGATGTGCATGTTCCTCGTGCTCTTCGCCATGTCGACGGTCGACCAGCAGAAGTACATCCAGCTGAAGAACTCGCTCGCGACCGGCTTCGGCGAGGTCAAGTCCCAGAAGATCGACACCGCGTCCGGCACCGTCGTCACGAAGGACCAGGTGAAGGACGGGTCCGGGTACTCGATCGACAAGTCGCAGGCGGACCACTCCAGCGCCTCGAGCGGCAGCGCGAACAGCAACGCCGAGGCCGGCCCGGGCGCCGCGACGGCCGACCCGACGAGCACGGCGGTGCCGGCGGTGGCCTCGAAGGCCGACGTCGCCGCGGCGAAGCGCGAGCTCGACGACCTGCAGGGCATCGAGCGGGCGATCAAGAAGAACCTCGCGGACGCCGGCGAGACGGCGAACGTGCAGTTCACGGTGGACGCCCGCGGACTCACCGTCCGGCTCGTCGGCAGCGAGACGTACTTCGGCACGAACAGTGCGGACCTGTCCGACCAGGCCAAGCGGATCATGGACGCGATCGCGCCCGTCCTCCGCACGAGCGACCACGATGTCAGCGTCGAGGGCCACGCCGACCAGCGGAACTCCACCGCGCCGTACGCGACGAACTGGGAGCTCAGCGCCGCCCGGGCCACCGGGGTGCTGCGCGACCTGGTCGAGCGGGGCGGGATGCCGGCGGACCACGTGCAGAGCGTGGGGTTCGGGTCGAGCCGACCGCTCGCGAAGGGCGACTCCGACCAGGCGCTCACCCTGAACCGCCGGGTCGACATCGTGGTGCTGTCGAACCAGGACCAGGACGTCAGCGCCCTGATGCCGGCACTGGCTGCGGCGCAGGACCGGGCGAACGGAGCCGGCTCCGGCTGACCCGACCTCCGCCCCACTACGGGGTACAGCACTGACGGGGGACGCCCAGGGTCCGATAGACGCCCCCGTGATCGACACCGCGCCCGCAGCCCCGACGTCCGGCGACGCCGCCGTGCGTTCCGCCGGGGCCCGGACCGACACGTCCCAGCTCGAGGTGTACGACTTCGCCCGGCCGTCGACCCTGGCCCGGGAGCACGCCCGCGTCCTCGAGCTCGCGTTCGAGACCTTCGCCCGGCAGTGGGGGACGCAGCTGACCGCGAAGGTCCGCGCCGTCAGCCAGGTCACGTGCGATGCGGTGCAGATGAAGACCTACGACGAGTACGCGGCGTCGCTGCCCGCGCTCACCGGCATGGTGCTCCTGCCGATCGCCGACGTCGTCCCGAAGGGCGTGCTGCAGGTCCCGCTCGACGCCGCGCTGACCTGGGTGTCGCACGCCCTGGGCGCGTCGAAGCCGCTGCCGACGCCCGAGCGGACGTTCACGCCGATCGAGCAGGCACTCGTGCGCAAGATCGTCGAGGACGCCCTCGACGACCTCCGCTACTCGTTCGGCGGCCTGCTCGTGCACGACGTCACGGCGGGCGCGTTCCAGTTCAACTCGCAGTTCGCCCAGGCCGCCCAGAAGGGCGACCTGATGATCGTCGCCTCCTTCCAGATCCGGGTCGGCGACCGGGTCGCGCCGGGCACGCTCGCCCTGCCCGCCGACGCGCTGCTGCCGCAGCTCGGCGAGACCGCGACCACCGTGTCGAGCGCCCAGGCCCGCCACCTCCTCGACGAGCAGCTCGCGAACGTGCCGGTCGGTGTCGCCCTGCGCTTCGCCCCCGCCGCGGTGCTCCCTGCGCAGGTGCTCGGCCTCGCCGTCGGCGACGTCCTGCCGCTGCCGCACCCGCAGCACCGCCCGCTCACCATCGCGGTCGACGGCGAGCCCGTCGGCACCGCGGCCGTCGGCGCGAACGGCTCGCGCCTCGCCGGCATCGTCGTCACCACCACCGCAGCTACGGAGCCCTCCGCATGACCGTCACCACCACCCTCCACGCCACCGCCGCCGACGCGCTCGTGGTCGCCTTGCCGACGGCGGCGCCGCTCGGCGCGGTGGCACTGCCGGGAGGCGCGACACCGGCCGTGCTCGAGGCCGCGGCCGACGGGGTGGTCGCCTCGTTCGTCGGCGGCCTGTCGGCCGACCTGGCACTCGTCCTGACCGACCTCGAAGCGATCACCGCCGCCGGCGGCACCGACCACGGCCTCGTGGACGTGACCGACGTGCTCCGGCCGTCCCTCGAGGCCGCCGCGGGCGTCCTCGGCGTGGGCGTGCTCGGCGACGCGCGTCGTGCCTCGGCTGCCGCGCTGTTCGCCGACCCGGAGACGGTCGTGTTCGAGCTGACCGCGGGCGGGCTCGCCGGGGGCTGGTTCGGGATCCGCGTGCGGGAGAACGGCACCGTGTCGGCGACGAGCGCCCCGACGTCCGCAGCCGGCCCGGTCGGGAACCTCGGCCGGATCAACAACGTCGAGATGACCCTGACGGTCGAGATCGGTCGGACCCGCATGTCCGTGCGGGACGTCCTCGGCATGGAGCCCGGCGCCGTCGTCGAACTCGACCGCAGTGCCGGCGCGCCCGCCGACGTCCTGCTCAACGGTCGCCTGATCGCGCACGGCGAGGTCGTCGTCGTCGACCAGGACTACGCCGTGCGCATCACGAAGATCCTCGACGTCGCCGAGACGGTCTGACCGTGGACACCGCCGTCATCGTCCTCCGCGTCGCGCTCTCGCTCGGCGTCGTGCTCGCCCTCATGTGGGTGCTGCACCGCGTCAGCCGCAAGCGCCTCGGCGGCGGTGGGGCGCACGGCCGCCGGGCCGCCTCGGTCGAGGTCGTCGGCCGGCAGGGCATCGGCGGTAAGGCGAGCGTCGTCGTGGTGGACGTCGAGGGGGAGCGGCTCGTGCTCGGCGTCACCGAGCACGGCGTCTCGCTCCTCACCAGCGGGGCCACCCCGGCACCGGAGCTGAGCGTCGTGACGGCACCCGTCGTCCTGCCCGCCAGGACGGAACCCGCTCGACCGGACACCGCACCGACCCCGTCGGCGGACGCGTTCCGTCGGGAACTGGACCAGCAGACCGCAGCCGGGACGAGCCTCTCCCCGTCGGCACGGCCGGATCCCCGCTGGCGCGGTGACCCGGAACCGGCTCCGGGGGCCCCTTCCGACCTGCCGCTGCGGCCGCGCAACCGGCGCGCACAGCGGACCGTCGTCCCGACCGCGGCCCAGCTGCAGGGCTCGATCCTGTCGGCCGACACCTGGCGCCAGGCGGCCGCGGCGCTGAAGAACCGGCGAGCCGGGTGACCGCGCTCCGGACCGGCCGGGTCGTCGCCCTCGTCCTGCTCGGCCTGTCGGTCGTCGCCGGGTTCCTCCTGCTCACCGCGACCGGGGCGCACGCCGCCGGGGTCGTCCAGCCGACGGCACCGACGACGCCGACCGCACCCGCGACGGGTGACTTCAGTGTCAGCGTGAACGGGCCGGACGGCACGCCCTCGTCGGCGGTCGTCACCCTGATCGGCATCACGCTGCTCAGCGTGGCGCCGGCGCTCATGCTCATGATGACGTCGTTCACGAAGATCTTCGTGGTCCTCGCGATGACCCGGAACGCCCTCGCGCTCCAGTCGATCCCGCCGAACCAGGTGCTCGCCGGGCTCGCGCTGTTCCTGTCGCTGTTCGTGATGGCGCCGGTCATCGGACACATCAACGACGACGCGCTCCAGCCGTACCTGGCGGGGCACCTCGACTTCACGCAGGCAGTCGACGTCGGAACGAAGCCGCTGCGGACGTTCATGCTCCACCAGACGCGTGAGGAGGACGTGGCGCTCATCACCCGCGCGGCCGGTCAGGCGAACCCGAAGGACCTGTCCGACGTGCCGATGACGACCGTCATCCCGGCGTTCATCATCTCCGAGCTGCGCAGCGCGTTCATCATCGGGTTCGTCATCTTCATCCCGTTCCTCGTCATCGACCTCGTCGTCTCCGCGGCGCTCATGTCGATGGGCATGATGATGCTCCCGCCGGTGATGATCTCGCTGCCGTTCAAGATCCTGCTGTTCGTCCTCGTCGACGGGTGGGGTCTCATCATCAAGTCGTTGATCGAGTCGTACCAGGTGGTGCACTGATGGACCAGCAAGCCGTCATCGACCTCACGCTCCAGGCGCTCCTCGTCGCCGGGAAGCTCGCCGCGCCGGTCCTCGTGACCTCCCTCGTCGTCGGGTTCGCCATCTCGCTGTTCCAGTCCGTCACCCAGATCCAGGAGGTGACGCTGTCGTTCGTGCCGAAGGCGCTGGCGGTCGCGATCGCCCTGGTCATCTGCGGCAACTGGATGATCTCGGAGATGATCGGCTTCACGCACGCGGCGTTCGACATGATCCCGAAGCTGCTCGGGACCGCCTGATGGAGCTCGCGATCGACTTCGCACGCCTCGAGGGGACCATGCTCGCGGGCGTGCGCCTCGTCGCGTTCTTCGTCATCGCGCCGCCGTTCTCGTACCGGGCGTTCCCCGCCACCGTGAAGGTCGTGCTCGGCATCGGGCTGGCGATCGGGGTCGCGCCGCGGGTCGCCGTCGGGTACGCACCGCTCGACACCGGCACGTTCGTCGTGGCCCTCGTCACGCAGCTCGTCGTCGGTCTCGCCCTCGGGTTCCTCGTGTACCTGGTGTTCGCCGCGGTGCAGTCGGCGGGCGCCGTCGTCGACCTGTTCGGCGGGTTCACACTCGCCGCCGCGTTCGACCCGCAGTCCCAGGTGCAGGGCGCCCAGTTCACCCGGCTGTTCCAGATGGCGGCCCTCGCACTGCTCTTCGCCTCCGGCGGCTACCAGCTCATCGTCGCCGGGCTCGTCCGGTCGTTCGACGCGGTGCCGCTCGTGTCCGCAGACGGGTCGCCCGGCACGTTCGCCCTCGGCGGCCTCGCCGGCGTCATCGTGCACGCGCTCTCCCAGATGTTCCTGTCGACGCTGCAGATCGCCGGGCCGCTCGTCGTCGTGCTCTTCCTCGCCGACGTCGGGCTCGGGTTGCTCACCCGCGTGGCCCCGGCGCT
Organism: Curtobacterium sp. 'Ferrero'; assembly: GCF_002412165.1. GTDB lineage: Bacteria > Actinomycetota > Actinomycetes > Actinomycetales > Microbacteriaceae > Curtobacterium. The sequence continues at coordinate 84,678 of NZ_NXIA01000011.1, forward strand.
CAACGCGTTCCAGATGGGGTTCCCGATCAAGATCGGCCTGACCGTCCTGTTCGCGGGAGCGCTGTTCATGGCCCTGCCCGCCGTCGTGTCCTCCCTGACGGGCGACGCCCTCCAGGCCATCACGGGCAGGGGGTGACCCATGTCCGACAGCGGGGAACGCAGTGAACGGGCCACCGAGAAGCGGATGCGCGAGGTGCACCGCAAGGGGCAGCTCGGCCGTTCGCAGGACCTCGGGGCGTGGGTCGGCATCGCGGCGGCGGCGCTCATGATCCCGGCGGCGGTCGGGAACGCCGCGGCGGCGGGCAAGTCCCAACTGGCGGCCGTGCAGACCGTCATCGCCGACCCGACCATCGGCACGATGAACCGGGTGTTCGCCGACGCGATGGGGTCCGTCGGCACGATCATCGGACCGATGCTCGGCGTCACCGCCGTCGCCGTCCTCGCCGCAGCCGTCGCGCAGGGCGGCGTGCACTTCCGACGCCTCACCCCCGAGGCGTCCCACTTCGACCCCGTGCAGGGACTCAAGCGGGTGTTCGGCGTGCAGGCGCTCTGGAACGGGGTGAAGGCGCTGCTGAAGACCGCCGTCGTCGGCCTCGTGCTCTGGTTCGCCGTGCAGGGACTCGTGCCCGTGCTCATGACGAGCGGATCGCTGCCCCTGACCTCGGTGCTCGCCGCCGCGTCCGACGGAGCCGGCACACTGCTGCGCGCCGCGATCGCCGCCGGGCTGCTGCTCGCCGCCGTCGACGTCTTCGTGGTCGTTCGTCGGAACCGGAAGCGCACGATGATGACCAAGCGCGAGGTCAAGGACGAGAACAAGCAGTCCGACGGCGACCCGCTGGTGCGGTCGCAGCGGCGGTCCCGGCAGATGGCGATGAGCCGCAACCGGATGATCTCCGCGATCGGCACCGCCGACGTCGTCATGACGAACCCGACGCACTACGCCGTGGCGATCGCCTACGAACCCGGCAAGTCCGCGCCGCGCGTCGTGGCGAAGGGCGCCGGACCCGTCGCCGAGGCGATCCGCGACAAGGCGCTCGAGTCGAAGGTCCCGATCGTCCAGGACGTGCCGCTCACCCGGGCGCTGCACGCCGCGTGCGAGCTCGGGCAGGAGATCCCGGTCGCGCTCTACACCCCGGTCGCCCGCGTGCTGTCGTTCGTCATGCAGCTCACCGCCCGTGGCGCGGCCGCCGGCACCCACTCGGCGCCTCGACCGACCACGGCGGACGAGGTCGCGACCGTCCTCGACCCGACGACGCTCACCGGCGACGCCCGCCCCCGCAAGCTCCGCACGCCGCGCGGCGACGCACCGCGTCCCGGCGCTCCCACCGAAGGAGTCCCCGCATGAACCGCAAGGACCTGCCGAAGCTCGCCGTCCCGGTCTTCATCGTCGGCATCATCCTGCTGCTGATCCTGCCGGTGCCGTCGTTCCTGCTCGACGTGCTCATCATCTGCAACATCCTGCTGGCGCTCGTGATCCTCCTCACGACGCTGTTCGTGAAGAAGCCGCTCGACTTCTCGGTGTTCCCGTCGCTGCTCCTCGTCGCGACGCTCTTCCGACTCGGCCTCAACGTCGCGTCGACCCGGCTCGTGCTCGGCCAGGGGTTCGCCGGCGACGTCATCCAGGCGTTCGGCCACGTCGCCGTGTCCGGCTCGGTCATCATCGGCGCCGTGATCTTCCTCATCCTCGTGGTGATCCAGTTCGTCGTCGTCACGAAGGGCGCCGAGCGCGTCGCCGAGGTCGGGGCCCGCTTCACGCTCGACGCGATGCCCGGCAAGCAGATGGCGATCGACGCGGACCTCAACGCCGGACTGATCACCGACGTCGAGGCGAAGGAACGCCGCGCGGCGGTCTCCGCCGAGGCAGACTTCTACGGCGCGATGGACGGTGCGTCGAAGTTCGTCAAGGGCGACGCCATCGCCGGCATCCTCATCATCGTCATCAACCTCATCGGCGGGATCGCGATCGGGATGGCCCAGAACGGCCTCTCGATCACCGACGCCCTCGGCAAGTACGGCATCCTCACCATCGGCGACGGCCTCGTGACGCAGATCCCGGCGCTCCTCATGGCGGTGTCCACGGGCATGATCGTCACCCGGTCCGGCGCCGAGTCGGAGATGGGCGCCAGCGCCGCGGCACAGCTGTCGCAGTCCCGGAACGCGCTCACCATCGCCGGTGTCGCGGCGATCGCGATGGGGTTCATCCCGGGCATGCCGATCCTGGCGTTCCTCATCGTCGGCGGCGTGCTCCTGTTCACCGGGTGGCGACTCGGGCAGAACGCGAAGCGCGAGGCGGCGGCAGCGGCGCAGCAGCAGGCACTCGAGGCCACCGCACCGTCCGCGGACACCCCGGAGGACCTCATCGAGCAGATGCGCGTGCACGCCCTCGAGATCCTCCTCGCGCCCGACCTCGTCGACATGGTCTCCGGCGCCTCCGACGACCTGCTCGGCCGGGTCCGGGCACTCCGGCGCAAGATCGCCGTCGACATGGGCATCGTCGTGCCGCCCGTCCGCACCCGCGACAGCATCGACCTGCCGCCGTCGACCTACGCGATCCGGATCGCCGGTGTCGAGGCCGGCCGCGGCACCGCACCGGCGCGGAGCGTGCTGGCGCTCGGCGAACAGCTCGACGGCCTGCCCGGAGCGACCACGGTGGAGCCGGTGTTCGGGCTCGCCGGCAAGTGGGTGCCCGCCGAGCTCCGGCACGCCGCCGAGATGACGGGCGCGACCGTGATCGACCGGGTGTCCGTGCTCGTCACGCACCTGCAGGCCGTCATCGGCGACAACGCCGCCCGGCTGCTCACCCGCGAGGACGTCAAGGTGCTCACCGAGGGCGTCAAGCAGGTCAACCCCGCGGCGGTCGACGAGCTCGTCCCCGGGATGCTCTCGATGGCCGAGCTCCAGCGGGTGCTGCAGGGGCTGCTCGCCGAACGCGTGCCGATCAACGACCTCGGCCGGATCTGCGAGGCCCTGACACTGCGCGCGAAGGTGTCCACCGACCCCGAGGGGCTCGTCGAGTCCGCCCGCGCCGCGCTCGGCCCCGCCCTGGCCGCACGGTACCTCGACGGCGGGGTGCTCCGCGTGATCATGATCGACCCGCTGCTCGAGCAGTCGATGCTCGAGGGGCTCCGCCCGTCCGAGCAGGGCAGCCAGATCGTCCTCGACGCGCACCGGATCGAACAGGTCCTCGGCTCGGTGCGGGACGCCGTCCGGTCGGTCGAGGACCAGGGACTCTCGGCCGTGCTCGTCTGCGCCCCGCAACTGCGTCCCGCCGTGCACCGCATGGTCGCCGCGCAGTCGAACGGGCTCCCGGTGCTGTCCTACCAGGAGGCGACCGCCGCGGGCTCCACCATCGAGACCGTGGGGGTGGTCCGTGTCACCGACGCGGTTGCAGCGTGAGGGTGCGTCCCTCGAGGACGTCCGCGCCGCCGTCCGGGAGGAGTTCGGACCCGCGGCGCGGATCGTCGCCGCCGAACGCGTGACCACCCCGGGCATCGCCGGGTTCTTCCGCCGCGCCCACGTCGAGGCGACCGTCGAGGTCCCCGCCGCCGACGAGCCGCCCGCCGCGGTCGTCGCGATCGCGGACGGGCCCGTGCAGCGTGCCGGCATCGCGGCGCTCCTCGCCGAGGCGGACGCCACCGAGGCGCGGATCGCCGCCGCCGACGGCACCGGCGCGGCACGCGCGGACGCGTTCGCGTCCGTCCTCGACGGCTTCGTCGCCGACGGCATCGCGCCGCGACCGACGGCACGACGCCCCGCTCCCGACCAGGCCGACCCGCGCCTCCAGACCGACCCGCGTCCGCAGGACGGCTCGGACGGCCGGACGGGAGGCGCGGCGCGGGTCGCGGGGGAGGCTCCCGCCCCCGGCGTGCGCGCGGTGGCGGCAGGGCCGCTGCCGGTCCCGCCGGTGCGGTCGGCCGACGGTGACCTCGTGCTGCTCGTCGGACGGGCCGCCGACGTCGACGCCGCTGCCGGGGTCTTCGCCACCCGGCACGCGCTGCGGCCGACGGCCGCGGCGGACCGGCGCGCGGCGATCCTCGCGCGGGCCGACGGCGTGCGGGACGGCGCGACCGTCCTCGCCGTGGCGGCGTGGGACGACTCGACCACCATCGACGCGCTCGGCGCCGACCAGGTGTGGCTCGTCGTGGACGCCGGACGCAAGCCCGAGGACGCGGCGGCGATGCTGGCGGCCGTCGCCCGCCGGGTCCCCGTGGCCGGAGTGGTCGCGATCGGGACCGCGGAGACCGCCACGCCGGAGTCGGTGCACCTGCTGGGACTGCCCGTCCTGTCGCTAGGCTGACGGGGTGCTGGTACTCACGCGGAAGGTCGGCGAACGGATCCTCGTCGGTGACGACGTCGTCATCACGGTGCTCGACGCCCGCGGCGACGGGGTCCGGATCGGGATCGACGCGCCGCGCGGCGTGAAGATCCAGCGGGAAGAGGTCGTGCGCGCCGTCACCGAGGCGAACGCCGAGGCCGCCGCGGCCGCAGCCGGTGCGGGGTCGGCCGACGACGCGGAGGCGCGGTTGCGCCGGGCGCTCGGCGAGCTCGGCGGCACCGACCAGGCGTAGCCCGCGCTCCGGGCGCCGGGCCGGCGCGCATCAGGCGACCAGACGCGATCGCGCCCCGGTGCGGACGACGCACCCCGTTCCTCCAGGGTGTGCCGTGCGCAGCGGGGCGCGATCTGCCCGGACCGCTACGGGCGGGGCTTCTTCTCCTGCTCCGGGAGTCGACCGGCGGCGGCCTCGGCGGCGAACCAGGCACGCGCCTCGTCCTGCCGCGCCTGTTCGGCGCCGAGGGCGATCGGGGCGCGGACGTGCCCGGGCTCGTAGCCGAAGGTGTCGAGCAGCTGCGGGACGACCGGACGGACCCGCGCGATGAGCCGGTCGATGTACGCCGACACGGCCCGGGCACGCTGGGCCGTCAGCCGACCGTTCATCAGGTACCACTCGAGGTGCTGCTCGAGGAGCCCGAGCGCGAACAGGTCGCGGAGCCACACGAGCACGCGCTTGGTGTCCCCGTCCGGGACCGCGTCGAGCGCCTCGGTGAACGCGTCCCACTGCATGAGCTCGGCGTGCGCCTTCGACGCCTCGATGAGCTCGTGCTGCGAGCGGTTGAGCAGGAGCGCCTGACGGGCGCGGTCCTTGCCCGCGGACGCCAGCCGCATGCCGATCTGCGCGACCATCGTGTCGACCCGACCCTGCAGCAGTTCGCGCTGCGTCCGCGGGTCCTGCAGGTCGGTGACGCTGGCGGCGAGCGAGCCGCGGTCGGCGACGGTCTGGCCGAGCCGGCGCAGACCGGACGCATCCGCCAGCTTCGACGCGGCGGCCGCGGCCACGAACTTCGCCGTCGACGCGGCGTCCTTCGGGGCCTTGGCCCGGAACTCGGTGAGCAGGCGCTTGCCGACGAGCTGGAGCAGAACGGTGTTGTCGCCCTCGAACGTGACGTAGACGTCGAGGTCGGCACGGAGCCCGGTCAGACGGTTCTCGGCGAGGAAGCCCGCGCCGCCGCAGGCCTCACGGCACTCCTGCAGGGTGTCGAGCGCCGACCACGTCGACATCGACTTGAACGCCGCGGCCTGGGTCTCGAGGACCTCGCGGCGTTCCGGGGTGTCCTCGCGGCCGCTGAAGACGTCGTCGAACGTGCGGACGAGCTTCTCGTGGGCGAACGACTGCGCGAAGACCGTCGCCAGGCGCGGGATGAGTCGGCGCTGGTGCCGACCGTAGTCCAGGAGCACGCCCTCCGAACCGTCACCGGTCGGGAACTGCCGACGCTGCATGGCGTAGGTGAGGGCGATCTGCAGCCCGACCTTCTGCGCGACCACCGCGGCACCGTCGAGCGACACGCGGCCCTGGACGAGCGTGCCGAGCATCGTGAAGAAGCGTCGGCCGGGCGAGGCGATGGGGGAGGAGTACGTGCCGTCCTCTGCGACGTCGCCGTAGCGGTTGAGCAGGTTGGTGCGCGGGATTCGGACGTGGTCGAAGTGCAGCCGGCCGTTGTCGATGCCGTTCAGGCCGCCCTTGTAGCCGTCGTCCTCGCCGCCGACGCCGGGCAGGAACACGCCGTCGGCGTCCCGCAGCGGCACGTAGAACGCGTGCACGCCGTGGTCGACGCCCTGCGTGACGAGCTTCGCGAACACCACCGCGGCTCGGCCGTGCAGGGCGGCGTTGCCGATGTAGTCCTTCCACGCCCCGCGGAACGGCGTGTGGATCTCGAACTCCTGCGTCTCCGGGTCGTACGTCGCCCGCGTGGCGATGCTCTGGACGTCCGAGCCGTGTCCGGTCTCGGTCATCGCGAAGCAGCCCGGGACCTCGAACGAGACGATGCCGGGCAGGAACTCGCGGTGGTTCCGCTCGGTGCCGAGGTGGTGCACCGCCGAGCCGAACAGCCCCCACTGGACGCCGGCCTTGATCTGCATGGACGGGTCGGCGGTGGTGAGCTCCTCGAACGCCGCGAGGTTGCCGCCGTGGTTGTCCTGGCCGCCGAACTCGGTCGGGTACGGGCGCTGGATGGCGCCGGCGTCGACGAGGATGCGCAGCTGGTCGAGGGTCCGGGCTCGGGCATCGGCGTACGGCATTCCCTCGATCTTGTGCATCGCGGGGTCCAGTGCCAGGCGACGGGAGATCCGGCGGTCCTCCGCCCAACGGCCGAGGAGGAGCTCGGCGACCAGGTCGACGTCGATCCGGACGTCGGTCGCGGTCCCGCCCACCGGGGTGCCGGCCGCGGTGTCGCCGGCGGCGTCGGCCTTCGGGGCGCCGGTCGTGGTGCCGGTGCTCGTGACGCCCGTGCTCGGGGTGCCCGTGCTCGGGGTGCCGGTGTTCGGGGTGCTGGTGCTTGCGGTGTCCACCATGGTGGTCAGTCCTCCTGAACTGCGGTGTCCGGTGTTGCAGAACCCACGGTAGGCACCGCACCTGCCGGTCTCGTGAACGCCGTGCCGGTGCACAACGAGGGCGCTCCGGCGGGCCAGCCCGGTGGTGGGAACCCTCCAAGACCGGTCCAGCGCAATTTGTGAGCACCCATCGACGATTGTGCCTGGACGCGTGCCCGCGGGCAGACTGGCGGGTATGTCACGCACCACCGAACCGGAACGGACGCCGCGGTCCGAGCGCACCTTCTTCGGCCAGCCGTTCGAGCTGTCCACACCGTTCGCGGTCGAACTGTGGGAGCGGTTCTCCTTCTACGGGATGCAGGGCATCGTCCTCATCTACATGTACTACTCCGTCACGCGGGGCGGGCTCGGCATCGACGAGGGCATCGCCGCCGGCATCATGGGGGCCTACGGCGGAGCGGTGTACCTCTTCACCATCGTCGGAGCGTGGATCGCCGACCGGCTGTTCGGCGCCGACAGGACCCTGTTCGGCAGCGCGATCGTCGTCATGGCCGGGCACATCGCGCTCGCGCTCATCCCCGGTGTCGCCGGCGTCGGCGTCGGGCTCGTGCTCATCGCGCTCGGCTCCGGCGGGCTCAAGGCGACGGCGACCACGGTCGTCGGCGGCCTGTACAGCGCCGACGACCCACGCCGGGACGCCGGGTTCTCGCTGTACTACCTCGGGGTCAACCTCGGCGCGTTCTTCGGTCCGCTCCTCACCGGGCTCCTGCAGAGCACGCTCGGCTTCCACTTCGGGTTCGGTCTCGCCGCGGTGGGCATGGCCGCGGGACTGGTGCAGTACAGCATCCGTCGGAAGCACCTGCCGGACGTCGTGCGCCAGGTGTCGGACCCGGTCGAACGGCGCCGGCTCCCGCTCATCGGCGGGCTCACCGCCCTCGGCGTCGTCGTCATCGTCGTCGCGGTGCTGACCGGGCTCCTCACCGCCACGAACCTGCCGACGGTGGTCGTCGCGATCGTCATCATCGCCACCATCGGCTACTTCATCGTCATCCTGACGAGCGGCATCACCGCCGACGAACGCTCGCGGGTGGTCGCCTTCATCCCGCTCTTCATCGCGAGTGCGGTGTTCTGGTCGCTGTACCAGCAGCAGTTCACCGTCGTGACCGTCTACTCCGACCAGCGCCTCGACCGGTCGCTGTTCGGCTGGGAGATGCCGGTGTCGTGGGTGCAGTCCATCAACCCGATCTTCATCATCGTGCTGTCCGGCGTCTTCGCGGCGATCTGGACCCGGCTCGGGTCGCGGCAGCCCTCGACCCCCACGAAGTTCGCGCTCGGCACCGGCATCATGGGCATCGCGTTCCTGCTGTTCCTGCCGTTCGTCGGCACCGGTCGGAACGGGACGCCGCTCCTCGTGCTGGTCGCGATCCTGCTCGTCTTCACCGTCGCGGAGCTGCTCCTGTCGCCGGTCGGACTGTCGGTGGCGACGAAGCTCGCACCGCCGCGGTTCCAGACCCAGATGGTCGCGCTGTTCTTCCTGTCGGTCTCGCTCGGCACGGCGGCCACGGGCGTGCTGTCCAAGTACTACGACCCCGCGAACGAGGCCCCGTACTTCGCCGTCCTCGGCCTGGTCGCGGTCGTGGTCGGCGTCCTGCTCCTCGTCTTCGCGAAGCCCGTGCTCCGGCTCATGCGCGGGATCCGCTGACCCGGCACCGCCTCAGCGCCCCGGCCACCACGATCCGGTAGCCTGGACGAGCCTTCCCGGCCCTGCAACCAAGGAGTCACCCGTCATGCTCGAACTCATCGCCGGCGTCATCATCGGTGTCTGCGTCCTCGGCGGCATCGGTCTGTGCATGGCGGTCGCCGCCATGATGAAGAGCGGTTCCGAGGAGTACTAGGCCTCGTCCGTGGCCGGCTCGACCGGCACCAGCTGACGACTCAGGACGGTCGCGCGCTCGAAGGGGCCGCGGCCGTCCGTCGTGTACGCGGGCTCCGCGAACGCGACCGTCCACGTGCGCTGGGAACCGCCGAGCTGGTTGCCGCCCGGGGCCACGATCACGCCGAGCGGCTCGTCCGCCCACCGTTCGCCGCCGCGGTCGGTGTCGACCACCTGCACGAGGGCGCCGATGCCCAGACCCGGGCGGTCGTCGGGGCGGGGGGTGGGGGAGCGGCGTCCGAACACGGGGCAACCGTACCGCGGTGGGGCGGTGGACCCGCAGGGGCGGGCGTTCGTGCCGCGCGTCCGCGGCGGCCGCGGGTAGGTCGCACGACGTGCCGCGCGCGTGCCGGGGTGGTCGCAGAACGTGTCGCTCCCCGCGCGCCCAGCCGACCGTTTGCGCGACCAACGATCCCCGCACCGGACAGGAGGCGCGTGCCGGACGGGCACCGTGCCTCCCGCCCGCGGCGGCCGCGGGTTGGTCGCACGACGTGCCGTGCGCATGCCGGGGTGGTCGCAGAACGTGTCGCTGCCCGCGCGCCCAGCCGACCGTTCGCGCGACCAACGCGCCACGCACCGCACGCAGGTTCCACGACTCGCCGTGCGCGGGTCGCCGAGGTTCCACGGGCAGGCCTCCCGCGGCCCGAGATGCCGGAACTTCGGAACCTCGGGCAGGGCCGGCCGGGCGCGCGCTACACCCGGACGATCTCGGTGATCGACGAGTGGCCCGTCTCCGGGTGCTTCCGCATCGAGAGCAGGCGCTCCATCGACGGCTCGAGCGCCGTGACCTTGTCGAGCGGCGCACTCACCACGAGCTGGAACCCGAGCCGGAGCCACGCCGTCACGGCCCGCCCGGCGAACTCCGAGTCGGCCTTGATGAACGCCTCGTCGAGGAACACCGGGGCGAACCGCGGCCGGGGCCGGGTCTCGTCGCCGAGCTGGTAGCGGAGGGCGGCACCGACGATGAAGGCCACGAGCTCCTGCGTCTCGCCGCCGGACTTGTCGCCGAGCGACGAGTACACGCCGAGGTCGTTCCCGTCGACGTCGTACCGGACCGCGGTGATCTCCATGTGTCGCCGGACGTCGAGCACGGCGTCACGTGCGGTGGTTCGGCCCCGCGGCGACGACGGCTCCGGACGGATGACCGCCATGAAGCGCCGCAGTCGACGGAACCGGGTCTCGAGGACGTCGTCGGTGAGCTCGGTGTCGACCGACGCGGAGAGGGCGCGCAGCTCCTTCCGGAACGACGCGACCTCCTCGCGCGTGACCCGGCGGATGACGATCTTCAGCCGGTCCCGGTTCGCGCCGAACGGCAGCTCGCGGAGGATCTCGTTGACCGGTTCGAGCCGCTCCTCGATCTCGACGACGGCACGGTCGAACGCACCCGCGAGCGGCACGAGGTCCTCGCCGCTCCACTGTGACAGCCGTCGGCGCCACTCGGTCCGGCGGGCGTGGAGCCCGGTGGCGAGGATCTGCTCGAGGATCGCATGGTAGTCCGGGTACGAGGCGACGCCGGTGCCGAGGTTCGGGTCCGGCCAGGCGTCTTGGTACCGCTGGAACGTCAGCGTCAGGGCGTTCGAGGCCGACGCCGCGCCGTCGAGCGCCTGCGAGAGTCGCTCGTCGAGACGTCGTCGGAGCCGTCGGGTGGCGTCGTCGAAGCCGTCGATGCCGTCGGGGGCACCGACCTCCTCGAACGTCTCGGACAGCAGCCGCGACTGTTCGTCGTCCGGGAGCGAGTCCGGGGCGTCGTCGAAGCGCGCGAGGATCTCGGCGGCCGCGTCCTGACCGTCGACGAGGACGCCGTGGCGCTCCTCGAGCCGCGCGACCGACAAGCGGGCCGCGGACCGCCGGTCGGAGGCTTCATCGAGTGCCGCCCGGAGTCGCGCGACGGTCGCCCGGAGCGTTCGGAGTCCGTCGTCGGCCGCGAGCAGCGCCTGGCGTTCGTCGTCGAGCTGCGCGAGCGCAGTGTCGATCCCCGCGACGTCGATGCCCGCCCAGGCCGCGTCGACGACGTGCTGGTGTGCGGACCGCAGCGTGTCGAGGGCGGCGATGTCCTGCGCGATGTCGGTGCGTCGGGCCTCGAGCGTCGTGAGGTCCTCGGCGATCGACGTCAGCTCGGCCTCGACCGCCGCGACGCGCGCCTCGTTCGTGAAGCCGATGACGTTCGCCTGACGGCGGTCGCCGTGCGCACCGCGGCGGCCGTCACGGAGCTGGCCGGACAGGGTCACCCGGCGACCGCCACCGCCGAGGTCCGCCGCGTCGGTCACACAGCGGGCGTCGGTGCGGTCGGACTCGATGCGCTCGCGCACCCAGGTGCTGAACGGCGACGGCTTGATGGCGAGCTTGCCGGACACCATCGCCGGGTCGCCGTCGAGGTCGATGTGCGGGCCCGTCGGGACGCCCTCGAACTGCACCCGCACGGGCAGGCGCAGCGCGTCGATCGCGGCGCTGAAGGTGTCGAGCCGGTCCTGGTCGACGAGCAGCGTCCGCGCGACCGGGGCGAGCACGGACTCGATCGCGGTCCGCCACCGCTCCTCACCGGGGAGCACGTCGAGCAGCTCGGCGACGAACGGCAGCTCCGACGGGTCGATGCCCGCCGCCCGGGCCATCGCCAGCCGGGCCTCGTGCATGGGCAGCGGCATGGCGCCCTGCCGGTGCTCGAGCGACTGCCGCTCCTGCCGCAGGGTGCGCTCCCGGTCGAGGAGCGGGTACTCCTCGCGCGTCAGGGCGTCCCGGCGTTCGTCGAGCGCCCGGCGCTGGTCGTCGTAGGTGCCGAGGAACTCGTGCGCGGTGCGCTGCGCGGCCGTGAAGTCGGCCTCGGACGCGACCGGGACGCCGAGGACGGCGGTGCGCTCGTCGAACGTCGTGCGGGTCCGGACGACCGCGTCGCGCTCGCGCGTGCGTCGGTCGATGCGGTCCTCGAGCTGCGCGAGCGCGTTCCCGCCCTGGTCGCGGAGTCGGGCCTCGGCGTCCCGGAGCTCGATCTCGACGGCGGCGTGCCGTGCCTCGGCCGCCGCGACCTCGGCGCGCGACGCGGTGCGCTCCCGGGTGTTGCGCGCGACCTCGTCATCGAGCAGCGCACGCTTGCGGGAGGCGGTCCAGTGCGCGAACGGCGAGACCTCGGAGCCCGGGGCGATGCCGTCGAGCGCGGCGGCGGCGGCCGTGGACCGGGCGATCTCCTCGTGCAGCTCGACGATCGGCGAGAGGATGCGGACCTTGCGCTCCTCGGTGTCCATCGCCTCGTACGCCTCGTCGAGTGCGGAGAAGTGCGCGAGGGCGCGGTCGGCCGCCTCGTACGTGCCCGGGGTCTCGAGCACGAGCGACTTGTACAGGGCGTCGACGGTCGGCAGGTGCTGTCCGGCCTGGATCCGGGCGAGCAGGCGCATCGCGCGGTTGCCGCCGCCGGAGTCGCCGATCCCGAGGCGTGTCTGCAGCGTGTAGGCGAGCTCCTGGTAGGTGTCGCGGATCACCAGGCCGGGCACGCGGCCGGTCAGCTCGAGGTGGTGGAACCGGGACGGCACGAACTCCTCGAGCCGGCGCAGGTCGAAGGCGTCGTCGACCGTCGCCATCGTCATCTGGATGTCGCCGACGCCACGGGCGCGCTTCGGCACGATGTAGGCGCGCAGCACGGTGAAGCGCCGCTCGTCGTCGTTCCGGAAGGTGACCGCGACGGCGCCCCACGTCGTCTGGTCGTCCCCGCGCAGGTTGACGTCGCGCAGCGCGCCCGTCTCCCGGTCGCGCGTCGTGTCGACCTTGCCGCGCAGGTACGTCAGCAGGTTGCGCTGGTCGGCGCTCCGCGCACGGCCGGTCGTCGCGTCGTTCGACGCGCCGTTGAACGGGACGTCGGAGGGCATCATGACGGCCAGGTAGGCGTCCATGAGCGTCGACTTGCCGGTCCCCGAGGCGCCCGAGATGAGCGTCGCGGTGCCGGACAGCTCCACCTGACGGTGGCCGTGGAACCCGCCCCAGTTGACGACCTGCATCGACTCGGCCCGCCACTGCGCGACGGGCTCGAACAGGGCCTGCAGCCCGAAGGCGTCGGTCGCGGTGTCGGTCATGCGGCCGGCTCGCCTTCGTCGTCGGTGTCGTCGGACTGGAGGCCCGGCTCGGCTCCGTCGGTCGCCTCGCCCGGTCCGGTGGTCGCGGTGCGGAGCCAGGTGTCGAGTTCGAGGAGCCGCTCGAGGGGGAGCAGCACCTCGACGACGCTGGCGATGCGGAAGCGGTCCGGGTCCGTGGTGCGGAGGAGGATGCGGGCACGGACGAGGCGCTCGACGGCGCTCGCCACGCGGGCCTCGTCGCGGGTCCGGTCGGTGGACGTCGCCGGCAGGAAGCCCGCGACGTGCCCGAGGATCTCGGAGCGGTCCACGACCACCTGGTCCGGCCCCGGACGTGTGTCCGCACGCAGTCGCATCCGCAGGTAGACGAGGACGATGGTCTCCTCGCGCGTGTACGGGACGTCGCGGAGCAGCGTCGGGAACGCCCGGCGCTGGCTCTCCGAACGCGCCTGTCGCTTCCAGGCGACCTCGCGGTCACGGTCGACGTGCAGTTCGAGGAACAGGTCGTTCAGCCGGGACCGCAGCTGGGCCTCGCCGTCGACGACGGCGCGCCACTCGTCGGCGTGGGTCCTCGCGCTCACGTAGGTGTGGCGGAGCAGCGCGACGAGCGCCCGCCGCTGCGGCTCGTCGAGCCGTCCCTCGTCGCCCTCGAAGAGGGCGAAGCTCGACGCCTCGCGCTCGTCGTCGTCGTACTGGACGGCGTCGCGGTCGTCGAACGGTTCCGTCTCGTCGACCGGTGCCGGCGTCGTGTCGCTCACCGTGCCTCCTGGGCGTCTGTGTGGTCGTCGTCGGCCGTCAGGGCGGCCGTCGGCATCTGGAAGGTGACGGGCTCGCCGTCGGGTCGGACGGTGCGGTGCGCCACGACGTGGCGCGCCTCCTCGAAGTCCGGGCGACCGGTGAGCAGGTGCGCGAGCCCGAACAGCTCGACCGGTCGCCGCTGCTCCGGCGGGAGTCCGTGGAAGGCCGTGTCGCTCGAGCCGCTCCCGGCGGAGCGCAGGGCCGCGCGGAGTTCGGTGAGCAGCGGACCGCCGTGGCGCCGGAGCGTCTCGACGTCGAGGTCGTCGAAGACGTCGTCGTCGGGCTCCTCGATCGGCGGTGGCACGGACTCGTTGTCCGGGTCGTAGAACCGTTCGCGGAGGGTCTCGACCTCGGCGGCGTCCGGCAGGAGGCCGAGCGGCACCCGGTCGCGCGCCGACCCGACGGCGACCCAGGCCGCGAGCCCGCGGTTGACCGAGCGGAGGACGGCGTCGAGCTCGCGGTCGCGGACGACGTCGTGCGCGACGATCTGGTCGCGCAGCGTCGCCGTGAGCTGTCGTCGACGCGCCAGGACGTCCTCGATGCCCTGCCGCAGGATGCCCACCGTGTTCCGGAAGGCACGGCGTTCGCCCGGTTCGAGCGTGGCGGCGAACGGGTGCGCCAGGATCGTGGCGATGTCGTCGCGGAGCCGCAGCAGAAGGGCGTCGTCGCGGAGGAGCTCGAACGCGCCCTCGAACGCCCGGCCCTCCGGCGTGGACTGCATGAGGTTGTCGGTGCGGGCCAGGTAGTCGTCGAGGATCTCGCCGATGGGACGGACCTCGTTCCGGAAGTCCTCGACGATCGACCGGTGCATCGTCGCGACGGCCTCCTCGACGCGCTTGAAGTCGCTCGGGAGCTGCCGGATGAGGTCCGAGATGTTCGTGTACCCGTCGCGCATACGGTCGTCGTCGACCGTCTCGACCCCGTCGCCGGCGGCCAAGCGGTCGCGCTCGGCCTGCAGTTCGGCGATCTGGGCGTCCAGCCGGCGGATCTGGACGTCCGGGTCGGGCTCGGCGCGGGCCGCCCACCGGTGCACGGCGTCCACGATCATGGCGAGTCGGCTCTCACTGATCAGGGCCCGGTCGGCGCTCAGGGCGTCGACGAGGCTGAGCGCCTCGAGCGCGTGGCTCGTCAGGGAGTACTGCTCGTCGCCGTCGGGGGAGTTGGAGCGGACGAGCCACTGGGCGGCCACCCACTCGCGGCAGAGCGCCCGGCCGTTCGGGCGGACGTCGTCGGCCTCGCCCTGGTCGCTCGCCGGGACCCGGGCACCGGTCGCCTGCAGCCGGGCGACGTGCTCCTCGACCTGCAGGTGCATCCGGTCGGCGGGGACGTACTGCACGTCGCGGTCGAACACGGTCCGGAACACGGCCACCACGGCCGCGCTGGTCGGACGGGAGACGAGCCGGAGCGTCGGACGGTCGAGCACCGCGCGGACGCGGGCGTACTCGAGGTCGACGTCGGTCATGGGCCCCTACGAACTGGTCTGGTGGTGTCGGAGCGCCGGGTCGTCACGGTCCGTCCGACCCGGCTGGAACGACGAGAGCCCGACGCGGTTGCGTCGGGCTCTCGGTCGTTGCGGGTGGGCGATACCAGACTCGAACTGATGACCTCTTCGGTGTGAACGAAGCGCGCTACCAACTGCGCCAATCGCCCGCTGCACTTGTCGTGCCAGTCGATAGTAGCGGATGCCGCGGCCCGTGCCGAACACGACGCGTCGCCCGGGTGTGGCGGAGTCGTTGGCAGCCCGTGCATCCGCGTGAACACGGGGGACACGCCCGGTGAACCGGAAGGATTTTGGCGGATGCGGCGCGGTTCGTATAGAGTTTACGACGTCGCCGAGACGGCAGGCCAGCGAGAGCAGCCCGCACGACGGCGGCGATCCGATGTGACTCCGGTCACGTCATGCGGATGTGGCGCAGTGGTAGCGCATCACCTTGCCAAGGTGAGGGTCGCGAGTTCGAATCTCGTCATCCGCTCGAGTGTCAGGACCTCCGGGTCCCGACGACTCACCAGAGGGTATCCCACCGTTCGGGTACTCACGGAGACGAGAATCGCGGCGACGTGAGCCTCGATGGTGGGGTGGCCGAGAGGCTAGGCAGCGGCCTGCAAAGCCGTCCACGCGGGTTCGAATCCCGTCCCCACCTCCAGCTCCACCACTCTGGGCGATTGGCGCAGCGGTAGCGCGCTTCCCTGACACGGAAGAGGTCACTGGTTCGATCCCAGTATCGCCCACCACGAGGAACCCCCGGCCACGGCCGGGGGTTTCGTGTTTCCGGCCGACCGCAGTGCGGCTGCTGCGTCCTGCGTGCGACTCCTGCATCCCGGCGTCCAGCGGCCGACGTCAGTGGTCCGGGCCGGGACCGGGTGAGCGGTCGCGGCTGCGCCCCCCGCCCCGCAGCCGCGACCTGCGTGCACCAGCCTGCCGTGCCCGGGCAGGTGGCACATCCGTCGCGAGGACGAACTCGCGACCAGTCCGTCGGGGTGCGATCAGGGCGCCGCCTGGTCGAAGAGCCGACCGCTGACGGCCGTCGGTTCGACCACGACGACGGTGTGTCCGGGCACCGGGAGCATGGAGCGGAGCCGACGTGCGGTGACGGTGCGCGTGTCCGGCAGGTGTCCCGTGCCGTGCACGACGACGCTCCAGGCCGTCCAGCCGTCGTGTTCGTCCGCCTCGACGACGAGCTCCCGACGATCGTGGACCGCGTCGAGGACGGCCGGGCTCGACGTCGCGAACACGATCCGGCGGTCCTCCGCGACGATGTTCACCGGGACGATCTCGAGGGACTCCGCGGTCCGGAAGGCCACGCGCGCCACCCGCGCACGGTGCAGGCGCGTCCAGCACTGGTCCGCCTCGAGGACCAGGACGCGTTCGTCGATCGGCGTCGACCCCACGACGTCGTGTGTCTCGTTCACGGGGTGGCCCCCGCTCGGTCCCGCCGGAGCGCGTCGGTGCGGAACGCGAGGCCGGTCACGTCGTCCACCTCGACGAGCCACCACACGGTCGGTCGGCGGTCCGTGCGGCGCCCGGCGGCACCCGCGTGTCCGACGCGGGAACCGAGGGCGGTGGCCCGACCCGCGGCGATGACGCTCCAGCCTCCGATCGGGGACTGGGCACCGGTCTCGAGCAGCACCCGTCCCCCGGGACGACGCAGACCGCGCCCCTCGAGCACGATGCGCCCCTGTGCGGGGTCGAGCGCGACGATCGACGCGGGCGTGACGGCTGCGCCGGCGACCCGCACGCTGCCGGCCGAGCCGAGGAGCGCCCAGCACTCGGCGGCCTCGAGGGACCGGTCGTCCACGACCCACGGTGCGGTCAGGGCGCGCGTCCGGTCCGCCGGGGGAGCGGCGACACCGGTGTCCGTCCGGGTGGCCGTACCCGCACCGCTCACGGTGTCGTCTCCGGGCCGATCGGTCCACCGCCGCGGTGGTGGAGTCGGTCGGCGGCCCGGAGTGTCGCGTCGATCCGCAGGGTGCTCGCCAGGTCGACGGACGGCGGGCGGCACCGTTCGACGCTGATGACGGGTCGGGCGGCTGGCGCCGCGGGCCCGGGTGAACGGTGCCGTGGCGGGGTTCGGAGGGTGTCGGTGCTCATGGCGTCCACGCTCCGCTGTCCGGCGGGGACGGAACAGGGTCGAAGGTCCGTCCGTCCACCACCGAGGCGCGGTCGTCGACGAAGTGCACCCCCGGGCACCGTGCGACCGCGGCGTGCACCCGCCGCCGCTGGTCCTGGCGGTCGAGCACGCCGGTCACCCGGACGACGTGGTCGCGGACCGCCAGCGTCAGCCGTGCACCGGGGACGACGTCGCGCACGACCCGCTCGACGCGGAGCCGGACGACGTCGTCGGACTCCGCGGGGTCGCACCGGAGCGGGCGGACGACGATGCGGTTCTCGAGCGGGACAACCCCGGCGGCACAGCCGGCGGCGACCTCGTGCGCGGTGAGGCGGTCGGTGTACGAACCGACGTCGCCGGCGAGGACGACGCGGTTCCCACCCACGTCGACCGCGACGTCGAGGGTCGAGGCGTCGAGCGACCGCTCGGCACGCCACGCCCGGAGGATCCGGTCGCGGAGGCTGCCCGGCACGGGCGCGCATGCTGCGGTGCTCACCGTGCCAGGGTCGCCTGTGGCGACCGTGGCGACCAGGGCACAACGTCCCGTCGTCGGGGTGCCGGCGGACGGGAGGCGCGGGGCGGGCCCGCACCGCGCCTCCCGTCCGTCACCGCCCGCGTCCGGAGCCCTCGGGTCCGGGCGGTCAGCTCCGGTCTGGCCGACGCATCCCGTGGTCGGCACCGTAGAGCGCGGCCTGCGTGCGGCGCTCGAGTCCGAGCTTGGCGAGGAGTCCGGAGACGTAGTTCTTGACGGTCTTCTCCGCGAGGTCCAGGTGTTCGCCGATCTGCCGGTTCGTCATGCCGGTGGCGATGAGTTCGAGGACCTGGCGTTCCCGGAGGGACAGCTCCGGCAGGTCGTCGGGGCGCCGGGTGATCCGTTCGACCGCGCGGTCGACGGGGACGACGGGCAGCAGGCGCGCACCGGCGGCCACCCGGCGGACGTCCTCGACGAGCGTCTGGCCGCGGATGTCCTTCACGACGTAGCCGGCGGCTCCGGCGAGGAGTGCCGCCTGCATCGCCGACTCGTCGTCGTACGCGGTGAGCATGAGGCAGGCGATGTCGGGGTGCGCGGAGCGGACCGCTCGGCACGCGTCGATGCCGCTGCCGTCGGGGAGGCGGACGTCGAGCACCACGACGTCCGGTCGTGTGGCGGTGACGCGGCCGAGGGTGTCCCGCACGGTCGCCGCCTCTCCGACGACGACGAGGTCGGGCTGGGCGTCGAGGAGGTCCGCGACGCCACGGCGGACGATCTCGTGGTCGTCCACCAGGAACACCCGGATGGTCGTGTCGGTCGCGGTCACCGCGCCGCTCCCGTCGGTTCGTCGGCGATCGCTGCTCCGTCGTCCGGCTCGGCTGCGTCGTTCGGGGCCGTGTCGTCGACGGTCGCTGCGACGCGGTCCGGCGTCGACCCGGCGGGTGCGCTGCCGTCGCCGACCGGGGCCGTCCAGACGACGACGGTGCCGCCGTCCGGGCCATCGCTGAGGGCGTAGTCCCCACCGCGCATCGCCGCCCGGGCCGCGAGGTTCGCGGTGCCGCTCCGACGACCGCCGCCCCCGGGTCCGTGTCCGCCCCCGGGTCCGGGTCCGTCGTCCTCGACGAGGACCCGGACCGTGCCGTCGGCGACCTCGACCGCGACACGGCATGTTGCTCCTGGTGCGTGCCGGGCGACGTTCGCCACCGATTCGCGGACCGCGGCGACGACGTCGAGCGCGAGCGCGCCCGTCACGGCCAGGTCGACCGGCCCGCTGAAGGTGATCCGCGGCGGCCGGGTCAGGGCCGGACGCAGCTCCGCGACGACGTCGAGCAGCCGGTCCCGTGTGCTCCGCGGTGTCTCGTGTCCGTCCGGTCCCAGGGCGTACACGGCGGTGCGCACCTCGGTGATCGCGGCGTCGATCGCGGACACCTGGTCCTCGATGGCGTCCCGGAGGTCCTCGGGCGCGTGGCGGGCGGCCGCCTGCAGGGCCAGTCCGGAGCCGAACAGCCGCTGGATCACGTGGTCGTGGAGGTCCCGTGCGATGCGTGCGCGGTCCTCGTTGCGCTCGAGGCGCCGCCGGTCCCGGCGTCCCTGGGCGACGGCGAGCGCCACGCTCGTCTGCCGACCGAATTCGTCGGCCATGCCCAGCTCGGCCGTCGTGAACACGGCTCCGCCCGGCGACCGTGCCACGACGAGGGCGCCGAGTGCGTCCCCGGCGACGCGGAGCGGGATCGCGATCGTGGGACCGAGCGGTGGTGCCCAGCGGAGGCGCGCGATCTCGGTGCCGGCGGGGTCCGCCACGACGGCGCCGGTGGCGATGGCGCGGCCGGCGAGGGAGCCCTCGGCGGGGTAGCGGCGTCCGCGGACGGGTTCCGCGGCCGATCCGACCGCGATGGCGACCTGGAGGGTGTCGCCCGACCGTTCGGGCAGGACGACGCTCACGAGGTCGGCGCCGACGAACGAGAGGATGCGGTCCGCGATGATGGTGAGGACGTCCTCGAGGGACTCGTCGGCCACGAGTGCTGCGCTGACGTCCGCGGTGGCGGTCGCCCACGCCTCGCGGGCCCGGCTCTCCTCGAAGAGCCGGGCGTTGTCGATCGCCGTGCCCGCGGTGGCTCCGAGTGCCTCGACGAGCTCCTGGTCCTCCGGCGTGAAGTGTCCTCGGCGGGGGTTCGCGAGGTAGAGGTTGCCGTAGACCGTGTCGCGGACCCGGAGCGGGACCCCGAGGAAGGCGTCCATCGGCGGGTGTCCCTCGGGGAAGCCCGCTGCGTGCGGGTCGTCGGCGATGTGGTCGAGCCGGATGGTCCTGGCCTGCTGCACGACCGCGCCGAGGACGCCCCGACCGCGGGGGAGGCCGCCGATCCGGCGCACCTGCTCCTCGTCCATTCCGACGTGCACGAACCGCTCGAGGTCGGCGCCGTCGGGGGCGATCACCCCGATGGCGCCGTACTGTGCGTCGACGAGGTCCACGGCGGCGGACACGACCGCGCGCAGGGTGTCGTCGAGCGCCAGGTGGGAGACGATCCGCCGGTTCGCGGTCAGGAGGTTCCGCAGCCGTCCCTGGGTGCGGAGGACGGCCTGGGCGCGGTCGACCAGCTCGTCGATGGTGCGTTCGAGGGCGGAGCGGGGCGGGTCCGGGAACGCGAGCTGGTCGGTCATCTGCTGCCTCCGGGGGCGGACGCTCAGAGCATAGGACCGTCCGGCGCGGACCGCCACGGTGTCGACCCGCGGCACCGTCTCCTGGTCGTGGTGAGCGGGTGTCTGAACCGCTTCGGGTCCGGTTCAGACACCCGGTGGCAGCACGGTACGGGGTCAGCGTCGGGGGCGTCCGGGACCAAGGTCCCACGGCACGGCGACGTCGGGAGGGTCAGTCGGCACGGACCGTGCCACCAGCGGCGGCGAGGTCGGCCGTCCGGGACGCCGGCTGCGGGACGATGCAGACCGGAGTCGACGAGCGGTGCACGAGGTCCTCGCCGACGGAGCCGGCGAGGAACGCGCCGAGGGCGGTCCGGTGGCGGCGTCCGGTGACCACGAGGGACGCCCCGTCGGCCGCCGCGTCGAGGATGCCGTCGGCTGCGGCCCCGTGGTGCCGCACAGCCCGCACTCGCAGGTCCGGGTGCCGGGCGGCGACGGCCCGGGCGGCGGCCTGCAGCTCGAGCGTGCACTCCTGCTCCCACAGCTCACGGTCCTCGGCGAGGTAGATGTCGGCGAAGGGCGAGATCGACAGCGGTACCTCCCAGGAGCGCACGAGCACGAGGTCACGGCCCCGTTCGTCGGCGGTGTCGGCGGCGAAGGCGAGCGCGGCCGACGCGGTGGCGCCGTCGACGCCGACGACGACCGGTCCGTCGGTCGCCCGCCACCCCTCGGGTACGGCGACGACGGGCACCGTGGTGCGGGCGACCACGCGCTCCGCGATCCGCCCGCCGAGCGTGGCGAGGACGGCGTGGGCACGTCGGGCGCCGAGCACGAGGACGTCGCCGCCCACCGCGTGGAGCAGGATGCGTTCGACGGTCGGCCCCTCGGGCACGGAGCACGCGACGTCCAGGCCGGGGTGTCGGGTCCGGAGCCGTGCCGCGGCCTGCTGCAGTCGCTGCTCGGTCCGGAGCACGCTCTCCGAGTACAGCTCGCTCACGGTGAGCAGTCGGACGCGGTCTCGCGGTCGGACGACCGCGTCCACCCAGTCGACGGTGCGGGAGTCCGCGTCGGTCTCGTCGACGGCGACGGTGTAGCTGGTCATGGTTGCTCCTCGGAGGTCGCAGGTCCTGGGCCGCTGGGACGGCCGGTGCTCGGTCGCTGGGACGGCCGGTGCTCGATCGCGGGCACGGCCGGTGCTCGGTCGCGGGCACGGCCGGTGCCGTGCGGTCGGCAGCACGCTACGGCCGGGGTCCGGAGCTGCGGAGGGTCGAAGGTCCCGCGGGGCGGTCCTCGGTCAGAACGCGGCGAGGGCGTCGCGCAGCATGGACAGGCCCTGTGCCTCGAACGCGTCGTCGCGGACGGCGTGGGCCCAGACGGCCGTGCCGATCGCCTCGCGGAGCTGCTGCCACCGCCAGGCGTCCGGGTCCCGGGGGTCGGTGCCGTAGCCGTCGAGGAAGGCCTCTTCGAGCGCGGGGTCGCCGGCCCAGTACAGGACGGCGAGGCGCGTGCAGTCGGTGGCGGCCGGTCGGAGCGCGAACCGGCCGAAGTCGATCACGTGCAGTCGGCCGTGGTCGACGATCCAGTTCCGCGGGTGCCAGTCCCCGTGCGTCGGCACGACGGTCACCGTGTCGGGGATGAAGTCGCGCAGCACCCGCCGGGTGCGGGCGAGCAGGTCCGGGTCGATCCGGTGGTCGGCGTCGAGCGCGGCGAGGGCCTTGGCGTGTTCGGCGATGAGCAGGTCGGGGTCGGGACGGGCGCACTGGTCGTGGAACCGCCGGAGCACCCTGCCGGCCTGGTGGTGCAGGTCGGGGGAGGACTCGTCCTCGGACCCGAGCGCGAGGTGCCCGGGGATGCGGTCCAGCACGAGGACGCGCGTGTCCGGGTCGGCAGCGACGAGCGCCGAGGTCGTGCCGTCGCGGACGAGTACGTCGGTCCAGCCTCGGTGTGCCCGGAGTTCCCGGGCGAAGTGGCTGTTCGTCGGACCGCTCGTCTTGACGGTGTACTCCCGGCCCCCGGCGCGGACGTGGAACACCCGGGTGTCCAGGAGCCCCCAGGACTCGTCGGCGAGGACCCGGCTGCCGGGCAGGGCGTGCTCGAGGAACCGGACCTGCGCGTCCTCGATCCCCACTGCTCCCCACCCCACGGAGCGAACCTACCGGGTGTGCCGGAGGTGACCGAGGACCTCGGCCTCCTCGTCGGGGGTGAGTCCGGCGCGGCGCGGACGCAGGAGGCCGCGTCGCCGCTCGTCGTCGAGCACGTCCGCCAGCGTCTCCTCGATCGGGCGGGTCCGGCCGCCGAGGTCGCGGAAACGTCGACCGGACCGGGCGGCGAGACCGGCGTGGTCCCGGGGCAACCAGAGGGGGAGCGAGCGCGGTCCGGCCCAGTGCGCGACACCGAGCTCGTGGAGGATCGTGTCCGGTGCCGTCGTCGTGCCGTCCCGGTGGCCGGCGACGCGGGCAGCGGCGGCGGTGACGGCAGGCATCGGCAGGACCTGACCGACCGCGTCGACGACGCCGGTACGGCCCGTGGGGGCGGCGTCGGCCAGCCACGCGGCCAGGTCCGCCACGTCGAGGACCTGCACGGTGCGGTCCACCGGATCGGGCAGGAGCACCGTCCCGGGACGGGCGAACCGTGCCGGCCAGTAGCCGAACCGGTCGGTCGGGTCGCCTCGGCCGACCAGCAGTCCGGCGCGGGCGATCAGCAGCCGGTCACCGAGCCGTTCGGCGCAGGCACGCTCGGCGAGGACTTTCGCGTCGGCGTACCCGTCCGGGTCGCGCGGTTCGACGAGCGCGGCCGTCTCGTCCGCTCCCGGGCGGCCGTGGTCGGCGTACACCGAGACGGTGGAGACGAACGTCCAGTGCGCGGCGCGGTCCGCCAGAGCGGTGGTCGCCGACCGGACCTGCTCGGCGGAGGACGCGAGGTCGACGACCTCGTCCCAGTCGCCGTGGACGCCGCGGTACGCGTCCGGGGTGTCTCGGTCGGCGACGACGAGGCGTGCCCCGGTCGGGACGGTGCCCGACGTCCCCCGGGCGAGACACGTGACGTCGTCGCCGCGGTCGACGAGTCGCTCCGCGACGACGTGTCCGAGCCAGCCCGTCCCGCCCAGCACCAGTGTCCGCATGCGGCCAGCCAACCAGGCGTCCGGTCAGCCGGTGTAGCGGTAGGTGGTGACCCAGTCGATCTCGAGGTGGCCCGCCTTGCCCCAGTTGCCGACCTGGAACATGTAGCGGTGCGAGGTCTTGGGGACGTCCCAGCGCACGGTGCTGATGACGCGGTTGTCGAACAGGTAGCGGACGTACTTGCCCGGGATCCACTCGATCGAGTAGACGTGCCACGACCGCCAGGACCCGTTGGTCGACGCGCTCGTCGCCGTGACCTCCTTGCCCTTCTTCATCGAGTGCTGGTGCGACATCGGGGCGTCCTCGAAGTTCGCCTCGGGGTAGTCGATCTCACCCTCGGTCCAGACGTTCGACGTCGGCCAGAGCATGAACGCGGCCCCGTTGCCGTCCCCGCCGAGCGCACGGGCACGGATGCTGAACTTCCCGCCGCGGCGGTCCCAGGCGCCCGTCGGCGTGCCGAACGTGCCGGCTGCGCCGTGCTTGCCGTCGAGCACGACGTCCATGAACCCCGCGTGTGCGCTGATCTGCCGTCCGGAGTAGTACATGCCGCTCATACCGTCCGGGTACGGCTGCCAGCTGTTGGCGTACGTCTTCGCGAACTGTCCGCCGGCCGTGGCGTTGGTGCGGAAGTCCTGGACGAAGTCCTGCTTGAAGGCGCCGATGTTGCCCCGGGGAGCGGACGTGTCCGCCAAGGCGGGGGTGGTCGTCCCGAACGGCACGACGGAGAGGCCGGCGACGAGGACGAGCGCCGTGAGCGCGGCGCGGACGGAGCGGTGCTGGGGCATGTGTGATCCTTCCGTGGGTCGACAGATGCGGCGCCGGTCCCACGGCGCCTCCAGCACACGGTCGCCGACCTCCCCAGGGCGGTCCCCGTGCGTGTGCCCACGAGCCTACGAACGGCGTGTCGCCGGGGGTACGGGTCGGGCGTCCCCAGAAGGCGGGCCGAGCGCACCCCACTTGGAGGGACGCGACGCGCCCGGCGACCGACGGTGGGGTGCTCTCCGCCTGAGCACGCGCTAGGCTGTGCGGGTACGCGGATGTGGCGCAGTGGTAGCGCATCACCTTGCCAAGGTGAGGGTCGCGAGTTCGAATCTCGTCATCCGCTCCAGCACGACCCCGGTCCGGGCGACCGGGGTCGTCGTCGTTGCGGGCCGTCGTCATGCACGGCCGGGACCGCCCGGTCGCCGCAGGCTTCGGGTGACCGCGGCGGCCGGACGACGGGGCCGCGTTGCCCCGGCCGTCGGGTGGGTGGTCCGGCGGCCGAGTGGTCATCCGGAGCGGTCGGCCGAGCGGATCGGTCGGTCGGTGGCTGTTGCGGTTTCCCGCATCTATCCCGCAACGCTGCGGAGGACCCTTGCTCCAGACGCGCGGAGTGCCGACGGTTCAGGCGCCCGGTGTGCCGACGGTCCGTGCTCCGGGCAGCCCGACGAGGCGACCGTGCGGGGTCTCCACGACGGTGACGAGCACGGTGTCGCAGTCGCGGCAGCGGCCGACCCACCCCATCGCGCTCCGGAGGACGCTCGTGCGACCGACTACGCCGGCGCTCCCGCATCCCCGGCACCGCAGTCGGGTCACCGTCGCGTCCGGTCCGAGCACGTCGGCGAGCACCCCCGCGAGGGCATTGCCGTCGATGACCGCCATCACGAACCCCCGAACCGCTCGGCACGGACGTCACGGGTGTCGTGGCCGAGCTCGGCGAGCCAGCGGAGCACCTGCTCCACGAACGGCGTCGACCCACAGACGTACACGAGGGCGCCGGCCTCGGGAGGGAACACGGCGGCCGCGAGGCGCTCCCGGGTGAGCCGGCCGACCGGCTGCCCCTCGGGAGCACGCCGGCTGTGCACCACCGTGAGGGCCACCCCGTGCGCCGCGGCGCGGTCGAGCTCCTCGCGGAAGAAGAGGTCCTCGGGCGTGCGGACGGCGGCCAGGAGCCGGAACGGTGCCGGGTCGCCGGCATCGACGTGGGCGCCTGCGATCGCGGCGAGTGGGACGATCCCGGAGCCGCCGGCGACGAGCTGGACGGGACGGTCGGACGCGCCGGGCCGCCAGACGAACCAGCCGCCGAGCGGGCCGTGCACCTCGAGTTCGTCGCCGACCTCGAGCGCGTCCACCAGGAACGGCGAGACCTCGCCGCCGTCGACCCGGTCGACCGCCAACACGATCGTCGTCGCGTCGCCGGAGGACGCGATCGAGTACGACCGCGTGGCCTGGTAGCCGTCCTCCGCGGTCAGGCGGAGGTCGCAGTGCTGGCCGGGGTCGTTGCCCGGCCACGTCGGGACGTCGAGGACGATGCGCCGGGCCGACGGCGTCTCCTGCCGGGCCGCGGCGACGGTCGCGGCGTGCCAGGCCGGCCGCCTGCGGGCGCGACCCGACCCGCCGGACGCGGGCCGTGCCTCCAGGCCGTCGTCGGCGTCCGTCGCGACCGGTGCGGAACCGCTCACCAGTACCGCTCTTCCTTCCAGGGGTCGCCGTGCATGTGGTAGCCGGCGTCCTCCCAGAAGCCCGGCTCGTCCTGGTCGAGCATGACGATGCCGCGCACCCACTTCGCGCTCTTCCAGAAGTACAGGTGCGGGACGAGCAGTCGTGCGGGGCCGCCGTGCTCCGGGTCGAGCGGAGCGCCGTCCGCCTCGAAGGCGATCCATGCCTGGCCGTCGAGGAGCTCGTCGAGGGGGACGTTCGTGGTGTAGCCGCCGTGGCTGTGGACCATGCAGAAGTCCCGGGACGTCTCGACCTCGGCGAACAGGCGGTCGAGCGGGACGCCGCGCCAGGGCATGTCGAGCTTGGTCCAGTGCGTGACGCAGTGGATGTCGACGGTGACGTCATCGACACCGAGGGCGTGCACCTCGTCCCAGGTCCAGGTGTGCTCCCCGGTCTCCGTGCGGATGGTGAAGGTCCACTCGGCCGGGTCGACGTCGGGGGTCGCACCGGCGGAGAGCACCGGCCAGTCCTGCACGAGGGTCTGGCCCGGGGGCAGGCGGCCGTCGTCGCGTTCGTGCCGTCGTCCGCCGAAGCCGCGCGTGAAGGTCGCCATGGAGTGATCTTGCCGCCTCCCGCCGACGTCGGAGGTAACGGATCGGTGACGTCGGGGTCCGATCGCGTGGGAGAGCACCGGGAGCGCTTGTCGGGACGGCTGTGCACGTCGTACGGTGTTCCGATGACCTCGACCCCGCAGCAGCCCTGCGAGCGCGTCCTCATTGCCGGCGCGGTCGAGGACCTGCCCGAGGTCCACCGCATGCTGACCGAGCTGCCCGAGACCGCCTACGGGCAGGTCTTCCTCGAGGTCGCTGTGGAGGAGCAGGTCCGGATCCTGCCGGCCCCGCCCGGGGTGACCGTGACGTGGCTGGTCCGCAGTGACCGTCCGTCGCTGGTGTCCCCGCTCGTGTTCGCCGACCACGGGGAGCCGCTCGCGCAGGCGCTCGTCGGGTGGATGGGCGAGTGGGGCCTGACCGGTGGCGAGCCGTGCACGTCGGTGTGGATCGGCTGCTCGGACAGCGTCTGGGTCGACCAGGCCCGCGCGGCGCTGCGTGCCGAGTTCGCGCTCGCCGGACACCAGGTCCAGGTCGAGTCCGGCGCCTGAGCGCTGGCGGCGGCCGCGGGTGGCGGGGGACGTTCCGCTCGTGGTTGGCCGATCCGCTCGTGGTTGGCTGATCCGCTCGTAGGAGGTCGTTCCTTCCGGTCACCGACGAGCGATCCGGCTTCCCATTGCGTGCGTGATGGGTCGTTTCGCTCGTGAGCGGCAGTTCCGCTCGCGGTTGGCGGTTTCGCTCGTAGGGGGCCGTTCCGCCCTTGGGTGGTCGTTCCGCTCGTGGGGAACCTCTCCGCTCGTAGGAGGCCGTTCTTTCCGGTCACCGACGAGCGATTCCGCTTTCCATTGCGTGCGTGATGGGTCGGCTCGCTCGTGGGTGGTCGTTCCGCCCTTGGGTGGCCGTTCCGCTCGTGGGGAGCCCCTCCGCTCGTAGGAGGTCGTTTGTTCCGGTCACCGACGAGCGATTCGGCTTTCCATTGCGTGCGCGATGGGTCGGCTCGCTCGTGGGTGGTCGTTCCGCCCTTGGGTGGCCGTTCCGCCCTTGGGTGGCCGTTCCGCTCGTGGGGAACCTCTCCGCTCGTAGGAGGTCGTTCTTTCCGCTCACCGACGAGCGATTCGGCTTTCCATTGCGTGGGCGATGGGCAGGAACGCATCCGCACCGCGTCCACACCTCACCCACATCCGCCACGCATCCGCACCGGGGCACGCGGCCGCCGGGGCGCTCAGCCGAACACGACGTCGGGAGCGTCCACCCGCCGGTCCGTCACGGTCGTCGGCGACTCCAGGTGCACCGCACCCGACGGCACGATGCCCGCTCCGCCGAACTGCTCCATGACCCGCCATTGGGCAACCACGTCCTCGCCGGCGTGCTCGGGCGGCAACGACGGCCAGAACCGGAACGCCCCGACGGACTCCAGGCGGACCCGGTCGTACAGCACGCAGGCGCCGACCCACGCCACACGGTAGGGGACCCAGCCCCCGCGCTCGACCCCGAGGTCCGAGGCGACGTGCGCCAGGTTCGCCGCGTTGTGGAGCGACCACCGGTCGTGCGCCGGGGTGCCTCGCCGCACGACCTCGGGCTCGACGGCGCCCGGCCACGGCTCGAACGCCGCGGTCTCCCCGGGCCTCCGGTCGGACAGGTACGACAGTCCCTGCACCGCGGAGCCCACGAAGCCACAGTCCAGGGTGCGGAGCGCGTCGAGCATCCGTCGGACGGAGCCCGGTTCGAGCCAGACGTCGTCGTCGAGGAACAGCACCGTGGGCGCGGTCGCGTGGTCGAGCAGGAACTGCCGGTGCTCCGCGAGACCCAGCCGCTCCCGGTGCGTGAGCAGCGTGACGGGCCGGCCCTGCGCCTCCAGGACGCGGAGCATCGCCGCGACCGCCGGCCGGGTGGCGGCGTCGCCGTCGACGGACTGGTCGCTGAGCACGAGGCGCAGGTCGACGTCCACCTGCGCCGCGAGCCCCGCGAGCGTCGTCGCGAGCTCTGCCGACCGTCCGACCGTCGGCACCAGGACGTCGACCTCCGGCGCGTCCCCGTCCTCGCGGGGACGCGCCCAGTCGCCCGACCAGCGTGCCGTCACGACGACTCGCGGATCCGGCGGACGACGGCGGTGGTGGAGTGTTCCGGGACGTAGTCGACCATCACGACCTCGCCGCCGTACTCGCGGACGACGGCGGTCTCGGCGAGCATCTCGGGGGAGTAGTCCCCACCCTTGACGTAGACGTCGGGGCGGATGCGGCGCAGCAGCGGGATCGGGGTGTCGGTCGCGAACACCGTGACGAGGTCGACGCACGCGAGCGCGGCCAGCACGCCGGCGCGGTCCTCCGCCGTGTTGATGGGTCGTTCCGGACCCTTCAGACGCCGGACGGAGTCGTCGTCGTTGAGCGCGACCACGAGCAGGTCGCCGAGTTCGCTGGCCTGCCGCAGGTAGCTGGTGTGCCCGCGGTGCACGACGTCGAAGCAGCCGTTGGTGAAGACGATGCGCCGCCCGGTGGCCCGGGCACGGTCGACGGCGTCGGCGAGCTCGTCGTGGTCGACCACCGTCTCCGCCGGTGCCGTGACGGAGCCCACCAGGGCGCGTGCCGAGCACACGGAGGTGCCGGCCTCGCGGACGACGACGTCCGCGGCCGCCTGTGCGAACGCGACCGCCTCGCGGAGGGTCGACCCGACGGCGAGCGCCACGGTCGCTCCGGCGCAGAACGTGTCACCGGCTCCGGACGCCTGCTGCTCCGCCGCCGGGGTGGCGCGAGTGCGGAAGGGCGCCCACACGTCGCCAGCGTCGGCGCCCGCGGACGACCCTGCCGCGGCGACCGCGGACGACCCTGCCGCGGCGCCCGCCGACGACCCTGCCCCGTCGCCCGCCGACGACCCTGCACCTGCGCCCTCGAGCAGCACCGTCCCGTCGCGGTCGAGCGTCACGACGACCGCCCCCGCACCGGTCGCCCGCAGGAGTTCGTCGCGCGACCCGGCAGCGGCGACCGCCCGTGCCGCACCGGTCCCGAGGTCGGCACCGAGGAGCCGGGCCGTCTCGCCCGCGTTCGGCGTGACGAGGTCGGGCCGGAGCGGAGCCCAGCGTCGGAGGTCGTGCGCGTCGACGAGCACGGCGTCCGGGCGGTCGAGGTCGACCACGGGGACGACCGTCTCCGGGTCGACGCCCAGCCCGTAGTCGCACACCACGGCGGCGTCGGCGCACCGGAGCGCGCGGCGGAGCGCCGTCCCGAGCTGCGCGCGCGCGGCGGCGTCCGGCGGATCGGCGATGGCGTCGACCCGGACGACGACGCGGTCGCCGCCGACCACCCGGTCCTTGGTCGTGGTGGTGGCACCGGCGACCTCCACGAGGAACGTCGTGTCGACCCCGGCGGCGGCCAGACGGTCACGCAGGGTCCGCCCGGCCTCGTCGTCGCCGACGTACCCGACCATGCGGACGCGTGCCCCGAGCGCGCGGGCGTTCACCGCGGTGTTCGCCGCACCGCCGGGGACCGCGATGGTCTCGGTGACCCGGACGATGGGCGCCGGGGCCTCCCGCGAGACCCGTTCCGCCTCGCCGACGGTCCAGCGGTCGAGGATGCAGTCGCCGACCACGACGACGAGCGGCTCCTGGTCGTCGAGCCGTCCGACGAGGTCGCGGACGAGCCGCGCGTCGGCGGTCACCGTGCTCCCCCCGCGGCCTCGAGGTGCACGACCGTCGTGGTGGTGAGCTCGTCGAGCAGGTGCGGGCCGTACCCGAACCCAGACCCGGACGCGCCGCGCGGCTCCGCGCTCCCACCAGGGGCACCGCCGAACACGGCGTTGACCTTCACGGTGCCGACGGGCAGTTCCTCGGCGGCGAGCAACGCGTGCCGCGTGTCGTCGGTCAGGACGGTGGCGGCGAGTCCGTAGCGGTCGGCTGCGGCGAGTCGGAGGCCCTCCTCGAACGAGTCGACGACGCGCACGGGGGCGACGGGGCCGAAGGTCTCCTCGGTCATCACGACCATGTCGTCGGTGCACCCGGTGAGTACGGTCGCGGGGTACGCCGAGCCGGGACCGGCGGGCACGACGCCGCCGGTGCGGAGGACGGCTCCGCGCTCGACGGCGTCGCGGACCTGGGCGTGCACGGCCTGGCGCATCCGGTCGTCGACGAGGGGCCCGAACTCCGAGGCAGGGGAGGCGGTGCGGCGGTCGGCCTCGGCGACGAGTGCGTCGACGAACTCGTCGGCGACCGCACGGTGGACGTAGACGCGTTCGACGCTCGTGCAGATCTGTCCGGTGTTGGCGAAGGCGCCCAGGGCGACCTGCGCCGCCGCCCAGACCGGGTCCACGTCGCCGTCCACGACGACGGCGTCGTTGCCGCCGTTCTCGCGGACGACGTGGGCACGGGTCCGCGCGGCGACCTCGCTGAGCCGGTCGCCGGTGGCCGTCGACCCGACGTGCGCGTACACGTCGATGCCGTCCTGTCCGAGCAGCAGCTCGCCGGTCGTCGCGTCGCCGTCGACGCCGAGCAGCACGCCGTCCGGGAGGACCTCGGCGAGCAACGCGTTGAGGCGGGCGATCGTCGCCGGGCACCGTTCGCTGCCCTTGTGCACGACGGTGTTCCCCGTCACGATGGCGGCCCCCAGGATGCCGCACGCCACGGCCACCGGGTCGTTCCACGGGGTCAGGGCGAGCACGACGCCACGGGGGTGCGGTACCGTCCAGTCGCCGGCCCCGTACTGCCCGCGGAGGGCCTCGCCGCGGTGGACGGGGCCGAGCTCGGCGTACTGCAGCAGGGTCCCGATGCCGGCCTCGACGCCGCCGAGCGCGTCGCCGGGCACCTTCCCCGTCTCGCGCGTGTTCAGCGCGGCGAGCTCCTGGGCGTGCTCGCGCAGGTGCTCGGCGGCGGCGCGCAGCAGGGCTCCGCGTTCCGCGGGCGCGGTCCGACGCCAGGACGGCGCGGCGGCCCGGGCGCGGGCGACCGCGTTCCGGACGTCCTCCTCGGTGGCGCGGGCGACGGTGGAGGCGGTCGAACCGTCCACCGGGTCGGTGACGACGAGGTCCGTGGGTTCGGGCGGTGCGATGGTCATGCGGGTCCTTCCGTGCACGGTCGTCTGGCGACCCCGCCGCGTTCGCCGACGGTGGCGCTGCGAGAGCAGTCGCGGACCGTCTCGTGAGCAGTCGCGGACCGTCTCGTGAGCGAGAGCGGACCGTCACCTGAGCGTGAGCCCGAGCGCGACCGAGCGTGAGCACGATCGCGCCTGGACGCGGGGCACCTGGAACGCTGCTCGCACCCGTCTGGACGTCGTCACGGTTCCGCGCTTCTCGTCCATCCCGGTCCGGACGGTCGGGGACGCACCGGTAGGCATGTGGGGTGCGATTGATCGGCAACGGAGGCCCACGGTTCGACGACGTCCACGAGGTGGCGGTGCTGCGGGGTGGGGGACTCGGCGACCTGCTGTTCGCCGTGCCCGCACTCGACGCCCTCGCGGCGGCGTACCCGGAGGCCCGGATCACGCTGCTCGGCACCCCGGTCGCCCGCGCGGTCCTCGGGGGCCGGACGGACGCGGTGCACGCCTTCGAGGAGTTGCCGCTCGTGCCGGGTGTCCGGGACGGGGGCGACGGCGCACCGAGCCGCGACGACTTCAACGAGCGCACCCGCGGTCGGTTCGACCTGGCGGTCCAGCTGCACGGGGGCGGCCGCAACTCGAACCCGTTCCTGCTCGGTCTCGGTGCCCGGCACACGGTGGGGACCGCGACGGAGGACGCCGAGGTCCTCGAACGCTGGGTCCGGTACGTGTACTACCAGCACGAGGTGGTCCGGGCGCTCGAGGTCGTGTCCCTCGCCGGGGCCGAGCCGGTCACCCTCGACCCCCGGGTCCACGTCGGCGACGACGAGCGCGATGCCGTCCGCGCCCGGCTGGGCGTCCGCCCCGGTCCGGACGGCGGTCGGCTGCTCGCGGTGCACCCGGGCGCGACGGACCCCCGGCGCCGCTGGGGTCCGGACCGGTTCGCGGCCGTCGTCCGGGCGCGGCTCGACGCCGGGGACGACGTGGTGCTCGTCGGTGACGACTCCGACCGTCCGGCGGCGGACGCCATCCGCGCGGCCGTGCCAGACGACCGTAGCCTGCACGACCTGGTCGGGTCGCTCCCGCTCCGCGAGCTCCCCGCGGTCCTGGCGGCCGCCGACGTCATGGTGGGCGACGACTCCGGGCCGCGGCACCTGGCCGTCGCCGTCGACACCCCGACCGTCGGGGTGTTCTGGTTCGGCAACGTCGTGAACGCCGGACCCTTCGACCGCGGCCGACACCGCGTGCACCTGTCGTTCGTCACCCGCTGCCCGGTGTGCGGCATCGACGTGACGCAGGTGGGGTGGACGGCCGAGCGCTGCGAGCACGACCCGTCCTTCGTCGACGAGGTGACGCCGGAGGCGGTCCTCGCCGACGTGGCCGACCTGCTCGCCACCGCGGCACCCCGCCCCAGGGCGACGGCCGTCGCGCGGGCCGCGACGCGCGGCTGACGCGCGGCACGCGACCGACGCAGGGGCGACGCGCGGCACGCGACTGGAGCAGGAGCGGCACGCGGTGCGCGACCGGCACGACGACGGACGGGAGGCACGGTGCGGGCTGGCACCGTGCCTCCCGTCCGTCAGGTGGGAGCGACCGCGACAGGCCCTACGGCCAGCTCGGCTCCGTGGCCGGCATGATCGACAGCTCGCGCACCTCGCAGCCCGCGGGCTGCGACAGCGCGAACAGGATCGCGTTCGCGACGTACTCGGGCTCGATGAGCTGCGCGTCCGGACCCGGCTTGTACTGCTCGGTCCGCCCGGCGAAGAAGTTCGTCCGCATGCCGGCCGGGATGACGTTCGTGACCCCGACCCGGCCGCCGGTCTCGGCGGCGAGCGCCTGCGAGAAGCCGCGCACCCCGAACTTCGACGCCGAGTACGCGGTGCCGTCGCCGACGCCACGGAGTGCGAGCGACGACGACACCGTGACGACCCGGCCGTGCGTCGCCTCGAGCGCGGGGAGTGCGGCGCGGACGACCGCGGCCGTGCCTAGGAGGTTGACCGCGACGATGCGCTCCCAGTCGCCCGAGGAGATCCCGCCGATCGGCGCCGGCTTGTCGATCCCCGCGGCCGTCACGACCGCGTCGAGCCCGTCGTGGCGCTCGGCCGCGGCGCGCACGGCGTCCTCGGTGGCGGCCGTGTCCGTGACGTCGACGGCGACCGCGTCGACGCCCTCGGCGACCGCGGAGACGTCGAGGTCGAGGACGATCGGGGTGCCGCCGGCCTCGGTGACGGCGGCGACCACGGCGGCACCGAGCCCGGACGCGCCGCCCGTGACGAGGACGCGGCCGATGGGGGTGGTGGGGACGGGCATGGAGGTCCTTTCGTGGGGATGGAGTGCCGGACGCCGTGGTGACGGCTGGCCCGTGCTGGTGGTGCTGGTGCTGGTGCTGGTGTTGGTTGTGCGCGCGCTCGTGCTCGTGCTGGCCGCGCGCGTGCTGGTCAGCCGACCTGCGCGAGCGCGGCGGCGAGCCGGGTGGTGGAGCGACCTGGGTGGAACGGGACCGTGACGACGCGGCCGCCCCACTCGGCGAGCGTGGCGGCCTCGGGGAGGTCTGCCGCGTCGTAGTCGCCGCCCTTCGCCCACACGTCCGGTTGGAAGCGACGGAGCGCCTCGTCCGGCGTCTGCTCGTCGAACACGATGACGGCGTCGACGCAGTCCAGCGCGAGCAGGAGCTCGACGCGGTCGTCCTGGGTCATGATCGGGCGCTCCGGGCCCTTGAGGGCGCGCACCGACTCGTCGGAGTTGAGGCAGACGACGAGGCAGTCGCCGAGCGCCCGTGCCGCCGAGAGCGTGCGGGCGTGGCCGGCGTGGAGCAGGTCGAAGCAGCCGCCGGTGGCGACGACGGTCCCGCCGTCCGCCCGCACACGGTGCACCAGTCGGACCGCGTCGCGGTCGGTGCCGGGCACCGCGACCGGCGCCGGCTCGGCGAACAGCGCTGCGACGCCGCCGGCCGCCAGGTAGGCGGACGCGTCGGCGACCCCGGCGGCGACGGCGTCGACGACGTCCGCACCGTCCGCCAGGGCGACGGCGACCCCGGCGGCGAGCCGGTCGCCGGCGCCGCACGGGTCGCCGACGGTGGTCGACGGTGCCGGCACGAACCGGCTCCCGGACGCCGAGGCGACCAGGGCGCCGCGGTCGCCGAGGGTCACCGCGACGGAACCGGCGCCCCACCGTTCCCGCAGGGCCACGGCGGCGTCGGTCGCGAACGGGACGCCCTCGCCGGTGAGTCCGCTGACGCCACGGGCCTCGGCGGCGTTCGGGGTGGCGACCGTGGTGCCCGGGACGGGGTCGGCGCCCTTCGGGTGCGGGTCCCAGACGACGGGCACGCCCCGCGCCGCGGCCGCGCTGATCGCCTCGCGGACCGCGGGTGATGCGGCGACGCCGCGACCGTAGTCGGCGACCACGACGGCGTCGACCCCGTCGAGCGCGGACGTCATCTCCGCGGTGGCGTCGGGCACGGGAGGCGTGGCGCACCCCTCGTCGATCCGCACGAGGGCGTGGTCGACGACGCGCACCCGGGTCTTCACGGGGGTGGGGGCTCCGGACGGGCCGGCGACGACCCGGACGTCCGGCAGGAGCGAGCGGATCTCGTCGCCCCGGCCGTCGTCGGACAGCACCGTGACGAGCGTCACGTCGTGGCCGTCGCGGGCGAGCATGGTGGCGACGAGGCCGGCACCGCCCGCCCGGCGGTCGTCGGTGCGCACGTCGACCACGGGGACCGGTGCGTCCGGACTGAGCCGTTCGCTGGTGCCGGACACGTCGACGTCGAGCAGCGTGTCCCCGACGACGGCGATCCGGTGGGCGACGCGGAGCGGGGCGCCGGTCACCGGCGGGCTCCGCGGCGGAGTGCCGGTTCCATCGCGCGGCAGAGCGCGTGCACGAGGACGAGCTGCGCCTCCTGCACGTTCGCGGACGGTCCGTCGATGCAGATCGCGTCGTCGACCGCGGACGCCAGCGGGTTCGGCCGCGGGCCGGTCATCGCGATCGCGAACGCACCGACCGCGCGGGCGGCCTCGGCGGCGCGCAGCAGGTTCGGGCTCTTGCCGCTCGTCGACAGCAGGACGACGACGTCGCCGGCGCGGGCGTGGGCGCGGACCTGTCGCGCGAAGACCTCGTCGTAGCCGTAGTCGTTCCCGATTGCCGTGACCGCGGAGGTCTCGGCGTGCAGCGAGATCGCCGAGTAGGCGGGCCGGTCGCCGTCGAAACGGCCGGTGAGCTCCGACGTCAGGTGCTGTGCCTCGGCCGCGGACCCGCCGTTGCCCGCAGCGAGGAGGCGGCGGCCGGCGACGAGACGCGTGGCGATGTCGTCGGCCCAGGCGGCGATGTGGTCGCCGTGGTCGACGAGCGAGGCGATGACGGGGACGGACGCGGCGACGTGGTCGCGGACGACGCGGACGCTGTCGTGGACGGTCCCGGACGGCGTCGCGGGCACGGCCTCGGTCGGGGAGATGGTCATCGTGCGGTCCTCTCGGTGGCGACGGTGCGGGGGCTGCCGCCGCGGCGGCCTGGGCGGGTGTCGGCGACGGGACGCCGACCGGAGCGGGCGTCCCCGACCCCGACGGCACCGGCCCCGACGGCACCTCCGGCAGCAACACCTGCGGCGACGCCGGCGGCGGACACGGCCGAGCCGCCGGCGAGCAGTCGGTCGTAGACGCGTTCGCTCTCGGCGGCGACCTTCTGCCAGGTGTAGCGCGAGACCGCACGCACACGTCCCGCGGCACCGAGTTCGGCCCGCCGCTCCGGGTCGTCGAGCAGCGCGCCGACGGCGTCCGCGACGGCCTCCTCGTCGCGGGGCGGCACGTGCAGGCCGGTGGCGTCCTCCACGACGGTGTCGATGAGTCCGCCGACGCTCGAGGCGACGACGGGCCGTCCGCACGCCATCGCCTCGAGCGGGACGATGCCGAAGGGCTCGTACCAGGGCGCGCACACCACGACGTCGGCGCTGCGGTAGACGGCGGGCATGTCGTGCTGACCGAGCTGGCCGCGGAAGGTCACGTGGTCGCGGATCCCGAGGTCGCGTGCAAGGGCGTCCAACCGCTGGTACTCGGGGTCGTCCTGCAGGTCGGCACCGGCGGTCCCGGCCCCGCCGACCACGACGAGCTCGACGTCGCGGCCCTCGTGCACCAGCGAGGCGACGGCGGCGATCGTCGTCCCGACGCCCTTCCGCTGCACCAGGCGTGAGGCGGTGAGCACCCGCTGGGCGCGTCCGCGCTCCTCGACGGAGCCGTCCGGACGGAACGTGTCGACGTCGACGCCGCACGGGACGACCGAGATCCGATGCAGCGGGACGCCGAGCGCCTTGAGCTCGAACGCCTCGTCGGAGCACGTGGCGACGACCTGGTCGACGCTGCGGCCGACCGCGGGCTCGACCCATTCGCGCTCGGCGGGGCTCGTGTCGGCGGCGCCCTGGTGACGGCGCTTCACGACGCCGAGGGCGTGGAAGGTCTGCGCCACCGGGATCCGGGTGCCGCCCGTCCGGGCCTGGACCTGGGCGACGGCCTCGAGCGCCGCGTGACCGGACATCCAGAAGTGTGCGTGCACGACGTCGGGGCGGTCGACGAACCACTCGGCGGCGAGCACGGCGGCGAACGTCCCCATGTACGGGAACAGGTCGTCCTTGGGCACCCGGCGCGCCGGTCCCGCGTCGACGTGGACGACCTCGACGCCCGGGCGCAGCAGGACCCGCACCGGCAGGTCCGCGTCCTCACGACGCGTGTAGACGGTCACCTCGTGCCCGCGGTCGGCGAGCGCGGCGGACAGCTCCGCCACGTGCACGTTCTGTCCTCCGGCGTCGACTCCGCCGAGGGTCGCGAGCGGGCTCGCGTGCTCGGACACCATCGCGATCTTCATCGGGCACTCCCTTCCAGTGCGACCGCGGTCGCGCCGTTCCGTCGCGCGGACCGCGCGTTCCGGTGGTCGGAGACGGCCCGGTCGAGCAGGTCGTCCCAGTCAGCGGTGAAGCGGG
Organism: Curtobacterium sp. 'Ferrero'; assembly: GCF_002412165.1. Lineage (GTDB taxonomy): Bacteria > Actinomycetota > Actinomycetes > Actinomycetales > Microbacteriaceae > Curtobacterium. Next base: position 122,132 of record NZ_NXIA01000011.1, read on the forward strand.
CGAGCCCGTGGCGCTCGAGCGCGGCTTCCCGGGCGACCGCGCCGCGACGGCGCGCCTCGTCCGGGTCGTCCAGCAGCAGCCGGGAGGCACGCACCAGCTCCTCGACGTCGGTCGCGATCGCGCCGGCGTCGGCAGGGACCGTCCGCGGTGCGTCCGTCGTGGCGAGGACGAGCACCGGCATCGCCATGTGCATCGCCTCGATGAGGGAGAGCCCGAGGGAGGTCCACCGGTTCGGGTGCACGTAGGCGCGGCGTTCCGCGAGCGCTCGGTGCATCGGGTCCGACGGGACGTCCCCCTGCGCCACTACACGGTCGCCGAAGCCGAGCTCGCCGATGCGCTCGGTGCCGATGCCCCACAGGTCGACCGGGGCCTCGGTGGCGAAGCGGGGCAGCAGGTCGGTGCCGACGACCCGGCCACGGCGGACCGGCTCGTTGATGACCACGCCGAACCGCTCGAGGGTGCCGGTCCAGAGCGGCCCGGGGTCGACGACGCCGTGCTCGACCACGGTGGTCGGTGTCGTGCCGCAGTCCCACATCAGGGCGTTCCAGTGCGTGACGTGCGCGATCCGGAGGTCGTCGCGGTCACGGAGGGGATGCCGGCTGTTCGGCACGTCCGTCCGTGGCGCGTTGTGCTCGACGAACACGATCGGCACGTCGCGACCCGCCAGCAGTCGCTCCGCCGCCGCGAGCTCCTCGGTGCGCTGCAGCACGACCACGTCGACCTCGGCGTCCGCGACGTCCTCGGGTGCGATCTCCAGGACGGAGTCCGGCCAGTCCCGTCCACCCCGTCCCAACCCGTCGGCGTCGCGCGCCGCGTTCGTCGGGACGAGGTACTGGTGCTGGCCGCGGACGAACGCGTCCATCCAGCCACCGTGGACGTGCCACACGAGGATGCGCATGCAGGCCTTCCGGTCGGAGCGGGCGAGAGGACGAGGAGCAGGGGAGGTGCAGCACCAGTAGAAGGAGCAGCAGCAGTGGCGCACGCTACGCAGCGCCTCCTCCGTCAGCCCGCAGGAACCGACCGGTTGATCCGCGGAACGCGGTCGAGGAGTCTCCGGTGCGCTTCCCGCACATCGTCGACGCCGACCCGCGACAGGCACGGGTGTCCCGGGACGGGGCACTCCCGGGCCCGGCTCAGCCGGCACGGCGCGGACTGGTCGCCGAGCAGCTCGACGAGCGGCGCGTACGGCGCCCACTTGACGGCGGGGACGACGGGGGAGAACAGGCTGACGATCGGCGCTCCGACCGCGGCCGCGAGGTGCGCCGGTCCGGTGTTGCCGACGACGACCACCTCGGCGCCGGCGAGCACCGCCGCCAGCTCGGCTGGGCTGGTCCGGCCGCCCAGGTCCACGCCGCCCGCGCCGGCCACCTCCGCCGTCAGCGCCCGCTCGCCGGGCGATCCGGTGACGACGACCGGTGTGCCGTCCGCGACGTACGACGCCACCAGCGCGCGGTGCAGCTCGGCCGGCCAGGAGCGGGCCGGCACGCTCGCGCCGGGGTGCACCACCACGTACCGGCCCAGGCCGGCCACCTCGGGAGGTGCGACGGCGTCGTGTCGAACCTCGAGCCTCCCGGCGTCGTCGTCCGGCAGTGCGAACCCCGCAGCCTGCGCGATGCGGAGGGCGCGTTCGGGTTCGGGCAGGTCCTCCGGGAGGTCCTCGCCGGGACGCAGCCGGACGTCGAGGAGCGATCCGGGGTGGTCGACCGACGCCCCGCTCACCCGGGGGACACCGGCCAGCCGGAGCAGCATCGCGAGCGGCAGCGGCGACTGGTGGAAGGAGGTCAGGACGACCGCTTCGTCGGGTCGTTCCTCGGCGACGAGTGCCCGGAACTCCGTCAGGACGGCGTCGTCGAGCGGTCGGTCGGTCTCGGTGACCCACGGCGCCGCCCACGTGCGCAGCGAGTCGACGCCGGGCAGCAGTGCCCCGGCGGGAGCGCCCTGCGGTCCGCAGAGCAGCGTGACGTGCGATGCTCCGGAAGCGACCGCACGGACCGCCGGACCGGCGACGAGGACGTCGCCGAAGGAGTCGAGGCGGGCGACGAGGACCCGCGGTCGGGTCGTGGTCATGCCGTGCGCACCGCCCGTGATGCCAGCACGAGAGACACCGCTTCGTCGAGGTCGGCGGCCACGGTGTCCGCGGCGTCGACCTCCTCCCGACGGGTCCGCGGGGTCGGCACGAGGATGCCCTGTGCCCCGGCGGCGCGGGCCGCTCCCACGTCCGCGCCGATGTCCCCGATGACGACGAGCTCGGCGACGGGGACATCAAGCACCTCGGCGGCGGCCAGGACCAGGCCCGGCCGCGGCTTCCGGCAGTCGCACCCGTCGCCGGCGTCGTGCGGGCAGACGCACCACACGTCGAAGGGTCCGACGAGCTCGTCGACCCGCGCGTTCGTCGCGGCCACCTGCTCCGCCGTGGCCATGCCCTTCGCGATGACCGACTGGTTCGTGACGACCCCGAGCCGGAGTCCCGCCGCCCGCGCCCGTGCGACCGCCCGGCGCGCCCCGGGCACCGGCACCACGAGGTGCGGATCGGCGTTGTAGGGCACGTCGACGACGAGCGTGTCGTCGCGGTCAAAGAGGACACCGCCCACGGGGCGGTCCAGAGCGAGGGCCATGAGCCAAGCCCTACCGGCCCGGGGGTGCGGGGCCGTCCAGGATGAGCCGCAGGACGCGGACCCGTGTCGGCGCGCAGGGGGCGACGGATACCGTCCGGTCGGTGACCGCGCTCCCGACCATGCCCCCGTCCGACGGCCGACCCGACCTGCTCGTCCTCCGCGCCATCAAGCTCGGTGACCTCCTGGTCGCCGTGCCCGCCCTCACGGCCCTGCGGCGGGCGTTCCCGGGCCACCGGATCACCCTGGCGACGACCGCCTGGCTCGCCCCGGTGGTCGAACTCGTGCCGGCCGTCGACGTGCACCTCGCCCAGCACGGGCTCGACCACGCGATCGCCGCGCCCGTCGGATCGGTCGACGTCGCGGTCAACCTGCACGGCGTCGGCCCCGAGTCGTCGGACCTGCTCGACGCCCTGCGTCCCGCGCGGGTGATCGGTCACCGCGACCCCGCTCGTGGACACGACGGTCCGGAGTGGCCGGAGGGCGTGCACGAACGCGCACGCTGGGCCGACCTCGTCTCCTGGCACGGGATCCCGGCCGACCCCGCCGAGGTCGCCATCGACCGGCCCGTCGAGCCGTCCGTCGCCCCGGGCGCGGCCGTCGTGCACGTCGGCGCGTTCCACGGCGCGCGCCACTGGCCGACGGACCGGTTCGCCGCGGTGGTGCGGGGGCTGCGCGACCGCGGGCACGAGGTGGTCCTGACGGGAGGCGCGGACGACGTCGAGCGCGCCCGTGCCGTCGCGGAGACGGCCGGCCTGGCGCCGGGGGCGGTGCTGGCCGGCGTGGTCGACCTGCAGCCGTTCGCCGCGGTGGTCGCCGACGCGGCGCTCGTCGTCACCGTCGACACGGGTGCGGCGCACCTCGCCTCGGCGTACGGGGTGCCGTCGGTCGTGCTGTTCGGCCCGGCTCCGCCCGAGGCCTGGGGTCCGCCGGCGGAGGGTCCGCACGTGGTCCTCACCGACGCGTCGCAGCGGCTCGGCGACGTCTTCGCCGAGGAGCCGGACCCGGCACTCCTCGCGGTGTCGGCGAAGGACGTGCTGGCGGCGGTCGACGGGCTCGGTGCCGTTCCGCGCACGTCCGTGCCCGCGTCGTGACCCGCCCCGCTCCCGAGCAGTAGCGTCGGGGAGGAGCGGTCGGACGCGCCGGCCGCCGGGAGGGAACCACCGTGTTCGAAGCCGCGAACATCCGGGACTGGATCGGCCTGCCGGTCGTCGACGAGAACGACGAGCGCATCGGGGTCCTCGAGAGCATCTACTACGACACCGCGACCTCGGACCCGGCGTTCGCGTCGGTCACCACCGGACTGGTCGGCTTCCAGAAGCTCCTCTTCGTCCCGCTGACCGGTGCGCTCGTGGCGCCGAAGCACCTCATCGTGGCGTACGCGAAGAAGCTCGTGAAGGACGCACCGAGCATCCCGACCGACGGCGAACTCGACGCCGCGGTCGAGCCGGGGCTGTACGAGCACTACGGGCTGGCCTACCAGACCGGCAGCGGCGGCGAGCGGCGGCTCGGTCGCCGCTGACGCCGGCGAGGGCGTCCGTCGAGCCGGAGCGGCTAGCCTGGTCGCTCCCTGCCCGACCGCGCCCGTCCGCGCCCGTCCACCGGAGGCTCCGCTGCGCCGCACCGCCCGCCCGAGGCCCCTCGCCGCCCTGGTGCTCGTCGCCGTGCTCGGCGTGCTCGTGCCCGGACTCGTCGGCGTCGTCCCGGTCGGCCCCGGTGCCGGAGGCGGGGCGACCGTCGCGGCCGCGGCGCCGTCTTGGCCGGTCCCGCAGCCGTTCCCGGTGTCGTCGGACCCGCCTGAGCGGCTCACGGACCTGCCGCTGGGCAGCGAGTACGTGGCGCTCGGCGACTCGTACTCCGCCGGGTACGGCCTCGCGGACCCGTCGCACCTGCCGACCAACGCGTGTGCCCAGTCGGCGCGGGACTACCCGCACCGCATCGCCGCGCGGTTCGGGCTCGCCTTGACCGACGTCACCTGTGCCGGTGCGACGAGCACGGACGTGGTGTCCGGCCACCAGTTCCACGGCGTACCGCCGCAGATCAGCGCGCTCTCCGACTCCACCCGGCTGGTGACGCTGACGATCGGCGGCAACGACGCCGACCTGTTCGGCACGGCCGCGTCCTGCTTGGCCCTGTCCGCGAAGGGACCGGTGTTCTCGGGTCGGGACGCCCCGTCGTGCGAGAGCACCTTCGTGCGCGACGGCGAGGACCAGCTCGCCACGCGCATCGACTCCCGTGTGGCGCTCGGGATCGCGACGACCCTCGCCCGGATCCGGCAGGCCGCACCGAACGCGATCGTCGTCTTCCTCGGGTACCCGGCGATCTTCCCCGACACCGAGCACACGCCGGAGCGCGGGTGCTTCCGGTCGGCGGTGGACCTCGCGACCCTGGCCGGGTCGTTCCCGACGAACTCCTACCCGTTCACGGACACCGACGTCGCGTACCTGCACGACGTGCAGGCACGACTCGACACGGTCTCCGCGGACGCCGCGCGAGCCGCCGGGGTCCGCTTCGTCGACGTGTTCGCGAGCACGCAGGCACGGTCGGCGTGCGCGACGGAGCGGCCCTACGTCGCCGGAGTGTCCCTGGACGGCTCCGGCGACCTGCAGCGGATCGACATGCGACCCGGAGCGCTGCACCCGAACGAGCGCGGCGTGGCCTACCTCGCGAAGCGGGTCGCCTCGGCCGTCCGGTCGCTCGCGGGCTGAGCATCGCCCGTCCGGTCCGCGAGCACTCCGGCCGCGGGACCGTCCTCGTGCGCGGTCGGCGGGACGACGCACACGGGGGAGACGGTGGCGCGGAGGACGTCGTGCAGTACCGAACCGGACAGGGCGTGCACGTGGCCGCGACCGAGCACGACGAGGCAGGCCGTGCGCGTGTGGCCGGCGATGGCGCGACCCGGGTGTCCCTCCACCAGGAGCGGTCGCACCCGCAACCCGGGGTGCCGTTCGCGGAGGGTCGCCGTGACGCGCTCGAGCAGCGCCGCGTTGCCCGTCCGCCAGCGCAGCGGATCCTCGACGAACTCGGTCAGTCCCGTCCGGGTCAGGACGGGCATCTCCCACGCCGCAGGACGGTCAGCCGCCGGTTCCGTCGCGTCGCCTCGTCGACCGCGACCCGCACCGCCTGCTCGTCGAGCGGCTCCTCGACGGCCAGGACGACGTCGCCGTCGATCGGGTGCGGCGCGTCGGGCACCACCACCGTGGGGACCGCGGCGCGGGCGGCGATCCGCGCCGGGTCGCCACCGGCCGTCGAACCCCGGCGGCTGCGCCACGTGCCGACCACGAGCAGGTCGCTGTCGTCGGACTCGGCGACGAGCGCGTTCGCGAACGACCCCGCGTGCCGACGGACCTCGACCTCGGCGCCCGGGACCGCGGCGCGGGCCGCGTCGGCGAGCGCCTCGACGGCGGGTCGGCCGTCCGGTCCGGCCGGGCCGTCCAACGCCGGGTCGACGCCGATCACCCGGATCCGCTCGATGCCCTCCGCGTGCGCCGCGATCCAGCGCAGCGCCTCGTCGTGGGGTCGCGCTGCGTCCGCCGCGAGCGTGACCGTCGTCCACCGTCCGTCCATCCCGATCGACCTCCTCGTGCAGGCCAGTGGGGCGTCTCGTGGCGCTCCTTGCCGCGCAGGGTACTCCGCAGCGCGCGGTGCCGTAGCCTCGGCTCGTGCGGACGAGTGCGGGACTGCTGCTGTTCCGGTCCGGCCCGGCCGGCACCGAGGTCTTCCTCGTGCACATGGGCGGGCCGTTCTGGCGCAGCCGGACGCGCGCGTGGTCGATCCCCAAGGGGGAGCTCGAGGAGGGGGAGGCCGCGCTCGACGCCGCCCGCCGCGAGTTCGCCGAGGAGGTCGGGGTGCCCGCGCCGTCGGGGGAGCCGGTCGACCTCGGCACGTTCCGCCAGTCGGCGAAGGTCGTCCGGGTGTTCGCGCTCTCGGCGCCGGGGTTCGACGTCGACCGCGTCCGCAGCGCCACCGTCCGCGTCGAACTGCCGCGCGGCTCCGGCCGGTTCGTCGACGTCCCCGAGGTGGACGACGGGCGGTGGGTGCCGATCGGTCAGGCCGGCAGCCTCGTCGTGCAGGGCCAGGTCGCGGCGCTCGACGTGCTCGCGCAGCGGCTCGGGGACTGACCGGGACTGACCGGGACTGACCGCGACTGACCGATCCTGCCCGGGCCTGGTTGGGCCTGGCCGGAAGCCGCACGCCGGAACCACGGCCCCTGGACCGCGTCCGCGCTGCGTGGATAGCCTGTGCGGACGTCCAGGTGTCGGGGCCCGGGCACGGGAACCACCAGGGGAGTCCTCATGCAACGCTGGCGCGCGATCACGGCTGGACTGACCGCCCTCGCACTCGGATCGGGGCTCGCGCTCCTCGGCGCGTCCACCGCGTCGGCGGAACCGGTGCAGCAGTGGGGGACGTTCACGCTCTCCGGCGGGAGCAAGGCCTACGCCGGCACGGTGACGATGGCCGGTTTCCCGGCGACCACCTTCACGAGCGACTCCCGCCAGTCGACCGTCGTCAGCGGCAACTCGACGTGGCAGTCCGCGTCGACACCGCCCGGTCAGCGCTTCGGCACGAGCCGTGGCAGCACCTACCTGAACCAGCGGCCGCTCGCCGACCAGTCGGGTCAGCCGTCCACCACCACCTACACGTTCTCCGAGCCGACGCCGGTCGGCAGCTGGGCGTTCGTGCTCGGCGACGTCGACGCCGACCAGGCGATGATCTCCGCCACCGTGCAGGGCGGCGGGCAGGCGACCGCGGCGCAGCTCGGGTTCCAGAGCGTCTACAACTCGTGCTCGGCGGTCGTGTCCGGTGGCTGGTCCTGCTCCCCGGACCCGAACGGCACCACGGGGAGGGACCTCCCGACCTGGGACGCGGCCAGCCGGACCCTCGTCGGCAACGCGACGTCGACCGACACCGCCGGGGCGACCGGGTGGTTCTCGCCGACGGTCCCGCTCACCAGCCTCACCATCACCTTCGAGCGACGGAGCGGGTTCCCCGTCTACCAGACCTGGTTCGCCAGCCGGGCCGCGGGTCTGACCGGCACCGCGACGCTCGACGGTGCGCCGCTGCCGGGCGCGACGGTGACCGTGACCGCGCCGCGCGGCACGGTGTACACGGCGGTCACCGGCGCAGACGGGTCCTACAGCTTCCCCGCGCTCGCGCAGATCGACGGCTACACCGTGACGGTCACGCCGCCACCGGGAGCGGACATCGATCCCGCCCTGGCGACGCAGACGGCGGACCTCGTCGGCACCGACGACACCGCGGACTTCCCGTTCACCTCCCCGTCCGGCACCTCCTCGATCATCGGGCAGGTGGTCGACGGCGACGTCCCCGTGGCCGACGTCCCGGTGACCATCACGGACCCGACCGACCCGGCGAACCCGATCCAGACCACGACGAACGACGCCGGGGTCTACACCGCCGCCGGACTCCCGCCACGCACGGACGTCCAGGTCGCCGTCGACGGCCAGACGCCGGTGACCGTCACGACCAGCGAGCCCGGCACCGCCGCGACGCCCGACCCGATCGACGCCGGCCCGGTCGTCAGCACCGTGTCCGGGACCATCACCCTCGACGGCGCTCCCCGGGCCGGCACCACGGTCGAACTGCTCGACTCCGACGGCGCGGTCGTCGCCACCACAGCCACGGACGCCCAGGGCCGGTACGCGTTCGCGACGCTCCCGGGCACGTACACGGTGCGTCCCGCGCTCCCCTCTCCGGACGCCGAGGGGCCGACGACCGGCTCGTCCGTGACGCTCACAGCCGGGGCGACCGCGACCCGCGACTTCGTCTTCACCACGCCCGCCGCGCCGGTCCCGGTCACGACCAGCGCCACCGGACGGGTGGTCGACACCGACGGCACGGCGGTGGTCGGCGTGACCGTCACGGCCACGCCGGACGACCCGACCGTCGGCGCCCCCGTGACCACGACGACGGACGCGGACGGCGCCTACACCCTCGACGGTCTCCAGCCCTCGACCGGGTACACGGTGGCGGTCGCGGGCAGCGACCGGACGGTCTCGTTCACCTCCGGGCCGGACCAGGCCACCGTCGTCACCGTCCCCGACCTCGTCGTCGCGGCCGCGACGGCGGTGCCGACCCCGACGCCGACACCGGCTGCGGGTCCGACCGCCGTCCCGATCTCCGACGGGGGACCGGCGCCCGCGACCGGAGCACTCGCGTACACCGGTGCCGACCTCGGACCCGGCATCGTCGCCGCCGGCGCCCTGGTCCTGCTCGGGGCGGGGCTCCTCACGATCCAGACCGTCCGGCGCCGCCGGGCCCTTCACCACCAGGGCTGAGCGCCCGCGGGACCCTCAGCACCAGGGCTGAGCGCCCGCGGGACCCTCAGCACCAGGACCGAGCGCCCGCCGGCCCCTCACCACCAGGACGGGGCCCGCGGGACCGCTGCCTTCCCGACGCATCGGCGACACGCCCGGGATCCACGCTGCCTCCAGCCGGGAACACTCCGCGTCCGCGCGCCGTTGGAGCGCTCCGAGGACTTTCACGGCAGACCCTCTCGCGGCACACGGACACCCCGTGTCACACTGGAGGAGCGCACTCGCCGTGGAGTCGTACCCATCCCACACATCCACAGCTCGAGCGCGCAGCCCCTCGTCGTCTCTTCGACGTCCGCAGTGCGCCCGGACGTCCCCAGCGAGGAGGTCAGCCCCGTGTCCACCACCACCCGAACCTCGGCCGTGCCCACGCCCACGCGGCCGATCACCGTGACGAGCCAGTCCATCGTCGGCATCGCCGTCCTCGGGCTCGCCACGTTCTTCGCGATCACGACCGAGCTCATGCCTGTCGGGCTGCTCGGCACCATGAGCCGCGACCTCGGCGTCGCGGAGTCGAGCATGGGGATCGTCGTGACCGTCTACGCCGCGGCGGTGGCGCTCCTCGCCCTCCCGTTGACCTCGCTGACGGCGCGTCTGCCGCGCAAGGCCGTCCTCGTGTCGACGCTCGTCGGCTACGCGGTGTCGAACGTGCTCGTCGCCCTCGCACCGTCGTTCGCGGTCGTCTGCGCGGGCCGCGTCGTCGGGGGCGTGGCGCACGCGCTGTTCTTCAGCGTCGCGTCGGCGTACGCCACCCGGATCGTGCCGCCGCGGCTGGCGGGCCGCGCGATCGCGTTCGTCTACTCGGGCAGCTCGCTGGGCTTCGTGCTGGGCGTGCCGCTGGCCACCTGGGTGGCGCAGACGATCGGCTGGCGACCCGCGGTGGGCGCCGTCGCCGTCGCTGCTGCCGTGCTCGCGGTCGTGGCCCTGCTCTTCCTGCCGGCGGTCCGCGGCGCCTCGTCGCCGCACATCGGCTCGCCGCGGGCCTGGGCGCGGACCGGGCTGCTGTCGGTCGTGGTCGCCGACCTGCTGCTCTTCGCGGGGCACTACGTCGTCTACACGTACATCGGGCCCTACACCGTCGACGCCGGCCTCGACGCGCACCTGGTCTCGGGCGCGCTGCTCCTGCTCGGCGCGACGGGCGTGGTCGGCCTCTGGCTCGCCGGGCTCTTCGTGGACCGGGCACCCCGTCAGACGCTCGTCGTCGCGGTCGCGGTGATGGCGGCGGCGTTCGCCGTCCTGCCGTTCGTGCACGGGTCGCTGCTCGGCACGATGGTGGTCGCCGGGGTCTGGATGGCCGCGAACGGCACCACGGGGACGCTGTTCATGGCCGCGGCGATCCGGACCGGGGGCGTCTCCCCGGACATCGCCGGCGCCCTCGTCAACGGGGCCTCGAACATCGGCATCGCCGCCGGAGCCGCCCTCGGCGGACAGGCGCTCGGTGCGATCGGCCTCCAGTGGCTCCCGCTCGCGGGCGGGGCGGTTCTCCTGGCATCCCTCGGCGTCGTGGTCGTCGCCCGCCGTGGCTTCCCGGTCCACTCGCACACGCAGGAACACCTGTCCACCTCGTCGCTCGAGGCGATCACGTCGTCGCTCGCCGTCGTCACGACCTCGGTCCCGGTGATCAGCCGAGCGATCCAGACCGTCACCGGTTCCGTCGGCATCGCCACCGGTTCGGTACGGACGCGCCCGTCCGAGTGACGATCGGCCGTCGGGCAGTCCGGCCTCAGTAGGAGTCCGTCACGCTGCCCTGGACACCGCCGCCCCGCAGCCAGAGGGTCAGCGTGCCGCTGGTGGACTGGGCGGAGAGCGAGACGGAGCCGTGCAGTGCGTCCTCGCGCGGGTAGCAGGCGGTCGTCGACTGGATGCGGTCGGCCGTCGCGACGAGGCAGATCGTCGAGCGGTCGGTGCCCACCCCGGCCCACACGTTCCAGGGGGTCTCGAGCGAACCGCCGTCCAGGGCGCGGTTCGTGAACACCAGGCGGGTCGAGTGCAGGCTGACGGGAGCGTCCACCGGGCCGGGGAGCTGGTCGGCGTAGGTCTGCGGCAGGTCGAGCAGCTGCTCGAGCGTGACGGCCCCCGCCGTCGGTGTGACGGTCGGCGCGGCGGGCGTCGTCGTCCGCGCGGTGCCGACGACGGTGCCGGCGCCGAACGCCACGCCCACCGCCGCGACGACGCCGAGCGCGATCCAGAGCGGTGGTCGGGTCGGCCGTAGCAGACCGCGCATCCGACCACGCCATCCGGACGGGAGGCCCGGCGCACCACCCACGGGCGCGGTCACGCCGGCGTCGTGGTCGCCGCCGACGCCCGATGGTCCGGTACCGGCACCACCCGCCAGGGCCGCCGCTGGCCCCGCGGACGCGGGCAGCCCTGTCGGCGATTCCGCAGGCGCCGCTGACGGGGCTGCCGGAACACGAGGCGGTG
>NZ_NXIA01000012.1 GCF_002412165.1 Curtobacterium sp. 'Ferrero'
AGCGCCCGGTCCGGCGGGAGCGCCCGGTCCGGCGGGAGCGCCCGGTCCGGCGGATGCGCCCGATCCGGCGGGTGCGCCCGGTCCGGCGGATGCGCCCGCTCGGGCGGTCAGCGGGCCGGTACGAGGGCGACGGTCCGGTCGCCGCGCCGCACGGCGAGCCCGTCCTGCACCACCCAGACCCGCAGGTCGTCGACGTGGAACTCGCGGAAGGCGGCGGGGTGGTCCCGCAGGAGGCGCGCGATCTCCGGGTCCATCGGGAACCGCGGATCGACGCCCTCGACGACCACCCCGTAGTCACCTGACCGGGTCTCCTGGGTCTGCCCTCGCCTGCCGATGAAGGGCGCGAACGCCTGCTGCGTCGCCCCCGCGACGAGCAGCTGGTCGCCCGCGGGGACGCCGTGTGCTGCGAGCGCGGCGCCGATCCGTGCGAAGCCGGTCGACCGCGTCTCGGCCACGGTCCGGGCGACGGTCACGGCCGGCAGCACGGTCGCCGCGACGGCCACGAGCGCCACGACGGTCGTCACGGGTGGGCGGAGTCGCGCGAGCCGCACGAGCCCGATCGCGGCCAGGGCGATCGCCCACGGCATCCACACGTGGTAGTAGTGCGGCAGCGCGACGTTGGCTGTGCAGTAGAACAGGACGAGCAGCCCGAGCGAGATCCCCAGGAGCGCGACGAGCCGGTCCGGCCGGACCACCAGGGCGGCGACGATCCCGACGACGAGCACGACGGTGGTCGGCCACCCGACACCCTCCTCGACACGGACGAAGTTCGTCCACCACGGCGCGAGTTCGTGCACCCGGCCGAGCAGGTAGATCTCGTGCCCCTTGGCGTCGTGCTCGCCCTGGAACGCGAGCATGTACTGGATCGCCCTCCACCCGCCGACGGGGGCGTACGCCGCGACGAACACCACGGCGAACCCGACGGCCGCCACGACCCCGCCCGTGACCAGGCCGATCCAGCGGCGGAACAGCACCGGGACCGCGACGAGTGACAGCACGAGCACGGCGGTGGACACCTTCGACGTGACCGATGCGGCGAGCAGCGCCCCCGAAGCGGCCATCCACCACCAGCCGGCCCACGGGCCGTCGTCCGAGCGCCGTCGGACGCCCCACTGCCAGGCGGCGGCGACGGCGGCGACGGCGAAGAAGGTCATCATCGGCTCGAGCAGCGCGAGCCGGTCGATCCGCACGGCCTCCCCGCTGGCGACCCGCATCCAGGTGGGCGAGTCGCCGCGGGGGCTGAGCCACCACAGGCCCGCGGCGAGGAGCGCCCCCCAGAAGCCGACCGGACGGCGGAGCCAGGCGAACAGGACCGCGCCCGTGGCGAACGACGCGGTGGCGGCGAGGTAGCGGGGGCCGGCGACGCCCTGCCCGACGACGAGTTGCACGAACCCGTAGAGGTACTTCGCGAAGGGCGGGTGCTGCAGGTTGTCGGACAACCGGCCGTGCACGTAGTCCCACCCGGAGCTGATGTAGATGAGCTCGTCACCGTACGGCGTCTGCCGGCTGATGCGCCAGAAGGCCACGTACAGGCCGAGCGCGACGACCACCACGAACGCCACGGTGCGGAGCACGGTGACGGTCCGCACCGCGGTGTCGGCGCGCCGGGGAGCACGCTCCCGCACCACGGGAGGGTCGACGGTCATGAGCGTCGAGCATACTGAGGCCCGGCCGGGGAACCGGCGTGCGACGGGCCCCGGTTCCGGCGGGAACGCTCAGCCACGGCCGACGCGGCGACACCGACGCGGTCGCGGTCGCGCCGACGCGGTCAGACGCTGCGCGCGTCGAGCCCGGCGGCGACCGGGGTGAGCGCGGCCGCCACGTACTCCACGAGCGGCCCGCGGGACACCCCGTCGAACACCCAGACGCCGAACGCCGCGGCCGCCGCCCCGAGCAGGGCGCCGGCGACCGTCTGCGGCCAGAGCGCGCCCGGCCGTTCGCCGGTCCGACCGGCCACGAACGCGGCCACCGCGCCGTGCTGCTGCATGACCCGTGCCGCGACGCTCGCGACGAGCTCGGACCCGATGCCCATCACCTCGGCCTGGGCGACGGCCCACGGCACCCGTTCCGGGTCGTGTTCACGGGCGGCCGCGAGCAGGGCCTCCTCGACCGCGCGGACGGCGCTCGGCTCCGTGGAGGTGTCCAGCAGCCCGGGCAGCGAGGCGACCGCGGCGTCGAGTTCGAGCCACATGACGTCGGACTTGGCGGCGAAGTAGTTGAAGAAGGTGGCGCGGCTCACCCCGGCGCGGGCGGCGATCTGGTCCACGGTGGTCCGGCCGTACCCCTGCTCGAGGAAGAGCTCCGCCGCGGCGTCCGCGAGGACCTCGGCACTCGACCGGCGGGGCCGCCCACCACGGCGGACCACCTCGTCGGCGGGTGTCGACCCGGTCCCCTGCGCGTCCATGGCTCCCAGTAAACCGCTAGAATCGTCCAGCCATGAAGTTGGACCCAGTACAGAAACGCCGCGCCCGTGTCGCGGCCACCCTCGCCGGAACGGCCGCGCTCGCCCTCGCCCTCAGCGCCTGCACCGGCGGCGGCCAGTCGAGCAGCAGCACCCCCGTGGCGGGCGGCACGCTCGTGTACGCCTCGGGCGACGCCGAACCGACGTGCCTCGACCCGCACGTCGGCGGCAACTACCCGCAGGCCCTGCTGTCCAGCCAGTACATCGAGGAACTCACCGCGCTCGAGGACGGCCGACCGGTCCCCGCGCTGGCGGAGTCGTGGACGACGTCGGACGACGGCAAGACCCTGACCTTCCGACTCCGCGACGACGTGACCTTCACCGACGGCACGCCCTTCGACGCGGCCGCGGTCGTCGCGAACATCGAGCACGTGCAGGACCCGGCGACGGCGTCGAGCACCGGGTACCTCGCGCTGCAGTCGATCGCGAAGGCCACCGCGACCGACGACCACACCGTCACGCTCACCCTGAGCCGTCCGGACAGCGCGCTGCTCGAGTCGTTCTCGCAGCCCTGGGTCGGCATGGAGTCCCCGAAGGCCCTCGGGCGGTCCGAGGCGCAGAACTGCGAGTCCCCCGTCGGCACCGGCCCGTTCCGCATCACGGACTGGAAGCACGGCGACCGGGTCACCCTGACGAAGAACGCCGACTACACCCCGCTCGGCAAGCAGGCCGGCAGCACGACGAAGCCGCGGCTGAGCGGCATCACGTGGCGGTTCCTCCCCGACTCGACCTCGCGCTACGCGGCGCTGCAGTCCGGCCAGGTCGACGTCATCGACAACGCCCAGCCCGACCAGATCCGGGCCGCGAAGGCCGGGAAGACCATCCGCGACCTCGACGCACCCCGACCGGGCGCCTCCAACCGGCTCGAACTGAACTCGGGCCACGGCGTCTTCCGTGACGAGACCGTGCGCAAGGCGTTCATCCACGGCGCCGAGGTCGACCCGGGCATCAAGTCCCTGTTCCTCGGCACCGCGAAGCGCTCGTACTCGCTGCTCTCGAGCGTCGAGCCGTTCGCGTACTCGGCCGACGGCGACACGCTCTTCGACCACGACGCGTCCGAGGCCGCGAAGCTCCTCGACGACGCCGGTTGGAAGAAGGGCTCGGACGGCATCCGGACGAAGGACGGCAAGCGGCTGACGGTGACGTTCCCGGTGTCGACGAACCAGTCGATCCCCGCCGAGCGCAGCCTCTTCCAGCAGATCCAGGCCTCCGAGAAGGCCGTCGGGTTCGACGTCGAGATCAAGGAGCTCGACCTGTCGAGCTGGTACGCGGCGCTCGCGGCGAACCAGTACGACGTCGTCAGCGCGCCGTACACGAAGGTCGGCGCCGACGTCCTCCGGATCCTGTACGACAGCGCGAGCATCACGCCGGCACCGTCGGGCTACTTCGCGAACCTCGCGCAGCTCGACGACCCGACGGTCGACCGGCTGCTCGAGCAGGCCGCTCGGACCGCCGACACGAGCCAGCGCGGCGCGCTCTACGAGCAGGCACAGGAGGACATCCTCGCCAGCGCCACCGTGCTGCCGCTGTACGACCAGCAGAACCACTTCCTCGTGTCGTCGAAGGTGCACGACGTCGAGACCACGGCCGTCTCCACGCCGTGGTTCGGTTCCGCCTGGATCGACCGCTGACGGCCGGCAGCGTGACCGACGACCGGACGGGAGGCCCGACGTGACCCCGCCACGGCCGCTGCGGTCCGCCGCGCGGTCGCGGTGGGCCCGGTGGGGTCTGGTCCGCCTGGCCGGCGGGGTCGGCGTCCTGTGGGCGGTCGCGACGATCGTGTTCGTCGCGATCCGCCTGATCCCCGGCGACCCGGCGCTCGCGATCCTCGGTGGCCCGGGGTCGCAGGCCTCCGCCGCGGCGCTCGACCGGGTCCGGCAGGAGTACGGTCTCGACGCCCCGGTCGTGGTGCAGTACGCGGTGTTCGTCGGCCGACTCGCGACCGGGCAGCTCGGCGACTCGTACGCCTTCCGCACCCCGGTGGCGACGCTGCTCGCGCAGGAGCTGCCGGTCACGCTGACCCTGGCGGTCGCGGGGCTCGTCGTCGCCTGGGCACTCGCGATCGTCCTGGCGTGGTGGTCCACCCAGCGCGGCCGGATCGCCGCCGGGGTCACCGGGGCGATCACCGTCACGGCGAGCGTCATGCCGCACTTCTGGCTCGGCAGCGTGCTCATCGTGGTCTTCGCATCGGCGCTCGGGTGGTTCCCCGCGGTCAGCGACGGATCGGTGCGCGGGTGGGTGCTCCCGGTCGTCACGGTCGCGGTGCCGGTCGCCGGCTACCTCGCCGAGACCGTGCGCGACGGCATCGTGGACGCGCAGCGGTCGACCTTCGCGCTGGCCGCCCGCGGACGGGGCGAGGGCCGGACCGGCCTGTTCCTCCGCCACACGCTCCGGCACGCGGCGCTGCCCGGCATCGCGCTGTCCGCCTGGGCCTTCGGCTCGCTGGTGTCCGGCGCGGTCGTCGTGGAGTCGGTGTTCGCGCTGCCCGGGGTCGGCCGCGCACTCGTGACCGCGGTCACGCAGCGCGACATGCCCCTCGTGGCGGGGATCGCGCTCGTGTCCGCCGCGGCCTACGTGGTGGTCCTCGCCCTCGCCGACCTGGCCGAGCGCGCGGTCGACCGCCGGCCGCGTACCGGAGCGGTGACGCGCCGTCCGCGCGCGGTGCGACCCGGCCCCGAGGCGGTCGTGCGGTGAGCGGTCTGCCGGATCCGCGCCTCCCGGCCGGGCGGTCGTCCGGCGGTCCCGAGCGACGTCCTGGGGGGACGCTCGGGGCCGCCGGCTGGGCGGCCGCGGCCGTGGTCGTGCTGGCGGTGGTCGCCGCGGTGGCACCCGCGCTGCTCGGCGGTGCGCACCCGCTCGCCGTGCACCCGGAGGACGCCCTGCTGCCACCGTCATGGGCGCACCCGTTCGGCACCGACGAATCCGGTCGGGACGTCCTCGCGCGGGTCGTCGCCGGGACGCGGGCGTCGCTGGTCGTCGGACTCGCGGCCACCGTCGTCGGGACCGTCGCGGGCACCGTGCTGGGGCTCGCCGCCGGTGTCGGCGGGCGGATCGTGGACGCCGTCATCGGCCGCGTGACCGAGGTCGCGTTCGCACTGCCGCTCCTGCTCGTCGCGCTCGTCGTCATCGCGGTCACGGGGCCCGGCCCCGTCCCGGCCGTGCTCGCGGTCGGCTTCGCCACGGCGCCGGGGTACGCGCGGATCGTGCGCGCCTCCGTCCTCGCCGCGCGGGGCTCGCAGGTCGTCGAGACCGCGGTCCTGCTCGGACGCTCGCCCGCAAGCACCCTCGTCCGGCACGTCCTCCCCCGGGCGCTGTGGCCCCTGGTGGCGGTCGGCACGCTCGGTGTCGGTCAGGCCGTCGTGTGGGCGTCGGCACTGAGCTACCTCGGGGTGGGGACCCCGCCGCCGGCACCGGAGTGGGGGGCGATGCTCGCAGACGGCCGCACCTACCTGCAGACCGCGCCGTGGATGAGCACCTTCCCCGGGCTCGCGATCGTGGTGCTGGCCACCGCGGTCACCGTCCTCGGTCGCGCGGTCCGACGCCGAGGGACCGCCCGGTGAGCGCCGCGCCCGTGCTGGCGGTCGCGGGGCTCTCCGTCACCATCGACGGCGTGCGCATCGTGTCCGACGTGTCGTTCGAGGTCGCGGCGGGCGAGTGCGTGGCGCTCGTCGGCGCATCCGGGTCGGGCAAGACCGTCACCGCCCGCGCACTGCTGGGGCTCTCCGCCGACCGCGCCGTCGTCGAGGCCGAACGCCTCGAGGTCGCCGGCACGGACGCCCGCGGGCTGCGCGAACGGGGTTGGCGACGCCTGCGCGGCACGGCGGTCGGGTACGTCGGCCAGGAGGCGCTCGGCGCGCTCGACCCGCTCCGCCCGGTCGGACGCGAGGTCGCGGACGCCCTCCGGCTGCACACGGACCTCCGCGCGGCGGACCGGGTCGAGGCCGTCAGGACCGCGCTCGCCGGCGTCGGGCTCGACCCGGACACCGCGACCGACGGCCGGCTCGCCGGGACGCTCTCGGGCGGGATGCGGCAGCGGGCACTCATCGCCGCCGCGACGATCGGCTCCCCCGCACTCGTGGTCGCCGACGAACCGACGACCGCCCTCGACGCCGGGGTCGCCGTCACCGTCATGGAGCAACTGCGCCGGGCACAGCGGGCCGGAGCCGGGCTGCTCGTGATCACGCACGACCTCGGACTCGTCAGCGGGTGGGCCGACCGGGTCGCGGTGGTGGACGGTGGCCGCATCGTCGAGCAGGGTCCGGTCGACCGGGTCCTCCTCGCACCCGAGCACCCGGCCACCGCGGCGCTCGTCGAGGCCGCCCGTGCCGGCTCGGTGCCTCGGACGCCGGTCGAGGAGCGTGCGGTCGGGACGCCGACCATGGCCGGGGAGCGGCCGGCGACGGTCCTCGTCGCCGAGGGCCTCACGCGCTCGTTCGACGACACCGCGGCGGTCCGGGGCGTGTCGTTCCGCCTCGACCGCGGCCGCGTGCTCGGCATCATCGGCGCGTCCGGGTCGGGCAAGACCACGGTCGCGAGGATGCTGCTCGGCCTGGAGTCCCCCGACACCGGCTCCGTGACGCTCGACGGTGCGCCGTGGGCGCCGCTGCCCGAACGGGAGCGCCGGCCCCGTCGACACCGCATCGGTGCCGTCGTGCAGGACCCGGGGGCGACGTTCGACGAGCGGTGGGACGTCGAACGCGTGCTCGCCGACGCGTTCTCCGACGGTGCCGAGCGGCGTGCGCGCGGTGGCCTCGGCGAGCGGGTCGACGGCGCGCTCCGGCAGGTCGGGCTCGACCCGGCGCTGCGGTCGCGGTCGCCGCTGACCCTGTCGGGCGGGCAGCGGCAGCGGCTGGCGATCGCGCGGGCGCTCGCCACCGACCCGGAGGTCCTGGTGCTCGACGAACCGGTCACCGCGCTCGACGCGACCGTGCAGGACGCCGTGCTCGGGCTGCTCGAACGGCTCCGGGACACCACCGGCGTGGCCATGGTGTTCGTCTCGCACGACCTGCGGGCCGTCCGGCGGATCGCGGACGACGTGCTCGTCGTGCACGAGGGCACGGTCGTCGAGCACGGTCCGGCGGCGGCGGTGTTCGCCCGGCCGACGCACCCGGTGACCGCTCGGCTGCTGCGCGCCGCCGAGGTCCTGGCATCCGGTCCCGCCGCCTGACGGCCGCACCGGCGAGCCCGCGCGGCGCCGCGCCCGCAGCGGCACCCGAGCCCGCACCCGCAGCCGCGCCCGCACCCGCAGCCGCGCCCGTACCCGAAACTCGGCCCCGCGGACAGTTCCGCGGGCGGACACCTGCGGAACTGTCCGCTCAGCCGAGACTCGGGGCAGCGGTCCTGCACCCGGGCGACCAGACGTCCACCGCGCGGCGCGTGACGGACCGGTGGGGAGCCTCCCGGCCGGTCGTCAGGAGCCGGCGGGCGCCGTCCCCTCGGCTGCGCCCCGCGGGGCGTCGCCCGCGAGGACCGGGATCTCGCTCGTCGAGAAGTCCCGGGCCCAGTCGGACCGCGCGAGGTCGGACTCCGGGTCGTTGTAGTCCTCGATGACCGCCGCGACCTCGTCCTCGTGCGCGACCGTCGGTCCCGACCCGAGGAGCGGGGTGGCGGCGGTCTCCTTCGTGCAGTACACCGCGACGAGGCCGATGACGGCCGCGAGCATGAGGTAGAAGGCGGGGATGTCCTCGGCCCAGCCGAGTCCGGCGTCCTTCGCGGCGTTGATGAGCGCCGCGGTCGCGAGCGGGGTGGTGCCGCCGAAGAGCGAGACGGAGACGTTGAACGCGATCGCGAGCGCGCCGTACCGGATGATCGTCGGGAAGAGGGCGGGCAGCGTCGACGGCATCGTCGACGTGAACGTCACGAGCACGAGTCCGAGGACGAGCAGGCCGACGAACACGCCGACCCCGGAGCCGCTCTGGACCAGCTTGAGCGAGGGCCACGACAGCAGCAGGAACCCGAGGCAGCCCGCCGCGAGCACGGGCCGACGGCCGAACCGGTCGGAGAGCCGTCCGCCGAACGTGATGACGACCATCATGAGGATCATCACGATGACGATGAGGATCAGCCCGAAGGTGGCGTCCTGACCGAGGTTCTGCTCGAGGTACGTCGGCATGTACGACAGCAGCATGTAGTCGGTCACGTTGAAGACCAGCACGAGGCCGATGCAGACGAGGAGGCCGCGCCAGTTCTCGGCGAACAGCTTGAGGAACGGCGTCTTCTGCGACTCACGCTCGGCGGCCTGCTCCTGCTGCTTCTGGAAGGCCGGGGTCTCCTCGAGCTTGAGCCGGAGGTAGAGGCCGATGAGCCCGAGCGGGCCGGCGACGATGAACGGGATGCGCCAGCCCCAGCTCAGCAGGGCGTCCTCGGAGAGGCCGAACTGCAGAGCCGTGACGATCGACGCGCCGAGCACGTAGCCGGCGAGCGTGCCGAACTCGAGCCACGAGCCCATGAAGCCGCGCCGCTTGTCCGGCGAGTACTCGGCGATGAACGTCGCGGCGCCGCCGTACTCGCCGCCGGTCGAGAAGCCCTGCACGAAGCGGGCCACGAGCAGGAGCACCGGCGCCCAGAAGCCGATCGTCGCGTAGGACGGGATCAGCCCGATCATCAACGTGCCGGCGGCCATCAGGATCATCGTCAGCGCGAGGACCTTCTGGCGGCCGATCTTGTCGCCGATCGGGCCGAACACGGCACCGCCGATCGGGCGGACGATGAACGCGGCGGCGAAGAAGCCGAACGTCGCGACGATGTTCGCGGCCGCGTCGCCCTGCGGCAGGAAGACCCGCGAGATCGTGACGGTCAGGTACGCGAAGATGCCGAAGTCGAACCACTCCATCGCGTTCCCGAGGGCGGCGGCGGCCACGGCGCGCTTGAGGAGCGACTCCTCGACGACCGTGACGTCGTCCTCCGTGAGCCTGCGGCGGGCGCGCTCGGTGCGTGCCGTCGTGCGGCCCTCGTGCGCGGGGTGCGCCGCGTGGTTCGTGGTCGGCATGGGTCCTCCGGGTGGAGCTGCATCGGGGTCCGGGATCACGACGGACGGCGACGATGCAGCTCGGGAGCGAGTGGCCGCCCGTCGAACAAACTCCGACAGCCTAGCAGATGGAGCGCTCCACGGGCCGTCGGGCCGCTATCATGGCCGGACGCGCAGCGTGCGCGGACACGTCAGGCACCTCACCACGGACTCGGTGCCGCCCACATCGATCGAAAGGCCCTGCCATGTCGAAGCCCATCCCGGAGAAGCCCACCGTCGACGGACTCGAGGAAGCGTGGGGCCCGGTCTGGGAGCAGGACGGCACCTACCGCTTCGACCGTGCCGCCGCCGGCGACCGCTCGGCCGTGTACTCGATCGACACCCCGCCGCCGACCGCCTCGGGCTCGCTGCACATCGGCCACGTGTTCTCGTACACGCACACCGACCTCAAGGCCCGGTACGAGCGGATGCGCGGCAAGCACGTCTTCTACCCGATGGGCTGGGACGACAACGGCCTCCCGACCGAGCGCCGGGTGCAGAACTACTACGGCGTCCGCTGCGACCCGCAGCTCCCCTACGACCCGGCGTTCGTCCCGCCGTTCGAGGGCGGCGACAACAAGTCCTCCAAGGCCGCCGACCAGCTGCCGATCTCGCGCCGCAACTTCATCGAACTCTGCGAGCGCCTGACCGTGCAGGACGAGCAGCAGTTCGAGCACCTCTTCCGCACCCTCGGCCTGTCGGTCGACTGGACCCAGTCGTACCGGACGATCGACGACACCTCCCGGGCCAGCGCGCAGCGTGCCTTCCTCCGCAACCTCGAGCGTGGCGAGGCCTACCAGGCCGACGCCCCGACCCTCTGGGACGTCACCTTCCGCACGGCCGTCGCCCAGGCCGAGCTCGAGGACAAGGAGATGCCCGGCGCGTACCACGGCATCGCGTTCCACCGCACCGACGGCGGTGACGACGTCGTCATCCAGACCACCCGCCCCGAGCTCCTCGCCGCGTGCGTCGCCCTCGTCGCGCACCCGGACGACGAGCGCTTCCAGGACCTCTTCGGCACCACCGTCCGCTCCCCGCTGTTCGACGTCGAGGTCCCGGTGCTCGCACACCACCTCGCGCAGCAGGACAAGGGCGCCGGCATCGCCATGGTGTGCACGTTCGGTGACACCACGGACGTCGTCTGGTGGCGCGAGCTGCAGCTGCCGAACCGCGCGATCATCGGCTTCGACGGTCGTGTGCGCTCGGACGAGCCGACGTGGATCGAGAGTGCCCGCGGCAAGGAGCTCTACGCCGAGATGGCCGGCAAGACCGTGTTCTCGGCGAAGAAGGTCGTCGTGGACGCCCTCACCGAGTCCGGCGAGCTGATCGGCGACGTGAAGACGATCAACCACCCGGTCAAGTTCTTCGAGAAGGGCGACAAGCCGCTCGAGATCGTCTCGACCCGCCAGTGGTACATCGTGAACGGCGCCCGCGAGGAGCAGCTCAAGGCGACGCTGCGACAGCGCGGCGAGGAGATCGCGTTCCACCCGGACTTCATGCGCGTCCGCTACGACAACTGGGTCGGCGGCCTCTCCGGCGACTGGCTCATCTCCCGCCAGCGCTTCTTCGGCGTGCCGCTGCCGGTCTGGTACCCGCTCGACGCCGACGGCAACCCGGTGTACGACCAGCCGATCGTCCCGACCGAGGCGCAGCTCCCGGTCGACCCGGCGTCCGAGCCGGCACCCGGGTACGAGGAGTCGCAGCGCGGTGTCGCCGGCGGATTCCAGGGCGAACTCGACGTCATGGACACCTGGGCCACCTCGTCGCTCACCCCGCAGCTCGCGGGCAAGTGGGAGTCCGACCCGGCGCTCTACGACCTGGTGTTCCCGTACGACGTCCGCCCGCAGGCGCAGGACATCATCCGGACGTGGCTGTTCACGACCGTGCTGCGCAGCCAGCTCGAGGCGGCGCAAGCGCCGTGGAAGCACGCGAGCATCTCCGGCTTCATCGTCGACCCCGACCGCAAGAAGATGTCGAAGTCGAAGGGCAACGTCGTCACGCCGCTGTCGATCCTCGAGCAGCACGGAGCGGACGCGGTCCGGTACTGGGCGGCCTCGTCGAAGCTCGGCACGGACGCGGCGTTCGACCCGCAGAACCCGAAGCAGATCAAGGTCGGACGGCGTCTGGCGATCAAGGTCCTCAACGCGGCGAAGTTCGTCTACGGCTTCCCGCTGCCCGAGGGCGCGCACACGGTGACCGAGGCGCTCGACGTCGACGTGCTCGCCGAGCTCGGCACCGTCATCGACCAGGCGACCGCCGCGTTCGACGCGTTCGACCACGCCCGTGCCCTCGAGGTCACCGAGCGCTTCTTCTGGACGTTCTGCGACGACTACCTCGAGCTCGTCAAGGAGCGGGCGTACGGCACCGCGACCGACGCGACGCACGAGACGCAGGCGAGCGCGGTCCTCGCGCTCCGCGCCGCGATCGACGCGCTGCTGCGTCTGCTGGCGCCGTTCCTCCCGTTCGCGACCGAGGAGGTGTGGGCCTGGACCCACGAGTCCAGCGTGCACCGCGCACAGTGGCCGACGCGGGACGAGCTGCCCACGCAGGCCGAGCCGACGGGGCTGCTCGCGGCCGTCGGGCAGGCACTCATCGGCATCCGCGGTGCGAAGACGGCGGCCAAGGCATCGCAGAAGACGCCCGTGACCCGCGCGGTCGTCGCTGCCCCGGCGGAGACGCGAGCGCTGATCGAGCGTGCCGCGGTCGACCTGGCGGCCGTCGGCCGCATCGCCGACCTGTCGTTCACCGACGGGGCGGAACTGGCCGTCACCGAGATCGAGCTGGCGGAACAGCCGGCGTAGGGTCGCGTGGGCCGGCCGGGTTGCGTCCGCGACCCGGCCGGCGAACACCGGACGGGAGGCACGGATGCAGTTGGGCACACGATGGAGCGTGGGTGGGCAGCCGCCTGCGCGACTCCCCGAGGCGATGGTCGTCGCCGTGCGGGAGGTCGAGGACGAGCTCGCGGCGGAGTCGGTCGACACCGGGACGTGGGGGTGGACGCTCACGTTCCTCGAGGGCAAGCCGATCGTCGAACTCGACGACGGCACCTCGATCCACCTCGACCCCGCCGGGCACGCGCAGGTGACGAACCCGGACGACGCTCCCGAAGAGGACTGACCCGACGCAGCGTCGTCCGGGGTCGCGCCCTACACTGAGAACGTCCGTTCCCGCACCGCTGTCCGCGGCGGGCCGGGACGGACCGTGCGCAGAAGCAGGGCACAGGGAACGAGGCACGGATGGCGACGGTGACGGTCGAGGCGACGACACGGGCGCACATCGTCGAGGTCGCCGACGAGCTCTTCTACGCGCGCGGCATCCAGTCCGTCGGCATGGACGCGATCCGCACCGCCGCCGGGGTCTCCCTGAAGAAGCTGTACTCGGCGTTCCCGGGCAAGGAGCAGCTCGTCGCCGCGGTGTTGTCCGGCCGGCACGACCTGTGGGAGCGCGGGATCGAGCGGGCCGTCGCAGCAGCGTCCACGCCGCGCGACCGGCTGCTGGCGATGTACGACTTCCTCGAGCACTGGTTCGGCGACGCGACGTTCCGGGGCTGCGGGTTCATCAACGCGTTCGGCGAGCTCGGGGCGACGTCCCCGTCCGTGGCGCGGATCGCTCGGGAGCACAAGGAGTCGTTCCAGCGTTTCGTCGCGGGGCTCGCGGGCGAGGTCGTTCCGGACCGCGGGACCGCCGAGGAGCTCGCGGCACAGTTGGCCCTGCTCGCCGAGGGTGCGCAGACGACGGCGGCGATCAGCGGCGATGCCTCCCCCGCGGGGCACGCCCGCCGGGCCGCCGCGACGCTCATCGACGCCGCCACCCGCGCTTAGGTCACCGAACCGCTCGTGGCTTGCCGTTTCGCTCGTGGCTTGCCGATTCGCTCGTGGGTTGCCGAATCGCTCGTAGGAGGTGGTTCCTTCCGGCCTCCGACGAGCGGAACGGCTTCCTACTGCGGGCGTGATGGGTCGGAACGGTCACCGATGCGGGACGGGAGGCGCGTGCCGGGCCCGCACCGTGCCTCCAGTCCGTAGGGTGGCGACATGGCAACCCCGTTCGATGAACCGAGCACCCTCCCCTACGCCCTCCCGCCGTTCAGCGACGTCCGGCTCGAGCACTTCCGTCCGGCGTTCGACGCCGGCATGGCCGAACAGCGTGAGGAGGTCGAGGCGATCACCGCCGACGCCGACGCGCCGACGTTCGAGAACACCCTCGTGGCCCTCGAGCGGACCGGGCAGCTCCTCGGCCGCGTGAGCCACGTGTTCTTCACGCTGTCGTCGGCGGACTCGACCCCGGAGCTGCACGACCTCGAGGCCGAGATCTCCCCGCTCCTCGCGGCGCACCGGGACGCGATCACGCTCGACGGGAAGCTCTACGCGCGGGTGGACGCGGTCCGGGCCTCGCTCGCCGACCGGGACGACCTGACCGACGAGGACCGTCGGCTGGTCGAGCGGACACTCACCGAGATGACCCTCGCGGGGGCCGGTCTCGACGACGCCGGCAAGGAACGGCTCACCGCGATCAACCAGGAGCTGTCGACGCTGACGACGACGTTCGAGCGGAACCTCCTCGAGGACACGAACGACCTCGCCGTGCACGTGACGGACGAGGGTGAACTCGCCGGGCTGGACGAGGGTGCGAAGTCGGCCGCCGCCGGGGCCGCCGCCGACCGTGGGCTGGACGGCTGGCTCATCACGCTGCCGCTCTACACGGGCCACCCGTGGCTCGGCTCGCTCGCCGACCGCGGGCTCCGTCAGCGCATCATGGAGGCGTCGCTCTCCCGCGGGCGTCGCGGCAACGAGCACGACAACCGTGACGTCCTGCTCCGCGTCGTCCGGCTCCGCGCCGAACGCGCCGAGCTGCTCGGGTTCCCGAACCACGCCGCGGTCGTCACCGCGGACGAGACCGCCGGCACGCCCGAGGCCGTCGACGGGCTGCTGTCCTCGCTCGTCGGCGCCGCCGCACGGAACGCCGACGACGAGCGGGAGGTCCGCGCGCGCGTGCTCGGGCACGAGGTCGAGTCCTGGGACTGGGCGTACGCCACCGAACTCCTCCGGGGCGAACAGTTCGCGGCGGACAGCTCGGCGCTCCGGCCCTACTTCGAGGCCGACCGGGTCCTGCACGACGGCGTGTTCCACGCGGCGAACGCGCTCTACGGCCTGACGTTCACCGAGCGTCCGGACCTGCACGGGTACAACGACGAGGTCCGGGTGTTCGAGGTGCGCTCGGACAGCGACGAGCCGGTCGGGCTCTACCTGCTCGACCTGTACACGCGGGACGGCAAGCGCGGCGGCGCGTGGATGAACCCGGTCGTGGAGCAGTCGGCACTGATGGGCACGCTCCCCGTGGTGGTGAACAACCTCAACGTGGCGAAGCCCGCGGCCGGCTCCCCCACGCTGCTGATCCAGGACGAGGTCGAGACGCTCTTCCACGAGTTCGGGCACGCGCTGCACGGTCTCATCGCGCGGACGACCTACCCGCGGTTCTCCGGCACGAACGTCGAGCGTGACTTCGTCGAGTTCCCGTCGCAGGTGAACGAGATGTGGGTCTCGTGGCCGTCCGTCCTGGCCAACTACGCCAAGCACCACGAGACCGGGGAGCCGCTGCCGCCCGAGCTCGTCCAGGGGCTCAGCGAGTCGGAGGGCTTCAACGAGGGGTTCGCGACGACGGAGTACCTCGCCGCGGCGCTCCTCGACCAGGCGTGGCACCGGCTCTCGGCCGCTGACGCCGCCGCGATCACCGATGTCGAGGCGTTCGAGCGGCAGGCGCTGCAGGATGCAGGCATCGCCGTCAACGCCGTGCCGCCGCGGTACTCGTCGACGTACTTCGCCCACACGTTCTCGGGCGGGTACGACGCGGGCTACTACGGGTACATCTGGTCCGAGGTGCTCGACGCCGACACGGTGGAGTGGTTCCGGTCGAACGGTGGGCTCTCTCGCGAGGCCGGCGAGCAGTTCGCCACGAAGCTGCTGGGCGTCGGTGGGTCGAAGGACCCGCTCGAGGCCTACCGCGACTTCCGCGGGCGGGACGCCGAGGTGGGGCCGCTGTTGCGGCGCCGCGGGCTCGAGTAGGGCGCCGCGCGGCGGGCGCACTGCGCGGCGTCCCCTCACACGAGGAACCAGGTTCCGGACACAGCACCATGAAGAAGCACGGTGTGGTGTCCGGAACCTGGTTCCGGCGGGCCGGCAGGCCGACGCACCGACGCGGCGACGGGGCGACGGGCCGGCGTACCTGCCGCGCCGCAGCTCGCTACGCGGACTTCTCGATGCGCTTCGCGCGCGGCCGCGGCACGATCGTCGGCGCCGCGTTCTCGAGCACGGACTCGCGGGTGATCACCACGCGTGCGACGTCGTCGTCCGAGGGGACGTCGAACATCACCGGGCCGAGCACTTCTTCGAGGATGGCGCGGAGCCCACGAGCACCGGTCTGCCGCAGCACGGCGAGGTCAGCGATCGCCTCGAGCGCGCCCTGCTCGAACTCCAGCTCGACGCCGTCGATCTCGAACATCCGCTGGTACTGCTTCACCAGGGCGTTCTTCGGCTCGGTGAGGATCTGCATGAGCGCGGCCTGGTCGAGCTGCGACACCGTGGTCACGACGGGCAGTCGACCGATGAACTCGGGGATGAGCCCGAACTTGTGGAGGTCTTCCGGCAGGACGTCGGAGAACAAGTCCTGCTGGTCGAGCGGGCTGTGGAGCGGAGCACCGAAGCCGATGCCGCGCTTGCCCACCCGGGAGGAGACGATGTCCTCGAGCCCGGCGAACGCCCCCGCCACGATGAACAGCACGTTCGTCGTGTCGATCTGGATGAACTCCTGGTGCGGGTGCTTCCGTCCGCCCTGCGGCGGCACCGATGCCGTCGTGCCCTCGAGGATCTTGAGCAGCGCCTGCTGCACGCCCTCGCCCGAGACGTCGCGGGTGATCGAGGGGTTCTCGGCCTTGCGGGCGATCTTGTCGACCTCGTCGATGTAGATGATCCCGGTCTCGGCACGCTTGACGTCGTAGTCCGCGGCCTGGATGAGCTTGAGGAGGATGTTCTCGACGTCCTCGCCGACGTACCCGGCCTCGGTCAGGGCCGTGGCGTCGGCGACGGCGAACGGCACGTTGAGGCGCTTGGCGAGGGTCTGCGCCAGGTAGGTCTTGCCACAGCCGGTCGGCCCGATGAGCAGGATGTTCGACTTCGCGATCTCGATGTCGTCGCGGTCCTCGGCGGCGGTGATCTGACCCTGCGCCCGGATGCGCTTGTAGTGGTTGTAGACGGCGACCGCCAGGGCACGCTTCGCCGGGTCCTGCCCGATGACGTACTCCTGGAGGAAGTCGAAGATCTCGCGCGGCTTGGGCAGCTCGAAGTCGCCGCTCGAGGTGTCCTCGCCCGCTTCGGCCAGGCGCTCCTCGATGATCTCGTTGCAGAGCTCGACGCACTCGTCGCAGATGTAGACGCCCGGACCGGCGATGAGCTGCTGGACCTGCTTCTGGCTCTTGCCGCAGAAGGAGCACTTGAGCAGGTCGGCGCTCTCTCCGATGCGTGCCATGTGCGTGCCCTCCCTCGGCCGGACGTCGACGCTGCCGTCGTCGCCGTGACGAACCCCCGGGCGCTGATCCACCCGGCTTCGTCCGAGCCTAACCGCTCCCGGTGACAGCGACGGCGACGCCCTGCCGGAATCGTGGCCCCCGTTCGCCCAGGGCGTTCACCCCTGGTACTGTGTCCCCGGTTCCTCTACAACTTGTAGAAGCGCCACACCGCAGTCCCCCGAAAGGAACCCCATGCGCAAGCGTCCCGCCGTCATCGGCACCGCGACCCTCGGCGTCACCGCTGCCCTCGTCCTCGGCACCGCCGCGGCCGCGAGCGCCCACGTCGAGGCAACGGCGACCTCCACCGCGGCGGACTCGTACACGACGGCCACCTTCTCGGTGCCGCACGGCTGCGACGGCTCGCCCACCACGAAGCTCACCTTCCACGTGCCGGAGAGCATCATCGAGGTCACCCCGACGGTCAACCCGAACTGGTCGATCACGAAGACGACCGAGGCGTACACGAGCCCGTCCGCGTCGTCGGACGACGAGTCCGCCGAGGACGCCGGCCAGCGCGTGACCGCGGTCACCTACACCGCGAAGACGCCGCTCCCGGCCGACGAGCGCGACACGTTCTCGCTGTCGTTCTCGCTGCCGGACGGCAAGGCCGGCGACCGCGTGGAGTTCCCCGTCACGCAGACCTGCGAGAAGGGCTCCGTCGAGTGGGACCAGCAGCAGGAGGACGGCAAGGCCGAGCCGGAGCACCCCGCCCCCTCGGTCGTGCTCACCGCCGCCGTCGCGACCGAGGCCGACGGCGACCCGGTCGAGTCGACGGCCACCACGGCCGCGGCCGAACCCGCGACCACGACCAGCGACCCCGACCTGGTCGGCCGCTTCCTCGGCCTGGGCGGCCTGGTGCTCGGCGCCGCCGCCCTCGTGGTCGCCGTCGCCTCGACCCGCCGACGGACCAGCAAGTGAGGCACCGGCCCGACGGCCCGGCTGCGCGTGCACCGCGTGGCCGGTCCCGTCCGTCCGGGAGGCTCGTGGCCGCGTCCGCCACGGCC
The DNA here is from genome assembly GCF_002412165.1 of Curtobacterium sp. 'Ferrero'. GTDB lineage: Bacteria > Actinomycetota > Actinomycetes > Actinomycetales > Microbacteriaceae > Curtobacterium. The sequence continues at coordinate 18,030 of NZ_NXIA01000012.1, forward strand.
CTCGCGATCGCGGGCGGCGCGGTCCTCGGGCTCGCCGCACCCGCCAGCGCGCACAACTACATGATCGCCTCGACGCCGAAGGTCGACGGCACGCTCACGTCGTTGCCGAAGGCGTTCGAGATCACGACCAACGACAAGCTGCTCGACATCGGCGGGTCGAACGCCGGGTTCGCCTACCGGATCGTCGGCCCGGACGGCAAGTACTACGAGGACGGCTGCCTCGAGGTCGACGGCCCCTCCATGACCACGAAGGCCGCGCTCGGGGCCTCCGGCAAGTACACCGTCGAGTGGCAGATCGTCTCGGCCGACGGGCACACCGTCTCGGACGAGTACCCGTTCACGTGGCAGGCGCCGGCGGGCTTCGCCCCGGCGAAGGGCGCTGCGGAGCCGCCGACCTGTGCGACGGCGTCGGACGGGTCGACCAGCCCGGCGACGACGGACGGCACCGCGTCGGGGTCGACCGACTCGGCCGGCACCGACGCGCTCTTCATCGGCGCGGGCGGCGTGGTCGTGGTGGGCGCGGTCGTCGCCGTGCTGCTGCTCCTCCGCCGACGCCCGGCAGCGCCGTCGCCGGACGACCCCGACGAGGACTGACGCCGACGCACCGGACGCGCACCGCGCCTCCCGGCCGCCCCGCCGCACCGCCTGCCGCGCCGCCTGCCGCGCACCCGGAACCAGGTTCCGGACACAGCACCGTGAAAAAGCGCGGTGTGGTGTCCGGAACCTGGTTCCGCGCGCCGGGGACACGCCGAACGCGCGCACCTCGGGGCGGCACGCACACCACGCACGAGGGCCCCGCACCGGACGGTGCGGGGCCCTCGTGGTGCAGCGCTACTTGACGAGCGCCGGCACGTTCTTGCGGCTGGTGAGGACCTGGTCGATCAGGCCGTACTCCAGCGCCTCCTCGGCGGACATGATCTTGTCGCGCTCGATGTCGTTGTTGACCTGCTCCGGCGTGCGGTTCGAGTGCTTCGAGAGCGTCTCCTCGAGCCAGGTGCGCATGCGGAGGATCTCCGCCGCCTGGATCTCGATGTCGGACGCCTGCCCGCCACCCTGCTGGGTCGCGGGCTGGTGGATGAGCACGCGGGCGTTCGGGAGCGCCAGACGCTTGCCCGGGGTGCCGGCCGCGAGGAGCACCGACGCGGCCGAGGCAGCCTGGCCGAGGCAGACCGTCTGGATCTGCGGACGGATGTACTGCATCGTGTCGTAGATCGCCGTCATCGCGGTGAACGAGCCACCGGGCGAGTTGATGTACATGACGATGTCGCGGTCCGGGTCCATCGACTCGAGCACGAGCAGCTGCGCCATGATGTCGTCGGCCGACGCGTCGTCGACCTGGACGCCGAGGAACACGATGCGGTCCTCGAAGAGCTTCGCGTACGGGTCCTGCCGCTTGTAGCCGTAGGCCGTGCGCTCCTCGAAGCTCGGGAGGATGTAACGGTTCGACGGAGCCGGGACGTTCTGCGCGCCACCGAGCATGGGGAGATGCATTCTCGTTTCCTTTTCTTCGGTGGGTCGGGTCAGGACTGGGCGCCGGGCTCGGCCGCGTCGGTGGGGGTCTCGCCGTCGCCGACGGTTCCGCCGCCGCCGACGACCTCGGCCGCCGAACCACGGAGGTGGTCGACGAAGCCGTACTCGAGGGCCTCCTGTGCCGTGAACCAGTTGTCGCGGTCGTTGTCCTTGAGGATCTGCTCGATCGACTTGCCGGTCTGCTCCGCCGTGAGCTCGGCCATCCGCTGCTTCATGTCGAGGATGACCTTCGCCTGCGTCTGGATGTCGGCAGCGGTGCCTCCGAAGCCACCCGACGGCTGGTGCAGCAGCACGCGCGCGTTCGGGGTGATGTAGCGCTTGCCCGGGGTGCCCGACGAGAGCAGGAACTGCCCCATCGAGGCGGCGAGGCCGATGCCCACCGTGACGATGTCGTTCGGCACGAACTGCATCGTGTCGTAGATCGCCATGCCGGCGGTGATCGAGCCACCGGGCGAGTTGATGTAGAGGTAGATGTCCTTCTCAGGGTCCTCGGCCGCGAGCATCAGCAGCTTCGCTGCGATCTCGTTCGAGTTGTCGTCGCGGACCTCGGAGCCGAGCCACACGATCCGGTCTCTCAGAAGGCGGTCAAAAACACTGGGGTTCAGTGTCGCTTCGGCCATGGAAAAGCTCCCGTTCAGTTGTCGCTTGATGTCGAACTTATCGGGTGCAACGCACCACTTCGCGTGTGTTCGCTCTGGGCGGTCGTGACGCGCCCCACAACGGACGGGAGGCGCGGTGCCAGCTGGCACCGCGCCTCCCGTCCGGCCCGTGGGCCGTTGGTCGGAGCGCCTACTCGGCGTCCTCCGCCGGGGTCGTCTCGTCGTCCGAGGCGGTCTGCGCGACACCCGCGGTGAAGGCGGAGAGGTCGACGGCGTCGCCGTTGGAGTCCTTGACGGTCACCTTGGAGAGGACGGTCGCGACGGCCTTCGAGCGGGCCACCTCGCCGACCATGCCCGGGATCTGCCCGTTCTGGTCGATGACGCGGATGAACTCGGTCGGCTCCATGCCGTACTGCGCGGCGGCCTGGATGAGGTACTGCGTGAGCTCCTCCTGCGAGACCTGGATCTCTTCCTTCTCGGCGATCGCGTCGAGGAGGATCTGCGAGCGGAAGGCCTTCTCGCTGGACTCGGCGACCTCCTTGCGGTGCTCGTCGTCCTCGAGGCGGTTCTCCTGCTCGAGGTGGCGGTGCACCTCGTCCTCGATGAGCTTCTCCGAGATCGGGATGTCCACGTCCTCGATGAGCTTCTCGACGAGCTTGTCGCGGGCGGCGGCGCCCTGGCCGAAGGTCTTCGACTTCGCGATCTGCTCCTTGAGGTCCGCCTTGAGCTCGTCGATCGTGTCGAACTGGCTCGCGATCTGCGCGAACTCGTCGTCGGCCTCGGGGAGCTCGCGCTCCTTGACGGCGGTGACGGTCACGGCGATCTGCGCGGTCTCGCCCTCGCGGTCGCCACCGACGAGCGTCGACTCGAAGGTCGTCGACTCACCGGCGGTGAGCGACTCGAGCGCCTCGTCGATGCCCTCGAGCAGGTCGCCCGAACCGATCTCGTAGGAGACGCCCGTGGCCGAGTCGACCTCGTCGTCGCCGATGGTGGCGGTGAGGTCGATCTGCGCGAAGTCGCCCTTGGTCGCCGGACGGTCGACCGTGACGAGCGTGCCGAAGCGGGTGCGCAGGTTCTGCAGCTCCTCCTCGATCTCGTCGTCGGTGACGTCCACGGCGTCGACCGTGAGCTCGTAGTTCGCGTAGTCGGGGAGGTCGAACTCCGGACGGACGTCGACCTCGAAGGTGAGGACGAGGTCGCCCGTGAAGTCCTTGACGTTCGGGAGCTCGGCGACGTCCGCCTCGGCACGGCCGAGGATGCGCAGCTCCTGCTCCTCCACCGCCTGGCGGTAGAAGGTGTCGATCGCGTCGCCGACGGCGTGGTTCAGGACCTCGCCACGGCCGACACGCTGGTCGACGATCGCCGGCGGGACCTTGCCCTTGCGGAAGCCCGGGATGTTGATCTGCTCGGCGATGTGCTTGTACGCGTGGTCGATGCTCGGCTTGAGGTCTTCCGGCGTCACGTTCACGGTGAGCTTGACGCGGGTGTCGCTCAGCTTGTCGACGGTGCTGGTGGCCAAGGGATGTACTCCTGTTGGTTGACGTTCTTGTGGACCTGGTCGGGGCGACAGGATTTGAACCTGCGACCTCCCGCTCCCAAAGCGGGCGCTCTACCAAGCTGAGCTACGCCCCGTTTGACTGGGCCAGGGGTGGGCGCGCACGCCTGACGGCGCGGACGACCCCGATGAGTCTAGCGGTCCGGCGGTCCCGGGTTCCCTGGAGGTCTGGAGCGTCGTGGATCCGGGTCGTCCGGACGGGCCTGTGGAGGATCAGTCGCCCTCGGCGCGCCGGCGCAGGTCCCGCCGCCACCGGAACCCGACGAGGACCTGCACGGCAGCGGCGGCCAGCACGAGCACGACGCCGAGGACGATCCGCCAGACGTGCAGGAGCGCGTGCACGGGCTGGCCCTGTGGATCCCCGAACAGCGCCGGTCGCAGCGAGAACACCACGGCCGCGAGGACCACCAGCACGTAGGAGACGACCCGCGACCACCGGATCCGTCGCGCGTCGCGGTCACTCGGTGGGAGGACCACGCGAGAGCGTCCGTCGTGGGGTGGCATGTCGGTCGCTGTTCGTCCGCTACGATGGTCGGGCTGCGACTCGTGCGCAGCCGCGGGGATGTAGCTCAATGGTAGAGCCCCAGTCTTCCAAACTGGCTACGCGGGTTCGATTCCCGTCATCCCCTCCGTGCTCGTCATCGCCCGTGCTCGTCAGGCGCTGCGCTCCCGCTCTGGTCGCGGTGACGGAGCTCGATCTCCGTCATCTCTCCACACCCCCCACGGGCGGGTCTCGGCTCTGAACCCCTCAGGCGTCGCCGAAGGTGGGCGTGACGTGCGGGCGGTCACCGAGCTCGACCTCGGCACGACGACGCTCGACAGCCCGGAGCGGCAGGAGGTACCCGCCGTCCTTCGGGAAGAGCGAGGTCGTCCACGACACCGTGCCGATCGACACGCGGGCCGGGATCACGCCCACCCGTAGGTGAGCATCGGCGCGAGATCGTGGATCGTCTCGGCAGCGTCTGATGGCACGACGGCGTAGAAGAACGGCGCCGGGCCGCGCCACTCGATGACCTCGCCGTCGAACTCGATCTCCACGCGGCGATCGCACGACGTCGGGCGGACCGATCTGCGGATCGACAGTTGGCCGATCCGGTGCGCGGATCCCGAGGGTCGTGCACCGGATCGGCCACGGCCGAATCAGAACGCGCGCGCACAACGGACCCGGGGCGAACCCGGATCAGCACCAGCACCAACACCAGCACGGCGCATCGCCTGGACGAACGGCCAGGTCTTCCTCGCAACGTCCGACGCTGCGGAGCGTGTCGCCACCGTTGTCAGCACCGCAGCAGGAAGCTGATGACTATGCAAAGAAGTGTTTGCAAATGCTTCTTTGCGGTGTAGGCTCACCGGCATGACCCACGAACCCCGCGTCCTCGACGTCGCGGCCCTCAAGGCACTGGCGCACCCACTCCGCGCCCGGCTGCTCGACCTGCTGTCGCAGCACGGGCCCTCCACGGCGACGACCCTCGGCGCGCGGCTCGGCGAGTCCAGCGGCTCGACGAGCTACCACCTCCGCCAACTCGAGAAGCACGGCCTCGTGCACGAGCTCCCGGACCGCGGGACCGCCCGCGATCGGTGGTGGCAGCGCACCGAGGGCCGGTTCACCATCGGGAGCTCCGGAGCCGGCGCCCCCTCCCCTGCCGAGCAGACCGCGACGCAGCTCGCCGCACTCGCCCTGCAGGACTCCGAGAACGACCTGGTCCGCGACTGGACGACCCGCGACCAGCAGTCGGTGCCCGCGGAGTGGCGGGGGGTCTCGGGTTCGAGCACATACCTCGCCCTGACACCGGACGAGTACGACGCGATGTGGCAGGAGATCGCAGCGGTCGTCGACCGCTACCGCGCCGTGCGCGGTCGTGTCGTCGACCTCCCGGAGGGGGTCCGGCGCGTCTTCACCCAGGTACGCACCGTCCCGATCATCGACGACCACGAGGAGCAGCAGCCGTGACCACCTACCAGCCGCGCACGCTCCCGACGCCCCCGGTCTCCACCGTCGAGGTCCTGACCAACCGGCTCGGTCTGGCCCTCGTCCGCTGGAGCATCCGGCACGCCGAGCGCCGCGCCCTCCGAGCAGCCGCCGACCGCGAGCACGCCCTGCGCCGGGCTGCCGGCGTCGACACTCCGCCGCTGACGAGCGCGACGACCGACCTCGTCCGGGTGCAGGTCACGCGGCGCTGGTGACCGTCAGGCGTCGCCGAGGGTGAGCGTCACGTGCGGGACGTCGCCGAGCTCGACACCCGCACGACGTCGCTCGACGGCACGGAGCGGCACGAGGTAGCCGCCGTCCTTCGGGAACAGCGAGGTCATCCACGTCACGCTGCCGATCGACACGTTGGCCGGGATCACACCCCACCCGTAGGTGAGCATCGGCGCGAGCTCGTGGATCGTCTCGGCAGCGTCGGGCGGCACGACGGCGTAGAAGAACGGCGCCGGGCCGCGCCACTCGATGACCTCGCCGTCGAACTCGATCTCCACGCGGCGATCGTACGACGTCGGGCGAGCCGGTTCCCGGATCCGGCGATGGCCGATCCGGTGCGCGGATCCCGAGGATCGTGCACCGGATCGGCCAAACGAAGCCGAGGTCATGTCCGACGCACGCCGACGGGACGGGCGCACTCCGCGCCTCCAGGCCGGTGCCAGGTCCGACGCGCGCCGGCGGGACGGACGCACCCCCGCGCCTCCGGGCCGGTGCCGGAGACGCGGGGCGCGGGGCGCGCAGAGCGAGCCGTCGGGACGACGCGTGTCAGTGGTACGTCGCGGCCTGCCCGTAGAGGACCTGCGTGAACGACGAGACGTACGGCGAGACGTCACCGTCCGGCAGGTTGTACGTCATGAAGACGCCGTACCCGTCCGCCTTGGTGCGCTCTGCCAGGGACACGGCGGTCAACTGCGGGGTGTTCTGGATGTCGACCGCGGCCGCCGAGAGCTGCGCCTTCGTCAGGCCCGGGATCGACGGCGCCGAGTAGGTGCCGTAGTACGGGTTCCAGGCGTAGTCGAGCTGCGAGCCGATGGCCGGGCTCGACGACGACAGGGCGTCCGAAGCCGGGCCGATGTCGTAGAACGAGATGAGCTTGCCGGGCATGTCCGCGCGGAGGGCGCTGATCAGCCACCCGATGGACTGCTGGTTCGGCTGCGGGGTGCCGTTCGTGCCGTAGTCGGAGTACTCGTCGTCGAGGTCGACGCCGTCGAGCCCGTACTTCGCCACGGTCGCGGAGACCTGTGCCGCGAAGTCCGCCGCGGCAGCCTGCGTCGGGAAGTTCGCGATCCCGGCGCCCTGGTGGTTGCCGAGGATCGACAGCGAGACCTTGATGCCCTTCGCCTGCAGCGGGCGGATCTGCGTCGCGGCGTCGTCGAGTGTGCGCTGCACGTTCTCGTTGTTGTACAGGACCGCCTTCGACCCGTCCCAGTTGATGTTCGCGGCGAAGATGATCGCCACGTCGAACGCGTTCGCGCCGTTCGCCAGGGTGTACCGGCCGACGTTCGACAGCTGGTCGTTGTTGACCTCGACGTAGGCGATGCTCGTCGGCCCCGCCTTGGTCGGGGCGGCGTGGGGCTGCTTGCCGTGACCGACACCGTGGTGCGCGCCGACGCCGTGCGCCAGTCCCGTGGGCGACGGCGCCGCCGAGGCCGCGGCCGGCACCAGCGGTGCCGCCACCATCGCGGCGATCGCCGCGACGATGCTGAGCTTCGTGGACTTCTTCATGACACTCCTCTTCGAGTGATGAACCGGCCGACGGGTGCCGACCGGGGGTCGGCGAGCGCCGACCAGGCCGCCGCCGGGGCACCCGAAGCCCCGGCGGCGGAGTCTCAGGCGTCGGTCCGTGGGAAGCGGAACGTGCGCACCTCGTACGCATCGACCGGGAACGCGGCGACGCCGTCGGTGACCGAGGCCACACCGGGCAGGGCCGCGTCGGGCTCCTCGAGCAGCGTGACCTCGACCGGATCGCCGAAGACCGCGCCCGAGGCGGGCCCCGCACCGGCCCCGGGCACCGCGATGCCGCCGGTCCCCCGGCGTCCGGACGGCTCGTACACGCGGACGACCAGGTCACCCGAGCGGTCGTCGGCGAGCTTGACGCTCGACAGCACGATGTCGCCGGAGACCTGCACGAGCGGCGCGAACCCCTGCGCACCCGTGACCGTGCGTGCGGGGGCGTTCATGACGACTCCGGCCGCCGTGGCGCCGAGCTGGTCGGTCCCGATGACGATCCCGTACCGGTGCGTCTGCACACCCTGGTCGGTCTCGGGGTCGGGGAACCGCGGCGCGCGGAGCAGCGAGAGCCGCACGGTCGTGGTGACGTGGCCGTCGACGGCGTCACGAGTCGTGTCGAACCCGTGGATCGAGTCGTTCACCAGTGCGACGCCGAACCCGGGCTCCTCCACGAGGACGTACCGGTGCATCGAGGTCTCGAACTTCGCGGCCTCCCACGAGGTGTTCGTGTGGGTCACCCGCTTCTGCGCACCGAACTGGGTCTCGGCGACGGTGTGCTCCGCCCGGACGTCGAGCGGGAACGCCACCTTGAGGAACTTCTCGGTCTCGTGCCAGTCGGTGACCTGCGCGAACTCGACCGTGCGGGAACCCGGGGCGAGCGTGATCTCCTGCGTGACGGTCGAGTTGCCGAACGCCCGGGCGACGGTGACCCGCGCGGTGCCGTCGACGTCGACCGAGGCGGCGAGCGAGGTGACGTCGACGAGGTCCTCGACCCGGTTGCGGTAGTAGCGGTCGACGTCCCACGCGTCCCACATGTTCGGGAAGTCCTGGTGGAGCTGGAGCAGGTTCGCGACCTGCCCGGGTGCGATCGCCTCGCGTCCGGTGGTCAGGTCGACGGCACTCGTCACGAGGCCACGGCCGTCGACGACGACCCGGACCAGCTCGTTCGTCAGGACGTACCCGCCGTCCTGCTCGGCGAGCGACACCGGGTTCGTCGCCGCCACGTCGGTCGCCGCGATCGCGCCCTGCGCGGGTGCGCCGGCCTGGAGGAACGGGGCCGGGTTGACCACGACGGTCGCGTCGCCGACACCGGCGAGCGCCGACAGCGCCCGCTCGATGATCGCCGACAGTGCGGCTGCAGTCTCGGCGTACTTCGCGACCGCTTCGCGGTGCACCCAGGCGATCGAGGTGCCCGGGAGGATGTCGTGGAACTGCTGCAGGAGGACCTGCTGCCACAGCGCGTCGAGCTCGTCGTACGGGTACGCGAAGTCGGTGCGGGCGGCGGCGGTCGCTGCCCACAGCTCGGCCTCGATCAGGAGCTGCTCGCAGCGGCGGTTGCCCTGCTTGGTCTGGTGCTGGCTGGTCAGGGTGGCGCGGTGGAGCTCGAGGTAGAGCTCCCCCACCCACACCGGCGGGTTCGGCAGCTCGGACTTCGCCCGCTCGAAGAACGCGTCCGGGTGCTCCCAGCGGACCTTGGCGCTGCCCTCGAGGTCGGCGAGCCGCGCGGCCGTGCCGGTCATCTCGCGGGTGGTCCCACCGCCGCCGTCACCCCACCCGACGGGCGCGATGGAGCCCGTCGCCAGCCGGTTCTCGCGGAACTGCCGGGAGGCCTTCGCGACCTCTTCGCCGGAGAGCCGGGAGTTGTAGGTGTCCATCGACGGGAAGTGCGAGAACACCCGCGAGCCGTCGATGCCCTCCCAGAGGAACGTGTGGTGCGGGAACTTGTTCACCTGGTTCCACGAGATCTTCTGCGTGAAGAACCACTCGAAGCCCGCGCGGCGCATGAGCTGCGGCAGGGCCGGCGAGTAGCCGAAGCTGTCCGGCAGCCAGACGCCCTTCGGTCGGATCCCGAACTCCCGCTCGAAGAACCGCTGGCCCTGCGAGAACTGCCGCACGATGCTCTCGCCCGTCGGCATCACCGTGTCGGACTCCACCCACATGCCCCCGAGCGGCAGGAACCGACCGGCCTCGACAGCGGCCCGCACCCGGGCGTACACCTCGGGCCGGTGCTCCTTGATCCACGCGTACTGCTGCGCGCTCGACATGCCGTACAGGAAGTCGTCGGTCTGGTCGATGAGCTCGGTCATCGTCGACGTCGTGCGGGCGACCTTCCGGATCGTCTCGCGGACCGGCCAGAGCCAGGCGGAGTCGATGTGCGCGTGGCCGATCGCCGAGATCGTGTGGGCGGACGCGTCGGCCGGCGCCGCCAGGACCTCGGCGAGCGCCGCACGGGCGTCGGCAGCGGTCTCCGGGATGTGCTGCAGGTCGAGCCGGTCGAGGGCGTCGTCGAGGGCCTGCAGGATGCGCATCCGTCGGGGTCCGTCGGACAGCTGCGCCTGGAGTTCGAGCAGCACCTCGAGGTCGAGCGCGAGCTCGTGCACCTCGGACTCGAACACGGCGAGGTCCATGCGGCGCGAGGTGTAGAGGCGCTTCGGGGACGAGGTCTCGATGTCGCCCTCGTGCGTGACGAGGAAGGGGTGGTAGTCGAGCAGGACCGGGTTCGACGCGGCCTCGACGAAGAGCTCCACGGTCTCGCCGCCCGCGGCCTCCTCGGCGACGAGGACCCACTGGTTGCGCGGGTTGATCGACTTCACCGGGGTGCCGTCGGCGAGGTACACCAGGCCCTCGCACTGGAAGCCCGGCATGTTCTTGTCGAAGCCGAGGTCGATCACGGCCTCCACGCGACGCCCGGCCCACTCGGCCGGCACGGTGCCGCTCAGCCGGAACCACGTCGTGCCCCACGCCGCACCCCACGTCGTGCCGACCTCGTACGGCTCGAAGTCGAGCTGCAGGCCGGACGCGGGCGGGATCGGCTCCCCCGGCAACTCGTGCCAGGCGGTGTCGAGCGGTGTCGCCGTGGCGTGCACGGCGGGCAGGATCCGCTCGTCGAGGACCCGTCGGGCGCGTCCGGTGGTGAGGGGGATGTCGTCGTGCATGGGGTCCTTCCGGGAGGGAGGGTCGGCGTCGCTGCCGGCAGCAGGGCGGATGGGATGGTCGGGGGCGTCGCCCGGGGCAGGCGTCGCCCGGTCAGGGCATGGTGGCGGGGTGGGCGACCGTCAGGGCGGTGCCGTCGAGGTCACCCGGCACGTCCACGATGGTGGTGATCCCCCGCGCGGTGCGGAGTGCCTCGTCGGCGAGTCGGGAACGCAGGAGCACCTGCGGGCCGCGGCCGTCAGCGGACGACTCGGCGAGCGCGAGCCACGCGGCGGCGAACCGTCCGCCGGGCGCGCAGTCGGCCCGGGTGCCGTACCGGGGCGCGCCGTCGTCGAGCACGTCGTCGAGCACGAGCGCGGTCGACGGGGGCTCCGCCGGCGACGGCACTCCCGCACGGGCGAGCGCCGCGAACGCCTCCCCCGCGGGCTTCAGCGCGCCGTCGTTCGTGAACAGCCCGAGGTCGTACTCGAGCTCGGGGAAGTCCGCGAGCGACCGGGAGACGTCGTGCGAACACCACCAGGTCACGCCGAGGAGCTGTTGCGCGCCGAGCACGTGCCGGATCGTCTGCTCCGTGAACGACGCCGCCTGGTCCGCCGGGACGACGTTCGTCGGGGCGCCGACCTCCTGCAGCCAGTTCGGCCGGTCGGGCTCGCGGTTCCACGCCGCGGCGAGCTGGAGCAGGTACTCGCCGTGCCGGACGGACCCGGCGCCGAGCGGACCGTGCAGCGTGGCCGTGCCGTTGAACACCCACGAGTGCGTGATCGTGGCGTCACCGTGGTCCGCCGCGTGCTCCGGCCCGAAGGGCTGCGCGTCGTCGTACCAGGCCGCGTCGTACTGCGCGACCGTCACCAGCGGCCCTGGGCGCGACCCGGCGTCGGAGGCGACCGACGTGCCGGACCCGAGCCGGGCCTCCCGTCCGAGTCCCCGCCGCGCCGCGGCGACCATCGCCGCCGCCCACGCGTGCCCCTGCTCCGCCGTGATGTCGTGCGGGGCGGGGTGCGGTGCGTGCGCGAACTGGTTGACCTCGTTGCCGATCGACATGCCGAGCAGGTTCGGGCGGTCCGCGACCGATCCGGCGAGCGCCTCGACGTACGCGGCGGTCGACGCGACGACGTCCGGGTCGGTGAACATGTTCCGGCGGTGCCAGCTGTCGAGCCACGACGGGACGAAGTCGAAGCTCGACAGGTGTCCCTGCAGGGCGTCGACGTTGACGTCGAGCCCGAACGATCCGGCGATGTCGACGACCGTCGCGACGTCGCGCAGTGCCGATGCCCGGATGAGCGTCCGGTTCGGCTGCACGACAGGCCAGAGCGGGAAGATCCGGACGTGGTCCGCTCCGAGCGAGGCGATCGCCTCGAGGTCCCGCGCCGTGTCCGACGCCGAGAAGTCGAGCCAGGAGTGGAACCAGCCGACGGCCGGGGTGTAGTTGACGCCGAACCGCATCAGCCCTTCACACCGCCCTCTTCGACGCCCTTGAAGAAGAACCGCTGCAGCACCGCGAAGATCACCGCGATCGGGATGAACGCGATCATGGTGCCGGCCGCGATCATCCGCTGGTCGGTGGCGAACGTGCCCTGGAGGTACTGCAGGCCGACCGTCAGGGTGAGGTTCTGCGGCGACTGGAGCACGATGAGCGGCCAGAGGAAGTCGTCCCACGCGCCGATGAACGAGAAGATCGCGATCACCGCGATGGTCCCCTGCACGGCCGGCAGCGCGATGTACCGGAGGCGCTGCATCGCGTTCGCGCCGTCCATCACCGCGGCCTGGTCGATCTCCTCGGGGATCTGTCGGAACGCGTTGAACATGAGCAGGACGTTGAGCGCCGCGATCATGCCGGGCAGGGCGACGCCGACGAGGTTGTCGGCGAGGCCGAGGTCCTTCACGGTGACGAACTGGCTGATGATCGTCGCCTCGCCCGGCAGCACGAGGGTGGCGAGGAACAGGCCGAGCACGACCTTCCGGTAGCGCCACTGCAGTCGGGCGAGGGCGAACCCGGCGAGGGTCGCGAAGACGATGTTGCCGAACACGTCGATCGCGGCGACGAGCAGCGAGTTGCCGATGTACCGCCAGACCGGGATCGCCGCGGCCACCTTGAGGTAGTTCTCGATGGTCGGCTCGGTCGGGATGAACGACGGGTTCGCGGTGTAGATGTCCTCGCCCGCGCCCTTGAGCGAGGTGGACAGCTGCCAGAGGAACGGCCCGATCGTGATGAAGAGCACCACCACGAGCAGGACGTAGCGGACCACCTTCTCGCGGGTGGACATGACGCCCCAGACGACGCGGCGTCGCCCGCGGGGCGGCCGGGAGGCACCACCCGGCCGGGTCGCGCCGGTCACGTCCGGCGTCGGGCTGGCGGCACCGCGGGCGCCGGTCAGGGCGGGTTCGGTGCTGGTCGTGTTCGTCACTTGTCGGCCTTGCTGTTCATGCGGGCGAGGGCGAGCATCGGGATGAGCGTCACGACGAAGAGCAGGAGGCTCAGGGCGGACGCGTAGCCGAGGTTGCCGGTGAACCCGCGGGCGTACTGCTGGATGAGCATGACGAGCGAGTTGTCCTGCCCGCCGGGGCCACCCGTGCCGTTGGTGAGGATGTAGAGCTCGCTGAAGACCCGGAGCGCCGAGACGCACACGAGGATGCCGACGAGGGTCATCGTCCCGCGGACGCCGGGCATCGTGACCGACCAGAACCGCCGCACGGCTCCGGCGCCGTCGAGCGCCGCCGCTTCGTGGAGGTCCTTGCCGACGTTCCCGAGCGCCGCGAGGAAGATGATCATGTAGTAGCCGAGGCCCTTCCAGACGGTGAGGCTGATCGCGCTGATGAGCAGCAGCCACCGGTCGGTGAGGAACGGGATGCCCGCGCCGCCGAGGGCCTTCACGATCTCGTTGATGACCCCGCGGTCGTCGAGGATCCAGGTCCAGATCAGGCCGACGACGACCGCGGAGGCGATCACGGGCGTGTAGTACGCCGTGCGGAAGAACGCGATCCCGGGGAGCTTCTGCTGCACGAGCACCGCGATGAGCAGCGGCAGGATCGTGAGCAGCGGCAGGCAGATCGCCATGTAGATGACGCTGTTGAGGAGCGCCTCCCACACCTGCGGGTCCGCGAGCAGGGTCCGGAAGTTCGCGAGGCCCACCCACTGGCTCACGCCCCCGAGCGGGCTGGCGTTCGTGAACGACAGCCGGACGGTGTTGATCGACGGCCAGAGGCTGAACCCGACGAGCCAGACGAGTGCCGGCAGGACCAGGAGCCAGGGCGTGAACCAGCGGTTGGCGCGCATCAGCTGTTCGCCAGCAGGGTGTTCATCTTGGTCTGCGCGGTCTCGAGGGCCTGCTTCGCGCTGACCTGGCCCTTCATGGCGAGGGCGATCTGCTGGTCGAGGAAGTCCGTCATCGCGGAGTTCGCCTGGACCGGGTTGAGGACCTTCGCCTGCTTGAGCGCCTCGTTCGCGAGCACGCGGGCCTTGCCGTTCACGGTGCCGTCGTCCTTCGAGAAGTACGGGTCGGACTGCGACGAGGTCGTCGACGGGAAGATGTTCACCAGGTGTGCGAACGCCTCCTGGTTCTTCGCGTTCGTCATGTACTGCGCGAACGCCTCGGCGGTGGCGAGGTGCTTCGACTTCGACGACACCGACAGGCCCTGCACGTACAGCGGCGGGGTGTCGAGCGCCGGGCTGACGACGACGTTGCCCTTGAGCGACGGGTTGTTCTTGATCATGTCGCTCAGCGCGGTCGCGCCACCGGTCGTCCAGGCGACCTTCTGCTGCGTGAAGAGCGTCGAGTTGCCGAGGTAGTCGCTGTTCAGGACGTTGGAGGGCATGTAGCCGTCCTGGTACGCGGTCTTGTAGCGGTCGATGAGGTCGGCCGCCTTCGACGAGTCCGCGAACACGAACTTGGTGCCGTCGCCGTTGAGCACCTTGACGCCGGCGAGCGTGAAGTCGCCGAGGCCGGGCTTGCGGCTCATCAGGTAGTCGGTCGGGCAGTTCTCGTGCATGGTCTTCGCCTGCGTGAACAGCTCGTCGGTGGTGGCCGGCGGGTTGGACGCGTCGAGACCGCACTTGTCGAACATCGACTTGTTCCAGTAGTCGACGTCTGTGTTGAGGTACCACGGGTAGCCGTACGTGCCGTCGAGGCCCTTGTACTCGTACGAGTCGAGCGCGCCGGAGACGTAGGTGCTCGCGAGCTTGCTGTCGTCCTTCGACACGTCCTGCAGGTAGCCGCGCTTCGCGAGCGGCAGGGCGATGTCCGGCGGCAGGTTGATGACGTCCGGCAGCGTGTTCGACGAGGCCTGGCTGAGCACCTTGTCCGCGTAGCCGTCGCCCGGCTGGTCCTGCAGCTTCACCTTGGCGTCCGGGTGCTCCTTCTCGAACCCCGTGATGACGCCGTTGAGGTAGTCCGTGTACGTCGGCGTGAGCGCCCAGGTCTGCAGCGTGATCGTGCCGTCGATCTTCCCGCTGCTGCTGCTCGTCGCACCGCTGCCGCTCGAGCAGCCGGTGAGCACGAGCGCCGTCGCCGCGGCGGTCGCGAGGAGGGCTGCTGCACGGCCCCGCGTCGCTGTTCTGGTGGTCCTCATGGATCTGACTCCTTCGTCGTCCTGCTGAACCGGTTCAGTCCCTGTCGCCGAACCCGTCGAATGCAGCGATGGTGACCGACTAAAGCGCTATAGTCAAGCCCGTGGTCAAGAACCGTCGGACGACGATCGCCGACATCGCAGCACGCGCGGGCGTGTCCATCAGCGCGGTCTCGTTCGCGCTCAACGACCGTCCCGGGGTCTCGGACGACACCCGTCGACGGGTGCAGGAGATCGCCCGGGCACTCGACTGGCAGCCCCACTCCGCGGCCCGGGCACTCGGGGGTGCGCGTGCCGGGTCGATCGGGTTCGTCCTGAACCGCCCGGCACGGACGCTCGGCACCGAGTCGTTCTTCGGCGACCTCATCTCCGGCATCCAGCTCGGGCTCGCGGGCAGCCACGTCGGGATGAACCTCCTCGTCGCACGCGACGCGGACGAGGAACTCGCGACCTACCGGGACTGGTGGCGCGGACACCGGGTCGACGGGGTGATCCTCATCGACCCACGCCGCGAGGACCCTCGCCTGACACTCCTGGCCGAGCTCGGCATGCCCACCGTGGTCGTCGGCTCACACCCCTCCCCGGCCGGCACCGCGCCGACCGTCTGGATCGACGACTCGGACGCGGCCGACACGGTGCTGCGGTACCTGCACGCGCTTGGCCACCGCCGCATCGCGCACGTCGCCGGGCGCCCCGAGTTCGAGCACACCGCCATGCGGATCGAACGGGTCAGGGCGTTCGCCGCCTCGGGCGAGTTCGACGACGCCGCGTCGGTCCCGACCGACTACTCGGCCGAGGCGGGGGCCGCCGCGACGCGCGCGCTGCTGTCGCGGCAGGTCCGCCCGACCGCGATCGTGTACGACAACGACGTGCTCGCCGTGGCCGGCCTCGGCGTCGCGAGCGAGATGGGCGTCCAGGTCCCGGGCGAGGTCTCGATCGTGTCGTTCGACGACTCCGCGATGATCCGGCTCGTCCGCCCGTCGATCACCTCGCTCACCCGCGACACGGTCGACCTCGGCCAGCGGGCCGCGACGCTCCTCCGCGCCCAGATCGACGCCGACGCACCGCTCCCGTCGCTCGCCGGACCCGCGTTGACGCTCAGCGTCCGGGAGTCGACGGGGCCCGTCCCCCGCTCCGGTGCGGCAGGTGGAGTCCGCTGAGCGCACTGCGTTGACATGCGCCTCCAGGGCGAGGATCGTTTACGCCACACCGGTACAGCAAGTAACTCGATCATCGAGACTTTCGATGGGTCGAACGACGTACTGGAAGGAGGCACCATGAAGAAGAGTGAGGTGCCGTCCTGGGTGGCGCACGTGCTCACCCCACCCGAGGTCATCTCGGCCTACGTGGAGCGACGGGTCAACGACCCGGCACTCCTGTCGGGTGAGCAGTCCGAGCCCACGTACGCGGACTTCCTCCGCGACGAGTAGGCGGGTCTTGTCCGGACTGGAGGCCCTGCGCGCGTTCCGTCCGCACGGAACGTGATGCGGGCCTCCAGTCCGAGTCCGGGCCCCCGGCCGCGCTGCGCGCGGCCCGTCAGACCGCCGGCGGGAGGACGCCGCGCCGTCGGCGCGCGGACAGCGTGACCCCGATGCTCGCGACCGTCACGCAGACGAGCGCCGCCACCTCCAGCACGGAGAGCCCCTCGGCGAGCACGAGCAGTCCCGCGAGGGCCGCGACCGCCGGTCCGGTGCTCTGCAGCACCCCGAACACGCGCGTCGGCATCCGGCGCAGCGCGAGCATCTCGAGCGCGTAGGGCAACACGCTCGACAGCACCGCGACCGCGCCGAACACGAGCAGCAGCGACGGATCGGCGACGATCCCGCGCACGGCCGCACGCGCGCCGAACGGCAGCGCCACGACCATCGCGACGAGCATCGACACCGCGAGGCCGTCCACGCCGGGGATCGCCTGCCCGACGTGCCGGTTCATCACGATGTAGCCTGCCCAGCACGCCGCGGCCAGCACCGCGAAGACGACGCCGGTCGCCGAGGTGACGGCCGACGGCCCGATCCCGAGCAGCACGACGCCCGCGAGCGCCAGCGCTGCCCAGAGTGCGTCTCGCCAGCGTCGGGTGTGCACGAGCGACAGGGTGAGCGGTCCGAGGAACTCGATCGTGACGGCGACGCCGATCGGGATGCTCGCGAAGGCGACGTAGATGCAGACGTTCATCCCGCCGAGTGCGACCCCGAGCGCCAGCGCTCCCAACCACTGCGGCCGCGACCAGCGCCGGACACGGGGCCGGACGACGAGTGCGAGGACGACCGCGCCGATCACGAGCCGGAGGGTCGCGGCGCCGACCGACCCGACCTCGTCGAAGCGCGTCTTCGCGATCGCCGCGCCGAGCTGGACGGAGACGATCGCCGCGAGGGCGAGGAGCGGGGCGGGGACGCGTGTCACGAGGTTTCGGGGTCGGTGCCGGTGTCAGCCGAGGTAGGCGAGCACGGCGAGGACTCGACGGTGGTCCTCCCCCGTGTCCTCGAGCCCGAGCTTGCCGAAGATGTTCGTGACGTGTTTCTCCACCGCGCCGGTGCCGATCACGAGGGTGCGGGCGATGGCCTGGTTCGTGCGTCCCTCGGCCATGAGCCCGAGGACGTCGCGCTCGCGGGGTGTCAGGGCCTCGAGCGGGTCACGGCGTCGGCCCATCAGCTGCGTGACGACCTCGGGGTCGAGGACTGTCCCGCCCGCGGCGACCCGACGGACCGCGTCGTCGATCTCCTCGAGCCGGGTGACGCGGTCCTTGAGCAGGTAGCCGATCCCGGTCGCGCCGGCGGCGAGGACGTCCTCGGCGTACGCAGCCTCGACGTACTGCGACAGCAGGAGCACCCCGGTGCCGGGACTCACCCGCCGGGTCTCGACGGCCGCGCGGACGCCCTCGTCGGTGAACGTCGGCGGCATCCGGACGTCCATCACGACGACGTCGGGTGCGGCGTCCGGCAGGGTCGCGAGGAAGGACTCCGCGTCGGCGTGCTGCGCGACCACCTCGATGCCGGCCTCGTCGAGCACCCGGGCCAGCCCTTCCCGGAGGAGCACGGCGTCGTCGACGACGACGGCCCGGATGCGTGCTGCACCCGGGCCGTCGCTCATGCCGACGATCCTACCGACCTACCGGTGCTGCACCGGGACCCCGCTCAGCGCACCGAGCGGGATCCGGGCGGTGGCCTCGGTCGGGCCGCCCGCGGGGCTCGACACCGTGAGCTCGCCGTCGAGGGCGCGCATCCGACCCATCAGCCCCTCGATGCCGTGGCCCTCCTCCGGGCGGGCACCACCGCGGCCGTCGTCGGTCACGCTGACCGTCAGGTACCAGACGCCCGAGGCGTCGACGACGAGGCCGAGGTAGACGGCCGCGGTCGAGGCGCCGGCGTGCTTGGCGGTGTTCGTGAGGAGCTCGCTCACGGTGAAGTACACGTTCCGCTGGACCTCGGTCGCGAGTTCCAGCCCCTCGGGCAGGCGGACCTCGAGTCCGGTCGGGACCGGGGTGCGCGCGACCAGGGCCTCGAGTGCCGCGCCCAGACCACGGTCGAGCAGGATCGGCGGGGCGAACCCGCGCGACAACGCTCGGAGTTCGTCGAGCGCGTCCTGGGCGTGGGTCGATGCCTCGGCGATGAGCTGCCGGGCCTTCGCCGGGTCCTTGTCGACGGCGCGCTCGGCGGCGGACAGGTCCATCCGGAGCCGCACGAGGCGCTGCTGCGGGCCGTCGTGCAAGTCGCGCTCGATCTGCCGGAGCGCCTGCCCCTCCGCCGTCACCGCACCCGCACGCGAGGCCTGGAGACCCGCCACGCGCCGCTCGAGCACCTCGGCGCGGAACCCGCCGAGCAGCCCGGCGTCGATCCACCAGTGCGCGATCACCGAGCCGCGCGCCCAGAGCGGGGCGAGGGCGACCGAGGCAGCCATCGACAGCAGCCCGAGCGCCGCGAGCCCGACCACCGACGTCGTGGTGAGGCCGCCGGAGTACCCCGCGGTGACGCGGTTCAGCAGCCCGATCCCGCCGATCGCGATCGGCCAGGTGAAGCCGAGGACGAGGAGCGCTCCCGCCCCGACCGTGACGAACGCGGCGATCGGGTACACGACGGCGGCGTGCAGCAGGTACAGCCAGTAGTGCGGGTTCGCGACGGCCGAACCGGTGCGGGTCCACCAGTTCTGCTGCCAGCGCGGCGTCCAGTCGACCGGGCGGATCGGACGCTTGTCCGCCCACCCGATGCGGAGCTTCTCGAACTGGCCGAGCCACCGCGCCACGAAGAGCGCGATGAAGAACATCAGCAGCACGAACGGGTTGAAGAGGTCGCGGAACCCGCCGCCGAACACCGCCGCGGGGAACGCCGCGTACAGCGTGCCGAGCAGCACCGCGGTGAGTGCCATGTAGCCGAGGTCACGGGGGAAGCGTCGCCAGGCCTCGCGGTAGACCGCGCCGGCCGTCATCCCGGACCCCGTGCCACCGCCGGTGCCGGTACCGCCGCCGGTGCCGGTCGCGCTGGCGGGCGGGGTCCCCTGCCACCCGGGCGGCGGGGTCGGCTGCTCGGGCATGGGTCGTGTGGCTCCTGTCGGCAGCGGGTCGTCGAGCGGGACGGTCTCGGCCTGGTCGAGGCGTGCGGTGTCGGTCATGACACCCAGCCTCCCGACCGGAGGGTCCTCGTCCCATCCTGCCGCCTCCCGGTTGCGGGGTGGGGTTGTCCCCCGCACGCGGCGCGCCCGCCCCGGTCCGCCCCGACCGGGCGTACGCTGCCGGCATGCAGAGGAGCACGGGGGAACACTGGATCGCACTCGCCGCCGTCGTCGCGGCTTTCGTCCCGGCGGTGCGCGGCGTCCTCGAGGTCACGATCGTCTTCGTCCCCGGCAGGTGGCTCGTCGCTGGTGCCGTGATCGGTGCGGTCGGGGCCGCCGTGGTGCTCGTGGCCGCGCACCGCAGCGGGGCGCGGGCGACCGTGACCTTCGCGCTCGCCACCCTGCTGTACGCCGTCTCGTGGCCGGTGCCCGGCGTCATCGGCTCGTTCCTCGACCTGATCGGGATCGGGCTGCTCCTCGGCTTCGGCGTCCTTGTGGTCCGCGGTTCGACGGGGTACCGGCGCGTCCTGGGGTGGATCGTCGCCGTGGGTGCCGCCGGGCTGGTCGTCGGCCACTTCGCGCTGAGCTGGTTCTTCCCGCTCACCCTGGTGTCGCAGACGGCGCTCGACGTGATCGTCGTGGCACCGAGCATCGTGCAGGCGGTGACGTACGGAGCCGCGGGCGTGCTGTTCCTCCCGCCTCTGCTGCGTCCGGTCGGGGCCGGGGTGCGGACGCTCTGGTCGTCCGCCGAGGTCCGCTGACCCGTTCTCCACAGCTCGGGGATCCGCGTCGCGCGGGCGTCTGCGTCCTGCCACGATGCGGACGTGACGGACGCGCTCCAGGCCCTGGTCGACATCGCGCAGGTGTCGTGCCGCTTCGGGCACGAGGTCCTGTCGGCCCAGCCGGACTGGACGCTCCCGCTCGGGCAGGTCGACGCGTCGTGGGTCGCCACGCGGTACGCCACGGTCGTCCTGCAGCGCGGAGACCGGTCGTGGCTGCTGTACCCGGGCTGCGCCGCGCTCCTCAGGGGCGGCATCCCGATGTCGGTCGGGACGTCCTCCACGACGCATCCTCCCCCTGGGGACCCCGATCCGGACTTCCCGCGCGTGACCGGCGTCGCGGTCGGCTCGGCGTCGTTCGGACCGCTCGCCGACGAGGCGCTCGCACTGCCGGAGTTCCTCGAGACGCAGCCACACGGCGTCCCCGAGCCGACCATCGTGGAAGCTGTACAGCAGTTCTCGGGGCTCCCGCAGCGCTGGGGCCATGGTCAGGCCGACGCCCTGGCACAGGTGGTCGTGACCACCGTCCTGCGGCACGGTCCGCCGCCGGTCCTCGCTGCGGACAACAGTCTCGGCGCGGTCCTCGACGTCCTCTTCGACCCGACCCGGACGCCACGGATCGACGACCTGCTCGGAGCGACGAGGATGTCCGCGCGGACCCTCCGCCGGCGCTGCGCAGAGGCCACCGGACTCACGCCGACCGCACTCGGCCGGTGGTACCGCTCGCTCCGCATCCGGGGCGATCTGCAGCGCGGGACGGAACCCGCCGCCGTCGCGGTACGCAACGGGTACGCGTCGGTCGCCGCGATGCGCCGCGCGCTCGCGAACACCCGACCGCCGAACGGCCATCCGCCCGCGTCGGCGTGCTGATGTCGCACAGACGCCCGCTCGTGCATCCGCTCCCCCACGCGATCCCCGACGCACTTCCCCTCGCACTCCGCGACGCACTCCCCCACGCACTCCCCGACGCAAAGCCGGAGCCGTCGGCACGAGCGCCCCGCCCAGGCCCGCCGTCGAGGACAGGTTCCCGTTCCTGGCGATGGCCGATCGGGTTCGTTCTCCCCGCACCGGGATCCCCCGATCGGCCACCGAACGGATCGCGGACCCGGTCGCCCGCCGTTCCTCGGGGACCCTGGGTGTGGGTGCGGGTGCGGGTGCGGGTGTGGGTGTGGGTGCGGGTGCGGGTGCGGGTGCGGGTGCGGGCTGCCGCGCGGTCAGACGAGGGCTGCGGCGACCTCGGGAGACTCGTCGGGGAGCGTCCACGGCGTCTCGGTCATGCCGCCCCCACCGCGGATCGACCGCACGGAGCCGTCCGCGGCCCGGTCGTAGGTGATCTCCTCGTCGATCGACCCGAAGCGGGAGCCGTGCGTCATCCGGAGGGTGTCCGCGTCCACGACCGCGAGGCGGGTGGGCGACTCGAGTGGCGCCGGCGCCGTCGGGTCGATCGCGAGGAGCCGGTCGCCGATCCTGGCCACGTCGGTGACGCCCCACGGGTTCGCGAACCGGCCGGTGAACCGAGTCGAGTCGACCTCGTCCGGGATCGGGGACCCGGCGGCCGACGGGTCGGCTGCGGCGTCGAGGAGCGCCAGCACGGCGTTGGCGATGAGCGTGGCCGGCCCGCCCGCTGCGCTCGTCAGCACCGACACGACGAGCCCCGAATCCGGGTCGAACCACGACTGCGTGATGTGTCCGGGGAACCCGCCGGAGTGCCCCCGCACGGCACGGCCGCCCTGCGTGTCGGTGATGAACCCGGCGCCGTAGCCGCGGGTTCCCCCGGTGTCGGACGGGCTCCACGCCACCCGCTGCGCGAGACGCTTCGCGTGGTCGGAGAGCAGGTCGCCGTGGCCGATGACGTGCTGCGAGAAGTACCGGACGAGGTCGGACGCCGTGCCGTGGAAGCCGGTCGCCGCGGCCAGGGCCCGGGTGTCGACGTGCTCGAAGCGATGGCGGGTCCGGCCGGTGTGCAGCCCCGAGTAGCCCACGACGAACTCGTCCGCCCGGTCCGGGTCCCAGTCCGGACCGGTACCGGTCAACCCGAGCGGCTCCACGATCGATCGCCGGACGAAGTCGGCGTAGGTTTCACCGCTCGCCGCGGCGACGACGAGTCCGAGCAAGCCGTACCCGAGGTTCGAGTAGCCGAACGACGCCCCCGCCGGGGTCTTCTGCCCGCGGTCGAGCACGAGGTCGAGGAGTGCCTGCTCGTCCGGGAACGGCCGGAGCTGTGACCAGTGGTCGCCGTCGTGGCCGTCGCGGATGACGCCGGCACCCATCTCCATGAGCTCCCGGATCGTGGCGTCGGCGATCGGCGACCCGCCGTCGACGAGTGCTGGGACGTACCGGCCCACCGGGTCGTCGAGCCGGAGCCGCCCCCGTTCCGCCAGCTGCAGGAGGGCCGTCGCGGTGAACGTCTTCGAGTGCGAGGCGATGCGGAAGATGCTCATCGTGGTCAGCGGGCGGCGGGCCTCGACGTCGGCCCAGCCCCACGCCTCCGAGAACAGCTCCGCTCCGCCGTACCCGATCGCCACCTGCACGCCGGGCACCCGCAGCTGCCACACCTTGTACGACACCCACTCCCGGATGTACGGCAGGACGGTCTCGTACGCGGCGCGGTTCGTCATGTGCTCCACCCTGGCATGTGCCACGCTCGACCCATGCGGCACACACCCCACTTCCTGGTGACCGACGTCGACGAGGTGCGACGGCTCATCCGGGAGCACCCGTGGGCCACGATCGTGTCGCACACCGACGCGGGTCTGGTCGCCTCCCACTACCCGGTGCTGCTCGACACGAGCGCCGACGCGGACCCCGGCTCCGACGAGATCGTGCTCGTCTCCCACGTCGGCCGCCCCGACGAGGTCGCGCACGAGCTCGGCCGGCACGAGGTCCTCGTCGTGTTCCAGGGGCCGCACGGGTACGTTTCCCCCGCCTGGTACCCGCCCGAGCAGTTCGTGCCCACCTGGAACCACGTCACCGCCCACTGCTGGGGCACCCCGGAGGTCCTGTCCGACGACGAGAACTTCCGCGTCCTCGGCGAACTCGTGGACCACTTCGAACAGCGGATGCCCGAGCCGGTGTCCCTCGACGTCGACGAGGCCACCGCCCGCCGGATCGCGCTCGGCACCGTGGGCATCCGCATCCGGGTCACCCGGTTCGACGCGCGCGCGAAGCTGTCCCAGAACAAGGCGCCCGAGGTCGTCGAGCGGATCGTCGCGGGACTGCGCGGCGACGGCCCCTACGCGTCGCCGGCGCTCGCCGACGAGATGGTCCGGGCACACGGCCGGGAGGCGCTGGGCCCACGCCGCCGGTCCCGAGCCGACGCGCCAGCGGCGGACCGGCCGTGACGGTGGGGAGAGCAGAGGTCCTGCTCCGCACGGTCCGGCGCGTGGGGACGTCCGGTGCCCCGTCCGACGTGCTGGTCGTCGACGGGCGGGTCGCCACGATCGCGCCGGCCGGCACGCTCGATCCCTCCGACGCGGACAGCGAGGTCGTCGAGGCGTCCGGTGCCTGGCTCGGCCCCGGGCTCGTCGACCACCACGTGCACTTCGACCAGTGGGCCCTCGTCCGCCGTCGCGTCGACGTCTCCGAGCAGCACACCGCCGAGGACACGGCCGCGGCGGTCGCCGCGGTCGCACGGACCGGTGTGTCGGACCGGGTCCTCGTCGGCCACGGCTTCCGCGATGCCCTGTGGCCGCGCCCTGCGCGACGTGCGCTGCTCGACGGAGCCGCACCGGGCCTCCCGGTCGTCGTCATCAGCGCCGACCTGCACGCCGTCTGGTGCAACACGCTCGCGCTCGCCGCGGTGGAGCAGCTCGTCGGACGCCGCCTGCAGGCGGCCGACGACGGGATCCTGCGCGAGCAGGACGCCTTCGACGTGACCGCCGCGCTCTCGCGCGTGCCGGACGACGTGCTCGACGCCTACGCGGCCGACGCCGTCGAGGCCGCCGCCGCCCGCGGCGTGACGCGGGTGACCGACCTCGAGATGGTGTTCGGCATCGACCGGTGGACGCGACGGGTGCACGCGGGTACCGACGGCCTGCGCGTCGACTCGGGCGTGTACCCGGACGAGCTCGACGCCGCCGTCGCGCGGGGCCTGCGCACGGGGGACGTCATGCCGGGGACCCGCGGCCTGGTGCGGATGGGTCCGTTCAAGGTCATCACGGACGGGTCGCTCGGCACCCGGACCGCGGCGATGACCGACGGGTCCGGCGTGCTGGCGTACGCGGTCGAGGACCTCGAGGCGATGGTCCGTCGCGCGGTCGATGCCGGTCTGGTGCCCGCGGTGCACGCGATCGGCGACCGGGCCAACACCATCGCACTCGACGTGTTCGAGGCCGTCGGCGCCCGCGGCTCGATCGAGCACGCGCAGCTCCTCGTGGACGCCGACGTCGAGCGGTTCGCACGCCTCGGGGTCGTCGCGTCCGTGCAGCCCGAGCACGCCATGGACGACCGGGACATCGCCGACCGCTACTGGGCCGGTGAGACGCACCGGGCGTTCCCGCTGGCCTCGTTGCACCGGGCGGGCGCGGCGCTGTGGCTCGGTTCCGACGCGCCGGTCGCACCGCTGGACCCGTGGGTGGCGATGGCCGCCGCCGTCGGACGGGACCGCGACGGACGCGAGCCGTGGCACCCGTCGGAACGACTCGACGTGCTGACCGCGTGGCGTGGTTCGACCGAGGGCGGCCGGGTCGGGGTGTCCGTCGGGGACGTCGCCGACGTCGTGCTGCTGGCGGAGGACCCGCTGGCGGCTGCCTCGTCGGGCGCGCTGCGCTCCGCCCGGGTGCTCGGCACCGCGATCGAGGGACGGTTCACGCACCTCGACCTGTGACGGACGTGACGGGCCCTACTTCTGGTCCTTCGGACACCAGTAGAGCTTGCGTCCGGCCATGTCGGCCATCCGGATCTCGGTGCCGCACACCCGGCACGGCTCGCCCTGCCGGTGGTAGACCCAGTGGCGGTCCTTCCGCGAGCGCACGGCCTTGGCGTGGTCGGCCTTCGACAGCCCGTCCATCGTGAGCATCAGACCGTCGCGGACGCCCGCGTGCAGGAGCTCCGACCAGTCGTGCCACAGGGCC
The DNA here is from genome assembly GCF_002412165.1 of Curtobacterium sp. 'Ferrero'. Lineage (GTDB taxonomy): Bacteria > Actinomycetota > Actinomycetes > Actinomycetales > Microbacteriaceae > Curtobacterium. The sequence goes on from NZ_NXIA01000012.1 coordinate 43,535, forward strand.
TTCGCCTGCTTGACCGTGAGCTTGTTCCCCGGCTTGTACGGGTCGATGCGCTGCCGGAACAGGAGCTCCGCGCGGTAGATGTTGCCGATGCCGCTCACGACGGACTGATCCATGAGCAGCTGACCGATCGCGACCCGACGCTTCCGGACGTTCTCGACGAAGGTCTGCTCGGCCTCCGGACCGTCGTCGTTGATCGGGTCGGGACCGAGCTTGTCGAGGGCCTTCTGGACGCCCGCCGGGTCCTCGACCACGCAGGCCGTCGGGCCGCGGAGGTCGGCGACGGTGTCCTCGGTGAGGATGCGGACGCGCACCTGTCCGACCGGGTCCGGTGGGAACGCCTCGATCGGGTCCTCCGCCTTCTCCTGCTCGGCCATGCGGTACCGGGCGAGCCGCGGGGCACCGATGGACGACAGCGACTCCTCGCCGTCGCCGTCCTCGGAGAGCGCCTCGGCCGAGGAGATCACTCCCGCGAAGTCCCACGCGCCGTACAGGCCGAGGTGGACGCGCAGGAACAGGTCGCCCTCGAACTCGAGGAACATCTGCTTGCCGACCGCCCGCGCCGCGACCATGCGCTTGCCGTCGAGCCGCGCGGCACCGGCGGCGAACCGTCCCTGCGGACTCGACACCTCGCAGCGCTTGCCGACGAAGTGCCGGGTGAACTGGTTGGCGATGCGGTGGACGGAGTGACCCTCGGGCATGGAGCCTGTCTACCCGGCCTACTCGTCGATCTGCTTACCGGCGATGTGCCCCGTCGTCTCGTACTCGGCGAGCTGCGCGATGCGGCGGGCGTGGCGCTCCTCGCCCGAGAACGGCTCCGCGATGAAGAGGTCGACGAAGCGGATCGCCTCGTCCTCGGTGTGCTGCCGAGCGCCGATCGAGATCACGTTGGCGTCGTTGTGCTGGCGGGCGAGGAGCGCAGTCGACTCGTTCCAGACGAGCGCGGCCCGGACGCCCTCCACCTTGTTCGCGGCGATCTGCTCGCCGTTGCCCGACCCGCCGAACACGACGCCGAGCGCCTCGACACCCGCACGCTGGTCCTGCACGACCGCGTGCGCCGCGTTGATGCAGAACGAGGGGTAGTCGTCGAGCGCGTCGTACTCGGTCGGACCGTGGTCCACGACCTCGTGTCCCGCCTCGGTCAGGTGGGTGGCGAGGGTCTTGTTGAACTCGAGGCCGGCGTGGTCCGTTCCGAGGTGGATGCGCATGGACCGATCCTATTCCCGGGGTCAGCGCCCCCTGACCACGATGACGACGTACCGTGCCACGTCGTCGCCGGCGTTCCGGTACACGACGTCTGCGGGCTCGCCGAGCTCGATCCGGTCGCCCGCGGCGAGCCGCGTCACCGCGTCGCCGACGACGAGTTCCAGCGTCCCGTCGAGCACCCAGATGCAGTGGCGCAGGAAGGCGTACGCGGACGCCGGGTAGGCCACTTCGCGGCCGGCCGGGAGGCGCACCTCGGTCACGTCCGCGGGGAAGTCCGCACTCGAGACGGGACGGCGCCGGTACCCGGTGTCGGGATCGGTCCAGGAGTCCGCGGTCGCGCCGCGTTGGACGCCGCGCGCCTCGTCGGGGTCGGCTCCCCTCGGCACCTCGTGCTCGAGCGACTCGTCGAGGAGCTGTGACACCGTGAGCCCGAACGCGCCGGAGAGCCGCCCGAGGATCGTCGCCGTGGGGCTCGACACCCCGCGCTCGACGCGGTTGATCATGGCGCGGGAGACGCCGGACTCCTCCGCGAGCTCGGTGAGGCTCCACTTCCGCTCGGTCCGCAGGCGCTGCAGCCGTTCCCCGAGCCGCCGCTGGGCAGCGTCGTCCGCCGTTTCCGGTTCCGACTCCGGTGCGTCTACGATCTGAGACATGGCGACAGCATATGCGACGAACGGAACGGGCCCGGTGACCGTCCGCGACTGCGAACCGCGGGACCTCGACGTCGTCCACGCGCTGCACGTCGACGCCGTCCTGCACACGACGGCCATCTGGCAGGAGGAGCCGCACCCGCGCTCGTGGTTCGACGGCTGGCTCGCCGAGCGCCGGGCGGCCGGACTCCCGGTGCTCGTCGCCGAGGTCGACGGGGCGGTCGCGGGCTACGTGACCTACAGCGCGTTCCGGCCGCACGAGGGGTACCGGCACACGGTCGAGCACAGCGTCTACGTCGTCCCCGCGTTCCGGGGTCGGGGCATCGCCCGGACGCTCATGGACGCGCTGGTGGCGCACGCCCGGGCAGCCGGGATGCACGTCATGATGGCGGGCATCTGCTCGTCGAACACGGGGTCGATCGCGCTGCACGAGCGGCTCGGGTTCGTCACCGTCGGTGTCCTGCCGGAGGTCGGGCGGAAGTTCGACCGGTGGCTCGACCTCACGCTCATGCAGTTGCGCTTGGGCTGAGCTCGCAACATCGCCGGTCACTCGTCGCCGGGCAGCGGGACCTCGATCGGTGGCGGTGACGGTCGGAACGCCGGAGCGGTGTCGCCGTGTGCAAGCGGACGATGCGTGGCGAACCACTCCCAGGCGACCACTTCCTCGGCCTCCGCCTGGCTCTCCGCGAGACACTCGTTGCACCGCGTGTGCCAGCCCTCGTCGTCTTGCCACCGGTGCGGGTGTCCCTTCGGTACCCAATCCGGCGACCACTTGACCTCGAAGGCGTACGCGATCTCGGCGGCGATCCCCCACGCCACGCTCTTGAGCGTCTTCTCGTCGATGCCGGCGTCCCACGTGAGCTGGCCGTACCGGAGCTCGGTGAAGACGTTGTCCGCGAGCAGTGCGTGGTTCTTGTCGTCCCATTCGTCACTCGAGGAGCGCACGACGACCGCGGGCTCGCTCGGGGTCGGGGTCGGTCCGGCATCGAGCGCATGGTCGTCCTCGGCGGGCTCGGCACTGTGCGTGCGCGCGTACCGTTCGCCGTCCGTCGTGTTCATCAACCACACCGAGTTCGCGAGGTCATCGTCCGGCTCAGCGACACCGGGTGCTGTGACGTAGCGACTCCGCACCGTCGCGATCCGGTCCGCGCTGCTGCGCTCGGGTTCGACGAATGCGAGCTCTGAGCCGGCGCGGACGAACATCCCGCTCGTCAGGAGGCCCCGACGAATGCCGACCTCGACGGTCCGTAGCGCCATCGCCCGGGCTCGGGCACCGTCGGGCTCGTGGTCGGTCCGCGCCATGCGGTGCAGCGCGCGGAGGTCGGTCGCGCACCCGTTCCGGTTGAACTCCGTGAGTCCGAGGAGCAGCTGTTCTTCGGGCGTCCGGGGCGCTGGCTCGTTGCTCGGTGGCAACCCACCGTCGCGCCGGACGCTGCGCCGCTGCACCCGGGGATCCTCGGCGTCGACGGGAGGGACGACATCGATGTACGCCTCGTGTCCCGGAAGCGGCTCCCGCATCGCCGCGATCGAGCCGTCGGGCATCTCGCGGACTTCCTGCGCTGGGAAGGGGACGTACTCGAGGCCTGCTTCAGACAACGATCTCATCCCCGTGCGGCTCGACGACGTTGCCGTCTGCGTCCCAGATCCCTTCGAAGTAATGGCCCACGTGTGCATCCGGATCGAGGCCCGCTGCTCTGCGGCGGACCCGCTCGGCCTCGTAGAGAGCCATCCCTCGAGGGGTATCGGTCGCGAAGACGTTCCAGAGGGTGCCGGTCGTGCCGTATCTCTCGTGAGCTCGCTCGAGACGTTCCGTCACCGACCCTTCCCAGTTCGACCACCTCCCCCGACCATCCTCGTCGGGTTCGAGCGACCCGAGTCCCATGATGTCCTGCTCGACCGATGCCCGGATGTAGCCGAGGACACGGGAGCGCGTTGTCGCGTCGTCCTCGCCGGTACGTGATGCAAGCGTCGTGTGCCACCCGTGGAGGTCCGTGCCGAGACCGTCTGCGACATCGGCGAGAAGTTGGTAGGTCAGTTGGTTCATTGAGCGCCTTCCAGTGGTTCGTGTGGACCCGATGCCTCCCAACCCTGCCGGGTCTCCAAGTTCATCCGTATCCCTCTGGATGTGCGTCGTTCGGAAGATCGTGGGGATCAGACCCCTTCGGCATGTGCACTTTGACCGGCTTGACTCCGTCGCGTTGCACCTCGACCACAGGGCCGCCAGATTTGCTGTCCCGCCGGTACTGGACACGCGTTCCGTCCGGCAGGACGACGGCGATGCGATCCGGCGTCGAGTCTGCAGTGGCTCGTCCACCGCGACTCAGTTCCCGCCAGGCTTGCACGACATGCTCGGGCGTGTCGACCACGCGATGGGGCGGGCTGTCTCCGGGCCGGCCGATCGCGCCGATCGTTCTGTCAGCTTCCGCGCCCGTCATCGGCCCGACGGCATCGGTCATGATGCCAGCACCACCCGCGACCTCGCGCGGCTTGCCGGTGAGCGGATCGTGCGTCCACGCCCAGGCGTCCCGGTCGGCCTGCGCCATCCGCTGCCGCATGACTTCGGCAGGCGTCTGCTGCTTCGCGTCGCCGCTCAGACCGAAGAGGATGCCGAGCAGTCCGAGCGCGCTCAGCCCCCCCCGGCCGCAGAACCGCTCCCCGCGGCGGTCCCGCCCGCAGCGCCGAGCCACGGCCACGGGAACTGGAACGGTGTCGACGGGAATCCTGGGAGCGGTGCCGGTGCCACCAGGCTCGCGGTCCGGACGTCGGTCCCGTCCGTCGCGAGCCCCGACGTCGACTCGCCGCCGGAGATCGCGCGGATCCGGCGGGCCAGTTCTCGCTGCCAAGCCCGCCCCTGCTCGTTCCAGGCGGCCACAGCGGTCCGGATTGCGGCGTCCTCGACGGCGAGCGCGGGCACCTGCTCCCACGGCGTGGGACTGGTGGGCGGCTCCGGGAGCGCGGCATCGTGCCGCGCGACGGCTGCGTCCAGACCCCTGGCGAAGGTGGAGATCCGTTCGGCGACCGCAGCGCGGCTGGTGCGGAACTCCGCGAACTCGAAGGATGCCGCATCCAGGAGTCGGTGCAGTCGTCGGACGCTGTCGGCGAGCTCGTCGGCGACGCTCGTCGAGCGGTGCGTCATCGCCGGCATCGCATCCCTCACACCGGGCATCTCGAACACCGCCGGCATCGCCGACCAAGCCCGGTCACCGTCGGAAGCGGACGCGTGGACATTCTCCGCGACGTCACGGAGCGACGCTGCGGCCGCGACGACCGACGCCATGTCCAGTCGGATCTCGTCGAGCGCGTCCACCGCGATGATCGCGGTCAACGGCGTGCCGCCTGCGACGTCCGGCTCGCCATCCGCGCGTCGGCTTCGTCGACGGCCGCGAGTGCGACGACTCCGACAGCACTGACGGCCTGCAGGTGCGTCCCGACCCGCTCCGCGGTGGCCGCTCGCTCCACAGCGAACGACGCGAGCGCCGCGGCGACCTCGGGCGATCCCCCAGCAGCGGTCACGAGTGCGTCGAGCGCACCGCACATCCCTGCCGCGTGCTCGGCGACTTCGGCCGCGGCAACGCGCACGTCCGCGACCGTCCGGTCGCACTCCCCATGGTCAACGCGGTACGACACCCCATCGAGATCCCCATCCCCTGATACTTCACCGGACGGAAGCGACCGTAGCAGGACGGGAGGCGCGGTGCCAGCCCGCACCACGCCTCCCGTCCGACAGCGACAGCTGTCTCAGGCGGTGGTGTCGAAGATCGGGCCGACCGTGCGGGAGCGCTTCAGCTCGAAGAAGCCCGGGTACTTCGCGACGGCGACGACGCCGTCCCAGAGGTCGAGGGCCTCCTGGCCCTTCGGCGCCGGCGAGATGACGGGTCCGAAGAACGCGGTGCCTTCGACGGCGATCACCGGCGTGCCGACGTCCTGGCCGACGCGCTCGATGCCGTCCTGGTGGCTCGCGCGCACGGCCTGGTCGACCTCGTCGGTCCAGGCGTACTCGACGAGGTCGGCGTCGAGGTCGAGCTCGGCGAGGACCGCGGGGACGACCTGCTCCGGGTCCGACTCCTGCCGATGTTGGATGTGCTCGCCGAGCGCGTCGTACAGCGGCTTGACGACCTGGTCGCCGTGCCGGAGTCGTGCCGCGGTGACGATCCGCGGGTACACCTGGCCAGCGGTGAGCCGCTCGCGGTAGCTCTCCGGGACGTCCTGGTGCTCGTTGAGCACGAACAGGCTCATCACGTGCCAGGTCACGTCGATCGGGCGCTGGCGCTCGACCTCGCCGACCCAGCGGCTCGTCATCCAGGCCCAGGGGCAGTTCGGGTCGAACCAGAAGTCCACAGCGGTGCGTTCGGTCGTCTTGTCCACAGTCGTGTCGGTCACGGGTGCGAGCGTACGCGCGCTCGCTAGGCTGGACTCGACCGTCCCGCCGGTGCACGACGCCGTGCCGGGACCACCCCTCGCACGCGGACAACGACCGTCCGCGTCCCCAGTGGAAGTTGGAGCGTCCGTGCCCGGAGAGAACCTCACCCGAATCGAAGCCCAGGAACGCGCCGCGATCGTCGACGTGCAGTCGTACGACGTGGAACTCGACCTCACCCGCGGCGCCGAGACCTTCGGCAGCACCACCCGCGTGCGGTTCACCGCGACGGCCGGGGCCTCGACCTTCATCGACGCGATCACGAAGACCGTGCACTCCGTCACGCTGAACGGCACCGCGCTCGACGTCGACGCGGTGGCCGACGGCGTGCGGATCCAACTCGACGGGCTGCAGGAGCAGAACGAGCTCGTCGTCGTCGCCGACGCGCTGTACACGAACACGGGCGAGGGCCTGCACCGCTTCGTGGACCCGGTCGACGACGAGGTGTACCTGTACTCCCAGTTCGAGGTGCCGGACTCGCGGCGCATGTTCGCCGTGTTCGAGCAGCCGGACCTCAAGGCCGAGTTCTCGTTCACCGTCACGGCGCCGGCCCGGTGGCAGGTCGTCTCGAACGCCCCCACCCCTGAGCCGCACGTCGACGGCGACGTCGCCACGTGGTCGTTCGCGCCGACCGCCCGGATCTCGAGCTACATCACGGCGCTGATCGCCGGCCCGTACGAGGTCGTGCGTGACGAGCTGACGAGCCGTGACGGCCGGACGATCCCGCTCGGGGTCTTCGCCCGCAAGTCGCTCGCCGAGTACCTCGACCCGGAGTACGTGTTCGAGACCACCAGGAAGGGCTTCGCGTACTTCGAGGAGAAGTTCGACGTCCCGTACCCGTTCGAGAAGTACGACCAGCTGTTCGTGCCCGAGTTCAACGCGGGCGCGATGGAGAACGCCGGCGCGGTGACGTTCACCGAGACCTACGTGTTCCGCTCGAAGGTGACCGACGCGATCAAGGAGCGCCGGGTCGTCACGATCCTGCACGAGCTCGCGCACATGTGGTTCGGCGACCTCGTCACGATGAAGTGGTGGAACGACCTGTGGCTCAACGAGTCCTTCGCGGAGTGGGCGTCCACGATCGCGACGGCCGAGGCCACCGAGTGGACCGAGGCGTGGACGACCTTCCAGGCCATGGAGAAGTCGTGGGCCTACCGGCAGGACCAGCTGCCCTCGACGCACCCGATCGTCGCGACGATCAACGACCTCGAGGACGTCCAGGTCAACTTCGACGGCATCACCTACGCCAAGGGCGGCTCGGTCCTCAAGCAGCTCGTCGCGTGGGTCGGCATCGACGCGTTCTTCGCCGGTGTCTCCGCGTACTTCAAGAAGCACCACCACTCGAACACCGAGCTGCGCGACCTGCTCGTCGAGCTCGAGTCCACCAGCGGCCGCGACCTCTCGGAGTGGTCGAAGCTCTGGCTGGAGACCGCCGGGGTGAACACGCTCCGCCCGGAGTTCGACGTCGACGCGGACGGCACGATCACCTCGTTCGCGGTGCTGCAGGAGGCGCCGTCCGACTACCCGACCCTGCGCCCGCACCGCCTGGCGATCGGCGTCTACGCGGCGGCCGACGGTGGCAAGCTCGAGCGCACCCACCGCGTCGAGATCGACGTCGACGGCGCCCGCACCGACGTCCCGGAGCTCGTCGGCGTCCACCGGGGCGACCTCGTCCTGCTCAACGACGACGACCTCGCCTACGCGAAGATCCGCCTCGACGAGCAGTCGCGCCAGACCGCGATCGCGCACCTCGCCGACATCGCGAACCCGCTCGCGCGCTCGATCGTGTGGGGTGCCATCTGGGACGCCACCCGTGACGCCGAGGCCCCCGCGAGCGACTACGTGCGGCTCGTGCTCGGCAACATCGCCACCGAGACCGAGTCCACGACCATCCGCACGACCCTGTCGCAGCTGCTCCTCACGGCGCGGAACTACGTCGCGCCGGCGAAGGCCGAGGCGACGATCCAGCAGGTCGGCGACGCGCTCTGGACCCTCGCGACCGAGGCCGAGGCGGGCTCCGACGCGCAGTTCCAGTTCGTGAAGTTCTTCGCGCAGATCCCGTCGACGCCGGAGCACGTGGCGACGCTGCGGGGGCTCCGCGACGGCTCGGTCACGCTCGACGGGCTCGAGATCGACACCGACCTGCGCTGGGAGCTGCTCGAGGGCCTCGTGCTCGCCGGCGCCGCGGACGGATCCGACGTCGACACCGAGCTCGCCGCCGACCGCACCGCGTCGGGCGAGCAGGCCGCGGCCCGGGCCCGTGCGGCGATCCCCACGGCCGAGGGCAAGCTCGCCGCGTTCTCGTCGCTCGTCGACTCGGACGCGCTGCCGAACGCCATCGTGCGCCAGACCACGGTCGGGTTCCAGCACGTGAACAGCCCGGTCGTGCTCGAGGGGCTCGTCCCGGAGTACTTCGACGTGCTGACCCGCATCTGGGCCGAGCGCAGCTACCACATGGCCGACACGATCGTCACCGGGCTCTACCCGGCGCCGCTCGCCTCGGCCGAGCTGCGCGACGCCGCTCGTGCGTGGCTCGAGGCGCACCCGGAGACGCCGGCGCTGCGGCGCATCGTGACCGAGAACCTGGCGGGCACGGAGCGGGCGCTCCGCGTCCAGGCCGCGGACGCCTGAGCCTCGTTGATCGCAGGCGGGGCCGTGCCGTTCCTCAGCGGACGCCATGGCCCCGCCCTCTAGCATCGGCCGGATGATGTTGTTGGCTGCAGGGACCGACGAGACCTCCAAGTGGATCTCGAACAACTTCACCGAGTTCGTGACGACCTGGCGGATACCGATCGTCATCGTCGTCACGATCCTCGCGGCGATCATCGTGCGGTTGATCCTCCGCCACTCGATCAAGGGCGTCGTCGACCGGGTCGTCACCGGGGTCAAGCGCCGCCAGGGCAGCGAGGACACCCAGGCGCTCATCGCCTCCCCCGTGCAGGCGGCGCGTGTCGTGCAACGCACGCGAACCCTCGGGAGCGTCCTCGAGAACCTGGCGACCGTCGTCGTCGTGATCGTCGCACTCGCGGTCATCATCCCGCAGGTGCTGCCGAACGCCGCTGTCGGCATCGTCGGGGGCGCGTCCCTCGTCGCGGCCGGTCTCGCCGTCGGCGCGCAGAGCATCGTCCGCGACCTGCTGTCCGGGATCTTCATGCTCCTCGAGGACCAGGCCGGCGTCGGCGACGTCGTCGACACCGGCCAGGCCACGGGCGTCGTCGAGAACGTCGGCCTACGGGTCATGCAGATCCGGGACGTCAACGGCATCCTCTGGTTCGTGCCGAACGGGCAGATCCTCCGCGTCGGCAACCTCTCCCAGGGGTGGTCCCGCGTCCTGGTGGACATCACCGTGCCCTACGACACCGACATCGACGCCGTGCAGGATGCCCTGCTCCGGGCCGCGGTCACGATGTCCCAGGAGCCGCGCTGGCGGCAGCGGATCGTCGAGAAGCCCGAGATCTGGGGCCTGCAGTCCGTCTCCGACGGCGGCATGGTGTTCCGCCTCGTCGTGAAGACCCGCGCGTCCGAACTGGACGTCGTCGGCCGCGAGCTCCGCATCCGGCTGAAGCGCGCCGTCGACGAGCTCGGCGTGACCCTCCCCGCGATGGCGATGGTGATGCCGGCCGGCTGGGAGAACGCCACCTCCATCAACGGGTTGCGGTCCGTACGCACGCAGCCGACGCCCGCGCCCACCAAGTCGCGGAAGCCGAAGCGCAACCTGCTCGGCCAGCCGATCACCACCGACGACACCGAGGACCGCCGATGACCGACGACACCGCACCCGCCGACGTCCCGACGCCGGGCACCGTGCCCGGGCAGCCGATCACCCTGCGTGTGGGCGCGCAGGGCGTCTCGGCGACCGGTTCGCTGTACGACCGCATCGGCGGTGCACCGACCTTCGATCGACTCGTCCGCCGCTTCTACGAGGGCGTGCGACAGGACGACGTGATCTGGCCGATGTACCCTGCCGACGACCTCGAGGGCGCGGTCTGGCGGCTCTCCGCGTTCCTGCAGCAGTACTGGGGCGGACCGACCACCTACAGCGAGGAGCGCGGCCACCCCCGGCTCCGGATGCGGCACCACCCGTTCCGGATCACGCCCGACGCGCGTGAGCGGTGGCTCCACCACATGCGGGACGCCGTCGAGTCACTCGGACTCGCGCCCCTCGACGAGGCCGAGCTCTGGGGCTACCTCGACCGCGCGGCGCACGCCATGACGAACACCTTCGACTGACGGTCGTCGCGCAGCCGCGCCGTGACGGACGGGAGGCCCGTGGCGGCGCCGCCACGGGCCTCCCGTCCGTCACCGGCTCGTCCCTGCGCCGGTGGCGGCGTCAGCGCACGTAGGAACCGTCGGCCAGGTCGTCGACGAGCGACGGACGCGTCGGGTTCCACCCGAACGCGGCGCGCGCGTGCGCGCCCGCCGCCTCCTGGTGGAGCAGCAGCGCGTCCGCGAAGTCGGTGCCGAGGCGCTCCCGCGAGGCGTCCACGCTCTCGGCGACCACCGGCGAACCGTGCGCTCCCGCCTCGGCGATCTCGCGCACCGTGGGGTTGTCACCGGTCGCGGCGACCACGTAGCCGTCCTGCTCGGCGCGGTGCAGCGCGAGGACGTAGAGCTCGCCGAGGTCGTCGATGTGCACCGTCGTCCACCGCTGCGAACCGTCCCCGACCAGGCGGACCTCGTGCTCGCCGTCACCGACGAACATCGCCGGGATGCCCGCACCACGGCCGTAGACGATGCCGGGCGCGACGATGGTGGTGCGGGCCTCGCTGGCGCGCACCGCGGCCTCGTTGGCGACGCGCCACGCGGTCAGGGCCGGCGGATCGATCGGGGACTGCTCGGAGATGTCCGTCGAGTTGCCGAACGTGAAGATGCCGCCGGTGTGGACGAAGGGCTTCGGCGTCCCCTCGAGCGCGCGGAGGACGGTGGCGGTGAACGCCGGGTCGACCCCCTCGGCCGAGGCCGTGTGGACCACGCCGTCGCACTCGTGGGCGAGCCGCTCGACGACCTCGGAGTCCGTGACGTCACCGACGATCGCGTGGCCGCCGGCGTCGCGGACGTGCTGGGCCTTCTCGTCGGAGCGGACGATCGCGGTCACCTCGTGCTCGTGGGCGACGAGGGCGCGCAGGACGGAGGAGCCGATGTAGCCGGAGGCGCCGGTGAGGAAGACGTGCATGGTCTCACCCAACCACGCTCGGATCGGCGCTCCCTGGTGGGGCGTCAGGGCGTCAGGGCGTGAGCGACCAGGCGCGCCGCTTCACGAGCACGTGCCCGCGCGACGTGGTGAGCCGGCTCCACGGCCCGGTCTCGAAGAGTCGGACCGGGTCGTGCCCGAGGAACCCCAGGCTCTCCCCCGCGAAGCCCGCACCCGCGGGGAGGTGCTCGATCATCGGGATGGGGCGCCCCCACACCTCGGACCGGACGCGACGGACGATCGCCTCGCCGGCGTTCGACGGCACCGCCTCGGCCACCTCCGCGATGCCGGCCTTCGCGGCCCGGCGGAGGAGCTCCGCCGAGACGTCGGGCAGCGGCACCCAGCCACCGCGCGGCGGCGAGATCGCGGCCCAGGTCACCGTGTGCACCTCGTGCGGCAGTTCGACCTCGATCGGGGTCGCGCGCGTCGGGTCGACCCCCTCGGCGTGCTGAGCGTCCTGGTCCGCCGCGAGCAGCCGGAGGCGCTCCTGCAGGGAGGCGAGCGGGACGACCGCGTCGATGCTCGCGGGCTCGACGAGGGAGAACGTCCGCAGTCCCAGCACGGTCGGCAGTTCGTCGAGGAGGCCCACCGGGTACAGGATCGCCGTGTAGACGGCGAGGACGCCCGAGTCGGCGATGAGCCGCACCGAACCGTCCTCGACCCGGGCGGCGCGTCCGAGGTAGGTGCGGAGGTCGCCGAGGGACGCGGCGTCGGGGAGCGTGAAGGTGGTGCCCATGTCGACCCGATCCTACCGGGGCGGACTTCGTAGGATGGCGGCGTGAGCGAACCGGACTTCCTGCGCACCCTGCGGCTCGACGACACCGGGGCGAGCACCGGCGAGACGATCCTCACCGGTGCGAGCCACTGGTCGCCGAACGGTCGGGTCTTCGGCGGACAAGTGCTCGCGCAGTGCGTCGTCGCGGCACAGACCACGATCGACGGCCGCGACATCCACTCGATGCACGGCTACTTCCTCCGTCCCGGCGACATCCACGTGCCGATCACGTTCGGCGTCGAGCGCATCCACGACGGCCGTTCGTTCGCGACCCGACGCGTGCAGGCGTACCAGAACGGCGTGCCGATCTTCTCGATGATCGCGTCGTTCCAGAAGCCCGACGACGGTGTCGAGCACCAGGACCCGTTCCCGCTCGACCTGCCGGCGCCGGAGGACCTGCCGTCGGCCGCGTCGATCCTGTCCGCGATCGACCACCCCGTCGCGCAGGCCTGGGCGGAGCGGTCGATCGATCTCCGACACGTCGAGGGTCCCGTCTTCGTCGACGTACAGGGGGAACGGGTGCCGCACCAGGCGGTGTGGTTCCGGGTGGACGGCGACCTGCCGGAGGACCCGGCGCTGCACCGTGCCGTCCTCGGCTACGCCAGTGACCTGTCGATCCTGGAGCCGGTCATGCGCCGGCACGGGGTCGCCTGGGGAACGCCCGGGGTGAAGAGCGCGAGCCTCGACCACGCGATGTGGTGGCACCGTGACGGACGCGCCGACGACTGGGTGCTGTACACGCAGGAGTCGCCGAGCGCGCAGGGCGGCCGGGGGCTGGCGTTCGGCCGGATGTTCTCGCGCGACGGGCGCCTGCTCGCGAGCGTGGCGCAGGAGGGCATGATGCGGGTCCCTCGCTGAGCACGGTCGGGGTCGGTCCCGAGGCGGCCTCGGGGCCGGTGTCAGGGACGGGAGAACTCGACCGCCGGCTCAACGTACGCCCCGCACGCCTCCCGCTCGGCCGCGGTCAGACGCCGGGGCCGGTTCGTCTCGGCGTCGACCATCACCAGGGCTGTCGTCGCGCGGGTGTAGAGCACCGCGGGGTCGTGCCCCACCGGTGACCAGACCTCGTACGAGACGTCGATGCTCGCGCCGCCGACGCGTCCGATCCACATCTGGATGTCGAGCGGTTGCCGGAAGTACGGGATGGACGCGAGGTACTCGAGGCGCTGCGCGGCGATCACCGTCATCGTCCCCGATCCCGGCCGACCGTCGATGATCGGGTCCGGGAGCGCCCCGTCCGGTACCTGCTCGTCCGGGTCGGCACCCCAGAACCCCACGATGCGCGCTTCCTCGAGGAGACGCAGCATCGCGGAGTTGTTGACGTGGCCGTACGCGTCGATGTCGCTCCACCGCATGCGGATCGGAGCGTGCAGTCGCGCCACGGTCAGTCGCGGGTGAGCTTGCGGTAGGTCGACCGACCCGGCTTGTTCGCGTCGGGCCCGAGACGGACGAGCTTGTTCTCCTCGTACGCCTCGAAGTTGCCCTCGAACCAGTACCAGTTCGGCGTACCGTCCTCGTTCAGCCCCTCCCACGCGAGGATGTGCGTCGCGATGCGGTCGAGGAACCACCGGTCGTGGGTGATCACGACGGCGCAGCCCGGGAACTCGAGGAGCGCGTTCTCGAGGCTGCCGAGGGTCTCGACGTCGAGGTCGTTCGTCGGCTCGTCGAGGAGGAGCAGGTTGCCGCCCTGCTTGAGGGTGAGCGCGAGGTTCAGGCGGTTGCGCTCACCACCTGACAGCACGCCGGCCTTCTTCTGCTGGTCCGGCCCCTTGAAGCCGAACTGCGACACGTAGGCGCGGGACGGGATCTCGGTCTTGCCGACCTGGATGTAGTCGAGCCCGTCGGACACGACCTCCCAGAGGTTCTTGTTCGGGTCGATCCCGCCGCGGGACTGGTCGACGTACGAGATGTCGACCGTGTCGCCGATCTTGAGCGTGCCGGCGTCGAGCGGCTCGAGCCCCACGATCGTCTTGAACAGCGTGGTCTTGCCGACGCCGTTCGGTCCGATGACGCCGACGATGCCGTTGCGGGGCAGGGTGAACGACAGGTCGTCGATGATGACCCGCTCGCCGAACTGCTTGTGCAGCTTCTCGGCGTCGATGACCTGCGACCCGAGGCGCGGCCCCACGGGGATCACGATCTCCTCGAAGTCGAGCTTGCGCGTGCGCTCGGCCTCGGCCGCCATCTCCTCGTACCGGGCGAGACGGGCCTTCGACTTGGCCTGCCGACCCTTCGAGTTGCTGCGCACCCACTCGAGCTCGCTCGACAGGCGCTTCGCCAGCTTGGCGTCCTTCTTGCCCTGGACCTCGAGCCGCTCGCGCTTCTTCTCGAGGTAGGTCGAGTAGTTGCCCTCGTACGGGTACAGGCGGCCGCGGTCGACCTCGGCGATCCACTCGGCGACGTGGTCGAGGAAGTACCGGTCGTGCGTCACCGCGAGCACGGCGCCGGGGTACTTCGACAGGTGCTGCTCGAGCCAGAGCACGGACTCGGCGTCGAGGTGGTTGGTGGGCTCGTCGAGCAGCAGGAGGTCCGGCTTCTCGAGGAGGAGCTTGCAGAGGGCGACACGACGCTTCTCACCGCCCGAGAGGTTGGTGATCTTCGCGTCGGCCGGCGGGCACTGCAGGGCGTCCATCGCCTGCTCGAGCTGGGAGTCGAGGTCCCACGCGTCGGCCGCGTCGATCTCCTCCTGCAGGGAGCCCATCTCGGCGAGGAGCGCGTCGAAGTCCGCGTCCGGCTCGGCCATGAGCGCCGAGATCTCGTTGAAGCGGTCGAGCTTGCCCTTGATCTCACCGACGCCCTGCTGGACGTTCTCGAGGACGGTCTTGTCCTCGTCGAGCTCCGGCTCCTGCATGAGGATGCCGACGGTGAAGCCCGGGGTGAGCTTCGCCTCGCCGTTCGACGGCTGGTCGAGACCCGCCATGATCTTCAGGATCGTCGACTTGCCCGCACCGTTCGGCCCGACGACGCCGATCTTCGCGCCGGGGAGGAACGACATCGTGACGTCGTCGAGGATCAGCTTGTCGCCGACCGACTTGCGGGCGCGGACCATCTGGTAGATGTACTCAGCCATATCGGCCCCAAGTGTAGTGAACCGAACGCGTCCCCGCTCCCGCACGCCGCGGTTCGCCGTCCTGCGAAGTCTGTACGGATTGCCAGTGGCCTTCTGCAACGTCCCGACGTACCGTTTCAGCACCCGCGGCCAGGGAAACCACCGGCAGGCCGCCGATCAGGACCAGGACCACCACATGTTCACGAAGCGACTGCTGCGATCCGTGCTGCCCCTCGTCGGCGCGACCGCACTCACCGTGGCGCTCGTCGCGCCCGCGGCACCGGCGTCGGCCGCGTCCCCCGTCCCGCACGGGCTGTACGCGCAGTACACCGCGCACCTCATCGAGAACGGCTCGGGGACGGGGTACTCGTCTTACATCAACGTCCACGACGCGCACAACAACGCGTTCGCGGTCGGCATCCAGTCGGACACGGGCTCCACGATCAGCCGCGGCCAGCCCCGGTTCATCTGGGAGCGCGTGCAGAACGGGAAGTTCACCTACGGCTACATGGGTGCGGCGTCCCATAACAAGACGTCCGTCGGCCTGCGCTGGTACAAGAACGACGTCGCCTCGATCATCCTGAACAACCGGACGGTCGGCACGATCGCGGTGAACCTCGACGGTCGCCTGTTCTTCAACGCCGAGGCGAACGGACGACTCAACGGCGACGTCGTGCACTCGCAGGTGAACGACATCTCGATCACCGTCGGCGACAAGGCCGGGCAGACCGGACTCCACGGCACGTGGGACACGAGCTTCAGCTTCCACGGGCTGCGGGCGAAGCAGACGAACCCGGGCAAGGTACAGGGGGCGAGCTTCTCGATCGACGGCCGCGTGTCGGGTCTGCCGCGCGGCGGGAACTGGGACACGACCGAGGTCGCGGGCATCGCGATGATCACCCAGAACTACTGACGCCACGGTCCGCCCTCACGCCGCTCGCGGTGTGAGGGCGGGCTCACTGCCGTCGTGGTCCGCGGTGCCACCAGGTGCGAGCGCGTCCGTCTCGTCGCCCGCGAGGGCAGCGGCATGGCGGTTCGCCTCCGCGGCGTCCGGCAACTCCTCGACGTCGTCGGCCTCCCCGAGGGCGTGCACACCGGCAGGGTCGACGTCGTCCCGGTCCCCCGGGTCGCGTGGCGTCGCGCCGTGCACCTCGCCGGTGCGCGGGTCGACGCGCGGCCCCTCACCCGGCGCCGCCGTCGCCTCGTTCGCGTGCCGCGGCACCCGGATCCAGTTGCTGATCCCCCACGCGAGGTCGTGCCCGATGCCCTCGGCGTCGACCTCCACCGACGTGCCGCCGCGGCCGTCCCGCTCCCAGGTCCGGATCCGCACACGCCCCGTGACGACGATGCGGTCGCCCTTCTTCAGGGACTTGTGGACGTTGGCGGCGAGGGAGCGGAAGGCCGTGACGGTGAACCAGTTCGTGGCGCCGTTCGTCCAGGTGCCGGTCCCGCGGTCCCACCGCCGCGACGGTGAGGCGAGACGCATGCTCGTGATCGCCACACCGGTGTCGGTGACGAGGTGACGGGGGTCGGTGGCGACGATGCCGCAGATCGTGATCGTGTCGTTCATGCTCCGATCGTCGCGAGCCCCGGGCCGCGTCAGCGGCCCGGGGCTCGATCTGTGGATCGTCACGTCGATCAGGTGACCTGTGGAGGAACGGTGCCCCGAGCCTCCAGTCCGCCGGATCGTCGCACGCTGACCGGCGCTCGCCGGTCGGTGTACGCGGGTCAGCGTGCGCGGTTCAGTGCGCGCGGAACTCCGGGCGGTCGGCGAGCGGTCCCATCGCGGCGTGCACGGCGCTCTTCGCGGAGCCGAGCGACGGGAACACCCCGCCGGTGCTCCGTCGACCGAAGAGTTCGACGTGGAACCCGTCCGGCTCGCGGTGGATGCTGCCGACCGCGCCCGCGGGTCCGACCGCCACCCAGGTCGTGGACCCTGTCGTCATCGTGTTGTTCGTCATCGATCGACCACCTCCTCGTGGCCCCGACGCCCGTCGTTCAGGACGCCAGGATGTACTGACTGTAGGCCCTGCGGACCTTGTTCACCTTCGGCAGCGCCACCGCGAGGCAGTAGCCCTGGCCAGGGTTCTTCGCGAAGAAGTCCTGGTGGTACTCCTCCGCTCGGTGGAACGTCGTGAGCGGCTCGATGGTCGTCACGACATCGCCGTCCCAGATGTCCGACGCGCGCTCGATCGCCCGTTCGAACAGCGCACGCTGCGCGTCGTCCGCGGGGAACATCGCGGACCGGTACTGCGTGCCGACGTCGGCGCCCTGCCGGTTGAGCTGGCGCGGGTCGTGCAGCGTGAAGAAGACGTCGAGGACCACGTCGGCCGGCAGCACGGACTCGTCGAACGTCACCGCGACCGCCTCGGCGTGCCCGGTGGTCCCCGTGCAGACCGCCTCGTAGGTCGGGTCGTCGGTCACACCGCCGACGTAGCCGGACACGACGTCCTGCACGCCCTGGAGGGTGCGGTAGACGGCATCGAGGCACCAGAAGCAACCTCCGGCGAGGACGAACGTGGTCATGCGGACAACCTACCCCGCGTGACCGGGGACGCCCGGGGAAGGGGGACGATCCCTGCACTCGTCGCGGTCGTGCCGCTCCCGTCCACAGGATCGCGGCACCCGCCCGGTATGTCGGTGGTCGAACGTACCTTCGACCACAGCACCAGACAGCGACCCGACCGGACGACCGGGCGGCCCCGACCAGCAGGAGGCACACGATGCAGACACAGCACGAACCGTCGTTCCGGATCCGGACCGCTTCGGTCGCCCGCAGTCGCGGCGACCTCCGCATCCTCGACGTCCGCGACGACCTGAGCCGGGTCACGCGTGCCAACGGCGAGGTCGTCGGCTACGTCGACCGGGTGGACGTGGCCGGCGGGACCGCGTACCGCGCCCGACGCTACGTGCCGACGGAGCGTCGGTTCGTCGAGTTCCCGAACGTCTGGTCGGCGGACGACGCCGTGGACTGCCTCCGATGGGGCTGACCCAGCGCGCCCGGGCGACCAGACGATCGGGCGGATCACCGACCGGGGTCCCCGGACCGTCGGCGATCCGTGGGTAGGGTGCGCGCATGGACTGGTGGAACGAGCTGACCGACTGGACCGCCTCGGACGACGGCTGGCGCGTGCTCTCCGGCGCGATCATCCCCTTCGTGGCCATCGTGGTGGCGGGTGTCGTCGCCGCGCTCATCGGCCGGGGTGCGACGAAGCGCGTCGTCGCCCTGCAGGAGCGCGAGGCGAAGAACGCCGCCGTCGCCGCGATCATCTCCGCGGCGCGCAAGGCCGCGACCTGGGGGTCGCTCGGTCACGAGGAGCGCGCATACGCCGATCACCTCGCCGAGGATGCCGACGTCCGACTCCGACTCCTCCCCGTGTCCGGGTCGCCGCTCGCCGCCAACTGGGCGCAGCACGAGATCGCCGACATCAAGAAGAACTCCTCGACGTTCAGCTTCCAGGCCGAGCAGTCCCTGGCCGAGTTCCGCGATCGGCTGCTCGAGTGGCAGGCCCGTCCCGGTCGCGCCCGCAAGCTCTTCAAGTACGACCTCGAGCGGTGGAAGTTCGAGACGCCGGACCCTGACGCCGACCTCGTGCGCCGGCAGCAGGACTGGAACGCCGACCAGGCCGCGGGTCGCGCGGCTGCGCCGTCGACACCGACCACCACGGCGCTGCGCCAGCCGGGAGGCGCGCCCTCCTCCGCCCCGTCCGCTGCGGGTGGCACCGCGGCTGCGGCCGGCACCGCGGCTGCGGCCGGGTCGTCGGCGACGGGTGCCGACACGTCGGCGACCACGCCGCTCTCCGACGGCGGTCGGCCGCTGTCCGACGGACTCACCCGGCCCTACGGCGGAGACGTCTCCGCCCCCGCCTCGGGCTCCGCGCCGATGCGGCCGACGCTGGGCACGCCCGGCCGACCGACAGCGGAGGACGCCGGAGACGACGACGCGGTCGACGACCGGTCGAGTGCCGGCGCGCTCGGCGACGGGTCGAACCCCGGCTCCGCCGACCGCCCGGTCCCGCCGCCCGTCGCCCGTCCGACCGCTGCCGACGCACACGTCAACCGTCCGGCATCGACCGTGGCGACGCCCGCCACGAAGTCCGTCCCCACGCGCGTGCAGGGCGGTCCGGCCGAACCCGCCGACGCGAGCGAGACCGACGAGGCGCCGTACACGCAGCCGATCAGTGCGAGTGAGCTCCGCCGCCGGTCGTCCGACGACGACTGATCGCCGAGCGACGCTCGGACGACGAAGGCCGCCTCCCGATCGGGTGGCGGCCTTCGTCATGGTGCCCCCGGCAGGAATCGAACCCGCGACACGGAGGGTAGAAACCACCTGCTCTATCCACTGAGCTACGGAGGCGGACGGCGACGATTCTAGTCCGCAGGTCCCCGCGACGAGGACGCGCCTCGGTGCGGGATCGAGACGGTCCTCCGGGCGCAGCACCCGTCGATGCTAGCGACCCGCGTCGGCGTTCACGAGGCCTCGGTGAGGTCGTACACCGTGACACCGCCGATCGAGGTCGCAGTGAAGTGCTCCTCGACCCAGTTCGTGATGGCGGACGCGCTGTCGTCGGAGTCCTGCGACGACCCGGTTCCGCTGGCGATGAAGTAGTGCACCGCACCGTCGGCCACGTCCTGCTCGAACTCGGCGAGCGTCGGTGACGGATCCGTCCCGTTGAACCCACCGATGGGCATCACGGCGTGGCCGGTGGCGAGCTGGTACGAGGCGGCACTGTTCGACCCGACGGTCGCGGCGACCCAGGTGTAGTCGTCGGCGTCGGCAAGCAGGGCGGACCGGAGTGCGCTGGCGACCTCGGTCGAACCGCCGAGCAGGTTCGCTGCGCCGCCGTTCCCCGAGGGGCCGCCGCCCGCACTGCCGTCCGAAGCGCTGCCCGGGGTGGAGGGAATGCCCGCTCCCTGACCACCCTGACCGCCCTGACCCGACTGGCCCGTGCTGCTCCCGCCCGCCGGGCCACCACCAGGCATGCCACCCTGCGCCCCGCCGCCCGTGCCTCCGCCCGCGCCGGCGCCCGCTCCGCCTCCGGTCGGAGCACCCGCGCGTCCACCTCCGAACCCGGTCGTCGTCACCGACGGTCCGGCCGACGGGAGCGCCCCCGTGTGCGCCGTCGTGACCGTCTCGATCGAGGACGCCGTCGGACCGAGGAGGCCGGTGACCGCAGCGCCGACCACGACGACGACCGCGAGCGGGCGGTTCCAGCGCGCGGGGATGACTTCCCGACGCCCACCGGACGCGGGGTGCGTGGCGGGGGTGGGCACTGCCTCCCATCCGAGCGGGCGGAAACCGCCACCCTCGGCCGCTCCCGACCGACCGAGATCGCCCACTCGCGCACCCACGCCCGCGCCCGCCCCCGATCGACCGAGATCGCCCGCTCGCGCATCCGCGCCCGCTCCGGTACGCGCACCCGCGCTCGCCGCGGTCGCGCCCGCCGCAACCGCTCGTCCCCACGGCACCAGCACGCCAACCGCGGTCACGGCCCCGGCCACGAGCACCACCCACCGGATCCACGGCTGCCACGAACCGGTCTCCGACAGCAGGTGCCACTGCCACACCACCGTCACCACGACCGCCGCTGCCGCCGCACCGCGTGCCCACCAGGACCTCCGGCGCTCCCACAGCACCCCGGCGCCGATCCCGACGAGTCCCGCGATGAAGGGGGCGAGCGCGATCGTGTAGTACGGGTGGAAGATCCCGCCCATCAGGCTGAACACGACGCCCGTGACGAGCAGGGAGCCGCCGAGCAGCAGGACCGTGGCGAGCCGCACCGAGGTCCGCCGTCGGAAGCCGATCGCCACGAGCGACGCGACGAGCAGCAGCAGCGCGGTGGGCAGCAGCCAGGTGATCTGCCCGGCGAACTCGGGGCCGAACAGGCGCAGCAGTCCGGTGGACCCCCACGACCCCGCTCCCCCGGTGCCGCCGGGGACGACGCTGCCGGCCTCGTCGCCGGTGACCCGACCGAGTCCGTTGTAGCCGAACGTCAGCTCGAGGAACGAGTTCGTCTGCGAACCGCCGATGTAGGGGCGCGCAGAGGCCGGGACGAGTTCGACGATCGCGACCCACCACCCGGCCGACAGCACGACGGCGAGCGCCGCCCACAGCAGGTGCACGATCCTCCGGCGGAGCGGCAGCGCCGAGCAGTACAGGTACACCCCGACGAGCACCGGCAGCACGAGGAAGCCCTGCAGTTGCTTGGTGAGGAAGGCGAACCCGACCGCGATCCCGGCCCAGACGACGTACCGGAGCCGCCCGGTCTCGACACAGCGCAGGACGAGCCAGATCGACAGCACCGTGAGGAGGGTGAGGAGGGCGTCGGGGTTGTCGTACCGGAACATCAGCGCGGCAACGGGTGTGGTCGCGAGCGCAGCACCGGCTCCGAGGGCCGCTGCGGCGGAGAAGCGCCGACGGACGATCGCGTACAGCAGGGCCACCGACGCGACGCCCATCAGGGCCTCGGGGACGAGCAACGACCAGGAGTTGAGACCGAACAGCCGGACCGAGATGCCCATCACCCAGAGGAACGCCGGCGGCTTGTCGACCGTGATCGAGTTGCCCGCGTCGGAGGAGCCGTAGAAGAACGCCTCCCAGCTCTGGCTGCCGGCCTGCACGGCGGCCGCGTAGAAGGCGTTCGCGTACCCGTTGACGCCGAGGTCCACGAGGTACAGCACTCCCGTGGCGAGCAGGAGGCCGAGCAGGGCGGGGCGTTCCCACCGTGCCGCGTCCGCCCGTCCCCGGACGAGTCGTCGTGCCCACCGCCCGACGGGCACTGTGCGGCGGGTGGAGCGCGGGAGCGGGCGGTCGACACCGGAAGCGGTCATGCGTCCACCCTCGGCAGGGGTCCTTGCGGGTTCCGGTGCCGCTGCCGGACGGCGGCCGGACGATGCCCATGAGCGCGGTAAGTCCTCCGGGAAGCTGAGGCCGGGCCCGGAGCCCATCGCGTGCAGCGCAGCCGCTCCGTTCCTGAGCATGTTCACCGCTGGCCGACTGCCGTTCGACTGGCCGACACCGAGCCTCCCTAGCGTGCGGACCGTGACGAGCCTCGGACGTGTCCTCGCGGTGGTGCCCGCCCGCGCCGGGTCGAAGGGCGTGCCCGGGAAGAACCTGCGGACGGTCGACGGCCGGTCGCTCGTCGCCCGGGCCGTGGACGCGGCGCTGGCGACGCCGGCCGTCGACACCGTCGTGGTCACCACGGACGGCGCGGCGATCGCGGCGGAGGCCCGGGCCGCCGGCGCCCTCGTCGTCGAGCGACCCGAGGCCCTCGCGGTCGACACCGCGTCGAGCGAGTCGGCCCTGCTGCACGTCCTCGACGAGCTGGAGCGCGAGCACGGCAGCGTCCCCGAGGTGCTCGTGTTCCTGCAGGCCACCTCGCCGTTCCAGGAACCCGCCGCGATCCAGGAAGCCGTCGAGCGCGTCCGGACCGGTGCTGCCGACTCGGTGTTCGCCGCAGCGCCCTCGCACGCGTTCCTCTGGCGGGTCGACGCCGAGGGGCGTGCGGTCGCCGTGAACCACGACGCCGCCGTCCGTCCCCGTCGCCAGGACCGCGCGCCGGAGTTCCGCGAGACGGGCGCCTTCACCGTCATGCGGACCGCCGGGTTCCGGACGCACCGGCACCGGTTCTTCGGTCGGACCGAACTCGTCGTCGTCGAAGCGACCACCGCGATCGACATCGACGACGAGAGCGACCTGTCGCTCGCCGACGCGCTCGCGCGGACCCGGCTCGCGGCGCGAGACGCCCTCGCGCGGACCCGGTCCGCAACGCGAGACGCCGAGCCGACCGACGCGCCGATCGCCGCGCGGCCCACGACCCCGTCCGGCACACACCAGACCCTGCAGCACCAGCCCTGATCGGAGCACCATGACCGTCACCATCGGCTCGTCGACCATCGGCGCCGGCCACCCCGCCTACCTCATCGGCGAGATCGGCCTCAACCACAACGGCGACGTCGAGATCGCCAAGCGACTCATCGACGTCGCCGCGGACGCTGGACTGCAGGCGGTGAAGTTCCAGAAGCGCACCCCGGCGATCTCCACGCCCGAGCACATGAAGGACACGCCGCGGAGCACCCCCTGGGGCGAGATGACCTACCTCGAGTACCGGTACCGCGTCGAGTTCGACCGCGACCAGTACATCGAGATCGGCGACCACGCGACGCTCCGCGGGCTGGACTGGTTCGCCTCGCCGTGGGACGTGCCGTCCGTGGCCTTCCTCGAGGACCTCGGCGTCGTCGCGCACAAGATCGCGTCCGCGTCGGTGACGGACACCGAGCTCCTCTCGGCCGTCGCCGCCACCGGCAAGCCCGTCATCCTCTCCACCGGCATGTCGACGCTCGAGCAGATCGACCGCGCGGTCGAGGTCCTCGGCACCGACCGGCTCGTCCTCATGCACGCCACCTCGACGTACCCCCTGCCCCCGGAGGAGGCCAACCTCCGCATGATCGACACCCTGGCCCTCCGGTACGCGGGGGTCCCCGTGGGCTACTCAGGGCACGAGCCCGGCCTGCAGATCTCCGTCGCCGCCGTGGCACTCGGCGCGACCGCTGTCGAGCGGCACATCACGCTCGACCGCACCATGTGGGGCTCGGACCACGCCGCCTCGCTCGAGCCGCACGGCCTCCGGACGCTGGTGCGTGACGTCCGCATCGTCGAGACCGCGCTCGGCGACGGCGTGAAGCGCATCTTCCCCGGCGAGGAGGCGCCCCTCGCCAAGCTCCGCCGTGTGGTCGCGTGACGAGTGGGGTCGCGTGACGGTCGGGGCCGCGTGACGGGCGCGGTCGGCGTGACGGGCGGGACGGGCGCCGTCGGTGCCACCTCCGGACGGGAGGCACGGATCACCGATCCGACGCCGCCGCGCCCCCGCCGCGTGGTCGGCCTGGTCGACACGGACTCGTTCGCGAAGTGGGGCGCGCATCTGCTCGACCGCGCCCCCGCACACTGGCAACTCGAACTGCTCACCCTCGCCACGCCGAGGTCGGCGAGCCCCGGCCAGCTCCGCGCTGCGTTCCGAGGCCTCGGACCCCGGCTGGCAACGCTCTCCGAGGCTCCCCCGCGGCCGCTGCACGTCGACGTGGTCGTGCAGCGTCTCGCCGAGGACCCGCCCGACGTCGTCCTCGTCTCGTGCATCGGGCCGGTCGCCGAACTCGTGATCGAGGAGGTCGTCCGTCGCATCCCGCGCCGCCCGGTGCTGCTGACCGGACTGCCCGGCATCTCGTACCCCGCGAAGTGGAAGGGCGTGTTCCTCCGGGCCCGGGCGGACCTGTTCGTCCTGCACAGCCACCGCGAGGTGCGGGCGTACGAGGAACTCGCTCGCGAGGGCGGCCTCGAACCGGCCTTCGCCCTGGCGACCCTCCCGTTCATTGCCGGCCCCCGTCGTCCCCTCGCAGCCCGCCTCGATGTTCCTGCGCTCCGCCCGGACCCCGACGTTCCTGCGCTCCACCCGGACCCCGAGCGGGCGAAACCCGTGCCCGATCGCGTTCCGACCCCGCACAATTCGCCCGCGCACGAGCACGCACCCCACCCCAACCCCGAGCGGGCAGAATCCGCACGCGATCGCCTTCCGACCCCGCACAATTCGCCCGCCCACGAGCACGCGTCCCACCCCAACCCCGAGCGGGCAGAATCCGCACGCGATCGCCTTCCGACCCCGCACAATTCGCCCGCCCACGAGCACGCGTCCCACCCCAACCCCGAGCGGGCAGATTCTGCCTCCAATCGCGCTCCGACCCCGCACCTTTCGCCCGCTCGCGAGGATGTGGTCGTCCAGAACTCCCTCACGCGGCACGGCGGAGCGGACGTCCACTGCCGCGAGCGGGCGGAATCCGCTCAGTACGGCGAGCCGCAGCCGCACGATTCGCCCGCTCGCGCATCAGGCGGTGACGACACGGGCGCGAGCACGGACGGGAACGGGCACGACACCGGGAACGGGAACAAGAACGGGAACGGGAACGACACCCGCACCGACACCGGGAACGGCCCCGGGGACGCCCTCGGCCCGGGGCGCCGGGACTCGGTCGTGTTCGCGGCACAACCGAGCGTCCCGGCAACGCGGGAGGAGCGGGCGTTCCTCATCCGCAGGCTCGCCGAGACCGCCCGTGCACACCCCGAGTGGCGCGTGGTGATCAAGGTCCGCGCGACCTCCGGCGAGCACCAGACCCACCACGAGGAGCACCCCTACGCGGAACTCCTCCCCGTCGACGCCCCGCCGAACCTCGTGGTCGAGTCGGGTCCGATGGCCGAACACCTCGCCCGGGCCGTCGCCCTCGTCACGGTGAGCTCGACCGCGGTGCTCGAGGCCGTCGCCGCGGGCGTGCCGGCCCTCACCCTCACGGACTTCGGGGTCTCCCGGCAGCTCATCAACGAGGTCTTCGTCGGCAGCGGCCTCCCTGGCGACACGGACGACCTCGTCGCCGGGCGGTTCCGGACGGTGGAGTCCGCCTGGCTCCGCGACAACGGCTTCCACCCGCCGTCCGACGACGACTGGGCGCGCCGGGCCGAGGGGCTCATGCTGCTGCGGGATGCGGGAGCGCTCGAGGACCGGCCGGCGGCCCGGCGCAGCCGGGGCGGGGCGCTCCGCCGGGCCTGGGAGCGGAAGAACGCGCTCGGGCGTGATGACCGCTCGGCGATGGGCAGCGTGGCGCTGATGGTCGGGACGCCCGTCCGCTGGACGAAACGGGTCGTCAGGAAGGTGATCCGTGCCTCCAGGCCGGAACCCGAGCCCGTCGGGTCAAGGTGATCCGTGCCTCCAGGCCGGAACCCGACCCCGTCGGGTCAGAGCGCCTTCGCGACCGCGACCAGCAGTTGGTCGCGCGTCGGCACGCCGGGTGAACGGAACGCCTCGGATCCGTCGTCGCGCCGCACGATGATCGTCGGCGTCGAGCGGATGCCGAGGCTTTCCACCTCGTCCGGATGTGCAGCGACGTCCCGCTCGACGACGGTCAGGTCGGGCACAAGTGCCGCGGCTTCGGCGGACACCCGCCGAGCCGCCGCGCACGGCGCACAGAACGCCGAGGTCCAGAGGTCGAGTCGCACGTCGGACGACAACGCGCTCCGGGTGCGGTCTACTCCCGGTCGAACTCGCCGGATCGGTCGCCGCGCTCCTGCAGGTCGTCGACGGGGTCGGAGTCGGAGGGGTCGTAGGTGTACTCGGCGGAGGTCTGGTCGAGGACCTGGCGCGCCTTGGTGAGGCGGTAGGCGAAGGCGGTCTGGAGCCCTTCGACGTCGGCGTACACGGTGATCTCGTCGTCCAGCGCGTCGCTCGTCGCGGTGCGGGTGTCGGTCGTGCCGTCGAAGGGGCCGCCGTGGAAGATCGCGGTGTACTCGGCGCCCTCGGAGATCGTGATGTCACTCATGCATCCCTTGTACCAGGGCGCACCTGGTGGACGGGGCACCGGCACCCGGTGGCACCGGCGCCCGGTGGGCGAGGGTCACCGGCATCCGGTGGCCGCGCGGCGGCAACACCCGCCCCGGGTGCCGCGCGGCGGCGACACCCACACCAGGTGCCCCGGCGGCGACTCCGCTTGACCGATGCATAGCCCTGCTATATAGTTCATGCATGGAAACATCGCGGGAGCAGACGATCGAGACGCTGCTCGTGTCCGTGAACCGCCTCATCCGCACCGCGGTCCGGGCCACGGGGAACACGACCTCGCCGGCCGTCTGGCGGACGCTCGGCATCCTCGAGACGGAGGAACCCCTGCGACTCGGCGAGCTCGCGGCCGCCTCACGCGTGGCCCAGCCCACGATGACCCGCCTCGTCTCGAGCATGCTCGACGACGGCCTGGTCGTGCGCGAGGTCGACCCCGACGACTCGCGCGGACAGCTCATCTCGCTGACCGACGCCGGCCGCGACCGCCTGGTCGCCTGGCGCGCCACGCTCACCCGCACCGTCGGCCCGATGTTCGCCGACCTCAGCGACGACGAGTGGGACGCCCTCCACGAGGCAGCCGCCGTCATCACCTCCCGCAGCTCGACCACCACACGAACGGAGATCACCGCGTGAACGCCCACGCCCCCGCTGCCTCGGGCAGCATCCTGAAGCAGTCCTCCGCGGTCTGGGCCATCGCCTTCGCCTGCGTCGTCGCCTTCATGGGCATCGGCCTGGTGGACCCGATCCTGCCCGCGATCGCCTCGTCGCTGCACGCCACCGCCGCGCAGACGGAGCTGCTCTTCACGAGCTACCTGGCGGTCACGGGCGTCGCGATGTTCTTCACGAGCTGGGTGTCCAGCCGCATCGGCCCGAAGAACACGCTGCTCATCGGACTCGCGCTCATCGTGGTCTTCTCGGTCCTCGCCGCGACCTCGAACAGCGTGTGGAGCATCATCGACTTCCGCGCCGGGTGGGGCCTCGGCAACGCGCTCTTCATCTCCACCGCGCTCGCGACGATCGTCGGTGCGGCCTCCGGCGGGACGGCCTCCGCGATCATCCTGTACGAGGCGGCGCTCGGCCTCGGCATCGCCGTCGGACCGCTGGTCGGCGGCCTGCTCGGCTCGGTGAGCTGGCGCGGCCCGTTCTTCGGCGTGACGACCCTGATGGCGATCGCGTTCATCGCCATCGTCACCCTGCTGAAGTCGTCCGGTCTCGAGAAGCCGACCCCGACGAAGCTGTCCGCCCCGTTCCGTGCACTCGGACGCCCGGCACTCGCCGCGCTCGCCGTCACCGCGCTCTTCTACAACATCGGCTTCTTCGTGCTGCTGGCCTACACCCCGTTCCCCCTCGGGTTCGGTGCGCTCGGCATCGGGTTCACGTTCTTCGGTTGGGGCGTGGGACTCGCGATCACCTCGGTCTGGGTCGCCCCGATGCTCACCGCTCGGCTCCGGCGCACGACCGTGCTGAAGATCGCGCTGCCGCTGTTGGCGCTCGACCTCTTCGCCGCGGCCGTGGTCGTGACGTCGCAGGTGGGCCTGATCATCTGCGTCATCGTCGGCGGGCTCGTGCTCGGTGTCCTGAACACCGTCCTCACCGAGTGCGTCATGGAGGCCACGGACCTGCCGCGTTCGGTCGCGTCGAGCGCCTACTCCGCCGTGCGGTTCATCGGTGGTGCGATCGCCCCGCCGGTCGCGACGCTGCTGGCCGACGCCATCGCCCCGTCGGCCGCGTACGTCTTCGCCGGGCTGTCGGTCGCGATCGCCTTCGTGGTCGTGGTCGCGACGACCAAGGTGCTGCGCCGGGTCGACGACGGTGCGGAGCCGGCCGCGGTCGAGGCCGAGGCGGTCACCGCGGGCGAGATGGTCTGAGGCCAGCGGTCGGTCCGGAGCGGGTCGCGCCCGGACCGGGCTCGGGCTGGGCCCGACTCGGGCTGTTCCGTGAGGGCGGGGTGCACGCGCACCCCGCCCTCACCCTGTGTCCGGGCTCGGATGTCGCGAGGTGGGGCGCCGCCGGTTCCGGGTACGCCCTGCGATCCCGCCCGGTCGCGAGCGGGCGGAATCGCCGCGTTCCACGGGCGCGGACCGTCAGGAAACGCCCGCTCGCGGGACAGACAGGAGGCGTGCCCACCTCCGCCACCCCGGTCCCGCCCGCCAACACACGAGCGGGCGAAAACGCCACGCCCTACTCCCCGCACCGTCAGGAAACGCCCGCTCGCGGGACAGACAGGAGGCATACCCCACCCCCGCCACCCCGGTCCCGCCCGCCAACACGCGAGCGGGCGGAAACGGTACACCCCTCCCGCGCGCACCGTCAGGAAACGCCCGCTCGCGGCACAGACGGGAGGCACACCCACCCCGCCACCCCAGTTCCGCCCGCAAACACGCGAGCGGGCGAAAACGCCACATCCCTCCCGCGCGCACCGTCAGGAAACGCCCGCTCGCGGCACAGACGGGAGGCACACCCACCCCCGCCACCCCAGTTCCGTCCGCAAACGCGCGAGCGGGCGAAAACGCCACACCCCTCCAGCGCGCACCGTCAGGAAACGCCCGCTCGCGCACGGCTGGCACGACGGGCATGACGGACGTGGGGCACCGCGGCACCCACCGGACCCGGGCGGCGCTCGACACGGGAATAGGATCGAGCACATGGCAACAGCGAACGACCGCCTCGTCTGGATCGACTGCGAGATGACGGGCCTCGACCTCGAGGTCGACGAGCTCGTCGAGGTGGCCGTCGTCATCACCGACTTCGACCTCGTTCCGGTCCACCCCGGCTTCGACATCGTCATCAAGCCCGACCAGTCCGCGCTCGACAACATGAACGAGTTCGTGACGAACATGCACACGACCTCGGGGCTCATCGACGAGATCCCGAACGGCGTGTCCCTCGCGGACGCCGAGTACCAGGTGCTCGAGTACATCCTCGCCCACGTGCCGGGAGAGGGCACCGCTCCCCTCGCGGGCAACACGATCGGAACCGACCGCTCCTTCCTCGCGAAGTACATGCCGCGGGTCGACAACCACCTGCACTACCGGAGCGTGGATGTGTCGAGCATCAAGGAGCTGTGCCGGCGCTGGTTCCCGCGCGTGTACTTCAACGCCCCCGAGAAGCACGGTGGACACCGCGCCCTGGCGGACATCCTCGAGTCGATCCGTGAGCTCGAGTACTACCGCCGCGCCGGCTTCGTCGCCGAGCCCGGGCCCTCCACGGAGGACGTCCGCGCCGTCCAGGCCGAAGTGGTGGCGAAGTGGCAGCCACGCCTCGAGCCGCAGGCCGCGGCACCCGCCGAGTGACGCAAGCCGCGGTACCCGCCGAAACACCGGCCGGGACTCCCTCCGGATGACGCCGGCCGCGTGATCACAGCTGCGTGACACCGGCCGAACGACGTCAGACGCGCGACACCGGCCGCGCGACACCGGCGACCACCGACGTGGTCCGGACGGGTCCGCGCATGTACTACTATTGAACGGTCGCTCCGGTCAGCCGGTGCGGACGTGGTGGGTATAGCTCAGTTGGTAGAGCGCCTGGTTGTGGTCTAGGAGGTCGCGGGTTCGAGACCCGTTACTCACCCCATGTCGAAGGGCCCCGTCTCCGGACGGGGCCCTTCGTCGTCCCGACGGGCGACGGGCGCCAGCACCCGGACCAAGACCAGCACCCGGACCAGGAGCACCACCAGGACGCGTGGGATGATCCCTCCGTGATGGAGATGTCCCCCGAAGACTTCGAGGACCTCGTGTCGGACGAGCTCGACCGACTGCCCGAGGACATGCTCGCCGGACTCGACAACGTCGTGTTCGTGGTCGAGGACGAGCCCGAGGACGGCTCCGACCTGTTCGGTGTCTACGACGGCATCGCCGCGACCGAGCGTGGTCAGTACGGGTTCGGCGAGCTCCCGGACCGCATCGTCGTGTTCCGGAACGCGCACCTGGCCGAGTGCGGCACCGAGGACGAACTCCGGGACGAGGTCCACACGACCCTCGTGCACGAGATCGGGCACTTCTACGGCATCGACGACGACCGGTTGCACGAGCTCGGATGGGCCTGACCGCACGCGACGCCCGACCGCACCCGACGCCTGACCGCTCTGGACGCCTGCCCGCACCCGACGCCTCACGCCACCCGACGCCTTCCCCCACCCGACGCCTGACCCCGCCCCGAAAGCTCCCGCCTCAGGTCCGCAGCACCACGTCCGCCAGCGAGCGCGGGTCCTCGAGCGCGATGAACGCCCGCTCCTGCGCCGCCCACCGCTCCCACTCGCGCGCGAACACCTCGCCGTCCCGTTCGATCGCGCGCCGCCGCCGGACGGCGTCGTCGGCCTCGAGCCAGATCCGCAGGCTGGCCAGCGGCGCGGACCGGCGGGACAGGGCACCGCACCCCTCGACGACGACCGGGAGGCGCGGGTCGACCGCCGTCCACCCCGCGGGTTCCGAGGTGGTCCAGTCCCAGCGCCGGTAGCCGGAGCGCGGCCCGAGCAGGTCGGTGACGACCGCCTCGGCGGCGGCCCGGAGTCCGTCCCACCCCGGGTACACGTCGTCGAGGTGCACGACCTGCGCGTCCAGCTCGGCGGCGAGGGCGTCGCCGAGCGTGGTCTTGCCCGTCCCGGAGCGCCCGTCGAGCAGGACCACGACACGCTGCCCGGGCGGCGCGGCGGCCGTCGCGCGCGCCGCGAGGGCGCGTGCGTCCGCCGCGGGCCCGGTCACACCACCCGCCGGACCACCCACCGACGCGAGCGGATCGTGGGGGGCGATCCGCGCCTCCCGGCCGTCGGGGTCAGGCACGCCAGGTCCCCGCTGCCACGGCGACCGTGATCGCGACCGCCCCGATGCCCACCAGCACCGCGACCATCGCCCATTCCGGCCCCGCGAACCGGGCCGGCCGGGCCCACGTCCGCCTCCCGGGCGCACCGAAGCCACGGGACTCCATTGCGACGGCGAGGGTGGTCGCCCGGCGCAACGCGAGCACGAGCAACGCGAACGCCATCGACGCACCGCGTCGGATGCGTCCGGTGTCGGCGAGGCCCCGCGCACGACGGGCCATGGCGAGCTGCCGCCAGTCGTCGCCGAGCAGGGTGATCATCCGCACGGCGGCGAGGGCACCGAGCACGAACCGGGCCGGCAGCCGCAGCACCTGCGCGAGCCCGTCCGCGAGGTCCGTCGGGTCGGCGCGGACGAACAGCACGATCGCGGGGAGCCCGACGGCGAGGACCCGGAGCGCGGTCGCGAGGGCGAGGGTGAGCGATCCGTCGCTGACCTCCGCGAAACCGAGGGAGAACCAGGTCCGGCCGGACGGGCGTCCGTACAGGGCGATCCCGACGGCCGTGAGCGGGACGGCGACGAGCACCGGCGCGGTCCGGACCAGGAGCGTCCGGACCGGGATGCGCAGCAGCGGGAGCAGCGCGACCTCGAGGGCGAGCGCGACGGCGGCGGAGACGACGTCGAGGCTCAGCACGAGGCACACCCCGAGCGCCAGGACACCGACGAGCGACGCCACGGGCTGCACCCCGCGGATGCCCTGCGGAGTGGGTGGCGGCCCCTCCTGGCCGGGAGGCACGGGCCGGCTCCCACGCGCCCGCGCGCGGACCGGGGCGGTCACGACCGCACCCCTGGGGTCACGCCCGCCGCGGGGGCACCGGACGGGCGGGCGCCCGACGCGGGCGCATCGGACGGGCGGGGTGCTGGAGGGCGAGGTGCTGGAGGGCGGTCGTCCGACGCCGTCGGCGCCGGCGCCGCCAGGCCGTCGCTCCCGAGCACCAGCTCCTCGGCGTCGAGCGCGCGCACGAGGTCCCGGTCGTGCGTGACCGCGACGACGGCCGTCCCGGCGTCCGCGAGGGCACCGAGTGCATCGACGACCGCGGCCCACGTGGCGCGGTCCTGCCCGGAGGTCGGTTCGTCGAGCACGACGACGGGCGGTCGGCTCGCGACGACGGCGGCGATGGCGAGTCGGCGTTGCTCCCCGCCGGACAGCGTGAACGGGTTCTGCCCGGCGAGGTCGGCGAGGCCGAACGTGTCGAGCAGCTCGTCGACGCGGTCCTCCAGGTCGGGGCGGGCGAGCGCGCGGGGGCCAGCGGCGACCTCGTCGCGGACGGTGCCGGCGACGAACTGGTGCTCCGGGTCCTGGAACACGGTGCCGGTGCGGGCGGCGAGCTGGCGGCTGGACCAGGCGGACGGTGTCGGCCCGGCCTCCCCGGCGAGCGCCGGCTCGGCGTGCAGGCTCCCTGCCGCGGGCCGGAGCAGGCCGGCGAGCGTGAGGCCGAGCGTGGACTTCCCGACGCCGTTCGGGCCGGTGACCGCCACGACCCGCCCGGCGTCGACGTCGAGGTCGATGCTGCTGCCGACCCGGTCGCTGCGCCGACGACCCCGCGCGGTGCCGAGGTCCCGCGCGCGCAGGAGTCGTCCGCCGGGGTCCGGTGCCGGGTTCTGGCGGGCGCTCCCCCGTCCGGGGTGCTCGCCCGGCACCCACACCCCGGCCGCGGTGAGGGCGGCGGCGTGCTCGGCGAGGACGACGGCGGGGGTTCCGTCGGCGACGACCCCGCCGCCGGGTTCGAGCAGCACGAGCCGGTCGACGAGGTCGAGCCAGGTGCCGATGCGGTGCTCCACCACGAGGAGCGTGGCGCCGGTGGTGTCGAGGAGGGCTCGGACCGCCTCGTGCACCTGGGCGACGCCGTCGGGGTCGAGGTTCGCGCACGGCTCGTCGAGCACCAGGGCGCCGGGCTGCATCGCGAGGACCCCGGCGAGCGCGAGCCGCTGCCGTTGGCCACCGGAGAGCCGCGCGGTGGAGCGGTCGAGCGGCAGGTCGAGGCCGACGACCCCGAGCGCGTGCCGCACCCGCCGCCAGGTCTCGTCGCGGGGGACGCTCGTGTTCTCGCAGCCGAACGCCACGTCGTCGCCGATGCGGGACATGACGGTGTGCGCCTCGGGGTCCTGCATCACCAGGCCGACCCGGCCGCGGGCGTCCTGGGGGTCCGCGCCGTCGACGAGCACGCGGCCCTCGACCTCGGCGGCGGTGTCGTCGTCGGTGTCGGGTTCGTCCGGCAGCACCGCGGCGACGGCCCGGAGCAGGGTGGACTTGCCGGCACCGGACGGTCCGACGATCGCGACCCGCTCCCCGGGTTCGACGACGAGGTCGACACCGCGGACGGCCCAGGCGGTGCGTTCCGGGTACCGCCAGCCCCAGCCGTCGAAGACGAGGCGTGCGGCGCCGGTCACGGGGTCGGGCGACGCCGCGCGTGCTCACGTCCCGCGGCGAACTGCGACAGGACCCCGGTGCGCGCGAGCGCCCGGACGAGGAACCACGAGCCGATGCCGGCGATCACGGCGCCGGACACGACGGCGCAGACGATGTAGACGGCCTTGAAGGCGACGTCGTACGCGGGGTACCAGATGACGGAGTCGTTGATGCCGAGCGCGAGCCCTGCGGCGGCTCCGGCGAGCGCGACGACGGGCAGCCGGTACGACCGGTAGAGGAAGAGTGCGAGGACGACCTCGGCGCCGAGGCCCTGCACGAGACCGGCCTCGAGCGTGCCCCAGCCCCACTGGGTGCCGAGGAGTGCCTCGACCGAGGCGGCGACCATCTCGCCGTAGAGCGCCGCGCCGGGCTTCCGGACGACGATCGCGACGACGGGGCCGGCGAGCAGCCACACGCCGCCGAACAGCGACTGCGTGCCGGGGAGCAGCAGCTGCATCCCGGCGCCGATCGGCTCGTAGCCGAAGTCCCAGAGCTTGAAGACGACGCCGAGTGCGACGGCGAGGACGCTGGCGACGACGATGTCGACGACCCGCCAGCGGAGTGAGCGCTTCGGGGCCGGGACCGCCCGGTCGGTGGGCGTGACGGTGGACTGGGTGCGCGAAGGCATGGTGGGTACTCCTCCCTGCGCCGGCATGATCCGGATCAGGTTCGACGGTCGGAGCGCCGTTCGCTCCCTCTCAGCCCGGTGACCGGACTCCCGTGTGTGTCCCAGCAGTGTACTGCGGTCCACGCGGGGTGCGCGCGGTCCGCGCAGGACGGCTTGGAGGCGCAGGGCGCCGGTCCCCACGCGCCTCCAGGCCGTCAGGCGGTCACTTCTTGAGGACGCGCACCAGCTTGCGCAGGACGGTCCCGGTGACCCAGATCACCGGGATGCTCACCGCGAGGAGGGAGATGAGGTTCGGCTCGAACTCGAGGTCCTTGCCGGGGCGTCGGACGTAGGCGCCGAGCGGCACGGAGGCGCCGCCGCCACCGCCGCCGCCGTTCTCGTCGCCGTCCCCGCCGCCGCCGAAGCCGAACCAGGCGATGGAGACGGGGATGAGTGTCTGGTCGCCGACCTCGACGGGCTCCCCGTAGTTCGTGCTGACCCCGACCGGGCGCACCTTCTCTGCGATCTGACTCACGATGTTGGCCATGGGCGCGAGGGTACTCGGCGGTCCCTCCACAGCGCGGCGCTCCCGAGAGTTCATCCACCGGTGCGGGCTTGTCTGCGGACGCACACGGCCCGCGCCGATATGTTGGCGCAACCCACACCTGGAGGACCGTTTGCACACCTGGCCCGGAAACCCGTACCCGCTCGGCGCGACCTACGACGGCAGCGGCACGAACTTCGCGCTGTTCAGCGAGACCGCTGAGCGCGTCGAGCTCTGCCTGTTCGACGACGACGGCAACGAGGAGTGCGTCGACCTCGTCGAGGTCGATGCGTACGTGTGGCACGCGTACCTGCCGAACGTCGGACCGGGGAAGGAGTACGGCTTCCGCGTCCACGGCCCGTACGACCCCGCGAACGGCCTGCGCTCGAACCCGAAGAAGCTCCTGCTCGACCCGTACGCGAAGGCGACCAGCGGCGACATCGACTGGGACCAGTCGCTGTTCTCGTACACGTTCGGCGACCCGGACTCGACGAACGACGAGGACTCGGCACCGCACATGATCAAGGGCGTGGTCATCAACCCGTTCTTCGACTGGCAGGGCGACCGGGCGCCGCGCACCCCGTACGGCGAGACCGTCATCTACGAGGCGCACGTCAAGGGGCTCACCGAGACCCACCCGGACGTGCCGGAGGAGCAGCGCGGCACGTACGCCGGCGTCGCCCACCCCGCCGTCATCGAGCACCTGCAGCGCCTCGGCGTGACCACGCTCGAGCTCATGCCCGTGCACCAGTTCGTGAACGACTCGACCCTGCAGGACAAGGGGCTGTCGAACTACTGGGGCTACAACACCATCGGCTTCTTCGCGCCGCACTCGCACTACTCGTCGTCGGGCGACCGCGGGCAGCAGGTGCAGGAGTTCAAGACGATGGTGCGCGAGCTGCACCGTGCCGGCATCGAGGTCGTCCTCGACGTCGTCTACAACCACACCGCCGAGGGGAACCACCTCGGCCCGACGATCTCGTTCCGCGGCATCGACAACCCGGCGTACTACCGCCTGGTCGATGACGACAAGCGGTACTACATGGACTACACGGGCACCGGCAACTCGCTCAACGTCGGGCACCCGCACTCGCTGCAGCTCATCATGGACTCGCTGCGCTACTGGGTGACCGAGATGCACGTCGACGGTTTCCGCTTCGACCTGGCGTCGGCGCTCGCCCGTGAGTTCTACGAGGTGGACCGGCTGTCGGCCTTCTTCGAACTGGTCCAGCAGGACCCGATCGTCTCGCAGGTCAAGCTCATCGCCGAGCCGTGGGACGTCGGCCCCGGCGGGTACCAGGTCGGCAACTTCCCGCCGCAGTGGTCGGAGTGGAACGGCAAGTACCGCGACACGGTCCGTGACTTCTGGCGCGGCGAGCCCTCGACGCTCGGCGAGTTCGCGTCGCGGATCTCCGGTTCGGCCGACCTGTACGAGCACGACGGTCGCACGCCCAAGGCGAGCATCAACTTCATCACCGCGCACGACGGCTTCACGCTGTACGACCTCGTGGCCTACAACGAGAAGCACAACGAGGCGAACGGCGAGGACAACAACGACGGCGAGAGCCACAACCGGTCCTGGAACTCGGGTGCCGAGGGGCCGACCGACGACGAAGCCGTGAACGATCTGCGCCTGCAGCGTCGGCGGAACTTCCTCGCCACCCTGCTGCTCAGCCAGGGCGTGCCGATGATCGCGCACGGCGACGAGCTCGGCCGGTCGCAGTCGGGCAACAACAACGTGTACGCGCAGGACTCCGAGCTGAGCTGGATCGACTGGGAGACCGCGGACGAGGACCTCATCCAGTTCACGGCCGAGGTCGTCAAGCTGCGCCACGACCACCCGACGTTCCGGCGCACCCGCTACTTCAACGGCCGGCCCGTCCGCCGTGGCGAGGGAGAACCGCTCCCCGACGTGGTCTGGCTCACCCCGGCCGGCGAGGCGATGGACCCCGAGGACTGGGACTCCGGATTCGGCAAGAGCGTCGGCATGTACCTGAACGGGGACGGCATCCGCGGGCGCGACGCCCGTGGCGAGCGTGTCACCGACGTCGGGTTCATCACGTACTTCAACGCCCACGACGACGTCGTGACCTTCACGCTGCCGCCGGAGGAGTACGCGCCCGGCTGGACCGTCCGGATCGACACCGCGCACCCGGGTGCGCGTGACGAGGTGCACGAGGCCGGGTCGGCGCTCGACGTCCCGGCACGGTCGATGATCGTGCTGCGCGCCGAACCGGACCACGAGGTCCGGGTGACGCCGGTCGACGTGTCCGCCGAGGTGCCCGCCACCCCGGCCCCGCAGGACGCCGTGACCCCCGCGAACCCGGCCGGTGCGCCCGCTCCGAGCGCCGGCGGCTCGCGATGAGCGGCGGCCGTCCGCGGCACGCGACCTCGACAGCGCGACGCGTCCCGGTCTCGACGTACCGCCTGCAGGTCACGGCGGACTTCGACCTGACCGCGGCCCGGGACCTCGTCGACTACGTCCACGACCTCGGTGCCGACTGGCTGTACCTGTCGCCTGTGCTGCAGGCCGAGCCCGGTTCGCAGCACGGGTACGACGTGGTCGACCACACGCACGTCGACGACGAGCGCGGGGGCGACGCCGCGCTCCGCGCCCTGGCCGAGGCCGCGCACGCGGTCGGGCTCGGGGTGCTGGTCGACATCGTGCCGAACCACGTCGGTGTCGCCACCCCGTCGGTCAACCCCTGGTGGTGGTCGCTGCTCGAGCAGGGGCAGGGCTCCCCCGTCGCGTGGGCGTTCGACGTCGACTGGGAGGCCGGCGACGGACGCATCCGGATCCCGGTGCTCGACGACCGGCTGCTCGACGGCGTGACGCTGCGCGACGGACGTCTGTACCTGGGCGACACCGCCTACCCGACCGCGCCGGGCACGGTGCACGAGGGCGACTCGGTGGCCGACGTGCACGACCGCCAGCACTACGAGTTCGTGCACTGGAAGCGCGCGGACCACGAGCTGAACTACCGACGGTTCTTCGCCGTGAACACGCTCGCCGCGATCCGGGTCGAGGAACCCGAGGTGTTCGCCGCCTCGCACACCACCATCGGTGCGTGGTTCCGCGACGGGCTGGTGGACGGACTCCGTGTCGACCACCCGGACGGCCTGTACGACCCCGCCGGCTACCTGCAGGACCTCGCCGACCTGACCGGCGGCGCGTACGTCCTCGTCGAGAAGATCCTCGAGCCCGGCGAACAGCTCCCGGCGTCGTGGCCGGTCGACGGCACGACCGGGTACGACGCCCTCGGCGTGCTCGACCGCGTCTTCGTCGACACGGCAGGCGCGGAGGCCCTCACCGCCGCGTCCGGCGCCGAGCCGACGGACTGGCAGCAGCTGACGCACGACACCCGCCGCGGGATCGCCGACGGCATCCTCGGCAGCGAGGTCCGGCGGCTCGCCCGGCTCCTCGCGCCGGTGGCCGGCGACCTCCCCGAGGAGCGGGTCGTGGACGCGGTGGCCGAGATCGTCGCCTCCTTCGACGTGTACCGCACCTACCTGCCCGAGGGCTCCCACCACCTCATCGCCGCGCTGGAACGCGCCGCCGAGGCCCGGCCGGAGCTCGACGACGTGATCGACCGCATCGCGCCGGCCCTCGTCGACCCGTCGTCGGCCGCGGCGCTCCGGCTGCAGCAGACGTCGGGGATGGTGATGGCGAAGGGCGTCGAGGACACCGCGTTCTACCGGACGTCGCGCCTCACGAGCCTGAGCGAGGTCGGCGGCGACCCGAGCGTGTTCGCGGTCTCCGTGGACGACTTCCACCAGGCGCAGCGCGACCGGCAGGGCAGCTGGCCGCACACCATGACCACGCTCACCACGCACGACACCAAGCGCAGCGAGGACACCCGCGCCCGGATCGCCGTGCTCGCCGAGCTCGGCGACGAGTGGGCGTCCACGCTCGAGCGGCTGCAGTCGCTCGCGCCGCTCGAGGATGCGGTGCTCGCCGACCTCCTCTGGCAGGCGATCGTCGGCGCACGACCCGCCAGCCGGGAGCGTCTGCACGCCTACGCGGAGAAGGCTTCGCGCGAGGCCGGGGACAGCACCACGTGGACCGACCCCGACGAGGACTTCGAACGCCGCATGCACGCGCTCGTGGACGCATCGTTCGACGACCCCGCGGTCGTCGCGGTGCTCGACGCCCTCGACGAGCGGATCGACGCCGCCGGGTGGTCGAACGGCCTCGGGACCAAGCTCGTGCAGCTGACCGCGCCCGGCGTGCCCGACGTCTACCAGGGCACGGAGTCCTGGGACCGCTCGCTCGTCGACCCCGACAACCGGCGCCCGGTGGACTACGCCGAACGCCGGCACGTGCTCGCCACGCTCGACGGTCCGGAGGAGTCCGGCCCCGAGCGGCTGCCCGCGATCGGCCCGGACGGCGCCGCGAAGGTGCTCGTGACCAGCCGTGCGCTCCGCCTGCGCCGCGACCACCCGGAGCTGTTCACCCGGTACCTGGCGTTGGAGGCCAGCGGTGTCGCCGCCGACCACGTGGTCGCGTTCGACCGCGGCGGCGCCGTCACCGTCGCGACCCGGCTGCCGATCGGGCTCGAGCGCGTCGGCGGGTGGGGCGACACCCTGGTCCACGCGGCACCCGTCGACCGCGTGGACCTGCTGACCGGGAGGCGCGTCCCGGCGTCCAGGGGCATCCCCCTCGCCGAGGTGCTCGCCGACTACCCCGTCGCACTGCTCGTGCCCGCCGACGTCGTCGACGAGGCCGACCACCCGACGGAGCGCGGCGTCGCCGACGGCTCCGCCACCACCGTGACCGACGCGCAGGCCGAGGTCGAGATCCTGGAGGGCCACGCATGACCGTCCCCGCCCGTTACGCCGTCTGGGCTCCCCTCCCGGATCGGGTCCGGCTCGTCGTCGACGACGTCGAGTACCCGTTGACACGCGGCGACGACGACTGGTGGTCCACCGACGAGGTCCTGCCGGTCGTCGGAGCCCGCTACGGCTTCCGCATCGACGACGACGACGCGGTCCGCCCCGACCCGCGCAGCCGGTTCCAGCCGGAGGGCGTGCACGGGCCGTCCGAGGTCGTGGACCCGGAGCGGTTCTCGTGGACCGACGACGAGTGGACCGGCCGGCCCGCCCGCGGCGGGGTCGTCTACGAGATGCACGTCGGGACCTTCACGCCCGAGGGCACGCTCGACGCGGCGGCCGCCAAGCTCGAGCACCTCGTCGAGCTCGGCGTCTCGTTCGTCGAGGTGCTCCCGGTCAACGGGTTCAACGGCGAGTGGAACTGGGGGTACGACGGGGTCGCCTGGTACGCCGTGCAGCACACGTACGGCGGTCCGGACGCCTACGACCGGTTCGTCGACCGGGCGCACGCGCTCGGCCTCGGCGTCATCCAGGACGTCGTCTACAACCACCTCGGCCCGAGCGGCAACTACCTGCCGCTGTACGGCCCGTACCTGCTGCAGGGACTCGGCAACACGTGGGGCGACTCGGTCAACGTCGAGCACCCGGAGGTCCGCCGGTACGTGCTCGACAACGTCCGGATGTGGTTCCGGGACCACCACGTCGACGGGCTCCGGCTCGACGCCGTGCACGCGATCCGGGACACCACGCGGCCGCACGTCCTCGCCGACATGGCGTCCGAGACCGATGCGTACTCGTCGTTCGTCGGGCGTCCGCTGTCGCTGATCGCGGAGTCGGACCTCAACGACCCGATCATGTTCCGCCCGCGGGAGGCCGCCGGCTACGGGCTCGCCGGGCAGTGGTCCGACGACTTCCACCACGCGGTGCACGTCGCGCTGACGCGGGAGACGACCGGCTACTACGCCGACTTCGAGCCGCTGTCGGCGCTCGCGAAGGTACTCGAGGACGGGTTCTTCCACGACGGCACCTGGTCGTCGTTCCGGCGCAAGCGGCACGGACGACCGATCGACCGGGGGACCTCCCCCACGACGGCGCTCGTCGTCGCGAACCAGAACCACGACCAGATCGGCAACCGTGCTGCGGGTGACCGGCTCGCGGCGACCCTCGACGACGAGTCGCTGGTGATCGCGGCGGCGCTCACGCTCCTCGGCCCGTTCACGCCGATGCTGTTCATGGGCGAGGAGTTCGCCGCGTCGACACCGTGGCAGTTCTTCACGTCGCACCCCGAACCGGAGCTCGGCAAGGTCACCGCCGAGGGGCGCATCAAGGAGTTCGCCGAGCACGGGTGGGACGAGTCGGTCGTGCCGGACCCGCAGGACCCGGAGACGTTCCAGCGGTCGAAGCTCGACTGGTCGTCGCTGTCCGGCGACCGGGAGTCACGGATCCTCACCGCCTACCGGGTGCTCATCGCCCTGCGGCGGACCGAGCAGGCGTTCGTCGACCACCGGTACGAGGCGAACGCCGTGCGGTTCGACGAGGATCGGCGGTGGCTCGTGCTGACGCGCGGCGTCCTCGGGCCGGACACGGCACCGGTGCACGTCGTGGTGAACCTGCTGGACGAGGCTGCTCAGGTCCCCGTGCCGGGTTCGTCCGGCGAGGAGCTCTACCGGTTCGGCGAGGCCACCGTGGACGCCGGCGGCGTGCGGTTCGGCGGCCGCGGCGTGGTCGTCGTCCGCTGACCGGAGCGGCACCCCGCACGACGGACGACACCCCGCACCGGATCAACGGTGCGGGGTGTCGTGCTTCGCGCAGGCGCGACTCCCGGGGCAGAGCGCTCAGGCGATGTGTGCGTTGGTGCGGACGGAGGGCAGGCGTCGGTGGTCGCGCACGAGGGAGCGTGCTTCGCGCAGACGTCGGTCGATGCCCCACTTGGTGACCAGGGTCAGTGATTCGCGGACGATGTTGCCGCTCATCTTCGAGACCCCGTGCTCGCGTTCGGTGAACGTGATCGGCGTCTCCACGACCCGCAGTCCCGCCTCGAGGGCCCGCCAGCACAGGTCGACCTGGAAGCAGTACCCCTTCGACGCCACCCCGGACAGGTCGATCCGTTCGAACGCGTCCGCGGTGAACACCCGGAACCCGCCGGTGGCGTCTCGGACCGCGATGCCCAGCGCGAGGCGGGTGTAGAGGTTGCCGCCGCGGGAGAGCGCCTCCCGGTACCAGGGCNAGAGCGCCTCCCGGTACCAGGGCCAGTTCTCCACCCGGCCGCCGCGGATCCAGCGGGAGCCGAGCACGAGGTCGTTGGTGTCGGCGAGTTCGAGCATGCGGGGCAGGTACTCGGGGTGGTGGGAGCCGTCGGCGTCCATCTCGACGAGCTTGGTGTAGCCGTGCTCCAGGCCCCACGCGAACCCGGTCAGGTACGCCCCGCCGAGTCCGTCCTTGACGGTGCGGTGCAGCACGTGCACCCGGTCGGTCTCGGTCGCGAGGTCGTCGGCGATCCGACCGGTGCCGTCGGGGGAGTTGTCGTCCACGACCAGCACGTGCACGGAGTCGTCCGTGGCCGCGAGGGTGCGCGACACGATCGGACGGAGGTTCTCCGCCTCGTCGTACGTCGGGATGATGACCAGGGACTGCGTCATGGTGCTCCTTGCTCGGACACCGAACCTACCGGCCACCGGGTGCGAGGGGACCGCGACCCCGCTTCGAACGTGGACAGGATGCTGCAGGCCTGCCCGGACGCGGGCCGTGAACGCGCCGAACGGACGACGGGAGGCACGGTGCGGACCCGCACCGTGCCTCCCGTCCGGTCGTGCGCCGGGCGTCAGGCGGGACGCGAGGCGGGCGAGACCGTCTTCGCGACGTCGCGCTCGGGGATGTCGCCGAGGGCCGCGTCGATCGCGGCCAGCGCGTCCGCGTCGAGCTTCACGCCGGACGCCTTCACGTTGTCGGTGACCTGCTCCGGGCGCGAGGCACCGACGATCGCGCTCGCGACGTTCTCGTTCTGGAGCGTCCACGCGATCGCGAGCTGCGCGAGCGTGAGGCCGGCCTCGTCCGCGACGGGCTGCAGGCGCTGCACGGCCTCGAGGACCTCGTCGCGCATGAACCGCTTGATCATGTCGGCGCCGCCCTTCTCGTCGGTGGCGCGCGAGCCCTCGGGCAGCGGCTGGCCGGGCTTGTACTTGCCGGTCAGCACGCCCTGCGCGATGGGCGACCAGACGATCTGCGACAGCCCGAGCTGCTTCGAGGCCGGCACGACCTCGCCCTCGATGACCCGCCACAGCATCGAGTACTGCGGCTGGTTCGAGATGAGCTGGAAGCCGAGCTCCTTCGCGAGGGCGGCGCCGGCGCGGATCTGCTCGGCGTTCCACTCGCTGACGCCGATGTAGAGCGCCTTGCCCTGCCGGACGACGTCGGCGAAGGCCTGCATCGTCTCCTCGAGGGGCGTCTCGTGGTCGTAGCGGTGCGCCTGGTAGAGGTCGACGTAGTCGGTCTGGAGGCGCTCGAGCGACCCGTCGATCGACTCCATGATGTGCTTGCGGCTGAGGCCGACGTCGTTGTGCCCCTTCGGCCCGGCCGGCCAGTAGACCTTCGTGAAGATCTCCAGCGACTGGCGGCGCTCACCCTTGAGGGCCTCGCCGAGGACGGTCTCGGCGGCGGTGTTGGCGTACGTGTCGGCGGTGTCGAACGTGGTGATGCCGGCGTCGAGCGCTGCCCGCACGCACTGGGTGGCGACGTCGTTCTCGACCTGCGAGCCGTGCGTCAGCCAGTTGCCGTAGGTGATCTCGGAGATCTTGAGTCCGGAGTTGCCCAGGTACCTGAATTCCATGGTGCCGACGGTAGCGGAGCGGCGGCGCGCGTGAGGGGTCGTGGTGGTACCCGTCGGTGGGTCGACGGGTCGGTGGGTCGGTGGGTCGGCTGGTCGGCTGGTCGGTCGCCCGCTTGTTTGCTCCCCTCAGGCCCCGTCCCTGTCCGCGAGCGGGCGTTCCCGGCCGGTGCTCGTCCACCGTGCCCGCACCTTTCCCCCGCTCGCGACGCGGAGCCGCCGCTCACGGCGCCACCCGAGCGCCCGCCCGCGCCGTTCCTCCACAACGCGCCCGCAGAGGCGTTCCTCCCCAGAACCGCGCCGCGACCGCCCACGGGACGATCCGGCCCGCAACACTCGCTCCATGACCGCCCGACGCCCGCTCCCACCAGCCCTCCGCGGCGGCCCGTTCCGGGTCCGCGACGCGCTGCGACGAGGCGTCTCACCCGGCCGGCTCCGCGCCCGCGACCTCGCTCGCCCCTTCCACGGAATCCGCGCTCCGGGCGTGCCGTCCTCAGCGGAGGGCCGCGCACGAGCCCTCGCCCCGCGCCTTCGGAAGGACCAGGTCTTCAGCCACCGGACGGCCGCCGGGATCCTCGGCATCCCGCTCCCCCACGGGCTCGAGCGCGATCCCCGCGTGCACGTCACGACGATCGGCACCGACCAAGCCCTGCGCGTCCGCGGAGCGATCGGCCACCGGACCCGAGCCGGACGCGTCCGGACCGTGTTCTCCGGTACGGCGC
This sequence comes from Curtobacterium sp. 'Ferrero', assembly GCF_002412165.1. GTDB lineage: Bacteria > Actinomycetota > Actinomycetes > Actinomycetales > Microbacteriaceae > Curtobacterium. The sequence goes on from NZ_NXIA01000012.1 coordinate 87,945, forward strand.
AGCTCACCCACCCGGCCGACACGTTCGTGATGCTCGGCCCGCTCCTCAGCCTGGACGAGCTCATCGTCGCCGGGGACGCGCTCGTCGGGTGGCTCGGCTGGTGCACGATCGAGGAGCTCGTCTCCGCAGTCCGACGACATCGAGGGTCCCGCGGCCTGCGGACCGTGCGCGCCGCGCTCCGGGAGATCCGCCCCGGCTCCCGTTCCCCCGGCGAAACCCGACTCCGGCTCGTCCTGACCCGTGGTGGCCTCCCCGAACCCGCACTCAACCACGACGTGGTCGAGGACGGCCGCTGGGTCGCCTGCGTCGACCTCGCCTTCCCCGAGGCGCGGATCGCGATCGAGTACGAGAGCGACCTCCACCGCACCGACGCACGGACGTTCCGGAAGGACCTCACGCGAGGAGAACTCCTGAAGGACGTCGGATGGTGGCTCGTCCGCGCCACCGCGGACGACGTCGACGTCCTCGCCGAAGCCTTCGTCCGTCGCGTCCGCCGGCTGGTCGCCACCGGGGCGGACGGGAGGCACGACATCCGTCCTCAGGGCGGCCCGCGGACATTCGCGTGAACATTTGGTTGACGCTTCAACCAATCCAGTGCAGAATGGCGTACGCTCAAGTCGATGCAGGCGCATGAACCATGTGACTGCTCGGGACCGCAGACATCGTTCGGAGGGAACACCATGACGCTCACCGCCACCGCCATCCCCGGCTACCAGACCGGCACCTGGAAGATCGACCCCACCCACTCGGAGGTCACGTTCTCCGTTCGCCACCTGGCGATCAGCAAGGTGAAGGGTTCGTTCGAGCGCTTCGACGCGACCCTCGTCACCGCCGACAACCCCCTCGACTCGACCCTCGAGGCGTCGATCGACGTCGCGAGCGTCAACACGAACCAGCAGCAGCGTGACCAGCACCTCGCGACCGGTGACTTCTTCCTCGCCGAGGAGCACCCGCAGATGACCTTCACGTCGACCGGCATCCGCGAGGACGGCGACGACCTGCTCATCGACGGCAAGCTCTCGCTCCGCGGGGTCACCAAGGACGTCACGCTGAAGACCGAATTCGGCGGCGTGACCACCGACGGCTACGGCCAGGTCAAGCTCGGCGCCGAGGCGACGACGAAGATCGACCGCACCGAGTTCGGTGTGAACTGGAACGCCGCGCTCGAGGCCGGTGGCTTCACGCTCGGCAACGACGTCACCATCAACCTCGACGTGCAGTTCGTCCTCCAGGGCGCCTGATCCCCCACCTCGCAACCCGCTCGTCCAGAGCGAACTGAGGACACCGAACACCACTGCACCGCAGTACCCGCGGCGACGCCCCGACTCCCTCGACGGAGCCGGGGCGTCGCCGTTCGTGCTCGCCCTCACCGCCGCCCGCTCACCGCCCCCTCAGCGCCGAGCGGGCAGAACCGTCCGGAGAGGCCACACCGCCACGCGCCGATCCCGCCCGCCCGCTCGCCGACCGCCGGCGAACGGGCGGAATCGACGGAACGCCGCCGCTCCTCCCCTCACATTCCGCCCGTTCGCGCCCCGCACGATCGCACGGCACCCCGGCTGCCGAACGGGCGGAAACGACTGGTCGTCCCGGCAGCACCCCGCCCATTCCGCCCGCTCGCGTTAGCCGATCGCCCGCCGCGTTTCGCACCCAGAGCTTCCAAAGCACCCGAAGCACGCCGAATACCCCCCACCCCCGCGACCGAACGGGCAAAACCGATCGGATGGATCCCGCCGTCGCGCACCAGAACAGCCCGCTCGCGCGCGCAGCCGCCGTCAGCACCGCACCCGTCCGGGCAGCACGTTCCTCGGGGTCTCGGCAGTAGCGTGAGACCGGCGGGAATCGCCCGCTCGCGGGTCAGGTTGTCGGAGACGAACGCGCGTCAACGACCTCCAGCCCATGAGTCCCGACTCGGCGGCCGTCGAGCGGGCGAGATCGGACACTCCAGCGGCTGGTGACCAGCAGGAAACGCCCGCTGACGGCGACGACACGGGCCCGAGCCACCCGCACCAGCACCACCCGAACGACCGACAGGAGCACCACATGGCCACCGACTGGATCGCCCTCCAGGCCCTCGCCGCCGCCGAGTTCGGCCGCCGCGTCGCCGCCGTCACCGACTGGGACGCCGCCACCCCGGACTCCGAGTGGACGACCCGCGACCTCGTGACGCACGTGGTCGACGAGCAGCGCTGGATCCCGCTCCTCCTGACCGGCTGCGACCACGCCCAGGCCGAGGCCGACCTCGAGGCGATCGGCGACGACCTCACCGTCGAGTGGGCGAAGTTCGCGGCCCGGGCGACCGAGGCCTGGCGGAATGCGCCCGCTGACGTGCCGGTGCACCTCAGCACCGACGTGGTCCCCGCGCACGAGTACCTGGCCGAGCAGACGAGCGACCTGACGATCCACACGTGGGACCTCGCCCGCGCGACCGGGTCGGACGAGACGCTCCCGACGCAGCTGGTCGAGGCCGTCTGGCACCAGTTCGAGCCGAAGATCGAGGACCTGGCGGCGACCGGCCTCTACGCGCCCCCGGTCGACGTGCCCGACGACGCCCCGCTCCAGGTCCGGCTCCTCGCGGTCACAGGCCGTGATGCCAGGGTGGACGCATGACCACCGCCACCACACGACTCGGTTCCACCGGCCTCGAGATCAGCAGCGTCATCCTCGGGATGATGTCCTACGGCGACCCCGACAAGGGCTCCCACGAGTGGAGCGTCGGCATCGACGAGGCCCGCCCCTTCGTCCGACGCGCGTTCGAGGCCGGCATCACGACCTTCGACACCGCCAACGTGTACTCCGCCGGCAGCAGCGAGGAGATCACCGGGCAGCTGCTCAAGGAGATCGCCCCGCGCGAGGACGTCCAGGTCTTCACGAAGGTCTTCAACCGGATGCGTCCCGGTCGGAACGGCGCGGGACTGTCGCGCGCCGCGATCATGCACGAGATCGACGCCTCGCTGACCCGCCTCGGCACCGACTACGTCGACCTCTACCAGATCCACCGCTTCGACCCGCACACCCCGGTCGAGGAGACGATGGAGGCCCTGCACGACGTCGTCAAGTCCGGCAAGGCGCGCTACATCGGCGCGAGCTCGATGTGGGCGTGGCAGTTCGCCGAGATGCAGCACGTCGCCGAGCTGCACGGCTGGACGCCCTTCGTGAGCATGCAGGACCAGTACAACCTCCTCGAACGCGAGGAGGAGCGCGAGATGCACCCCTTCTGCGAGCACACCGGCGTCGGGGTCATCCCGTGGAGCCCGCTCGCACGCGGCCGCCTCACCCGGCCGTGGGAGGCGCAGGGCTCCGGCACCCGCGCCGACACGGACGAGTTCGGCAAGACGCTCTACCGCCAGGACGAGGACGCGAACCGCGCGATCGTCGACGCCGTCGCCGAGGTCGCCGAGCAGCGCGGCGTCCCGATGGCGCAGGTCGCCCTCGCCTGGGTCGCGAGCAAGCCCGTCGTGAGCGCCCCGATCGTCGGCGCGACGAAGGAGCACCACATCGACGACGCGGTCGCCGCGGTGGCGCTCGAGCTCACCGACGACGAGATCGCCCGCCTGGAGCAGGCCTACACCCCGCGGGTGCCCTCCGGGTTCTGACCGGACATGGTGCCGGACGGGAGGCGCGGTGCCAGCTGGCACCCCGGCTCACGCCGCCGGTACCGGCCCGACCCGCCGGCGGCTGGCCGGCTCCGGCCCGACGCGCCGGCGGCGGGCTGGCCAGGCGGGCGGGCGGGCGGGGAGCCTCCTGTCCGTCACCGGTGCCGTTCAGGGCGTCGGCGCGGCCTCCGCCGCGAGTCGCGCGATCCGCCGTCGCGCCGCGGTCTCCGTGTCGGGACGGCCGCCGAGCACCCCCGTCACCCCGTCGATGACGAGCCCGGCGGTGCGCCGGGTCGGGAGCTCGACCGGGCCGAGCGACGGCAGCTTGAGGCCGAGCATCTCGCGGTGCCGCGGGTCGAGCGACGACACGGCACCGGCGAACAGCGCGCGGTACCCGGGCCGCAGCATCCTGGCGAGTGGCGGGTCCTTGATGAAGCGGACGACCTCGTGCGTGTCCGCGCGGGCGACGAGTTCGCCGCGCTGCAGGTAGCCGTCCATCTGCTCGCGGAGCTCCGCCTCGGACTCGGGGGCGTCCGCCACGCCCATCAGGTGCCCGGCCACCGACCACTCCCGGACGTACGCGTCGGGCCCGCCGGGGATCGGCTCGCCCCAGATCTGCGCACTGCGGAGGAAGGCGTCGGTGAAGGCGAGGTGCACCCACCGCGCCAGGTCGGGGTCGTTCGCCGAGTACGGCCGGGTCTCGCCGTGCCCGTCGACGTACTCGCCCCGGACCTTCTCGTGCAGGCGGACCACCCACGCGCTCGCGTGCTCGGCCGCGGCTCGGTCGCCGTGCGACACGGTGTAGATCCAGCGGATCGTGCCCGCCAGGCGTCCGAACGGGTCCTCGCGGTAGCGGGAGTGGTCGTGCACGCCCGCGAGGGCGCCCGGGTGGAGCGCCTGGACGAGCAGTGCCCGGACACCCGCCAGGATCGTCTGCCGGCCGCCGTGCACGCTCCAGGTGGCGGAGCCGGGGCCGAAGTAGCCGGCATCCGAGCCGTCCTCGAGCGCGTCGATCCACTCCGGACGGCCACGGGCCCCACCGTTGAAGGTGTCGTCGAGTCGGGTGCGGAAGGCGTTCGAGAGCGCGGCCATACGGGCATGTTCCGACAACCCCCTGACATCCTGCCGAACGTCGTCCACAGGGCTCAGGACTTCCCAGACGACCGAGGGCCCGGCCGCTAGGTTGGGAGTCGTGAGCATCGACACGCCTCGTCCCTGGCTTGCCTCGTACGCCCCGGGGGTCCCGCACGACATCGAGGAGCCCACGGGTTCCCTCGCCGACATCGTGGAGGAGTCCGCGCGCCGCTTCCCGAAGCAGGTCGCGCTCGAGTTCTTCGGCCGGACGACGACGTACGCCGACCTCCAGGAGCAGATCGTCCGCGCCGCGAACGGCCTCCGCAAGCTCGGGGTCACCGCCGGGGACCGCGTCGCCCTCGTCCTGCCGAACTGCCCGCAGCACGTGGTGGCGTTCTACGCGGCACTGCGGCTCGGAGCCGTCGTGGTCGAGCACAACCCGCTCTACACGCCCCGCGAGCTCCGCCACCAGTTCGAGGACCACGGCGCGAAGGTCGCGGTGGTCTGGGACAAGTCGGTGTCGACGCTGCAGGACTTCCCGGCGGATGTCGCCCTCGACGCGATCGTCTCCGTCGACCTGACCCGGGCGATGCCCCGCGCCACCCGGCTCGCGCTCGCCCTGCCGGTCGCCAAGGCCCGCGAGTCCCGCGCGAAGCTCACGACGAAGGTGCGCGGTACCGTGACGTGGGACGACGTCGTCTCCGCCCGACGACTGTCGAAGCGGCACCCGCGTCCGGTCACCGACGACATCGCGCTCATCCAGTACACCTCCGGCACCACCGGTGTGCCGAAGGGCGCGGTCCTCAGCCACCGCAACCTGCTCGCCAACGCCGCGCAGGCCCGCGCCTGGGTTCCGACGATCCGCCGGGGCGACAACGTCGTGTACGCGGTCCTGCCGATGTTCCACGCGTACGGGCTGACGCTCTGCCTGACCTTCGCGATGAGCATGGCGTCACGCCTGGTGCTGTTCCCCGCGTTCGACCCGGCGCTCGTGCTCAAGGCGATGAAGAAGCACCCGCCGACGTTCCTCCCCGCCGTGCCGCCGATCTACATGCGCCTGCAGCACGCGGCCGACTCCGCGAAGGTGTCACTCGAGGGCATCGAGATCGGGATCTCCGGGGCGATGCCGCTGTCGCAGGACGTCGTCGAACCGTGGGAGGCCCGGACCGGCGGCTACCTGGTCGAGGGCTACGGCCTGTCCGAGTGTTCCCCCGTGCTGATGGCGAACCCGGTCTCCCCCGAGCGACGCCTCGGTTCGATCGGTCTGCCACTGTCCTCGACCGAGGCCCGGGTCGCCGACCCGGACGACCCCGTCAAGGTCCTCGGCACCGACGAGGCCGGCGAGCTCCAGGTCCGCGGACCGCAGGTCTTCCGAGGCTACTGGGGCAAGGCCGAGGCCACCGACGAGGTCTTCACCCCGGACGGCTGGTTCCGCACGGGCGACATCGTGTCGATCGACGCCGACGGCTACGTGCACATCGTCGACCGGCTCAAGGAACTCATCATCACGGGCGGCTTCAACGTCTCCCCGTCCGAGGTCGAGGACGCCCTCCTCAAGCACCCGAGCGTGCGCGAGGTCGCGGTCGTGGGCATCACGCAGAACGGCAACGAGCAGGTCGTGGCCGCCGTCGTGCCGAAGGACCGTTCGTCGTTCGACGGGGACGCGCTGCGGACCTGGTCCCGCGAGCACCTCGCGGCGTACAAGGTGCCGCGTCGCGTCGTCGTGGTCGACGACCTCCCCCGATCGATGATCGGCAAGGTGCTGCGGCGGAAGGTCCGCGACCAGATCCTCGGCGACTGACCGACGAACCCAGCGGCGACGACGGGCCCGGCCACCGCGCGACCGTCGGACGGGAGGCCCGTGGCGGCCCCGCCACGGGCCTCCCGTCCGACGGTGGGCGCGCGCCCCACGGCGCAGCGTCGTCGGAGCGCACGCCTCACGCCGCGAGGGCGGGCACCCTCGGAACCGGCGTCGTCAGGGCCCGGCGCCGTCGGAGCGCGCGCCGTCAGGCCCCCGCGCCGTCAGAGCGCGCTGTCAGGACACGTGCACGGTCGGCCGGCGGTTGACGTCCGGCTCCGCTTCGCGGAGCACCTCGCGCGTGACCGGGGCGACGTCGCCGACGCCCGTGAAGACGAACCGGATCGCGTTCTGGATCGGGCTGCCCTCGTTCCACTCGAAGTAGATGCTCGGCACGACCCCGGCGATGTCGCGGATCGCCAGGAGTGTCGCAGCGATCGTGTTCGGCACGTTGCCGGAACGCACCCGGAGCACCCGGTGCCCGTGCACGATGTGCCCCTCGACGACCAGGTCCTCCTCGAAGTCCGACGAGTCGGCGGGCAGCACCTCGAGGAACATCGTCGGGACGCGGGCCGGGATGCCGGAGTCCCGTCGCTCCTCGCGGCCCTTCGCGCGGTACGCCTCGGCGGTGCCGGCCCCGGGCTCGTTCGCGATGATGCACACCGCGCTGAACTGGTCGGCGTCAGCCTCGATGAACTGGCGGGCGACCGGGTCGAGCTCGATCGACGAGGCACGGAGCTCGAAGGACCGCCTCACGCGCGAGATGAGGGACACCACCACGATCGCGATGATGAACACGGTCGCGATCCGGACGCCGTCCGGCCGCTCGATGACGTTCGCGATGGTGGTGTAGACGAACACGAGCGTGATGGCCCCGAAGCCGATCGTCCGCTTCTTCTGCTGCTTGCGGCGCGCCGACAGCGTCACGGCGAACGCTGCGCTCGTGATGAGGACGAGCACGCCGGTGGCGTAGGCACCGCCCTGCGCGTCGACGTTCGCCTTGAACAGGATCGTGATCGCGAAGGCGATGAGCGTGAAGATCACGACGAGCGGCCGGGTGGCCCGGGCCCACTGCGGCGCCATCCCGTAGCGGGGCAGGAAGCGGGGCACGAGGTTGAGCAGTCCGGCCATCGCGCTCGCGCCGGCGAACCACAGGATGGCCACGGTGGAGAAGTCGTAGACCGTGCCGAACACGTTGCCGAGGTACTCGTGGGCGAGGTAGGCCAGGGCCCGGCCGTTCGCCTGGCCGCCGGGCTGGAACTCCTGCTGCGGGATGAGGAACGTCGTGACGATGGACGAGGTGATGAGGAAGCTGCTCATGATGAGCGCCGCCACCGTGAGCAGCCGCTTCGTCCCGCGGATGCGCCCCTCGGGCCGGGCGCTCGACTCGTCGGCAGCGTCGCCGCGCACCTGCGGCATCACGGCGACGCCGGTCTCGAACCCGGACAGGCCGAGCGCGAGCTTCGGGAACACGACGAGCGCGATGCCGATCATGACGAGCGGGTTGCTGTGCTGCGTCGTCAGGCCGGTCCACCAGTCCGTCGCGACCCGGGGTTCGGTGACGACGTGCTCGATCGCGACGACCACGACGACGGCGTTCAGCACGAGGTAGACGGCGACGAGACCGACCGCGATGCCGATCGCCTCGCGGAAGCCGCGGAGGAACACCACGCCGAGCAGGAGCAGGAGGCCGAGGGTCAGCGGGATCGGGATGTCACTGAACCAGTGCGGCGTGAACGGGTTCTCGGCGATGTGCGCGGTCGCGTCGGCGGCCGAGAGCGTCATGGTGATCATGAAGTCGGTCACGGCGAAGCCGAGCAGCACGAGCACGAAGAGCTTCCCGGCCCACCACGGGAGCAGCTTCTCGAGCATCATGATCGAGCCGGCGCCCCGGAAGCTGTCCTGCGCGACGCGGCGGTACACCGGCAGCGCGCCGAAGAGCGTCACCAGCACGAGGACGATCGTGGCGATGGGCGACAGCAGGCCGGCGGCGAGCGCGGCGATGGCGGGCTGGTACCCCAGCGTCGAGAAGTAGTCGACGCCCGTCAGGCACATCACCCGCCACCACGAGTGCGTCTTCTCGACCTCGACCTGGTGCGGGCCCTGGTGGGACGCACCACGCTCGGTCCCCTCGAGCATCCAGCGCTTGAGTCGGCCGCCGCGGTCGGGGAGGCGTCGGGGTTCGGTCGCGGTCACGAGGGAAATCGTAAGCGGTCCGGGGCGTCGATCACTTCGCGCTGATCCGGGTGTACTTGTTCACCGCCCACGGGACGAAGACCACGAGCATCACGGCGATGCCGACGAGGACCGTCACGACCGGGTGCTGCATGGTCCAGATGTCGGGCACGGGCGCGGACCCGACGTTGCCGAACAGCTCGCGTGCGGCTTGGACGAGCGAGGACACCGGATTCCACTCCGCGAAGACCCGGAGCACGAGCGGCAGGGTGTCGCTCGGCACGAACGCGTTCGAGATGAAGGTCAGCGGGAACAGGATCATGAAGGACGCGTTGTTGATGACCTCCGGCGTCTTGACGCTCATGCCGAGCAGCGCCATCACCCAGCTGAACGCGTAGCTGAAGAGGAGCAGCAGCGCGACCCCGGCGATGAACTCGCCCGGTGAGGAGTTCACCCGCCAACCGACGGCGAGGCCGGTCCCCATCATGATCACCATCGAGATGCCGTTGAGGACGAGGTCCGAGTTGGTCCGGCCGATGAGCACCGCGGAGGCCGACATCGGCAGGGTGCGGAAGCGGTCGATCAGACCCTCCTTGAGGTCCTGCGCCATCGCTGACCCGGAGAACGTCGCGCCGAACACGACCGTCTGCGCGAAGATGCCCGCCATCAGGAACTGCGTGTAGTCGGTGCCGCGCACGTCGATCGCCCCGCCGTAGACCTGGCTGAACAGCAGGACGAACATGATCGGCTGCAGGACCGCGAAGACGAGCATGTCCGGAGACCGCTTGATCTTCGTGAGGTTCCGCTTGGTGACGGTCCAGCCGTCCTCGAACCACACCGCGAGCGGCGAGGTCACGACGACCGGGAGCGCCCGGTTCGGGGCGGTGGTGGTGGCGGTCACCGCGCTGCCTCCTTCTGCTTCGTGCGACCACGCCCGGCGCGCGCACCGGACTGCTCGTCGTCGGACTCGTCCTCGGTCGCGGCGTGGCCGGTGAGCCGGAGGAACACGTCGTCGAGGGTGGGGCGACGCATGCCCGCGTCGTGCAGGTCGATCCCGGCCTCGCCGAGGTCGGCCAGGACCCGCTGGAGGGCGGACGGACCGGCGTCGACGGCGATCGCGAGCGTGCGGCCGTCGCCGGAGGTCTCGACCTCGCCGACGCCGTACCGTCGGAGCGCTGTCGTGGCGGCTGCTGCGTCGGCCGCGTCGACCAGCGTCACGACGACGCGGTGTCCGCCGACCTGGGCCTTGAGCTGGTCGGCCGTGCCCTCGGCGATGACGGTGCCGCCGTCGATCACCGCGATGTCGTCGGCGAGGCGGTCCGCTTCCTCCAGGTACTGCGTGGTGAGGAGCACGGTCGCGCCGTCGGCGACGAGCCCCTCGATGATGTCCCAGAGCGCCAGACGGCTGCGGGGGTCGAGCCCCGTGGTGGGTTCGTCGAGGAAGAGCACGCGCGGGTTCATCACGAGGGCGCCGGCGAGGTCGATCCGGCGCCGCATGCCCCCCGAGAAGCCCTTGACCGGCCGGTCCCCCGCCTCGGACAGGTCGAACACGTCGATGAGCTCGCGAGCGCGCTCACGGGCCGTGCGTCGCCCGAGGTGGTACAGCCGACCGATCATCTCGAGGTTCTCGAACCCGGTCAGGTTCTCGTCGACGGCGGCGTACTGCCCCGACACCCCGATGGAACGCCGGGTCGCCTGCGGGTCGCGCACGACGTCGATCCCGTCGATGGTGGCGCTGCCGCTGTCCGGGGTGATGAGCGTGGTGAGGACCTTGACGGTCGTGGTCTTGCCGGCGCCGTTCGGCCCGAGGAGCGCCTGCACGGTCCCTTCGGGCACGGTGAGGTCGAGACCCGCCAACGCGTGGACGGGCCCGGACTTCGACTGGTACGTCTTGGTGAGGCCGGTCGCCTCGATGATGGCCATGTCGCTCCTTCTCCGGTGGAGGAGAATACCAGTATTCCAGTGTGCGGCGACCGGTCGGTGGGTTCAGATGTCGAAGCCGCCGCCGAGGTCGCCGCCGAAGTCGTCGCCGAACCCGCCGCCCCAGTCGGAGCCGCCGTCCGCCGATGCCTCGTCGTAGCCACCCCCAGTGTCGCCCGCACCACCGTCATCCGCAGCGTCGGTACCGCCGTCGAACGATCCCGGGTCCGGCAGGAAGGCGCTCATGATCGCGGAGCCGATGACGTAGCCGGCAACCGTGCCGAGGATCGACGCCCCGACCATCCGACCGAACGAGGGCCCCTGCCGCTGACCGAAGCCGCCGCCGCCCATGTTCCCGAGCGACCGCTCCACGTACCCGGGCTGCCGGATCTCCGAGCGGGTGGCCGCCTGGGCCAGGGACCGCGGGTCGTCGCCGCGCGGGGCCTCGCCTGTCGGAGCGCTCCGGGTGAACTCGTCGTAGACCATCCGACGCTGCTCGGGCGTGAGGGTCGCGAAGGCCTCGGCGTGGACCTCCTCGATGCGCTCGGGCGGCGCGGTGCGCAGCAGGTAGCGGTAGCGCTCGACGGCCCGCTCGTCGTCGGCCGACCCGGACGCGGGAGCGGTCCCCGGCGCACCGGCCGGCGTCCCAGCGCCCCACTGCGGCGCTCCGGCGGGCACCTGGTACGACTGCTGGCCGTACTGGTAGCCCTGCGGCTGCTGCGGCGCACCCCACGCGCTGCGGTCCTGCTGCGGGCGCTCGGGACGACCGAGCAGACGATCGAGGAATCCCATGGTCCGTGCTCCTTCACGTGGCGGTGGTGCTGGATGCCGAGCCTACGAGGACACGGGCGCCGGACCCTGTACGCCGACTCAGAGAACGCCGAGCGCCGCCACCCAGACCGCGTGCAGCTCGTCCGCCGCACCGGGGTGCGCCGCGAGGAACGGCTCGCCGACCGGCGGGAACCCGTCGACCGGGCCCTCGCGGGTGAGCACGACCCCGCCGGCCTCGTGCACGAGGAGCACGGCGGCACCGTGGTCGACGGGGTTGAACGCCGACACGCAGCCGCCGATCCCCCGCCCGGCCGCGACCTGCGCGATGGTCATCGTGCCGGAGCCCTGCACCCGCAGCGTGCAGGACCGCGCCGCGAGGGCGTCGAGGAACGCGCCGAAGCCCGGCCAGGGCCGGTGTCCGTCGAGCTCGGTCCCGACGACCGCGCCGGCGAGGGGCCGCGGGACGTCGTCGAGCCGGAGCGGTCGGTCGCGGAGCACGGCCCCCCGGCCCCGCCGGGCCTCGAGCACCTCGCCACGCCACGGGTCGGCGACGACCCCGACGACGGGGTGCCCGCCGCGGGTCAGGCAGAGCGACGTCGAGGTCCAGGGGACGCCGTTCGCCAGGTTCGTCGTGCCGTCGACGGGGTCGAGGTACCAGCGGTGCCGGTCACCAGGGGCGTCGCCGTACTCCTCTCCCGTGAAGCCGTGCGTGGGGAACACGGCTCGCACCCGACCGCGGACGTGCTGCTCCACCATCCGGTCCACGTCGGTGACCAGGTCGGCCGGGTGCGCCTTCGAGCTGACCTCGCCGACCGGGTGCTCCCGGGTGAACGCGATGACCTCGTGCGCGATCCGGTGCGCGAGCGCCTGCGCCCGCGAGGCCACCTCGGCCTCGGTCGGCTCGCGTTCCGGCACCGCCCAGCCGTCCCGGGCGGCGGCGTCCAGCGCGATCCGGAGGCCCGCGAGGTCGTTCGTCGTGACCGAGTCCGCGCCGAGGCGGGCGGCCCAGACGGCGGGCTCCGGGTCGTCGACGGTCCACACCGACACCTGCAGTCCGAGCCGGTGCGCGGCCGCGACCGTCGCGGGGGTGAGGAACGCGACGTCGAGGTTCAGCGTGGACGGCGTCAGCGCCGCAAGGTCCTCCGGAGTCGGCGGGAGGAGCGACGTCCACGCGAGCCACACGTCGGCGTCGGGCAGCACGGAGCGGACCGCGACCATGGCGTCCGGCGCGCCGCACCACGCCACGACGGTCTCCGCCGTCGAGCCGGCCACGGTCTGCGCCGCGACCACGGCGTCGACCGGGTCCGTGAGGTCGATCAGGAGCGTCGACCCGCAGCCGTCCAGGCGTTCGAGGACCGCGTCGAGCCGCGGGATCCGGTCGAGTCCGTTGCCGAGCCGGGCGACCTCGCACCACGGCACCTCCGCGACGGGCCGGGCATCACCCCACATCCGCCCGAGGGTCTCGTCGTGCAGCAGGACGGCCACGCCGTCGGCGGTGCGACGGACGTCGACCTCGATCGTGTCCGCGCCGAGCGCCTGGGCGACGGCGACCGCGGGCATCGTGTTCTCGCGTCGGACCCGCGGCGCACCGCGGTGCGCGACGAGGCGTGGCGGGGCCGCGCCGTGCCTCCCGGCCGGGTCGGACCGGACCGCCTGCGGGACCGCGACCTCCGCGCTCACCGGGTGCTCCCGACCAGGACGCCGTCGCGGTGGACGAGGACGTCGCCGAGGCGGACACCCACCTCGGAACCGACCGCGGGCGGCGGCCCGCCGACGTACGCGCGGAGCTCGTCGTCGTCGGCGCGCAGCACGACCTCCGCGAAGTGCCCGCGCACGAGCACACGGGCGACGGTGGCGCGCAGCGGCGAGTCGTCGCAGAGGACGACCTGCTCCGGTCGCACGAGCACGGAGTCGCCGGGGCGCGCGTCGACGCCGACGGCGAAACGGCCATGCACACGGCTCGTGGACCCGATGAACGACGCGACGAACTCGGTCGCGGGTCGGGCGTAGAGCTCGGCGGGCTCGGCGATCTGCTCGATCCGGCCGTCGTGCATGACGGCGATCCGGTCGGAGATGCTCAAGGCCTCGTCCTGGTCGTGCGTGACGATGACGGTCGTGATGCCGAGGCGCTGCTGGATGCGGCGGATCTCGTCACGGACGCTGACCCGGAGCTTGGCGTCGAGGTTCGACAGCGGCTCGTCGAGGAGCAGCACGTCGGGTTCCTGCACGATCGCGCGGGCGAGGGCGACGCGCTGCTGCTCGCCACCGGAGATGGCGGTCGGCTTCGAGGCCGCGTGGTGCGTCAGACCGACGAGCTCGAGGGCCGCTGCGACCCGCTCGGCGGTCTGCTGCTTCGGCACGCGGCGGGTGCGGAGGGGGAAGGCGACGTTCTGCGTCACCGTCATGTGCGGCCAGAGGGCGTAGTTCTGGAACACCATGGCGCTCGGCCGTCGCTCGGGTCCGAGGTCGGTCACGTCCCGACCGCCCATCGTCACGACGCCGGCGTCGGCGTCGAGGAACCCGGCGACCATCCGCAGGGTCGTCGTCTTGCCGCACCCGGACGGGCCGAGCAGCGACACGAGCTCGCCGCGGGCCACCTCGAGGTCGATGCCGGCGACGACGTCGCGACCGCCGAGGGTCTTGCGGAGACCGCGGACGGTCAACCCGTCGGCGCGGGTCGGTCCGGTGCCGCGGGCGTCGGCCTGGAGGCGCGGTGCGCGTTCCGCGAGGAGCGTTGCGTCCGTCATCGGGTCGCCTTTCGAGCTGGGGTCGGGTCGGTCTGGTCGTCGTGTCGGCCTGGTCATCGTGTCGGCCTGGTCATCGGGGCGGCCTGGTCATCGGATCTGGAAGCCGTCCGCGAGGCGGCCACCCATGATGTGCTTCCGGGCGAGGGTCATGAGCACGATCGACGGGATGCTCAGGGCGATGGCGAACACCGCCGAGACCTGCCGCGGGGAGTTCAGGACGAGCGAGTACATCGCGGTCGGCATCGTCATGTAGGTCGGGGCACCGACGAGGTACGTGCCCTGGGCCTCGTCGAACGACGCGAGGAAGCTCATCACGACGGCGACCAGGATCCCGGGCCAGGCGATCGGGAACGTGACGGTCCAGAACGTGCGCCACCTTCCGGCACCGGCGTCGCGTGCGGCCTCCTCGAGCGAGCGTGGCACGGCGGAGAACGCGGCGGCGGGGAGCCACGTCATGAACACCACGCAGCCGAGCACGTGGACGATCAGGATGCCGGTGACGGTGTTCATCAGGCCGAGCGCCGTGAACATCGCGGACATGGTGACGAAGAGGCCCATCTTCGGGAAGGCGTTCGTCGCGAACAGCCCGACGAGGACGATCCGCCGCCCGGGGAACTCGATCCGGCTGATCGCCCACGCCGCCGGCAGGCACACCACGGCGGCGACGAGGACGGTCAGCGGTGCGAGGACGAGCGAGTTCTGGACGGCGACGCCGAGCGACGGGTCCTCGAACACGGTCGACCACCAGCGCAGGGTCCAGCCGTCCGGCAGCAGGTTCGGGTAGGTCCAGCTCGTGGCGAACGCCCGGGCCGCGAGCCAGACGAGCGGGCCGGCGATGAAGACCGCGAGGACGACCGCGGTGGCCCAGACCAGCGCGGTGCCCGTGAGGCGCCGGATCACGAGCGCGCCTCCTTCGTCGTGAGCTCGCGTTCGTTGGTCCGGACCGTCGAGCGGAGGTAGGAGACGCTCGCCGCCGCGGCGAAGGCGAACACGATGAAGGCCATCGCGGTCGACTGCTGCGGGCGGTTGTAGGCCTGGAAGTACTTCGAGATGTCGACGCCGAGCATCGTCGGCGCGTTCGGACCGGTGAAGTACGGCACCGTGAACGATCCGAGCACACCGATCACCGTGAACGTCGTCGCGATCACGAGCGGCGTCCGCGCCATCGGCAGGAGCACCTGCCAGACGACGCGCCAGGTGCTCGCGCCGGCGTCCCTCGCCGCCTCGACCAGGGCGTCCGGCGTGCCCTGCAGTGCACCGGCGACCATGAGCACCGCGAACGGCAGGCTCGTCCAGACGCTGCCGAACACGACGGCCACGAGGGTGTAGCCCCACACCGGCACGTCGAGGCCGAACTGGGCGCCGAGGCTGCGGAGGAAGCCCTGCGCGTCGGTGAACGTCAGGACCGACCAGCTCGCGATCACCACGGGCACGAAGATCGGCACCACGGCGAGCACGCTGAGCGTCTTGCCGACGACCCCGCCGCGCAGTCGGAGGACCACGGCGACGACGACCGCGAGCGCGATCGTCAGGCCGGTCGACGCCGCGGTGACGCCGAGGGTGGCGACGAGGTCGCGGAGGAACACCGGGTTCGACAGCAGTGCGCCGTACACGGCGAGCGAGAGGCCGTGCACGACGTCCTGGCCGATCGCGGACAGCGCCGCGTTCAGGCCCCCGGTGAGGCCGAGGGAGAACAGCGCGGCGTTCACCACCGGGACGCCGACGAACAGCACGACGACGAGGACCGGGGCCGCCACGAGCGCGAGGCCGGTGGTGCGGCTGCGCCGCGCCTGCCGGGCGCGGGCGGACGCACGTGCGGCGGCGCCGTGCGCCGGGGCGTCCGCGCGAGCCGTACCGTGCGCGGGGTCCTGGTCGTGGGCGGGGACGGGCGGGAGGCCCGTGGCGGACTGACCACGGGCCTCCCGGTCGGTGACCTGGGTCACTGGGGCACCTTCGCGTCCCACGCCGCGTTCATGTCGGCGGCGAACTCGCTCTGGAAGCCGAGGCGGAGCTGCGACGGGTTCGCGTCGGCGAACTGCTCGGCGACCGACTTCGGCAGGGTGTCGAGCGGGACCACCGGGTAGCCGGACACGGCGCTCGCGACGAGCTGCTGCCCCTTCGAGCTGAGCACGAAGTCGGCGAGTTCCTCGGCGGCCGCCTTCTTGGCCGCCGGCTCCGTCTTCGGGATGCCGAGGAAGCTCGCGCTGCCCGTGAACGACGGGTCCGAGATCTGGACCGCCTTGATCGACTTCGGGATGATGCCGGTCTTCTGCGAGGTGATGAACTGGTCGCTCCAGACCGGCGCCATCGCGATCTGACCGGAGCCGAGGAGCTGCACGACCTGGTCGTTCCCGTTCGGGTAGACACCCTTCTGGTACATCGAC
Source organism: Curtobacterium sp. 'Ferrero' (assembly GCF_002412165.1). GTDB lineage: Bacteria > Actinomycetota > Actinomycetes > Actinomycetales > Microbacteriaceae > Curtobacterium. The sequence goes on from NZ_NXIA01000012.1 coordinate 104,407, forward strand.
GGGCCGAGGTCCTTCAGCTCCTGGAACCCCTCGTCCCACTTCGACTCGAGCGACTTGTCGTAGCTCGTCTGCATGGTCTCCTGCTCGGATGCGGTCAGGTACTTCGCCAGGACCGTCGCGACGAAGGAGCCGCCCGAGCCGCCGGAGGACGGCGAGTTGTACGCGAACTGCCCGGGGTGCTCCTTGATCCACACGAGGACGTCGCCGAGGGTCTTCGGCGGGTCGGTGACCTTCTCCGGGTCGTAGGCGAGGAGCACGCTCGACGCGCGGTACGGGATCGCGTGGTCGCCGCCCTGCTGCCGGGTGGCCTCGGGGACGTCCTTCAGCGCGGGGACGCCCTGCTCGTCGACCTTCGCGAGCAGCCCGGCCTTGCCGACGGTGGTGACCCAGCCGGCGTCGACGAGGTCGTACGCCACGCTCTTGCCGGCCTTGACCGCAGTGGCGAGGTTCGCCTGGGTCTGGGCGTCGTGCTCGCCGTGCAGGTCGATGCTCGTGTGGACGCTGATCTTCGGGTGCTGCTCCTCGAACGCCGGGATGAGGGACTTCTCCCAGAGGTCCTGGACGTTCGTGTCGCCGCTGATGAACACGGTGAGGCTGGTGGTGCCGTCGCCGTCGGTGGTGTTCGAGGCGTTGGCGCTCTGGACGCAGCCGGACAGTGCGACGGTCGCGGCGGCGGCGATCGCGAGGCCGGCGAGGACTCGGGTCTTCACGGCGGTGGTCTCCCTGGTTCGGTGGGGTGGGGGGCTTCGTGTGGATGTCGTGCGGGCCTTCGCGGGGGCTTCGTGGGGGCCTTCGCGGGGGCTTTGCGCGGGCCCGTGGATCTTCGTGCGAGTCGGTGCGGGAACGTTCCCGCGCCGGGGTCGAGTGTGACGGGGCCGGGTGAACGCCGGGTGCCGTCGACCTCGCCGGACGGTGAACGGTGTGCTCGGTCCGGGTGCCGCGACCGTCGGGGGCTGCTGCGACAATGGGGCCGTGTCCACACGTACCTGGGGCTGGCTCGCAGCCGTCGTCGACGTCGTCCTGATCGTCCTGTTCGCCGTGATCGGCCGGTCCTCCCACGGCGAGGCCGCGTCCGTCCTCGGGCTCTGGACGACGGCGTACCCGTTCCTCGCCGGGTGGGCGATCGGCTACGTCTCGAGCGGCGCATGGGCCAGGCCGCTGCGGTACTGGCCGACCGCGGTCGTGCTCTGGGTCCTCACCGTGTTCATCGGCCTCGCCATCCGGGTCGCCACCGGGCAGGGCGACGTCGACGGCAACCCGCTGCCGATCTCGTTCGTGATCGTCACGACCGTCGTGCTCGGCGCGTTCCTGTTCGGCTGGCGTGCCCTCGCCCGTCTCGTCGACCGCGCGCTGGCCAGGCGCGGTGCGGGATCGGACCGTCGCGAGCCCCGAGCCACCGCGTGACCGGTCCGCGCGGGTCCCAGCCGACGATCCTCGACGTCGCTGCCCGCGCCGGGGTGTCCAAGTCGGCCGTGAGCCGTGTGCTGTCCGGCACCGGTCGGTTCTCGGACGAGACCCGTGAGCGTGTCGAACGGGCCGCGAGCGAGCTCGGCTACGTGGCGAACGCGATGGCGCGCGGACTCGTCAGCGGCCGGACGCACACCATCGGCATGCTCGTCCGCGACGCCTCGTCGATGGTCTACACCGCACTCCACGCGGTGATGGAGCGCCGGGCCTCCGAGCTCGGCTACCGCGTCGTCACGACGACCGGGGTCGGCCGGGTCGAGGACGAGAAGTCCGCCCTCGCGGCCCTCGTGTCGATGCGGGTGGACGGGCTCGTGGTGTGCTCGGGCCTGCTCCCCGCCGCCGAGATCGCCGAGTTCGCGCCGCGCATCGCCACGGTCGTCGCCGGGCGGCCCGAGCTGCACCCGGCCCTGTCGAGCGTGTACTGCGACGAAGCCGACGGGGGCGCTCGGATCGCGGACGCCGTCGCCGACGCCGGTCACACCACGGTCGCGGTGCTCACCGTGCCGCAGGACAACGCGCTGACGCAGTACGCCCGGTCGCAGGCGATGGTCGAGCGGCTCCGGAGCCGGGGCGTCCGCGTCGTCGACCTCGACGCGAGCTTCGTCCGTCCCCCGGCCGACATCGCGGCGGACGTCGCCGAGACGATCGCGCGGGACGGGGTCACGGCCGTGATGTGTCCGACCGACCGGCTCATGCTCGACCTGTGCGACACGCTCCGCCGCTTCGACGTCGAGGTCCCCGGGGACGTCTCCGTGACCGGGTTCGACGGCGTCTCCCCGCTCGCCAACGACTGGATCGGGTTCACGACGCTCGAGCAGCCGATCGAGCGCATCGGACGGGAGGCGATCGACCTCGTCGTCGGCCGCATCGAGGACCCGTCCAGCCCGGTCGAGCACCGTTCTCTGCGCGGGCGGGTCATCCCCGGGCGCACGCTCCTGCCGCGCTGAGGGTCTGGCCGGGCGTCGTCCTGCCGCACTGACGGTCCCGCCGGACGTCGTCGTGCCCGGCTGACGCCAGCGCCGGGCGTCGTCGTGCCCGGTCGTCACGCCTGGACCCGTGAGCGAGCGCGCACCCCGACGCTCCGGCGCTCAGAACAGGCCCTCGCGCGGCTCCTCGCCGAGGCCGTCGAACCCCCGGAACATGTCGGACACGAGCGCCTCGATCTGCGGTTCGACGAGCCGTTCGACCGCCTCGGCGATGCGCGGCCGGTGCTCGATGAGCGCGAGGCACACCGCGGTCCCGGTCGACCGAGCGCACTCGTCGGACAGCTCGATCTCGTGCCGGAGTGCGGCCTTCGCCTCGTCGGACAGCGGCTCGCGCGGGGTCTGCTCCCCCGCGCCGGTCCCCGTCATCTCCCCGAGGGTGAACAGGAACGGCTCCCCGGGCGAGGGTTCCGGATCCACGTCGAGGCCCTGGAACTCGGGTGACAACCCCTCGGTCGGCTGGTAGCCCGCGTGCCGCTTCCGCGCAGCCGCCCGTTCCAGCTCACGCTGCAGCAGCGGGAGGTTCTTGGCGGTGTACTCGTCGACCGCGTCCTCGATGATCGTCGAGATCCGCCCGATGAGCGCGTGCTGGACCGCGTGCGGCACGTCCGGCCCGAAGCCCGCGGCGCTCGCGATGGGCGACCCGGTGCACTTCCGGCAGATGCGGGTCCGAGGTCGTGCGGTCCCGATCTGCCATCGTGGGAGCCAGCGGAGCCAGACGTCGACGGCGCTGCGCACTCGCCCGTCGATGCCGTCCATCCCTCAACGATACGGAAGCGGAGGCTCCGCCGACCCCCGCCATCCCGCGCGAGCGGGCGTTTCCGTGCGGTGGTCCGCCGCCGCACCAGCGAGATCTGCCCGTTCGCCCGCGAGCGTCCGCCCCGGGAACCCGCGGACGGCCCGCCCGTCCTCCCGTTCCGCGAGCGGGCAGAAACGGCACCACGAGCGCACTCCTGGCCGCGGATTCCGCCCGCTCGCACGCAGCCGGGCTCGCGGTACCTCCACTCAGCAGGTCCCCGCGCGGCTCGCCCGTTCCGCGAGCGGGCAGAAACGGCGCCACGACCGCACAGCTGGCCGCAGATTCCGCCCGCTCGCGCACAGCCGGTCCCGAGGATCCGCGAGCGGGCGTTTCCGGACGACGTTCGGCCGATGGACCCGCACGATCCGCCCGCTCGCGCGGACGGGACGGGCCCGGGGCGGCGCACTCCTCCGCGAGCGGGCGGAAACGACACGACGGACGGGTCCAGCGCCGCAAGATTCGCCCGCTCGCCAGCGCACGCGCACGCGCACGCACGAGAACGAGCACGCGCACGCGCACGAGCACGAGCCCACGGAGACGCACGGGCAAGCAGGAGCACGAGCACGCGCGCGCCCACGCCGAACGGCCGGACGGACGGGAGGCGCGGGTCGCCACCCACAGGCCGGCTCACGCCGACGGCGCGGCCGGCCCTCAGCCCCGCGGCTCGGTCACGAAGTCGATGAGCTCCTCGACGCGGCCGAGCAACTGCGGTTCGAGGTCCGCGAACGTCCGCACCTGCCCGAGGATCCGCTGCCACGCCCGCGCGATGTCCGCCTGCTCGTCGTGCGGCCAACCGAGGTGCTGGCAGATCCCCTTCTTCCACTCGATCGAGCGCGGGATCGTGGGCCACGCCTCGAGGCCGAGCCGCGCCGGCTTGACCGACTGCCACACGTCGACGAACGGGTGGCCGACGACGAGCACGTGCGCACCCCACTTCCCCTGCATCACTGCGGACGCGAACCGGGACTCCTTCGAGCCCGGCACGAGGTGGTCGACGAGGACACCGACCCGACGGTCTCGGGTCGGCCGGAACTCCTCCAGGACGTCGGCGAGGTTGTCGACCCCGGAGAGTTCCTCGACGACGACCCCCTCGACGCGGAGGTCCGCTCCCCACACCTTCTCGACGAGCTCGGCGTCGTGCTTGCCCTCGACCATGATCCGCGACGGCAGCGCCACACGCGCGCGCTGCTGCTCGACCGCGAACGAACCGGACGCGGTGCGGAGGCGACCACCGTCGGACGCGTGCCGCACGGCGGGAGCCACCCCGGGCCTCCCGACCGGAGGCGCGGCCGCGGCAGGCCGCCCGGACGCAGCGGGGCCCGATCGCCCGGCCGACGCCGTCCCTCCGGGCCCGCGCCCGACGGGCGCCTGCGGCCGACCCAGCGTGACGAGCTCGCCCTCGAGCAGGAACTGCCCGCTGAAGGGGAACGAGCGCGTCCGGCCCTTCCAGTCCTCCAGCTCGACGTTGCCGGCCTCGAGCCGGACCACGGCACCGGCCCAGCCGGTCACGGGGTCCTCGAGCACCATGCCGCGCTCGAGCGGCACCTGGCGCACCTTCTGCACGCCTCGCGAGCGCCAGTCGCCCGAGAGGACGTCACTGCCGTACCGGTCGTCGTCCACCCGCAGGAGCGTAGTGTCGATCCGGCCCCGGACGACGTCGACCGGCCGAACACCCCACCATCCGCAGGAAGGCACCCCGTGCGCGCAGCCATCATCCACGCCCCCAACGACATCCGCGTCGAGGACCGCGACCAGCCGACGATCATCACCCCGAAGGACGTCGTCGTCCGGGTCGTCGCAGCGTGCGTGTGCGGGTCCGACCTGTGGCCGTACCGCGGCGTCACCGCGACCAAGGAGCCGCACGGGATCGGCCACGAGCTCGTCGGCACCGTCGTGGCGGTCGGTGACGACGTGACCGACCTGCACGAGGGCGACTTCGTCATCTCCCCGTTCACGATGAACGACGGCACCTGCCAGGCATGCCGGCACGGCATGACCACCGGGTGCGAGCACCTCTCCGGCTTCGGCGGCACCGACGCGTACGGCGACCCCGTCGGCGGTGCGCAGGCCGAGTACGTGCGGATCCCGGACGCCGCCGCGACGCTCGTACGGGTGCCGGGCCCGGTCGACGAGACCCTCGTCCCCTCGCTCCTGACGCTCGCCGACGTGTTCTCGACGGGGCACCACGCCGCCGTGTCGGCACACGTCGGGCCGGGCAAGACCGTCGTGGTGGTCGGCGACGGAGCGGTCGGCCTGTCCGCGGTGCTCGCGGCGAAGCGCCTCGGCGCGGACCGCATCATCGCGATGAGCCGGCACGCGGACCGCCAGGCGCTCGCGCGGGAGTTCGGCGCGACCGACATCGTGGCCGAGCGCGGCGAGGAGGGCGTGGCGGCGATCCGTGCGCTCCTCGACGGCGACCTGGCGGACTGCGCGGTCGAGGCCGTCGGCACCGAGGAGAGCATGGACCAGGCGCTGCACTCGGTGCGGCCCGGCGGTGCGCTCGGATTCGTGGGCGTCCCGCACGGGGTGCCGACCATCGGCACCCGGTACCTCTTCGACACGAACATCTCCGTCGCGGGCGGCATGGCCCCGGCGCGGAAGTACATCCCCGAGCTGCTGCCGGACGTGCTCTCGGGTGCGATCGAGCCCGGCCGCGTGTTCGACCTGGAGCTGCCGCTCGACGAGGCCGCCGAGGCGTACCGCGCCATGGACGAGCGGCGCGCCATCAAGGTGCTGCTGCGCCCGTAGGGTGACGCGCGGCCGTTGGGCTGGCGGGGCGCGGAGTGCGTTCTGTCGCTTTCGCGAGAGCGACAGAACGCCTCGCACCGGACGCGCGCCACTGTCGCTTCCGCGGGCCAGACGGCCCGAGGAACCGGCACCGTGTCGCTTCCGCGACCGCGGTGCGGACGGGAGGCGCGGGCCGGGCCCGTCCCGTGTGCCCGTCAGCGAGCGGTCCCGGTTCTGCACAGCGGATCGGGTGTTACGGATCTGTGAACAAACCTTTCAGAAAACAAGGTTGTCCATTACAGTCCTCGCATGACCCCTCGCGGACGCACCCCCGGCCAACCCGGCCTCCTGCGCGTGCTCAACGACAGAGCGGCGCTCGAGCTGCTCCTCGACGAGGGGCCCCTGACCCGCAACGAGATCGCCGGTCGCACCGGCCTCAGCAAGCCCACCGCGGCCGAGATCATCCGGCGTCTCGAGTCGGCGTCGCTGATCCGGGCGGCCGGCACCGAGGCACAAGCCGGTCGTCGCGGGCCGAGCGCACTGGTGTACGAGGCCATCACGGAGCGCGACCTCGCGGTGGCGGTCGACGTGCAGTTGGTCGACGTCCGCTCCACCGTGGTCGACGCCGCCGGTCGGCGGTTCCCCGTCGCGACGCACACCATGTCCGAGGACGAGGTCGCGAGCGACGGCGCGGACATCGTCGCCGCAGCGGTGGCCCGAGCTGCCGCCGCGGCCGACGTGGACCCCGACCTCGTCACCGCGGTCGCCGTGGGGGTGCAGGCCTCGGTCGACCACACCACGGACACCCTCATCTTCACCGACGGGCTGCCGGGCTGGCCCCGTGACCGGGTCGCCGCGACGCTCTCCGCCGAACTCGGCGTGCAGGTCGTCGTCGAGAACGACGCGAACCTCGCCGCCATCGCCGAGCGGAGCATGGGCGCCGGACGGAGCACCGGTTCCTTCGCCCTGCTGTGGATGGCGGAGGGCCTCGGGATGGCGCTCGACCTCGACGGCCGCCTCCACACGGGCGCATCGGGCGCCGCGGGCGAGATCGGGTACCTCGGTGTCCCCGCCGACGCGCACGCCATCGACCCGACGGCCACGATCATCGCCGACCTCATCTCCGAGTCGGCGATCACCGCCCTGGCCGCCGCCCACGGGATCACCGCGCCGGACGGCACCGCCGCCACCTGGCGCCAGGTGCTTCCCCAGCTCGCCGACCTTCCGGCGCAGCACCCCTTCACGACCGCCCTCGGCGAGCGCATCGGGCACAACGTGCTCCCGGCGCTCGCCGTCGCCGATCCCGAGACGGTCGTCCTGCACGGCCCGACCGGGATCGCGGGCGGTCCCGCCCTGGCCGCCTCCGTCACCGCCTGGCTGCGGACCCGCACGCGCTGGTCCACCGCCGTGGTGGCGCCCGGCGTCCCCGACACCCCCGTCCTCCACGGCGCCCGCCACGTCCTCATCGACGTGGTGCGTGCCGCGCTCGCTGCTCGGGTCGAGGGCATCACCGCCGATGCCCCCGACACGGCGAGCGCGCCGACACCGCGCATGCGGACCTGACCAGCACCACTCCCACCCGCACCACTCGAGGAACCACCACCAGCCCTGACACAGGGCTCTTCGTCGCGCCCGGAAACCGGTGGCGACGGAGCGAGAGCAGAGAGCGAGTCCCACATGTCCCTCCCCAATCCGAAGATCCGGCGGATCGTCGCCGCCACGGCCGTCGCGGCCGCCGGCGCGCTCGTCATCGCCGGCTGCAGCTCGGGATCGAGCGCCCAGAGCATCGACAAGTCCGCCCCGAAGGAGCTCAAGGGCACCGTGTCCCTCTGGCACTTCTTCACGGGCCGCGAAGCCGGAGTGGTCAAGTCGGCCGTCGCGGGCTTCGAGAAGGCCAACCCCGGCGTCACGGTGAACATCCACGCGGGCCAGGACGACGAGAAGCTCCAGAAGGCGATCTCGTCGGGGCAGAACATCGACGTGGGGCTGTCGTACTCGACCGCGATCGTCGGCAGCTTCTGCTCGTCCGGGGCGTTCCGGGACCTGACCCCGTACATCGAGCGGGACGGGGTCGACCTGTCCGACATCCCCAAGGCCGTGCGGTCGTACACCGAGTACAAGGGCAAGCGCTGCACGCTCCCGGCCCTGGCCGACGTCAGTGCGCTCATGTACAACAAGGCGGCGTTCGCCAAGGCGGGCATCACGACGCCGCCGAAGACCCTCGACGAGCTGAAGACCGACGCGCTGAAGCTCACCACGTACAACGCCGACGGGTCGATCAAGCAGCTCGGCTTCAACCCGCTCATCGACTTCTACGAGAACTCGCCCGAGCACTGGGCGCCGATGATCGACGGCCGTTGGCTCGACAGCAAGGGGAACAGCGTCATCGGGACCTCGGCCGCCTGGAAGAAGCTCATCACCTGGCAGAAGGCCTTCGTCGACGAGATCGGGTACGACAAGCTCAAGGCGTTCACGTCCGGGCTCGGCCAGGAGTTCGCCGCCGACAACGCGTTCCAGACCGGTCAGGTCGTGATGCAGATCGACGGCGAGTACCGCACGGCGTTCATCGCGGACCAGAAACCGGACCTCGACTACGGCACCGCTCCCACCCCGGTGATGTCGGGACTCGGGAACTACGGCTCGACGTACATCGCGGGCAACGTCGCGGGCATCGCCAAGGGGTCGAAGCACCCGGAGCTCGCCTGGGCGCTGCTGAAGTACCTGTCGACGAACACCGACGCGCAGGTCACGATGGCGAACGGGCTGAAGAACATCCCGACGATCACCTCGGCGCTCGAGTCGCCGAAGCTCGAGGTCGACGAGAACTACAAGACCTTCGTCGACGTCGCGGGGAACAAGGACACGATGACCTCGCCCGGCACCGCAGACGGCGCGGCCTACATCGGCACGTTCACGAAGTTCTGGCAGGCGTACCAGGAGAACGGCGGGAACCTCGACCAGAAGCTCAAGCAGCTCGACACCGACATCGACAACGCGAACCAGCTGGCGGGTCCGTGATGACGGACGTCACCAGCCCCGGAACCGACAGCCTGGAGGCGCGGCGCACCCGCGCCTCCCGGCCCGCCTCACCGAAGGGGTCGGCTCCCGACCCCGCTGGCGGTTCCGCGCACTCGTCCCGTCGGAACACGTCCGGTCGGCGCCGCAGCGCCGAGTCGCGGCGCAGGCTCGTCGCCCTGACGATGCTCGCCCCGGCGCTGCTCGGACTCGTGGTCTTCTTCGCGTACCCGCTCGTCGCGTCGATCGTCTACTCGTTCACGCGGTACAACCAGCTCCAGGAGCCGCAGTTCGTCGGGCTCCTCAACTACCGGTTCCTGTTCACGCAGGACCCCCAGATCGGTGCCGCGGTGGTGAACACGATCTGGTTCGTGGTGATCCTGGTGCCGGTGCGGATCGTGTGCGCGCTCCTCGTCGCCGGGCTGCTCAGCCGGGCGAAAGCGGCGACCGGGTTCTGGCGGACGCTGTTCTACCTGCCGGCCCTCGTGCCGCCCGTGGCGAGCGTCGTCGCGTTCGTCTTCCTGTTCAACCCCGGCACCGGGCCGGTGAACCAGATCCTGCGGTTCTTCGGCATCGACGGCCCGCTGTGGTTCAACGACCCGGCGTGGTCGAAGCCGTCGCTCGTGATCATGGGCGTCTGGGTCATGGGCGACATCATGATCATCTTCCTCGCGGCCCTGCTCGACGTCCCGAGAGACCTGTACGAGGCCGCGTCGCTCGACGGGGCGAACGGACCGCAGCAGGTGCGGCACATCACCCTGCCGACGATCGCACCCGTCATCGGGTTCGCCGTCGTCACGGGGGTGATCGCTGCCCTGCAGTACTTCACCGAGGCGGCCGTCGCCTCCGGGGTCGCGTCCGGCAAGGCCACGATCGGCGGTGGGACGGCGGCGCAGCTCGGGTACCCGGGCACCTCGCTGCTCACCTACACCGAACTGCTGTACCAGCACGGGTTCGCGAACTTCCAGTTCGGCTACGCGTCCGCGATGGCCGTGGTCCTGTTCGTCGTCACCGCGATCGTGCTCGTCCTCACGATGCGCCGCATCTCCGTGTTCCGACCGGAGGCCGACTGATGCCCACCGACCGACCCGAGGAGTCCTGATGACCGCCGTGTCCCAGCCCAGACTCGCCCGTGCACCCCGCGGCGCCGCACCCGGCTCCACGAGGGGTCCCCGCCGCAGCCTGCTCGTGTGGATCGCCGAGCACGCCGTGCTCGTGGCCCTCGGGGTGATCACCATCGCCCCGATCGTGTTCGTCGTGCTGACGTCGCTGATGTCGAGCAACCAGGCCCTGACGGCGTCGATCATCCCGAAGCCGTTCGACCTCGCGAACTACGGTCGGGTGTTCACCGAGCTGCCCCTCGCACAGTGGTTCGGCAACTCCGCGCTCTACGCCGTGCTCGCCACCGCCTTCATGCTCCTCAGCTCGGTGCCCGCGGCGTACGCCCTCGCCCAGATCCGGTTCCGTGGGGCCAACGCGATCTTCACGGTCATCATCGTGGCGATGCTGCTGCCACCACAGGTCACGGCCGTGCCGGTCTACGTCATGTGGTCGGAGCTGCACCTCACCGGCACGCTCTGGCCGTTGATCCTGCCGAACCTGCTCGGCGACGCGTTCAGCATCTTCCTGCTCCGCCAGTTCTTCCTGACGATCCCGAAGGAGTACGGCGATGCGGCCCGGATGGACGGCTGCAGCGAGTGGGGCGTCCTCGCGCGGGTCGTGGTGCCGATGGCTCGGCCGGGCATCGCATCGGCGGCGATCTTCATGTTCTTCCACTCGTGGAACGACTACTACGGGCCGCTCCTCTACGCGTCCGAGAACCAGGCGGCGTGGCCCGTCGCGTACGGTCTCGCCACGTTCCGCGGTCAACACGGCACCGACTGGTCGATGACGATGGCGATGACCGTCGTCGTCATGGTCCCGGTCGTCGTCATCTTCTTCTTCGCACAGAAGGCATTCGTCGAGGGCATCGCGCTCACCGGCGTGAAGGGATAGCACCACAGTGAAACTCACGGTCATCGGTGGCGGGTCCACCTACACCCCCGAACTCGTGGACGGCTTCGCCCGCCTCCGCGACCAGCTCCCCATCGACGAACTCTGGCTCGTCGACCCCGATGCCGAGCGACGACGCCTGGTCGGCGGTGTCGCCCGGCGGATGTTCGCGCACGCCGGGCACCCGGGCACCGTCCACGTCACGGACGACGTGGTCGCCGGGGTGTCGGACGCCGACGCCGTCATGTTCCAGCTCCGGATCGGCGGACAGGCGGCTCGGCAGCAGGACGAGACCTGGCCGCACGAGGTGTGCTGCATCGGGCAGGAGACGACCGGGCCGGGCGGGTTCGCGAAGGCGCTCCGGACGGTCCCGGTGGTCCTCGAGTACGCCGACCTGGTGCGGGAGCACGCCAAGCCGGACGCCTGGATCGTGGACTTCACGAACCCGGTCGGGATCGTGACCCGAGCGCTGCTCCAGGCCGGCCACCGTGCGGTCGGCCTCTGCAACGTGGCGATCGGGTTCCAACGCCGGTTCGCCCGCGAGTTCGACGTCGCCCCCGAGGCGGTCCGCCTCGACCACGTGGGCCTGAACCACCTGACGTGGGAGCGCGGGGTGCACGTGCTGTCGGACGACGGCACCGAACGCGACGTCCTGTCCGAGTTGCTCGCGGCGGACACCGGTGCCCTCGACCGGATGGCGGAGAGCGTGCACATGCCCGCTGACCTCATCCGCCTGCAGCACGCCGTGCCGTCGTACTACCTCCGCTACTTCTACAGCCACGACGTCGTGCTCGAGGAGCAGCTCCACGAGCGCACCCGCGCCGAGGCCGTCATCGACACCGAGCGAGCGCTGCTGGAGAAGTACGCCGACCCCTCGGTCGTGACGAAGCCCGCCGAGCTCGAGGAGCGTGGTGGGGCGTACTACTCCGAGGCAGCGATCGACGTGCTGTCCTCGATCCTCGGCGACCGGGGTGACGTGCAGGTCCTCAACGTGCGCAACGACGGCACGTTCCCGTTCCTCCCCGACGACCACGTCATCGAGGTCCCCGCACGCGTCACCCGACAGGCCATCACCCCGCTGCCGGTCGAGCCGCTCGCGCCGGACATGGCCGGCCTCGTGGCGCACGTCGCCGGCTACGAGCGGCTCGCCCTCGAGGCCGCGGTCCACGGAGGGCGTGACCGTGTGCTCCGTGCGATGTGGGCGCACCCGCTCGTCGGGCAGGTCGACAAGGCTGAGCGGCTGACCGACCTGCTGCTCGCTGCGAACGCCGACCACATCCCGTGGGCGCGCGGAGCGCGTTCCGGCGACTTCCTCATGGGTGCACGGTGACGGCTCCCGACGACGTCGTCATCGCGGTCGACGGCGGCGGGAGCAAGACGGACGTCGTCGCCATCGCGCTCGACGGCACACTCGTTGCGCATGCGCGTGGTCCGGGCACGAACCCGCAGTCCCGCGGGTGGGCGATCGCCGGACCGGCGCTGGACGACGTGCGCTCCCGGGTGCTCGACGCGATCGGCACGCGGGCCGTCCGCACCACGCACGTCTACCTCGCAGGACTCGACCTGCACGACGAGCTCGTCGCGGCCGAGGCGGCACTCGCCCACTGGTCGGTGGACGGCGGTGCTCCTGCGGTCCTCGACAACGACCTGTTCGCCCTGCTGCGCGCAGGAACGCTCTCCCCCGACGCGGCGGCACTGGTCTGCGGGACCGGGATCAACGCACTCGCGGTCCGGGCCGACGGTGCGACCGTCCGGTACCCGGCGCTCGGCGACGTATCGGGCGACTGGGGCGGCGGCGCCTACCTCGGCAACCGCGCGCTGTGGCACGCCGCCCGGGCCGACGACGGCCGAGGGCCCGCGACCGCCCTCGCGGATGCCGTCCCGCGCTCCCTCGGCTACCGGTCGGTGCGCGACGTCACCGAAGCACTGCACTTCGGACGACTCGACCACGGCGCGATCGCCCGCCTCTGCCCGGTGCTCTTCGACGTCGCCGGTGCGGGAGACGCTGTCGCCCGCAGCGTCGTCGAACGCCAGGCCGAGGAGATCGTCGTCATGGCGTCGGTCGCGTTGGAGCGCCTCGGCCTCGGCATGGCGGGGGCCCCGGTGCCCGTCGTGCTCGGCGGGGGCGTCCTCGCGGCGCGACACCCGCTCCTGGTCGATCCGGTGATCGCCGGATTCGCCAGCCGGGTGCCGGGCGCGGTGCCGACCTGGGTGACCGCTCCGCCCGTGCTCGGCGCTGGTTTGGCCGCCCTGGAGTCGGTCGGCGCCGGGCCCCGGGCCCTCGAGCGGTACCGGGAGGCGGTCCTCGGCCGCGAGTTCGCATCGACCGCCGCGCCGATCCCGTAGGCGACGCATTGCGACCGGACACCGGACGGGAGGCGCGTGGCGGCCCCGCCACGCGCCTCCCGTCCGACACGTCCGGCGGAGACCGGTCAGACGTCCCGGACCGCGAGCACCCGGTGCGGCGCCGCAGCTTCGGCGACCCACCCGGCCGGGAGCGCGCTCCGCAACTCCGGCACGGTGAAGCTCCGACGGATGGAGCGCAGTCCGTCGACGCGCACGAACGTGCCCGCCGCGACCAGGGGTGCCGCGATCGCGTAGGAACGGTAGGCAGCTCGCGACCGTCGGATGTCGGAGTGGATCACCCGACTCGTGGCGAGGTGCTCCGAGTCCGCCAGGAACCCGTGCCACCCGTCGTCGTCGAGGTGGTGCAGCACGTGGTTCGAGACGACCACGTCGAAGCGCTCCCCCGCTGCGGCGAGGTCGGCGCTCGTCTGCTCCCGGAACGTCACACCGCGCTGCCGGCTCCGAGTCGCCGCGGCGATCGCACGGGGATCGGGATCGACGCCGACGACCTCGACCTCGAAGCCGTCGCTCGCGGCCCACCGGACGAGGGCCCGAGCGAGGTCGCCGCCGCCGCACCCGAGGTCGAGCACACGCCCGGCTCCGCTCGGCGGGAGCGCGGGCATGACGTGCGTCCGCCACACTGCTCGCCAGCCGCTCACGAGCGCGTTGACGACCGCGAACCGTCGGAAGGTCCGGTCGAGCGCACGCGGGTCGCAGTCCGGGTCGTCCATCAACTCCCGCAGGTCGCGGTCGCGCTCGGACAGGTCGACCGGGAGGCGCGGGTCCATCCCGCCGTCGCGGCTCACGGCCGTCCCGTGGTCGCGACCGTGAGCCGTGCGCTCTCCACGGTCAGACCGGGACCGAAGGCGAGCGCCACGACGGCGTCGCCGTCGGACAGGTCGTCCCCGCGCATCGCCTCGTCGAGGACGAAGAGCACCGTGGCGCTCGACATGTTGCCGTGGCGGCGGAGCACCGCGCGGCTCGGTGCGAGGGCGGCGTCGGGGAGGTCGAGGGCCTCGGCGGTGCGGTCGAGGATCGCACGACCGCCCGGGTGGACGGCCCACACGGGGACGTCGGACGGTCGTCCATCGCCGAGGAGCGGGGCGACCGCGCGCGCCACGTGCTCGCCGATGAGCTTCGGCACCGCCGTGGACAGGACCATCTCGAAGCCCTCGTCGCCGATGTTCCACGCCATCTCCGACGCACCCTCGGGCACGACCGTCGTGGTGAAGCGGTCGACGCGCAGCCCGGATCCGCCCGCCGTGACCACGGCCGCGGCCGCACCGTCGCCGAAGACGCTGTTCGAGACGATCTGGTCCGGGTCGTCGGAGGCGCGGACGTGGAGCGTGCACAGTTCGGCGCAGACGACGAGGACGACCGCCTCGGGTTCCGCATCGACGAACGCGGCGGCGATCCGGAGCGCCGGGAAGGCCGCGCAGCACCCCATGAAGCCGATGTGCTGCCGGAAGACGTCCGGTCGGAGTCCGAGTCCGGTGACGACGTCGAGGTCCGGACCGGGCTGTGTGAACCCGGTGCACGACACGGTGACGAGGTGGGTGACCGCGGACGGAGCCGTGCCGGAGCGGACGAGGGCGTCACGGGCCGACTCGACGAACAGCGGTGGCGCCAGGACGCGGTAGGTGTCGTTCCGGCTGCCGGTCGAGGGCGAGACGAGCTGGCCGTCCCCGTCGCGGAACGGCCCGGCCGCGTTGTCGGGGTCGAGCTCGGCGAGCACGGTGTGCCGGGTGTCGACGGCGGACCCGTCGAAGGCGGCACCGACCAGCCGGTTCGCCAGCCGCCCCGTGTCGCGCTGCCCGCGGAAGAGGTCCCGAACGGCGTCCTGCCGGATGCTCGTCCGGGGGACGGCGGTACCGATGGCGCGGATCGTTGGGGACACGACTCATCCTGTCACCGGGTCGCTGACACGTCCCCAGGAACGACGGGAGGCACGTGGCGGGGTCGCCACGTGCCTCCCGTCCGGCGTCGCCGGTCGCTCCGGGCGTCAGCCCTGCTGCGCGCGCTCGAGCACGAGCTCACGCACGCGCGCGGCGTCCGCCTGCCCCTGCATCGCCTTCATGACCGCGCCGATGATCGCGCCGGCGGCCTGGACCTTGCCGTCCTTGATCTTCGCGAGGACGTCGGGCTGCGCGGCGAGTGCCTCGTCGACCGCGGCGGTGAGGGCCGAGTCGTCCGAGACGACCTTCAGGCCGCGGGACTCGACGACCTGCGCCGGCGAGCCCTCGCCCGCGATGACGCCCTCGAGCACCTGGCGGGCCAGACGATCGGTCAGGTCGCCCGACTCGACGAGCTGGATGAGCTCGGCGACGTGCTGCGGCGAGACGAGGTCGCCGGCAGCGGCGTCCTGCGCGTTGGCGACGCGGGTGATCTCGCCGGTCCACCACTTGCGGGCGGCCTGCGGCGGAGCGCCCGCGGCGACCGTGCCCTCGACCTCGTCGAGCAGCCCGCCGTTCACGACGTCCTGGAACTCGAGGTCCGCGAAGCCCCACTCGCCCTTGAGCCGACGACGACGCGCGACCGGCGCCTCGGGCAGCGCGGCTCGGAGTTCCTCGACCAGCGCCGGGTCCGGCACCACGGGGAGCAGGTCGGGCTCCGGGAAGTACCGGTAGTCGTCGGCGTCCGACTTCGGACGGCCGGCCGAGGTGCGGCCGGTGTCCTCGTGCCAGTGCCGCGTCTCCTGCGTGATCGTGCCGCCGGCCGCGAGGATCGCCGCCTGCCGCTGGATCTCGTAGCGGATGGCTCGCTCGACGGACCGGAACGAGTTGACGTTCTTCGTCTCGGTGCGGGTGCCGAGCCGCTCCTGGCCACGGGGCCGGAGCGAGATGTTCGCGTCGCAGCGGAGGTTGCCCCGCTCCATGCGCGCCTCGGAGACCCCGAGCGCCCGGACGAGGTCGCGGATGACCTGGACGTACGCCGCACCGAGCTCGGGGGCGCGGTGTTCGGCTCCGAAGATCGGCTTCGTGACGATCTCGACGAGCGGGACCCCGGCGCGGTTGTAGTCGACGAGGGAGTACTCGGCACCCTGGATGCGGCCGGTGGCGCCGCCGACGTGCGTCAGCTTGCCGGCGTCCTCCTCCATGTGCGCGCGCTCGATCGGCACCTGGAACAGCGTGCCGTCCGCCAGCTCGACCTCGACCTCGCCCTCGAACGCGATCGGCTCGTCGTACTGCGAGATCTGGTAGTTCTTCGGGTTGTCCGGGTAGAAGTAGTTCTTCCGCGCGAACCGCGACGACTCGGCGATCGAGCAGCCGAGCGCGAGCCCGAGGCTGATCGAGTACCGAACGGCCTGCTCGTTGACGACCGGGAGCGAGCCCGGCAGTCCGAGGTCGACGGGCGTCACGTTCGTGTTCGGCTCGCCACCGAAGAAGTTCGGCGCGTCCGAGAACATCTTGGTCTTCGTGCCGAGCTCGACGTGCACCTCGAAGCCGAGCACCGGCTCGTAGCGCTCGAGCGCCTCGTCGAAGTCCATCAGGGCTTCCTTCTGCGCCATCAGATCACGCCTTCCTGCGCGGCCGACTGCTGGGAGGCGTCCAGGTCGGGGATTCGGTCGATGAGCGGGGCACCCCACTGCTGCTCGAGCAGACGCTCGAGTGCCGCGCCGTAGCGGTAGAGCCGGGCGTCCTCGCGCTGCGGGGCCATGAGCTGCACGCCGGTCGGCAGGCCGTCCTCCGGCGCGAGCCCGTTCGGGATGCTCATGCCGGGGACGCCCGCGAGGTTCGCCGGGATCGTCGTGAGGTCGTTGAGGTACATCGCCAGCGGGTCGTCCATCCGCTCCCCGAACGGCAGGGCCGTGGTCGGCGCGGACGGGCTGACGAGCACGTCGACCTGGGCGAACGCGGCCGCGAAGTCGCGCTGGACCAGGGTCCGGACCTTCTGCGCCGAGCCGTAGTAGGCGTCGTAGTAGCCGGCGCTCAGTGCGTAGGTGCCGAGGATGATCCGCCGCTTGACCTCGGGGCCGAACCCGACCTCGCGCGTCGCAGCCATGACGTCCTCGACCGTCGCGCCGTTCTCGGGCGTGACGCGGAGCCCGAAGCGCACGGAGTCGAACTTCGCGAGGTTCGACGACGCCTCGGCCGGGAGGATCAGGTAGTAGGCGCTGATGGCGTAGGCGAACGACGGTGCGTCCACGTCGACGACCTCGGCGCCCGCCGACTCCAGCAGGGCGACGGTCTCGCGGAAGCGCTGCTCGACGCCGGCCTGGAAGCCCTCACCGCCGGCGAGTTCCTTGACGACACCGACCTTCAGCCCGCGGAGCGTGTCCGCCTGCAGGCCCTCGCGCGCGGCGGCGGCCATCGACGGCCACTCCCCCGGGATCGAGGTGGAGTCGCGCGGGTCGTGCCCGCCGATGACGTCGTGCAGCAGCGCGGCGTCGAGCACGGTGCGGGACACGGGGCCGATCTGGTCGAGCGACGACGCGAGCGCGATCGCCCCGTACCGGCTCACACCGCCGTACGTGGGCTTCACGCCGACCGTGCCGGTGAACGCACCGGGCTGGCGGATCGAGCCACCGGTGTCCGAACCGAGGGCGATCG
Organism: Curtobacterium sp. 'Ferrero'; assembly: GCF_002412165.1. GTDB lineage: Bacteria > Actinomycetota > Actinomycetes > Actinomycetales > Microbacteriaceae > Curtobacterium. The sequence goes on from NZ_NXIA01000012.1 coordinate 122,286, forward strand.
GCGCCTCGTACGCGGCGACCGCAGCGGCGGAGCCACCACCGGACCCGCCGGGCACGCGGTCGAGGTCCCACGGGTTGTGCGTCGGGCCGTACGCCGAGAACTGGGTGGTCGAGCCCATCGCGAACTCGTCCATGTTCGTCTTGCCGATCGGCACGAGGCCCGCGGCGCGGAGCTTCACGACCGGGGTCGCGTCGTAGGGGGGACGCCAGCCCTCGAGGATCTTCGACCCGGAGGTGGTCGGCATGTCCTGGGTGCAGAGAACGTCCTTGACGGCGACGGGCACCCCGGCGAGCGGGGCGAGGTCGTCACCGGCCGCGCGGCGCGAGTCGATGGACTTGGCGACGGCGAGGGCGTTCTCGTTGACGTGCAGGAACGCGTGCACGTCGCCGTCGACGGCGGCGATGCGGTCGAGGTGTGCCTGCGTGGCCTCGACGCTCGAGACGTCGCGGGACACGAGGGCGTCGGCGAGCGCGGCGGCGCTCAGCTTCGTGATGTCGGTCACTGTTCTCCGTGCCTTACTGTTCTTCGCCGAGGATGGCCGTGACGCGGAACCGCTCGCCGTCGGAGTCCGGCGCGCCGGAGAGCGCCTGCTCCTGCGTCAGCGTCTCGCCGACCACGTCGGGTCGGGTGACGTTCTCGAGCGGGACGGGGTGGCTGGTCGCGGGGACGTCGGGCGTCGCCACCTCGGTGACCTTGGCGACGCTCTCGACGATGTGCGACAGCTCCCCGGTCATCTTCTCGATCTCGTCGGGCGTGAGTGCGATACGTGCGAGGCTCGCCAGGTGGGCGACCTGCTCGCTCGTGATGTCAGGCATGGTGCTCCGTCGATTGCCGTTCGTGGGATGCGCACCAGTCTAGAGCGGGCCGCCGGACCGCTCACGCGACCGTCCCGCGGCAGCCGGCCCGCGGCGGTCGACGCGCCGCGACCGGCCCACGGCGACCGGCTGTCGGGGCGGCCCGTGGCGACCGGGTGTCGGGGGCGGCCCGGGGCGACCGGCTGTCGGGGGCGGCCCGTGGCGACCGGGTGTCGGAGGCGCGGCTCGTCGGCGGGGGGGGGGCGCGCCCCCCCGGCGGC